>NZ_CP031030.1:5817500-7117500 GCF_003711225.1 Runella sp. SP2 | reverse complement strand
TTTAGCCATTCTTTGAGAGGGGGGAACGTATCCATGCCCACTCAAGGAATGGGAGTAAAACTTATAATTAAATTCGGTGAGCCATTAAAAAAAGTAACAGTAAGCCCCATTTGCCTACTGTTACCGATTCAGAATTAGTGTATGCCTTTTTCCGTTAAATAACGCTCGGCATCCAAGGCGGCCATACAGCCAGAACCTGCTGCGGTGATTGCTTGACGGTAAATATTATCTTGGGCATCTCCACAAGCAAACACACCCTCTACATTGGTTTTGGTACTTCCTTTTACGGTTTGGATGTAACCTGCGTCATCCATATCGATAAAATCTTTAAAAATATCAGTATTAGGTTGATGACCAATGGCCACAAAGAAACCCGTTACGTCAATAGTATAAGATTCACCAGTTTTAACATTTTTAAGTTTTGCGCCTGTTACACCTTGGTCGCCAAGAATTTCTTCGGTTTCAGAATTCCATAGAATTTCAATATTAGGCGTTGACTTTACCCGATTTTGCATAACCTGCGAAGCACGAAGCTCTTCCCGGCGCACAATCATATATACCTTCTTACATAATTTGGCTAAATAACTTGCTTCTTCGCAAGCCGTGTCGCCTCCACCTACGATGGCTACTTCTTGGTTACGGAAGAAAAAACCATCACAAACAGCGCAGGCAGAGACTCCGTAGCCATTGAGGCGTTGTTCTGACTCTAGTCCTAGCCATTTTGCCGACGCTCCTGTCGCAATAATTACCGATGGACTCTCAATAAGTGTATTATCATCAATCCAAACTTTGTGAAGAGTTGAATCAGAAAAATCCACTTTCGTGGCTAGTCCGTAACGAATATCCGTTCCAAAACGACGGGCTTGATTTTCGAAATCAATCATCATTTGAGGCCCTTGTACTCCTTCTGGGTACCCAGGATAGTTTTCGACCTCTGTAGTAATCGTAAGTTGGCCACCTGGCTGCCCACCTGTGTATAAAACAGGCTTAAGACCTGCACGAGAGGCATAAATAGCCGCAGTATAACCTGCTGGCCCCGAACCTATGATTAAGCAAGATACTTTTTCAGAAGACATTAGTAAAAACGTTTGTTAAATTGACGATGCCAGATTATTTTCAAGAATAATCTGTTCTTAGAAAACTTACAATCTAACCTGCAAAATCGTTCATCGTCTTTCTTGCAACTTTTTGCAAGACGGTTGCAAAATTAAGCAAAAAAGGCTGAGATGACAAAGTGGGATTAGTACTCTGGTATATTTTAATATGTAATCTCTTACCATATTCTCCATTCTATACGGCGATTTAGCTGTCGGTTTTCGTCCGAAATATTAGGAACAATTGGTTTTGCTTCACCGAAGCCTACTGCTTTGATACGTTCTTTTGCAACACCTAATTGCACAAGATAATCGACCACACTTTGGGCGCGTTTTTGAGAAAGTAGCTGATTTTGCTTGGCATCGCCCACATCGTCGGTATGGCCTGCGATTTCAATGCGAAGCGACGGCTGCGAACGCAGTTGTTCAACGAGCTTACTTAATTCTGTTCGGGATTTTTCTTGCAACTCAGCTTTTCCCGTTTCAAAATAAATATTGCTCAATACGCCATAAGCTTCTCTCTGAAGTGGCTCCAAAGCGATATCCAATTGATACCCTTCCGCATTGTTTTTTTGGCTATAATCGAACGACAAGCTTTTGTAAAAATATCCTTTGGCACTTACGTACAATCCCCACTCACTGCCATTGGGCAAGGTGGTGAGGTAATTGCCCGTAGTGGCGTCAGACGACAGCAATTGTACGCGTTTACCCGTTGTTAAATTCATTAATTCGATGTTTGCTTGAATTGGTTTTTTGGTACGAACATCGGTGACAACTCCTCGCAAGTAATTGGCCGTATTAAACCTTTTGGTCAACTCATCGGGCAAACGAAAACGGTACAATCTCGATACCCGCTGATTTCCGACTCGCTTTGCATCCAATGAATAGTAACCATACTTGCCATCAGCAGTAATGACGAGTGCCACTTGATTGTCGGAAGTATTGATAGGATAGCCAATATTTTGGGGATTTTGCCAACCAGTAGCCGTACTATCTGCAAAAAACAGGTCGTATCCGCCCAATCCTTCGTGGCCTTCCGATGCAAAAAATAACGTCCGCCCATTGGCATATAAAAAAGGAGACGCTTCATCAAAGGGAGTATTGATGGTTTTATCCAAATTTTTCGCTTTTTCCCATTCGCCATTTGGTTGTAAGGTAGTGTACCAAATATCCCGCCCACCTACACCTCCTGGACGGTCAGAAATAAAGTAAAGCAGCTGCCCGTCGGGCGACAATGCAGGTTGCGATTCCCAATAAGGAGAATTAACAACTATCCCCAAGTTTTTTGGTTTATCCCATTCTTCCCCTACTTTATGGCTAATATATAGATCACAACTCCCATAGCCCTCTCGGCGATTGCAGGCAGTAAAGACAAGCGTCCTTCCATCGGCCGAGAGTGTCCCAGTGCCTTCGTTATCAGCCGTATTAATTTTATCCGATACTGACACGGGCGAACTCCAACGCCCGTTTTTGTAGGTACAAATAAATAAATCCTCATCGTTTTCGGGTTTTAGCCCCGTAAAAAGCAACGTTTCGCCATCTCCTGTCAAAGCAGGAAAATATTGCAGAATAAACTGATTGACCGTGTCAGAAAGCTCTTCGGGATGAATCACGAGGGGGTTGAGAATGGCCTTTGCTCCGTAAACACAAGTTTGAAGCTGTCGTTGCGCTCTTTTTTGCGCAATGCTATTGGGTTTAAGAAACGTGATGTAGTGTTCTAAATCGTTTTTCGCTTGCGCATAGTCTCCTTCCCGCAACTGGTGCTCAATGAGACGTTGATACGCTAGGGCAAATTGAGGTGCATCGGGCTTTAGTTGTACTGTTTTACGGTATGCCTGTAAGGCCAAATCAGGTTGGGTAAAAACTTCATACAATTGCCCTTTACGAAAATACGCATCTGCCAAGGTAGAATCATGGCGGAGCGCTTCATCCACAAACTGCGACGCTTTTTCAAAGTTTTTTTCGTTGTAAAACTTTGTACTTCTCTCCAAAGCCTCCGCCGCTTTTTTGTTGGTAGTTGGCAGGTAGGATGCTGGTGCTTGGGCAAGAAGTGTACACGAAAATAATGTACCCAATACCCAACAGGCTGCTACGCTAGTAAGCAACCCATTAAACTTCCAAAAACAAGTCGTTTCCCTTATCTTTAATAAAATCACAATAACCCTCCTCTCTTTCTAACTATTGTACGATTTTACATTCAACTCTACGATTTTGCTGCCTTGCTTGCTCAGAACCACGCTGTACCAATGGCCTGCTTTTTCCGTAGCCCTTAACGCGTAGCCGTTGTTCTTCAATGCCTTTTTCAAGTAAATATCTTTTTACCGATTCTGCCCTTTGTAGCGACAATGTATAATTTAACTCCGCCGTTCCAACATCATCGGTGTGCCCTTCAATCAAAAGTTCGGTTGCGACATTTTGTTTTAGATACTCCGCTAAATGTTCTAATGCCGAATTTGGTGCAACGACCAGCGCCGAGCTATTCTTTGTAAATAATGTGTGTTGTAAAACAACATTTGAATCCACCTTAATCGGCGTCAATAGAATTTCCCAAGTTCCGTTTTGAAAAGACGAATCGGTGGCTAAACTAAGGTTCAAATGTTGAGAAAGGTAGTTTTTACGTTTCACCTCCACTTGAGTTTTTGCCTGTGGGGATACCACAAATAGAAACACGCCCGTCGAGTCATCTGAATAAAAAGTGGCGATTTGCTCTTCTTTTTCTGACACCCCTATCGTGGCTTTTAAAGGTCGTCTTGTTTCTGCATCTATCACTCGCCCTTTTACAAAGGTCATCGCGGGGCAAAGTTGCTTGAGCGAGTCGGGTAAAGAATAATGACACAAACTACTAACAACTGCCCCATTTTCACTAGGTACACTCTTATCATGGTACGAATAAAACGCCTCTTGACAATCGGGAGTAATATAAAATCCCATTTGGTCGGCAAAATCATTGAGTGGGTAGCCTAGATTTTGAGGATGTGACCACTGAGCCAGCTTTTGGGTCGCGATAAACATATCAAAGCCTCCCAAACTAGGCCAACCATCCGAAGCGAAAAAAAGAGTATTACCATTGGAGTGAATAAAAGGCGAGATTTCATCAAACTCTGTATTGATAGTAGGGCCAAGGTTGACAGGTTCGCCCCACACACCTGCTGTATCACGTAAAGTACTCCAAATATCTTTTCCTCCCCATCCTCCTTGACGGTCAGAAGAAAAAAATAAACGAGTACCATCCGACGAAAGCGACGGCTGTGACTGCCATCCTGGACCGTTAACAATAGGACCCAAATTAACAGGCACACTCCAACTCTCTCCTATTTTATACGAACTGTACAAATCACATTTTCCACGATTTGTTTTACGGTGGCAAGCCGTAAATACCAAAAACCTTCCATCTGCCGATATGGAACAAGTCCCTTCATTGGTCGCTTTATTAATTTGCCCCGATATACTTTTGGGGTTTGTCCAACCTTGAGCCGTTCGTTTACTGACGAATATATCCTCATCGCCATTGTTGTGCGTATAAATCAGCGTCTGCAAATCGGCCGTTAGGACAGGATAAGACTGTGCCAGGGCTTTATTAATAGGAGAAGGAAGACGTTGGTGATTGCCCTGTTTTGTGCTAGGAAGATGGTATTGAGCGTATTCGCACTGTTTTAAATAACGTAGTACGCTTCGATGAGCGCTCGATTTGGGCTGAGGGCTGAGCCGTAAATACCCTTTAAAATACGCTTCGGCTTTGGAATAGTCTCCTTTTTGAAGGTACCGTTTTCCTAAAATTTCATAGATTATAAGAAAGGCTCTTTCGTTTGAATCGTTTTTTATTGCTTTTTCAAAATACGGATATGCCCCTTCTTTTGTCTCTTTTGAGTCAAAGAGTAATTGGCCTATCCGCATGTAAGGAGCTGCAAAAGAACTATCCGTTTCAATCGTTTTTTTGTAGAGTTTCAAGGCTTGCTCTCTGTCAAAAGGGAGCAGCCTCTCTGCCGACTCGTACAGTTTTCGGGCGCTGGCGCTTATTAGCCCGTTTTGAGCTAAAACACTTGGCGATAATAATAAAGAACAGAAGAAGAAATAAAAAGTACTAACCTTCACCCCTACGACCGACAAGTCGCCACCAATTCCTACGGTATATCCATGTATTTGTGCGTTTGCAAGGAGACGCGCCATTGGGGATGCTGTTTTACATACTCAACGATTAAAGGCGTCATTTCTTGCATTCGACTCCACTCGGGTTGGAGTAGCAGCACACAGTCTTTGTTGACACGAGCAGCGTGGTATTCGGCAAACTCAAAATCTGATTTGTGGTAAATAACGACTTTCAGTTCGTCGGCTTGCGCATAAATGCTATCATGAGGGTTTTTGAATTTTTTGGGCGAAAAACAAACCCAATCCCACGTACCCGAAAATGGGTGTGCTCCCGAAGTTTCGATATTGGTCTCAAATCCAGCATTGTGCAGTTCGGTGGTCAACGCCCCCAAATCATACATCAACGGCTCACCTCCTGTCACTACGGCCATGCGTGCAGGATACTGCAATGCTTCGTTTACTATTTGTGTTAGCGTATGTTTGGGGTGAATATCAGCATCCCACGACTCTTTCACGTCGCACCACACGCACCCTACGTCGCAGCCGCCCAAACGAATAAAATAGGCCGCTTTTCCACTATGATACCCTTCGCCCTGTAGCGTATAAAAGGCTTCCATTACGGGTAGTTGGGATGTTTGCGAATCCATATTTTTAAGGTTTTCTGTGAATGGTAAACGGTTCGCCAAATTGGCGAACCGTTTCGTAAAATAGTACTATGTTGGCCAAAATAGCCAACGTAATTATTTCAAATCTTGAATATCAAGCATTCCTACAGGTTTGCCACCTTCAGTTACCAAAATCGTATCAACGCTTGTTTTCTTGAAAAGTGCAGCGGCCGCATCCAACAGCGCCGTTGCTTCGATAGAAACAGGCATTTTGTATTCAAACTCACCGATGGCTTTGCTCAATACATCACGTCCTTCACTCGACAATTTACGACGCAAATCACCGTCCGTAAATACGCCTTTCACGCTTCCGTCGGCATTTGTCACCGTTACAGAGCCAAAACCAAATTCAGTCATTTTTACAATCGCATCGGCCAACGTAGTATCTGCTGACACCAATGGATTTACGCCATTGATTGCTTCGCCTACTGTCACTGTAATTAAACGCGTGTGTTCTACAAACTGTTGCGTGCCAATGGCCGTAAAGCTATTTTCAGTCAACACCTTCATAATTTTCCAAGGCACTGTAATCGTGTGGCAACCCAAGTCAATCGCATTGCGAACGTGCTCGGCATTACGCACCGACGAGAACATTACTTTTGACGAAGAACCGTAGAAATTTACCATTTCGACGCATTCTCCAATTAACTTAATAGCGTCATACCCTTGATCTTGCATACGACCTGCCAATACGCAGATATAGCTGGCGCCTGCGGTCATTGCCATATACGCTTGTTGAATCGTATAAACCAAGTGTACGTTTACCATCATACCACGGTCGCGGAGCATTTTACAGGCACGAACCCCTTCGAGTGAAACGGGAACTTTAAATACCGTTTTTGCAGGGTCAAGGCCCAATGCTAGCTGCCGTTCGGCATCTTTTACGATATCTTCGGCACTATCACCCAAGGCTTCAATTTGAAGAACAGGGACAATTTTCGACAATTTCACAATCATTCCGTCGAGGTCAGTTACACCCTCGCGGTGCATAAACGTTGGCGTTGTGGTGAGGCCTGCTAAAAATCCAAGTTGGAAGGCAGTTTCTATCTCTTTAAAGTCGGCAGAATCAAGGTATAATTCCATTTTTGGTCGGTTTGTCCGTTGTTTAGTTATCCGTTTTCGGAACAAAATTTCGGCAAAGGTCGCAAAAAAAATGGAGGAAAAAGAGAGTTTTCCCAAAAGATGGTCGTGAAAATATGAAGCTGACACCCAAAAGGCTAGCGATAGTTCAACATCTTTTTGTACAAATGGGCGATGTATTGCGGATTTCGTCCCATTTTAAACTGAAGAACGGCGACTAAGTTTGCCAACTGCACGCTCAACCAGCTATTTGTTTCGTATTTTCGTGCCGATACCACCACCTCTTTCGGGATTAGTTTAAACAGTTTACGGTGCGATTTCCACATTTTGCGCAAAAAATCATATTCTTCCATAATGACGTAACGTTCGTCAAAGCCCCCTAAACTATTAAACAAAGCGGTGGTTACAAATAAGGTTTGATCGCCTCCTCGGACAAACAGCGAGTCGAAGCGCGTACAATAACTATTGATTTTTAACAACCATCGGTCAGAATCGAAACGGAAACGATACCCGCCCGCTTGATAGCCTTCCTGAATCGCTTGGTGGATGTCGTCCGCAAAACTTTCGGCTACTTGCGTATCGGCATGAACAAAATAGAGCACTTGCCCAGCCGCTCGCGTAGCCCCTGCGTTCATCTGTGCGGCCCTACCTCTAAGCGAGTTTACAACCACGGTAGCGCCTATCTCTTTGGCCACCTGTACGGTATTATCGGTACTTCCTCCGTCCACGACGATGATTTCTGCTACGTATTGCTGACCATATTTTTGAATATTTTCTACCAAACGACGAACGTTTTTTTCTTCGTTTAGCGTGGGGATAATGACCGAAATAAATTTAGTATCCATCCTTAAAATGCTTCACCGATTGTAAAATAAAAGTTTCCGCCATCGCTACCAACTGCATAGTCAAAGCGTACATTGAGCGCATCTTTACGATTTGCAACAAAGCGAAGCCCTACGCCATGCGCAAATTTGGGATTTGAAAACCTCAAAATAGGTTTTGAGGCACCCATCACCCCCAAAGATGTAAAACCAGCAACTTTCAAACGCCCAACGACATGCACTCGAACTTCAGCCTGAGTCAGAAGCGCATTATTATCTCTAAATCGCCCTAAATAATAACCTCGCATTCGCTTAGGCCCTCCCATCTCAGAAAGCATATTGAAGGGCGGGTTTCCCCAATTGAAACTACCGTACATATTGGCAGCAAGGATAATCCGTGCTCCAACTTTTTTAAACACAGCTGCGTCGGCAGTAATGCGCTGAAAGGCCACATTACCGCCAAAAATAGGCGAATGAAGCCAGTATGCCGCATCCACAAAAGCTCCTTTGCTGGGATAAAACAGGACGTCGCGGGAGTCGTAAAACCATCCAAGTCCCACACCTGAGGTGATTGAGCGGGGGAAACCTGCGACAACTCCTTGGTCAAATGCTCCGTTGGGTTCTGTTTCAGTGATTCGATAGTCTTCGTACTGATAACGTAGCCCCCAATAGCTATGAGAGCCCATTTTTTTGAACGCATTCAAACGAATCCGTGGAAAATCTACCCCGTATAATTCTTTGGGAACGGCAGCTTCACCAATGCCAAAAAAATAGTAGTTGTACCGATAAAAACCCAGTTCCCCATAGAAATAATAGTTACCATTTTGAGGAAACAATTGGAACGGTAAGTAGTAGAGCGATTGTTTCTCTTGGGTAAATACAACTCCAAGGCTCAGTTGAGAGGGGCGAGCATTCAACGAATCTGACCGAAAACGAAACGTTGAAGTTACCGCTCCTCCGTACGCCCAGCGCGTTTCGGGGGTGTAGTAAACTACTGGGAACGGGAGTACATTCCATTTTTTTTGCTGGCTATAGGCCGTTTGGAGAAAAAAAACACCCCAAACGAACAGCGCGAATAAGTTAGTAGTACGTATATTTTTAAAGATTCGACAACGCATTGTTTGTACTGTAGGCGTTTAATTAACTATGATAAATACCCTTTCTACGCTTGAGGCTATTGAAAAAATGAATCAGTTAGGTCGTGAGCGAACGCCCTTTTTGTTCATTATTGATTTTTTAGCCCAACGTCCTGTTGTTTTACCTCTTTCTCAAATCGACCCAAAGGTCATTTTGTTTGATTTTAATGGGGTTCACAATGGTACAACGCACCCAACACCCCATCTTTCGCCTTTTACCTTTTCAAAATCACCGCTTTCTTTGGAAGACTACACGCCCAAATTTGAGCTAGTGGTGGAGCACCTCAAGCGAGGTGATTCTTTTTTGACAAATTTATCAATTCCTACCCCAATACATACGGAGCTGGATTTAAAAACGATTTTTTATCACAGTAAAGCCAAATACCGCCTGTGGTGGCAGCAGCAGTTTGTCTGTTTTTCGCCTGAAATATTTGTGCAAATTCGCGGCAATCGAATCGCTTCGTTTCCCATGAAAGGAACGATTGATGCTCAGTTGCCCAACGCAGAAGAACGTATTTTGAGCGACAAAAAGGAAGCAGCCGAACACGCTACCATCGTAGATTTGATTCGAAACGACCTGAGTATGATTGCCCAAAAGGTATGGGTGGAACGTTATCGCTATCTTGATACCCTGAATACCAACCAAAAATCGTTGCTGCAAGTAAGTTCTGAGATTGCGGGTCTTATGCCATCAAATTGGCGTGATTTTATCGGCAACTGGCTTTTTCGTCTTTTGCCAGCAGGCTCAATTAGTGGCGCTCCCAAACCAAGTACCCTCGATATTATCCGACGCGCCGAAGGCTATGAGCGCGGCTATTACACAGGAATTACGGGGGTATTTGATGGCGAAAATTTTGACAGCGGCGTACTCATCCGTTTTATTGAACAATCGGGAGAACAGCTTATCTTTAAGAGTGGTGGAGGTATCACAGCCCGAAGCCAAGTCCACATCGAATACCAAGAAATGATTGACAAAATCTATTTACCTATTTCTAATGCCACTATTCATCGAAACTCTTCGACTCTTCAACGGGAAGTTGTCTAATCTACGCTTTCACAACGAACGTATGTACCGTACTCAAGCACAGCACTTTGAAGGGATTATGGCCACGGATTTAGCGCAAGCAATTTTACCAATTACCAACCTACAGCTAGGCTTATTTAAGTGCCGAGTCACGTACGGAAAAACCATTGAAAAAATAGAGTTTGAGCCCTACCAACCTCGTACTATCCAATCGCTTCGACTCGTAGAGGCCAACGACATTTCGTACTCATTTAAGTACCAAGACCGAAGCAGTTTGAATGCACTTGCTGCTCAAAAAGGCACGGCCGACGATGTGCTCATTGTCAAAAACGGCCACCTTACCGATACGTCGTACGCCAATATCGTTTTTTGGGATGAACGACAGTGGGTTACTCCTACAACTTTTTTACTCGCGGGTACGCAGCGTTCATTTTTGTTAGAACAAGGAAAAATTGTAGAAAAAAAAATTCGGACAGAAGACCTACCTAAGTACTTTTCTGCCCGAATCATCAATTCGATGTTAGATTTTGAAACTACTCCCCACATCCCGCTGAGGAGTATTTTCTAGTTGTTCATTATTTGGGCGGTACTAGCGCCTTATTTTTAGCTTTCGTCTTCTTAATAATCACAGGGATGCAAATATCTTCTGGGCAAATACACTCTGCTTCCACAATCGCAGGGCAGCAGTTTTTGGTTGGACATTGCCCGTCGGATACCTCAACGGTATAAGAGCCTACATCGCCCACTTCTAAGGTCTGCGAAGTAGCACCGTCAATTTTTGTACCGTTTTTAAACCATTGGTATGTCTGATAACCCGCTGGGGCAGAGATAATCACCGTATCGCGTCTTTCAGGGCATATTTTCAGTGGCACACTTACACAAGCAATGTCATAATCATCTTCAGTAATGACTTTGTTTCCTGGCTGAGAGTCGCTGTCCAACCCTACCATTGATACAATTTCGGCTTCGTTACAAATCGACCCACCAATAAAGCCTCCCACATTGTTGATTTTGACAGAAACGGTCAGGGTATCCGTTTGGCCTGGATTGAGTTTCAACGGCCCCCACTTCAAAGTTTGCTGATTGAATACACCGCTTGTTGACGTTGCACTGACAAACGTAAAGTTGGCGGGCAAATAATCCTGTACGTAAACACTGTCGGCGGCAGGAGTTCCACTTACACTTTTATTGGTTACGGCTATTTTAAACTGTACCGTATTCCCCACCTCTCGTCGGCAGTCGCCTACCAATGTTTTGGTAAGTTCTAAGTCTTTAAAAGGCGTACAAGTGCCACTATTGCTTATAGTTATATTCAGAATCATTGATTTTTGGCACGCTCCTTTCTTATCTGCTATGCCATTTGGCTCCCACTTCATGTACAAACTAATGACGGAGTTAGGACGATACAATTTGGGATCCAATTCGGTAATTGTTCCCCTAGCCACGGCATCCTCAATCAACGTAAATTCATTAAATCCATCCCTGAACACAAAGGCTGAATCAGCGATAAAGTAGTAAGTTGCTTTGCCATTGGGGAAGTTTTGCTGCAACTGAATTTTATCACCATTGGCGCAAAGCGTATCCAGTCGCATATCGTATTGTTCTTTGACTTCGTAACAAATCGCCCCAATACTCAGCGTATCCACGCCATCGGTGGCCGCCAAAGCGTAGCCATCTTGAGATTTATGCGCAAACTTAAATTCATATAAACCTAGCGAATCAGGTACTTCGGTAAAGAAATAATTCTTTTTATTTAAATCAATGGAATCAATGTAGCCTTCGCCATCGTCTTCATAAAGGCCGTAGGTATATACATTTTTCTTGGCATCAAACGGGATAATCGCCCATTTTCCGCCTGGTGTTGCCTTAATTGTTACTTTTTCTCGATATACATACTTTGTATATATATCATCACCTGGCAAATATAAAATCGTTGAATCACAAGCACATGGGTCAGAAATCTCAGGCGAAGTTGTTCGGAAGAACCCAATGTCCCAACGTGGATCATGCTGATTAGGGGCTAAAGTAAAAGTCGAAGATTTGTACACTGCTCGTTCGATGTCATTATCCAAAGAATCATTTGTTCCTTTGTTTAAGTCCGTAACGACAAAATCTGTAGCAGGATAAGAAACAGGATTAAACTTCACATAATAATCACCTGCAGGAACTTCGTCGATGTGGTATTTACCGTCCACGCCCGTTGTATCTGATTTAATGAAAGTATCGTTGGCATCATACAATTCCATGATTACTCCCTTGGCAGGAAGCTCTGGCCCTAATATGTTTCCAAAAGGGTCTTTTCTAAGGTCTTGAATACCATTTCGGTTCAAATCATACCAAGCATAGTCTCCCATTGAAGCAGGCGGTAAGTTGAGCATCCAACCAATGTCGAAGGTATAGTTATTCTCGCCATTGTTACCTGTTTTAAACGCAATTATCGCTGCCGAAGAGTCGGCATTATAAACCGCATCTGAGTTACGTACATTACTTGTTGGTATTATACTATCAATTGGCACGAGTCGCATCAAATTCGCCACTGTATTCTCATTAGCATTGGAGGTAGCAATATTTGCAGCGGCAGGAACATTTGCGTTTACTGGCAAATTGGAAACTTTTATACCTGCTGCTTGCGCGGCTTGAATGACATTAGCTGCAGACCCTCCCAAACTTTGAAGTGTACTTTGATGTATTTCGTACAGGTGATTTCTCTTCAAACCGCCTGTTACATTAAAATCAGAGAAATAAAACTGTCCGCCGTTAGTTGTGGTATCGCGGCCTACTTCCGTTCCACCATTTTGCATATCATGGAGTGTCAGTACAAGGCCATCCACCCCAGGTTCATTCGGATCTTGAATACCATCTCGGTCAACATCAAACCAAATACGATTCCCAACAGAAAGTGGCGAAGGCTCACAAGCGGCGGTTAAGTCACCTACTCCTCCTGATTTTCCAAGCGATCCCTCACGGATAGAATACACCGCATAGCCTCTTTTACGCTTTCCTGTTTTGGTATCAAAAACCAAAAATCCTGTTGCTAAATATACCTGATGAAGTGGGTCAAAAGCCGAGGTAAAGATTTCATTTTCGCCTGGGATTTTAAAAATACCTCCGTTATTAAGTTCGGCGTGGCCAATTGTACCTTGTCCGTTGATCCAGTAATCCTCAAAGAAAAATTCACCTCCACCTGGGCCTGCATCTTTATCGCGAGCACTTGCTACCCCTGGTCCACTTGGACCATCAGCAATATATGGCCCAGAAACACCATTGCTTTCCATGCTATATGAACCATCAGGGTTACGATGTGCACGAAGCAAATCACCACTCATAAATCCGTAGTAATTGAGTGTATCATCCACCGCAATACCTGGCTGGTTTTGCCCTGTTTGCAAACCTCCTCTATCCAACATCCCGATAAACATCGAACCATCATCATCGAACTCAATGTCTGAAATAATAGGCTGTGGATTTACCAAAAATGCACTCAGAGGGTCTGGTGAGCCTAGTGGGTAGTTACACTGCTTAGGAAAAATGCCTGACCATGGTTTCCAAGTATTGATGGTATCACATCCTTGCGTAGCATCTAGTGGGTCTCGTTTGTAGCCCAGTGGAAATTCAAAGATATTTTTAAACTGAGAGGTCCTAGGGTTAAACTCGTAAATTGCTCCTTTCAAGTCTTCTTTTTTCTGTGAAGTTTCGGCGGTACATACCACGCCAAGGTACATTTTGTTACGGTAATATTTTAGTGCCCACGGAGCAAAATCTCCGTTAGAACAATTGGGATTAGGTA
Source organism: Runella sp. SP2 (assembly GCF_003711225.1). Taxonomy (NCBI): domain Bacteria; kingdom Pseudomonadati; phylum Bacteroidota; class Cytophagia; order Cytophagales; family Spirosomataceae; genus Runella; species Runella sp. SP2. The sequence continues at coordinate 7,103,807 of NZ_CP031030.1, read as the reverse complement.
TGACAAAGCTTTTCACATTGGCATCTGCCGCAGTATGAGGCGCCGTAAGTGGCTTACCTACGCAAAAGCTGTACAGTTTTTTATCATATAAATTGACCATATACAAGCTATCCTGATAGCGCGTTAACTGCACACCACCCATACCTACTTTTCCTGCCATGTGGAAAGAAAGCGAATCCCGGCTTCGAGCTGTTTTGGATGCGGGCAAAGTACTGAGTCCCGTAATAGGATCAAGGTGAGGGTCTGGCCCCGTATCAATTCCAATCGTTTTTACGTCCAAGAACTCTTTTACCTGATTACCGTTTGCCAAGTCAATATAATAGAATCCACCTGTCCCCAAAGGTCCCAAACCTACGTGACGTCGTACAATGGCTCCAACCAACATTCGACGTGAGTCTCGTTGAAAAGAAGATATCCACGTAGAGCCAATCTGCGCCGCTGTGGCTAGTTTCACCATAGAAAAGTCATCTACACCTGCTAATCCACTTGCTTTTTGGTCAAACAAAATAAGGGCTGGATCATCGGCGGCCGAACCTCCCGCGAGCGGATCCCCCATCACATAACAAGCCGTGGTAACCCGTAACTCTTTTGTTACAGGGCAAAACTCATCATCGTTGGCAATTCCGAGATTTGTTTCCAATGATGGTGCCTTGACAAACTGGACATCTGTCGCATTTTGTAAGCCTACCATACTTGGCGAAAACGTCTCGGGGAAATCGCTAAATTCGACCCGCGCCATGCTATCAACGGGCACTTGGCCTTGGGTGAAAGAATACTCTCCCAAGGCATTGGTAGTGGTTGTAAAAGGTGTAGGGTTGTTTCCTACAAACAACTGTACCCGAACACCCGCAACGCCAGGTTCTGTAGGACTAACGGCAGTTCGTTTTCCATTCAAATCGTAGTCGATATACACTACCCCCCTCACCTGAGAATAGGCGAGATTGGCTATCATTACCATTAATAGTGTACTCACTAAAAAGGAAGAAAAGTGGTTTGCCTTCGTAATAAGGTGTAAAATCCTTTTCATTTTTTGAAAAAATTTGGGGTAATCAAAGCACTTTCACCAAGTACCCTGAACGGTTTTTGGTATAATTTGTCCATCTGGCTGGGTTAGAAAATTACTTTTTAAGATGTCTTAAATAACACTCAGCTAATTATATCCCATTCATATACATTATATTTGAGCTATTTTGTATATAAAGAAATTAGAGAAGCTGTTTATGTTTTTTAACATCTCTATTCGACATAATGATATTTCAATTACCTTGCCACTCACTAGCATGTTTCTAAAAAATATCTATAAAAATTTCTCAGCCACCCCCAAACAAGCTAACACTTTTATTTATAGACACTTGCAACCATTTACAAAAAAATCAGCTATTCGATATTTAGGATAAAACTGCCCTTCAAAGGGGATAAATCCTGAGATTCGCCTCCCTACAAAAACAATGCCAATCAATTAGTTAGCTCAAAGAAAAACATAAACTACGTTCTCATTTTACCGCCTATCGGTACACTTTTTGAGACAGGGTATATTCATGAACTAAGAAAGCATATCCAAGAATTTATCCAGCTTTCTTTTAGGCACCGCTCGGGGCGTGGCCTCAATCACTTGAAGTAAAATCCGCTGGATAAGGCTCAAATATTTACTGGCTTTGGGCTGGTCAATTCCAAAGAAAGTCGCCAGTTGGTCTTGTCTCAAATTTCCGTTTAGATAAATAAGCCCAAAAAGAAGCGCGTCATGGGTATCTCCAAAAATGCTATTTTTCCGCACCGACGCCTGCCTAAGTCTCGCTACACCATCGAGGGTGTACTCCGCAAAATACGCATTCCAAGCATCACGAAAATAACCGTGAAGAAGCTCAAATTCTGAGCGTTTAAGTCCCGTAAGACGCCGTAGCTTTGGGTCGTCGGCCTCCAGGTCATGGTACCGCTGAATCATTTCCAAGTTCATAATTTTCATAAAGGGGTAAAAGTGATATTAGACATAACCCATTATGTCAAATATCTTGCCAGCTTGAAGTTTTTGCGGGGAAAGCGCTATCTTGCATCGTACATTCGGTTGAAAACAACGTGCAGATTGCAGAAAACGACGATTTTGGCTCAGAAGAGATAACTCTGTTTGCCGACCTAATTTTGCCCGTGCCTGTAGCCCAGTTATTCACCTATCGGGTTCCAAGGGTGATAAATCCATTCATCAAAAATGGTGCCAGAGTAGTAGTACCTTTTGGCAAAAATAGAGTAGTGACGGGCGTTGTGGCAAAAATCCACCAGACACCTCCTACCAAATACCAAGCAAGATACATCGCCGAACTCCTTGACGATGAACCATTAGTAACACCTTACCAAATCGAACTCTTTCATTGGATTGCCGACTACTACTTATGTACGGTGGGTGAAGTACTAAACGTAGCTCTTCCCTCGGGCTTGAAAATTACTAGCCAATCCAAGATTCAGTACAACCCTGACTTTGAGTACTACGATTTATTGACAGAAGAAGAAGCCAATCTTTTGGAAGAAATCAAAAAGTACCAATCCCTCACTTACGAAGAGGTCGAGAAACGCGTAGGTGCGACAAACATCAACCACATCATTAAGTCACTTATTGGCAAGCGGGCCATTATTCTTTTTGAAGAAGTCAAAGAAAAATACAAGCCCAAAGTACTCAAAAAAGTCAAGCTAAATGGACGTTTTGAGACGCGCGAAAACTTGATGGAGCTCATTTCCCAGCTTGATAAATTTCCCAAACAACAGGAAATTATCATGAGCTATGTCAGCCAAGTTCCGATTCAAAATGTACCTTATTCTAATCGCGCGGGACTTGAAAAGAGTTTTTTCACCCAAAACGATGCTTTCTCCGATTCGGCATTAAGTACGCTGATTAAAAAAGGGACGCTCGAAGAGTTTGAGGTAACCGTTTCACGCTTTGCCGATGTAGCTCCCGATTTTTCGGAAGGTACCAACATCCACCTCACCACCGCCCAACAGCGCGCTTTTGACGAAATCATTACCCAATTTCAATCCAAAGACACTGTTTTGCTGCACGGTGTTACAGGAAGTGGAAAAACGGAAGTATATATTAATTTAGCCCAGCAAGTACTCGCAAGCGGCTCGCAGGTACTGTTTCTATTACCTGAAATTGCCCTCACGACCCAAATTGTGGTTCGCCTCAAAAAAGTCTTTGGGGATAAGCTCGGCATTTACCACTCCAAATTCTCCGACAACGAGCGCGTGGAAGTTTGGAAAGGGGTAGTTTCAGGCCAGTTTCAGTTGGTGGTGGGCGTACGTTCGGCCATTTTCTTGCCTTTCGATAGCCTTGGATTGATTATCGTCGATGAAGAACACGAAAGTTCTTACAAACAATACGACCCCGCCCCACGCTACCACGCCCGCGACGTCGCCATTGTGGCCGCCCAACGCCAACAAGCCAAGGTGCTGCTAGGTTCGGCCACGCCAGCGCTCGAATCCTATTATCAAGCTCTCAACGGGCGCTACGGTTTTGTGCAATTGCTCGAACGTTATGGCAAAGCCAACTTGCCCGAGTTTGTGCTCATTGACACCAAAAAAGAGCGAAAAAGTAAAAAAATGAAGTTTGAGTTTTCGTCAGTTTTAATCAACGAACTTCAAGAAGCTCTGAACCGAAACGAACAGAGTATTATTTTCCAAAACCGACGCGGCTACTCTTCCTATTTACAATGTGAAGAATGTGGGTGGATTGGCGAGTGCGAAAACTGCGCGGTCAGCCTTACGTATCACCAAAAAGACGCCGAGCTACGTTGCCATTATTGTGGTCACAAAGAGAAAGTACCCAAGCTGTGTCCAGGTTGCAGTTCTACCAAAGTCAGAACGGTAGGCTTTGGCACTGAAAAGCTGGAAGACCAGCTCAAAATTTTCTTTCCAACGGCCCGCATTGCCCGCATGGATTTGGACACTACCCGCGCCAAAAATGCGTACAAAGAAATGATTGAGGACATCGAACAGGGAAACGTGGACATTTTGGTCGGAACTCAAATGATTAGCAAAGGGCTTGACTTTGAAAATGTCAGTACGGTAGGCGTATTTGATGCCGACCGAATGATTCATTTTCCTGACCTTCGCTCGGCCGAACGCGCCTTTCAACTGATTACACAGGTAAGCGGTCGCGCTGGACGCCGCGCCGACCGAAAAGGACGGGTTTTGATTCAAACAGGGAACCCTTCGCAAAAGATTTTACAAAAAATTATTACGAACGATTATATCGGGATGTACGAGGAGGAAATCAAGGAAAGAGAAAACTTTAAGTACCCTCCTTTTACCCGACTTATCAAGCTGACTGTCAAACACTTTGACCAAACAACCGCCTTGCAATCAGCCCAGAAATTGACCCAACTTTTACTCGAAAAAATGGGTGAAGATAGGGTTTTAGGCCCCCAGCCACCACTGGTCGAACGCATACGAAATAGGTTTTTGTTTGACATTCTTATAAAACTCGAACGCGAAAAAGTTAATTTTAGGGCCGCAAAGGCTTTTATACTCGAAAAAGTTACGGATATTCTGACGGACAAGACCTTAAAAGGTACCGACGTGACTATAGATGTAGATTGCCTGTGATTGTACCCATCAAAACCTAACACGATGATTGACAAAAAAGCTAAAATTGTTGCTACCGTAGGTCCTGCTTCCGAAACGTCTGAAATGCTCCAAGCATTAGTACAAGCAGGAGTAAACGTATTTCGTCTCAATTTCTCTCACGGCACTCATGCCGACCACCAGGAACGTATCAACCGCATTCGTGAAAACAATGCAAAGTATGGTTTCAGCGTCGGAATTTTACAAGATTTGCAAGGCCCTAAAATTCGCATCGGTAACGTAGAACACAAAGATGGTGTGAAAATTACGGCAGGACAAAAATTAGTTTTTACCAACGAAGAAATCATCGGCACTTCTGAGCGCGTGAGTACACCTTACAAAGGTATGTACCGCGACGTGCGCATGGGTGAACGGATTTTGATGGACGACGGAAAACTCGAAGTAAAAGTAGTTGGTATTGAAGGCACCGACGTGGTGACCGAAGTTATTTACGACGGTATTTTAAAATCGAAAAAAGGCGTAAACCTTCCTAATACTAAGGTTTCGATGCCATCGGTAACTGAAAAAGACTACGAGGACTTAGAATTTGGTCTTCAAAACGACGTAGAATGGATTGCACTTTCATTTGTACGCTATGCTTCTGATATTCAAGAAGTAAAAGACTATATCAAGTCGAAAGGTAAAAATTGTCGCGTAGTGGCTAAAATCGAAAAGCCAGAAGCGATTGATAATATCGACGAAATCATCGCTATTACAGATGCTATCATGGTAGCTCGCGGCGACTTGGGGGTTGAGCTTCCTGCCGAAGAAGTGCCTATGATTCAGAAGATGATTGTAGAGAAATGTAACCGTGCCGCTAAGCCTGTCATCGTGGCTACCCAGATGTTGGAAAGTATGATTGACGCCCCACGCCCGACGCGCGCCGAAATCAACGACATTGCCAACTCCGTACTCGACGGCGCCGACGCCGTGATGTTAAGTGCTGAAACTGCCTCTGGAAAATATCCAGTAGAAGCCGTAACAAGCATGGCTCAGACCATCAAGAGAGTGGAAGAAACCGAAGCAGCGAAAGATGCCAAGGAAACCAAAATCTATTTCAAGCACCATGCGGCAGTTAATGACCATAGCAGCCCTAATGTCTTAAACGATAACGTCGTAATGAGTGCTTGCCGTTTGGCACGTGATACCCAAGCAAAAGCAATCATTGGCGTAACTCGTTCGGGTTATACTGCATTTCGTCTGTCGCACCACCGCCCCGAGGCTAATTTGTACGTCTTTACTTCAAACCAACGATTGATTGACACGCTTTCGTTGTATTGGGGAGTAAAGGCTATTTATTATGACCGCGAGGGTCTTTCAAGCGACGACCTCATCGAAGACATCAAAAAAGTATTGGTTGAAAAAGGTGAACTTAAATCAGGTGATATTTTTGTAAATACCTTGAGTATGCCAGTAACGAAGCACCGCAAAACAAATGCAGTGAAGCTAAGTATTGTTGAATAATCAGAAAGACCTGATTAAAATAAAAAGTAGAAAGGGCAATGACGCGGCAGCGTTGTTGCCCTTATGCTTTTCTAGGTGTTTGAGGTTTTGCTGTATTTCCACTTGAAATACAAAATCACGAAGGAAAGCATCAAAGTAACGGTATTGGCTGCCACCACTGGAAACGAATGTGTCATCAATCCGTAGGCCAACCAAAGCGCTACACCCACGGTAAAAAGTAAAAACATGGCCAAAGAAACGTCCTTTGCCGATTTTGTTCGATATATTTGCATCACTTGTGGAACGAAGGCAACCGTCGTCAAAATTCCTGCGATGTACCCTAATGTCTCTAACATGGCGTTGTGTATTTGAGTCCTTTTTACTAATTATCGGAAAAGTTATAGAAAAAGTTTCTTATCAACGCAAAGTTCTTTAAATAATACAACAAATGATTATTAGAACAAAAAATAGTGTCATTCTCGTCTCAATTATTACACCCTCCACAGTGTGAGCAAGGCGCGCATGTCCACCAAACAAAAAAGCCCCTTCTCACACCGATAAGGGGCTTTTTTGTTGCCCCCAAGCAAAAAAACCGTTTTTTGTTTGGAAAATAAAAACTGACCCTATTTATTTGTAACGCAATTACGCAATTAGCGTAATTTCGCTCACAGAAAAAATTTGCTTTAAAATGTTCAATATAACAGGCGTGGTCGTGGTCCTCATTATTAGCACCCAAACGGTGTGAGTGAAACCAGATTGCCCTCAGAAGCCTCACTCACACCAACAACGAGTGAGGCTTTTTTGTAAAAAAACCTTTCTATCATGTCAGAGCAACTAAACAAATTCAGCCGCACACTCACCCAAGAAGTGACCAACCCCGCCGCTAAAGCCATGCTTTACGGAGTAGGTTTAACCCAAGAAGACATGCAAAAAGCCCAAATCGGGATTGCAAGTACGGGTTATGAAGGAAACACTTGTAACATGCACCTTAACGGACTGTCGGTGCACGTCAAAAAAGGAATTCAAGAAAACGGCATGGTGGGACTTATCTTCCACACCATAGGGGTCTCTGACGGAATGACCAACGGAAACGCTGGAATGAGCTACTCACTCCCCTCGCGTGACTTGATTGCGGACTCCATCGAAAACGTAGTAGGTGCCCAATGGTACGACGGCGTGATTGCGGTCGTAGGTTGCGACAAAAATATGCCAGGCGCCATGATGGCCTTGGCCCGCCTCAACCGCCCAGGAATGCTCGTTTACGGAGGAACCATCCGTACGGGTGAATATAAAGGCCAAAAATTAGACATCATCTCGGCGTTTGAAGCCCTTGGAAAGAAATTTGCGGGAACCATCTCGGACGAAGATTACGAAGGTGTGATTCAAAATGCGATTCCAGGCGCGGGAGCTTGCGGCGGTATGTACACAGCCAACACCATGGCGAGTTCGATGGAAGCTATGGGACTTACCCTCCCCAACTCTTCGACCTACCCTGCCACCCACGAAGGTAAAAAAGCCGAGTGTATTGCCATCGGCGCTGCCATGAAGCAATTGCTCGAAAAAAATATCTGCCCACGCGACATTATGACGCGTAAAGCGTTTGAAAATGCTCTTACGGTAGTAATGGCACTTGGTGGCTCCACCAACGCTGTATTGCACTATTTGGCCATTGCTCGCGCAGCCGAAGTGGAATTTACGTTGAAAGACATTCAAGATATTTCGGATCGTACGCCATTGATTGCTGACCTCAAGCCGTCAGGTAAATACTATATGGAAGATGTATTGGCGATTGGTGGTGTACCAGCCATCATGAAATACCTCCTCCAAAAAGGGCTTCTTCACGGCGATTGCTTGACCGTAACGGGCAAAACCATTGCCGAAAACTTAGAAGATGTTCCTGAGTTAAGCTTTGATAGTCAGAAGATTATCTTCCCTCTCGAAACACCACTTAAACCAACGGGTCACCTACAAATTTTGTACGGAAACCTCGCAACGGGCGGTGCCGTAGCAAAAATTACGGGCAAAGAAGGGGAGCGTTTTGAGGGAATTGCGAAAGTATGTGAGCGCGAAGAAGAAGTAATTGAATTCATTTCTAAAGGCGAAGTGAAGGCAGGCCACGTGCTTGTGATTCGCAACGAAGGCCCTAAAGGCGGACCAGGTATGCCCGAAATGTTGAAACCTACTTCGGCAGTAATGGGTGCTGGACTTGGTGATAAAATCGCGATGATTACCGACGGCCGCTTCTCGGGAGGAACCCACGGTTTCGTGGTAGGTCACGTCACGCCTGAAGCATACCTTGGCGGAAACATCGCTTTGGTACAAGACGGCGATAAAATTACGATTGATGCCGTCAACAACGTACTCCAATTGCACGTATCAGACGAAGAATTGGCAGAACGTCGTAAGCTTTGGAAACAACCAGAGCCTCCGTTTACCAGAGGAACATTAGGCAAGTACGTCCGCAACGTAAAATCAGCCAGCGAGGGTTGTGTAACGGACGAAGCGTAAGCAACCAGTTATAATTTTTGTCCCCAAAAAAAACTTATAACTGCATCAAATAACTCTAAAAGTAGTATTACTAATGAAACTATTAGCGAACCGAAACTTTGGAGAAATAAACGCTTAATAAGTTATGAACGCACATAGAGAAATAGTAAAGCCTATAGGGCGAACCATAAGTTTAGAGTTACCAGAAGAGTTTGTACTTGGTGACCAAGTTGAGGTAATTATTCTCCCTCTCAACGAGCCGTCCGTTAGAAAACCGAAAAATGACCTAAGGCGTTTTCGTGGTGCGCTTGCTCATTTGCCAGAAAAAGAGAAAAAAGAAATGGACGATTTTTTCAAAAATATTCGTAACGAATGGGAACGGGATATTTAATTGATACGTCTGGTTATAGTCGTTATTTAGATGATAGGTTATCCATAGAAAACAGCGAATTCATGGATAGTGTATTGGAAGATGCGCCTGATATGTGTTTTGTTGTCAAAATAGAATTGCGTTCTTTTCAAGGTGATGTAGATAGGGAGCATACAATTGCTGATTTGGTTAATAGTTCTAGGATAATTGAACTCACTGATGATGTCATTGAAAAAACCATTGAGCTACGCAAAAAAGCCAAAATTAAACTCCCAGACGCCATCATTGCCGCCACAGCGATTATCCATAACTTGACTTTACTATCTACCAATGATAGTGATTTTTTGAAAGTGCCTAAATTGAAATACAAGTCATTGAACACATAAAATCCCCAAAACCATGGGAAATTACATGACTATGGTAGCTGCGCAAGATGCCGCTGCCCTCGAAGAAGTACAAACACCAGCACAGACTGAAGCTCCACGTATTCTGTCGGGAGCGCAAGCCCTCATGGAGTCGCTTATTGCCGAAGGGACAGAGGTGATTTTTGGCTACCCAGGGGGAGCTATCATGCCTACCTACGACGCCCTTTTTGACTACACCGACCGCCTTGACCACATCTTGGTGCGTCACGAGCAAGGAGCAGGTCATGCAGCACAGGGCTATGCTCGTACCAGTGGCAAGCCTGGGGTCTGCTTGGTAACGTCTGGCCCTGGAGGTACCAATTTAGTGACCCCTATCGCCGATGCCATCATCGACTGCACACCGTTGGTCTGCATTATCGGACAAGTAAAGTCAACGCTGTTAGGTACCGACGCATTTCAAGAAACAGATATTATTGGCGTAACTACTCCCGTCTGCAAGTGGAACTATCAAATCACGAATGCCGACGAAGTGCCTGCCATCATCGCCAAAGCTTTTTATATCGCTAAATCAGGAAAACCAGGCCCAGTGGTAATCGACTTTACTCGGGATGCTCAAGTGAGTTTAATGAGTAAGTCGTATGAATACAAAAAAGTGGAAACACTTGCCAGTTATAAACCACGTGTCATCCCTAAAGATGAACACCTTGAAAGAGCGGCTCAACTTATCAATAACGCTAAGAAGCCATACATTTTATTTGGACAGGGGGTATTGATTTCTGGTGCGCAAGAAGAATTAAAAGCCTTCGCCGAAAAAACAGATATTCCATGTGCTAGTACGCTTTTAGGACTTTCTGCGATGCCAATAGACCATCCTAACTACGTGGGTTGGCTCGGAATGCACGGCAACTACGGCCCTAACGTCTTAACGACCCAAGCCGACGTGGTGATTGCCATCGGAATGCGTTTTGACGACCGCGTAACGGGCGACGCGACCACATACATTCGCCAAGCCAAAGTTATTCACATTGAAATTGACCCCGCTGAAATTGATAAAATCATCAAGGCCGACGCGCCTGTAGTAGGTGATGCCAAAGAAACCCTGAAGCGTCTTTTACCACTGGTCAAAACAAACAACCACGCCACTTGGAGAAATGAGTTCAAAAAATACGACCTCATTGAAGACCAAAAAATCACCCAACGCGAATTGAATGCCGATGGCCAAATCAAAATGGCGGAGGTAGTGAACATGCTCTCTGAAAAAACAAAAGGAGAAGCCTGTGTGATTGCTGACGTGGGTCAACACCAAATGATTGCGGCGCGTTATTACAAATTTAAAAACCCTCGCTCATACATCGCCTCGGGCGGTCTCGGCACCATGGGCTTTGCCATTCCTGCCGCTTTTGGCGCTAAAAAAGGCGCTCCCGAGCGTGAAGTGGTAGCATTTATCGGTGACGGTTGTTTTCAAATGACCATCCAAGAATTGGGCACGATTGCCCAAAGTGGACTACCAGTCAAACTTATCATCCTCAACAACAACTACTTGGGAATGGTACGCCAGTGGCAGCAATTGTTTTTCAAAAAACGTTATTCGTTTGTAGAACTTCAAAACCCCGATTTTGTCACCATTGCCAAAGGTTTTGGAATTGCTGGACATACCTGTTCCGACCGCGAGAATTTGGGCGAATCGCTCGACCGCCTTCTCCAGTCAGACAAACCTTACCTGTTGGAAGTAATAGTTGAAAAAGAAGAAAACGTTTTCCCAATGGTACCTGCGGGTGCGGCCGTTGCCGATATTCGCTTAGACTAAACGAGGGCTATGACCACTTACACAATTTGCGTATTTACAGAAAATACCTTCGGGTTACTCAATAAGATTACTGTCATCTTTACCCGTCGCCGTATTAATATCGAGAGCCTTACCGTGTCCGAAACCGAACGCCAAGGCGTGTCGCGTTATACAATCACCATCAAACACGATAAACGCGAGGAAGTCGAAAAGCTTGTTCGTCAGATTCGGAAAGTCGTCGAAGTACTTGCCGTGTTTGGTTATTTAGATGATGAAATCGTTTACAACGAAATCGCCCTCTTTAAAGTCGCTACGCCCATCGGTGGCAAACCGATTGACATCGAAACCATCAACAAAATTTACAAGGCGTGGGTGGTGTACTGGGGACTTGACTATGTAGTGATTGAGAAAGCGGGCAATGAGAGCGAAATCTTGGATTTCTTCCGCTATATCAAATCGTATGGTATTTTAGAATTCGTAAAATCGGGTAGAGTAGCCGTCGGAAAAACTCCCGCTGGCTTAGTCGAATACCTACCCGAAGAAGTACATTGGGAGTATTATGTATAAAAGTGCGTTATTTGTAGTTCTTTTCAAATCAATACATGGAACAACTGCAATCTCTCACTACTCCTTTTAAGGGATTAGAAGCCCGACTTAAAGCGTTCTTTGACAGTAGATTCTGGCAATTCAAGGTATTATTTTTATCCTTGGCTATTTCAGTGAGTACTTTGCTGGTATTCAATTTTATCTTTGTTGACCGTGGCTTTCGTGATTTATACCAAGAAATGCGTCACCCTGGGTCGATAGGTGGTTTTTTTTGGGATGACATCATCAAGCAAGGTGCTGACCCATTTACACCTAAAGATTACGAAGCAGGTTCACACGAAGCCAATCAAACGTTCCGACTTACCGTACCACTCATTGCGTATGCCTTGCACCTCAATGTTGCAGGTTTGTACTTGCTTCATGTCATTGTAGGATTGGTATTTTTGTGGTTAGTTATTCAAATCACCTACCAAATTCTCCAAAATCGGTTATTGGTGTTTTATTTCCTGACAGGCTTTACGGCCATTTATGCAGGTGCTAATTTTTACATCAATTACCTGGGTCATGCCGATGTGTTCCCGTTTTGTTTTTTAGCATTGGCTTTTTACCTACGTAACCCGTTTTGGATGCTCTTGTTTACCCAATTGGCTTTTTGGTGCGACGAACGAGCCATCATCAACTCCTCCTACTTGGGGCTATGGTTTGTGCTACCGATGCTAAAAGAAGTGATTGAAACCAAGCAATTTCGCTTAAAACAAATTCCTCTTCAGGCAGCGGCGTTGGTGGTAAGCGCAGGCTTGTATTTGATTGTTAGACATTGGTTATCAAGCACCTACGGTTTAAAAATAGGCCATGACAATGCGCTTTCGCACCGTACTACTTGGTGGAGTTTGAGTATTTTGGGAGATAAGTTTACGCGAGGCTTTGAAGGATTTTGGCTAATTATTTTTGCAGGCATGGCCGTTTTGGTTATGCTCAAAGATTGGCTCACATTTGGGTTGTTGCTAGGGTGCTTTATGGCTACCGCAGCCATTAGTATCATGGTTGCCGACGGCACACGGTCGCTTTCGTTTGGTTACATGATTTTCTTTTTCATGCTTTCTACCTTACGAAAGCACATTCCTGTCTCCCAGCTCACCTATTTGTTGATAGTAAGTACCCTCATTTCACTTATGCTTCCTATCTCATTTCCTTAACCTCTTATGAATCAGGCGTACTACAAAGAATATTATCACATTGAACGCAAGCACTGGTGGTTTTTGGTTCGTAACCAAATCATTATGAACCACCTGCGTGGTCAACTTAGCAATAACCGACCTCTCAAAGTGCTTAACATTGGAGTTGCCACAGGACGTACCTCAGAACTACTTACCGAGTTTGGCTCGGTCAAGTCAGTAGAATACGACCAAGCGTGTTTTGAGTTTACCAAAGCAGCAGTACCATCACTCGACATCATCCAAGGTTCGATTCTTGAACTTCCTTTTGAAGATCAATCGTACGACCTAGTATGTGCGCTCGATGTCATTGAGCACGTCGAAGAGCATCAGTTGGCGGTACAAGAAATGCAGCGAGTTTGTAAACCAAACGGTTTTGTCTGTGTCACTGTTCCTGCGTTTAATTTTTTATGGAACCAGCACGACGACGTAAATCACCACGTTCGGCGATATACTCGGCCGCTGTTAGAGCGTCTGTTTCAATCCACAGGCAAAATCACTTTCAGTAGCTATTTTAATTTTTGGTTGTTTTTTCCCATTGCGGGATTTAGGTTGTTGTCGCGGTTATTGCCGCTTCACCATCGCAAAGTCGAAGAAGCAGGTTCTGACTTTACGGTCATGAACGGTTCGCTTTTTCAAAAAGTATTTTACGGTATTTTCAACAGTGAAAATATCTTTATTAAGAATGGCATTCAACTACCTGCAGGGGTGTCGTTGTTGCTTAGTTGGCAAAAGAAATAAAACCACAGTTATTGTATTACCCAAATAAACAAATCAATTCAATGGCACAAATCAATTTCGGCGGGACCGTAGAAGAAGTAGTAACCCGCGAAGAATTTCCTTTAGAGAAAGCTCGTGAAGTATTGGCAAACGAAACTATCGCGGTAATCGGTTACGGTGTTCAGGGTCCAGGCCAAGGCCTTAACATGCGCGACAACGGCTTCAACGTCATCGTTGGTCAGCGTAAAGGCAAAACATACGACAAGGCAATCGCTGATGGTTGGGTACCAGGCGAAACACTTTTCGAAATCGAAGAAGCCTTAGAAAAAGGCACAATCATTTGTTTCTTGTTATCGGATGCAGCCCAAATCGAATTGTGGCCAACCGTTAAAAAATATTTGACTGCTGGTAAGTCGTTGTATTTCTCACACGGATTCGGGGTAACTTACAATGACCAAACAGGTATCGTTCCTCCAGCTGATGTGGACGTATTCTTGGTCGCTCCTAAAGGCTCAGGTACTTCACTTCGTCGTTTGTTCGTTGAAGGAAAAGGTCTTAACTCATCGTTTGCGGTGTTCCAAAATGCTTCTGGCGAAGCCCGTACGAAATGTATCGCAATGGGTATCGGCGTAGGTTCTGGTTATTTGTTTGAAACCGATTTCTACCGCGAAGTAACGTCTGATCTTACAGGTGAGCGTGGGACATTGATGGGTGCAATCCAAGGTATTTTCGCGGCTCAGTACGAAGTATTGCGCGAAAACGGCCACTCTCCATCAGAAGCTTTCAACGAAACAGTAGAAGAATTAACACAGTCGTTGATGCCATTGGTGGCTGAAAACGGAATGGACTGGATGTACGCTAACTGCTCAACTACGGCTCAACGTGGTGCGCTTGACTGGTGGAAGCCTTTCAAAGAAGCTACTAAGCCTGTGTTCCAACAGTTATACAACTCAGTAAAATCAGGCGAGCAAGCCAACATCTCTATCACTCGTAACTCACAACCAGACTACCGTGAGAAACTCGAAGTAGAATTGGCTGAGCTTCGCGATTCTGAAATGTGGCAAGCAGGTGCTGCCGTTCGCAGCTTGCGTCCTGAGCGCAACTAATAGTATTAACCTCGGTAAGAATTGGACGTCCCGTTCAAAACCTTACCGAGGTTGTTATGGTATCTTCATTTGAGAATATAGAAAATCCCCCGAGTTGTGTAACTTCGGGGGATTTTGCAATTATCCCAACTTCATCTGTTTCTATGAGCCTCGCATCTGACAAACACAAGTCCAAAAACGCAGATTTCCCTACGTTTGACAACATATTACAAGCCGCCGAGCGCATCCGTAAAGTGGTAAAGCACACCGATTTGGAGTTAAATCTTAACTTTTCGGAGCGCTACGAAGCCAATATTTACTTCAAACGTGAAGATTTGCAAGTGGTGCGTTCGTACAAAATCAGGGGAGCGTACAACAAAATGGCCAGTTTGTCGGCCGAAGCCCTCGAAAAAGGAGTCGTATGCGCCAGCGCAGGAAATCACGCGCAAGGGGTCGCCTATGCTTGCAACAAAATGCAGGTTCGTGGCACTATTTTTATGCCCAGCACGACACCCGCTCAAAAGGTAAAACAGGTAAAACTATTTGGTAAAAATCAGATTGAAGTAGTCCTCCACGGCGATACGTACGACGACGCTTACCACGCGGCCAAGCATTTTTGCGAAGCCCACGCTGCTACGTTCATTCACCCGTTTGACGATGTACAGGTCATGGAAGGGCAAGGGACTGTGGGTTTGGAGATTTTCCGCGATGCCGATTTTAAAATTGATTACCTACTTTTTGCCATCGGCGGCGGCGGTTTGGCTTCAGGCGTTACCACCGTTTTTAAACAACTCAGCCCAGCCACCAAGCTCATTGGCGTAGAACCCGTAGGCTCTCCCACGATGCACACGGCCATCAAAGAAGGTCAAGTCGTCACGCTCGACAACATCGATAAGTTTGTGGACGGAGCCGCCGTAAAACGCGCAGGAGAGCATACGTTTGAAGTATGTCGGAAAAATTTGGACGATATTTTGCTCATTCCTGAAGGAAAGGTCTGTTCAACGATTTTGCAACTTTATAACGAAGAAGCCATCGTCGTTGAGCCAGCGGGTGCGCTTACCGTAGCCGCGCTTGACCAAATCAAAGATGAAATCAAAGGCAAAGACGTAGTGTTATTGATTGGCGGAGGCAACAACGACATCACCCGTACCGAAGAAATCAAGGAACGTTCGCTCCTCTACGAAGGACTAAAACACTACTTTATCATTCGCTTTCCGCAGCGTTCGGGGGCATTCAAGGAGTTTTTAAATCATGTACTTGGCCCCAACGACGACATTGCGCACTTTGAATATTCTAAAAAAACCGCCCGCGAACGCGGCCCTGCTTTGGTGGGGATTGAACTGAGAAACAAAGAAGATTTCGAGCCACTTTTGACCCGTATGAAAGAGCACAATATTCAGTTTGAGTACATCAACAATAAACCTGATTTGTTTGAGTTTTTGATTTAAGATAGATTAAAGTTATGCAAAATCCAGTCCAAAATAAAGCTCAATTATTTGACCTTATCAGTCAATATAAAAGCAATATTCAGCAATTTGGGGCAACTCGTCTGGGCTTATTCGGTTCTTTTGTGCGTAACGAACAGAACCAAGAAAGCGATATTGATTTTTTGGTGGAATTTAAAGACGGTATGAAGAAATACAAAAACTTGATAAAACTCGCTACCCTTTTAGAAGAAGTAACTCAACGAAAAATAGACTTACTGACTTGGGAAGGTATAGCTCCTTTTGTGCAACGTGAAATCGAAAAAGAAATAGAATATGTCTCCTTCACTGATTGAATACTTGGAGCATATCCAAAAGGAGTTAGTTTTTTTAGTCAGTAATAGTAAAAAAATAGACTACGAAACGTTCCTTAATGACGATTTTATCAATAGAGCTTTTCTACGAAGTCTGGAAATTATCGGAGAAGCTGCGAAAAAAGTACCCGATGAAATTCGCTATAAATATCCAGAGGTAGAATGGCGTAGTATGGCTGGGCTACGCGATATACTCATTCATCAGTATTTCCAAGTTGATTATAGTTTGGTTTGGGATGCTATTCAAGAAGAAGTACCTAATGCAAAAGAGTGGATTGATATCATACTTGAACAAGAAAGAACTAACCAATGAATTTTGATTTCAGAAAATACCACGTGCGTGCCATCAATGCGCGCGACGAAGCCGAGAAAGCGGCCATCAACCAAGAATTGAAAGACTTATACGATTCTCTTTCGGAAACCGACAAAAAAGTATTCAATGAAGAATTACAGAAGTTTTTGGTATCCCAATACAAAGCCATCGGCGACGAATACGAGGCTCTGAAAAAAGGTGGCGCGTTTCCGTCGGATAACTGATAACCATTAACCGATAACCGCCCCCCAATGCTTCGCGTCCCTTCTTCCATCAGCGCCCAACAGTTTCAGTCTCTGAAAATTCAGGACACGACTTTTGTGGCCTACCGAAGCGATGTGTATCCCGAGCGTAACGAGATTTTCTTTGAAGAACATGCCGTCGTTGTCGTGCTGGAAGGAGAAAAGAAATTTATCTCCCCCAACCAAGACCTGCACGTTCGCAAGGGGCAAATTTTGTTTTTCCAACGGGGCTGCTATTCCATGAACGAATCCATCGGAAGCGACTACCGCAGCCTTGTTTTTTTCTTCCACGAGAAGCTACTGAAAGAGTTTGTAAGCCAAAACCAAACATTGTTTGACAAAGCAGACGTCGAAAACCCTCAACCAATTTTAGTGCTGCACTCCTCTTCGGCTTTCGAGAAATTTATTGATTCTCTCTTTCCCTATTTCAACTCACAAACGCCCTACTTGAATCAATTTTTACGACTCAAGTTTCAGGAATTGCTGCTTCATTTGTTGGAAATCGACGGCTCCAGTCAACTCAAAACCATTTTGTTTAATATTTACAAAGGGCAAAAAACGGACTTGGAATATCTGCTCAACAACTACTACCTAAAACCGTTGACCATAAGCGAATTAGCGCATCTTTCAGGGCGAAGTTTATCCGCATTTAAGCGCGAGTTTGAAGCCCAATTTAATACCTCACCTGCTCATTGGATCAAACAAAAACGCCTAGAACAAGCGGCTTTCTTACTCAAAAACGCCAACAAAAACGTGTCGGAAGTCAGTATGGAAATTGGCTATGAGAGTGTTTCTCATTTTATCAAAGCCTATAAAGAAAAATACGGTTTTACGCCAAAAAAATACAATTGAACCAAAATCGCTATTGTTTGAGCGAAGGGCGTCATGTCACTTTGAGAAGATTCCTGCAATTTTGTAACGTATTATTCTCCCATTGCATTAATCTCAAAATGGATATGTCAAACCAACCAACAACTCTCTTCGACAAAGTGTGGGATGCGCACGTTGTCCGCAAGATTGCAGACGGTCCCGATGTATTGTTCATCGACCGCCACTTTATTCACGAAGTAACCAGCCCCGTAGCGTTTTTGGGCTTGGAAAGCAGAGGCATTGGTGTGTTGTTCCCGAACCGTACGTTTGCCACGGCCGACCACAACACCCCTACCATCAACCAACACTTGCCAGTCGCTGACCCACTTTCGGCCAATCAGCTCAAGGCGTTGGAAACCAACACCGCTAAATACGGTATTTCGCACTGGGGCTTGGGCCATCAAAAAAACGGTATCGTACACGTAGTTGGGCCAGAAAATGGTATTACTCTCCCTGGTATGACGATTGTTTGTGGTGACTCACACACTTCTACCCACGGAGCGTTTGGAGCGATTGCCTTCGGTATTGGTACCTCAGAAGTAGAAATGGTATTGGCATCGCAGTGTATCATGCAGCCCAAACCAAAGAAAATGCGCATTACTATCAACGGTGCGTTGGGCAAAGGTGTCCTTCCAAAAGATGCGGTATTGTACATTATTTCTCAAATTTCGGCCAGTGGTGCTACGGGTTACTTCGTAGAATACGCAGGTGATGTATTTGAAAACATGAGCATGGAAGGCCGTATGACGGTTTGTAACATGTCGATTGAAATGGGTGCGCGTGGTGGTATGATTGCCCCCGACGAAAAAACATTTGCTTACCTCAATGGCCGTGAACAATCACCCAAAGGCGAAGCTTGGGAAAATGCCGTGGCGTACTGGCAAACCCTCAAAACCGACGAAGGTGCTGCATTCGACTTGGAATATACCTACGATGCGGCCGACATTGAGCCACAAATCACCTACGGAACCAACCCAGGCTTAGGAACGGGTATTACCAAACACATCCCGAAAGCTGCCGATGTACTTGACGGCGCTGCTTCTTATGCTAAGTCATTGAACTACATGGGATTTGCCGAAGACGAAAGTATTTTGGGCAAAGCCATTGATTTCGTCTTCTTGGGAAGCTGTACCAACGGCCGCATTGAAGACTTCCGCGCGTTTGCATCGGTGGTAAAAGGCCGTAAAAAAGCCGACAACGTAACGGCTTGGTTAGTACCGGGCTCGCACATTGTAGAAGCCCAAATCCAAGAAGAAGGTATTTTGGATATTTTGACCGAAGCAGGTTTCCAATTGCGCCAGCCAGGCTGCTCGGCTTGCTTGGCCATGAACGACGACAAAATTCCTGCGGGCAAGTATGCCGTAAGTACCTCTAACCGTAACTTCGAAGGTCGCCAAGGCCCAGGAGCACGTACCTTGTTGGCCAGCCCATTGGTAGCCGCTGCCGCCGCTATTACGGGTAAAGTCACTGACCCACGGGAGTTTTTGTAGTTCTATTGCGCATACATTATCACCCAGTATTTGTCACCCTGCAAAGGGTCTAATAATCACTCATCATGGCATACGATAAATTCACCATACTAACCAGTTCGGCAGTGCCGCTTCCGTTGGAAAACGTGGACACTGACCAAATCATCCCTGCTCGTTTCTTGAAAGCCACTGAGCGCAAGGGATTCGGCGACAACCTTTTCCGCGATTGGCGCTACAACGGCGACGATACGCCCAAGGCCGATTTCGTTTTAAACAATCCTTTGTACAGCGGTAAAATCTTAGTAGGAGGCCGCAACTTCGGAAGCGGTTCGAGCCGCGAGCACGCTGCCTGGGCTATCTACGATTACGGGTTCCGTTGCGTGGTATCTAGCTTTTTTGCCGATATCTTCAAAAACAACGCCATCAACGTAGGAATTTTGCCCGTAACAGTAAGTCCTGAGTTTTTGGATAAAATATTCCAAGCCATCGAAAAAGATGCCAACGCTGAGTTGACGGTCAACCTTCCTGAACAAACCATCACGATTGTTGCGACGGGCGAATCGGAGTCATTTGCCATCAATGGCTACAAAAAACACAACCTCATCAATGGTTACGACGATATCGACTATCTACAAGCCATGAAAGAGGAAATCGGCGTATTTGAAGCCGCTCGGCCTTACTAAGCCCCCTAACCCCCAATGGGGGCACTATTTCAAAATGTTGAAAATTAATAGTAAACAAGTAATGAGGAATGAGAAAAAACAGCTCCCCCATCGGGGGCAGGGGGGCTACATTGAAATAATGGATACGACACTCCGCGACGGTGAACAGACCAGCGGGGTGTCTTTTTCGGCTTCGGAGAAACTGGCTTTGGCGCAGTTGCTCCTTACAGAAGTCAAGGTGGATCGTATTGAAATTGCTTCGGCGCGGGTATCGGCGGGGGAGCTAAAAGCAGTACAAAAAATTACGAAGTGGGCACAAGAAAATGGCTACCTCGACAAAGTAGAAGTGCTTACTTTTGTCGATGGCGAAGCTTCTATTGATTGGATGCTTGAGTCGGGAGCAAAAGTAATGAACCTTCTTACCAAAGGGTCGCTCAATCACTTGACACACCAACTCAAAAAAACACCCGAAGCCCATTTTGCTGACATCCAAAAAGTAATCCAATCGGCACAATCGAAAGGAATTTCGGCCAATGTTTACCTCGAAGATTGGAGCAATGGAATGCGCAATTCACCCGAATATGTATTTCAATTCCTTGATTTTCTGACTACCCAGCCGATTCTACGGGTGTTGCTTCCCGATACGTTAGGCGTACTGACGCCCGCCGAATCGTATTCGTACATCAAGGCAATTGTGGAGCGCTACCCCAATCACCACTTCGATTTCCACGCGCACAACGACTATGACCTCGGCATTGCCAACGTCATGGAAGCCGTGCGGGCAGGGGCACATGGTTTGCACTTGACCGTCAACGGTATGGGCGAGCGTGCAGGTAATGCCCCATTGGCCAGTGCCATTGCGGTATTGAAAGACTTCATGCCAGAAATGCAAACGGGCGTCGTGGAAGAGTCATTGTTTTCGGTGAGCAAAATCGTTGAAACCTTTTCGGGGCTGCGGATTCCTGCCAATAAACCTATTGTTGGGGATAACGTGTTTACCCAAACGGCGGGTATTCACGCTGACGGCGACAAGAAAAACAACCTCTATTTCAACGAGTTGATGCCTGAGCGTTTCGGGCGGAAGCGTTCGTATGCGTTGGGTAAAACCTCGGGCAAGGCCAATATCGAGAATAACCTTCGCGAATTGGGCATCAAACTTTCTGACGAAGACCTCAAAAAGGTAACGCAGCGTATCATCGAACTCGGCGACCGCAAAGAAGTAGTGACGCAGGAAGACCTGCCGTACATTATTTCAGACGTGTTGGATACCAATGCGATTGAGTTTAAGATTGAGATTCTCAATTATGTTCTGACGCACTCCAAAGACCTCCGTCCTTCGGCGACGCTCAAGCTCAAAATTGAGGACGAGACGTTTGAAGAAAGCGCCCAAGGCGATGGTCAGTACGATGCGTTTATGAATGCGTTGAAGAAGATTTATGCCAAGAAAAGCCTTGAACTTCCTTTGCTGACCGACTACGCCGTCCGTATCCCAACGGGTGGAAAGACGGATGCCCTTTGCGAAACGGTCATTACGTGGAATTGGAACGCCAAAGAATTCAAGACCAGAGGCTTAGACTCTGACCAAACGGTTTCGGCCATCAAAGCCACGCAAAAAATGCTGAACTTGATTTCGCTTTAAAAGACAATTGATTAACCACGGAGTATCACAGAGTTATGGCACGGAGTTATACGGAGTTTGATAATCTTACAGGCAATATTTTAAAATGTGCTTATGAAGTGCATACAAAGTTAGGCCCTGGCCTTTTAGAGAGTGCTTACAAAGAATGTTTAGCTTACAAACTACAAACAGCAGGGTTATTTGTTGAAAAAGAGAAACCAATGCCCCTAATTTTTGAAGAAGTAAAACTTGAGTGTGGATATCGAATTGATATTTTGGTTGAAAAATCAATTGTCTTAGAATTGAAATCAGTAGAAGCTTTAAATGATGTCCACACAGCCCAAGTGTTGACTTATATGCGTTTAGGTGAGTACAAAATTGGGTATTTGATGAATTTTAATGTAAGCAGCTTACGGAACGGCATCAAAAGATACGTATTATAAAACTCTGTGAAACTCGGTGAAAAACCGCTGCGGTGGACCGCTCCGTGTAACTCAGTGGTTAAAACTCAAAATTACAAATGGCAAAAAAACACATCCTTATCGTACCCGGTGATGGAATCGGGCAAGAAGTTACCACGGTTGGTAAACAAGTACTAGACCGTATCGCCGAAAAATTCGGCCACGAATTTACCTACGACGAAGCCCTCATCGGCCACGTAGCCATCGAAGCCACGGGTGACCCGCTTCCCGAAGAAACACTCGTAAAAATGCGCGCTTCGGACGCCATCTTGTTTGGCGCCGTAGGTCACCCAAAATACGACAACGACCCTTCGGCCAAAGTACGTCCAGAACAAGGTTTGTTGAAAATGCGGAAAGAACTTGGCTTGTATGCCAATCTCCGCCCTATCAAGTTGTTCGACGAGTTGTTGGAAGCCTCTAGTATCAAACCCGAAATCCTTAAAGGCAGCGATATCCTTTTCTTCCGCGAATTGACGGGCGACGTGTATTTTGGAAAACGTGAGCGCCTCGACGACGGCAACACGGCTTACGACACCATGATTTATAGCAAATACGAAGTAGAGCGCATCGCCCGTAAGGCATTTGAAGCGGCTCGTACGCGTAGCAAAAAATTGATGTCAGTTGATAAAGCCAACGTACTGGAATCGAGCCGTTTGTGGCGCGAAGTGATTCAAAAAATCGCTCCCGAATATCCTGACGTTGAAGTAGAACACCAATTCATTGACGCCGCTGCGATGTTGCTCATCAAAGACCCGCGTCGTTTTGACGTAGTGGTAACGGGTAACCTTTTCGGGGATATTTTGACCGACGAAGCCAGCCAAATCGCAGGCTCGATGGGGATGTTAGCCTCGGCCTCGGTAGGCGACAGCACGGGCGTTTATGAGCCTATCCACGGTTCGGCACACGACATCACAGGCAAAGGCGTAGCCAATCCATTGGCCTCTGTTCTTTCGGCAGCGTTGTTGTTGGATATTTCGTTTGGCCTAAAAGCCGAAGCAGACGCCATCATCGCCGCGGTTGACAAAGTATTGAAAGACGGCTTCCGTACGCGCGACATCGCCAACAGCGAAACCCCTGCCGACAAAATCCTCGGTACCGACGCCATGGGCGCTGAGTTGTTGAAGCATTTGTAGAATCAATGATTCAAGCGATTCGAAACATACTATCAAAGCCCCATATAGCCATCGTTTGGACGGTGGTTATTTTGGGGCTTTGCTCTATTCCACGCCAAGAAATGCCCGATGGAATGGGCTCTGACAAACTTCACCATTTTGGGGCATTTGGAATATTGGGGGCGCTTTGGTATTGGGCCAAACCTAACCCTTGGTGGGTCATTGTTGGTGGAAGTCTGTATGGCTTATTTATTGAAGTTTGGCAGTACATTATGCCCATTGGCCGCACCTTCGATTTGTATGATGCCTTGGCCGATGCCATTGGCGTCATTGTTGCAGTGCCTATTGCCCATTGGGTTTGGAAATACTTCAAAACTTATGAGGTTTGAAAACGCCACCGAATTCAAACCTCATAGGTTTCAATCATACCTCGTGAGGTTGTAATAACCTCGATTTGATAATAAAACGCACCCCCATCGGTATTTCTAACGAAAAACTAGCCCCTCGTCCTGGCACTACGTCGAGGGTTAAGTGCGTATGTTGCCAATACTCAAACTGGTCGCGCGACATGTAAAAATCGCAACCGTGGATTTCTCCCAGTTTTATATCGGTTTCGTTCAACATCAACTCCCCCACCTCAAAACACATTGGCGCTGAGCCATCGCAGCAACCGCCACTTTGGTGAAACATCAACGCACCGTACTTGGCGCGGAGCGTGTCAATGACCCGCTCCGCCGCCGCCGTTATTGCGATTCTAGACATGCTAGAAAAATCCTAACTTGTTCTTATCGTACGAAATCAGCATATTTTTAGCCTGACGATAATGATTCAACATCATCTTGTGCGTCTCGCGGCCAATACCTGATTTCTTGTAGCCACCAAATGGCGCATGTGCTGGATATGCGTGATAGCAGTTGACCCACACACGGCCCGCTTGTACGGCACGAGCAACTTTATACGCTTGGTGCGTGTCGCGCGTCCATACCCCCGCACCGAGGCCATAAAGTGTATCGTTGGCAATCGCAACCGCCTCTTCTTCCGTTTTGAAGGTAGTCACACACACCACTGGCCCAAAGATTTCTTCTTGGAAGATGCGCATTTTGTTGTTGCCCTTGAACAAAGTAGGTTTTATATAATATCCACCTTCAAGTCCTTCGTTGTAAGCAGCGCCACCACCCGCCAGCAGCTCCGCACCTTCTTCTTTACCGAGGTCGATGTAGTGCAAAATCTTTTGGTATTGGTCGTTCGATGCCTGTGCGCCCATCATCGTACTTGGGTCGAGCGGGTGGCCAAGTTTAATGGCGTTAATGCGCTCAACTACGCGCTCAATAAAGGCATCATAGATAGATTCATCCACCAAAATTCGCGACGGACACGTACATACTTCGCCTTGGTTGAGGGCAAACATCGTCGCTCCTTCCAAGCACTTATCGAAGAACTCGTCGTCGGCATCCATGATGCTTTTGAAGAAAATATTGGGCGATTTTCCACCCAATTCGAGCGTAACAGGAATGATATTCTTAGAAGCATACTGCATAATCAGCTGCCCCGTTGTGGTCTCGCCCGTGAACGCAATTTTATTGATACGGGGACTGGATGCCAATGGCTTACCCGCTTCAATGCCAAAGCCGTTGACAATGTTCAGTACGCCTGCTGGCAACAAATCTTGAATCAATTCGGCCAACACCATGATTCCCACGGGAGTTTGTTCGGCAGGCTTCAACACCACGCAGTTTCCTGCGGCCAAAGCAGGCGCAATTTTCCAAGCGGCCATCAACAACGGGAAATTCCAAGGAATGATTTGCCCAACTACGCCAAGTGGTTCGTGCACAATCAGTGATAACGTATTGGAATCCAACTCCGAAGCCGAGCCTTCTTCGGCCCGAATCACGCCCGCAAAATAGCGGAAGTGGTCAATCGCCAAAGGTAAATCGGCCGCTTTGGTTTCGCGAATTGGCTTACCGTTGTCCCACGTTTCTACACTTGCCAACAGTTCCAAGTTTGCCTCCATCGCATCCGCAATTTTTAGCAAAATGTTGCTTCGTGTCGTCACTGAGCTGTTATTCCACTGCGGGGCGGCGGCCCAAGCGGCATCGAGTGCAAGGTTAATGTCCTCTTCGGTCGAACGGGCCACTTTGGTAAATACTTGTCCGTCCACGGGCGACGTACTTTCAAAGTATTCTCCTTTAACGGGGCTTACCCACTGACCACCAATGAAGTTATCGTAATGCGTTTTAAAGATGGGCTTTGCCACCAAGTTGTTTTGTTGTGTGATTACAGTTGACATAGTTCGAGGGCTTTGTGTTTCAAAAAAGATTTTGCACAAAACAACCTTCAAAAAATCACATTTGATTGACTTATCCTGCTCACCATTTTCCCTATCCTATCAACTGATTGCACTATTCTATCAACTGTTGTACTATACTACCATTCTATGCGTTTTTGACGTACTTTTAGTATGATTTTAAGAATTAATACAACAAATTCTTTAGCAACAGATCCCCATGGTTGAGTTAAATCCCTTGCATTACCAAAACCGCCGCCTTGAAACCTTGGTGGAGAATCGTACCCTGCATACGCTCAATAATGCAGAACTCAACATTTTTGAGACCCACCAAAAGGCCGCGCAAGTCATGTTGCAGTTTCATGAGCCTGTATTGGCAAGTATGATACGTGGTAAGAAAATTATGCACCTTCAGAATACGCCTTCGTTCGGGTTTTTGCCTGGTGAATCGGTGATTTTACCCTCTAACGAATTGATGTGTATTGATTTTCCTGAAGCCTCCCAACAAAACCCTACGCAGTGTCTGGCGTTGGCCTTCAACGAAGCCAAACTCCAACAGGCCGTGAATTTGCTCAACGAACGTGGCGTGAAGCAAAATGGGAAAGAATGGAGCATGACCGATTATAATTATCATTTTACCAACGACATTGCCATCAACCAAATCCTGCAACGACTTATTTTTATTTTCACCGAAAACCACCCTTCTAAAGATATTTTTGCCGATATGCTCCTGCAAGAGCTCATCATCCGCATTTTACAAACTGAATCGAAGAGTATTTACCTTAAAAAGTCCTATACTCAACCCAACAACGACCGTATTTCGTTTGTACTCAATTTTATTCGGGAAAATATCACCGAAGACCTCACCATTGAGTTGCTAAGTGAAAAAGCCTACATGAGTGAGTCGAATTTTTACCGTACGTTTAAGCACGAGACGGGCTCTACCCCTATTGATTTTATCATCGAAGAGCGTCTAAAATTGGCAGAAAGCCTGCTTCGTGACCCTAAAATGAGCGTCAAAGAAGCTTTTATGGCCAGCGGGTTCAATAGCTTTTCGTACTTCTGCCGTATTTTTAAGAAAAAGAAAAACCTATCGCCTACTGAGTTCAAAGAGAAATCGAATCAGCTCAAAAATCGGCCTATGGCGTAGATTGGTAGGTATCAATGAGCTAGTTTTTCGTCATCAACTTCTTTATAAACACATACACCGCAATCGCCAACCGCCACGCAGCCCGCTTCATGGTATCTAGGCCAAATGCCCAAGTGATGTAGAAGCTTGTTTGAAGTGGTCCATAATTTTCTTCCAGGTATTTTTTTGCATTTTGCTCAGCATCTTGGTAAACCTCAAAATGCGTTTTAGATTTTGTTCCACTTCCTGAGCTATCAAAGGGCGAATGTTTTGCATAATCATCAATGGGAAAAGCGATGAATTTGTACCCTCTTTTGTAAATTTCGTGGCTCCAAACAGTCCCTAAATCTACGCCCCCCCACGAGCCGCCATAACAACCTAAATCCCCGTTCGGAAGCGTTTCTTTGCGGTATTTTTGAACGTCAATCAACGCACAATACTCATTAAGTCGGCATTCAGGGAGCAGGTGAACCCTTCCTTCTTTCAAAACTTTCAACTGTATGTCACGACGTGGTGTTTCGTACTTTTCTGTGAGCTCGATTGCTTCTTCTAGCGAAGGCACATAGTGTTCATAGCGATTGCTGTTGCATTTATTTCCCCAATTAGGCCCTGCTGGACAGCTCCAACATTGGCCAACCGAACCTACTCCAATAGTATGTTGCGGCGCTTCTTTTATTAGCTTAATCATCTCTCCCACAATATTTCTATGAAATAACATATCGTTGTGCATCACAACTAAATACTCTTTATCTGTTATTTCAAGTGGGTACTGAAACATGATACTGTGCCGAAACCGCGAATCAGATTTTGTTCGCTCATAATCGCTCAAACCAACGGGAATAAAATAGCGCGGATAATACACTGATAAATTTACCCCCGTGTTTCGAAAGTAATCTATCACCTTATAAATGCCAATGTAATCATTATGAGGTTGTACTCGCTCTCTGGCAATATAGATGGTATCAATATGCTCACCACAGTGCTCTATCAGGCTTTTTATGGCAATGATTGTGTGGTGCGGCTTTCCATAAAAGGCAATAGCAACATCTACTTTTGAAGAACCTAGTTTACCTTTTGTATTTTCATTTAAAACGAATGGCTTGTTCATAAGTGTGGAGTCTTAGTGTGCAAATAACCGATTGGTTTTTAGTTGGCTTGATTTTGTATCATTCCAACCAATTTATCTTTTGTTTACTAGCAAAATAGTATTTTTAAAAGAAAACAAGTTAGGTATTTACTGTGAAATTACCGTCATAAACCTAATTTTGCTCCAAAATACGCTCATTATGCTTTACCTCGAAACTCCACGCCTGTATTTCCGCATTTTCCGACCCGAAGACGCTGCTGACTTATTCCGAATCGAAGGTGATACCGATGTTATGCGATTCATCCGTACTCCTGCGGCTGACATTTCGCACAGCCACCAGCGCATCGCCAATGAACTCGTTTATGCCTCGGAAAACGAAGGGCTAGGATTATGTGCTTGTTACGAAAAAGAAAGTAGCACGTTTGTAGGACTTGTCAAAATCAAACACGTAGAAAACACTGATGCCATCGAAGTAGGGTATGGATTTGTACCAGAAGCTTGGGGAAAAGGCTACGCCACTGAAGTAACTCGTGCATCCATCAAACACCTTCAAACAAATTTTGCTGGACGCCCCATCATCGCTTTTATCCATCCTAATCATCATAGTTCACGGCACGTATTAGAAAAAGCGGGCATGAAGCAAGTACCAACCATCTTTGAAGGGCATGAAGAGGCAGTTGTGTTTGAGTTTATTAGCTAACACTATCAAGCAGCTATGGCTACATTAACATCCATTTCTGCCAGCAATTCCAACAATTGCTTCGTCAAATTTATTTTTAATTCTTTATACTGTTCAATAGCTAACAAATCAGGAATTGCTTGCGCTTCATGTCGTACCAAAGAAGCATTCACGCGCCCAATAGATTCAAGAGTATATTGAATTTCATCTTGGAGTGATTCGTAAGGTTTCATAAATACTACAGGGTAATATAATCTACAACTTGAATTTTGGCAATGCCTTTTGCCCGTCTTTTGCGGTCTCTAATTAAGAAATGATACCAATCTAAAACATCCAATTGTGAAAAATGATATTGGGGATGATTAATTGCGTACATTTTTACAAAGTAAGCATCTAGTGTCACAAACTTCTTTCTGAGTTCGCTTAAAGAAAGAAAATGATGTTCATACCAGTCGTTATCGATAAAACAAATAACATCTATATCATTAGGTCTATTTTTTAGAGTAGCAAAACTTCCATCAATCCACAATTCAAATTTAACAATACCGAGCTCTTTTACCTCATTAAGAAACTGTTTTAGAGACAAATAGAGGTTCAAACGATGCTCATTAAACACTAAACTTCGTTCCACTTCTTCCATCGTTACCTCAACAGTGTCATGAGGCAATAAGTGACCATTTGAGTCAAATTGTAAAGACATACACTAAAATAGTTATTAAATTCAATAAAACGACAACTTCCATCAGCATTTTATTAACGTCTCCCAAAACAAATTTTCACATTTCTCCCTCTACGCCGAGCCCAAACAGGGCAAAATCGTACTTAACAGGGTCATTGGGGTCGAGTTGTTTGAGGTTTTCGGTGAGTTCTAGGGCCGTTTGCCAGTCGGTAGTAGGACGTTGAATAAGCCCCAGCTTTCGCGCTACCCGATCTACGTGTACATCGCACGGGCATACCAATTGCGAAGGTTTAAGGGCATTCCAAAGGCCAAAATCAACTCCTTTGTCGTCTTTACGCACCATCCAGCGCAGAAACATATTGAGCCGCTTACACGACGATTTTCGTACGGGCGTGGCAATGTGTTTGCGGGTACGTTCTGGAAAATCTTCGAGGCTAAAAAACAACTCATGGAAGCCTGCAAGGCCCTTTTCTACGTGAGGTGCCTCCACGGGAAGGGCCTGAACAAACGCTTCTTCTAGCGAGTGATGATGTTGGTAAAAGTGCTTAAAAAAATGAAGGAAATAGAGGGTATCGGTCGCGTTGAACGTCCGATGTTTGAAGTTGAGAAAACGCTTTAGGTCTGACTCGGTATGATTACAAACAAAATCGTAAGGAGCACCGTCCATGAGTTGAATCAACTCTTGGCATTTGTTGATAATCGTTTTACGCTGTCCCCACGCCAATACTGCCGCCCAAAAGCCCATGATTTCGATGTCTTGTAACTTCGAAAACTGATGCGGAATACTAATGGGGTCGTTGGGAATAAAATTGGGCTGGTTGTACTGAGCTACTTTTGCTTCCAGCAGCTCTACCACATAGTTGGTCATTAGATGCTACGACCTCCCTTCAACACCCACACTAACCCGCGAGAAAGCCCCGAAAATAGCAGGACAATCCCCGTAAATATCCACGTAAAAAGCGAAATAAATGGGTAAAAAATGGTAAAAGCAACGCTCCAAATACGAAAGCCGAGGGATTTTCTGATTTGTTCGCGTTCTTGGCGGCGAGAAAGCATACTGGATTTATTTTAATGGTAATTCTTACAAATTTCGGGTTTTGAGTTGAGAACAAAAAATCAATTTGTGAGCACTTTATTTTATCGCGACCCAAGGAGATAGAACAATTGGACTGTTGCCCCACCCGTGCCCGTTACTAAACCATTAGACAACCGCAATCCTTGGCCTGGCAGGTAGGGATAATTTCGATTCCCAAACGCTGAAATAGCCATCGCATTGCGTGCCAATAATCGTGTTTGTAGGCGTTTAAATAGTAAGAATTGCGCTCCTAAAGTAAAATCTACCCCTGCTTCCCCCCCAGCTTTTGAGGGAACAGCCGTGGTATAACTTGGAAAATACTCGCCGTCAAGTACGATGTTTCCTTCTGCTTTGGTGCGAGACAGGGTAAGGTAATATCCCCAAAAGAAACTCACGGCCCCATGTCTAGTAGCACTATGATGTTCTCTGCCAAGTTTAAGATAAATCCCCGTTATCCGTTGTTGAAGGCGTTGGGCTTGTAGATGTTCTAACGAAGCGTATCCTAGCCCCAGCGTTATCAATTTAGAAGTATTTGCGCGCCCCAACTGCACATGCACTTCTCCAATTCTAGGATTATAAAGACGCGCCTTTTCGTTCGTCACCAAACCACTTATTACTGTTTCGCTTTGAGAAAAAGCCATAAAAGGGAGATTTTTGAAACCATCTATCCCAATAGCCTGAATTCGTAACGGCTGCTTTTGGGCTCCTGCCAACCATGAAAAGCTTACCAAGAAATAAGTCATTAGCTGTTTCATAGTTCTGCAATTTGAACGTTTATTCCCCCTCCTGTACCGCTTTGGTAGCTTGCATAATACCCATTATACTGTACCTCGACTCGTTTGAAAGTCGAGAAAATGGTGCGCCCAGTCGTTGGTTTGACTATTTCCAATACGTAACCGCATCTTCTAAAATTCTGTACATTGGTTGTATAAAACACCGTGAGTGTGTCAGTACGCCCTTGTTGTTCAAAAATATAGGTTGTTTGCGATTCGTTTAGGTTTAGTGGCAAATGCAAATCTCCATAAGCTGCTTCCGTGGAGGACTTTATGCCTTGGGGAGAAATTTCTTTTGTAGCACCAACTACCCTAATTTTAGTAAAAATAGGTTTGGGACTCCGCCAATTAAATTGGATAGACAGCGTAGGTTCTGACGTCACACCACATTCTTCGGTACAGCTTAAACAGGATAAGACCCCAAAAAGAATAATGAATATTTTTATTTTCATGGCATGTTATAAAACACAAATATCTATTTTTTTAGGCAAAACCAGAAATTATGTTTAAGCATTACAGTCAAAAAAACTACTTTTTATACACCCTCACGTAATCTACCAAAAATACGTCGGGGTAAATGGTGTTTCTTAGGTCATTTTTTCCAAGGGAAGTTCCATACTTAAAATCAGGTATTCTTCAATCCGTGAAATCCCGATGGTTACTTCATAAAACTTCTATCCATCAATAAAAGAAGACAATATTCATACCCAGTTTTTTGAAAAGCTCAAAAATATCAATTTGAGAGATTATGTTTGGAGGGTGTACGAAAGTTTGTAGGTGATTAGAAAAAACAAACACATAGGCCACATAGAATTTTCACATAGCACACAAATCTAAAGGAATGCTACTAAGTCCTACATTTATTCGTACACCCTATTTAGGAACACGTTTGATTAGATAAAATAATTGGATAGTGGCTCCCACATTAAAGGAAAGCATTTCTGGCAAATAAGAAATTCCTAAACCTGTTAAGTAAGGGAATTGAGGGTTACCTATATCAGCAATAATGGCACCACCTCGAAGTAAAAATCGCGTTTCGATACGCTTGAACAGTAAAGCTGAGGTTCCAGCAAACCCCTCTAAGGCAACTCCTATACCTTGGTTGTAGGGAGTGTCTGTTTTGTACGTAGGGAAATAATTACCCTTAATTTCTAATTCACCTTTTACTGTCCCGTATGAGAATATCCCACTATAGCCGAAAAATTTTCTACTGGTTTTACTGTATTGTTCCCAACTCGTTTTAACAGAATAACCTCTAAAAGATTGTAAAAAATGATTTTGGGCTTTTCGTGACATATCTGCGTAGCCTAAACTTATACTAAAATAATGATTAGGTTTAGGGGTAAAAAATTGTATAAAACATTCCGCAATGATTGGATTTTGAAAATCAAAGCCAGATACGTAATGCGTAACATTCTTCACTACATCAATCCCAACAGCTCTTATTTTCAAAGTACTATCTTGGGCTTGAATCGAAAGAGGCATCAATACAAAAATCCAGTAACCTAATTTTTTCATAGTTCATTGATTTTGACAATAATACCACTTTCTTCTTCTGGGTAATATGATTTGGTACCACGCAAAGGAGTATAATAACTACGATATTCTACTTCAATTTGTTTGAAAGTAGTGGTGTGGGTTTTACCAGAAGTGGGTGCTTCTAAATCCAGTACATAACCACAAGTATTACTAGCAGTATAGATACGCTTTTTGTAGTAAACAGTTAATGTATCAATACGATTAGTTTGAGTAAAAATGTAAGTGGTGGAATCTGCATTGAGATTGAGAGGGAATTGCACATCCCCTTTTGGCACATCTTGTAACGCTCCCAATATAGACACTTTAGAAATAGAAACCTCTGTTTGAAAGGGGAATCGGATAGCAGCTACTGGTTCGGCTGTGATACCGCATTGCTCTCCGCAGCTACATAATAGGTAGCATAGGGCACAAATAAAGAAAATCTTCATGGTGTGATGAATTTTGGCAAGGTTACGAAATGACCGTGCAAAATGCTATTTTTCATTCTCAATTTCACAAAAACTTAATGCTATGTTTGAACACCACAGTCAAAAAGTCATTTCTCAACCTCGTTTTCAACGTCGAGTTATCAAATATGCTGCCGTAGCAGTCGGAATGATTGGAATTTCGTGGTTGATTGGGGCGATGGGCTACCACTACCTTACCGACCCGCACATGGGTTGGGTAGATTCGTTTTATAATGCGGCGATGATTTTAGGAGGCATGGGACCCGTTGATACGCTTCATTCGGACGTAGCCAAAGTTTTTGCGTCTTTCTACGCACTTTTTAGCGGAATCACCTTTTTATCAGCAACTTCGGTTCTGTTCGCCCCTTTTGTGCACCGTTTTTTACACGTTTTGCACGTCGATTCAAAAGACCAATAACCAACAGAATACCTACTTTTTATACACCCTCACGTAATCCACCAAAAATACGTCGGGGTAAATGGTGTTTCTTAGGTCATTTTTTTCCGAGGGAAGTTCCATGCTTAAAATAAGGTACTCTTCAATCCGTGAAATTCCGATGGTGACTTCATAAAACTTGTACCCATCAATAAAAAAGGTGTATTTGTCGGGCGTCCATTCCAACGCAAAAGTGTGAAACCCTTCACTCACTCCTTTGAGGTAACTTTGCATTCCGCGCGTGCTTTTTTGGTTGGGGCCATACGCCCAATGTACATTATGGGAGACAATATCCACACCCAGTTTTTTGAAGAATTCAAAAATATCTATTTCAGCTCCATAAACGGCGGGGTCTTCGCCCTTGGATATGTCAGGCGACTGAATCCAGAACGCTGCCCACACGCCTGGTGATTTCTGCAACTGCGCCCGACATTCAAAATAGCCGTATTTGGTCATCAGTTTCCCCTGAGTACCCACCGCCCCAATCAGAATGCTATCTCCTTTTTGGATAGCGTGCAATTTCAGAAAACCGTCCTTGACTTCCACCGCTTCGGGCGACACATAGCCTAAGGCGCGTGGCCCCACTCCCCTTACCGCCCATTTTTTCGGGTCGAGTTGACTCCCATTAAAATTATCTTCCCAAAACAGGGAGTATCCTAGTTTTTCGGGTGTAAACTGCTCTTGTGACATCGGCGGCTGGGCGGGACGCTGGGCGAGGCAAACCTCAACGCATAAAAAACTAAGGGAAATACAGATAAACGTTTTCATGTGAGGAAGCGTTTAAAACCCTGACAAAGCCGATTTCTTGTAACTCAACACGTATTTGCCCGAGCCAACCGTCACCGTATTGCGCTCACGACGGTTAATCCACTTGGGCTTAACCGTAGAGGCAACCAGCGCTTTTCCGTTGAAAGTAATGTTATTGGTTGGCGTAGGCGGCAAGCAAATCGTGGCTGTGGTGTTAACAGGCACTTCAATAGTCATCGTAATCAGGTCGCCCTTTTTCTGCCAAGCCGAGGTAATTGTACCAAAAACTGAACGATGCGTAGCTTTCAGCGAGTTGATATTGGCGTTCATCGGTTCGGGTTGGATGAGGAAAGTCTTAAACCCAAGCGACGTTTCTTTAATCCCTGCCATATTTTCAAACATCCACTCGCAAATAGAACCGAACGCGTAGTGATTAAATGAGTTCATTCCTGCGGGGAAACCGCCTTCTTTGGTGAAGCTGTTCCAACGTTCCCAAATCGTATTGGCACCATTGGCAATTTCAAAACCCCACGACGGATATTCTTTTTGGAATAACAACTTGTAGGCCGTTTCGCTGTAACCTGTATTTGAAAGCACGGGCAACATCGGCCGTACGCCCAAAAAACCCGTGGTGAGTTTATTGCCGTTTTTAACCACCAATTCATTCAACCATTTGGCCGCTTTGAGGGTGTGGGTACTGTCCAAAAGATTCATAAAAATTGCGTTAGCATAGGCCGTTTGGGTATGTCCCTCAAACCCTTGCTCACCGTCAACATAACCCCGACCGTCGCCGTACGCTGCGGCGTTACAAATAAATCTCCCTTCGGCGTTGGTATAATGTTTGAGAAAAGCCGCCTTCACTTTCGCATTTATCTCTTTAAAATGGCTTGCTTCTTTTTCATCGCCAATGGCCAAGGCCATTTCCTGCATCAATTGGGCGGAGTACGCGTAATACATCGTAGCCAGCATATCAGGGGGCGTTTTTTTGCCCACACTCAACCAGTCGCCAAAACCACCTTTGGGATCAACTTCGGCAAAGGCCGTTTCCTTAAACACGTATTCGCCCTTGCTTTTTGTTTCCAAAAACTGCATGAATTTCTTCATTTCCGACCAGTGCGTTTTGATGATTCGGGTGTCGCCGTAGGAGCGGAAAATTTGGTACGGATACACAATCCCCGCCTCCATCCAGCCAGGCGAATAGGTATCGGTTTTGCGAACCGACGGCGCAGGGGCGTACAGCGGATAGGCGCCGTTGGGGAGTTGAGCATCGTTGAGATCCACCACCCATTTGGTTCCAAAAGCCGCAATGTCGTTGTTGAGCGTGGCACTTTTTACGTACGCTTGGGCATCGCCCGTCCAACCGAGGCGTTCATCACGCTGCGGACAATCGGTCGGAACTTCCAGATAATTAGACTGTTGTGTCCATACAATATTATGATATAATTGATTCACAAAAGCATTATCAGTTTCAAACGTTCCTACTTGGGGGCTAGCCGACGACAGCACAAGCCCCAAAATATCTTTCATTCCGAGGCCATTTTGTAGCCCTTCGACTTGCACGTACTGAAACCCGTGGTACGTAAAACGAGGTTCGTAGATTTCACCGTTGGGGTCGCCTTTGGCAATGTACAAATCCGTACCGCGCGCCTTGCGGAGGTTTTCGGTCATAAGTTTGCCATCGGGATACAGCATTTCACCAAACCGAAAAAGGATGGAATCGCCTTTGGCCGCTTTAAAACGCACCTTGATGATGCCCGCAAAGTTTTGTCCCATGTCAATCAAATATGCCTTTGCCCCAATCTGTTTGATATTTTTGGGCGTTAAGCGGGCTACTTCCCGCACAGGGTCACCTGGGAAAGATTGAAATAGACGCTCAGCTTTCTCCGAAACGGTAATGACTTTTTTCCAAGCGGCCTCATTGTATCCCGTTTGATTCCAGCCCGTTAGCTCTTTGTTGGCATCATACACTTCACCGTTCAGAATATCCGACTCCACGATGGGGCCATAGTTGGCTTTCCACGTATTGTCAGTCGCAATCGTTTCTTTTTGGCCGTTGGTGTATTCAATTTCCAACTGTGCTTTCAGCGCGGGCACATCTCCGTAAAAGTTTTTGACAACGGGGTTTCTCACCAGCAACGCATACCCCAAATAACCCGCATACCAACCGTAAGAAAGGATAGAACCCAAGGCGTTCTTACCTAGTTTTAGGTCTTTACTTATGTCAAATGTTTGATAATAAAGGCGTTTGTTGTAGTCAGTCCAACCAGGAGTCAGGTAGTCGTTCCCGATTTTCCGACCGTTGATTTGAAATTCGTACAACCCAAGCGCCGTCACGTACAGTCGTGCTTTTTTGATAGGGCCTTTTACATCAATCTCTTTGCGAAGAAAAGGGGCGGGCGGTAGGTGGTATTCTTTTCCCTTTCCTAAATGATTCAGATTAAGCCCGATAAAACTGGCTTTCCAGTCGTTTTTTTGCAGCAAGCCCATTTCCCACCTAGCGGGTTCGCTCCACGGGCCAGCCCCATTTTTTTTATCCCAACTCCTTACTTTCCAATAGCAGATTTGGCGCGATTCCAGCGGTTTACCCGCGTATTCAATTTGGGAAGTAGCTTCACTTGCTACTTTTTTACTGTCCCACAAATCTGCTTTCCCTTCTTCCAACAGCGCCACCGAAGTCGCCACCAAAATTTGATACCCCGTTTGATATTGGCTGTTGACCGCCGAGGTCAGCTCCCAGCTCAAACGAGGCTGAGTGACGTCCGTTACGGGGTTGATTTTGTATTCGCACCGTAAATAAACGGCCTTGAGGTCGCTTTGTGCATACACGCTAACGCCCAACAGCAGGGCGGCTGCCAAGGAAAAAAATCGTTGAAACATATCAGTTAAGGGTTTTCACTACTACTACGGGCAAAGTTGAAAGAAATACTACCCACAACTATCCTTCACTACCCTACCTATCGGTTGTCAACGCACTTTTTGTTTCCAAGTTTGGTACTGAGTGCGCATGTTTTCGAGTTGAGAAAGGTAGTTTACGTCCTTGGCCCGATTGATTTTCTCATCGGGGTCGTTGCGGAGGTCGTAGAGTTCTTCGTAATTGTGCTCAATGTACTTCATGTATTTCAGGTCGTTGCGTACCACGCCTTCCACCTTGGGCAAACGAGGTGAACCCAGAAACGTGTGCTCGTAGAAAAATGCGTTTCGGGCGAGTTGTTTTGGCTTGGTCACAAGTTCCGCCAAGTTCACGCCTTGCATTTCCGCAGGCACCTGAACCCCCGCTAATGTTAAAATCGTTGGGGCAATGTCGATATTAAGCGCCAATTGATTGGAAGATTTTTTACGAAGTTGAGGAGTACGGGGGTCGTACATAATGAGCGGCACCCGAATCGACTCTTCGTGGCCAAACCATTTTCCCGACATCCCGTATTCGCCCAAATAATAGCCATTATCACCCATAAAAA
This sequence comes from Runella sp. SP2, assembly GCF_003711225.1. Lineage (NCBI taxonomy): Bacteria > Pseudomonadati > Bacteroidota > Cytophagia > Cytophagales > Spirosomataceae > Runella > Runella sp. SP2. Next base: position 7,066,306 of record NZ_CP031030.1, on the reverse strand, counting down.
TAACCACGGTATTAGAAGCTAAACCTTTGTCTTGCAAGGTTTTCATCATGTTTCCAACGACTTCGTCCACGCCGCTAATCAAACGATAATACTGCCGTACGCTTTCTTGATACATTCGATTTCCGTCAAACTGAAAATACCAGCGCTCGCGGGCGATGTTTTTATCGGTTCGGAAAAAATCGGGAAACGATTGCCAGTATTTCGGGTCGGCTTTTTCGGGCTCAGGAATCGAATCGTTGGCGTACATCGGTTTGTATCGCTCTTGAACAATGAACGGGCGCGGGTCGCCGTCTTGAATGTGCGGTGCTTTAAAACTCACCGACAAGCAAAACGGCGCATCTGATTGGGTTTGCGCCAAAAACTGCTGGATGTCGTTGTTGACTTTATCGGTATGGTGAATAAAATTGCCTTCTGCGTCCTTCATTTCGTAATCGGGCTGTGGTTTTTCCGAACCCCCCCAAAAATCGAACGCATTGCTAGGTTGCGCTTTGGGTTCTCCGACGCCGTATTTTCCAATAAAACCGATTTGGTAACCTGCCTTTTTCAACAACATTGGGTAAGTATTGGCAAAGGCTGCGGGCTTAAAACTGGTATTAAAATCTTCGATTTTGTGCCTCGACATGTATTGCCCACTCAAAATACTCGCCCGACTCACGCAGCAAATGGACGTCGTGACATACGCCTTTTTGAAAAGGACGCCACGCGTGGCAAGTTGGTCTAAGTGAGGCGTTTTAATGATTCGATTTCCCATCGCCCCCAAGGCGTTCCATCGGTGGTCGTCGGTGAGGAGGAAGATGATGTTGGGCCGCGATGTAGAAGAACCCTGCTTGAACGAAAAGAAAGCAAATACGCTCAATACCAAAGGAATAAACCAACGATTGAATGATTTCATAGCAGCGCGAGGTAACTTTCCATTAGAAGTAGCAGAACGTCGAGTTTTACTTTCGCTTGGTTTCAAAGGCAACTATCTGTTGTTCAACGTAAGTATCGTTGATTTTTTGTTTTGTAAGAAATTCGTAGGCTTTTCGAGCAACAAAGTAGTTATCGCTTCGCAACAAGTCCGCAACTGCCCTATTGACTGCAAGGTCATTTACTTTTTTTAGTCTAAAAAGTTCCAATAAACTACTAACCGATTCCCCCTGAAGCGACGAAAGTGTAGAGGTCAAGAGCATCAATACCTCAGATGTCAACAAAGAGGCCGTTTTTAGCTTTTCAACAATCAGTTTTTTTATCGCATAATTATGTTTTACAAAAGCCATTGCTAACCCTCGTTGAATCAGCGGGTCAGCCACTGGCAACATCCCAATAATCCGCACCGAGAGATTGTACTGATTATTATCAATCAGCGAAATTACTTTTTCTTGCAGCAAAGCGTGTTCTGAAATAAAGGGGCCGATACGATGAACTACCCACATTTTATCCCCCAAATCGTTGCTTTCCAGAACTTTCAAAAGTAAATCAGCCGAGAGTGTTCTTGTCGTAAGCCTTTCAATTTCTCGCTGGGTTGAACCATACACAAAATGCCATAATTTATAGGTTGTGTAAGCCGCACCCTTGATGACATGATCTAATACATCGGGAGCGGTAGGCGACGAAATCGCGTCCACCTTCTCCGTATCAGGAGCGGCACGTGGTACTATCGCATTGTAGGTAAAACTTCCCAAAGGCGACAACGAGTCTCCCAAAATAGCACTTAGGCGGGTATATTCGCCAGAAGTGAATGGTTCATGATCAGTTTTACTCAAAAACTCGCCTTTGGGCAATTCAAACCCCAAATAACGCCCCGTTGTGTTCCAATAGAGCGTAACGACCAACATACGACACTTTCCATCAAAACAAACATTGCTCTGGATATGTCGAAAATACGAAACGGGGTACCCTTCTTGCGAAGTAGCTTGGAATAAAGTATCCATCCCCGTTTCTTCTCCAAAATCAACCACGTACGGCGTTATTTTAGCAATGGGCAGAGTAAGCGTAGCCGACTGAAAATAACGAATAGTTTCACCCGATTTTGAAACAAGCCAACAGCTACTCAATAGAATACTGAGTAACGCCGTTTTAAGTACTTTTTTCCGTTTCCAACGCATTTTTGTATCATTGTGAAACCGGGACAATGCCGCCGTGCTCTTCAATAAGCTGTCTAATCTCTTTGATAGATACGTCCAAAGGGCTTTTGTTTTGAAGATTGGCCAATACCGCCGCTGCTCCTGCCGCTTGCCCCATACCCATACAGGATGCTTGTACCCTCAACGCCGAATTAGCCAAACGGTCACTACTAACACAACGACCCGCTACCAAAAAATTACGGCTGTTTTTGGGCACCAACGCGCGCAACGGAACCGTCGGAACAATGCCCTCGTTCAAGTGATCGGGCACGACTCCGTTCTCATCGTGAACGTCAATCGGATAGTATGAATACGAAATCGAATCGTCGAACATTTTGCCCGTTACGTAGTCCGCATGGGTAATTTTGTAGTGACCATCAATCCGAAATGTTTCACGAACAGCCGTTTCGTTTTGCATGTCAATCAGTTTGGTTTTTTCTAACCCAGGCAACGTTCGCAAAAACCGTAGCGTATCCAATAACGCTTTCCGACCTTTCAGGTTAGCCACTGTATGCGTTTCGGAGGTAGTGGAATCAGCCCCCATAACGTGCGAAATATTGTCACCTGCCGAGCGTAAAACCCCTGCGATATTGTTACGAAAGTCGGTTTTTACCAACTCACCTTTTTGAATAGCTTCTTGGTAACGCGCTTGAATCAGCTTTAGATCCAACGATTTAAAATCATACCCTCCAATTTGAAACATTAATGAACCTGGTTGCGTCTCGGCTTCGCGTAATACAGGATAACCTGCCATTGAGGTCACAAATGCGTTTCCTGTACAGTCAATGAGTTGGTTACAAGAGATTTCGGCAATAACTCCTTTTCCCATCGTTTGCACCAGCCAACCATTTTTTTGCGGCGTTACTTTGGTAGGGGTTTCATAAAAACGCAATTGTACCCCTGCTTCTACGCACTTTTCTTCGATGAGCATGGCGTATAACTGACCATTAAGGCGCACTTGATGCCGTGGATGATTTTTGCCATGGGGAATAGAAAAATTCGGCAATTGATCATCGTTCATGGCAACGGCAGCCTGTACCAATTCCCAGCCAATCCCACTAATGACCTGTTTGCCCCACGCAAAAAAAATACCGGGAAAGGCCACACCTCCAGTAGTAGTGGTGCCGCCCAATTGGCTACCGTTTTCGACCAAAATGGTTTTACGGCCAGCACGCCCTGCCTGAATGGCGGCAATCACACCTGCTGTTCCTCCACCAACCACTAATATGTCTGTTTTTAAGCTCGTTTTTTTTACGGAATAAGGTGCTTGGAGAACCTCTCCTTTTTCTAATATGGGAGCCGACACTCCCAACGAAAGACTTCCTAATGAGGCTAAAGCCGCTCTTCGTTTCATTTTTTCCATATAGTAGTTTTTTGAAGTCCCAAGTACTAATACCCTGGGTTCTGGTCTTTGACAGGATCCATTGCTTTGTTGAAATTAAGCTCCGAAGTTGGAATCGGCCACAGCAAGTGTTTATCGGCAACGTTGACATTTTTGGCTGCTTTTATCGCCTCTTTCACTTTCCCGATTCGTTTGAGGTCAAGCCAGCGTTTGCCCAAATACAAAAATTCGTACGCACGTTCTTGAATGACAGCATCCACAAACGTAGCGGCATTGTAATCAGCCAAAACAAAATCAACCGACGACGCTGCGGTAGGGGTTTTGCCATAACCACGGCGACGAACTTGGTTCAGCGCCTCCAATGCCTGAGCTGTTGGGGCATTGTTGACACGGGTGGCCGCTTCTGCGTATATCAACAATACATCGGCGTAGGCATACACGGGGTCATCGTTTCCTGCTCCCGTTTGGCTGATGGCCTTTTGGTCAGCAAATTTGGAACTAATCACCGTATTGGCTCCTAACCCAATGTTTACTTTTTCCCAAAGCGACTTGCGAATATCAGCATCATTCCAGCCTTTATACAATGGCTCGGTTGTTTGACCATACACTACGTAAGCTCCGCCGAAATTGAACAGATTCGTACTCGGATGGTTGGTAATCCAGAGCATGTAATTGCCTTGGTCCACTTGCCGTGTGTATTTAAAATAGAAGATTTCTTCGGTAGTCGATACCAATTCTGGGCCATAGACTTTTGTTTGAAAGTCAGCTTTTGAGGCAATGGGTACCAACGAAAACTTCCCACTTTTTATCACTTCATCGGCTTTGTCACGTGCTTCGGTATATTTACCTAAAGTCAAATACACATCGGCCAAGAGTGTCTTAGCAGCCCATTTTGAAGGACGGCCTACGTTTGCAGGCTTATCGGGAAGGTTTGTTTCTGCTTCTTTCAAATCGGCTTGGATAAGTGTATATACTTCCTCAACAGTACTACGACGCAAATCAATTTGGGTCATGTTTTCCTCCGTACGAAGCGGTACTCCTGCCCAGTTACGCACCAGTTGAAAGTAGTTAAATGCGCGTAAAAACTTGGCCTCACCCACGTACTTATTGATGTCGGCGGGGCTAATCGCCTTGCCTTTTGGAGCATTCTGAATCACTAGGTTAGCATTACGAATACTTAGGTAAAACGCATTCCATAAACCAGCTACCCGACTGATGTTGGCATCGTTGAGTCCTTGGTGTTCGTGAAGAGGTGCCCAACTCCCCCGCCCGTAGGCGTAGTCTGCTTGGCACTCCAACGACGTTTCATAAACGGCGTAATTCGTACTGCGTAGAGGGCTATAAATGGCATTGGTGGCAGCCTCTACCTCTGCCGCAGTATTAAAGAAATTTTCGGCAACGATAAACTTGGGTTCTTCCTTCAATAACTGTTCGCACGACGACAGGCCAAGTACCAATACAGCTCCCAGCCATTTTTTATTCCACAGGGTTGAAGGTATTTTTATAAAAGAAGATAATGACTTTTTCATATTGCTAGGGTATTAAGCAGTGAACTGAAAAAATTAGAAACTAACACGAAGCCCAGCCGTCACCGACTTAGCCGTTGGATAACTGTTGTGGTCTATCCCTTGAATGGTTGAATTAGAGCCACCGCGTGAGTTGACCTCAGGATCCCACCATGAGTAGTTGGTGAAAGTGAGCAAGTTTTGGCCACTACCATATACTTGGGCGCTGCGAACCCACTTTACCCCCCATTTCTCAAGTGGTAAATTATACGCCAATTGAATGGTACGAAGGCGTAGGTACGAACCATCTTCAATGAAACGATTGGAAACACGCGTAGTGGTGTTGCGACTAATAATCGGATACTTCGCATTAGGCGTGCTTGGCGTCCAGTGATTATAAAGTACTTCGCGAGGCATATTCAGCCCAAAACCATAATCCATTGTATTAACAATCGAACTTACATTAAACAAATCATTGCCCTGAACCCCTTGAATGAACAAAGACAAGTCGAAGTTTTTGTAAGACATTGTCGAGTTAAAACCATAGATAAAATTAGGATTAGGGTCGCCAATGTAGGTTTTATCCGTCTGGGTAATCGTACCGTTTCCATCTAAGTCTTTGAACTTAATCGCTCCTTTTTCAGTATAACCGTCTTCTACATATCCCCAAAACTGTCCAATAGGTTGTCCTTCTCGCAAGATGCTTGTCACGTCATTGATAACGACTACGTTGACATTGCCCGTGAGAATATCCCCTCCACCGTAAAGTTTCACTACTTTGTTTCGGTTAAATGAAATATTGGCGTTGACATCCCACTTAAAAGCCCCCGTAAATAATCGGCTGTCAATGCCAAATTCAAAACCTTTATTTTGAACTTCACCAATGTTTTGAATGGTGGACGTAAAACCAAGTGACGAAGGCAAAACGACCGTATTAAGTAAATCGCGGGTATTTTTGATGTAATAATCAGCCGTTAGAAGTACCCGGTTGTTTAAAATTCCCACGTCCACTCCAATATCCTTTTGCTCCGTTGTTTCCCATTTCAGATTCCCTGGCAGGCGAGTTCCTGGAGAAAAAGTAGTAAAAAGCGCGTCGTCAAATACGGTGCGAAACGACGAAAGCTGATTGAGGGTAGCATACGGGCTAATGGCTTGGCTCCCCGTTAGCCCCCAACTTGCGCGAAGTTTTAGGTCGGAGACAAACGGGATAGTTTTCATAAACTCTTCGCTCGAAACCCGCCACGCTACGGCTCCCGACGGAAAATATCCCCACTTGTTGCCATCACTGTAGCGCGACGAGCCGTCGCGGCGAATACTGGCCGTAATCAGGTATTTATCTTTAAGATTATAATTAACTCGTCCTAAATACGACAGCAGTACACTTTTGGAATAGCCCGACTCTGGAATACCTGGCGTAATGGCCGAACCAAGACCTCCTGTTTCAATAATGTCGCTCAAAAAGCCTGTGCCCGAAGCCGAAAGCGTCGTTGTCACAAAATCTTGGTACGTAACCCCTGCTACTGCCGAGATGTTGTGCCCTTGCCCAAACGTCTTGTTGTAACTGATAGTATTTTCGTTCAGTAAGCTTGTTTGCTGCGTTGTGCTTACGCTTGCACGGCCGAGCGAATTGATGTAATTGCGCGTGGTGTAGTTATCGGTACGGTCATCGGCATTTTCAATTCCTCCTGATATTCTGACCGTGATTTCAGGAATGGGGTTATAAATCAATGCCGCATTTGCCAATACGCGGTTGGCTTTGATTCGGTTGGTCTGCTCGTTGATAAAGTTGAGCGGATTGATTAAATCAGTGGCCACAAATGGATAAGCAATCGCTAATACACGGTACGAACCATCGTCATTGTATGGCATGAGGGTAGGAGGTGCTGAAATAGCCGCCGAAATCATGGAATTTCCACGCGACCCTCCTTCACTGTCGCGGCGATCGGTTTTTAGCCTTGAAAGTGTAGTAGAAAGGTTAACACTAAACTTATCGCTTACTTTATGAGTGAGATTTGTGCGAAGTGAATAACGTTTATAATCACTGCCTTTGATAATACCATCTTGCCCAAAAAAGCTCCCCGAAACCGAAAACTGGGTTTTCTCATTTCCTCCGCTGATGTTCAAAGAAGTGGTCTTCATTGGCGCCTTCTGGAACACTAAATTCTGCCAATCGAACCCTTGCCCAAAGCCATCCAACTGTGTTTGCGTAAAATATGGAGCTAGATTATCGTTAGCGGCTTGTTTGTTGTAAAAAGTTGCATACTCATTGGCATTCATCAAATCAAGTTTGCGAATGAGGGTTTGCGATGTAAAACTTGTTTCAAAATCCACTTTTGTTTTGCCAGATTTGCCTCGCTTGGTGGTAATCAGCACAACGCCGTTTGCACCTCGCGAGCCATAAATAGCCGTTGCCGATGCGTCTTTCAGAATCTCAATACTTTCAATATCAACGTTGTTCAAAATGGTAGGATTACTACCTGTGGTCGGAAAGCCATCCACCACATAAAGTGGTTCATTGCTTCCTTGAATGGAATTTGTCCCCCGAATCCGTACACTGACGCCTCCTCCTGGCGCTCCTGTGTTTTGGGTTACTTGCACACCCGCTGCGCGCCCCGATAGAGCTTGCAATACGTTGGCCGTCGGAAATGAATTTAATTCTTTGGATTTGACCTGGGCTACCGACCCCGTCAAATCGCTTTTTTTCACCACACCATACCCCACTACCACCACTTCCTCAAGTGCTTTGGTATCTACTTTGAGTTTGATGTTGATTTGGGTACGGTTGCCCACGATTTGCTCTTGGGGCTCATATCCGACAAAACTAAATACCAACACGGCATCGCCATTAGGTACACTGAGCGAAAACTCTCCGTTGGGGTTGGTGGTGGCACCTCGTTGGGTACCTTTCAGTAAAACACTGACGCCTGGCAGCGGCTCTCCTTTTTCATTGTCCACCACCGTTCCTTTTACGACTTGGTCGGAAGGAACGGTCGCGTTTGGGACTGGCGTGGATATTTCGTCGGAAAGAGCAGCTTTTTCTGGCATTTTTTTGCGCAATAAAATCCGTGACCCCACCACCTCGTACGAAATTTGAAGAGGCTGTAACAATTCTTTGAGCACCTCTGAGAGTTTGTTGGTCGTAGCCAATGAGACTTTTTGGTCAGCTCGAATGGCGTTGGGACTATAGACAAATTTCACCCCAGCTTGTTTTTCGATGGTACTAAATACGCGCTTGATCTCGACCGCCTCAATTTTGAGCGAGATGGTCGTGTTCAGTACTTCCTGCGCTTTGGTGTCGCGGGCACTGGCCAACCCACAAAACAGGATTAGCATGGCAAGTTGAGTAACCGTCATTCTCATTGCTTTGAGCAAGAACGCTTTGGTTCGTCCATTTTTTTGCATAGTTTTAACATGTTTTTGGTTTAGAAAGACAAAAACTACCCGCGGTGGTGCTTCACGCCAATGAATTTGCACCGACCGAACGCCAATTCGGTTGCGGGTCACTCTAGGCCGACAGTGTTGCGAGCATTGTCGGCTTTTTTAGACCTTGTAGGTTTTCAAAACCTATAAGGTCTGTTTAAAACGCTTACTTACAACCTTCGCCATTGATGAACAAACTGGTACCGCGCTGTTCGTAGGTGGCATTGATAGATTTACAAATCAAATCGAGTTGGGTATGGAGTGGGAGTTCGTTCAAATCGGCCGTGAACACACACTGATTAAGGGTTTGGTTTTCAACGATTATTTGTACCCCATACGCATTTTCCAGTTTTTTGAGGACTTTGGGCAAGGGCGTTTCTTCAAATACAAACAAAGACGGCGTGGAAGGAACATGAATCACCACGGGCCGTTCGATTAGGCTCGGCGTGAGCTTCCGAGAGGTTTTATCAAACGTAATTTTTTGGTTCGGAGTCAAAATTACCCCGTTTCGCTGGAGTGATTTTTTGGTCGAATTTTCATAGACCGATACGCGCCCCGTCGCTACTACAACCTCAATGGCCTGAGATTCTTCGTACGATTTTACCGTAAAACTTGTCCCAAGTACTTCGGTCACTAGCTCGCCAGCGTGTACGACAAAGGGCTTGGTTGGGTCGTGCTTTACCTTAAAAAATGCCTCCCCTTTCAGAAAAACGCTGCGGTTTTTTTGCCCAAAATGCTCAGGGTAAGTAACACTGCTGTTGGTTTTCAACAGCACAATGCTGCCATCTTCCAGTTTTATTTCTCGCGGATTGGCCGCGGTATTTTTTACTTCAATGCCGTTGGGCGTTTCTATCAATGGGTTAATAGCCACATCGTTTACGTCTATGCGACGGGTATTCCACCAAAAAACGCCTGCCATGACAATCACCGATGCCGCCGCTGCCCAGCTCACCCAACGCCACCGTGGACGAACAATGTCGGCTTCGGACACCCAAACTGTTTGCTGGATATTTTGCCAAAGCCGTTTTTTAACGCTGTTTTTTTCTAGTTCTTCCAACGTGAGCGATGTATTCTGGAGTAAATGAGCCTGCCAATCATGAATCAGTTTTTCCTCGTCGGGCGTGCAATCCCCCGCGAGGTACTTTTCAAGCAACTGATTAAATTCGTGTTGGTTCATGTGTTTGGTTTGTTATGAAGAAATGGGTGGATTAATTGTCAGAATGAAAAGCTTTCAAATGTTCTTTGAGCACTTTTAGCGATTTGGTAATGTGATACTCAACCGCCTTTTCGGATAAATTTAATTGCCGAGCGATTTCCTTGACCGATTGGTTTTCGAAGCGACTTAACTTGAAGACTTCTACACTTTTTTCGGGCAATTTTTTCATTGCGTCTTCCACGGCTTTCGACAAATCGGCAAATTGGACGCTTTCGTCGGTCGCGTACGACTGGCGGATTTCGTTAAAAATCAGGTATTCTTGAAATTTTCGCTGGGTGATTTGCGACTTGATATAATTCGTACTCAGGTGCTTGATTGAAACCACCAAATACGCACTCAAATGACGTATCACACTCACGTGGCGTTTTTGCCAAAGGCTTTCAAACAGGTCTTGTACCAATTCTTCTGCTTCTTCGCGGGTGCCTGTTTCGTGGTAGGCCACTCCCAATAATTTATACCAATAGCGGTTGTAAATCTCCTCAAAAGCGCCTTGGCTATCGCTCCTCAGAAAATCGACTAATTGGTCATCGGAAAAGGTTTGGTACTTCATAGCATGGTGTTCGGTTAGTGTATAGTCAAACAAGTCGCCAAAATCCCTAGAATGATTTTAAAAAATCTTCAAAAATTAATATATACTCACCCAACACCACACAAAAAATCCCTGCTACTTCGAGTAGCAGGGATTTTCGTAAGCAAGGTATTATAACGACTAACGCGGTGTCACGTACTGATCCCAGTTGACTTCCGCTTGCGGACGCGCCAATTGTTTGAAGATGGTTCCACGGTCAAGGCTTACGTCAACGTTGGTGGCATTAAGGCGGTCGTAACGGCGCAAGTCAACCCAACGATGGCCCCAAGGCTCTCCCCAAAGCGAATAGCGGCGTTGGAACAAAATTTCGTCGATGAGGGCTTCTTTGGTGGTCGCGCCTGTGTAGTTCCCAATTCCAGCAGCCGTACGGATGCGGTTGATGGCCGCCACTGCTTCGGTCGTTCTATTAAGTTGGGCGTTGGCTTCGGCAGCGATAAGCACCAGTTCTTCATTACGGAAAAACTTAATTTCGCTGGTATTCGCTGCATATCGGTTGTCTTGGTACTGACCCGCAAGCGGCGTTCCGTCGGAAGTAACCGAAACAGCAGCTGTACGGCGGAAGAACTTCGCACGTACACGGGCATCTCCTGCGATTGTGTCACGCAGTACCGACGGATGCACAACCACCATCGTGTTGGTGGCAGCATTTCTCACAAAAAACAACGGATTAAACGCATCTGGTGGTGCACCGTAGGTGTGAGCAGGCCCTGCTTCAAGGCTACCCGTAGCACTGTAAAACGACGCGTTGACGGCGTCCAATGCTCCTTGCCAATCTTGACGATAAAGGGCCAAACGGGCTGCAATCGCACGGTTCATTTGACGAAGCGCCGCAATCGTTCCGAAACCGTTGCCCGTAAAACCTGTTGTCAAACGCAAGGGAAAGTTACCCGTTCCACCACCGCCGAGTTCGGTATTTCCTTCGTCCAAAATACGTTTGATTTGCGTAAACGATTCTGCCAATGGCAAAAATGGCCCTGGGTTTTGTACATTTTTAACATCAATCCGAATACCATTTTCGTATTGCCCCATGGCCACAATCATAAACTGGTACGCCATAATCGTTTTGGCAAAGCCCGAAATCGCATTTTTTTCTTCGGTTGTAAACGTATTGGTATTGTTCACTGCGTCAAGAACCGTCTGAGCCTGACGAATCGCAAAATAAGGTTGCTGGTAAGTATTCAAATATCCAAACATATTGGGCGTTGCCTGGCGGCCGTTCATTCCGAGCCAGTCGGTTTGCCAACGCGGGTCAGAAGCGTTTAGATACCAAAGTTCCCGCCCTAATGTTCCAAATAGCGCTGTTACTGTAAAAAGGTAATCACGGTGACGCGACTCAAGCCCCGTTACTAAGTTTTGCACTTGCGTCCGCGACGCATTTTGGCTCACACTTCCCAATGAAGGGTTGTTGGGATCATTGGGCGTATCGAGGGTAAAAAAGTTACACGAACTCATCGTCAACAACAGCCCTGCAAAAACCGAGTTTATATTTTTCATTGTCTTTATCATGTTTTAAAATTCAACAACTAAATGACCAAAAAAGCGGCGCTGCGTAGGATACGGAGCAATGTCAACGCCTGACGCTACTGCCTGCAACCCGAACGTAGAAGTTTCGGGGTCATAACCGCGGTACTTGGTAAATGTCAATGGGTTTTGGCAAGAGAAACCTACTTTCACCCGTGATATTTTGTTATTGAACCATTTACTCAACGAATTAGTAGGCACAGTGTAATACAATGCCGCCTCGCGCAAACGAAGGTAGGTAGCATCTTGTACCCAGCGGTCAGCTCCATTGTGCGGCGCCAAACCACGCTGACGGCCATTAGGAGTACCGTCGTTATTATCGTCATCGTCCCAGTCAGGAGAGGTTCCACCACCATCCCACAAAAACTCCGTCAAGTTGATGTTATCGCCACCTTTTTTCCAATGCCAAAGCATATTGAAATCAAAGTTTTTCAAAAAGTTGATTTCATTGCTCCATGACATCTGGAAGTCGGGCTGGTTGTTACCCAGCACAAATGCGCCAGTCGCAACTCCATCAGTATTAAGGGGCGTATCGTTAGCATCACGTGCGGGGCGCGTTCCTACGATGGTTGTAGGCGAGAAGCCTTCTTGGTACAAAAACGTACCCAATGTCACCCCAAACGCTCCTGAATTATAAGCAGGAATACCCAATTTAGTAAGAAGGATGTCATTTTTCCACCACAATACGCGTGAGCTCCAGCGAATTTTTTCTTTTTGAACAATGGTTGCCCCCAACGAAAGTTCTACCCCACGGTTTTGAAGCTGGGCCAAGTTCGTAGGAATGGTGCTAATCCCCACGGCAGGCGAAAGCTGTAGGTTTTGGATATTGCTACGCGTTTGTTTGTCATAGTAAGTTGCTTCAAGTTGGATTCGGTTATTGAATAATCCTAAGTCCAATCCAAACTCCAACTCACCCGCACGCTCAGGTTCGATGGCTGCGTTCCCTGCCGCAGTCGTTACGACTGAGCCGAGCAAGCCACCAATGTTTGCAGAGTTAAGCGGCGTAAAAGTTGTTCCAAAACCTGGTACCCCCGCCGTTTCACCGTACGCTACACGGGGCTTAATTTGTGAGAAAATAGAAGACAAATTAGAAGAACGAATAAAGTCGAAGTTGGCTACGTTGATGGCCAACGATGCTTTTGGGAAAGCCCAAAACTTGTTAGCGTCACCGATGAGGGTTGATTTATCCAAACGTACCCCCGCCGTAGCGATGATTTTATCGTCCCAGTTAGCTTCTTGCTGAATAAACGTCCCGACGTCGGTAATGCTCTGAAAGCGTTGATCAAAAATCTCTTGTACCGTTCCTTGACGCAAGTTGGTTTGCCCCCCTGCCAAACCGCGTGAACGGTTCAACAAACGGTCTTCGCGAAAATTAAGACGAACCGCCCCTGCTTGCGATGTAAGATTGACTTTTCCAATGTTCCAGTTAAAAACCAACGCAGCTTGCAAGTTGGTATTGACGTTTTCGGTTTTTCCCCAAATCACATCCCCAGGGTTTCCTTGGGCGCGTTGGAACTGCAAATCTTCAGGAAGATAGACAAACGTCGTGCCTTGGGTGTAGTCAAAACCTCCTTGCCCCACGAGTTTGAGCAATGCTTTTTCTGATTTGTAGAGATTGGCCGTCAGGTTGAACGACTGAATAAAACGGTTGACATTCGTGTTGTTGATGCCACGGTCTGTCACTGCTACGGGGTTTTCGGCAAAATAAGGGTTATCGGGATAGCGACCACTTGCATCTGGGAACAGATTAAAGTAGTTTGGCACGTACGCAATGTTATACCCGATACTTGCCCCTGAGTTGTTTTGGTTTCCCGTAAAACCACGGTCAGAGTTGGTATTGATGTAATTTGAACCTACTGAAAGGGTAATGTCGTTGGTGAGTTTATGGTCGATATTAGCCCGTAGAGAATAGCGTTTAAAGCCCGTGCGACGAATAATCCCTTTTTCATCCGTCAACGCACCCGAGATAAAGAACTTCGTTTTTTCGTTACCTCCCGAGATACCCAAGCGGGTATTAGAAAGCGGGGCGGTGTTTCCGTAAAAATACTTTTCATAGTCCCACGTTTGACCGTTCGCTGCGCGAAAACGTTCTAGTTCGATGGGGCGACGAGCGGCCGCAAAAAACGTATTGATTTTGGCTTCGCTCCAGTTGTCCACCCCAAACAAGCGCTGAGGTGTCGCCATTCCATAATCTTGGGCAAACGAAACTTTGGTTTTACCCGCACTTCCGCGTTTGGTTGTGATGATGATAACCCCCGCATTGGCACGTGTACCATAGATAGCCGCCGCCGACGGGCCTTTGAGTACCTCTACGTTTTCGATGTCGTTGGGGTTTAAGTCCGAAATACGGTTAGAGGCGTCGTCTTGGGTTTCTGCCCCTGCGCCCGTCACCGAAGCACGTCCCGAGCGGTTTACAGCATTGTTGGCATAAACTCCATCAATGATGTAAAGCGGCTGTGATGCCCCCACCAGCGACGAAATCCCACGGAGCTGTACCGAAACCCCACCACCTGGCGCACCACCGTTGGTGTTCATGTTGACCCCTGCCAGTTTTCCATAGAACGCATTATCTACGGTCTGAATTTGGGTGGTTCCCATCAATTCTTTGGCCGAAATTGTTGCCACCGCGTTGGCCAAGTTAGAACGCTTAATGCTCGATGCCAAACCCGTAACGACCACTTCTTGGAGATTTGACACGTCTTCCGTCAGGGTTACATCAATGGTACTGTTGTTTCCAACTGCTACCTCTTTTGACTGAAATCCAATAGACGAGAAGACAAGAATGGCATTCTTTTGATTCAGGGTAATAGAATACATACCATCCCCCCCACTGACCGTCCCAACGGTTGTTCCTTTTACAACCACGTTTGCACCTGGAATGGGCGACCCATCCGATGACTTGACCGTTCCGCCGATTTTGGTTTGGGCTACTGCAACGAACGACAGCAGCCACATCCCCATAGCAAAAGCGAATTTTGCCACTGAAGAATCAGTAGATTTGAACATAGATTTGGTGTTTAATTTAGTTTAGTTAATTAGTTAGTATAGTCAACTCAACAACAATAGCGAATGCTTAATTGTTTTAACACCCATTTGGTTTTAAACCATCGAAGAATTTTATGCTGTTGCGGGAGAGTTGCGGAGGCAATAATATTCAAATAATTCTATTTAAGAAAAGATTTGAACTAGATTTATATTTCAAACAGAAGAAAATATGGGAAATATCAAAAAAGAACAAAGCGCCCTTGTTTCAACAAAGGCGCTTCAATAAAAGGCATAATCTAGTTACAAACTTTTCAAATAAGCAATGCTCTTGGGAACTTGCTGACTCCAAATAGGACTTTCATCCTCAATAAAATAATGTTTAATGCCAATCTTTTTTGCCTCACGAATTACCCCAACCACATCGACTTGTCCCGTTCCTAAAACGACATCATTTTCAAGAGCTGTACCTCCCGTCAAATCACCCTTTACTCCTTTGCGAAGGTCTTTAAGGTGAACCAGCTTGAAACGGTTTCCGTATTTTTTTAATAAACTTACAGGCTCTGCTCCGCCGTGAAATGCCCACAAAATATCTATTTCAAACGACACATAATCGGGGTTGGTGTTTTTGACGATGTAGTCAAAAAGCGTTCCTCCTTCGTACGGCTGAAACTCGTAGCCGTGATTGTGGTAGCAAAACGTGATGCCGTTTTCTTTTAACACCTTACCAATGCGGTTGAAGTCTTCCACAGCTTTTTTGGCTTCTTCAAACGTAAAGCCTCCTTTTACTTTATGCGGAATCCAGGCACACATCAAGAATTTTGAGCCCAAAACCTTGGCCGTTTCGGCTGCTTTTTGGGGGTCTTTGACCAATTCATCATAGCCTCCGCCTGTTCCCACAATGCTGATTCCGCGTTCTTCGCACATTTTCCGAAACTCGGCAGGAGTCGTTCCTTTTTGTGCTCCGCCTTCGAGTTCGGTGATACCAAGCGATTTGAGGGTATCCAATGTCGCAGCTACGTTTTTAGGAAAACTCGCCCGATAGGTATAGGCTTGCATACCAATGGGAAACGAATATAATTTTCCTTTTTGGGCTAGGCTTTCGCCTGCGATGCTCATCAATGAGAGCAGTACGCCTCCCATTAAGCTTAATTTTTTCATCATTTTTGAAGTTAAGAGCGTTTACTACAAAAGGTATTTTCTGGTAACGTTTACTGTTTTTCTGTGTGCATTCCATCTGTGGGTTTCTGTGTGAAAATGTTTTTCTCGCAGATTGGCGCAGATGGAATACCCGCAGATTGACGCGGAAGTTAATCTTTGAAGTATTTGTCCAAAACCTCTTTAGGCTGCCACTGATCAGGCTTCCGTACCACATTTTTGTAATCAAACACTTGAGGGAGAATTTCTGAAGCAGTTAGTGGTGCCGTGTCGCCGTAAAACTGTTGCTGTTTACGCAAGTCGTCGGTCATTGCTTTTATTTTTTCGGCGTACTCGGGTTTGTCGGCCAAGTTATTCAATTCATAAGGGTCAGACTGAAGGTCGAACAACTGCGTATAATCCACCTGAGGATAGCGAATTAACTTCCAACGGCGGTCACGCAGGGTGCGTATCGACGAGCGATAGGCCGTAAACACCTGTTCTCGCACCGATTTTGTTTGTTTTTGTAAAATGCCTGAGATGTCTTTTCCTTCCAAATCTTTCGGCGCAGTGACTCCTAGTTGTTGGCAAAACGTAGGAAACAAATCAAATAAATACACAAAGGCATCGCTGCGTTGTCCTTTGGGGATACCTTTTCCGCTCACAATCAGCGGCACTCTCATGCTGTGTTCGTATAGGTTTTGTTTTCCCAACAGCCCGTGGCTTCCCATCGCTAAACCGTTGTCGGCCGCAAAAACAATGAGGGTATTTTTGTCCAATCCTTTTTCTTTGAGTTTCGCTAAAATCTTTCCAATCGCCTCGTCGAGGTGGGTAATCATGGCGTAATATTCGGTCAACTGTGCTCTGATAATCTCGGGCGTACGCGGAAAAGCCGCCAACATCTCATCGCGTTCGCTCATGCTACTGCCAAAATGGAACGGGTGAGCAGGCATAAAATTGGGCGGAAGCGGTGAAGTTCCGTAGCGTTTGAGGTAGTCGGGCAAAGGTGAGCGCGGGTCATGGGGAGCCGTGAATGCCACGTAAGTCACAAAAGGTTTCGCGGACGTTTGTTTCTCCAAGAAGTCAATCGCCGTCTGGGCGAAATGATCGGTTGAAAATCCTTTTTTTACGGGTTCGGTGAAAGTACCATCGGCTTTGAGGTCGCACATGGGGGTTTGATAATGATCCGCCATTCCACCCAACATGACGTTTTTAGCCTCCATAAAACTTGCCCCAACTGCTTCGGGCTCGTTGTGCCATTTGCCCGTCATAAACGTATGATACCCTTGCTGACGCAGGAGCATAGGCCACGTCGTTACGCCTTTGAGCCTGTCAGTCACCCGAAAATACCCTTTTCCGCTCATCAGCATCGCTCGACTTGGGGCACAAATCGCCCCGTGCAGCCCACCCAAAATATGGGCTTCGCTGAATAAAGTCCCGTTTTGGGCAAGTTGGTCGAGGTAGGGGGTTTTGACGTAGGGGTTTCCGTAGCAACCCAACGCGTCGGCACGGAGGTCATCGGCAAAAAGAAACAAGATGTTGGTTTTGGGAGATTGTGCCAACGTCTGTTCGGCTACGAAAAAGCCAAGGGCAAAAAGTACAATTCGGAACATATGAAGGAAAGAAAGGGGTAAGGTTCTTATTTTATAAAGTACAAAACCGCCTTTTATACCTAAGTTAAACACATAGTTCACATAGAGTTTTCACAATAGGTACATAGCCATATAGTATGTTTTCTAGGTGTATATGCTCATGTGCCCTATGTGTTTTAAAATCAATGGCTCAAAAGGCATTACTTAGCCGTTCCGAAAAGCTGCTTCAATTGGTCAAGCACTTGCCCACCTCCAGCAATCGAAATGGTGTTGATTTTATCGGCAATTTTCTCGACATACTCCATTTCTTTTAGGCGGAACAACATTTCGTTTTCCTCCATCAGTTTAGCGGTATTGAGTAAGCTACGCATCGAAGCGGTTTCTTCTCGGCGCATAATGATGTTGGCTTGGGCTTTTTTCTCCGCTACCAACACTTGGTTCATGATTTCTTTCATATCGCCTGGCAAAATCACATCCCGAATACCACAGCCAACGAGGGTGAAGCCTAGTTTGGCTACTTTATCGGCGGTTGCGGCTAAAATGAACTCTGAAATCACCTCTTTTTTCTCAAGCAATTCGTCCAAAGACAGCGTCCCGATGTACTCGCGCAACGCCAATTGCATAAGAATATACAGCTGTTTATCAACCTCTTTGTTCTCCACAAGTACCTTCATCACGTCAGCGACTTTGTATTGAACATGAAAGTTGACGCGCAACGACGCTTTGTCTTTGGTCAAAATCTCCTGCCCCGCTACCTCTAGTTGTAACTGACGCATATCGACTTTTGAAACAAAAACCGATAGGTTGTTTCGCCACCAGTAATAGGTGCCCGCTTCTAACATCTTTTGCAGCTTACCATCCACAAAAAGCAACCCTTTTTCGTAAGGCTCGACGGTGTAAGTACGCATATACGTTAGTACCTCTTTGGCAGCAAGTGCGGCCAAATCAATCTCCTCGGTGATTTCTACTTTGCTTAAGTCCACCCGAACGTAGTGATAGTTGATGATGCTTTTCCAAAACGCATAACGCCCTGGCTTGAGCACCGTTTTGAAGAGCTCGTTCTCGTACTGCAACACAATCTCGTTGTCTTTTACCTCAACCACGTCGAGCATAGCTGCCAACGTGTTGTCTTTCAGTAAAATATCTAACGCGCAAGGCGCTACGAAAGGCTGAGTAGTATTGTATATTTTCACGGTCTTGAAAGGCGACAACCAGTGTGTGCCCTCCGTAATCGCTTTTACGTACGTTTCATCCCGAAAAACTAGCCCTACTTGGTAGGCGTTGATGCGAACAATTTTCATAATTTTAAGCATTAATGATGACTGTTTCAGTTTAGCTTCAGGGTAAAAAACACTTCGTTTTTTGAAGGCGGAATCGGGCTTTTGTCTTTTTTGTTTAGGATTGTTTTCAACGGTTTTCCTTGGTTTTCCAAACAGCGTAATGCTTGTTTGTCAAACCAAGTTTGCTCGTCAAAAAGAACCTCAAACGCGAAAAACGGCATTGTCCCGTTTGCTGGCTTTCTCCAAACTGTGATAGGCTTGATGCCCGTCACAGAAGCGTTTTTTGCCCTTATTAGCCCGATGGTGACCATTTTTGGTGAAGCGGCCTTCTTCTACGTCTGTTACTCTACCCAGCTGAGTTACATGGCTTGCGCCAAGGAGGGATTCGAACCCTCGACCCACAGTTTAAGAGTCAAATTAGGGTGATTTCGACAGCATACCGTGCGATACTTCGGCGGCACTATGTGGCGATGAACACCAGCATCAGGTTCGTTATCATTAACTTGACGATACAAAGGTTGATGCCATCTGCGCAGTCTTTTTGCGTAGTTGAAATTATTTTCGGAAATTTTCAAAAAAACTGGTTTATCCCATGCCCGCCAACCGCAACGCCCTTATAAGATACAAGACCATTGACGCTTGTTTGCGTAACCGCTACCGCAAATGGACGCTCGAAGACCTCATTGAAAAAGTCTCCGAAGCCATGTATGAGTACGAAGGAATGGACAAAGGCATCAGTCGCCGCACGATTCAGGCAGACCTTCAAATGATGAGAAGCGATAAGTTGGGGTACTTCGCACCGATTGTGGTGGTTGACAAGAAATATTACACTTACGAAGACCCAACTTATAGTATAACCCAAATTCCCCTAACGGAGCTAGACTTACAACGGATGAACGAAGCCGTGGAGGTGTTGCGTCAGTTTAAGGGATTTTCGCATTTTCAACAGCTTACGGATGTTATTCAAAAGCTAGAAGGGCACGTATATGCGGCCAAACACCATCAGCAAACTGTCATTGATTTTGAGAAGAATGAAAACCTACGGGGGTTGTCGTTTTTGGAGACCTTGTACCAAGCCGTGGTGCGGCAGAAGGCGGTTTCGATGACTTACCAATCGTTTCGAGCCAAAGAAGCCAACCAATTTACGTTTCATGTGTGGTGGCTCAAAGAGTACAAAAACCGTTGGTTTGCAGTTGGAGTCAAAAACCACCTTTCCGAAGTTCTTCACTTGGCACTCGACCGAATCATTGAATGTAGTATCGACGAAGACAAGCCCTTTCGAGCCAACGAGCACCTACAGCCCGAAGCGTTTTATCAGCACGTCATTGGCGTGACGGTCAGCCCTAATCAGCGCCCCCGACGAGTGCGGCTTTGGGTGGCTGCGGCCCACGCACCTTACTTAGAAACCAAGCCATTGCACAGTTCGCAAGTAACGTTGGAGCGTCAACAAGAAGGGATTGTATTTGAGCTTTTTGTCCAACTCAACTTTGAATTAGAAAAAGAAATTTTAGGATTCGGGGAAATTATCAAAGTCCTGTCACCCGATGCCCTCCGTAAACGCATTCAACAGCGTTTGAAGGAAGGTGCTGAAAATTACGGGTAAATACTTTTATTCTAAAACACATAGGACACAAATAGAATAAACACACATAGAACACATAGGGCATCGTTGATTTACGAAAAAAGAGGCAATAACCATTGCTGATTATTGCCTTTCAGGGTAGGGTAAAAGTGTATAAATGCTTAAATCTGTGGCAATACAGGGCGTTTTGCTAATGAATCGTTGATTACCTTCAATACATGCTCGCGTTCTTCGCCTACCAATGGCAAGCGTGGCTGACGAACATACTCCGTTCCTAAGCCCGTAGCTACTTCGGCCAATTTGATATTTTGTACAAACTTCGTTGAAACATCTAAGTGCAACAGTGGGAAGAACCAACGGTAAATCTCGCGGGCTTCGGCGATACGGCCTTGTTTGGCTAATTCATAAATCACGACCGTTTCGCGCGGGAAGGCGTCCACCAATCCAGCAATCCAACCGTCAGCACCCATCAAAAGGCTTTCAAGTGCCAAGTCATCTACTCCCGACATGATTTTGAAACGCCCGCCCAATTCGTTGATAATATCCGTCATATAACGCACATCACCCGTTGACTCCTTCATGGATTCAAAGTGCGCATTTTGAGCCAAATCTTTGAACATCGGAATGCTTACAAAGGTCTTGTACGCCACGGGGTTGTTATATACCATGTACGGAAGGTCAGTAGCATCGGCGACGGTGTGCATGAAATGGAGTGTCTCGCGGTCGTCGGAAGGGTAGCGCATCGGCGGCAACAACATGATGCCATCAGCGCCCGCTTGCTCGGCTTCTTTTACAAAATTGACCGCTACTCGGGTGCTATTTTCGGCCACTCCAATCACCAACGGCACACGGTCAGCAATCACCTCGCGGGCCGCCGTCAAGAGGGTTAGTTTTTCATCGTAGGTTAGGGTACTATTTTCTCCTAACGACCCACAGATGATAATTCCGTGCACTCCTGCTTTGATTTGTTCGTCGATGTTGTACGTGAACATCTTGATGTCCAACGTTTCGTCCTCGAAAAACTTCGTCGTGACGGCGGGGTAAACTCCAATCCAGCTTGGTTTCATATTTTTGGTCTATTTCTTTTTGCTTGTTCCAATAATTACGACACAAAAGTACAAGCTATACATTCGTTGCTTTGGCTTAGATTAATACTTTCTGATACTATTTTGGTCAAAATCAGGCCGCGTCTTTGTTATACTTATTTTTGTAATCAATGGGCGACAGTCCCGTCACTTTTCTGAATACATCTCTAAATGCCTTCGTATCCGTATAACCTACGTCGTACATCACTTCGTTGACCGTTTTGCGGGTGAGTTCAAACTGTTTTTTAGCAACTTCCATTTTCACGCGTTGTAAATACTCCACCACCGTGTTATTAGTGGCTTTTTTAAACCGTCGTTCAAACGTCCTGCGGCCAATTCCAAACGTATCCGAAAGGTCGTCCACCGTAATTTTATCTTGGTAATTGGTTTCTATAAAGTCTTGTACTTTCTTGATTTCAAGATCTTCGTGCATTTTTTGACCCTTAAAAATGCTAAACGGTGATTGGCTATCGAGTCCAATATCGAGTACAAAAAACTTGGCTGCTAAAATCGCCATTTCTCGACCTGCGTATTTTTCCACCAAATGCAATAGCAAATTCCAATACGAATGTGCCCCACCGCTCGAATACAGACCTTTATGCTCCACGATTATTTTGTCGTCAGTGAGGGTAACGTCGGGGAACATTCGTCGAAATTCGTTGGCAAAAAGCCAATGCGTTGAGCATGATTTGCCGTTTAGCAGCCCCGTTGAAGCCAATAAAAACGCACCTAAACATAAGCTTGCCACCTCAGCCCCGCGTTTGTATTGGTCAACTATCCACGGAACCAAGGCTTGGTTTCGCTCTAAGGCGTGCTCGATATGCCCGCTAACGGCAGGCACAATGATGAGGTCGGTTTTGGGAAGGTCGCTAATAACGGCGTCGCAATGGATCGAAATTAGGCCATCGTTGAGTCGCACTTCTTTGGTCATACCCACCAATTGCACATTGAACAGCGGCGGGCGTCCTTGGCCTTTGATAAATTCATTGACGGCCGTAAACATATACCTTGGGTCAACGATAGCCGCAGAGACTGCCGTTTCAGGCACTAAAATCGAGACGTGTTTCATGGTAGAAGTTTTTTACAAAAGTACAAGCCGTCTGTGTCGGAATCAACCCCTCAGATTGTCGTTTTTACACAGCTTCGTTCATAAATTCCGTCTATACTTTTGCATTATCAATTAATCGCACAACACCCATGAAAACACCCCCTCTTTCCATTAATCTTTGGTTTAACGGCAATGCCGAAGAAGCTGTCGCATTTTACACTTCTATTTTTAGCGACGCTAGTACGGGTCGTATTACCCGTTCTGGAGACCAAGTACTCGCCATTGGCTTTGAACTAAATGGGCAACCCTTTGTAGCGCTCAACGGCGGCCCGCAGTTTAGTTTTAGTGAAGCTATTTCGTTCATCGTCAATGGCGAAACTCAAGACGAAATCGACTACTACTGGAAAAAATTATCGGCTGACGCTGACCCAAACGCCCAACAGTGCGGCTGGCTCAAAGATAAGTTTGGGGTTTCTTGGCAAATTGTCCCTACTCAGCTTAGTGAAATGCTTGGCAGCCCTGACCCACAACAAGCCCAACGGGTCTTAAACGCCTTGCTTGGAATGAAAAAAATAGACATTGCCCAATTGGAAGCTGCTGCAAACGCCTAAGTTTCGGAGACATGATACAACTCACGCCTTACCTCAATTTTGAGGGAAACTGTCGCGAAGCCATGCTGTACTACCAACAGTGCTTGGGGGGAGAACTACGGCTACAACCCGTGGCAGAGTCACCGATGTCAGCCCAAATGCCTGCCGAAGTTGGAAACCAAATCTTACATGCTGTCTTGGAAAAAGAAGGCAAAATCTTGCTTTTAGCCTCAGATATGCTTGGGAATAAACGGGTTGGAGGAAATTCAATCACCCTTTCTATTTATTTTCAGCAGCTCAACGAAACACAAGTTGCCTTTGAAAAATTAGCCCAAAACGGAGTAGTTACTCAACCTCTCCATCAAACGTTTTGGGGAGCAACGCTCGGAATGCTTACCGATAAATTTGGCAATCACTGGATATTTCACTTTTCTAAACACCCCAACTCATGAGCCCTAAAGCCCTAAAAATCAGCTACTGGACCACTACAATTATTTTTGTTTTGTTTATGACAATGGATGGCATTGGCGGAGTTACCCAACAAAAAGATGGACAAGAAGCCTTTAAAATGCTCGGCTACCCAATGTACCTTCTACTCATCGTCGGGTCGGCCAAACTGCTCGGCGTCATAGGCTTATTGCAAACCTATTCGTCCATCGTGAAAGAATGGGCTTATGCAGGTTTTACCTTCAATTTCATCTGCGCTGCTCTTTCGTGGGCGTTTGTGGGTGAGCATACGGCTTTTGCCATTTTTCCGTTGGTAGTACTAGCCATCATGGCCGCCAACTACTACCTCTGGAAGCGTTACCTTACTCTTCATTGACCCAATTCTCCCGCCGATTTTACGTACTCTCGGGGCGTCAGTTTGGTGATTTGTTTAAACTGACGGTTGAAATTGGATAAATTGCTGTACCCACATTCGAAGGCAATTTCGCTGACACTTTTGGTGGAGTCTTTGAGCAAACGACACGCGTGCTCAATGCGGACTTCGCTCAATAGTTCCGAAAATGTTTTGCGCGTGTGGGTACGCAAAAACCGACAAAAAGCAGGCGAAGTCAAATTAGCGACATTGGCCACGTCCTCTAGCGTGATGGGGTCGGCATAGTGCCCTAAGATAAAATTGAAGACATTTTCCAGCCGCTGTTGATCCACGGGCTGCTTCGGTTTTCGGTACGATGCCCCCGCCAAAAGCTCGTAGTCTTGCGACAACGTTAGAAAATCAAGAAAGGTCAGCAAAGCCGTAAATTGTTCAAAAGAACGTTTTTGGGCTATTTGTTCAAACTGATTTGTTACATCAGTAGGTTGCCCAAACCGCAGCCGCACCCCGCGCCTTGCGTCTTGTAAGATGGCGTGAATGTGCCGTAACTCTGGCGTTTTTTCAAAAAACTGCAAGAAAAATTCTTCTCTAAAAAAAAAGGTACACGCCTTTATTTGTAACTGCGCGTTTCGCTCAAAATAGGCAGGGTCGCTGAGGAGGACGTGCGGCACATCGGCACCCAACAACAGCAAATCCAACGGCTGAAAACGGTCGATGCGGTCGCCAACGACCAGCGTGCCCGTTCCTTCCAAAATGAGCGTCAACTGAAATTCGGGGTGAAAATGGAGTCGTTCATAAAAATGCGCCCCTTCGTCCACCTGCACCCGAAACGAGCGGTCGTCCACGGTTGGAACTCGAAATAGAAGTGCTTTCATTTGCCAAACGAATAAGTGACTAACACGGGTAAATGATCAGACGCGGTGGGCTCGTCCAGTACCTTATATTCTACGACTTTAAAAGGAGCTGAGGAGTGCGTCCAAAAATAGTCAATGCGTTTTCCATTGCCTGGGTACGTGGCTTGGGTTGAGTTAGCCCCTGCGTCGTTCCAATATTTGGTCAAAGCCTCTAGCGTGTGATTGTCGGCAGTAGCGTTAAAATCCCCTCCCAAAATCACGGGATAAATGCTATTTTGGAGGTTTTCGTTGATAATCGCTGCTTGTAAACCACGATTCAAGGCCGATTGGTGATCGAGGTGGGTGTTGCAAAAGCGAATTGATTTTCCTTCCGACAAGGGTACCAATGCACACATCAAAATGCGCTGTTCGGTTGAGTCTGGATTGGGTAACTTTAATTTTTGAACGTGCTCAATCGGCCGTTTTGACAAAATCCCCAAGCCGTACTTTCCTCCCTGCAAGTCAATCGCGGCCGAAAATGCTGAATGATAATCCGAAAGAAGCGACAAAATCCGCATCTGATTCAACTTCCCCGAGCGAGGAACTACGCTGTCTATCTCTTGCAACGCCACAAAATCAGGTTGGTACTCTTTCACCAATTCCACTACTCGCGTCAGGTTGGTTTTACCCACGTTATTTTCACCGTGGTGAATGTTGAACGTCATCACTTTTAGGGTGATGGGCTTTGCAGCAGGTTTTGCTTTGGTTCTTTGAGCCTCCGCACGTGCTAAACATCCCCAACAAATCAATAAATAAAGACTATATTTGAGAACTTTCACCGTTAGTATCTTTACCATTTATAACAGAAAAAACGTTAGTAATTCAACAAAAATACAACCTCTGCTGTGAAAACAAAGTATCTGCTTCTTTTCCTCTTTCTGACGCTCAGTCTTGCCATTCAAGCCCAAGTTTCTCGCATAGACAGCACAGCGGCGTTACTCAAAAAGTATCAGTTTTCGCACCTCAAACCGATTGTAGTAGGCGCCAACGGCAGGTATTATTACGGCGGGGTTCGTTTGCGCAGCAATTATTCGTTAGAAATCCCTTTTGGCGAACTCGACGACCCCGAAGTGAATCACTATTTTAAAAGTGCACGTGTCATTCGAACGGTCGGTACGGTGGTGTCGGTGCTTCCTACCATTTATTATTTAATTGAGGGTGGCTCAGCCAACGTAAGCCGTCGAACGTTTTGGGCTACTTACCTTGCTTCCATCGGCGTGTCGCTGACGGCCAATATCATTTCTACGTTAAAAATTCGCCGAGCAGTCAGTGTCTATAATACCCGTTTAGCACAACCCAGAATTGGCTTTTCGCTGCAAAATACGCCTTTGTCGCGGCCAGCAGTGGGGTTTGGAATCGCTTGGGACATGTGACACGTGCGAAAAGGCACTCATATCCTTTCCCTTTTTCTGCGTCAAAAGCGGGTTTTGAGAAACCCTTGCCACAACACGTGCGAAAGGATACTCATATCCTTTCGCCTTTTTCGGCGTCAAAAGCGGGTTTTGAGAAACCCTTGGCACGGGCACCGATGCGCTGGGCTACGTACAGCCCTGCCACAACGAGTGCTGTTCCTACAAACGTATGCCAAGAAAGAGGTTCTCCCAGAAAAAAAGAAGAGTACGTAAACCCAAAAACGGGGCAAAGGAAAAGCCACATAGAGGCCCTCACGGCATCTAAGCGAAGGAGATAAAACCACAACTGCAACGAAATGACCGAAACGGGGACAATCAACCAGCCTACTGCTCCCCAAAATTGCGCGTCCCAGCGGGTATGTTGCCAATCGGCAAAATAGATTGTAAAAGGCAGTAGCATAATTCCCCCCATCATTACTTGCCAACCGTTGATAAGCACGTTGGGTAATCGCCACGAGATACGGGCATAATATACACTCGCAGCCGATACCGACACGATTCCAGCCATCAGAATAGAAAGCCCGCGCGGCGTAGCAAAGCTATTTTGGAGCAAAGGCCAGGTAGCCAACCCTGCACCCGAAAGGCCCAATACAACCCCTAGGGCTTCGTTCCACTTGAGGCGGCGCTGTAGCCATATTGCTGATAACACAATGACAAACAACGGCCCTGTAGCCGTGGATAAACTTCCGATGCCCGCCGATACTTCGCGCATCGAAAGGACAAAGGCACTCAAATATAACGTTGTATTGAATAGGGCAAAAATGGCCAATTGCCCCCATTCACGTCCTCGTGGGAGTGTTTTTTCGCTATTGGCGAAGGTATATCCAAAAGTCAACATAAGCGTGCCTGCCAGCAAAAACCGAACATTGGCCAAAATGAGCGGGTCGGCCGACCGAATTCCAAATTTCGTTGCCACCGATGCCGACGCCCAAAGCATCGCAAAGAGGATTCCTATAATTGTATTTTTCATTGGTAAAACTTCCCGAAAGTTTGAGCTTTCGGGAAGTTGTTAAGGTCGTTTATCGACAGTTTTTCTTCCGCTCAGAGGCTGCTTCCGCATCGCCAATAGCTTCTCCTTTTTGCCACGTACGACAGGCTTCGTCCTTTTGGTTGTTATCGGCTTGGGCTTTACCTAACCAAAAATGAATTTGGTCGGTAGAAGGGTTTTGGTCATACGCTTTTTTCAATTCAACCAATGCCTCTACTTTATTGCCAGTTTGCATCCAGTACAACCCCAAATTACGATGTGCGTAGCTGTTTTGAGGGTCTTTTTCCAAAGCACGTTCAATCAACTTTTTTGCCTCTTCTGCTTTGTTCTGTAAAAGTAAGATGTAGCCTTTATTATTAAGGTAAATGGGATTGACGGGGTCGAAGTCCAAGGCGCGTTCTACCATTTTCACGGCTTGGTCGAGTTGGTTTTGCCGCGCAAAAATCAATGCCAAATTATTATACGCAAGTTGTTGTTGAGAATCAAGTTTCAGGGCTTTTTCAAAATCAACTTGGGCAGATTTAAAGTCTTTTTTTTCAAAATACGCTACGCCTCGGTTGACCAGTGCCTGTACGTTGGTTGCTTTCAATGCTACGGCGCGGTCATATTCTGCCAACGCTTGGTCGTAATAACCTTGGTTAAATTTCAAATCGCCCCAGCGGAGATAATAATTGGTGGAGTCTTGGTAATTCTTACGAATCTGTTCGAGGTCTGCGGCGGCCTGCGTAAACTCTTTACGGTCCACCAACGCCCCCGCCCGATTAAAATACGCCTCGTCGAGTTTTTTATCTAGTTCAATGGCTTTGTTAAAATCTTCTAATGCCTTTTCCGTTTCACCGATATGCAAGTAGGCAATTCCACGATTACAGAAGGCATCGGCCATATCACCTTGCTTTAGAATTGCTTCGTCATAGTAGCGAATCGCCTCGGCATATTCTCTTTTCTCAAGTTTAAGATTTCCTTTCAAAAAAAACTGAGCAGCCTCCGTTTGGCTTTGTTCGGAGCAGCCCACCCAACCTACGGCAAAAAAAATACAGAGCATAATGCTCCAGTGAAACCCTTTCATTTTATACAAAATCATCACAAAAAGTGGCTTAGTGAGAAATAAAGAGACTTTTGGCTACAAAGATACAGGCTTCTAACGTGCTTATCATTTCAAATAAAAAAAATACCAAAATTAAAATTCCATAATTAGACATACCCTTTTGGCACAGTTATTGTCTATCAATAGTCAACAACTTTATGGAATACAACCACTTAAACTCAGCTTATCGACACCACTTTACAAACTAAAACAACGTCATTTTCGTTTTATTTGTAACAGATTCTATTACTAGAATAATGCAAAAAGCCATGATAAGTAACCAACAAAATATACCAACAAACACGCACGAAGAGTGGCAGAAGTCCATTCCTGCGCAGGTATTCTTGAACCATTTTCGTAGTATAGACTACTACATCCGCCACACCACCCCATTAGAAGAGGTTCGCCAATTAAGTACCCTTCAACGCTTCAATCCCAAACGGGAAGGCGCACGCGTAGGTGCGGCAAAAAAATGGTTATTGCACGCATGGAGCGCCGAATATATGCTCAGAACCGCCGCCAATTACACCGACGAAAACTATCAAAAGCACTCCCTTCACTGGACGTTTCCGCAAGCCTACTATAGTGTCTTATACGGAGCCAAAGCGTTTTTAGCCATCCAAGGAATCGACGTGCCGATTGAAGCCGTCGTGGGGCAAATTATTAACGGGTACGTTGCCAAAGGGTGGTATCCTGAATCCATTGGATTTTATGTCGATGGGCCGCTAGGGCACTATACCTATCATCAATTACCGCAAACTACCGAGCCAGCATTGCTCCAACCGCTCGAAACGCCGAAACAAGCCGAAGCGCACATTGCTCAGTTTTTAAAGACAACGCGCGACTTACGCTTACGGGCTTACCGCCGCCGTTTACAAGCCAACCCAGAAAAAGCATTGCGCTCAAAAACTGGAAAAATTATCACCAAATTTGGTACAACGCACTGGGAAGAAATCGCTAAACATACGGGACCAACGACCTACTTTGACCTCATGAGTCGGTTGAAAATTTCGGGTACCCAGCGCGAAATTGAACGTTTTGTGGAAGCCGACATCGACATACCTAAGTTTCATCAGTCATTACTCAATATTGTGAAGTACCTCAACTTTATCCACGAATGTTATGTGGCCAAAGTAATGGGCTTAAAAGCCTATCAACAGTGGATTGAGGAATTGCCTTCGTACTTACGTCAGAGTTTCCTTCAACAGCGTTACGAAAACGGAATTATCCCCATCGTAAGTACTGTGACCAAATTCTAAGCCATCACGAGGTTTTGAGAAACCTCTTTCGTGGATTTGAGAATCCACGAGCACAAAAAAACCTCCCGAAAGTTAGAACTTTCGGGAGGTTGGTATTAAAAAACATCATCACCTGTGTAGTTGGGTACTCATACCCAACCCAGCGGTTTCTCAAAACCGCGTGAATCAAAAGCCTAAGACATCACAAGGATTTGAGAATCCACGAGCACAAAAAAAACCTCCCGAAAGTTTTAGAACTTTCGGGAGGTTGGTATTAAAAAACATCGTCATTATCTTCGTCCTCATCGGGTCCAGAGAACATACTGCTCAACAAGTCTTTGAAATGCAGTCCACGGTCCAACATCTGTTTACCAATGAGCGAGTGTTCGGCCATGCCGTGCAGGGCAAACTCCATCATAAATAGCTTTTCTTCCCGACTCAAACCACGGTGAAAATCATCCACCAAATCATCTAATCCTTCGATTGTCTTTAAACGGGCTTCGTATTCGCGGTTGGTGAGTTCGCTCAAAATATCCATTTCATTTTCCCCAAACCACTGCTGTATTTTTTGGAACGGGTTCTTCGCTCCTTTTTTCTTTTTGAGAGATTCGGGATTGGGGAAATACGTCAAAAACTGCGTACGAATCGCTTTGCCAATCAAGTTTTGAGCTACAATCACAGGGCCTTCTACTTCGCCTTCATAGACCAATTCTACTTTTCCGCAAATGGCAGGCACCGCTCCGTAAAGGTCTGAAATACGCACATAGGTTTCTTTTTCACCGTTGAGTAACACCCGACGTTCGGCCGCCGAAAGTAAGTTTTCAAAAGCCGCAATCGTCAAGCGTGCCGATACCCCACTTTTCGAATCTACGTATTCACTGTCGCGGGCTTCAAAGGCAATTTGCTCTACCAAGTCTTTCACAATTTCGTTGACTTTCACCATGCCTTTCTGCTCAGTTTTCACCACCGCTTCTTGCGCCGTAATTTTCTTCCCAATTTCGAGCGTTTTCGGATAGTGCGTCACAATTTGGCTGTCGATACGGTCTTTCAAAGGCGTCACAATGCTTCCACGGTTGGTGTAATCTTCGGGATTTGCCGTGAAAACAAACTGAATATCAAGGGGGAGGCGCAGTTTGAAGCCGCGAATTTGGATGTCACCCTCCTGCAAAATATTAAACAATGATACCTGAATACGAGCCTGTAAATCAGGCAATTCGTTGATAACAAAGATACAACGGTGCGAGCGCGGAATGAGTCCAAAGTGAATCACGCGTTCGTCCGAATAAGGTAATTTGAGCGTTGCAGCTTTGATGGGGTCAACGTCCCCAATAAGGTCGGCTACCGATACGTCGGGTGTGGCTAATTTTTCAGCATACCGCTCCTGACGATGTACCCACGCAATCGGCGTGTGGTCGCCTTTCTCATCCACAAGGTCGCGCGCAAAACGCGACAGCGGCTGCAACGGGTCGTCGTTTAGTTCTGAGCCTGCTACTACAGGAATGTATTCATCGAGCAAATTAACCATCAATCGCGCAATCCGCGTTTTAGCCTGTCCACGAAGCCCTAGCAGGTTGATGTGGTGCATCGACAAAATAGCCCGTTCAACGTCGGGGATAACAGTATCCTCGTACCCCCAAATGCCAGGAAAAACAGATTCTTTGGCCCGTAATTTCTCAATAAGGTTATCTCTTAATTCTTGCTTAATAGATTTGGGCTGGTAGCCCGCAGCTTTCAGTTCGCCAAGCGTGTGGAGTTGGAGAAGCTGTTTGGGCTTTAAATCGCGGTAGGCCATACGTTCTAAAGATTGGTTTGTTTCAATAGATAAGTAACAGCCATCGTATTTGAATAGTTTTGGCGCAGGGTTTAAAGTTTTTTCATCCTCCGTTTGGGTCGTGTTTTTTTCGCTACTTTTATGGCTTCGTATGATGGTCTCATACACAAACATTCATTTAGATATTTTACTACTATTTCTGTTACGCTGTGTCTTCAAAAACCTTTTTCTGCATTGATGCCCACACCTGCGGCAACCCTGTACGCTTAGTCGCAGGAGGCGGTCCTTTATTGGAAGGACGCAATATGAGCGAAAAACGCCAGCACTTTCTTCGTGAATTCGATTGGATTCGTAAAGGATTGATGTTTGAACCGCGCGGCCACGATATGATGTCGGGCAGTATTTTATACCCACCTCACGACCCCAAAAACGACGTTGCGGTGCTTTTTATCGAAACCAGCGGCTGCCTTCCCATGTGTGGACACGGCACGATTGGCACCATCACCATTGCCATCGAACATGGTCTTATCCAACCCAAAACCCCTGGCATCGTTCGGATGGAAGCACCTGCGGGCTTGGTACTTATTAGCTACGAGCAAGTAGGCAACAAAGTAAAATGGGTAAAATTGGTGAACGTTCCTTCGTACCTAGCTGCCGAAGGCATCGAAGTAGAGTGTCCTGATTTGGGAATGTTAAAGATGGACGTGGCCTACGGTGGGAACTTCTACGCCATCGTGGATGTGCAAGAAAATTTCCCTGGGTTAGAGCATTTCAAAGCCGAGCAGCTCGTCGGTTGGGCACGGGTTTTGCGTCAACGTATCAACGAAAAATACAGCTTCGTACACCCCAACGACCCTACTATCAATGGATTAAGCCATATTGAGTGGACTGGTGCAGTCATTGACCCTACCTCGTCCGCTCGAAATGCGGTTTTCTACGGAGATAAAGCCATTGACCGTTCTCCTTGTGGTACAGGCACATCTGCCCGTATGGCGCAGTGGGCAGCGAAAGGCAAACTGAAAAAAGGAGATACGTTCATCCACGAAAGTATCATTGGAAGCAAGTTCATTGGCACGGTAGAAGATACGGCCAAAGTGGGTGATTTTGAAGCTATTGTGCCTGGTATTCAGGGCTGGGCCAAAGTATATGGGCTCAATACCATCACCATCGACGACGAAGATGACCCGTACGCGCACGGGTTTCAGGTGATTTAAAGCCCCCTGCCCCCAATGGGGGAATTAATTAGGGTCGGGGTGCTTACACCCCGACCCACTTACTATTCAGGCGTTACGTAGGCTGCCGTGATACCTCCATCTACGAGGAACTCAGTACCCGTTACGTACGAAGATTCGTCCGAAGCTAAGTAAAGAACAGCATAGGCCATTTCTTTCGCTTCCCCAAAACGACCCATTGGGATGTGTACCAAGCGGCGTTGTTTTTTCTCTTCTGTATTCAAAAACTTCATCAACAATTCTGTGCGAAGTGGCCCTGGACAAAGTGCATTTACGCGGATGTTTTCACGCGCGTGAATAACTGCCAACTCGCGGCTCATGGAAAGAACCGCCCCTTTGCTTGCCGTGTAGGCTACTTGTGGCGTGGCTGCACCCAACAAGGCTACAAACGAAGCCGTATTGATGATGCTTCCACCTCCTGCCCGACGAAGCGCAGGAATGGCATATTTACAACCAAAGAACACCCCTTTTACGTTGATATTCATGGTCAAATCCCAAACTGATTCTTCGGTCGTAACGGCGTTGTCGTCGTCGCTGTGCATGATACCTGCGTTGTTGAAAACCACATTCAACTTTCCGAATGTTTGTTCAGCAACTGCCACCATGTTTTCACAGTCCGCCGCTTTCGATACGTCGGCACGTACATAGACCGCTTGTCCGCCTTGGGCTTTGATGAGGTCAGCAGTTTCCTGTCCCGCCGCGTCATTGACATCGGCTACAACAACCGCTGCTCCTTCTTTGGCAAACAACAATGCCGTCTCACGGCCAATTCCGCTACTTCCTCCAGTAATAAGGGCTACTTTGTCTTTTAAGCGCATGTTTTTAGAAATGTAATTATGAATTTAGATTGGTGTTATTAAAGTCTCATCTCCTTGGGAATCATCCCCATAAATGCTTTATAGACCCGTACCGCTCCCTCAGGGGCAGGGTGTTTGGGATCTCCCCAGCTTACTTTGTGCTCTTTTTTCCCTTTTTTGTAAATCAGGAAATACGAAATACGGCTTGGATGCTGAAATGTTATTTTTTCAAAATCAATGTCTTTCAGCGATTGAAACGCCGTAGCTACATTTTTGGGGGTTTGCCCACCCAATACCTCCAATTCTTTGGCGGAATTGATGCGGCGATAAATGCCTCCATCTTCCAACAAACGGTATTCTTTTTCCAAATTTCCGATGCTTTGCCCCACAATCAACTGTCCCCCCTCGTATGTAAAAGGGTGTTTAGAAACGGCAAAAGGCGTTGGTTTTGGAGGAGTGTCTTGTCCAAAAACCACCGAAATTATTCCAACAACCAACATGATTTGCATCAATACCTGCTTCATTGCTCTGTACCTAGCTAATTTTTAATTCTTCCAATGCCAACCATGTCATCAAACCTGGACCAATTTCTAATGCCGATTCGTCAATGTCAAACGTAGGCGTATGTACGCCCGAAACAATTCCTCTTGCCTCGTTGCGCGTTCCTAAACGGTAGAAACAAGCATCGGTTACTTGTGAATAAAAGGCAAAATCTTCACCTGCCAACCACAAATCAAGGTCAATCACGTTCTCAGCTCCCATGTACGACACCGCCGCTGCTTTGGTACGACGCGTAAGTTCGGGATGATTTTTGAGGTAAGGATAGCCTTTACGAACTTCCACGTCGCAGCTTCCGCCCATGGCTTCGGCCAATCCTTGCGCAATTTTGGTAATGCGTTTCCAGCCTTCTTCGCGCCATTCTTCATCCATACAACGGAACGTACCTTCTATATATACTTCGTTCGGAATCACGTTGGTTGCACCGTTGGCAATCACTTTTCCAAACGACAACACCGACGGCGCGGCAGGCTTACGGTTGCGGCTAATGACTTGTTGCAACCCAACAATGACGTGCGACGCAATCAACACGGGGTCGATGAGCGTATCGGGCATCGCGCCGTGACCTCCTTTTCCTTTTACAGTTAGGTACAATTCATCCGTACTCGCCATGTACATGCCTTCGCGGAAACCAATTTTGCCCACGGGAATATTGGGTGCTACGTGTTGTCCTAAAATACTCGCTGGACTAGGGTTTTGAAGCACTCCTTCTTTAATCATCAAAGAAGCCCCTCCAGGAATTTTTTCTTCGCCAGGTTGGAAAATCAACTTTACAGAACCTTCAAATTCGTCGCGGAGTTCGTGCAAAATACGCGCTGTCGCCAACAACGACGACGTATGCACATCGTGCCCACAAGCGTGCATTACACCAGGGTTTTGTGATTTATAAGGAACGTCATTGGCTTCTACAATCGGCAAAGCGTCCATATCCGCCCGAAGTGCCACTACTCTGCTGCCTGGATTGCGGCCTTCAACAAGGGCAACTACCCCCGTCGCAGCTACCCCTTCTTGGGGCGTAATTCCTATTTGTTTCAATTCATTGGCTACAAATTTTGCCGTATTGTACTCTTGAAACGATAACTCTGGATTGGTATGTAAGTAATGTCGGTTAGCCACGGTAGCGGCGGCGTAGGCCTTCGACAAGGCTTTGATTTTTTCTAACATGGTAATTAGTCTTAACTTTGACCAGACAAAACTACAAAATAGAACATCGGAAGACGCAGATACGGGCGATTTTCGCAGATAAATTCTATTTTTCTATACGCTGACGCATGAAAATCGGACTATTCTTCGGCTCATTTAATCCCATTCACATGGGGCACCTTATCATTGCCAACACCATGGCCACGGCGACCGACCTCGAACAAATATGGTTTGTGGTTTCGCCCCAAAATCCGTTCAAAAAAAACAAGAGTCTATTGCACGAGTTTGACCGATTCGACATGGTGGATCGTGCCATTTCAGATAACTCTAAACTCAAAGTAACCGACATTGAGTTTTCGATGCCTCGTCCGAGCTATACCATTGATACTCTGACGAAATTGCAAGAAAAATTCCCACAACACACCTTTAAATTAATCATTGGAGAAGACAATTTAGCGCAATTTAAGAACTGGAAAAACCACGAAGCTATCCTTCAATATTATGGTTTATACGTTTATCCACGTCCAAATTCCGCTCCTCACGAATTTGGCAATCACCCTGCCGTACAATTCATTTCGGCCCCGCTACTCGACATATCCGCAACATATATTCGTGATTGTATCAAAAACAATCGTTCTATTCGGTACATGGTGCCTGACATTGTCGAAGAAATGATTTCAAGGAAGAAATTTTATATTTGACAATATGCTTTGAAATACATTACTTTGCAGCGATTTTGAACCAAACTTCTCACAAAAATGTCAGAGATTGCAAGCAAAGTAAAACAAATTATTGTTGACAAATTAGGCGTAGATGCAGCCGAAGTGACTGATGAAGCAAGCTTCACAAACGACCTTGGTGCGGATTCGCTTGACACGGTAGAATTGATCATGGAATTCGAAAAAGAATTCAACGTATCAATTCCTGATGACCAAGCTGAAAACATCGGTACTGTAGGTCAAGCAGTAAAATACCTCGAAGAAAACGTCAAATAAGCATATTTTTTGTAACTTATAGATCCATTTTATGATTCTAAAGCGAGTGGTAGTGACAGGTATGGGTGCATTGACGCCCATCGGTAACACACTATCGGAATACAAGGAAGGGTTGTTTAACGGTGTCAGCGGAGCTGGCCCCATCACCCGATTTGATGCGACCAAATTCAAAACCCGCTTCGCTTGCGAAGTGAAGGGACTTGACATGGCCCAGTTTATTCCTCGTCAAGAAGCTCGTAAAATGGATCTTTTTACACAATTTGCTGTCGTCGTTGGCGATGAGGCGGTAAAGGATAGCGGGCTAGACCTTGAGAAAGAAAATCTCGACCGTGCTGGGGTTATTTGGGGTTCAGGAATTGGAGGTCTTAAAACGTTTGAAGAGGAAGTGCTTTCTTTTGGGAAAGGCGACGGTACTCCGCGTTTTAATCCGTTCTTTATTCCTAAAATGATTGCTGACAGCGCTTCGGGGATTCTTTCGATGCGTCACGGATTCCGTGGGCCTACTTACGTAACCGTTTCGGCCTGTGCTTCTTCTAACAACGCTATCATCGACGCTTTTAACTACATTCGTTTGGGCAAAATTGATTTTTGCTTGACGGGTGGGTCAGAAGCAGCCGTTACGCAAGCTGGTGTGGGTGGATTCAACTCCCTCAAAGCCCTTTCGGAACGTAACGACGATTATTTAACGGCATCTCGCCCGTACGATCAAGACCGCGACGGTTTTGTGTTGGGCGAAGGCGGTGCAGGATTGATTCTCGAAGATTATGACCATGCGATTGCTCGCGGAGCTAAAATCTACGCGGAACTTATTGGTGGTGGTATGTCTTCGGACGCGTATCACATCACTGCTCCCCACCCTGATGGTATCGGCGCTTATTTGTGTATGAAAAATGCCCTAGAAGACGCTGGCATCAACCCTGAGGACGTGGACTATGTAAATACCCACGGAACATCGACACCGATTGGAGACCCTCAAGAAATTAAAGCGATTGAACGACTTTTTGGCGAACATGCGTACAAACTCAACATCAGCTCAACCAAATCAATGATTGGGCACTTGTTGGGCGGAGCAGGAGCTGTTGAAGCGGTGGCGTCGATTCTGGCTATTCAGCACGGAATTATCCCGCCAACCATCAACCACTTTACGGATGACCCAGAAATCAATCCTCGCTTAAACTTGACATTCAATAAAGCGCAAGAACGCGAAGTGAAAATTGCACTTAGCAATACTTTTGGCTTCGGTGGACATAATACTTGCGTCATATTTCGTAAATTTGAAGGATAAAATTCATCCCAATTGCCTACGGTATTAAATCCCATAATTGATTTCTTCAAGCCTGGGAACTTATCCCCAGATAAGAAGTTTAAAAAGGCCGTGGAGCTAATCATCGGCGCAAAACCTTCCAATATAGAGGTTTACCAGTTAGCTTTTCGCCATACTTCAGCGTCTAAGGAGACGTCGATTAAGGGATTTAGAGAATCGAACGAGCGTCTTGAGTACCTCGGCGATTCGGTATTGGGCATGGTCATTGCGGAATATCTCTTCAAAAAATTCCCTTACAAAGACGAAGGTTTTCTTACTGAAATCCGCTCACGAATCGTAAATCGTGAGACGCTCAATGGCATTGCCCGTAAAATCGGGCTCGACCGTCTGATTGAATTTGACGGCAACCGTCGGGGAATGCCTCCCAACTCTTCTATGTATGGCGATGCCCTTGAGGCACTCGTCGGAGCGGTATATTTGGACAAAGGATTTCGATTTACCAAGAAATTCATCACCAAAGAGCTCCTTACCCACTACGACCTAGACGCGCTTATCAATAATAACGCCAACTTCAAGAGTCGCCTTATCGAATGGGCGCAACGCGAAGGCAAAGAAGTGCGTTTTTCGATTGTCCAAGAAAATGGCAGCCGTCACTTCCGCGAATTTATTTCACAAGTGACCCTCGATGGTGAAGTTTTCGCCACGGGCAACGGCTATTCTAAGAAAAAAGCCGAACAGTCGGCCGCCGAAAAAGCTTGTGAGGCGCTGGAATTGAAATAATTTCTTACCATAATTATATATGACCCATAATTTAAAATTACTCATATATAGCTTAATGGTCTTCTTCTTGCTATCATGCTATGATAAGTCTGTGATTGTCATAGATGAAAAAGTAAGTTCAGAATTAGATTTTTTATCTTTAAATCAAGACCAAATACACTCTGAGCATAGGTTTTTTAGGGAGTTTATTCCAGCTAAATACGCCAATCTTACCAAGAATAGTATTCTTATAATTGAGACTAAAGCTTATCACGAAAAAAAACAAAAATCAAACCTCTCGCTTTTAAAGCAAAAAATTTCTGAGTATGAGCATTCTCAAGATAAGTTATTCATATACAATGGAATAGAAGTACCAAGTGAAAAAATCAAAAATTTAAAAAATATAAATTTTTCTGATTTAGAAGTTTTAGAAATTTTAAATCGCAAAAATGCTCAAGCTATTTATGGCCATAAAACCCAGAAAGAAAATATAATAATAAATACCAAGAATCCAGTAAAAGATTCAATACTCCCCTAACTACTATTTTACAATAAGTACCTTACCTGCTCTTGATTGAAGCTACTGGCTAACTTTTATTATGAAAAGGCTGTAAGCCTTGGAATAAGCGACACGAGCAGTGACGCTCGCGCCATCGGTAAGAGGCGACTTGTCTCCTACAGTACTTGGTCACTGTATTTGTCCAGGTTATCCTGCTCCAGTAATTGAAATACAAGACAGTTTTGTAAGAGGTTTAGAAACCGCAAACTTGGAAAGTACAAAACAAGCTACAGCATTCCTTTTGGCAGTAGCACTACTCCATGAAGTAGTTCACTATGGAAATGCTATTTTGGGCAAACAAGAGCCTGGAGAACTGTGGGCATATTCATTTGAGAATGAAGCATTTGGAGCACATATTACTAAGCAAAACGCTAGCCAGTATGTTTATGAATTTTTTAAAAATTAAAATAGTCACATTTTTCCTGATGCTTTTAAAAGCATCAGGAATTAACCTATATTTTTACTTAATTATTATTAATATGAAAACAATTATTTTTCTTTTAAGTACAATAGGAATATTATTTGGTTGTCATACCACAAGCACAACTACGACCGAAATGGTTTACGCTGATTCTGTAAAAGTCATTCAAACTATATTCCAAGATTCGATTTTAATTAATAAAGTAAAGGTAGCTTCTGTACCTCCTACTTTAGTATTCAGCAAAATAATACGTAAGAAATGGCCATTGAAAATTTTAAATAAGGATATTAACTACAATGCAAATTTTGTAGATTCCATTGAAAATAAAATTATGAAAGCGTCTGATTTGCCTTTAAATTTACTGGCGGTTACTGGCTTTACTCAATTAAAAAAAGATGAGTTAAAGGTGACAGTAAGGCTTGTTGGAGGAGGGTGGGTATTGCAATACATATTAAAAAAAGACGAGTCTAGTCAATGGAAGGTAGTTAGTTGTATAAAGAGTTATATTTAACAGTTGACACTCTCTTAATACTCAGGTCAAACGCATTAAAAAACGGCCTCAGCGAGGCTATATGTACAAAAAGACAAACAAATTTCTCCCAAAAGAAATCCATCGAGGCAACTGATGTTCGCTGAGAGAGGTCACTGAGCGTCGGCTACCCCGATGGGGCTTGATTTCTGACCTGATTCATTTTGGCTACTAAGATATAGCTCCTCTGGAGCAATAATACTAGCTAGCTGTTTGTTTTAATGAGTTCAAACAGTTACAAAGCCTTTAACCAAATTACTCTTATAAAATACCTATTTAGAGTGTCGTGAATAAGAGATTTAAAAAAATAGCTTTTGCTCTCCTTTTTGTAGGCTTTTTGATAGTAGTGGCTTACCGTTGGAACTATGGGTTCTGGCCTCCTAGAAATGCTCATAAAGTAGTTAGTCAAATCTCAAAAACAAAGCTTCCAGCGGACTCAAAAATTATTTTCTTTCACGAAGGAGAAACGAATTTCCTTATGGATGATGAGTATATTGTAGCACTGTTCGAGGTTAATGACCGTTCATTTTTTGAAACTTTATACCATACAGGTCATTTTAAACCATTGACAGATTCAACAATGACTCAGTTGCCTATTCCCATGAATATAAAAAAGAACTATTTTTCTCAAAGGGGATTAAAAGGAAAATTTGAGTTAAATAGTAATGAGAAAGGTATTACTTCCTTGTTATTAGTTGATGAGAGTAGAGGCTATTTCTTTCTTTTTTTAGAACATTTATAGGAAAATACTTTTTGCTCAGCGAAGTTTATCGGCTGGAAGCCTTGGAATAAGCGACACGAGCGGTGACGCTCGCGCCATCGGTATTGGTTATATCTAGTACAACTTGCAGCATGAAAATAATTATCGTTCTCTCTATAAGCTTCTTGGTGATTCAAAATGCCTTTGCTCAGAAAAAGAGTAAAGCACCTTACTTTTCTCGGGAAGTAACTATTAAGGACAGTGTTACGCTTACCATTTTTAATCAATACATTGACAAAGTACAGAAGAAAAAAGAAAAAGTGGTTCACGTATCTATTGGCGCGGTCAAAGACACGATTTAT
Source organism: Runella sp. SP2 (assembly GCF_003711225.1). Taxonomy (NCBI): domain Bacteria; kingdom Pseudomonadati; phylum Bacteroidota; class Cytophagia; order Cytophagales; family Spirosomataceae; genus Runella; species Runella sp. SP2. Next base: position 7,025,790 of record NZ_CP031030.1, on the reverse strand, counting down.
TACCGTTTTGAAGCCGTTGCCACTTTTGAAGCGATTACGGATTATTACAAGCCCTTTTTTTTATTCGAGCACAAAGGCTACTATTTTTTGATTGATAACGGGGTAGGCCGTATGTTTCAAGGAAATGAGCAATTTCCCAACCACATAACGAAAAAATTGAAGAAACACCTGATGTGGGGTTATACAGAAAAAGATACAGGCGGTGGAGTGAAAGAGGTTTCGATGCTATCGTTTGACCCTCCTGTCATGTTTGCGACCTATTCGCGGGGTGGCGTGAAAATTCGATGGAATGGGCTTTGAGTTTATCGGCTAGAAGCCTTGGAATAAGCGACACGAGCGGAACGCTCGCGCCATCGGAGAAATAGTAGTCACTCGTGAGACACGAGCGACTACTCAAATTTGTGCTTTGGTACTTAAAACACGAAGCCAAAACGCACTGCCATTCGGTTATAAACGCGGTTTTCCCACTTCTCTATTTCGCCCCACCCCAAAGGCTCAGTGGACTTGGCGTGTTGACGCTTGTAGCTCAGGGACAGCAACAACGCACTTCCTGATTTTAAGCCAAATTTTAAGCCTAACCCTGGGCTAATCATCATTCCGCCGTCGGTTTTGTAGCCCGTTGCGTCGGCATGTAGCCATTGAAATCCGTAACCTGCATCCAACATTCCCAACAAGGTCACGTTGTTTTTACTTTTGGCCAAGTCGTAGCGGATGCCTGCGGCAACGGGCATCAATAAGGCCGATTGGTACCAATCCAGTCCCGTTGTGAGCCCCACGGCCATGCGTGGTTTGAGTTGGACTCCGTTAAACGTTTGCAACGTTAAACTAAGGCGATTTTCGACTTGTTGCTGAACGGGAACGCTCCACGGAATATCATACACCACTCGTCCAAACAACCCGCCTACTTCCGTCATGTTGACGTAATGAGGCTTAAATTGTGCAGAGGCAGTGATTGTACAAGCTAGTAAGCAGATGAATATCAACCCACTACGCCATTGTTTCAAAGAATTTATTTTAGATGCTTCCAGCATGACAAAGTGGTTTAAATTTCAACCCGTTTTACAGGAATTTTACTGATTTGACGAAGTCCTGAAGCGTTTGAAACGTCAAACTGATACAGCCCGTCCTTGCCAATCATCAAAAGCGTTTTGTTCGACAATGGAATCACGTCGTACGCATCCATGTCTTTCAGGTGTTGAAGTTGTTTTACGTCAAAATCATTGGCAATGTTCAATGATTTAAGTCCGTGCGTGCCTTCACACAAGTATAAATTAGGATAATCAACGCCCAAGCCGTGGGGGTTTTGCATTGGATACGATTTCAACAAGCGAGGAGTCCGCAAATCGGTAATGTCAATCACGTCGAGTTGATTTAGCCCACGATTACAAGTAGTACCCGACCGCAACGTCACGTAGGCACGGTTATCGGTCACGACCACGGGGTCGCACGACATGGCGTGTTGGAACGTCGATAGGTGTTGCGGGTTTTCAGGATTACTGTTGTCATAGATAAACATTCCCGTCGTAGAACCAATGAAAAGTTTGTCACGGTACGGGAAAATGGTTTCGATTCCCCAACCCAATCGGATTTTTGTCGAAGCCTTGGGTTGCGATGGTATGCCAATATCAAACAGCTGCATATCGCTTTGGCTGACGGTGTATAAGTATTTGTCATACAGCGCAAAACGTGCCATCGAGCCCGCTTGCCCTTGCGCATTTGAATTGGAAGGAACAGTGCTCGACTGAAGAGCAGCACGGCTATCCATCGCAAAAAATGTTCCTCCCCACCACGAACCATTGCTATTTTCGCAGTTGGTTTGAATGGTTTCGGTAACAATCTGCATATTTTGGTCCTGAATCGCTCCCGTGGTTGTGTTGAGCGACCACCAAGCGCCATCGAATTGACCCGTCTGAAACACATCTTTTTGACGACTTATTTCTTTCACTTCCAATGGGTTAGAAATATCCAACGCCACTAAATCAGAATAGCTGTCGGCGTACAAAATATTCCCACGGACGGCCATGTCGCCATTTCCAGGAATGGTAATAAATGAAATGATTTTGGGCGCGGCAGGGTTAGAATTATCAATGATGTGTAAGCCTTTTTTTTGCTCGTTGATAAATAGATAATTTCCTTTGGCGTAGATTTTCCCTGGAGTTTCCAGTTCATGTGCCGTTTCGGTACGTACGCCTTGACGAATTTCAGCCAATGAAATGGTCACAGGCGTGAAGCGTTTGTACTTACGCGTTTCGGTACAGCGGTCGGTGCACGACCATTGTGCGAGACCAACAATAAAAAGAATAGGTAAAAGTAAACGTCTCATGGCAAACGGGGGGTTTAAGGTGTTTATACCCCAATGACGCTTTTCAATTTCATTGCGTTGGAACGCAAATAAAATAATCACTTTTCTCGCCACCACTCACGACTCCAACGTCGCTCAAAATTCCATCCTTTGGCTCGCAACAGCAACGGGATGTAAGCATGTGATTCTTTAACCGAAATCGCTTGTTGGTACAACTCATCATCCGTCAAAACAACTTTTTCGTAGCTATCTCCCTTTTTCACTGTCAAATCCGCAAAAGGAAGTTCTTCTAACAAAGTACCTTCTTTTTCCAATGCAGTTTGCTGCAAACGGTGCTTCAAAAGCCAGCTCGACGGTCGTTTATAAAGTTCCAATGGCCGTGGACGATAGGCACCCGAAGACACATTCAGCGCATACGTTAAGTATGACTTCAACAGTTTAGAACCCGAATGTAGGGCTGTTTCTACCTGCAGTTGGTCGGGCCAAATGCTCGTTACTACATACACCTTTTGCCGCGCCCGAGTGACCGCCACATTCAACCGATTTTCTCCACCACGGGCATTCAAACTCCCAAATTGAGCACGAAATCGCCCGCGAGCGTCAGGCGCGTATCCCACCGAAAAAATAATAATATCGCGCTCGTCTCCTTGTACATTTTCAATGTTTTTGACAAAAAATGACTTCTTCCATCCTACCTCGCCTTGTTCGACCGTCTCTTGCAGAAGCTGTTCAATCAGCTGTTGCTGTGGATAATTGAACGTCACCACGCCCACCGACGCGTTGGGTTGCTCATTTTGCAACATTTTCACCAACTCTACCACCCTCTCAGCTTCTAGCTTATTGCGATTTTGCTCCCAAACTCCGTCCACTTTGACGTATTCAATCGCTGGGATGTTTTCGTTTATATCCTGAAAATGAGGGAGTAACTGAAGTTTATTTTTGTAAAAATGTTGGTTTGAAAAATCAATCAAATCCAAAGAACGGCTTCGGTAATGCCCTTGTAGCAACGTGTCCGAATAGAAATGTTTGGCCAAATCCAACAACGACTCCACTTCCAAAGCGACCTGCTCTTCTTCGGTTTCGTCTTCATAACGCGCACGGTACAAATCGTACGGCGCCAACTGCTTGCTATCGCCCACAATCACGGCTTGTTTGGCCCGATAAATCGCGGGAATGCCGTACTCAGCATAGCACTGAGACGCTTCGTCAAAAATCACCACATCAAACAACCCACGCCTAAGCGGAAAAACGGCAGAAACAGTTTCGGGCGATGCCATCCAGCACGGTACCAAGCGAAAAACTTCTTCGGCGTGCTGTTCCATCAATTTTCGTACGGGCCAAATTTTTCGTTTTTTGGTCACTTGGTGCTGCAATTCGCGGTAGGTTGTGCGGTTTTGCAAGCGATTAAAGCTAATTTCTTTATATGTCTGTTCGCGAAGTTGCATTCCCAATATCGCCCGACTCAGCGCCTGTTTTTGTTCAATCAGCTGCTGGAGTTCTTCTTCCCACTGACTCATTTTTAAGGATGAAACCGACCTTAATACAGGATTTTTTTCTTCTAAATACGCCAACCAAGCCAGTCGTAATGAGTTTTGGACTACGTCTATCCAAGAATGCGACGTTTCGGTTTGCAGCTTTTCGTATATTTCTCGTTCCGATTCGGATAATTCATTTTTCAACGAATCCATTTCCACCAAAGCATCAAAATTTGCCTCAAGCGCTTTTTTTAGTTCTGCTCCGTACGCAGCCGACTCTTCCAATCGCAACAACTGCCCTTGGGTCAAATAACGTTGCCAAAGTTGGTACTTACCCGAAAACTCCGAGGCCAAAGTCAACAACTGCTTTGTTACGCTCTCCCATTCTTCTTTTCCTTTTAAAGCCAAACTTTCCAGAAAAGGGGCGTTTTGTTGTATTTCAAGTTGTAGTTGTTCGGCTTGTGCCATTGCTTCATGCACTTCTTCCCACCGAAGCAAGGTTTGGCTCATGTTCGCGTCTCTTATAGAAATCGTTAACTTACTTTCAACCTCATCCACCCATTGCTCCAAGGCTTTTCGGTTTTCGAGTCGTTGACGCAGTTGGTACAAATCTGTCAACTCCAAGGTTAAACCCAAAGAAGCCGTAAGGTGCCGAAAATAATCCTTATCCGAATAAAAAAGCCATTTTACAACCGACTGGCGGGCATGTATCAATGCCTCAAGGCGGTGTTCAAAACGAGGCAATTCAGCCGTCGGAACCACATCCATTAAAACTGATTGAGCCCCGAATTTCTTCCCATTTTTGTGTACCTTAGCCAACCATTGTGTGAGCGATTTGGTCATTTTTCCACTAATCCTACGTTCAAAAAAATCCCAGTTTAGCGGATGTTGTAACCGTTCGTACCAAGCTCTAACTTGTGCATCCAGGCGATGAAGTTCCCATAAATGAGCCGCATTGAGTGTTTGCCCCAACCAATCACTTGTCGATTTTTGGGTATATTCGTAGGTTTGAACAGCTTCTTCAATGGTATTTTTTACCACTGTTATTTCCTGAAAACCAATGCTGGAAAAATCAACTCGTTCTTCCCAAGGATGCGGTGAAGGCAAAAAACGCTGGTATTGCTCCAACCGACGCAGCTTTTGTAAGAATGTCTCCAAGCGGTTGTCAAACCGAAACTGTCGAAACTGAGGAATGGGAATATTGGCCACCTGCGACGAACTGGTGAGGTACAGTTCTTTGGGCGACAAACCACATTCGTTAGCATCAAAAAGCGCCTCTTTGAAGGCGTTTAGTTCGCTACAAAGCTGTTCAATCGAGCGACTTACTTGCAAAAACTGCCTTTCCAGCACAATCGAATCCAGCGCATAATTTTGCTTCTGGTACTCATCGACTTGACTAATTTGGGCATCAAGTTGGGCGTACAAATCTGCTCGGTCGTTCTTAAAATCGTGAATCAGTGCCGCAAAAGGTGCTACACCTACCTGTCGAAGCCGTTCATATACCACATCCAACGCGACCCGTTTTTGACATACCAAAAGCACACGTTTACCACGCGCAGCAAAATCGGTCATCAAGTTCGCAATCAACTGCGATTTTCCCGTCCCTGGCGGCCCTTCTACCACCAACGACTCTCCTTGTTTTACCCGCAACAGCGCCTGTTCTTGCGAGGCATCTTGTTGGAACGCAGTGAACGTATTGGCTTCTTTTATTGAAGCCGAAAAAACACTTGCCTCCTCATCGTCAACCAGTTCTTCCTCTTGCGAAATAAGCGCTTCATAATCGGGTGCTAAATAACTCCCCGCTTGTGGGAAAATCCCCAGAACCGCCTCAGGATATAGTTTCAGTTCTCCATTTTGTTCCAAAAGCTCAAGATCAGCTTTTGAGCTTTCATCAAAATACTGCAACGTATCTTGAAAAATGGCTTGGTTGAAATTGAGTTTAAGCGCACTTTCTTTGAGTAACTCGTACAACTCCGTCCGAAACACCAACGAGTCGCGGCTCAGTTCTTCTAGGTTTTTTTCCAGCAATTCATCGGGGATAGTTACCTGATTAAAATACCCATAAGCCAGCAAAAAACTACGATTGAGTAAGGTAGGCTCAGGGCGACGACGAAGCTCCCAGTAGGCGACGTTTTCTTCGTTTTTTTGAAGCGTTACTGGAAAATATACCAAAGGCGCATGTATCACCGTACCATCCATCAATTTCCCTCTCACAAACGGATAACCCACATACAAATCCTCCGAACCACGTTCTTCCTCGATAAATCGCTCCGTACGGGCCAATTTCCGCAACCGCTTGCTTACTTCATTGCCTTTTTCCGAACGCGGGTCAATCACTTGGCTCAACCGAACTGTTTTTTTCTGGGCAATCAGGTCACTCAAAACATCAAATGCCGAGCGATTGTCCACAAAATCCAACGCTTTCCAATCTAAAAATTGGTCAGCCGAAAGAGTTGATAACAACAGCGAACGGTTTCGACTGCTCAGATTGGTCAAACGGCGCAGGTATTTTTTAAGAATATCAGGAGTCAGATTCATTCTTTGAGGGAGAAATAGGGCGTAAAACAAATATACACCTCCTTGTTTGAGTTCAGTAAACTTTCACGATATTTGTCAATGGTATGCTTGCAGACCACCGACGATATGACAAAATACAATCAACCCTAAAAACCAAAATGCAGATAGCTCAACAAGTTCTTTTTGCCGTGGCGTTAGGACTAACGGCATGGCTTATTTCAAAACGGGTAGGAATCATCAAAAAAACGATTCAGCTTGGAAAATCGGACAACCGAACCGACCGACCCAATGAGCGCCTAAGTACCATGATTCGGGTGGCATTTGGCCAAAAGAAAATGTTTGACCGACCCATTGTAGGAATTATGCACTTTGTCATTTATGCAGGTTTTTTGCTCATCAACCTCGAAGTTCTCGAAATCGTTTTGGATGGTTTGTTAGGAACCCACCGCCTGTTTGCCCCTGTTTTGGGCAGTTTTTACCCTGTGCTCATTAATTTCTTTGAATTTTTAGCGGTGGGAGTACTTGTTGTATGCGTCATTTTTTTAGTTCGTCGCAACATCACCAACGTAGAACGCTTGCAACCCACGCGTCACCGCGAGTTAAATGGTTTTCCTGCGCTGGATGCCAACGTTATTTTAGTAACGGAAATTGTCTTGATGTTCGCTATTTTGAGCATGAATGCGGCCGATGCCTTATTGCAAGAACGTGGGGCTGAGCATTATCCGCTGGTAGGTGGTTTTTTCTTTAGTACTTTTTTGCAGCCTTTATATTCAGGTTTATCTGATAATGGACTCATTGCCATTGAGCGCGGCGCGTGGTGGTTACACATCTTAGGAATTTTTGCATTTGCTTTGTACGTAACGTACTCAAAGCACCTTCACATCTTTTTGGCTTTTCCCAATACCTATTTTGCCAATCTGACCTCCAAAGGAGAAATGCAAAATATGCCAGAAATCACCAAAGAGGTAAAAATCATGCTTGGTTTAGACCAACCTGACGCCACCGAGGCTCCCGCCGAAATCGGTCGTTTTGGCGCAAAAGACGTTACCGATTTGAGTTGGAAAAACTTGATGGACGCCTATTCTTGCACCGAATGTGGGCGCTGCACCTCTTCTTGCCCCGCCAATATGACAGGTAAAGCCCTTTCACCGCGCAAAATCATGATGGATACCCGCGACCGTTTGGAAGATGTAGGCAAAATCATGCTGGCCAACGGTGGCGAATTTAAAGACGACGGCAAAAGCCTGCTTGGCGATTATATCTCCGAAGAAGAGATTTTGGCCTGTACAACCTGCAACGCTTGCGTTCAGGAATGCCCCGTTCTTATTAGTCCGTTGGACATTATCCTTCAATTGCGCCGTTATAAAATCATGGACGAAGCCCAAGCACCAAGTTCTTGGAACGCCATGTTTAACAACCTTGAAACTAATCAGGCGCCGTGGAAGTTTTCACCAAGTGACCGCTTCAACTGGGCTGATAACTTAAAATAACAACAAATGAACGTCCCTATTGTAAATAATACCGAAGAAAACCGCTTTGAATGGTGGATTGACGGGCAAGTGGCTTTTGTCGATTATGCCCAAACCGAAGATGAGCAAATCACCTTTTATCATACCGAAGTACCTCCTTCTTTGGAGGGGAAAGGGATCGGGTCAGGTTTAGCCAAACATGTATTGGACTATGCGCAGAAGCACCATTTAAAAGTGCGCGTACTTTGTCCGTTTATCAAAATCTACATCCAGCGCCATCCTGAATATCAGCAACTCACTTTTCTTTAGCAGGTGTATCCTTCAACAAAAAAGCGGAACAAGTATTTGCTCCGCTTTTTTGTTGGGTAAAACTTCCCTGTTTTATTCGCCAAAGTGTTTACGTACTTTTACTAAAGCCGAGCCAATCACTTGGTGCATATCGTAGTAGCGGTATTCTGCTAGGCGCCCGCCAAAAATCACGTTGGTTTCAGCTTCCGCCAATTTGCGGTATTCTCTCAACAAACGGTCGTTTTTATCGTCATTGACAGGATAATAAGGCTCTTGTCCTGGCGTCCACTCTTGCGGATATTCGTGCGTAATTACCGTTTTTTCTTGCGTTCCAAACTCAAAGTGTTTGTGTTCGATGATTCGCGTAAACGCTGTTTCTCCGTCGGTATAGTTCACCACGGCATTTCCTTGGTGGTTAGCAGTATCCAACGTTTGGTGCTCAAAACGTAAGCTACGGTACTCCAAATACCCTAATTGAAACCCGAAATACTCATCTAATTGCCCCGTATAAACCACTTGTTTCGCCAACGCTTCTAGCTCAGCACGATTCTGAAAAAAATCTACGCCCAAACGCACATCAGTTCCTTCCAGCAAGGCTTCGTTCAACTTGTTGTATCCACCAATCGGGATTCCTTGGTAGCGATCGTTGAAATAGTTATTGTCAAACGTAAAGCGAACGGGCAAGCGCTTAATGATAAAAGCGGGTAAATCCACGCATTTACGCCCCCATTGCTTTTCGGTATAGCTTTTAATGAGTTTTTCGTAGATGTCTGTTCCTACCAACGAAATGGCTTGTTCTTCCAAGTTTTGAGGGTCTTTGATATTAGCCGCCTCAATTTGCTCCTGAATTTTAGCTTTTGCTTCTTCAGGCGTTTTCACCTTCCACATTTGGTAAAAGGTGTTCATATTAAACGGTAAATTGTACAACTCCCCGTAGTAATTAGCAATGGGCGAATTGGTGTAGCGATTAAACTCCACAAACGAATTCACGTAGTCCCAAATCTCTTTGTCGTTGGTATGGAAAATATGTGCGCCATAGTAGTGCACATTGATTCCTTCTACATTTTCGCAGTAAGTGTTCCCACCGATGTGGTTTCGGCGGTCGATGACCAAGCATTTTTTCCCGCGTTTAGTGGCTTCGTGCGCCCAAACGTTTCCAAACAATCCAGCACCAACAATTAGATAATCGTACATTTTGTTTAAAGTTGGCAGTTAATTCGATGGCCGATGGTCGATGATCAGCAGTCGATGGTCATCAGCCAACAGAAAATCACTGTAAGCTATCAACCGTGGACTATGGACTATCAACTATGGACTACCAGCAATCAACTGAAGTTAAAGTCTCCAATAAGTTATTTTCTCGTCCGTATTTCGATACATTCCTTTCAAATCCATCAGAATGGGAGCTTCTTTCATGATTTGTTTAAAGTAATCAATATCCAATGCTTTGTACTCATTATGGCCCACCGACACAATCACTGCATCATAATCGTTTGAGGGCTTGTCCATCAGCGTAAGGCCGTATTCGTGCGCTACTTCATTGGGAGAAGCGTACGGGTCAACGATGTGTACATTGACCGAAAAGCTCATCAATTCTTTGATTAAGTCCGCTATTTTTGAATTACGGATATCTGACACGTTTTCTTTGAAGGTAATTCCCATCACCAGCACCTTGGCGTTTTGTGGGCTCTTACTTTTTTGAATCAGCATTTGTATCAAACGCTTGGCGATAAAGGCAGGCATTCCGTCATTGATACGGCGCCCACTGTGAATGACTTGCGGGTCGTATCCTAATTTTTTGGCTTTATAAAGCAAATAATAAGGGTCAACGCCAATGCAATGCCCTCCTACCAAGCCTGGATAAAATTTGATAAAATTCCACTTCGTCCCCGCCGCTTCTATCACATCTTTGGTATCTATCCCCATGCGGTCAAAGATAATCGCCAACTCGTTCATCAGCGAAATGTTCAAATCTCGTTGGGTATTTTCAATCACTTTAGCCGCTTCAGCGACTTTAATTGTTGGGGCTTTATAAATACCTGCTGAAATAATTTGGCCATAGACTTGGGCAATTTCTTCTAACGCTTCGGCATCACTTCCCGACACAATTTTCAGGATTTTGTCGATGGTTCGTTCTTTATCTCCTGGGTTAATTCGCTCGGGTGAGTAGCCTATTTTAAAATCTGCTCCAAGTTTCAACCCTGATTCTTTTTCCAAGATAGGCAAACAATCTTCTTCGGTACACCCAGGATAGACGGTTGATTCATAAATCACGTAATCTCCCTTTTTTAGAACTTTGCCAATGGTGTGCGATGCGCCAATTAAAGGTTTTAGGTCAGGAACTTTATAATCGTCAACGGGTGTCGGAACTGCTACCACAAAAAATTGGGCTTGCCGCAAATCTTCCAAGTTTGAAGTAAAAACAATATCCTTCCCATCAAACACCGACGCCTCTAATTCTTGTGAAGGGTCAATGCCACGTTGCATCAGCTCAACACGGCTATGGTTAATGTCAAAACCAATGACCCGAAAATACTTCGCAAATTCTAGGGCAATAGGCAAACCTACATACCCCAAACCAATGACAGCTATCTGATTTTCTTTCCTGAGGAGTTGTTGATACATTTTGTTCTTTAATCAATCCACAAATATAGCATACTACTCCACTGAGTACCAAATGAAACAGCCCTGACATTGCGGGCCAGGGCTGTTTCAAATTATGCTATTTTGAGCGTCTATGGCATCAATTTCAATTCAACACGACGGTTTTTCTTCAATCCATCTACTGTACCGTTGTCAGCGATTGGTTTGAATGCACCGTAAGCGTCCACCACAATGCGGTTTGGATCTTTCAAACCTGCCTGTGACAAGTACTGCTTCACGGCATTTACGCGGCGCTCAGACAAGGCTACGTTGTAGCGGTCAGATGCGCGACGGTCGGCGTGACCAGCCATTTGGAGGCGGCATTGTGTTTTGTTCATCAACTCTACTACTTTGTTCAACAAATCGTAGAATTCAGGTTTGATGATGGCTTTGTCAGTATCAAACAATACGTTGGCAAAGATTTCTGAACAAGCCATCCCTGGCAAGGCATCTTTCACGTATTTGTCGAAATCAATTTTCTGACCAGCACCCGTTACGATACTTCCAGCAGGTGTATTTGGTTCTTTATCGAAGTAATCAGACACACCGTCGTTGTCGGTATCTATCAACAAACGAGGATCGATTTCTTTTGGCTTGTTGGCTTTAGCGATTGAATCGATTTCGGCCAATGAAAGGATTTTTGGTGGTTTAACCAACAACTTAGGATCGGTGTAACGCAAGTGGTAAAAGCCTTTTCCAGCATCCAAAGCATTGAAATCATACGCCCATTTGCCATTTTTCTTTTCTACACGAAGTGGGTTTTTACCCAATTTGTACGTCAAGCTAATCGCAAAGAAACCATACTTATCAAGTGCCGAGTTACCTTTAGGTGTTCCTAAGAAACTGGTAGCGGTTCCTCCTTGGTACAAACGTCCACCTTCTCCGCCATCATAAATCGCCGATGGGTCACCACCTACAGTAGCGTCTAATTTTTCAGTATTTACGTTGTTCAAACGGAAATCCAAACCTAAATCAAGGTTTTTCGTCAGTTCATATGAAGTAGTGAAGCCTACAGGAATCACCCACTCCTGCGTATAAGCAGAAGCTTTTTTATTCAACTCAGTGATATTGTTGCGCAAAGTCGGAGAATCATCCGAACGACGTTGCAAACGACCTGAGCCTAACTGATAAGCCGTTGAACGGAACCAAATTTGACCTGCACCACCATAAACATCCATTTTCCAACGCTTCATCTTGGTAGGGCCAAAGAGCAACCCTTTCAAATTAACCGTTGCAGCTACATCCGCTTGGAAATAGTTTGCATTGAAGTACGACTGGTAAATACGGCGCTTCATCCCCTTGAGGTTTCCTCCGCCTACGTCGAGGCGTGCTCCAAAAAGGTAGGTAAGTTGTTTGCCAAGTGTTAGACCCACGTGCATGGTTCCACGTTCCGACTGGCTATCGAAATTATTCGTTCCAACGGGCCAAAAGTCATACTCACGCAAGTCACCATAGAACTGACTTGGACCCGCATAAACTCCTAATGACCAAGTGTTCATTTTGTAGGGACCTTCATAAGGAGCTTTCGGATTATACTGTGCTTGGGCTTCAAGCAAGCATGTTCCCAACACTAAGAACGTGACAAGCAGAAATACTTTTTTCATAATAAACCTTTTTGTAATGTTGAATAAGGGGGATACGTTTATCTTTATCTTAATGACTTCTACTACGGCAAAAATAGTCTTTCCGAACCAAATTCGACAACAAAAGTAGAGATTCAATTTTTATTTCAAAAATGTTTTGGCTTTCTAAAGAAAATTCTTTTTGCCCAATTTTCAAAGCCGCTGGTTTATTTTCTTTAAAATTTCGTTCTTCCACTGGGCAAAGGTACCTGCCAAAATTTGCTCACGAGCCTGACCCACAAGCCACAAGTAGAAAGTTAGGTTGTGCACACTGGCAATTTGCGAACCTAAGATTTCTTCTGATTTAATCAGGTGGCGAAGGTAACTCTTTGAATAAAAAGAACTCACATACCCCCCCAATGTTTCGTCAATTGGACTAAAATCATCCTTCCATTTCTCATTTCGGATGTTAATCACTCCCTGTGTGGTGTACAAAATTCCGTGGCGGGCGTTGCGGGTAGGAAGCACGCAGTCGAACATATCAATACCAAGAGCTATACACTCTAAGATATTTTCGGGTGTTCCTACCCCCATCAAATACCGAGGTTTGTCTTTGGGTAAAATATCACACACCAACTCCGTCATTTCGTACATATCTTCGGCGGGTTCTCCTACCGATAATCCACCAATGGCGTTTCCTTCTCGCCCCATGCTCGCAATGAACTCGGCCGATTGACGCCGCAAGTCTTTGTACGTACTTCCTTGAACAATCGGAAACAAGGTTTGGCTATATCCGTACTTTGACTCTGTCGCATCAAATCGATCGCAGCAGCGCTGCAACCAGCGATGCGTCATTTCCATAGACTTCCTTGCGTAGGAGAAGTCACACGGATAAGGAGTACATTCGTCAAATGCCATGATAATATCTGCTCCGATTCGCCGCTGAATATCCATGACGCTTTCGGGCGTAAAAAAGTGCAAAGAGCCGTCGATGTGCGACTTAAATTTTACCCCTTCTTCGGTAATCTTACGCCCCGTCCCTGCCAATGAGTACACCTGATACCCTCCACTATCAGTCAAAATAGGAAAATTCCAACCGTTAAATTTGTGTAACCCTCCTGCCTTTTCGAGTATATCCAGTCCTGGACGCAAATACAAGTGATAAGTATTTCCCAAAATTATTTGCGCCTTGATGTCTTCTTTTAATTCGCGTTGGTGTACCGCCTTCACAGTTCCCGCCGTACCTACTGGCATAAAAATAGGCGTCTGAATCGCCCCGTGGTCAGTATGAACAACCCCTGCGCGGGCTTTTGAATGCGGGTCGTTGGTGACTAAGTCAAATTTCATCCGTGTTAGTTTGATTAATTTTTTGCGCACTTGGTGCACTTTTTCTGCAAAAATAAAGGTCAATATTGGTTTATCTAGTTCCGCAACTTTCTGTATGCCAAAATACCCCGTTATATTTGCACACTTATTGAGAATGCATGGATATACTTTATTTCCCTGATTGGTCTTCACATCCCGTTGTTAATCTATCGTTAGGCATATTCGGCGCCGTGGTCGTCGTTCAGCTTTATTACATTTTGGGCGTTTTTACCAGACTGCTCTTTAGGCGCTCTACCGAGCCCCCTGCCCAGCTTCCTGCGGTATCTGTCGTAGTATGTGCACACAACGAACTCGAAAACTTGCGTGCATTGCTCCCAATGCTTAATGAACAAGACTATCCCAACTATGAAGTGATTGTCATGGATGATCGCTCGTGGGATGGCACGGTTGATTTTGCCGAAACAGAAGCCCAAGTATGGAAACGTGTTCGTTTTTTGCACATTGAGCAGGAATACGACCACGTCACTCCTAAAAAATACGCCATCACAACGGCCATACGCAGTGCCAAACATGACATTATTTTATTGACCGATGCCGACTGTCGCCCTACCACCGACCAGTGGATTAAGGGGATGGTTGCGTGTTTGGCTTCGGACAAACAAATCGTTGTAGGTTTTTCCCCTTACGAAAAGCAGCCCGGGTTTCTCAACCGACTTATTCGCTTTGAAACATTTTACGTGGCGGTTCAGTACCTATCCTTGGCCTTGGCGGGAAAACCCTATATGGGTGTTGGGCGAAATTTGATGTACCGTAAATCACTATTTCTTCAAAACAAAGGCTTTTATAGTCACTTGCGGGTAACGGGAGGAGACGACGACCTTTTGATGAACGAAATAGCAACGGCCCAAAACACCGCTGTTTGCCTTGACCCCGACACCTTTATGGTATCTATCCCCAAAAGTACTTGGGCGGCGTGGTACTGGCAAAAGAAACGCCACCTCTCCGTAAGTAAGTACTACAAATTTCCCAATAAAGTTCGGCTATCAGTTTTATCGGGAACACATGTGCTCAATTGGATGTTCTTTATTGGTTTAGGAGTCTGGGGAAGCGTATCGTTTCCACCTTTGCAATTAGGCTATATTATTATCATTGCCGCTATTTTTGGAATACGCCTATTATCCCAATGGATTGTTTTAGGAATTGCTTCGCGTAAGCTGTACAAATCTGTAGGCTGGTTTGCGATTCCATTTATGGACTTTGTTTTGTTTATTTATTACATCGTTATGTCGGTGGTGATGTGGACCAATCGACGCAAAAAAGTACGCTGGCGGTAAGCCATTTGATTATGGAAATCATCGAAAAATATTTTCCCCAACTCACTCCTTCTCAACACGACCGTTTTGCTCGTTTGAAGGACTTATACGCTCTTTGGAACGCCCAAATCAACGTTATCTCACGGCAAGACGTTGAAAATCTTTATGAGCGCCATGTTTTGCATTCGCTGGCGATTGCCAAAGTGGTACAATTTGCCGAATTTGCCAACATCCTAGACGTAGGTACTGGAGGTGGCTTCCCTGGGATACCGTTGGCTATCATGTTTCCAGAAGCCGAATTTCATTTGGTGGACAGCATTGGCAAAAAGATAAAAGTGGTAGAAGCCGTGGCCGAAGCGCTTAACCTCACCAACGTCCGTGCCGAACACTGCCGCGCCGAACAGGCCGATAGCGACTATGATTTTGTTGTTACGCGTGCCGTAGCCCGAATTACGCCTTTACACGGCTGGGTCAAAAATAAAATTAGTCGCAACCACGTTCATTCTATCTCCAACGGCGTATTAGCATTAAAGGGAGGGGATTTAGACGAAGAAATGAGCGAGCTCAAGCGTAAATACAAAATCTACAACTTACAAGAATTTTTTGAGGAAGATTTTTTTGAAACAAAAAAAATCGTTTACGTCCCAAACTAACATACCCAACACCGTAATTTTAACGATCAAATGAACGAAATATTCAAATCAAGTAGCATCAAAGACCCTGTTCGCCCCAACGAAGTACACCTGACCGACAAAGGAGTAAGCTTCAAATTAAAGAAGCTCATTGGCGGCACCGAGCAGTTTGTGTTTTACAGCGACATTTCAGGCGTAGAGATTGACAGCGGCATGTTTTTCGCCACTATTCGAGTTATTCCTCGTGCAAGGCCCGAAATTGTGATTGAAAACTTTACCAAAGGAGACGCTCAACGCATCAAAGAGCTCATTTTGGAGCGTGTATAATTGACTGATTTTAAGAGCAAAAGGCTGTTTAATCAAAAAAACAGCAAAAAAATATCAAAAAACTCTTGCGTCTAATTGCAGAAGCTACTACTTTTGCACCACCAAAATCGGAAACGATAACGGTCAAACTCTCGAATAGCTCAGTCGGTTAGAGCATCTGACTGTTAATCAGAGGGTCGCTGGTTCGAGCCCAGCTTCGAGAGCCTTAAAAATCAAGGAGTTACGTTAAATCGTGACTCCTTTTTTATTGCTAGTTGCACCACAACTTGCACCACAAATTGTTCAGTTTGCTGATTCAAGCGTGTTTGTCACAATACTAAACTCAAATTTTGAATACCCAATTTACCTAAGGTTTATAAACCGAAACAAATTGAAATAATATCCAAGAATGGCTTTTTGCAAATGGTCTTAGAAACTTTTATCTAAGTGGTGTTTTAGAAACCTTAACAGTATTGTAAACATAGGCTAAATAAAGCTTCAAAATAAAACAAACACGCCCTATAACACTAAATATCAACACCTTACAGGCCACAAATACCCCCCTACAACTTAATTTTGACAGAATAAGAGTAGAAGATGTACTTGGGTCAACGCGTCGATAACTTTAAACTTTTACTTCCCCCCCCTATCAGGGTTTTGCACACTATCGTATGTGGAGGGTGTGCTTGGGTCAACCAAGTAAAAAGCCCCAACTTTTACCCTCCCCCCCTGCCTTTATTGACTGTCGATTAACATGACTATTATCACTTTCGGAAATAATCAAGTGTACGTCCTTGCCAATCCTTTATGTTTATATCTTTACTTGCGGCACATAATCAATAGGCGTCGGTTCTTTCAAATCCTTTGGGTAGGACATTGAATCTGTTTTATTTGCTTGGTATTATTGGCGCTAATTTGCCGTTCGCAATTCCATCGTGGATTGTTTTTAACGGCTTATAGTGTCTATCATAACCACGCCTGCAAAATTCACTCACTAATTCAACTACCGCGACGGCTTCATCTAATAACCCTACCGCAATGTAACCACCTGCCAAACGTGCTGCTTTAAGTAGTGCATTGTGGCGTTCACCGTCGATACTGTTTTGAATAATTTTCAAACAAGCCTGTAAAGGGTCGTTTTGTGCCTCGTAAGACGTTAAGGAACGATGTACGTAATTGTTCAACTTTTCTTTTGGCTCATCGTACAACTCAAATACATTGGCGTTTTCGTTCAAATAAACGTCGGGGTCGTAACTATACCCCCTCAACCTCGACACGTCACGGCACGCTCTATCAACCATCAGTCCCAACCCCAAAAAGATACGTTTGAGCGCGTCAAAGTGTTGACTGTGTCTTTCAGGGTAAGCAATGGGGATTCCTACGGCATAGCCTTTGCCCGATACTGATTTTATACAAAAGGCTACGTTAGGGATTCTCATTAATTGCGACTTTAAATCAAAAAAGTTTTCTATTGCTTCGTTCCCCTTGTAATCAATATCTAGGCAAATTAGGCCGCTGTGTCTTACCAACGAATCAGCGGCACGGTAAGAAAACACGCCACTTGGAGTAATTGCGGGCAAGGTTGCTTTCAGTCTATCACGTTCAGTTTTATCAGTGGTAGCACGTATGCGTTCTACCTCCCCTTGATACTTTGTTGAGGTTAAAAACTGCCGTATTGTTGTGGCTTTTGGGGTGCTTGGAGTATTGTAATTAGCAAAAATACTAACGTCGTTGTCAAGTACGTTCATAGTGTCTTTGAAGTTAAAAAGCTGTTTCACTGTTTCAAACACTAGGGAATGAAACAGTGAAACACCTAAGCCAATGTTAATCTAGTAGATTCAATTTACTCTGAATCGACTGTTTCACGTACTGTTTCAGAGTGAAACACCTATGAAACACTTTTGAATTGTTTCATCAAACGACTCGCCTTCGCCTTCCCAATTCCGAGTTGTTCGGCGGCTTTGTTTTGGGTCATTCCTTGCTCTATAAGCGCCTGTAATGCCTCAAAGTCTTGCTTATCACCTTTATTCGTTTCAGGCTTTGCAAGCGCACTATACGGCACTCGACGTGTGGTATTAGTAAAAACCATGTTTTCGTTGAAATGCAAAACAAAAGACTCAGTTTTCATCTCGCTTGGTAGGTAATTACCCTTCACAACGCAAAGGTGTCGGTAGTTCTTTTCCATGAAATCTTGTCGTAACTCAATCAAGATTCTCATTTTTGCCTCAAACCCTTGTGACCCTATCACATTGTTTTTCGACGGCTCAAATTGCTCGGTACGTTTTCCAGTATGGTGCAAAAACAATATTAGACACTCATACGTTTGGGCAAGCTGGCTATACTTATTTAAAAAGCCCCTGACCTCATTGTTGGCGTTCATCTGCCCATTAAACAAATCCGAAAAAGCATCTACTACAATCAAGTCAACGCGACTTTCTTCTAAAAGGCTTGTAAGCGTTTCGAGTAAGTTTTCAGTATCAAAGACAAATTGTAGGTTCTTGTACAGTTCCTCAGATACTCCGCTCAACTCCTGTTTCTTCAAAAGAAAGCTAACTGCCCTTGCATCGTCCTCAGTACTCACATAAATCGCTTTATCGTAGATAGCGTTAATTTTCCAGCCTAAAAAATCAGACTGCTTTGTCGCAATACTGGTAGCTAATTGCCGTAAAAAACTAGACTTGCCTGTGTCGCTACTTCCTACTACTGCGCCTAAGCCTACTGACTGAAAAACGTTTTCTACCAAGAACGGTATTTCGTCGTTGTCCTGTTTTAATAGTTCGTAACCAGTTATTGCTTTCGGCTTTTTGATTTCTTCCTCTACACCGTTGAGGTTGAAATTATTGGGAACACTTACAGTTGTCATAGCTACGAAAACGGGATTTGGTATTGCGAAGAAGGAGAAAACTTTTTTGGGTCAGTCGTAATATGTTGCACCCACCTACCCGTATGCGGGCATCGCTGCATTTTTACTACTTGCAATTTCCCTACCTTTTCCAATTCTCTTTTGTAGCGCGTCAGGTTCTTTTGCGGGATATTCAGCATCACAGCTGCATCGGTACAGCTTGTCACCTTATCATTTAGATAGTGGTAAAAGGCTGTCATTTCATCAGACTTTTTTTGTATCTTTGAAGTAGCTTCATTCAAAGATTTCGGGGGGCGATTGTCGTTTGTTTTCATGGCTGTCGTCCTCATTTTTGTTCTACATAGCTAATAAGTCCTTCACGGGTAAAGAGTAGTTTACCGTGTTTCTTCACGTGCGGTATGCGCTTAATGTTCTGATAAAGCGTTTGTTGCTTGATACCCAAAAAATCAGCCGCTTCTTTAGCCGACAGGTACTTCTTGCCGTCGGTGGGTTGTAGCGGGGTGGTGGCGAGGTTTACAACTTCGTCTTTTACAATAGCGCGAAACTCATTCAACAAGTCTGCAAGCGCGATTCCATTTAAAATTATTTGAGACATAATAAGAATTTAAAATGTGCCACAAACATCTAAAAAAAGAAAAAGTCCTTTCAAGTGCTGGACTTAAAAAGGACTTTAAAAAGGACTCGTTTTGTATGCTTTTTTTCTATTTAGGCTTAAAATTGAGATTGGGTAAGGGATTTCTACAGCGTGTTTCTTGCGTATTTAGGTCTTTTACCACGCTATCTTTTTTAAACTCTCTCCCCCCTGAATATCGAAAGTTGTTCAAAATCCACTCACAAATCTTATTATTAGTGTCTGATATGCAACATTTTTTCTTTGCAAGCCAAAAAACATGAGTTAGCTGATTTGCATTTCCGTTGAAGTGTAAAGGTTCTCTAATCGCACCACCTTCCAGCACCGTCATCAACTCTGCATTCTTTCCTTGAAAATACGGGGCTAATGCGTTGTAAATTGGCTCAATACTTTCAGGTAAAATTTGGATTTTTTTCTTTTCTTCATTGGTATCGGTTGGGGCAGTTGCCATTTTTTTACATTCCTCTCGCACAAACTTGCAGTAGTTTATCAAATCAGACTTTAGTACGTCACCTTTTAGGCTGTATAGTGGTGTAAAATCAAACTCCAAATCAGCTTTAACATAATCAGCAGTTCGTTCGGTTTCTGTTACTTTCATATTGAACCCACGGGCTTTTTTATGATTAAGCATCCAGTCAACAAAACCGCTTAATTGTGGTTTAATCCTAAAAGTATCCTCAAGCCACAGCCCAATTTCTTCTTTGTAATACGTAAAGCCCGAATTAATTTTTTGCGCTTGCTCTCGATATGCTTCTTTTACGGTGTACTCCAACTCTGCTAATCGACAAGCAGGTACATTCAACCTAATTGATTGCCCTCTTTCATTTGTAATCATTAACGAACTGGTTTCTTCGCCAAAAGCACTAACCAAAAACGGTTGTAGGTCATTTTTAATCAATTCACGGCTAATAGGTTTATTTGGGTGTGCTATGGCGTAGAGACTCTTACCATAAATCACCCATTTGTTTAAGATATAATTAGACGATAACCGCCTCAAATTAGCGTCATTCCATTGCGCGTTCTTATAAAATCTAAACAGGTGGTAGTAATAAATATCAGTAATAACATAGGCATCGGGTTTTTCGTATTCATTAAATGCTGCGAAAATATCTGTTCGTTGTTCATCCGTCATCGTATCAAAAAAAACGGATGCCTCTTGCACCTCGTCTTCGTTAACATAGACGGTCTTTAAAAAATCAATCTCTCCCATGTTTTCAAGTCTGTTTCTATGTTATCCCGTGTTATTTTAACATGATTTTTACTCCGTCACCATCACCCGTAAGCCTAACCCTTGAATGATTTTTAGGAAGGTAGAAAGTTGAACATCGACTTTACCGTTTTCGATGCGGCTAATAAACTCTTTTTGCATCCCTACTTTGTCGGCCAATTCGGTTTGGGTGAGGTGGTGGCGTTGGCGATATTCTTTAAGGGTTTCGCATAGTTCAGCGGCTTTGGCTTTGGCGGCCTGCGCTTCCACGATTTGCGGAGGCAAAGGGTGTTTAGCCAAAATCGCTTTGGCACGGGCTATTTGTTCGGGAAACAGAACGGGTACAACCTGCGTAACAAGTTCTGAATCCTCTGTACTATTTACACTTTTTTGTATTGCTGTCATGGTCTTTAGGATTTGCGTTTTACCAAAAATGCCTCGTAATTTATTCCTGTTTCAAAGGACTGCCAACCGTCGTTAGTCAGTCCTAATACTTCAAATTTGTTTTCGATTTCGTTTAAATGATTGGTTATTCCCATTCTATACAGCCGTGTACGGGCGGGGGTGCTGCCTGTGGCAAATACCCAAACATCGGGGTAACGTGCTGTAAAATGAAGTACCGTATCTGCAACCGTAGCCAAAATTTTTTGCGTGTCTCCGTTGTTGGTTACTGTTAAATCATTCAGCTTTCCACTAACAGGGTCTTTGTCACCGAAACCCAAATTGAAAAATTCTCTATTTTCATCCAAAGGCGTGTACTGTACTAACTTTTGAATAGCCCCCTTACTTCCTACACTTACAAATTCATAGACTTGGGTAGTATTGTCAATGTCAACCGCGTACTTTTCTTGATTCATAGACAAAAATAAAAATTAACTGATTCATTAACAAACAGCTTTTTACAGCAACGCGTCCAAATAACCCTTGGTTTTTTCATCGTCAAAACTTCCAAGATAGCTTTGGGTTGTCTTTAAATTGGTATGCCCCAACGATTGCGAAATAAACGCCAGCGGTGCATCAGATTGCAGTAAGATAGTGGCGAAACTGTGGCGGGCTGCGTAGGTGTTTACGTCGCCTTCTATTTGTAGTGTTTGGCCTATGCGTTGCATCCACTTGTTGGTGAGTTTCACTACTTGGTGAATCACTGCCTTTTGTCGCTCTGCACTCATAGAGGTATTGAGGAACGGAAATACATACGAAGTAGATTTTTGGTCTTTATTTCCTTGTCTTTCAATGATTGTCCACGATTCAGGAAACAACTTTGCGACAATCTTGCTTTGGTTTCCCTTTTTGCTTCGTGCCGTCTTTTTACGGATAAAGGTTAGTTTGTTTGTCTTGGAGTCTAAATCACTCCAACGTAAAGCGCAAACGTCGGCCAAATTCATGCCATTGGATAAATACGAAAATACCCACAAATCGCGGGCGCGTTGCTCGTTGTCTGTTTGGCACTCATAGCGTAGTATCTTGGTAACGTCGTCTTTCGATAACGCTTTTTTGACGTTTTGTCCTGCGGGTATTACGTAGCGGTTTCCGCCAAACGGATAAGCTTCACGGGTCAAGATGCCGTTTTCAATCGCATCGTTTACAACCGCTCTAACGTGGCGCAAATAAATACCTACGGTGGTCAGGCTTGCCCCCGTCGCTTTTACATTACCTTTTTTGGGGTTGCTCGTTTGGGGCGTTTTCCCATAGTGCAACATCCAATGTTCGTAATCGGTCAAAAGGTTGGGGGTAATGTGCCGAAACCGTAAAACTGTCGGTGGTTGTTCTTCGTTCTTTTTTGTGGCTTTGTGGCGCGGAGGCAAACCAAATTCTTTACGCGTCTCGTTGCCCATGCTCTCTACGTAACGTCTCAACGATTTTGCAGCTAGTTCATAGTTAGAAGCGTTACCAATACGGTCGGCTTTTCTCATTGCCTCGGCTTTGGCTTTGAGGGCTGCAAAAACGTCGTCGGTGTCCTCCGCTGGCTTCTCCTTCCCCCAATTCTCAAACGCATCTTTGAACGCATCAAATGAAAAGTTTACGCCTAATGCCTCAACGATACTTTCAGCACGTCGGTAGAAACCGTTAGGTTGGCTATAAATGTCAGCGTACAATTTTAAGAGCGTTTCGTCCTTTACCCTGTTATCCCGCTTTTCGCCTTTTTTGGGTAGCCACTCCCATTGTTTGGCGTCTGTTTTAATGCCAGTCGTATAAAGTCGTTTTACCCGATTGTGAGTAATCACGATTTTAATAAAACCCTCGTTCGCTGAGGTGGCGCGGGTGTCGAAATATAAGTTTACAGTTGCCATGTGTTTCTGTGGTGCAAATCGCGTTTTTCTGTGGTGCAACTGAATCTACTTGCACCACAACTTGCACCACAAATATACAGAATCAACGCATAACACCAATAAACAAGGATAAAATAAAGCTGCACAAACTACTGATTTACAGAGTATTTATATCAAAAAACACAAATATCTAAAACTCAACAAATACCCATTGGCTACGACTGTTAATCAGAGGGTCGCTGGTTCGAGCCCAGCTTCGAGAGCCTCCCAATCAAGCACTTAACAAAATCGTTAAGTGCTTTTTTTGGCTACGTGCAATCCAAGTTGCTCCACAAATTTTGGAATTGATCCGTCTCAACGGTGAACCGTATTTTTTGTAACAAAAACAAATCTATAAATTCATTAAATCGTCAAAACTTCCAAGATAGCTTTGGGTTGTTTGAATCTAGCCTAATTTTGCCTACCTATTTCACCGCCGTGAAACCAATCAATGGCGGATGAGTCATAAACTCGTACCAGTAGTCAGATGAGGCTTGTGATGGGGCTAAAAAAGGACCTTGCCACCGAAAATCCCGAAAACCTGCCTTGGCAAAAGCACGTTCGTAAGTAAGTGGATGAAAATAGAAATTATTGAAGCTAAACTCCGTCCCATCTAAATTGAACATTCGATACCTCACAAAATCGCCTTCATTTCGTTGGCTGGTCGATTCTTTTACAAAACCGTACTTGCGGTAATTAGGATAATGCTGAAGTTCGTTATGAGGATTGTCA
This sequence comes from Runella sp. SP2, assembly GCF_003711225.1. Taxonomy (NCBI): domain Bacteria; kingdom Pseudomonadati; phylum Bacteroidota; class Cytophagia; order Cytophagales; family Spirosomataceae; genus Runella; species Runella sp. SP2. The sequence continues at coordinate 7,002,215 of NZ_CP031030.1, read as the reverse complement.
TTGAATCCCACAAATCGACCCGAAGGCGGAAGATGTTTGTACACTACATGGCAAAACTGCTGTAAGTCATCGGCCGATTGCGCGTAGTTTAGCAAATACATGCCCACCACCACATCAAATTGCCGCTCTAATGACATTGTTAGCGCGTCTTGCACTAAATAGTCACACCCTAAAGGCTCTTTGGCTTCTGCTTCTTGCGCGAGTTCAACCATCCGAGTGGATACGTCCACGCCCAAAATGGTAGCAGCCCCCCGTTTTTTAAGCTTACGGGTGTAGATACCCTCCCCACAAGCTAAGTCAAGAATATTTAACGCAGTTACATCACCAAGCAACTGCTCAAGGGTATATTCTTCAATGTATTTGCGGAAGTCCAATTGCTTCGAATCACGGTATTCGTTGGCAATAGTGTCGTAAGAGTTAGCGTCCATATCGTTGATTTTCAGAAAAATACGACAATATTTTCTTTCTTTACAACAGCTACCCTACATTTTCATCGCCAAACGCTCAATCGCGTCTAGCAAAGCCGTCAAATCGTTCTCGGTCGTCAGGGGGTTCATCAACGAAACCCGCAAGTACAATTTGTCGCGAAGCGTTGTCTGAACAATATAGAACGCTCCTTCTTCTAGCAGCTTTTGACGAATGAGACCATTCAGCACTTGGATTTGCTCCGCTGTGCGCCCCTCTCCCACAAACCGAAAACACACGATGTTGCTTTCGGGCGCTAAGGCCAATTCAAAACCTTGCCGTTCGTGTACGATTTGCGCAAAGCGAAGGGCAAGGTCGTGTAATGTCTCTACATTTTCGGTAAAAATCTCCTCTCCGTAGGTTTTGAGAATGGCGTATATTTTTACACTCATCATCAGTTTCGTACACTCAAAGGTTCGCTTACCTGAATTAAACCATTCTTGCGCGCCTTGATTTGCCCACAGATACTGCGCTTTTTGGTGAAATGTTTGAAACGAATCTTGGTTTCTTTTAAAGAGTAAAGCCGTTGCCAAGGCAGGCGTCAATAGCATTTTGTGCCAATCAATGACCACCGAGTCCGCCCTCTCAATGCCCTTTACCAATGGTTTATAGCGTTCAGAAAAAACCACTGCCCCGCCGTGTGCTCCGTCCACATGAAACCACAATTGATGTTTTTTACAAAAATCGGCAATGGCTACTAAGTCGTCGTAAGCGCCTGTTGAGGTTGAACAGGCACTTCCAACAACTGCAATCACTTTTCGGCCACTTTGAACCGCTTTTTGGTAATACTCTTCCAACAACTCAGTTCGCATCTGAAAACGCGCATTGGTCGGGATTTTAATAATACCTTCACTCCCCATCCCCATGGTTCTTGCCGCGCGGTCGATACAATAATGCGCTTCTTCTGACACCAATACCGCCAAAGTTTGTTCGTGGCCGTTTTCCCACACATCCGTCTGAGTAGCACGAGCGGTGAGCAGCGCGGTGAGGTTCGCTAACGTCCCTCCCGAAGTCAATAGCCCGCTGGCCTCCGCCCCAAATCCAATTTTTTGAGCCAACAGTTCACTCAAGAGGCGCTCAAGAGGATTGGACACCAGTCCCATTTCATAGACCGCCATGCCGTTGTTCAACAAGCTGGTCAGCATTCCCGCCATGGCTGCCATCGGCAACGGCGGCGACACTTGATGCCCCATGTACCGTGGATGGTGCAAATGGGTAGAACGCTGAATTACTTCTGCAAAAAAATCGGACGGAGCCCCTACGCCTTCTTGGGCATTTTGTCGCCAGAAAAGCAAATTTTCCTCGGGCGACTGGTAGGGAATGACTGTCTCAAGTTGCTGACTTTGCGCAGCGGCTAAATAATCCGCGAGCTGGTCAACGAGTCGATGAGCTTCTTCCCGAAAATGCTCCGCAGCATACGCTTGTTGTAAACGCATGAACTTAGGTTAAAAAATTACAAATCTTCTATTCGGAATAAATGGAAAGGCAATAGATACGGATCAAGTTCGATGTAGTTATACTCTCCTTTCCAAACGTACTTGGACTCCGTTAGCAAATCGTGGACAATGAAATCTTCCCAACCTGCTTTCCCAATTTTATGCAATGGAATCCGCACCGTATTACCTCGACGGTTGTACCCGTCCAAATTCACCACGCACAAAATACGATTACCGTCGGGATGCGTCTTGAGATACGCCAGAAGTTGGTCGTCATTGATGTCGCAAAACGTAATGTTATTGGTTTGTTGTAAAGCCGCATTCTCTTTTCGAGCGCGGTTTACTTGCGTTATCACGTAGGTAAATTTGTTGGTATGGTTCCAATCCCAGTGTTTGATTTCGTATTTTTCTGAATTCCAGTATTCTTCTTTTCCTGGAAAAGCCTCATGTACCATAAATTCATAAGTAGGGCCAAAAATTCCGTAATTCGACGACAGCGTCGCGGCCATAAAATAGCGAATCAAGAAATTAGGCTCGTGCCCCGACTGTAACAATGGCGGGTTGATGTCGTGCGTGTTTGGCCAGAAATTTGGGCGAAAATAGTGTTTCATTTCCGTTTGTGTCAACTCGGTCATGTACGCTACTAACTCCTCCTTCGACGTTCGCCACGTGTAGTACGTATAAGACTGATTATAACCACCTTTAGCCAGACGTTGCATTACTTTTGGACGCGTAAATGCTTCAGCTAAAAATATCATATCGGGATATTTTTTCTTGGTTTCGGCAATCACCCAATCCCAAAACGCAAACGCTTTTGTGTGTGGATTATCCACCCGAATAATGCGCACCCCCCACTCGGCCCACACAAAAATAATGCGACGAAGCTCCAACCATAAGCTCTCCCAAGCTTCGGTTTCAAAGTTGATGGGATAAATATCTTGGTATTTTTTTGGTGGATTTTCGGCATATTGAATCGTTCCATCAGGGCGAATTTTAAACCATTCGGGGTGATTTTTGGCCCACGGGTGGTCGGGTGAACACTGAATCGCTAAGTCCATCGCAATCTCCATTCCGTGGGCTTTACACGCCGCTACCAAGGCTTTAAAATCATCGAGTGTTCCTAAGTCGGGATGAATCGCATCGTGGCCACCCAATTCAGAACCAATGCCGTATGGAACGCCTGGCTCCCCAGGTTGGCACAACACATTGTTATTTTTCCCCTTCCGAAACTGCATCCCAATCGGGTGAATAGGCGGCAAATAAAGTACATCAAAGCCCATACGCTCAATGCGGGGCAACAAATCTATCACATCACGGAAAGTTCCGTGCTGCCCTGGCTCTTTGGCCGCCGAACGCGGAAACATCGAATACCACGTTGAGAAACCTGCTCTCGGGCGGTCAACCCATAGGCGCAGTTCTTTATAACGAGTCACATTCTCACGGTACGCGTACTTTTCTATCCATTCGGCCATTTGCTCGCCAATGGCCAATAGCACCGCTTCGTTGTAGCGTTTTTCATCTCTAAATGCCTTTATCGCTTCCTGAATCGCTTTTTTATCTTCTTTAGAGGCATTTTTTACGATTTTTTCCAACAAACTCGCCCCCACCAACAGTTCACTATTGACGTGCTGCGCATCGCGAACTTTGAGCGTAATTTCATGCTCCCACGAGGCGAGATGATCTACCCACGCTTCGATGGTATAAAGATAATCTCCTTCTTTTTCAACGATAAACTGCCCTTCCCAGCGGTCGTTATTGACAAACCTCATGGGTACTTCCGACCATTTTTTTTCGGATTGATGCTTAAAACAGAGGCGTGCAGCCGTTTTATCGTGGCCATCACAAAAAATATCGGCTTCTACCTGAATCACTTCGTTGGGAACGGCTTTAATATAAAACTGTCCTCCGTCTAGCTCAGGAGTTACTTTTTCAACAATGACACGGTTTTTTCCAGCAATTTCGGCGAGATTCATCATAGGTTTATTTGGTTTTACGCCCTAAACCTAAAAAAATACCCCGACGTGAACAAGCGTCGGGGTAGGGATTTATTATTTCTTAGCTTAAAAACCAATCCGTTGTCGTTCGGCGGGTATTTGCGTACGTTCTCGCAGTAAATCTACTATGATTCTTCCCGCCAATTTTTCTTTTAATAGCTGATTTTCAAGGCGTAGCTTTTCATTCTCTATTTTCAGTTTTTCAAGCTCTAGCTGCTGAATTTGAGAAGTAATAGCATCCTCTTCGCCCATCAAATGCCCCAATGAAGTCGAAAATACGTGGGCAATACTTTGAAGTCGTGAAAGGGTCAGGTCAGTTTTTCCTCGTTCAATATCTCCATAAGCTGTGGTGGAGATACCGAGCATATCGGCAACATTTTCTTGCGAAAAGCCTTTTTCGAGGCGAAGGAGTCGGATTTTTTCAGCAATCGTTTTCATCATGCTATAAAAACGACGAAAGCTTCGCGAAGGTTCGCAAAGCTTTCATTTGTTGTACTCGTTTGTTGCGGCGAAAATTATTTCGCAGCTGAAGTATCAGCAGCAGTAGTATCAACAGCAGCAGTAGTGTCAACTGCAGCAGCAGCTGTAGTGTCAGTAGTAGCAGCTTCTTCAGTTTTACCGCCACATGCTGCTAGAGTCATCATACCAGCAACAAATAAGAATGCAAATGCCTTTTTCATTTTTTGTGATGTTTTTAAGGTTTCCGTTACAAAGGTAAATACATTTTTAATATTTGCAATGGTTTCCTTAAAAAAAAATTAAAAAATTATTAAAGTTCAAATTAATTCCTTGAAAAATACAATTTTTTGACACTTTTCCTTTTTAGAGCACGTAAAAAAAGGCCAAAAATCGCTAGTAATTCCCCTTAACTTTTTGATTATGTGCTGGTTTAACCAGTTTCATTTTTATTGTCTTCTCAAAAACTTTTCACTGATTAATCTCAAAGAAACAATTTTACTTTTTGATTCAAGGGGGGTTTTACGTATAATTGCTACCATTCATCTCCCATTTTTCTAAACTTTTTTCAACCTCAATGAAAAATCTCTTTTACCTTTTTACACTCGTTGTCCTACTTGCTTCCTGTCAGAAACGAGCGTACGTCACTTTCATTCTTAGCTTTGGCGCTTAATCTTATTTTATATGAAAAGAACCTTGGTCATAGGTGACATACACGGTGGTTTACGTGCGTTACAGCAAGTAATGCAACGCGCTACTGTCACGACCAAGGATACGCTCATTTTTTTGGGTGATTATGTCGATGGCTGGAGCGAATCGGCCCAAGTCATTGATTTTTTGATGAAACTTTCGGCAAAACAACCCTGTATTTTCATCAAAGGAAACCACGATTTATGGTGTGAGGGCTGGCTTGAAATGGGGCTTGCCCCGCACCATTGGTTGCTACACGGCGGAAGTAGCACGGCCAAAAGTTATCAACGCTACAACATTGAAGCAAAGCTGGCCCATTTGGCTTTTTTTAGCCAAATGAAATATTACTACATTGATTCTCAAAACCGTCTGTTTGTGCACGGCGGCTTTACATCGGTCTATGGCCCCGAACAAGAAGAAGATGAAACTATTTGCTGCTGGGATCGTACCTTGTGGGAAACAGCAGTCGGTATGGATAAAAACCTTTCTTCAACGCTTTACCCAAAGCGTTTTAAGCGCTTCAAAGAAATTTTTATTGGCCATACGCCAACTCTCAATTACCAAACCGATTTGCCTATGCACCGTGCCAACATTTGGAACGTTGATACAGGCGCCGCTTTTCACGGAAAACTCACATTAATGGATGCTGCCACCAAAGAATACTGGCAAAGCGACATCGTCCAAACCCTCTACCCTGGCGAAGAAGGAAGGGGGAAGAAGTAGTTTTTAAGTTTACGGTTTGTAAGTTTGGGGTTTAGAGGTTGAAGTTTTTATTTTTGGGAAAACAGTAAACCCAAAACCACAAACAGTAAACCGAAAACCCCAAAACTAACGCATCAACTCTCGAAGGACATCCAGTGACTTGATTTCTCCTAACCCTTCCAAGTGGACTTTGTAGAAAAAAATGAGTGCGTCCAGCAATTTGCTACGTTGAAGGCGGTCTAAATGCCCCCTGGCTTCGTAGGGCAAATGTATAAACATTTGTACTGCCTCTCGCATTTCGGGTTCGAGGGTATATGGATATAAATTCTCCGCCAGTTGTTCCTCAATTTCCTTGACCGTTTCGGGACCAAAACCTAGAAAAAACGCAAATTTTGCCAAAAATTGAAGGTGAAAATTTTCGTATCCCGTCGTCGTTTCTTCCAAATAAGTGATGGATTCGCTAAGAAATTCAAACAAAGGATTATTAGTTTCTTCCTCTCTGAGTGTTTTAACCAAAAGTTCGGTGATAAAAAGCGCAATACTCGATTTTACAAAATCAAACGGGAGACTTTTAAATGGCAAACTGCATTTAATTTCGGATAGACGGTGGATGGTTTGTTCTTTACTCTTGTGGTACACCACTAAGTCGAGCAAAGTCAGTGGCTGAAACAACGCAATTCGGTTGGTTTTGGACTTAGCCGACCTTACGCCATTCACGATATAACTCTGAATACCAAATTCTTCCGTGTAGATTTTGGCAATAATCGACGTTTCGCGGTAACGAATAAAATTGAGTGCTATGCCACGGGTTTTGTGAATCATAAAGGAGATACTGACGAATAGTGGGGCGTGAGTCGTAGGAATTTCAGTAATTTGCCGACCAAATTAGATGTCAAGTTTATGGAAAAATTGCTAGTAATTAAAATAGGCGGCAACGTCATTGATAATCCTGAAGCCCTCGATCGCTTTCTATCGTCGTTTGTGAGCTTGCCTCAACACAAAATATTAATCCACGGTGGCGGAAAAATCGCGACCCAAGTGGCCGAAAAGTTAGGCATCGAAACCTTGATGGTCGATGGCCGACGCATTACCGACGAAGCCATGTTGAACGTCGTCACGATGGTCTATGGAGGTTTGGTAAACAAAACCATCGTTGGGAAACTCCAACAAAAAGACAGCAATGCGATTGGGCTCACGGGTGCTGATGCGGCCGTGATCAAGGCCCGCAAACGCCCCGTCAAAGAAATCGACTACGGATTTGTGGGCGACGTCGAAGCGGTGAATAGCGACCAACTTTCCGCCTTTCTTCGTGGTGGTCTGGTACCTATCATTGCCCCTTTGACCTTCGACCCTGCTTCGGGAAGTATGCTAAACACCAATGCCGATACCATGGCTTCGTCGGTGGCAGTAGCCTTAGCGACCCAGTTTGAAGTAAACTTGGTGTATTGTTTTGAGAAAAAAGGCGTCTTGTCTGATCCTACCAACGATGATGCCGTCATTCCTCAAATTGCCCCAAGTGCCTACCAAGCTTACAAGGCCGAAGGGGTAATTAATAAAGGAATGATACCCAAACTCGACAATGCCTTTGCCGCACTCCAAAATGGCGTGGCCAAAGTAACCATTTGTCATGCCGACCAACTTGCAACAGCCGTCAATGATGGCACCGCAGGAACCCAACTCATCAATGAATAAAAAGTAAATTTTTCTAACAACCATACTATTTTTTTATGACTGCCGAACAAAATCTCGCAAAACTCGGAATCACCTTACCACCTCCGCCAGCCAAAGGGGGTGTTTACACGCCTGTCGTTGTCACAGGAAATTTAGCGTACATCTCTGGACACATCTCCTTGGAACTTGACGGTAGTCTGATTGCGGGAAAAGTAGGCAGAGACCTAACTGCCGACGAAGCCAAAGAAGCCGCCCGTAAAACAGGTTATTTGCTCCTTTCTACGCTTCGTTCGCAGTTTGGTAGCCTTGATAAAATCAACAAAGTAGTAAAAATATTGGGTATGATTAACGCCATTCCTGAGTTTGAACAACACGCTTACGTCATGAATGGTTGCAGCGAACTGTTTGCCGAAATCTGGGGAGACGAGCGTGGCGTAGGCGCGCGGAGTGCCGTAGGCATGGGCTCATTGCCACGCATGGCCGCCATCGAAATCGAAGTTATTTTCGAGTTAGCCGACTAATGTGAGCAACCCCTCCTTCGTCGGATGACAAACGTCGGGGACTCCGTAAAACAAAAATCCCTCCGAAAGTTTTGATGCTTTCGGAGGGATTTTTGTTTAGGTCAAACGGTAGGTTGTGAGCAACCTACCTCACATGTATTTACTACAACTCTGCGACGTTGAATCGTACTTGAAGACCTCCAGAAGTAACTGAGCGGCGGTACGAGTTAAGTACGTAAGGATTGTTGAACGTACGGTCGAAATAGAACTGTAAGCTCCACAATTTACTCACTGTATAGTTCAACTGCGGGCGCAACTGGAAGTTATAATTCCCCTGAGTAGCCGTAGGAGGCTCTTCAAAACGACGCTGAATCGCCCGTGTATCTCTGATGGTAAAGCTACAGCGGAACTGCAAGTCATTTTTCAACTTCTTAAACTCCCCATTGATACGGAACGGAATTCGTACGTTGTTGCGCGTGAAACCAATCGTTGCCGTTATGTCACGGTTAAACAGCTCCGCCACTTGCGAGTTCGACAAATTAAGCGCCACGTTGCGGTCTTGGTTGTAGCTAAACTGCATGTCAATCTTATTTTGTGTACGGGCGCGAATCCCAATCAAAGGCGCAAATTTCTCCGATAGTGAAATCGTACTCATCACAAACACAGGCACGGCTTGACCATTGTCTCCTGGTAAGATTGCCAACGGATAGTTCATCACCGCAAGGTTGACAGACATCGACTGATAGTCGAGCGATGACGTGAAATTCCCCACACTATAAGTCGATTGATAGCTATGCTCCAAGGTAAAAGAGCTAAATATCTTTTTGAAAGCGCCCAACTGCGACAAACCGTTGTAATCCACCCGCCAGTTTGGCATTGGGAAACCAAGGAATGGGTTGGTACGTACTTTTGAGGGGTCTTTCTTCGGGTCTTTACCGTTGTAAGCCGCAAAAAACGCCGCAATCAGTACATCTTGTGAATTAACATTGTAATCGCCCAGTTTTTCATTAGGATTCTCACGGAGGCGCTTTTCGGTCAAAATTGTCACAAAATCTTCACGATACGCTTTGAAGCGGTCGAAAATAGGTGACGTATTATCATCATTAATTTTGGCAAAAGCCGTTCGGAACGACATAAATGACATTTGGAAATTACCGTTACGAATCGGGCTTTGGACTTCGTAAGGCCCGCCTGGAGTCGATGGCCGATAAAACTCTCGATAGTCATCCCCTCGCGTTAAGGTCGCCGAAATTTGAACCCGAAAATCTTTGAACGGCTCCAAACGGGTGTTCATTCGGAACGTCCGACTGAGCGTCTGCATAAACGGTAAGTTGAGCATTGTACTTTTTGTCAACCAACCTTTATCGGCAGCTTCTCGGTGGAAATTGCGGTCCTGGCTTCCCAATACAAAAGGTAATCCAGGGGCATTCATGGCCGCATCTAACCCAAATCGGTTAGGGTCATCAGGCAAAAACCCTGGTAATGTCGTCGTTTCCTGACGCGAATAATCCACGTCGATACCACGCACGGTCATCAACAAACGGGTAATGTTTTTCAGCAATTTGCTTGGTTCTCGATTTATTTCTTCATCATCCCCTGGGCTACGCGCAAAGTTTTTCCGTTTAGGCGACGGTGTATTGGCAAAACGTAAGTAGCGAAGTTTATTGTACAACATCACAAAATCGACTTTACCACGAATGCTTCGGTCTAGGCTATTCCGAATGGTATTTCCGTAAAAAATCCCCAACGTATCGCTGATTCCGAGTGAATTGGCTTGGTATTGATAGCCAATGTTGTGGCTATAGTCGGCCGTCATCCAGTCGAGCAACGGAATTTTATCCAACGGCAAGCGATAAGTCAGACGTAGTTTTTGGTCAAAGTTTCTAGTCCGACCAAATCGGCGCAAATTGTTCCAAATCGAATCTTGTTTTGCTCTCGTATCAATGTCACCTTGAGGCTCATCCACCACGGCATTGGCCAATGCGCTGTAGGATAGCATGATGCTCTTGGTCAAATTCCAAGACACATCGTACGAACGATTGAATAAGAAGTATTTTTCATACAACGGAGACTGACCTAATGAAGTCAAATCACCCGTTCGGTACAGTGTCCTAACAAAGCTACGATCGGCATCAAAACGTACTGCTACCTGCGTTGGCAACAACGAAAGATTGAACTCTTTCAATAGCTCCAAATAAGGACGTTCAAAACTCTTAACCGTCTTGAACGGCGTCCACGGCTTTTGTGGGAAGCTGTATTGGTACACGATACCTCCACGGTATTGGCGTTGGGTATAGTCAGCCAGCAAGCTACTGCGGCGTGTTTGCTCATTGAACGCATACGTAAACGAGAAGTTTTCAATGTCCCAGAGATGCCGTTTGGCATTCGGCCCTACTTTTGTTTTTCGGACGTTTGAGAAGTTGATACCTCGTCGCTCCATTTTTTCAACTGCCGAATTTTCTAGCTGCATCCTTCTGGGGTCATTCTCGGCATAATTGGCCAATGAAGTCGCCAGAGGTGTATCAGGATCGTAAGGGTTAAAATGAGGACGCACTTCACGTAAGTCATAATTGACATACACAGGAATTTTGAAACCCCATTGTTGTGGCAAGAACTTATCCAAAGCCAACGCCGACGACAAGCTAAACTCCGTGGTGTTGTCACGAGAGCGGTCGGCGAGTTTTTGCTGAACCCCACCAAAACCAAAAGTTGTCCATTTTCCAGCTACTTGGATGGTACCCAAATCTGCCAGTTTAATATCAGCCCTAGCGATAGCCGCCGTTCCCGACTGGTTTTCAAACCCTTGCACGTGCAATTCGTTCACCCAAATACAGAAACTTTTCGCCGCTTGGTCATCCGAACGTGGATTTCGTAAGCCAATCATGGTCACCATGATATTGCTCAAATCGGGCCGTCCTACTACCGTAATTCGATAAATTCGTCCTAAAGCATCGGTTTTGGTAATGCTGTAAGGCACGGTCAGCGAAGGGGCTGTTTGTCTATCGCGTTCTTGTTTGGCTTCAATGAGCCACTTCATTTCTATGTCAATCTCGTTTTGCTCAGGCCATACTTGCTCTGGAATGTCGGTATTCGGGCGAGTTGCGCGTAATTTGGTTACTTCAACTTCATAATAATGCTCCGTCACATCCGTTCCCAAACGCAAGAAAGCCGACACTTGCCCATCTTCGTCTTGATCGTTGTGCATGTGGACAAACATTTTCAAGCGCTCACGGAAAAGCATGTTTTGGCTTGTCACGTTTTTGAACGCCGCACGCGAATCGCCATCACGAAGGTTGGTCACGCACAAGCTCATGGCTTGTTCGTTCAATGGGCGTTGGTTTGGCGTGGTATAATCGACGTCGCGCTGCCAACCTGGAGGCACTGCATAAATTTGTTTCTTCGTATCTGAGCCTGCCACTACCCTTGAGCTGTTTTCTTCGGCACTTACGGTCGCAATCTTAAATTGGGCATCGTAGGGTTCGGGTACCTCTTGTAACCCTTTGGCATTGAGATCGCCTGTGTATTTGCGGTATTGCGTCGCCACCATTTGAAGTTGCGCAAAACGAAGTACCACAGGATTGTCCCAATCGGTCATATACAAGCGAATAAATCGAATGGATTTAAACCCGTTGATATTACCCACCTTGCGCGTAAACTCGCGTACGGGAATACGGAACAAATACCAGTTAACATTGTCTCCTGCTCCGTTGGAAGCTGTCACTTTATCGACGATGTACGGTTTCCCAACGTCGAGTTGGCCAGGTTTCAGATCAACCTCATACTCATAATACGCTTCTTGGTCGTTGATGGTATTATCGGTGTTGAGGTCTTCTCCGTCGGGCAAGTTAGTGGCCGCTTCTGTAATCGCGTTGGTACGTTCAAACTCAGGTGTATTGTTTTCAGTACCCATGTAGTTTTTATAACGCTCTACAATTTTCTTATTGGCGCTGTCGGCTTTGGCACTAAAATAAAACTCAAAGTCGTCACCAGAGGGGTCAGCCGCAATTCTTTGACGGGCTTCTGTCTTTAAATCGGCGGGTAAACTTTGAAGATAATTGTTAAAGAAAGTACGTTCTTCGGCATTATTCAAACCATCTAGCCCAATATCTTGCTTTTCGCGTGCACCAGCCTGATTGGTAAAGGCATTAATAATAAACTGTTGACGTGTGCTGTATCCCCAAGGAGTCTGAGCTACCGTTGCGGTTGGTTGAGTTGCGGTAGGAGTCGTTGTTTTCTCTCCAACAGGCAATCCGTTCTCGAAGTCGTAACGTCCGTTTTTCATCACGTCTTCCGAAATCTCTCCCAAGTTAAAAAACAGCTTTCCTCCCGTGGTATTGTTTCGGTTAACAAAACCATCTTTCACTACACCATTCACCCCTTCTTTGAATGGATCCATCATCCAGAACTCCAAGATTTCGACGTTGGCATTATCAAAGTCCACATCAGACCCAATGGCACGGGTAATAGCCCCAAAGTTTTTACGGGGATTGCGCAAGCGCCCGTCAGGGTCAAGGTCTGGGTTGTAGTTGTACTGCCCACGTTCGCTCGGGAAATATGCTACGTCGAGAATATTTTCTGGCAAATTGACTAAGTATAAGCCCCGTCCTGTAAAGATTTCTTGCGGTGTAAACAAACGCTCATAGACGTTGTTAAAATCTTCTTGAACAATGTTAGGACGTTGCGGCAGGCCAATCTGGGCATTGGGAGAAAACGAAATATCAATCGAATAAGCCGAAATTTTTGCCCGATTATACCCGTATTCTAGTGGGTTAGCGAGTGTTCCTTGCGGGAAGTTTTGAGGAGTTCCTCCCATACGCCAGCGCGTTGGTTGACGGGTCAGGTCGTACTGGGTACGTGCCGACTCGAAGTCATCGACCACAATACGGTTTCGTACCTGCGGGTGCAAACCTGCAAATGACTGTGCGACCTCGCCCTGAAACTGAATACTTGACATTTCTTTCGTCTGAATCAACGGTAGTTTGTCCAGTAATTTTGTCAAGAACGGTGCATCCTTGCGGAAGGTAAAGTCAGCACCAACAATGCTGTTGCTAACTGGGTCGTTGCCCAAAGCAGCACGCGTCAAAAATCCTGCGGGCGTTTCGCGCAAGCGCATGGCCGTCATCCCCACTTGCACGTAACGATTAATGGTATAATTGAGGCGAGTTCCTAACAAGGTACGAATTTGGTTTTGGAACAAATCGGGCTGTTCGTAGCAAACTTCAATATCACGCCCCGAGTTAATCACACTTTCGTTCATAATTCGCACCGCCGACTGTCCTTCAACCATGTAATCGACGCCTGGTGTAAGTTGAACGCCGCCCGCCCGCACAATCACCGATTTTTCGGACACCCCGAACGGCAAAGGCACCGTTGCACCTCCCATCGAACCTTGGTACGAACCTTTTAAGAAATACTTGTTTTTCTCCGTAATCTGCTGTGCATCAATTTGGGTAGAGCGATAGAGTTCATTAAAAACGTACTTGTTGGCAAGCACTTCATCGCCCGTAAATTGTTTGGCTAAATTTGTTCCAAATGGCTCCAATACTGGGAAAATAATCCGTCCATAACGACTGTCAACGGTTGTCCCATCAATAAAGTCAAAGTTTCCGTCCCCAATAGGTTTGCGGTTATTGTCCAAAACGGGGTCATTGAGGGGGTTCAATTTATCAAGCCCCATCACGCGTAGCAACGGGATATTGGCAATGGGTCCCTCCTGTAAGTTAGGAATATCCATCCCCGTTATATCATCTTTGTAAATGACCCGAAGTTGAAAATTCTGTTTCCCCAATTGTGTGGTATTGAGCGAATAGATGTTTTTCATCATCAAATTCCACATGGGGTGATTGGTATTGTTACGAATCGTCGATGACTTCAGCAACTTTAACACCAATACCTGGTCTTCGGGGCGGGCCTGGTAATCTTCGGTCAACTCCCCTACTTTGTATTTTTGTCCATTCAAGGTATATTCATAAGCAACGGCCAAGATTTCATCGTTCCGAAGGGGGGTCAAAAGCGACATATAACCCAGTTCGGGATGAAACTTAAACTCCCGCTCACTCAATCGACGTGCGCCTCGCAAAACATCGTAATCATCACCACGGCGAAGATTGTACGTCTGCTCCATGGCCGTACTTGTTTGGTCGGCTTGGCGTACGTTGGCATCTGTCGTAATTTTTTGGTACAACCCATTCGATCTATTGTCCAACGGGCGCGTTGCTGCAATCGGTTGAACGTTCGGGTTGGCGGTATTAAACGGCTTAGGCTCCCCCAAATCGGATAAACCAACAAGATTGCGCAGGGTTTCGGTGTTGTTGGTACGGTTGGTCACATATACTTCCAAACGCGTAACTGTTACTCCCGACATAATCATCGGCAAGTTACCCAACCAACGCTCGTAGTTTTCGCGGAAATATTGTCCTAAGAAAAAGTGGCGGTTTTCGTCGTAAGCATCAGCTCGAATTTCAAATTGACGGTTTTGGGCTCCTCCCCGCAACGTAATACATTGCTGACGAGAGCGTTGTTGCGAAGCCACGACCGTCGCGGTTAAACGTCCAAAACGAAGGTCAACTTTTGCCCCAAATAAATTCTGTACCCCAGGAATCAACTGAGAAGGAATCTGCCAGTTGACATTCCCCGCCTGAATCCCTTGAATAATACTTTCGTTTTCGGGAATATAATCGAGCGGGCCAGTTCCCATTTGACCGACACCCATCCCTTGTTGATTGAGCCCATTCTGTACTCCTTGACCCAAACCCGCCCCGTTGGGCATGTTAGGAACGTTCGGTAAGTTTTGGTTCACTTTCCCTGGACGGTAATCGAGTTTCAGCTGATTTTCAAAATTGAAACTCGACTTGGTATCGAAGTTGGTCAACAATCCCAGCTTATCGCCAATCTTCCCGTTGAAGTTGACGTTGATTTGTTCGTTAAAAATAAAGTTAGTAGCCCTACGCTGACGAATCGGAATAAGCGGGTTGTCGGTTTCTTGGTGCATGACGCCAAAATCCAACAACACAAAGCCATTGGGTTTAAAGTCAATGCCATTGCTCCCAAAGATTCGGTCGAACCCTGGCGGCAAATCCAATTTGGGTAACAAGCCCTTGGCTCCTAACGCCCCTTTTCCGTCTTGCTTCGATGAATAATCACGCCAGAGGTAATTGAACACCCGTCGGTCTTGCAACTTTTGGAAGTCCTCATAAGTCATACTCAGAGGATTTCGGTAATTGAGAGGCACTGATTTGGGGTCGCCAATACGCTCATAGACCGACATTCGTCGGTTGGTATCTAATCGAAACTCATTGGTGAGGCTTTTAGGCTCACGTAAAAAAAGTGAGGAACGAGGAGGAACATAATTGAAACGGTTGCCTGGGCGATCGTCCCAACGAGAATACAGCAATCGCCGACTTTGACGGTTCTCACGGCTAGTGTCTTGAACGGCCGTTCTCCGACTTTGGTTAGAAGTCTGAGCTTCAGCAGATTCAACACCCAGCCACAAGGCGGTTGACAAACTGGCGATAGCGTACGATTTAACAGAACTAAAATAGAATTTTTGTGTAATAATGCCCACGATGCTTCAACGGTCTTACGTACTCAAAAGCTTAACGGCCAAAACCTTGCCAATCGTCTCTGAGTAAACGGATATTTTTAAGAAAGCGGGCTAAAGATAGATATATCTGTCGAAAAAAGTAAATTCTTCGTCAAAAGCCCCTATTTCAAGCCAGTATGATTAGAGTCTTATACTGCAAATTTGGCTAATAAATAAGCATATTCTTGAAAACTAGCTCAGGATGTTTATTTAATGATTTTTTTACATTAAATAAACATATATTTTAAAATATTTTTTTAAACTTCATTTATTTTTCCGAATTTTACATTCGTTTTTCGGCGTTTCGCACTATTTTTATGCCATTGATCTGTTCCTATCACACATGACATCATTGAATCGAAGACATTTTATTAAAACCACTTCAATGGCAGGAGCGGGAGTTTTAATGACTCCCGCTGTTTTTGCGAACTCCTTCCCGACGGTTCGCGTACCAGCTGCCCAGCGTAAGTTCAACAGTTCTACGATTGAGGCTACCATCAGTCGCATGAAAAACGCCATCAAAGACCCCGAATTGGCATGGCTCTTTGAAAACTGCTTTCCCAACACGCTCGATACTACTGTTCATTATAAAATAAAAGACGGCCGCCCCGACACTTTTGTGATTACGGGCGATATTCATGCCATGTGGCTGCGCGACAGCACCGCTCAGGTTTGGCCTTATTTGCCGTTAATAAAGCAAGATGAATCATTGAAAAAACTCATTGCAGGGGTAGTTAATCGCCAAACGGAGTGTATTCTGATTGACCCGTATGCCAATGCGTTTAACGACGGCCCTGGGCACAGCGAATGGTTGAAAGACCATACCGATATGAAGCCCGAACTGCACGAGCGTAAGTGGGAGTTGGACTCCCTTTGTTATACGGTTCGGTTGGCGTATCACTATTGGAAAACCGCCCAAGACACAAGTGTTTTTGACGAAAAATGGCTCAAAGCCGCTCAGCTTATCATTGCTACCTGCCGCGAACAACAACGCTTGAAGGGGCGTGGCCGCTATAGTTTTGGACGCACTACCTCCTGGTCAACGGATACCGTCCCAGGCAATGGGTACGGCAACAATACCAAACCCAACGGTCTCATTCACAGCATTTTCAGACCATCAGACGACGCAACACTGTACCCGTTTTTGATTCCTTCAAATCTATTTGCCGTCGTTTCGTTCCGCCAACTGGGCGAAATTGCGGAGACCGTTTATAAAAATGCTGCGTTTGCCCAAGAATGTCGTGCGTTTGCCAACGAAGTAGAACAGGCTATTAAAAAATATGCCATTGTCAATCACCCAACCTACGGGGCTATGTATGCCATGGAAGTCGATGGCTTTGGGAATTACCTTTTTCAAGACGACGCCAACGTTCCTAACCTTCTTGGTTTACCTTATTTGGGGGCAGTAAATGCCAATGACAAAATTTATCAAAATACGCGTCGGTTTATATTAAGCGACTCCAATCCTTATTTCTTTCGTGGGAAAGCAGCCGAAGGCATTGGCAGTCCACACACGCTGGTAAATCAGATTTGGCCGATGAGTATTATCATGCGGGCCATGACCTCTACCAACGACCAAGAAATAGCTGCCCAACTACGTTTCTTAAAATCGACTCACGCAGGAACAGGCTTCATGCACGAGTCGTTTGACAAAGACGACGCCTCGAAGTTTACCCGTAAGTGGTTTGCGTGGGCCAACACACTTTTTGGGGAACTTCTCCTGAAAATTGAACGCGAACGCCCACATTTACTCAAAGCATAGTCCGCTCATTTTTTAGACATTTATGCACCCAATACCTAACTTATAAACACCCAATCTCTCAAGCCTCCTTTGGGGGCTTGGGGCTTTTTTGCCCTATGAAAAAATATCTTCTATCGGTTGGAATCGCTTTGTTGAGTCTTAGCGCCTCGGCCCAGCAGCACTCGGAGCAAAACCACAGCAAGTACATTGCTCCCTCCGACCCTCAAGTAAAAACCAAACTGGCGCAATGGCAAAACGTAAAGTTTGGCTTGCTGATGCACTGGGGTACGTACAGTCAGTGGGGCATCGTGGAAAGCTGGAGCTTATGCCCCGAAGACGAAGGATGGTGCGAACGCCGTGGGCCGTACAAAGACAATTGGTACGAGTACAAAAAAGCATACGAAAGACTCCAATACACTTTTAACCCTACTCAGTTTGCCCCTGAAAAATGGGCAACTGCCGCCAAAAATGCGGGGATGAAATACGTGGTTTTTACCACCAAACACCACGACGGGTTCTGTATGTTTGATTCTAAATACACCGATTATAAAATCACCAAATCGCCGTTTAGCACCAACCCTCGCAGCAACGTAGCCAAGGAGGTTTTCGGGGCGTTTCGCAACGAAGGCTTTATGGTGGGGGCTTATTTTTCAAAACCCGATTGGCATACCGATGATTATTGGTGGTCGTATTTCCCGCCTAAAGATCGCAACCCATCGTACCATCCCAAAAAGTATCCTCAGAAGTGGGAAAGCTTTAAGAAGTTTACTTACAACCAGATTGAGGAATTGATGAGTGACTACGGAAAGGTGGACATTCTTTGGCTCGACGGCGGCTGGGTTCGTCCGTTTAGCACGATTGACACGACTATTTCGTGGCAAAAAACCATTCCTTTTGACCAAGACATCGACATGGCCAAAATCGCCAAACGTGGCCGTGAGTTGCAACCTGGGCTTTTGATTGTGGATAGAACGGTGTCCGGGGAGTTTGAAAACTACGTAACGCCTGAGCATCAAATTCCTGACAGTTACATGCCCATTCCGTGGGAAACCTGCATGACCATGGGCGATTCTTGGAGCTATGTACCAAAGGAAAATTACAAATCTGCGCGAAAGTTAATTCACATTTTAGCGGATATTGTTTCAAAAAATGGCAATTTGCTACTCAATATCGCCCCCAGTCCCGAAGGAGATTTTGATGCCGAAGCCTACCAGCGTTTGGAAGAAATTGGCAAATGGATAAACATAAACGGGGAAGCGATTTACGAAACACACGGCGACAATGTAGTTGGCAAACAAGGTAAATTTGTATTTACGCACAAAGCCGACAATTTGACATACGCCATTTACTGCGCCGACGAAAAAGAAAACTTTCCGCTATCGTTTGACCTTGAGAAAATAAACTTGACCAAAACGTCAAAAATTAGCATTTTGGGCTTTCCTGACAATTTGAAATGGATTCAAAAAGATGGAAAAATCACGGTTCAAGTTCCTCAAAAATTGGCACAAAAAGTTCCTAACAGTTACGCTTGGGTGCTTAAAATAACGAAATAAGAAAACACCTGTAAGGTTTTTAAAAACAGGTGTAAAACCTAAATCAACCTAAAAACCATGAATTCAAGAAGAAGTTTCCTCCGTTGGTCGGCGTTAAGTATGCCCCTTTTATCAGTAGGGAAATTATTTGCTAAATCATCGCCATCAGTCGTTACCAAACCCATCGTCGTTTCGACTTGGGACAGCGGCTTACCCGTCAACGCCGTAGCATGGAAAGTACTAAAACAACCCAACAGCCGTGCCTTGGATGCGGTTGAAGCAGGTGCTCGTTCGATTGAAGATACCATCAATTGCTGCGTTGGCTTGGGAGGCAACCCCGACCGCGAAGGCAAAGTAACGCTCGACGCCAGCATCATGGACGACAAGTTCAACTGCGGGTCGGTGATGGCATTGGAACAAATAAAACACCCGATTTCGGTCGCTCGTAAAGTGATGGAAACCACGCCTCACGTTCAGCTTGTAGGCGACGGAGCACTTCAGTTTGCTCTTGAAAGTGGTTTTCAGAAAGAATCAGGAAAACTATCGGCTGACGCTGAAAAAACCTATAAGGAGTGGCTTAAAAAATCGGAATATAAGCCTGTTATCAACATCGAACAGCAGCAGGGAAAAGGCCAAAAAACCAAAGCAGGCCACGGGCCTTTTGCGCCTAATTTCTTTGACGATGGCAGTTTCAACCACGACACCATGGGTACCATTGCCATGGACGCCACGGGCAACCTGTCGGGGGCTTGTACAACCAGCGGTATGGGTTTCAAAATGCGTGGTCGCGTGGGGGATTCGCCCATTATCGGTGCGGGGCTGTACGTGGACAATGAAGTAGGTGCTGCTACGGGTTCTGGGCAAGGTGAAGAAGTGCTTCGCGTAGCGGGTGCTTTTTTGATTGTTGAAATGATGCGTCAAGGTAAAAGCCCTGAAGAAGCCTGTAAAATTGCAATAGAGCGCATTGTTCGTATTAACCCCACCAAAGCCAAAGATTTTCAGGTAGGTTTTATCGCTATCAATAAGCAAGGCGAATACGGTGCTTATTCTCTCCATCACGGGTTTAGCTATGCCGTTACCCTCGCCGACGATGGTGGCAAGGTGTTTATGGCCAAGAGCCATTTTCCAAAAGCTTAATCAAACCCCTAAAAGCCGTCGCTCGTCTCGCATAAGTGGCGGCTTATTTTTAACTCCATCTGTGTACCTCTGCGTGCCCTACCTCTGTGTGCATTTGTGAGGAATACCTTTCCACACAGAAACCCACAGAAAAAACACAGAATTTTTCTGTTTCTTCGATGAAAAAAATATTCATTTTCTCTCTTTTTCTTACTCAATTTACGTTCGCCCAATACCAACCCAACTGGCAAAGCCTCGACCAGCGCCCTACGCCTGCATGGTTTGAAGACGCTAAATTTGGGATATTTATTCACTGGGGAGTCTATTCCGTTCCTGCGTGGGCGACCAAGTCTAATGCCGATGGCTTTGGGAGTGGCTACTCGGAATGGTACTGGCAACGGCTTTTTGCGCCCAATCTCAAAATTCATCCTGAGTTTCTGGAGTTTCACAAAAAAAATTACGGCAATCAAACGTATCAGGATTTTGTCCAAGACTTTAAAGCTGAACTATTTAGCCCCGACGACTGG
Source organism: Runella sp. SP2 (assembly GCF_003711225.1). Classification (NCBI taxonomy): domain Bacteria; kingdom Pseudomonadati; phylum Bacteroidota; class Cytophagia; order Cytophagales; family Spirosomataceae; genus Runella; species Runella sp. SP2. Next base: position 6,981,803 of record NZ_CP031030.1, on the reverse strand, counting down.
GCCAAAATGTTTGAACAAGCAGGAGCCAAATACGTAGTACTCACCTCCAAACACCACGAAGGGTTTACGATGTGGCCTAGCCCGCAATCATGGAATTGGAACGCCGTCGATGTAGGTCCTCACCGTGATTTAGCGGGCGATTTGGCCAAGTCGGTCAAAGCCCGTAATCTTAGGATGGGATATTATTATTCGTTGTACGAGTGGTTTAATCCCGTGTATAAATCAAACGTGAGTCAGTACGTCAACGAGCGAATGATTCCGCAGATGAAAGACCTGGTGTCGCGGTATCAACCCGATGTTTTATGGACCGATGGCGAGTGGGATCATCCTGCCAAAACGTGGCGCAGTGAGGAGTTTTTGGCGTGGCTCTACAACGAATCCCCCGTCAAAAACAGCATTGTTGTCAACGACCGCTGGGGCAATGACACCAAAAGCCAACACGGGAGTTTTTACACTTCCGAATACGGACACGGCGGAGCCGACAACAAAGAAGTAACAGGCTTTGTACGCCCTTGGGAAGAATGCCGAGGTATGGGAGAGTCGTTTGGATACAACCGCAATGAAAACCTTGACAGCTACCAAACAGGCGAACAACTCGTCCACCAACTCATTGATATTGTGGCCCGTGGTGGAAATTTATTGCTCAACATCGGCCCCACCGCCGACGGTCGCATTCCTGTCATTATGCAAGAGCGCCTGCACGAAATAGGCAATTGGCTACGCGTAAACGGAGAAGCCATTTACGGAACGCGTAAGTGGGAAAAAGCCCCGCCATACACCAAAGAATCCACCACTTATTTTACCCAAAAAGGAAGTAAGGTATATGCCATCACGCGAAAATGGCAAGACGAAATTGTGATTCAGAATGTGGCCAAACCATCTAACATTCGCTTGCTAGGATTCAAAGGGGAGGTGAAGTATAGCTACAAAAACAACGTGTTACGGATTATAACCCCTTCTGTCAATCCAAGCAACATCCCTTGTCAATACGCTTGGACGTTTGAAATAACGCCCTAAAATAAACCGCATAAAGTAAAAGGCCCTTCTGAGTGCACAAACACTCAGAAGGGCCTTTTGGTATTATTCATTTATCTTTTTAATCCACGAAATCACGCACTTTGGGGCGCAAGAAAAGCAATTGAACCACGACAATCGCCAACACTACCCCTGCCAAAAGCGCAAAATCTCCTGCCAATCCCCCCGAATCGGTCGATTTGCCTAACCACTCGGTGATAAGTGCGCCCGCCATGATTCCCATCATGTTCATAAAACCATAGCCCGTAGCACGGTATTTTGCCGAAACAAATTGGCACAAAATCGGCATGTTGTTGCCATCAAACATCCCAAAACCTAACCCAAAACACATACCTGCCGCAATCGCGTGGGTAATCGTTGTACCATACGCAATGAGTAACAACGCAGGAATAGTCAACACCAAACCAATGATACTTGTATAAATTCGCCCCCGCAAATGCTTTTGCACCCAACGGTCGGATAAATACCCCCCAATGATAACCCCGATGAGCGATGATAAAGAAGTCGTTATCGTGGAAAGTGGGCCAGCCTGCCCCATTTCTATCTGTAATTTATCGGCAAAAAGCGTCGGCAGCCAGTTTTTCACCGCCCACCCTGGCAAACTTGGCACCGAGAAAAGCAGCAAAATCAGCCAAAAAGCAGGGTTTCCAAGCAGTACGCCGAGCCCTTTGAGCAATGGTACTTTTTCTTGATTTTTGAGGCTTGCCGTTTCTTCGATTTGTTCACTTTTATTTTTTTCTCGTAAAAAAACAATCAACACCACCGCATACGCCATCCCAAGCATCCCAAACGACTGGAAAGCGGTATTCCACGAAAATTTATCAGCGATTGTCGCCCCAAAGCCTCCCAGCGCTTGCCCCATGTAGTTTCCTGAAAGGTGAACCCCAATCGCCATTGAGCGGGTACGTGAGGAGTGAAAATCGGCAATCATGGCCAAGCCCGTTGGCATGTAAAGCGCTTCGCTAATTCCCATCAATGCCCGCAAAACGTACAATTGCGAAAAAGAAGTAGCATAGCCCATTGCAAATGTCACACCTGACCAAACAAACAAACTTCCGACAATCAACCACTTACGATTCAATCGGTCGCCAATCATTCCTGCTACGGGGCTCATAAACGCATATACCCATAAAAACACTGCCATCAATCGACCAAAATTAGTTGCCTGTTGAAGTTCGGCAATATCGATTTGCATGGAAGGCCGCATGGTGGCCAACATCTGGCGATCCATGTAATTGAGTAATGCAACGACCCACAGCAGGCCGACCAAAATCCAAGGGTAACGGGAAGACTTCGTCATTAGTTGAAATAGAAAGGTTGAAGGGTTGGAAAATCAGTTGTTAAAAATATACGCATCATCCCCTAGTAAATACTATTGAGTGCGTATTTTACTTTAAATTGCTACCGAAATTAAACCCTTACCTAATCCCCATCCATGCGCCTGTACATCACCTTTCTATTCAGTTTAACCTTCTTTTTTGCCTCTGCCCAGACGAAATTGGTTTGGTGGAAACCTTCCGACAGTAGTTTTCCCGTCATCGACGGCCAAGCTTGGTCTAGCGAAATGCGCGACACCATCCAACGTTTTCCATCGCGGGCCGAAGCCAACGTCCGCAAGGCCGTTTGGAACCTCTCGCGTAACAGCGCAGGGCTTTCGATACGTTTTGTGAGTAACGCCGACCAAATCGTCGTTCGCTACAAAGTAACGGGCGCTATCAATATGCCCCACATGCCCTCCACGGGTGTGAGTGGCGTAGATTTGTACGGAATCGACAGCGACGGAAATTGGCAGTGGGCCAATGGCAAATACAGCTTCAAAGACACGGTTCAGTACGTTTTTGCCCAGCTTCGCCCCAACGACAACTACCACAAACTCGGCCGCGAATACCGACTTTTTTTACCTCTTTATAACAGCGTCCGAAATTTAGAAATTGGCGTTCCCGAAGGAAGTTTATTTAAAGTATTACCTCAGCGCCTCGAAAAACCGATTGTGGTCTATGGAACGTCCATTGCCCAAGGCGCTTGCGCTACTCGCCCAGGCATGGCATGGACAAATATTCTGTCTCGAAAACTCGACCGAACGGTCATCAATCTTGGGTTTTCGGGCAACGGCCGTTTGGAAAAAGAAGTAGTTGCGCTTATCAATGAGATTGATGCCAAGGTCTTTGTTTTGGATTGTTTGCCCAATTTGATTGTCCCAATCGTCGATCACCAAGAACTCCAAAAAAGAATTGTCGAATCGGTAAAAGCCCTTCGCGCCAAACACCCCAACACGCCGATTTTGCTCACCGACCACGACGGCTACACCGAAGGTTATTTGATGCCCCACCGTCAGCCTTTGTTTGAAGACACCAACAGAGACCTCCGCGCAGCAATAGCCCAACTCGCCAACGAAAAAATTACGGGCGTGTATTCGTTGCCTATTTCCGACATCAACATCGACCACGAAGGAATGGTGGATGGGACGCACCCCAACGACATCGGGATGATGCGCTACGCTGAGGCGTACGAGAAAAAACTTCGGGAAATTATGCAAGAACCCGCAGGAGCGCTCAAAACGCAGATACCTACCCGCCAGAACCGCGAACCAGCCAGCTACGTGTGGGAAGACCGTCATTACGATATGCTACGTTTGAACCAAACTGACGCCCCCAAAGTGGTTTTGATTGGTAACTCCATTACCCACAATTGGGGTGGAAAACCACTTAACAACCGCATCAAAGGGGCTGATTCGTGGCAGAAATACGTAGAACCCTACCAAGTGCGCAATTTCGGTTTTGGTTGGGACAGGGTTGAAAACGTGCTGTGGCGCGTCTATCACGATGAATTTGACGGAATTACCCCCGAAAAAATTATCATCAACATTGGCACCAACAACCTCCAGCTCAATACCGACGACGAGATTGTGCAAGGTCTTCGTTTTTTGGTACAAGCCATTCAAAAACGGCAGCCCCAAGCCAAGATTACCCTTCTGGGCATTTATCCTCGACGCGCCCAAGAAGAGCGCGTAGCCACGCTCAACAAAGCCATCCAAGCCATGACCAAAGCCGAAAAAGTAGGTTTTTCGGACATTGGTAAAGGGTTTTTGCAAAAAGATGGAAAAATCAATGAAAGCCTTTTCTCCGACGGGCTTCATCCCAATGCGGCAGGCTATGAAGAAGCAGGGAAACGCTTAGAGCAGGAGTTGTTGAAGAAGTAACATTTTATACCCCCATTTCACTAATGAAATCTCATTTTCTGATTGCTTTCTTGGGGAGTTTTATTCCACAAGTATGCGCACAAGATGTACCTATTTTGAAGCATTATGACCAAAATCACCTGTACCGAATCGCTCTTCCCCTCGGAGGTATTGGCACAGGAACGGTGTCTCTTTCGGGCAAAGGCGAACTCCGAGATTGGGAAATTATGAATCGACCCGCCAAAGGATTTAGTGGGGGACAGATGGGAAATGGAGTGCCTTTTTTTTCAATTTTCATTAGAGAAACCAACGGTAAAACGCATACCAAAGGGCTAATGGGTCCACTCGACCCCGTCGATTATCAGGACAAAGAGGGGCGCCCAGTGGATAACCACGGTATTCCGCGTTTTCGTAACGCTTCGTTTGATGCTACTTACCCTTTTGGTCAAGTCAATCTATCTGACCCTAACCTCCCCGTCAGCGTTCGGCTCAAAGCATTTAACCCTTTGATTCCTACCGATGCCGATGCCAGCGGAATGCCGTTAGCCGTACTAAAATACGAAGTAAAAAACACCACGAATCAGCCCATTACGGTATCGGTATGTGGTTTGATGCGTAATTTTATTGGTAATGATGGCTCAAAAACACGGATGGATTGGAAAGGTGATTTGATTCCGATTGGCGCCAAAAACAACCAAAATAGCTTCCGTACGTCAGGTCAAGTGCAAGGAATTTTCATGTACTCTGACAGCGTCAAGAAAACAGCAGAACAATGGGGCACAATGGCACTTGTAACTCCCGCTCAAACAGGAGTCACGTACCGACGCTCGTCCAGAAGCAACGACTGGGAAAACGCCCTGCTGGATTTTTGGGATGATTTCAGTGCTGATGGCGAACTCACTGACAAGGAAAAACTGGTAGATAATGACCCTCAGGCATCACTAGCAGTAAAGATGCAAATCCCTGCTAATCAAAGCCGTGTTTATACATTTTACATTACTTGGCATTTCCCCAACCGCTTTGCTTGGTCGTCTGAGAGTATAGGCAACTACTATGCTACCCAATACACCGACGCTTGGGACGTAGCCCAAAAAGCCGCCGAACGATTACCCCAACTGGAGCAAAAAACCGTTGAGTTTGTCAGGGCTTTTATGCAAAGCAAGCTACCTGAGGTAGTGAAAGAAGCCGCTCTCTTCAACCTCAGCACGCTACGTTCACAAACTGTTTTCCGAATCAAAGATGGCACCATGATGGGCTGGGAAGGCTGCATGGACAACTACGGCTCGTGTCAGGGCTCCTGCACTCACGTATGGAATTACGAACAGGCAACGGGTTTTTTATTTGGCCAATTGGCCCAAACTATGCGCAAAACGGAGTTTGGGCCCGCCCTCGATGAAACTGGTTTTATGAGTTTTCGGGTGGGGTTACCGCTAGCCACCAACGCCCAACGCTACAAAGCCGCCGCCGCCGATGGGCAAATGGGCACCATCATGCGCTTCTATCGCGATTGGCAGCTATCTGGCGACACGTCATTTCTCCGACAATTTTATCCCGCAGTTAAACGCAGCTTACAATTTGCGTGGCTTAAAGGAGGTTGGGACGGCGACAAAGATGGCGTCATGGAAGGGTGTCAACACAATACGATGGACGTAGAATATTATGGTCCTAATCCTCAAATGCAAATTTGGTACTTGGGAGCCTTACGTGCGATGGAAGAAATGGCTAATGCGATGAACGAACCTATATTTGCCGCAGAATGTCGGCAGCTTTTTGAACGAGGAAAAAAGTTTGCCGATGAACGTCTATTCAATGGAGAATATTACGAACAAATCGTTCAGACAGCAGCTCATAAAGACCAAATCTTGATGGCAACTGTAGCCAGCGGCCGCGCTTACACCCAAGACCCACCCTATCAATTAGGGAAAGGCTGTTTGGTTGACCAGCTCATTGGGCAATACATGGCTCACGTCTATGGGCTTGGGTATCTGATAAAGCCCGAAAATGCTCAAAAAACGCTTCAAAGCATCCTCAAATACAATTACCGCTCCAGTATGCTGAATCATTTTAACAATATGCGTTCGTACGCCTTGGGTGACGAGGCCGCCTTGTTGATGGCGAGTTATCCGCGTGGTGAGCGTCCGCAAATCCCATTTCCATATTTTTCAGAAGTCATGACAGGATTTGAATATACGGCTGCCATCGGAATGCTCTACGAAGGTCAGACTGAGTCGGGTTTGCTCTGCATCAAAAATATACGGGACCGTTACGACGGAGCTAAGCGTAGCCCTTTTGATGAAGCCGAATGTGGTCACCACTACGCACGAGCCATGACAAGCTGGGGGGCCGTATTAGCTCTTTCAGGGTTTCAGTATTCAGGAGTAAAAAAAACGATGGCTTTTCATTCTCAAGAAGGGACCTTCTTTTGGTCAAATGGGTATGCCTACGGAACCGTTCAGTGCAAAAAAATGGGAAATGGCTTTAGCATCAAACTCTCCAGTTTAAACGGAGACGTTGCGTTAGAAAAGTTTTCAATTGGTAAACTAACCAAAACTTTTGAAGCAAACCATCAGCTTAAAGAAGGACAAACGTTGACGATGCTATTGAAATAGGAAAGAAATAGCCAATTCCGTCCAAAAAGGCTAAATTTGAGCGTATAAACCCATTTCATCTTCAACTATCCTCTCACAAATCCCGTTTCTATGAACATCAAACCCTTTATTTCGAGCGCTTTGGTAGCGCTAAGTTTGGGCGTTTTTGCTCAAAAAAAGACCAATGATTTTAAAGTTATTGGCTATTACGTCCCCAATACACCTCCAGAACAAATCCCCGTAGATGTGTTGACTCATGTCAATTTTTCGTTTGCCATTCCTGCCAAAACGGGCGATTCCCTCGAACCACTCCGAAACCCCGAAGCGCTCCACAGCCTTGTTCGGTACCTACACCAGCACAAAATTCAAGTATTTATTTCAATTGGCGGATGGGGTATTGGCGACGGCGGTGGCGATGACACCCGCTTTCACAAAATGGCCGAACGTGCCGAAGGTCGTCACACGTTTGTTCAACACGTGATGAAGTTTGTTCGTACCTATAAAGTGGATGGCGTGGATTTGGACTGGGAATACCCCGACGAAGATTCACCTTCGGCCGACCACTACGTAGCGCTTATGAGTGAGCTTGGAGATTCGCTCCACGCCCAAGGCAAAAAACTAACCGCCGCAGTGATTTCGTACGGCAAAAAAGGGTACGGAATGAAGAAAGAAGCCCTCGGCAAAATGGATTGGGTCAACGTGATGGCTTATGACGACGACTACGGCCCCAGCTATATCCGCGCCCATTCTCCTTATTCTTTGGCCGTTAAAAGCTTAGATTATTGGACAAAAGAGCGCGGAGTTGCCGCGAAAAAAGCCATTTTGGGACTACCATTTTACTCTAAAAAAGGAATGGGAAATTATGGACCCGATTACAAAGGTTTGTTAAAAGACGGCGCAAGTCCTTACGATGACTACTGGAAAGGCGCTTTTTATAACGGTATCCATACGATTGAGCTTAAAACCAAGCTAGCCAAAGACCGAGGATGCGGTGGCGTCATGATTTGGGAAATTTCGTGCGATACCAACGATGAGTTTTCACTGCTTCAGGCCATCAAACGAGGTTCAAAGAAATAAGCTTGTCTCCACTTAATTGAATTATCCCCCTCTTATTCAGTCCCCAACGGAGTTTTACCGTTGGGGATTTTGCGTTTATATATCCTCAAATTTAATTCGATAGCGCGATAATAGGCATATTTCTTTTGGTATGTTAAGATTAGATTGTTTACAAATAGTAAAAAAAATTTTGGTTTTATGTGACCAAAGATACTAATCCACGTCATCCATCTACCTATTATACATTATGCCTTATTTTTCACCAAACTTTGAAAACCATGAACTCTCACCCTATCACATCAGCCCATGAGCTCCCTAAAAATCAGGATTTAACAGTATGTTTACAGATTGAGCAGCAAGACACACAAACCCTTCTTTCATTCCTGTTGTCCAAACAAATTTCGTTTGAGTTGGTCTATCATCCTGTACTTTCGTCGTCCCTTAAAGCAGGAGCTTCAGTATTTCCATCTGCGGGTTATGTACCAAAGGAAGAATCAGTATCAGCCCTTCCTCCTTCTCATCTAAGTACACGCGAAAAAATTGAGTGGGCTTACGACTATTATATTCAACGAAAACACACCCAAAACGTCCCTGCGGAAACGGAGATTGCTTCACAATTAGAAATAGCCACCAGTCAATTCCGCAGTCTTTTTAAGAAAATCTACGGCAAAGGGTTTTATCAACTTTACCTTGAGAAACGAATGGAGTACGCCAGCAAGCTTCTCCGTAAAGGGCTCAAGTGCAATGAAGTGGCCAAAATGGTCGGCTATGGCAGTAATTCGGCCATTAAGTTTAATAAAATGTTCCAAAAACACTTTGGAGTGACGCCTAAAAAGTACCAGCTCCAACACGCCAGCTAATCACTTTTAAGCGTTCCTCTTACACACACCGTTATTAGTTTTTTATCACACAAAAAATCCCCCAGAGGTGTTTACCTACTGAGGGATCTTACTAAATTTTAACTTCAATTTACTTCTTCACTTTCTTCACCGTAAAAGGAATACACAAGTCAACAGGGCAACAGTTTGTACCCGCTTCGATGATGACTGGGCAACAGCCGTTCGCTGGACACGCCTGGTTCGTTGCTGTGAAAGTATAGACTCCCACTTCCGAGAACAACACTGCATTTCCCGTCGCTACTGCCGTTGTACCTCCGTTCTTGAACCATTGTACATTCGTCAAATTGGCAGGAACACTCACTTCCAGCTTCTGGCCAGCGCACAACTCAAAAGGTACCGTAAAGCATTCTTGGTCAATGTCATCTTCACCACCTTTTCCGTTACCTGGCGTGCTGTCTCTGTCTTTCTCGTTGGTCTTACTGATTTCAGCCGTGTTCAAATGAATTCCCGCCTGCGTCGCTCGCACTTGGTAGCGTAACGTTACCGTATCGCCTGCCGCTGCGATATTGCCAATGTTCCACTTAATCACGTTGCCGCTGATGGTCGCACTACCACGACTCGCTACAAAGCTGCCGCTCACAAATTGAACCGTCGTCGCGATGCTGTCCGTCACTTCTACACCCGTCGCGTTCTTAGTCCATTCGTTCCATACTTTGATGGTGTAAGTCAGCACATCACCAACCCGCGCGATTTTTGTATTAATTGACTTCTTCAACGCTAAATCAATTGTGTCAATGCAAGTTTGGGCGTTGATTGTCGCTGGTACACGGCTCGTGCTTATGGCCGTTGGACAGGTCGGGTCAGTACTGCGCGCTTGGGCGTAAAAGACTGTATTCGCAGATACCGTTCCACTTGGTTTGTAATTTAAACCTGTGAACAACGCCGTTCCGCCCGTTTGTTGACTAAACCATTCTACTGTGGCTAGTCCCACTACCGTCGCTTTCAACGTTGGGAAAGTATCCCCGATGCAAGCCGTCAAACTTGGCGTCAGCAACTGGGGCAAGGCTGGATTACAGTTACAATTAACACCCGCTATCGTTGTATCAGCCTTACAAATTGCGCTCAAACTGTCGGTAATAATTACACTTTGACCCGATGGAATACCCGATACTGTGTACGGGTTAGTCCCAGTCAACGTGCCTTTATTCACTTTTACAATGCCTAACTGATTGTTGATCGTAAAGGTAAAACTGTAGGTTTGCGCATCATTTGAACATACAGGGGCCGCTGAACTAATTGTTGACTCTACACATGGAGCAGGGCAAGTAGGTACAATTACTTTCACCGTATCTTGGCAGCCATTTACCGAATAAACAAAATTAAACGACTTGCCTTGGGCGGTGGCGTTGGTGATGCTTACCAAACCTGAACTACTCACCGTCGCGCCCGTTGGATTGCCCGTCAAAGCGGACCATGTGCCTCCCGTCGGCGTCGCTGATAGTTGTACACTTGATGGCACATTGCCGTTTGAACAAACCAAGGTCGTGTCTTTACCTGCGCTTGGTTTGGCATTCACCGTCACTACCACATTCGCCGTGTCTTTGCAACCTGCTGCGTTTTGAGCGACCAACACATACGTCGTCGTGCCCGTTGGTTTTACCGTTTTTGGTGCGGCTACTACCGGGCCATTTGCCGTGCCCACTGTCCACACTGGACTTAAATAAGTATCGTAATTCGTAATCTTCGACGTCAAATCTACCAACTCACCTGCGCAAATCGTGGTACTGCCGTCGGCAATTACTGGCTTGGCCAAAACCACCACTTGCGCTGTGTCTGTACACGTTTGACCACCGCTCATCACCGAATAGACAAACTTATACGTGCCTGCGGCATTCAAACCGCTGATATTGCCATTGGCGTCTATCGTCGCTGCGCTTGGATTGGCGGGACTACCAATCGGTGCCCATGTGCCACCTGCCGTCACTGCCGTCAATTTCGCCGTACTTGTCGGTTGACATACATTCGCTGCATCTGGGCCTGCATTTGGTTTCACACAACCTGCACAAGGTGCTACTGTTACTGCTACCGTGTCTTTGCAACCTGCGGTCGTCGTGTAAATAAACTGGTAAGTTCCTGCCACACTCATACCCGTCACGTTGTTACCAGAAATCGCCGCCGTCGTTGGTGTTGTCCCCAACTGTGACCAGCTTCCTCCTGCGGGGCTTGGCACTAAAGTATAACTTGTTGCCAAAGTATTTGTCGCCGCATTCACACACGCCAAGGTCGTGTCTTTACCCGCGCTTGGTTTGACATTCACCGTTACTACCACATTCGCCGTGTCTTTGCAACCTGCTGCATTTTGTGCCACCAATACGTAAGTCGTTGTGCCAGTTGGTTTTACTGAATTTGGCGTTGCTACGGCCGTGCCATTTGCTGTTCCTATTGTCCACACTGGACTCAAATACGTATTGTAATTGGTAATCTTAGACGTCAAATCCACTGACTCGCCTGCGCAAATCGTCGCAGAACCGTCGGCAATTACTGGCTTGGCAAGTACAGTCACTTGCGCCGTGTCCGTACACGTTTGACCACCGCTCGTTACCGAATAGACAAACTTATACGTGCCCGCTGCATTCAAACCGCTGATATTGCCATTGGCGTCTATCGTTGCTGCGCTTGGATTGGCGGGACTACCAATCGGTGCCCACGTGCCTCCTGTCGTCACTGCCGTCAGCTTCGCCGTACTCGTTGGTTGGCATACATTCGCTGCATCAGCACCTGCATTTGGTTTCACACAACCTGCGCACGGTGCTACTGTTACTGCTACCGTGTCTTTGCAACCTGCCGTTGTTGTGTAAATAAACTGGTAAGTTCCTGCCACACTCATACCCGTTACGTTGTTGCCAGAAATAGTCGCCGTCGTTGGTGTTGTCCCTAATTGTGTCCAACTTCCTCCTGCGGGGTTTGGTACTAAGGTATAACTTGTTGCCAAAGTATTTGTCGCTGCATTCACACAAGCCAAGGTCGTATCTTTGCCTGCATTTAGTTTGACATTCACCGTCACTACCACATTCGCCGTGTCTTTGCAACCTGCTGCGTTTTGAGCGACCAGCACATACGTCGTTGTGCCTATTGGTTTTACTGAACTTGGCGTTGCCACTACCGTGCCATTCGCTGTACCTACTGTCCACACGGGGCTCAAGTAGGTATCGTAATTCGTGATTTTTGAGGTCAAATCCACTGATTCACCTGCGCAAATCGTCGCACTGCCGTCGGCTATCACTGGCTTGGCAAGGACAATCACTTGCGCCGTGTCCGTACACGTTTGACCACCACTCGTTACCGAATAGACAAACTTATACGTGCCCGCTGCATTCAAACCGCTGATATTGCCATTGGCGTCTATCGTCGCTGCGCTTGGATTGGCGGGACTACCAATCGGTGCCCACGTGCCTCCTGTCGTCACTGCCGTCAGCTTCGCCGTACTCGTTGGTTGGCATACATTCGCTGCATCAGCACCTGCATTTGGTTTCACACAACCTGCGCACGGTGCTACTGTTACTGCTACCGTGTCTTTGCAACCTACCGCCGTTGTGTAAATAAACTGATATGTGCCCGTGACCGTCATTCCTGTTACATTATTCCCAGAAATTGTCGCCGTCGCTGGAGTCGTGCCCAATTGTGACCACGTCCCCTCCGTTGGGCTTGGCACTAAAGTATAACTTGTTGCCAAAGTATTATTTGTCGCATTCACACAAGCCAAGGTCGTGTCTTTGCCTGCATTTGGTTTGGCATTCACCGTCACTACCACATTCGCTGTATCTTTGCAACCAGCTGCGTTTTGAGCTACCAACACATACGTCGTTGTTCCCGTTGGTTTTACTGAAGTTGGCGTTGCTACGGCCGTGCCATTTGCTGTTCCTATTGTCCACACGGGGCTCAAATAAGTACTGTAATTTGTAATCTTAGAAGTCAAATCAACTGACTCACCCGCGCATATTGTGGCACTTCCATCAGCAATTACTGGCTTGGCATTCACAATTAATTGAACATAGGCCGTATCCGCACAATTCACATCACCTGTCGTATTTACCACTACCGCATAATATTTCGTACCTGCCGTGGTTAACGCTGCGCCACTCGGTATGAAGGTTGCACTCGTCGCGCCACTCACTGCCGTACCCAAGCTGCTTGTCGTGTCTGCCAATGGGCCATACCACTTGTATTCCACGTCTGTACTTGGGGTTACTGTGAAAGCCGTTGCTGCACCGCCAACGCAAATCGTTTGTACTTTCGGCGTTGCTAGTGCTAAAGGTTTAGTACAAACAGCTATTTTAATACCTGTTGTCAAACTCGCCCGACAAGCTCCCACTTCAATATTTACAACATAAGTCCCCGTATCTGCTGGTGTTACTGGATTGATTGTAATGGCTGCCGTGGTAGCACTAAAGCCATTTGGCCCCGACCACAGGTATGTCGTACCTCCACTAGCAGTCAATGTTACTGAACTATTCAAAGATACGGATTGCACTCCCGTAACCGCAGGGGTAAAATCACAGAAAATACCTTGATCCCACGAATAATCCTCCTCATCCGCTACTAGATTAGTGGTAGCGACAATTGTAGCTAATCCCCCATCGTAAGTTGTCTGAGTTCCATCTGAGTCATTGTCCAAAGTACTTCCAGCAGCATTTTTTGGTGAAATACTGTAGCCAGTTGGTAAACAAAATACAGCATAATAATCACCAGGAGGGAGGTTTGAGAATTTGTATAAACCTCCGTTTCCTGTAATCGTAAAATTAATTAAAGAGTCGGTAGCGGGGGTTTGACTTCCTGCTACTTTGGGAGAAAACAACTTCACTTTAATCCCGTCCACTCCTCCTTCTCCAGCATCTTGAATACCGTTTTTGTTGGTATCAAACCAGACTCTGTCTCCATAAAAAGCGGGTGACCCTGGTTTTACTTTAATACCAACCTTGGGTGGTTCTGCTGCCAAAAGTGCCTGATTATTGTCCGTACGAGTAGCGACAAAACCAAAAGAATTCCAAGCAATTTCGTCGTTGGTTGGTGAATTTACTGGAGCGCGCATTGGCCAATTAAACACCAGTGAGTCTCCGCCCGCTAATTGTTTTGTTCCAAAATCAATCTTGACAGCCTGCACTTTGGTAATGTCTGACGGGGGTGTTGTCGTCCAATTAGGTGGCACACAACCCGTAGGGAAAGGCGAAGGAGCTGAGGGTTGTTTTACTTCATCTCGGCAGGGATTTCCTACAGTAGTATAATACACAGTAATACCTGATGGCGCCACAATGGGATCAGCCAGATTGGGACGCCAAGCCGAATTACGGGTTTGGGGATCTATCACTCCTCTATCTCCAATAAAGGGAAGTATATCAACAATTTTAATATCCTTCATGACAACATTTCCCTTGTTTTTAACAATCAAACGATAATCGGCATTACCTCCTGGCACCGTCTGACCAAAAGCAGGGAAACGTGAATAGGTGGTATCGCACAAACCTTTTACCCATTTGATGGATTCCATTTCGGCTACCGAAGTTACAACAAGGGGACAAGATGAAAACGACGTAGGTGCCACATTGAAAACTTGGGTAGTATCATTGTCCAAGTTCCAATCTTTTTTATCAGTAAAACTAACAACACCACTATTAAAAGGTGCGTAGTCGCTCACGTTGGAGCCATCAGCCACAAACCAAACATTAACACCACTGCCGCCAGGCAAAGCGTTGGTCAGCTTCACTTTTACGGAAACTAAAAAGGATTTTTGGGTTGGTAAAACAGTACCCGTTGGAAAAGTCCAGCGATACAGGGTGTAAGATTGCCCACTGAACGTGGCATGACCAGGCATAACTGTCAATGTGGGAGGGGTGGTGATTCCGGAAGTACTCGCATTAAATACTTCAGAATTGGGGACGTACTTTGCGCCATCCAAGGTATAAAAGGCCACCACTGGATTTTCTAAATTGGCATAGCCTACTTCGGCAGTGAGAGAACCAGTAAATGTAATTTCTTGATTTAAAGAATAGGTAGCGCAGCCTGGAGAGTGACTTGAGCTATAATTTGCTTTGGCAGTAGGAGAAGGGGGATTAATAGTATAGGAAGCTGCACAAGCGCGTCGATTAGCAGGCAAGTTGGCCGTAGTACTAGTCCAATCTATACAGTTAGTAACTATAGTCGGGGTCGTTACGATGTCGGTCGTAAATACCATTAGATTAGTCCCAGTGATAGTCGCATTAGCCTCAAAAGGATTGGCCAAAATAAACTTGATAGCCGTTAATCTCTCTCCCGCAGCTAAGGGTGGCGGCGGAGTGTTCTGTGCATTCGTCACCACCCAGTTAGTCCAGGTCGAATTCAGGTTTGTCTGATATTGTAGGGCAGTAATGGCAGAGCCATAGGCATCCATTCTCATCGCACTGTAAGTCAGGTGTGCGGGGATGGTATCTATAATCTCCACATTCTCCAAGGGTACGTTACCCGTATTGGCAAAACCAAAATCATAAGCCACATCTGCACCTGAGTTTACAGTACTAGCGCCAACTCTTGATTTGAATAAAGTAGCATTAGTAACAGCCGCCACTAAAGTGGTGGTCTCTATCAAATCGCTCGTACAAACTGAATTAGTTGAACCATTAATGAGTGTGACGGGATTACCTCCCAGCGGCGTGAAGGTAATCGATGCCTTATTGGTCACTATATCTCCTACATTAAAGGTAGGCGAGTCGAATTTGACAGTAATCTCTAAAAATTTAATGTTTGCAGAGTTATTGATGTTATTAATCACGTAATCTGGAAAGGTAGTCGTTACGACATTCCCAGTTTGGGTGATGGTGCTCGGCACTGTAGAACCAAATCCATCAACTACCTTGGCACTCACATAGGTAGCTCCCGTGGGTAGGGTATCGCTCACCAAAATATTGGAGACGTTTAAGCTACCCAGAAACACTTCAAATATATTGGAGGTACCATAGGTCAGACCAATACGATAAGTCGTAGGCACACCAACGGCTCCTCCACCTTTCAGGGTTTTAGAACCACACAAATTAGCCACGGCCTTGATTACCATTTCATGGCACTTAGTGCCAGAGGTGTTGGCGGCGGCATCGGTCAAGGTAGCACATGATTCGATGGTGGTGTTGTTGGGCGTGGCACCATTGGTGCTACGCATCCTGAATTCCAACACCCCTGTAGAACCGGTAGGGACTGGATTTACAAAAGTAATGGTGAGTTTTTTGGCTCCAGGCGTATTATTGAAAGAAAAATTGGCAAGGGGTGCTTGTGTAGTTCCTGACAATCCCTCCATGCTATTGATAAAGTCGGGGACAGCCACTTCTATTTTTACCCCCGAAACGTTAGGAGCTGTGGTACTTGAAATAGAGTAATCGAGCTGCATGGTCCAGAATTGACCCGATAAGACAGTGTCTGGGGTGCCAGCTTTGGCTTTATAATCAAGCGAAAGTGTCACTTGGCTGTGGGCAATGTTCACCCAAAACCCAAAGAAGAGCATAAACCCTACCGTTTTGCAAATAAATGGTATCGTAAAAGATTTCATTGTAGAGGATAGTGTTTTGTTGTTTTTATTCCATAACAAAACCGATACCAAAACATAAAAAATCTCTTAAAATGTGTCTAATTAGACTAATAAGTTGTCCCATTATGGCACTGAATTAAAATAAAGTTCATACTTTTCAATCTTTCAAATTTTATGCCTCATTAATAAATACCAAATATTTACTTATAATTACAAACAATTTGCAGGAATATTAAACATTACATGTAAAACAATATACCTTTAATATTATTTACAAAAATTATATTCCACAAATTTAAACCCTTTTCAACTACAACATTTCACACAAATGAAATTCACAACTTTAAACGTTCCAAACGGACCATTTACTGAAGACTTTCACAAATTACTTTTCAAATCCCAAGCACCTCAAATAATTGACAAAGGGTCGCATTTTTTGTACTTAGTTGAGGATACAAATAAAAAAGTAACTGTAGAATTTACGACACTACAGCTACCTTTATTTAACATGAGTAAGGAAGATCAAGAGCTTTTTATTTATAAAACAAACTATCATTTTACAATAAACACTCAAATTAGGTATATTTCAATTCCAACAAATCAGTATCTTATTTTACGCTATTTCTCTTCAAAAAATGATTTTGTAGAGGTTCGTAGTGGCAAAAGCAATCATCGTAAAAAAGGTGATTGGATTATTACCTCCTTAAATACCGATGACAAAAGCTACAGCATTCAAACCCACAAACAAAACATTATCAAAGAGTTAAGCGTTTTTATCCCTACCAAAATCCTCAAAACCCTTACAGCAAATTCACCATCAGGTTCATATCTCAAGCAGCTGGCAAATTCTGAAACATCCTACCTAATCTATGAATCAGTCAGTACCCGATTGAGGCAATTGTTTGAGGATATCAATTCCAATTGCATGGAATCATTGATAGACATAATGGCTTTTCAAGAAAATATATATGCCACACTTAGAATTATTTTTGAGCAGTTAAATCAGAATAAGGTTAGTACCATTAAGTATCATTTCAAACAAGGAGACATTGAAGCTATTGCAAAGGCTGAGAAGCTACTTTTACATGACATAAAACAGCCTCCTACCATTCAAATACTGGCAAATGAAGCAGCTATGTCATCCACAAAATTTAAAAATATGTTTAAAAAAATATATGGTGAAAGTGTGTATCAATATTTCTTAAACTATAAAATGGAACTTTCTCGTCAATTATTACTAGATAATAAGCTAAGTATATCTGAAATTGCCCACAAACTTGGGTACAAAAATTTATCATACTTTTCTCGAATATTTAAACAACATTTTGGTGAAATTCCGAGCAAATACACGACAAATTAAAATAAAAATATCATACAAAATATATCAATAAATAAAAAACTTAATGATTATTTATCTATTGATATATAATTGATTACCAAACAAATGTAATTACAGATTTACCTTCAATTGTAGGCATTATTTGCTTGTTTTTATAACGCACATTAAACGTTATTTGTTTGTCGTTTTCATTGATAACAATCAGCACCGTCTTTCCATTTGGTGTCATGAATGCGACATTTGATAACCCCATTGTGACGTTTGATGCTATACGCACAGAATTGGGCCGAACAAATTTTGATGCGTGCGCAATGATATAGTAAGCAGGATTACGAACAATTGTTTCACCAATAGTAAGGGCGCCCAAACAAGCAGTACAACCACCTTCGGTATAGGGTTTTTGCTGTGGGTCAGCCGCTAAATTCCACTCTAACACTGTTTTACACCAGTTGCGAGAAGCGCCAATGACCAAGTTTTTAACATGCCACATCAAATCACCTCCAAAATTAGCAGGTGCGCCTATCCATTGTTCTGTAAAATACAGGTTTTTATCGGGGTGAGCTTCGTGCACATCACGTAAATTTTCAATGTTTCCCCCGTACAAATGAAACGCTGAACCATCAATGTACTGGCGTGCTTCTGAATCATTTAAAATACTAATGGGGTAATCAGGGCGATCGGCGTTGTGGTCGTAAATCAAGATTTTTGTGTTGATTTTAGCTTTTTTAAAGACTGGCCCCAAACTTTTTTTGATAAAAGCAGCTTGCTCATCCTGCGGCATCAATAGGCTTGGATTGTTGCCTGGGTGGAGGGGTTCATTTTGCACCGTCATGGCGTCTATTCGAATCCCTTCTTTTTGCATTTCTTGGATATATTTTACCAAATAGCGGGCATATACATCATAAAATTCAGGCTTCAAACTCCCTCCTTTCGAGGCGGCATTGGTCTTCATCCAAGCGGGTGGCGTCCAAGGCGAACCAAGAATTTTGAGCGAGGGTGCTATTGCAAGTATCTCTTTCAACACAGGAATCAGTTCTTTTTTTTCTTCTGCCAACGTAAACTTTGCCAGTGTGAGGTCGGTTTGGTCCGCGGGTAAATCGTTGTACGTAAACACATGGTCACTCAAATCGGATGCTCCAATACTAATGCGTAAATAGCTTACGCCAATGTTGTTTTGATCTGTGGCAAAAATTTCTCTCAACAATTTTGCACGTTCAGTAGGCTTCATTGCTGCCAACAACTGCGCACTACCACCCGTAAGCGTATATCCAAAGCCGTCCATTTTTTGAAACGTCTTGGTGTCATCAACGTAAATACTGGGAAGCGTGTTAGTCGTTGTACCAAACGACAACTTCTCGGGTTGTTTTTGAAAAAGAACCGATTTATCTGCTTTTGTAAGCCAAAGTTCCGCTTGTTGGGCTTGGCTAGTTAGTGCACACAACAACAGGACAATACCCTGAATTTTCTTCATTATGATAATTGGTTAAAATTGATAGGTTATGAAACAAGACAGCCCCGAAAAATGCGTTTTTCGGGGCTGCATAGGTATTTTTTTGTAACGATTACAGTCTGCGAATCCAGATATTACGGAACTGAGTCGCGTTATTGTGATCTTGGAGGTGAATCACATCTTCACCATGCGCCTCTGGGTAGTGGTGAAGGCCAATGTAAAGCGTCAAACCGTTGATGGTGGTATTATTTTGTACTAACACACCATTCAAAAATACAGTGATACGAGCAGGTGCATCCAAACGGCCATCAGGCTTGAAACGCGGTGCTGTATATACCACATCATATACGTTCCAATCCGACGGGCTACGCATTGGATTTACGAGCGGCGCGTGGTCTTTGTAAATACTTCCTGCTTGTCCGTTGCGGTACGTACGGTTTTGGTATGAATCCAAAATTTGCAACTCATAACGGTCTTGGAAGAAAACCCCGCTGTTTCCACGGCCTTGGCCAACTCCTTCTACTTTATCAGGAGCGCTAAACTCAAGGTGTAACTGGCAATCACCAAATTTCATTTTAGTTTTGATGTCACCACTTTTAGGCACTACTTCGAGATAATCGCCATTGACAATTTTCCAAGGAGCAGGTCCGCCATCTTTGGCAGATACCCACTGAGAGAGGTCTTTACCATTAAAAAGGATGATAGCATCCGAAGGTGCATCTCCTGCTTTTGCGCCTGGAGTAACAGTAGCAACTTCAGGCTCCCAAATTTCGGTCATTTCGGGTTTCATCGGCATAGGCGAAACCGCAGGAGGAGTACTTGGATAACCTTGTGCAAAAGCAGCAGCAGCACAAGCGACGAGCGACGCAGTAAGGAGCGTTTTTTTCATCATGGGTGTATAAAAATTAAAAGTTTTACGAATCAAACAACCTGTTTTTTCTACAAAGTCAAACGGTTGGTCTTTTTAACGTTCTCTGCGCATTAATCGCATACAAAGATGCTCAAATAATCGGGCGATGATGAAGTAATCTGTTTTAGACTGAGGCTTACGTCTTGGGGAAGTATTTTAGCCAAACGTTTTTGCAACTGCGTAGCCGTCTCTTTTTCAACGAGTTCGTAACGAATTTGACTACGGTTTATTTTTAATTCTTTTTTTCGTGATGACGACAACTGCGTTGTTTTCACCCCATAGTCTTTATAAGCGGCCAACTCCTCAGCCAGTTGATCGGCCAATGGTTTCGCTCCTGCATCATAAAAAATCTCAACGACCCACTCCTTTCGTGGGCTAGTTATTTTACTAATCAATGAGGCTTTTTTCGTCGGTGTTGTCGTCGTTTTTGTTTTTTCTGGTTTGGACGAACTTTCGGGATTCATAATGGCCGCAACGCCCGACACCAGTCCCAGCACCAACGTCAGTCCCATAAACATCCGAATCGAACGTAGCATTTCGGGGCGCGGCTTGGGACGGCTACTTTCACGATTGAGCAAAAAAAACGATAAAATAAACGCAATCGCGCTCAATCCTGAAATACCGTACTTGAGAAACTCTGCCAGCTCGCTGACTTGAAATTGCGCAAAAACCATGTAGTGGGGTGTTATGACCAATTGAAGCGGCAAATAACGCGCTTTCGCGCTTTTTTTACAACCTTGACGCCACAAACTCAACAATCCAACGCGCCACCAAGGCACTATCTAAGGGCTGAGATAAGCTTTCTAAACCTTGTTGGGTCTTGGTTTCGCCAATTCGCTCCACCCGCGACCGCATCAATGCTTCTTCGTAAGGAACCGTAAATTCGGGATGTGCTTGCACTCCGAGCATCCGTTGGCCTACTTGAAACATCGCCACGGGGCAATCGGCAGCAGTAGCAAGTACCTGCGCGTCGGGAGGCAAAACCTGCACTTGGTCTTGGCACATCATCAATAAATTGACGTTTTGTTGAAAAGGCTGCATCCATTGTGGATAACTTCCCTCCAAAGGTAACCCGTCAACCGCAAACTGTACCCCCGAAACCGTAAACTGATGCACGCCTACGCACCAACCCACCGACGATTTTTGCACCTTACCTCCAAGGGCTTCCGCCAAAAGCTGGTGTCCAAAACAAACGCCTACGTAGATTTTTTGGTGCGCGTACAAATCTGCTACAAATGCTTTTAGGGTATGAATCCATGGCTCATCGTCATAAACCGAAAACTTAGAACCTGTGCTCAAGTACGCATCGCACTCATCGACCGATGCAGGAAAATGCCCGTTAGAGACGTCATAAAAGGTAAACTCCCATTCGGGAGCAAGGGGTAGAAACAAAGCAGGAAACATATTTCGATAGTCTCCCGCAATGTGTCGAAATTCATCGCGAACGTGGTCGCACTCTAAAAGGCCGATTTTTATGGTGTTTTTCACTTTTTATATCACTTATTTCAATGTATAACCTACCCCCACTCCACCCCACAACAAGAAAGTGCGGTCGATTTTCCCCCAGCTTTTACGATGTGTTATCGAAGGGTATGGGTTGTCTCCCTTGTAAATACTTTTATCTTCCCAAAAAATAGAACTTAATGGAGTAAAGCCAACCTTAAAGAACCATCCACCTTCTGGCTTTTGAAAACGATACCCCACACGGGTGGTAACGAAGAGATACTGTTCTCGTTCTACGATTTTATTTACATGATACTTCTCTGATGTAGGATACATGCCTGCATCATTCAACAATATCATTGGGTTTTTCCAATGCTGTCTAAATTGCGCATATGCCATTCCAATTCCTAGCTCAAAGAAATGAGATTCTCTTCCTAACAATAAACTCCCCGAAACAGGAACAGAGTACATTTTTCGTCCATTGAGAGGAAAAAATCCAAGCGCTCCATTGAGGGCTATTTTGTAAGAAGGGGTGATTTTTACCAACTGGTCAACCCCAACCGAAGTAAGTAACCCAGTTCCTAAACCTTCAAAAAACACGGTAGTGCGCTGTTGGGCCTGCCCCACTTCAGCCAAGACAATTATCCAGAAAAGTAACAAAAGCCGTTTCATAAAGACTTGTTGTGGCTACGAAAGTAAAATGTCAGCAGGAATTCCTAATTGTCGATTCAATATCCGCATTATTTCAGCCGTTAGTGGTTTTTTTCGGTTTAGTATTTGCGATACATATCCTTTAGAACCAATGAGTCCTACCAAATCTTTTGCTTTCATTCCTCTTTCTTCCAATGTCAATTTTATTGCTTCAATTGGATCAGGAGGTAGAACAGGATGATATTTATTTTCATAATCTTTTATTAAAACTACAAGTAACTCAGCTTCGTCACCTTCTGGCGTACCTGGAGCTGCATCAAAAATTTGATCAATTCGACGAAGAGCAACGTCATAATCTCTTTCTGTTCTCAAAACGTGGTTCATAGAAGTTGTTTTTGACATTTTATCACTAACCCTCTTTTAACCCCATGTCTTTAGACTGGGGTCGCTAAAATAAGAAATACCAACGAGGCTTCAGCCCTGACTTTTCATATCAATATACTCAAAATCAGGGCTAAAGATGCTATACTTTCGTGATATGCTGCTGCTCACCTACCTACCACTTAAAACCCTCCCACGCGCAAATGGAACGACTTTGGTCGTGTAAGGGCTTCGTAACCTAAGGCCGACAAAGTACAACCACGCCCCGAATCCTTCACCCCTGTCCATGCCAATTCTGGGTCGAGATAATCGCAACGATTCATAAACCACGTACCTGTTTCTATCTGATTGCCAATGAAAAGTGCCGCATCCGCATCTCCCGTCCACACCGACGCCGTAAGCCCGTAGTCACTGTCATTCATCAACGCAATCGCCTCTTCATCGCTGCTTACTTTCATAATTCCGACGGCAGGCCCAAACGTTTCTTCCGTCATAATACGCATCGAGTGGTTGACGTTGACCAGCAACTGAGGTGCTAAATAAGGAGTCCCTACCTGATTGCTTGGGAACAGTGAAGGGTCAATCAGTGCATCTGCACCTTGGCTTACCGCTTCGCGGATTTGCTCACGCACAAACTCCGCCGCCGACGTACGCACCATTGGGCCAAGGTGAGTGCCTGCGTCAAACGGATTACCTAAAATGTATTTGTTGACTAAGTCCACCGCACCGTGTACAAACTCGTCATAGACTTTTTCGTGGACATAAATACGCTCAATTCCGCAGCATGACTGCCCCGAATTGAACAAAGCACCGTCCACAAGATTCTCAACCGCAAACGCTAAGTTAGCATCCGCTCGAACGTAGGCTGGATCTTTCCCGCCAAGCTCTAAGCCTGTTGCAATAAAACGCTCCGCCGCTGCTCGCTGCACAGCGTGCCCACCCGATACCGAACCCGTAAATGCGACAAAATCAACGCGAGAATCGGCGATGATTCGTGCTACGTAGTCGTGGGTTGTATGAATATATTGGAACACGCCTTCTGGCAAACCCGCCGCTTTGAACGCTTCGGCGTAGCGCTCGGCGCAAAGAGGTGTTTGCTGAGCATGTTTTAGGATGACGGTATTTCCAGACAACAAAGCAGGAATAACCACATTGACCGAAGTCAAATAGGGGTAGTTCCAAGGAGCCACGACAAAGACTGTCCCCAGGGCTTCGCGGCGGATAAAACGCTGAAAACCTTCTTTTTCGGACACTGGAACATCAGACAAGGCTCCGATAGCGGATTGCATCATATATCGCGCACGCTCCTGAAAACCTCGACGGATTTCGTTGGGCGTATAAGCAATAGGACGCCCCATCTGCCACGTTAGCTCAGTACCGATGGCGTCGGCGTGTTCGATAAAATAAGCAACTGCTCGTTCACAAATGGCAATACGTTCCGACAGAGGAACGGCTTTCCATGCTTTTTGGGCAGCTTTGGCAGTAGTTAATACTGTTTCGATGTGGGAAGCTGTAACGTACTCGCGTTCTAAATAAACCGAGCCATCGACAGGAGAAATGACTTGAAACGTTTTCATCAGTTTGGTGACATATAAGTCCGAAAAATACGGGTTAATTTTTAAAATACAGCAAAGCCGCTACGCATACTACCTCCCAAAGGGTCGAATTTACCTCCGATGCTACTACTTTATTTTGTACATTTGAAAACATCACAAACCTAATCGTATGAAATTTTTCTACACCCTCTTTATTCACCTCATTTTGGGTGGCTGGATGGCCCTTTTTGCCCAACAACTTGACATGGACGCCCTCAAAGCGTATCCATTTCCCAGTGAATTAACGGCCTCCGCCACAGGCTCTCGCATTACTTGGGCTTTTAACGAACAAGGGCAACGCAACATTTACGTCGCCGAAGGGCCAACGTTTACCGCTCGTCGCCTCACCAATTATCTTCAAGACGATGGGCAAGAACTGAGCAGTGTGGCGATTTCGGCCGACGGGAAATGGGTTATTTATGTTCGCGGGGGCGACCACGGTTCTAACTGGAACGACGATCTCCCCGTCAACCCAAGCTTTAATACCACGCCTACCAAAGTTCAAGTATGGAGTATTCCTTTTTCGGGAGGCGAGCCCAAATCGCTGGGCGAAGGCGAAAACCCCGTCATTTCTCCCAAAAGTGATAAAGTAGCTTA
The DNA here is from genome assembly GCF_003711225.1 of Runella sp. SP2. Classification (NCBI taxonomy): domain Bacteria; kingdom Pseudomonadati; phylum Bacteroidota; class Cytophagia; order Cytophagales; family Spirosomataceae; genus Runella; species Runella sp. SP2. The sequence continues at coordinate 6,957,192 of NZ_CP031030.1, read as the reverse complement.
CAGTAGAGGGGGGCAAATTTATACCGTACCCATCGACGGTACCGCACCTGCTACGGTTCTTTTTACCGCCCGTGGCACCAATAGTACGCCCGTTTGGTCGCCCGACGGTAGCCGCATTGCCTTTCAATCCAATCGTACCGATCACCAGTTTATTGGTGTCTATACCGATGCCCAAACGCCTATTCGGTGGATTGACCCGCAATTCAAACGTGACCAATCGCCACGCTGGTCGCCCGACGGACAGAAATTGGCCTTTGTTCGCACCAACGGTCTCGGCGGGAAACCAGATTCTATTTTGGCCCGCCGCCCAAATCTGTGGTCGATTCTTACCTTTGATTTTACCACGGGCAAAACCACGCCTATCTGGACATCGCCCAAGCGCCTAAACGGCACCATCCCTACCACCCACGGTACGACCAATTTACACTGGGCTGCTAACCGAATTGTCTTTTTAGCGTACCACGACGGCTGGCCGCACCTGTACTCGTTGACTGAATCGGGCGGTACACCTCTTTTGCTTACTCCTGGCAATTTTATGTGTGAACACATTCAACTGAGTTCTGACAAAAAAACGCTGTTATTTTCGGCCAATGCAGGTACTGACCCGCTCGACATCGACCGCCGCCACGTAGTAAAAGTATCCGTTGACCGCGCCGATATGCAAGTCGTTACTCCAGGCTCAGGATTGGAATGGTCACCTGTTTTAACTGGTGATGGCACAACGATAGCATTCATTGGCGCTACTCCACAACGGCCACCTATGCCACACGTGCTTACTCTTACTCCCAATTCCACTCCTCAGCTCATAGCCGCCGATAAGCTTCCAACTCAATATCCCGCTTCTGCATTAGTTACGCCCAAACAAGTTACGTACAAAACCCCCGATGGCTTTACTGTTCATGCGCAACTTTTTGAAAAAGCAGGAGGTCCTTCCAAAAAACCAGCGATTGTCTATATCCACGGCGGACCGCCTCGCCAAATGCTCCTTGGCTGGCATTATTCTGACTACTATGCCAATGCCTACGCCATGAATCAGTACTTGGCAAGTTTGGGATTTGTGGTTCTTTCGGTCAATTACCGTTTGGGAATTGGGTACGGATTTGAGTTTCATAACCCCAAAAACGGAGGCAGTTATGGTGCTTCGGAATACACTGACATCAAGGCCGCAGGCGAATGGCTCGCTAAACAAAGCCAAGTGGATTCTAAGCGAATTGGGGTATATGGTGGCTCGTATGGTGGATTTCTGACCGCGATGGCTCTTGGCAAAGATTCGCAGCTTTTTGCCGTAGGAGTTGACATTCATGGGGTACACGACCGCACCATCGAGCGAACGCGTAACCTAGTGCTTCCCGACCAATACGACCGCGCGCCCGATGCCCAATATGCCCTCGAAACAGCTTGGAAATCATCCCCCATTGCCTATATGGATACGTGGAAATCGCCCGTACTTATCATTCACGGCGACGACGACCGTAATGTACGCTTTAGCCAAAGTACCGACCTCGTTCGCCGATTAGAAGACAAAAACATTTACCTCGAAACCCTAGTGATTGTCGATGATACCCACCACTTTATGAAACATCAAAATCAAGTCAACGTCAACAAAGCCATTGCGGCTTTCTTTTTGAAAAAGCTATAATTTATTGCGTAGCGACTTACCAAGTGCTTGAAAACTTGGTAAGTCGCTACTCTTTCAGCCATCGGCTTATTTTCTGACTGTCAAATAGACTTCCCGACTCTACATATCGCCCTTTTTCATCCAATAAAATTAACAGAGGACGCTTAGTCGTAAAAACTGCCTCTAGCACATCTCCTATGAGATAATCAGCATAAAAATGAAACTCGCTGGGCTTATTGAATGGATAGTTGCGCAGGGCATTTTTCCAACTTTCAAAACGATTCTTGGAACAAAGCGTAGCCAACTGAACATTTTTTATTTTTTGTCCTAACGTCCCAAATGCAGTAAGTGCCGCTTGGCAACTATCTTCCCACGTATTCCAAAGTAATAAGAGGGTCTTCTTGCCCGCAAGACGTTGAAGTGTCGTCGATGTGCTATCTTGGTTCAAGGCAGGTAACGAGGGGATTTGAGTTCCTACTACCATTGGTGTATTCTTCCAATACCGCATTTTAATACCGGACAAATGCTTTGACTGTGGAAAATCTCGCTCAAAACGTTCAATAAAAGCACCTTTCTCTGACTCCGCAACCCAAAAACCCTTTTCTGCCAATGCCAAATTCAGGGTTTCTTCGCGCGTCTTGGGTAAATTAGCTAGGGCTTTATCTACATCATTATAAAAATCCATCATCTTTGAGGGCTCCTTATGCGAAAGTTCATCTACCACGTACTTTTCTCCCAAAAACGACAACAGTGCCCTTCGATAGTTAGGCGACATCCACGCGTCTTCATGCGGAACAATGTATAACTTCAATCGGGGAGTGAGACCTTCTTGGTATTTTTTGGGACTACTCTCAACTTGTCGTATTCTTTGCAAGTCATCAAACATATCATCTCTCCAATCTTTGGTCGCATTATAAAACACAACTCGATGATAATACTGGCTTTCGATAGCTGCTTGAACAAACGCATTTTGAGATTCGTCTTGCCTACTTTGAAACCCCTGATACTCCGCCCACTGTCGATCGGCAATGTCTCGCATGAGATTCCTGTATATTTCTTCCGAAACATTCCGCATCAACGGCCGACGCTGCAACGAATCCCGCTCCAACAGTAAATATTTTTGTAAAAAACGATTGATATCAACCGCTGACCCTTTTTCAAAAATCAACCGTCCTTTCCTTTCCAAACATACAAGTGTATCATTAGAGTGGAGAAACACATTTTGCATTGTTAAGGTCGTTTTATCCTTAAAAAAGCTAATGAACTTCAAGTCCGCCTTCTTCATCTGTTGAAACTGATACGTTACTAAATACCCCGTCGAATCCACTGCACGAACAGCTGTTTGTCCTTCCTGTACCATAACAATCCTCTGAACACCCTGGCTATTGGGCATACTCACCATCCTTCCATCTTTTTCGGGAGTTTCTAATTGAATTTTCACTATCGACACTTGGGCGTTGAGATGCCCCCTAATAAATGCTATTAAAAACCCCAACAGGACAAAGCTCACTCTCATAACAGTGATTGTATTTAGTTAAAAATCAATATAACACTATTTTTTGACTAGGCCATTGTTTTATACAAATGCGAATTATAAGACATATACTATCTAATGTCATTTTCAATTTTAGCAAAATTTACTTTCTTCAAAACCTTTTTCTACTGTATATTTCATCTGTTTTACTCTCGCTCTGTACAATATTATAGATTTTAACTATTAGTAAGCCAGCCCGCACTAGTAATTTGCAAAAAATGCAATATTTATTTGCAAAAAATGCTATATATTTTTACTCACTAAAAGACATATTTTTGAGTAACTAAATCTAAAATATCACACTCGACGTTAATTTTTGTTTATTCTACTCTAGGTGTTGTAGCCAAAATACATCCAAAACCCCATCAAAATAAGCTACAACAATATACTTTCTTGACCTATCCTTTCTATTCTTATACCATTTATACCAAAACATGGCTGCGTCCACCAAAGCATAAAATTTTTAAAATAGGCAAAATAAGAAGAAAATAAAAAGACATACAGTTAATAAAATTATTAAATTATACTTATATCAATTAACACTTTTTTTATAAAACAATAGAGTAGTTTGCCTAGACTTACCCCTTGTATGAGGTGATAGTTTATATCTTTAACCTATTTTCCACCCTAAACGCTGCTCACACCAGCAAAGAATTCTAACTTGTATGAAAAGAAAACTACAACCACATCGGCGGGTTGTTAGGATGGCACGAAATTCTTCGGCGCCCCTCCTATTGTCTCTCTCCTGCCTCCATTTCGCTTATGCAGCTCCTGTAGCAGGGATGCCAACGCGGAATCACGCCATTCTTGTTGAAGCAACTGCTGTGGACAAGGCCATCACAGGTAAAGTTGTGGATGAAACCAACAGTCCTCTTCCAGGGGTTAGCATCGTCATTAAAGGAAGTCAAAAAGGAACTGTAACTGACGCAAACGGTCAGTTCAAACTTGATGTACCTGAAAGAGCAACATTGGTTCTCTCTTTTGTTGGTTATGAGCCACAAGAGGTAGCAGTCGGCAACCAAAATGTGCTCAACCTGACCATGAAAGTGGACAGCAAAGTACTTGAAGAAATCGTCGTTATCGGTTATGGTACTTTGAAGAAATCTGACTTAACAGGTGCCGTAGGTTCGGTAAAAGCCGAGCAACTTATGGAGCGCCCTGCTCCGTCGTTGACGCAAGCCCTTTCGGGACGTATGCCAGGGGTACAAGTAAACACCAACTCTGGTCGCCCAGGTGGTCGTACTACGATTCGTGTTCGTGGTTTTAGCTCAATCAACTCGTCAAACAACCCACTTTATGTAGTGGACGGGGTGATGCTTCCACAAGGAAACCAAAACCAGTTTAGCTCGGCAATTGACTATATCAACCCGAACGACATCGTGTCGGTAGAAGTATTGAAAGATGCTTCTTCGACGGCGATTTACGGGGCACGTGGCGCCAACGGGGTTATCTTGGTAACGACAAAAAAAGGAAAAGCAGGCGAAGGTACTGTTACCTACAATGCTGATTTCAGCGTAAACACCATCGGGCCAAACCGTCCTCAAGTACTCAACGCCAAAGAATACCTTGCCGTTGAAGATTTGGCATGGGCAAACATGGCAAAATATGACCCAGCAGGTTGGGCAGCAGGAAGATGGGCTTACTTAAACCCTAAACTCCGCCGCACAGATCCACGTATCTTTGATAGCAACGGTAACCCACTTTACGACACTGATTGGTTCAAAGAAACGTCACAAAATAGCCTTTCACAAAACCATCAGTTGGGTTTCAGCGGTGGTAACGAGCGCACGCAGTACTCATTCTCATTGGGCTATCGCGACGACCAAGGACTTCTCAAAACTTCGTACATGAAGCGTTATTCTGGACGTTTTACCATCGACGATCAAATCAAAAAATGGTTGAAAGTTGGGGGTACATTGAGCTACAATAACCAAAGCGAAAACATTGTCGATCAAGGTGATGCCGTAGCTCGGCAGATTGTGGAAGACTTCCCGTTCATGCCTACTAAATATGCTGACGGAACGTATGCCAACAACCGCGATTATCCATACGCCGAAGGAACCATGAGTTCGTTGCACCGTTTGATGGGTCGTAAGTATATCCTAAATACCCAAACTACGATAGGAAGCATGTACTCAAACATCAACCTTGCCAAAGGTCTTGAAATGCGTACAGTATTTGGTATCAACGTGCAAACACAAGAAAACAACCAGTCACAAACGCGTACGCTCAACATCGGTGGTAACGGTAACGCCTCTACCAGCAACCGTAAAGAAAGCTTCTGGTCGTTGGAAAACTACTTGACGTACAACAAACAGTTTGGTGACAAGCACTCGTTGACAGCCCTTTTGGGGATTTCGTGGCAAGAAACGAACCTCTTCTCTATGAGTGCCAGCATCAACAACTTCGCAACCGATTATTTTGAATTTAATAACTTGGGTGCGGGTGCTACCAACCCAGGCGTAGGCTCAGGAGCGTCTCGTTTTGCGTTTAACTCATACTTTGGACGTATCAACTACTCATTGGCCAACAAATACTTGGTAACACTTACTGGACGTGCCGACGGTTCGTCGAAATTCGGGGAAAACCATAAGTTTGCCTTCTTCCCATCAGGAGCGTTGGCATGGCGTGTTTCTGAAGAAGATTTCTTGAAAAACAATGCCGTGATTTCTAATTTGAAACTACGTACTAGCTTCGGTTTGACAGGTAACTCAGAAATCCCAGCTTACTCTTCTTTGTCTCTTTTAAGCTCTAACTATGCTACTATTTACGGCGATGCTCGCGTAGCTGGAACAGGTCTTTCTCGTTTGGCTAACCCAGACTTGCGTTGGGAAAAAACAGCTCAAGCTGACGTAGGTGCGGAGATTTCGCTTTTCAAAGGAAAAGTATCAATCGAAGCTGACTACTACTACCGTAAGACAACTGACATGCTTTTGGATGCTCCTGTACCACGTACAAGCGGCTATGCAACTATCCGTAAAAACGTTGGTTCGATGCAAAATAAAGGATTGGAACTTGGTATCAACACTGTAAACATCGACCGTGGTGGATTCCAGTGGAATACAACTTTCAACATCTCATTTAACCGCAATAAAGTACTTTCGTTGGCAACGCCTTCAGACATTTTCAACGTAGGTGGTCCTAACTTTACTAACCCAACCAACGTCATCCGTATCGGCGAGCCAGTAGGTTCGTTCTGGGGACTTACTCGTTTGGGCGTATGGAGCGAGTCAGAGCGCGAAGAAGCGGCTAAATACACTAGTTACCGTAACGGTTTGACAGTTCTTCCAGGTGACATCAAGTACCTTGACGTAAACGGTGACAAAGCCATTACTGACGCTGACCGTAGCATCATCGGAAATGGTAGCCCTAAATCATGGGGTGCAATGACAAACACGTTCCGTTATAATAACTTCGACCTTACACTTGAGCTTCAATTCTCGTACGGAAACGACGTTATGATGATGAACCTTCACGCAAGTGAAGACCGTCAGGCATTGGCAAACAGCTATACTTCGGTATTGGGCGCATGGACTCCACAAAACCAAAACTCGATGATTGCTGAAATCCGTGACACACGCGCAGGTTACGTAACTAACGTTGACTCATGGTGGATCAAAGATGGTTCGTTCCTTCGTGGTAGAAACCTCTTGTTGGGCTACACAGTTCCTAGCCACGTAACAAGCAAATTGAAGTTGAGCCGTCTAAGAGTGTATGCTACTACCCAAAACTTCTTCTTGGCATTGAAAGACAAGATTGTTGGTGACCCAGAAGTTACGCCAACCAACCAAGGAGACGGTAACAGTGCTTTCTCACAAGGGATGATTTGGCACAACTACCCTAAACCTACTACTTACATGTTGGGTATTCAGGTTGGGTTCTAATTCACACTCTTTCACTTAAATTGAACATTATCATGCAACTAAACATTATAAAGAACCTAGGAAAAGCCGCACTTATCGGAGCCGTTCTCATCGGGCCTTCGAGCTGTTCGGATTTCTTGAGCGAACAAGCCCCTTCAAACCTTACTCCCGATAACTTCTATACCATTCCAGACCACGCAGAAGCGGCTTTGGCCTCTGTCTATGCAGATATGCGTTTCATGGGTGATGGAGCAGGTATCTTCTCGTCAAACTGGCAATTGTTGGAAGCCCTTACGGGAACTTCAACCACCGAAACCGCGCAAAACTCTGACTTGAACAACCTCTACGGATTGGTTCACGACGGAAACACTGCGCACGTTGTCAACTATTGGAACGGTTTGTATAAAGTAATTGCGCAAGCTAACCAAGTAATTGATAAAGTACCTGGGATCACAACAATGCCCGATGCGCAGAAAAAGAAGGTATTGGGAGAAGCTCGCTTCTTGAGAGCTACGGCTTACTTCACAGCGGTACGTTTGTGGGGCGACATTCCATTGGTAACTAAGCCTCAAACAGCAAGCTCGGAAGATTTCCAGCCGGGCCGTGCTCCACAAGAAGAAGTTTACAAACTCATCGTGGATGACCTCGTTGCTGCTGAAGCAGCAGGTTTGGCATGGATGGATGTAAGTGGACGTGCAAACTTAGCGGCGGTAAAAGCACAGTTGGCTCGTGTGTATTTGACAATGGCAGGTTTCCCTCTCAACAAAGGAGCAGCTCATTACAAACTAGCGGCTGACAAAGCATTGGAAGTAATCACTTACGCCAATGCCAACCCTGGCACTATCAACCTCTTCACTTCGTACGAGGATGTACACAAAGAAAGTACTGAAAACCGTCTTGAGCACCTTTTCATGCTTCAATACAACACGGTTGTAGCTGGTAACCCAATGGATAACATGTATCCTAACTTCAAACCTGTGACTTTTAACGGTCCTTCAGGAACAGGAAGTACAGTACCAACTTCGTTCTTCTACAAGTCGTATGAAGCAGGTGACTTGCGTGCTAAAGACCAAGACGGGTATTTCTACACTACGTATTTCACCAACGGTAACGGAGCTCGATTCGAACTAGGTGCACCATATGTATTCAAGCACTTCAACCGTACCGCCAACGGAACGTCGGGAGTGGCAGGAACTCGTCAAAACAACTTGAACGTGCCTCAAATTCGTTATGCAGAAGTGTTGTTGTTATTTGCTGAAGCTCAAAACGAAGTGGGTGGCCCTACACAAGCTGCTTACGATGCTTTCAAACGCATCAGAGACCGCGCACAACTTACCACTCCTGCACTTGGTACTTATACGCAAACAACTTTCCGCGAGGCGGTTTGGAGAGAGCGTTGGCACGAGTTGTGCTATGAGCAAATCACCTGGTTTGACATGGTACGTCTTCGCAAAGTGTATAACGAAACAACAAATGGTTTCGATAACTTCGTTGGTCACGTAAACCTAAGCTCGAATCGCCCATTGCAAGAAAAACACTTGTTGTTACCGTTAGGACGTCAAGAAATGCTTAACAACCCTAACTTGAAACCACAAAACCCAGGTTATCCTAACTAGAAATCTGGTGAACTTCCCGAAAGTTTTTAACTTTCGGGAAGTTGTTGAAAAGCTCCAATCGCCAAAAACGGTTGGAGCTTTTTTTATGGGCAGTTATTCAATGACACATTGCGTAAACACGCTGGTTTTCCAATCCATCTTCCAGCCTTTCAAAGGTCTAGGCTTACGAGATAGGTTCAGAAGCAGTGGTTTTTCGGTGTATTTGGTGGGCATAAAACGCCGTACAAAATTGCTAGACGAGCCATCAATCAATTTCATTTTGACGTTGGTCCAATTAAATTCAACAAACTGTAGAAACTGCTCGACGTTGCGCTGAATCGTCGCATCGCCGTCGTAGCGGTAGGCAGTTACGTACGATGAAGTTTCGTTGGAAGCCGTAAACGTCGTGTGCGATTCTAAATAATTATTGCCCGTAAAATTCTTAAACTCATACCGTTCCCCAGCCTGAACTGCCGTTTCGTCCGTCAATTGTTTTTGGTTAACGAACCAGTTAAAACGCCACAAAATATCCGTTGCTTGACACTTATCAACGATAAACCCGTTGTACAACATCTCGGTATTTTTAAACCTATTTTCTCGACTTTCAAAAATTCCGCGACTGTCGTTATCTTGCGTGATACTTCCAATTTTAGCATTTCCCATCGCAAAAATTACCCCTGAGCCTCGCCCAATGTGTAATTTATCAATTGTCAAATCAGCACTCAATGGCTGAACATAATTACGTTTAGCAGGAATATGGCTAATGAACGTCCCCACTCGGTGCCTGCCGTCGGGTACATTGGGAAACCCAAAGTAATAACCATCACCGTGGAGTTTGATGCGAACGTCCGTTTCGATGGAATCAAATACTGCTCCCGAAATGCCTTTGTTGAGCCACAAACCCGTTATGTCGCTGATGGAAGATTCACTCATAAAAACTTTATTGGTGTTCTGAATCCGCATTTTTTTGACTCGAAAGCTACTTTTTGGGCTTTTAAAAGACGTCCACGTATGTTTTGACCCTACCCACGACAAGTTTTTTCGTAGCATGGTTGGATATGCTTTTTCATCGGCCACCGCAGGTTTTCTCAGAACACCATCCATTACGTAGTTGTCAATCAGTACGTTATTGACTGCCTGCGTGTATAAAATCAACGAACAAGGATATTTGGCATACAGGTTTTTAATGTAGAGGGTGTCTTTTCGCTTATGAACCTGAGGATCCACTTGGTTCTCGAACGTGAAGGTATAAAACGATTTTTCAATCGGCGCGTCGCCCCAAGGTTCATTGTCTTGCAAGGCATAAAGCGAATCTATCACCACCGAGCGATGTGCTCCTTTGACGTTGAAACCCCACGCCGCAAAGCCATCATTTTGGATATTGAGCCCATTATAACCATTGACTTCACGAAATGCTTTTACCAAAATACGGCGGTATCCTTCATCCCGTTCATCGTTATGTGTGACAATATTCACACCGCACATCGGCATATTTTGGATGGTCAACGAGCCAATTTCCAAACGAGAAGTGGTACGATTAGACGGGGCTACAATGGTCAAAAATGCGTTGCCTCCTTCATTCAGAGGTTGCGCAATTTGTGCTTTTTTTACATTTCCATCCAAAAAAACAACCCCTGAAAGCGCCAGTTCGGGAATGTCTCGCAGTTCTAAGATTTTGACAACTTTCAATCCACTTTGTGCTTGCAGGGTCGTATTTTGAAAATGCAGCCGTAATCGCTGCGGCGACCACAGCGCATCGGATGTTAACGTCACTGGGGCAATGACATAGACTTTAGACCCAAAATTTACCCGTTCGCTCACTTTTACAGCTTCCAACAAAGCGCCGTTGATTGTCGCCATCGACTTGTCCAAAAACCAATCAATGTGCACGCCTGTTCTGGGGTCAAATTGGCGTTTGAATCGTCCCTGCACCGCTCGGTTAGCGCTTTCCAGCACCGTTCCACCGTTGGCGGGGGAGTCTTTATCGCTAGAGTCGTAGCGCCATTCTCCTTCTTTGCCTACATCGGTTACTAAATATGTTTTTTTAGGGGAAGGATTTTTCAGAGAAAGCAAAGCACGCAACGTGGTTTGTTCGGTCTGTGCCCACGCGGGATTAAGAAATAATCCCCAGCCCAACATCCACACAACAACAATATAACTTTTTGGCATTACGGTAGTCTTTTCTTTTAGAACTCCAAAATGCCAAAAAATTATCTGTAAAAGCAAAAAAAAGGTAGCAATAGACTGATTTACCACCCAAATATTTCAACGGCAGCGTACATAACGAGGCATATTCCGATGGTGGTGAGCGAATACATAACGCCATTAAACGAGTGACCCGTCATGTACAAAATGTACTGAAGAATAAATCCGCCACCCAAAATGGCGGCTCCGACTCCGCCAATGACAAAGCCTTTCTTTCGGCGTTTGGCGTAATATTCTTCTTTCTCGGCAGCAGAATTAAAGGTTTTCATCGTAAACAGGTTTAGAAATATACAATTAAATCCAATTATTATACAAATAAAATGATTTATGTCAATTCTATTCCTCTTCGAAGTAGCGGCTTTAACGCCTCTTATCGAAGAGCCCTGCGATAAAAATGGGTTACTTTAAGTGTCGAGTGGAGAGTGCAGACGGGGTCGCCCGTGCGATGTCGAATAAAAATCCCATTCGAAATTCTGCACTCTCCACTCGACACTCTATTATCAGATTCTTGCAAGCTTCACTGGATACGTCTGTTTGGCATTCCACTGACAGATATAGATATTTTCGTCGTTGTCGATACACACATCGTGGCAATGCATCAAAATCCCATCAACCGCGGCTTTGTCTTGCACCATCAATTGAAGTTGCCCATTACGGTATTCGGGTTTGGTTCCTCCTGGGTTTGAGATGACTTTGTCATTTTTATCCAAAATTGTCACAAAACCTGAGTTAGGAGTCTGGTTTAAATACCGCAAACGCGACCAACATACCCCTGCATACAACGTATCGCCATGAATCACAGGACGACACACATAAGCTCCTGGCAAAAAGATAGTTGAGAGGTATTTCCCATCCAATGTAAAGCGTTTGAAGGCATTGTGCGCACGCGACGTAATCAACAAGGTCGGGTTCGATTTATTGCGGTAATCGACGGTGATTCCGTGGGCGGTCGAAAATTGTCCATCTTCGTCGCCCGAACCTCCAAATTTCCGAATAAATTCCCCCTTTGAGGTGTACTGCAAAATCCACTGCGAGCCATATCCGTCTGCCACGTAGATGTCGCCCGTTGGGCCAACGGCAGTTTCAGTAGGCAAAAATTTATCTTCGGGTTTGTAAGCTCCTACTTTGGATGGGTGTTCAATGGTCATTAAAACTTTCCCTTTCAAGTCGGTTTTGGTCACTTTTCCAGAGTTAGGGTCACAGATAAACAAAAACTCTTCACCGTTGGCATTCCAGAGCGTAAGGCCGTGCCCTCCAGGATATTCGTGACCCCAGCTTTCTAGTAACTTACCCGAACGGTCGTACACCAAAATATTATTTTTGGTCTCGTCCGTTACCATAATAAGTCTTCCTTTGCTGTCGATGACCATTTCATGGCAGTTTTTAACGGGAAATTGCGCGGCATCAAGTTTACCCCAGCCTGCCTGAATTTTGTAACGGTGGCTACCGTGGCCAACAATGTCACCGTCGGCGGCACTGGCCATAGAAGAATTTGATAAAATCGAAGGAGCGAGCAGCGTAGTTGCTGTTGCTTTCATAAAATCGCGACGTGAGCTAGAAAGGTTCATGTGTGTAACGTCTCTTAAATAGTTATCAAAGGGTTTTGTCCTATAAGTGGTTTCGTTTTCGTTTTTACTAGGTCTTTTTCAAAGAGGGGCGGAATATCTATAAAAAACGAAAGGAGGCATTACCATAAAATCAAAAAACGACCTTCTCCGACCGAAACTCAGAAGAAGTACGTATTTTTGTCTCAAAACTATTTCTTTTCTAATGCGTCTTGCATTTACAATCTGTACCCTAAGTCATTTAGCACTGGCCAAAACGATGGCCGATAGTTTGGTAAAATATAACCCCGACTACCGTGTGGTGATTGGACTTTTTGACAAAATCAACGACCGTGATGTTTCGTCCGTCAGTGCACATACAATCGTTGAAATCAATGAACAGCAAGTCCCCGATTTTCACAATCTTTTTAACCGATATACTGTTTTCGAGCTGAGTTGTTTGGCTAAGCCTTTTATGGCTAGTTGGCTTTACAAAACCTATCCCGACGTTGAAAAATTACTCTATTTTGATGCTGACATTCGCCTTTTTGGAGATGTTGCTCCCATCGAAAAAGACCTTGATAGTCACAGTATTGTTATTACACCACACGTGGTTACTCCTATCACTGGCGAGGGGATTCCGCATCTGCGTAGTTTTTTGAATGCGGGCTTGTATAACGGTGGTTTTTTTGCGCTCCGTCGTTCCGAAGAAACTGCTCGTTTTTTAGCCTGGTGGGAAGACCGTGTTTGGCACGAAGGCTATTTCAATTTTGCCGAAGGAATGAACTGCGACCAACTATGGCTCAATTACGTTCCGTTGTTTTATCCCAATGCTCTCGTTAGTCAACATTTAGGTTATAATTTGGCCTACTGGAACATGCACGAGCGAAAAGTGTCACAGAAAAATGATGGCTTTTGGGTAAACGACACCTTTCCTTTGGTATTTTTCCATTTTAGCGGCTATCGACTTTCGAGTCCAGATAACTTGTCTGTTCACCAAGATAGGTTTTCTTTTAGTGCTCGTCCCGACGTGAAACCACTTTTTGACATATACCAAAAGGAACTAACAGCTAATAATGACACTCATTTTAAAAGTTTACCAAACGCATATCATAAACCTTCGTATTTTTACCAAAAAAACAAAGCGCTTCGGCGAATTCTAATCAATGGCTGCCGACGTCTATTGCGTTTACTCGACGCGTAGTTAAACTCTATTCTAACCCTCGATAATCGACTATATGTCCAACTACCGACCGCTGATTTCGGTTGCAATGTGTACGTACAACGGTGCAAAATTTGTAACGGAGCAGTTGGAAAGCATTCAAAATCAGACTTTACTCCCCGACGAACTTGTCGTTTGCGATGATGGTTCGACGGATAATACTGTTGCATTGGTCGAACAATTTGGAAAGAACGCTCCTTTTCCTGTCCGTATTTTCCAAAACGAGCATAAGCTAGGCGTAACCAAGAACTTTGAAAAAGCGCTGACCGCTTGCCAAGGTGACCTTTTGTTTTTAGCCGATCAAGACGACTATTGGCTGCCCGAAAAAGTAGCCCATTTATCAAAAGCCTTCAGTGAAAACCCTTCCGTAAATGTGGTTTTTTCGGATGCTCTTTTGGTAGATGAATATACTCACTCTCTCCAAAAGCACTTTTGGGAAGTTGTTCGTTTTGGTCCCCATCAACAGGAGCAATGGAAACAGGGACGAAGTATCGAGGTATTACTCGTCGGCAACCGAGTTGCGGGTTGTACGATGGCCGTACGCAAATCGTTTGTGAATGCAATTTTGCCATTTCCTTCCGATATTTCGGAGTTTTTACACGATACTTGGATGGCGTTTGTCGCTTCTCTCCTCAATCAAATCGTATTTATTCCCAAAGTCCTCATCCAGTATCGTCAGCACTGTGCTCAGCAGGTAGGAACTCAACAAAAAAGTCTTCAATCAGTCACACTAACCAGTCGTTTTTCTCGCCCGCACAGCGCCAAGCTTGCTCCGCTACAGCAGCAAGCCGACGAGTTACGAAAAATCTATACCCATCTAAGTCGGGTAATTCCTAATTCGGCGCCTAATTTTCGGATTTTAGCCGAAAAGTTACATTTTCTGGAAACACGCGCCCATTTACCCGACAATCGTTTTCGACGAATTTGGCCTACGTTACAACAATGGCGGAAAGGGAATTACCACCGTTTTGCCGACCAAGATGCTACTACAACGGGAATTCTTTTGACAGCGCTAGGAGACATATTGGAATAGAATGTATTTTTGTGATGAATCACATCATCAACCTTCTAACCAACCACCCATTGAAAAAGCTTGTTTTTCTGTTGTTTGTGGCTAGTAGCACACTGGCTCAAACCCGCGAAGATTCGGTCGTCATTCGCAAAATTTACAACGAAACACTCACCAACGGCCAAGGCTACGAATGGCTGCGTTATCTCTGCAAACAAGTAGGCCCTCGCCTCAGTGGTTCCGAAGGGGCTAAAAAAGCGGTGGTTTACACCCAACAGCTCATGCAACAGCAGGGGTTTGATCGGGTGTTTTTACAGGATGTAAAAGTGCCACATTGGGTGCGTGGCAAAAAAGAAGAAGCGTACATTCACGTGGGTAAACAAAAAATCAATGTTCCCATTGCTGCCCTCGGCGGGTCGATTGCGACCTCTGTTAAAGGCGTTGAAGCCGAAGTGATTGAGGTCAAAAGCTTTCAGCAATTACGGGAATTGGGCAAAGAAAAAGTCAAAGGAAAAATTGTCTTTTTTAATCGCCCAATGGACCCGACCAAGCTCAACACGTTTGAAGCTTACGGTGGTGCCGTTGAACAACGCGCCAACGGAGCCAGCGAAGCGGGAAATTTGGGTGCCGTAGGATCAATTGTCCGTTCGGTAAGTACCGTTCAAGATGATTTTCCGCACACGGGAAGTATGCGTTATGCCACAGGTGCGCCCCTTATTCCGACCGCAGCGATTAGCACCAACGCCGCTAACCTGCTCAGCAACAAGCTCAAAGAAAATCCAACGTTGACTTTTTTCTTCCGTCAAAATTGCGAAACATTGCCCGATGCTGACTCCCACAACGTAGTGGGTGAAATAAAAGGAAGCGAGTTTCCCGATGAGATTATCGTCGTAGGTGGCCATTTAGATTCGTGGGATTTGGCCGAAGGTGCTCACGACGACGGAGCAGGCTGTGTACAATCTATTGAAGTGTTACGGGTATTGAAAGCCATTGGTTACAAGCCCAAACGCACGATTCGGGCGGTAATGTTTATGAACGAAGAAAATGGGCTGCGCGGCGGTATAAAATACGCGGATTTGGCCAAACAGAACAACGAAAAGCACATCGCGGCGGTAGAGTCTGACAACGGTGGCTTTACGCCAAAAGGTTTTGGGGTCGTAGGCCGTCCAGACCAAAAAGCTAAAATCCAAACGTGGAAGGAGCTGCTTGCGCCCTATAGTTTGCACGAAATTGGCCCAGGAGGCGGTGGCGCTGACATTGGCCCATTGGCACAATCAGGCACCGTATTATTTGGATATAAACCTGATTCTCAGCGGTATTTTGACGTACACCACGCTCCCAACGATAATTTTGAAAACGTAAACAAACGCGAACTAGACCTTGGCAGTGCCTCCATGGCAGCCATAATTTATTTGTTGGATAAATACGGGATTTAAGCCAAAATGGGCGTAATGATTTTGCCAGCGGTATCCGTTAGACGAAAGTTACGCCCCTGAAAAGGATACGTGAACTTTTCGTGGTTGAAGCCCATTAAGTGCAGAATTGTCGCTTGCAGGTCGTGGACGTGCGTGCGGTCTTTTACCCCTGCGTACCCTAGCGGGTCGGTTTCTCCCATTGAAAACCCTTTTTTAACCCCGCCCCCTGCCATCCATACCGTAAATGCCTCAAGGTGATGGTCGCGCCCTGAATAGGGAAGCACTTGTCCGTCGCGGTTTTCTTGCATGGGTGTTCGGCCAAATTCGCCTCCCCATACCACTAGCGTTTCGTCCAATAATCCACGCATTTTTAAGTCTTTCAACAAGGCCGTTACTGCTTGGTCAGACGCCAAACATTTATTCCGAAGCCCTACTTCTACGGAGCCGTCTTCGCTCGTGCCGTGGGTGTCCCAGCCCCAGTCAAAAAGCTGCACAAAGCGAACACCATTTTCGACCAATTTACGGGCTAAAAGGCAGTTCATCGCAAAAGACCCTTCGCCAGCTTGTACGCCATACATGTCCAAAATATACTGCGGTTCTTTGCTGACGTCCATTACTTCGGGCACCGACATTTGCATCCGAAATGCCATTTCGTACTGACTAATTCGCGTCAATATTTCGGGGTCATGTACTTCTTCGTAGGTTTGTTTATTTATCTCATTGATGGCTTCAATGGTTTGTTTACGAATGTCGCGGTTCATCCCTTGTGGGTCTGATACGTACAAAACAGGGTCGCCCCCCGTACGGCACTGAACCCCTTGATAAACCGTTGGTAAGAAGCCACTTCCCCATACCGATTTGCCCGCATCAGGCTGTTTTCCACCCGATGCCAATACGATAAATCCTGGCAAATTTCGATTTTCGGAGCCTAAGCCATAGACAGTCCACGCTCCCAAGCTAGGACGCCCGAGTCGTGCACTACCTGTGTGCATCAGCAACTGTGCAGGTGCATGGTTAAACTGGTCGGTGTACATGGCTTTCAAAAACGAGACATCATCAACCGCCGTTTGCAAATAGGGTAAATAATCCGAAACCCACGCCCCCGATTGTCCGTGCTGGGCAAACTTTCCTTTAGGACCCAACATTTTAGGAACGCCTTTGATAAAGGCAAATTTCTTTCCCTCTAAAAATTCAGCAGGACAATCTTTTCCGTGGTATTTTTCTAGTTCTGGCTTATAATCAAACAATTCCAACTGCGAAGGTGCCCCCGCCATGTGAATATAAATCACCTGTTTTACTTTGGGTGTAAACTGCGGCATCCGAACGTTCATTGGGTCGGCCGATACCAACGGAGCAGCGGGCATTTTTTCTTTTGAGCTATATCCACAGCCTCCGAGCAACGACCCTAAGCCTAGTCCACCTACGCCCGCGCCAAGTGTCTGCAAGAAATACCGACGCGTCTGACGTTCCAATTCTGCCTGTTGAAGTTCTTTCAATAACTTTTCCATGAACTAGGTGCTATACAATTCGTTGTGAAACTTCACTTTTCTGTTTAAAAAGAAAAAATTTCAGAAAATATACCCCTTACTTCTCGTGGTTAGTATCGCGCTGTCGTTTTTTACAAATCCAACAAAAAAGGGTTCGATGCAATTTGCTTCGAACCCTTTTCAAGTATCAGTTCACATTATCTACAAAGCCCCTTCTTTGATGTCTTCTACCACCGTTGGGTCGAGCAACGTGGTGGTATCACCTAAGTTTGAAGTATCTCCTTCGGCAATTTTACGCAAAATACGGCGCATGATTTTACCCGAACGCGTCTTAGGTAACCCTCTCACAAACTGAATTTTATCAGGTTTGGCAATAGGCCCAATGATGCGCGTTACGGTAGCCAAAATATCACGGCGCGACAAATCTTCGTCATCAAGCACGTTTTCACAAATCACAAAAGCATAAATTCCTTGTCCTTTGATGTCGTGCGGATAACCAACTACGGCACTTTCAATCACATCGGCGTGCATATTGATAGCATTTTCAACTTCGGCCGTTCCGATACGGTGCCCCGATACGTTTAATACATCATCCACCCGTCCTGTGATACGATAATATCCATCTTCGTCTCTCAAACATCCATCCCCTGTAAAATAACGTTCAGGATAAGTAGAGAAATACGTCTGACGACAACGCTCGTGGTCGCCCCAAGTCGTACGAATAATCGACGGCCATGGATACTTAATACACAAGTTACCACTCACGCCATTTCCTTCGATTTCAACGCCATTTTCATCCACCAAAATTGGTTGTACGCCTGGCAATGGCAGCGTAGCATAAGTAGGTTTGGTTTTTGTTACCCCCGCAATCGGTGAAATCAAAATACCACCCGTTTCAGTCTGCCACCATGTATCTACGATTGGACAACGGCCTTTTCCAATGTTTTCGTTGTACCAATTCCACGCCTCTTCGTTGATAGGTTCCCCTACCGAACCCAACACTTTGAGCGAACTCAGGTCTTTACCTTCAACGTATTTTAAACCAAAGCCCATCAGCGAACGAATCGCCGTTGGAGCCGTATATAAAATATCTACTTTATGCTTATCCACAATGTCCCAAAAACGCCCTGCATCAGGATAGGTTGGCACCCCTTCAAACATCAAGGTAGTTGCACCACTCAACAGAGGCCCATAGACGATATAACTATGCCCTGTAATCCAACCTACGTCGGCGGTGCAAAAGTGAATTTGCCCTGGCTCATATTGAAAAACATTTTGGAATGTATAAGCCGAATAGACCATGTAACCACCCGTACTATGAACCACCCCTTTGGGTTTCCCCGTTGACCCAGAAGTATATAAGATAAACAAAGGATCTTCCGAATCCATGACTTCGGGAGGGCAATCAGACGTCACTTGTTTCATTTCGCTTTCCCACCATACATCACGCCCCTTAATCATCGAAATTGGTGTGCGGGTATGCGTCAATACAATCACTTTTTCGACCGAACGGCAGCCAATCAATGCATCATCCACGGTATCTTTCATCGGAATATTTTTCGGGCCACGCGCTGCACCATCTGAGGTAATAATTACCTTACAGTCAGAGTCATTGATACGATCGGTCAACGATTGTGCCGAGAAACCACCAAACACCACCGAGTGAATCGCTCCGATGCGCGCGCAAGCCAACATGGCAATGGCAGCCTCAGGTACCATTGGCAGATAAATACAAACGCGGTCTCCTTTTTGAACACCATTGCGTTTCAATACGTTGGAAAAACGGCACACTTGATCATGTAACATTTTGTACGTAAGCGTCACACTTGGCTCATGGGGATCGTTTGGCTCCCAAATAATCGCTGGATGATTTCCCAGTTCACGTAGGTGTCGGTCAAGTGCATTTTCGGTAATATTTGTTTTACCATTCACAAACCATTTTACATCAGGGCCAGTGAAATTCCAGTCTAATACTTTCTTCCAAGGCTTATGCCACTTAAATTCTTGAGCCACTTCTGCCCAAAAACCTTCAGGGTCTTCTACACTATGCTGGTAAGCGGCCTGATACTCTTCAAATGTACGAATAAGCATGATTTCAAAGGTGTTTGATTGATTAAGGTTATTAAAAGGAAAGTCCGTTGCTAAATTGTGGGTATAAAAATAGCAAAACATTTTCCCGTTTAGGTGAAATAATCATCACAAAATTGCTAATTTTCTATAGAATGTGACAAAAATCATGCTTCAAACCTACCAAAAACGCCAGACTTGAGTCAAGTCTGGCGTCTGAAATAGATACCATCGAATAATGTCTTCTATACCTTATTCTCATTGGTTTTCAACGATTTTCCTAAAAATATCATCGTTCAAAATTTTTATTTATTACTGCCAAATTAGCTTACATTGCCTTTCTCCTTCCGAAGCTTTTGTACCGTTTCGATAGTCACATCAGCCAACGACGCAATTTTAGCATCATCAAAGTCCGTTTCCGATAATAAGGTATTTACAAAATGCTGCTTTTGGGTCGCTATCCCTTTTTCTACCCCCTTTTCTATACCCTTTTTCTCTCCTTTTGCTAAACCCCGCTTTTCTCCCAAGCGACGTTCACGCTCCAACACAAATTCAACAATCCCCATCGTTTCTTTCGGTTTGTTTAACAATAACTCTATCGCTTCGTCAAATTTAACATCATTTTCCCGTTTCCCAAAACGTACGTAAAGCTTCAAAAATCCCATCAATGCCTCTATCTTACCCCGACCCAAACCCTTACTAACCAACCGCTTGAGCAATTCTATTTTTTGTTTTAAAAGCTTTTCTTCCGTTACTTTCCCCTTCTGCAATGCGACCAATACCGTCAAGACAATCATCGCAAAAGGATTCCTACTCGCCGCTAAAGCTTCAGCATCTTGCTCAAAAACTTTATAGACATTGAACCTGTAATCAATACTCGTCCCCAAATAAACTTGAGAAAACTTCGCAGGCTTAAAGCCTCGGTTGCGGTCTGTCAAAATAGCAAAAGCTGTAATCGGCCTCTGATACCGATCATAAATGCGGTAAAAATACTGAAACATACGGTGCGAAAACGCTTTGTCGGTGCTCCCTTGCACCTCTATGTGAACCAAAATCCACTGCTCTTCACCTAATTTCGTGAACACTTTTACCAGTTTATCAACGTATCGAGGAGAAAAATCATCACTTTCCACCAATAAAATCTGCTCCAATTCTTTGTCCAAAAACTCAAATGGTCGTGTAAAATCAAATAATTCTTCCGCATTGGGAATGAAAAACCGCAGAAAATCGTCGAAAATATCTTCCAAAATTGCCTTCCATAAACTGTCGTCTCGTTTCATAAGCTCCAAACGCTTGTTCTATCCAAAAGACGAACAACACAACGCAAAGTCACCCTCAAACAAAAACGCCAGACTTGACTCAAGCCTGGCGTTCGAAAACGAGTGTAATCAAATATGTATTAGCTTACATTGCCTCTCTCTTTCCGAAGCTTTTGTACCGTTTCGATAGTCACATCAGCCAACGACGCAATTTTAGCATCATCAAAGTCTGTTTCCGATAATAAGGTATTTACAAAATGCCGCTTTTGGGTCTCTATCCCTTTTTCTACCCCCTTTTCGATGCCTTTCTCAATACCCTTTTTCTCTCCTTTTGCTAAACCCCGCTTTTCTCCCAAGCGACGTTCACGCTCCAACACAAATTCAACAATCCCCATCGTTTCTTTTGGTTTGTTTAACAATAACTCTATCGCTTCGTCAAATTTAACATCATTTTCCCGTTTTCCAAAACGTACGTAAAGCTTCAAAAATCCCATCAAAGCCTCTATCTTTCCTCGACCAAAACCCTTACTAACCAACCGCTTGAGCAATTCTACTTTTTGTTTTAAAAGCTCTTCTTCCGTTACTTTCCCCTTCTGCAATGCGACCAATACCGTCAAGACAATCATCGCAAAAGGATTCCTACTCGCCGCTAAAGCGTCAGCATCTTGCTCAAAAACTTTATAGACATTGAACCTGTAATCAATACTCGTCCCCAAATAAACTTGAGAAAACTTCGCAGGCTTAAAGCCTCGGTTGCGGTCTGTCAAAATCGCAAAAGCTGTAATCGGCCTCTGATACCGATCATAAATGCGGTAAAAATATTGAAACATACGGTGCGAAAACGCTTTGTCGGTGCTCCCTTGCACCTCTATGTGAACCAAAATCCACTGCTCTTCACCTAATTTCGTGAACACTTTTACCAGTTTATCAACGTATATGGGAGAAAAATCATCACGTTCAACCAATAAAATCTGCTCCAATTCTTTGTCCAAAAACTCAAACGGACGTGTAAAATCAAATAATTCTTCCGCATTGGGAATGAAAAACCGCAGAAAATCGTCGAAAATATCTTCCAAAATTGCCTTCCATAAACTGTCGTCTCGTTTCATTTTACCAAAAACTTTGCCTTCCCAAAGGACGAGGTTCGTTTCATAAAGTCACCCTCAAACAAAAACGCCAGACTTGACTCAAGCCTGGCGTTCGAAAACTAACCTAACATTATGATGGCATTATAAATTCATATTTTCTGATTTTCAAAAGCTTGCCCTACTCCTCGACGTTGCAAACATTCAGCGATTTCCTCCAAAATAACAGGGTCGTCTATCGTCGATGGTACTGCATAAGATTCTCCATCGGCAATTTGGCGAATCGTTTTTCGTAAGATTTTTCCTGAACGTGTTTTTGGTAAACGCTTCACCAAAATAGCCGTACGGAAAAACGCCACTGCCCCAATCTGATCCCGTACAATGCCCACCAACTCCGATTCCAAAGCCGTTTCGTCAATAGCAACACCGTCTTTTAAAACCACAAAACCAACGGGCCGTTGTCCACGGAGTTCGTCGGCGATTCCGACCACGGCACACTCGGCCACGGCAGGATGTGACGCCACAAATTCCTCCATTTCTCCCGTCGAGAGGCGATGTCCTGCAACGTTAATGACATCGTCCACGCGCCCCATGATAAACACATAGCCATCTTCATCGACATAGCCCCCATCTCCCGATAAATAATACCCTTCAAATTTTTTGAGGTACGAACTTTTAAAACGAGCGTCATCGTTCCAAAGCGTGGGTGTAAATCCTGGAGGAAGAGGTAGTTTCAAGCACACATATCCTTCATGATTAGCTTCTAATTCTTGGCCGTTTTCGCCCACAATTTTGAGATTATAGCCGCACACAGGCTTAGTCGCCGAACCCGCTTTGACAGGAAAAGCTTCTACCCCCATCATATTGGCCACCATCGGCCAGCCTGACTCCGTTTGCCACCAGTGGTCGGTGATGGGAAGTTGGGCTATTTTTTGGAGCCATTCCAACGTTGGGGGGTCGCAGCGCTCGCCCGCCACAAAAATATTTTGCAAACTTGATGTATCGTACTTGGCTTTCAATAACGCCTCAGGGTCTTCTTTTTTTATCGCCCGAAACGCCGTCGGAGCCGTAAAAAATGTCTTTACTTGGTGATCAGCAATCACCCGCCAAAACGTACCTGCATCAGGCGTCCGTACGGGTTTCCCTTCAAACAATATGGTTGTACAACCTGCAATCAACGGCCCGTACAAAATATAACTGTGTCCTACTACCCAGCCAAAATCAGATGCCGCCCAAAAGACATCTCCCGCGTGGGCATCATAAACGTGGTGCATACTAAATTTAAGGGCAACGGCGTGTCCACCATTGTCGCGCACGACACCTTTGGGTTTTCCTGTCGTTCCTGAAGTATATAAAATGTACAGTGGATGAGTCGCGTCCACGGGCACACATTCGGTCGGGTCGGCCTGCGCGACGGCTTCCGAATAATCTACATCACGTCCTTCTAGCATTGGGGCGTGACACATCGAACGCTGGTAAATAAGGCAATGTTTCGGCTTGAAAGCGGCCAATTCGATGGCTTCGTCTAGCAGCGGTTTGTAAGGCAATACGCGGTCAAACTCGATTCCACACGAAGCCGAAATCACCACTTTAGGTTCGGCATCTTCTATACGTATGGCCAACTCATGTGGTGCAAAACCTCCAAAAACAACCGAATGCACAGCCCCCAAACGCGCACAAGCCAGCATGGCAAACGCCGTTTCGGGAATCATGGGCATGTAAATCACCACTCGGTCGCCTTTTTCCACACCCAATGCCCGAAATGCTCCTGCACATTTAGCCACGTTGTTTTGTAATTCCGCAAACGTGTATTTTTGGATAGTATTTGTAACGGGAGAGTCATAAATCATCGCTACTTGCGCTCCCCGCCCATGCTGAACGTGGTAGTCTATCGCTAAATAGCAAGTATTGAGCTCCCCACCTGCATACCAACGGTCAAGCCCATTGGCGTCTTTTCCAAGCATCGTTTCGGGTTTTTTAAACCACGCAATCTGCTCGGCTTGTTCAGCCCAAAAGGTTTCGGGATTAGCTAAACTCGCTTCAAAAAGGGAAGTATAGTTTGTTGATTGTGTATTGCTAAACATGGCAGAAGCAATTGAGAGGGTGAAATTGAGACAACCTTAATGGCTTCCTTCGAGTGAAGCTCCGTCCATACCACCGTTCAAAAGCCAGTAAATACCATAAATAAATACTAGCACCACAACCGCAATGATTACCTTGGTAACAATACCTGACGATGACTTACTTTCTTCCATGACGAATAAGATTAGAGAGTTGGACAACTGAATTTTTATCCAAAAGTAATCTAAAATATTCGAGGAATAGTAATATTTTTCGCTAAGTTGGTATAGCTACTATTTTGCATCATAACATCCTGATTTTTAGGCTGCTGCTTCAGAAATATCGCGTATCAATCCATTTACTTTGGCCATCAAATCACGGGTAGAAAACGGCTTTGGAACGTACAAGCTTGCCCCTAACTCTAACCCTTTGGCCATATCCGCTTCTTTGCTTTTTGCACTCATAAACACCACTTTAGCGTGTTTATAAGAATCGTGTTTTTTAATAAATTCGCAGACTTGGTACCCATCTACCCTGGGCATCATAATATCAAGTAGTACAATATCAGGGATGTTCGCCTCGATGATGTCAAATGCCTCGGCACCGTCGCGAGCAATAAACACTTTATGTCCTTCTTTTTTCATCAAAAACTCCAAAGACATTAAGATATTAGGCTCATCATCAACAATCAAAATTTTCATGCCCGTCATTTTTTTTAGTTTTTATCCAGCGGGATTTCGCACGTAAACACACTTCCTTTACCTAGCTCGCTTTCTACTTTAATAGTGCCTTGGTGCAGTTCTATTATCTTTTTGCAAATCGCCAATCCGAGTCCGCTACCTTTCGGTTTCCGCACCGACTGGTCGCGAGTTTGGTAAAATTTCTCAAATATAAGCTCTTGATATTTATTATCTATGCCTTGGCCATTATCTGATATGCTAAATGATAGAGATGCTTCGGTTTGAAGGGTATTGATTTCAATTTTTCCCGTATCAGCGGGGCAAAACTTAATCGCATTTGATACCAAATTGATAATCACCTGAATAAGTCGGTCGCGGTCGGCCTTAATCGGGCCATAGATACCTTCATACGCAACTTCAATTTTGATGTTTTTCTCTTTCGCGAGTTGGTCGAGCGCTTCCAGCGATTCTTCAATGATATCTTCCATCAAAAATTCGTCGATGTCTAACTCCTGTTTTCCCGTTTCAAAACGTTCAAGGGCCAACACTTGGTTAATGAGTCGGGTCAAACGTTCGGATTCTTTGGTAATGGTATTGACAAAGTGCGATCGTTGGTCTTCTTCCATATCAGGGTTATCATGCACAATTTCCGACAAGGCCCGTATCGACGTCAATGGCGTCCGTATTTCGTGCGTAACCGTTGACAAAAAGTCATCTTTTTGAATATCAGCAATTTGCAGAAGCTCATTGGCTTGTTTTAGCTGCTGCGTCAGTTGTTCTAATTCCTCCGACTTTCTCGTTAATTCTTCATTCAACGTCTTTAATTCTTGCGACGTTTTCAGAATATCAATCACTTCTTCGACGCTGATTTGTTCTTCTTTTGCCACCGACGACACCAAAATACGCGCCGAAGCTGCGCCGATGGCTCCTCCTAACATTTTTTCGGCGTAGTTTACCACTTGAGAGTCGGCATACCTCGTATTCAAATCCAGCTTATTCTGTTTGGCATACAGCTGAAGCGTTTCTTCGGTATGGCTTTTCCCAAAGAAAATTGTCAACAAGGACTTAATATCCGTCACCAGCGCTTTCCCCTTCCAAGCTACCGCACTTTCATAGGTTTTTGAATATTTAAAAACATCCACAAACAATACTGCTTGATTGTGTTCCAACGCCGTAGGTTGTGATAACAATGACCCACCTACGTAAAAAAGCAAGTTCAACAACAATGACCAAAACGTTCCGTGGGAAATATTATCGAGGCCCGTTACGCCCAGCAGCGACTCAGGCCGTAATAAATCCATTCCCCAAGGGCCTTTACTTAAAATATCGGGCGATATGTACCCCGCCGACACCATCGACGGAATAATCAGGGTATAAAACCACACGCCTCCCCCAACCAAAAGTCCTCCCACGGCTCCCACCAACGACCCTCGTTTCCAGAAAATGCCGCCCAATACCACGGGAGCAAACTGCGCTACGGCAGCAAACGATACCATCCCGACCGACACCAAACTGTATTTGTCGCTGACGTTTTTGTAGTATAAATACGACCCTGCCATCAGCAGGACAATAAACAAGCGCCGCAATGTAATGACAACCTGCCCCATGTCTCCGCCAAAACGCCGCTGGAAATCGGTGCGACTGACCAGCCAAGGCATGACTAGGTTGTTGGTCAACATCACCGTCAAGGCCGTACATTCCACAATAATCATGCTCGTAGAAGCCGCAAATCCTCCCAGATACGCCACAAAAGCCAGTGCTTTTTCGTTAAAATGCAACGGTATCGACAACACAAATTGGTCGGCTTTCACGGCTGTACCCAACAAAATTTTCCCTCCCAACGCAATTGGAACGACAAAAATGTTGATAACTAATAAGTAAAGCGGAAAAATCCAGAGCGCTTTACGAAGGTGATTTTCGTTGACATTCTCCACCACCGTTACCTGAAATTGCCTTGGCAAAAACATAATGGCCAAAGAAGCCAAGAAACAATACCAAAACCAATCGCTGGTATTTTCTTCTTTAATGGTAAATATTCGCTGTAAATCAACAAGTTTGGATGCTTCCTGAACGATGTCGTCGAATCCGTCAAAGACGATGAATGTTACAAAAATGCCCACGGCCAAAAAGGCAAACAGCTTAAACAAAGATTCAAATGCAATGGCGGCCACCATTCCTTCGTGGCGTTCGTTGGCATCGAGTTTGCGCGCCCCAAATAGAATGGTAAAAATCGTCAGGACGATTGAAATATAGAAGGCTTTATCCAGCCAAAGCGAATTACCTGCGTCGTTGGCGGTGGTTAAAATGCTAAACCCGCTAGAAATGGCTTTAAGTTGAATCGAAATGTAGGGAATCGTCCCAACAACGCACAAAATCGTAGCAATCACGCCCAACGCTTGGCTTTTCCCATAACGTGCCGACACAAAATCGGCGATATTGGTAATGCGTTGAACTTGACAAATGCGGATGATTTTCCGAAAAATAACCCACCAAAGGGGCATCGTAATGGTAGGCCCAATAAAAACAGCAATAAAATCCACTCCCGACTCCGCTGCCCGCCCGACACTTCCGTAAAACGTCCATGCCGTGCAATAAACCGCCAAAGACAACGCATAGACGTATGAGTTACTGACCAAGCTCCGCCCTTTGGCCGAGCGCTGTTCGGCCCAGTTAGCGACAAAAAACAAGACCAACAAGTACGATATAGACCAGAAAATCAACCAAAAACTATTCATCCGAATGGTGGTTGTTGGTATTATTAACAATCAAAAAAGTGACAACAATAATCAAAAACCAGATTCCAAAAATCCCCATGTACAGCACAGGTGTGCGCCACTTGAAACTCAAGCGGTTGAAAATGCTCAAAATGGGGTTGTTGTACAACGCCCAAGCCAGTAAACTCAAAGCCACCAAGGCCAATTCTCGCGTTTTTGACATACAATTAAGCATGTGAAAAATGGCTGCCGAGGGTTTCTAACACGCCCGACAACCATTCCTAATTATAAACCCTAAACCTAACCTTATTTATTTTTCGTCGTATTCGCCCGTGAGTGCATAGTACCCAAGTATCGACATCCCACCTGCGATGATTGGCGCCAAAATAAAGGTATAAATGATGGCAGGCACGAGGTCTGTACCACCTTTGTCCCACATTGGCAATGCTTGATTGATGAAAAGATAGTAGCCTGCGTATAGGCCAATACCAATCCAAACAATTCCTAATATTCTTTTTATTGCGTTCATAATTCGTTGTCTTTTAAAAGGTTAAAGATTAGTCGTTAGCGTTTTTGTCTTCTTTAATGTACAGTAAGCCAATCACAAAACTTACCCCCGCAAGAATAATTGGATACCAAAGCCCTTCCAAGTAAGGTTGGGTGTTTACAATCGCTTGTCCCGCTTTTTCGGCCGCATCGTTGATGTCCTTCGCACGAGTTGCCAAGTAGGTAGCAATCGCAGGCATCAATCCACCAAACACCCCGTTACCAATGTGGTACGGCAACGACATCGACGAATAACGAATACGAGTGGGGAACATTTCCACCAAGAAAGCTGCAATAGGGCCATACGCCATCGTTACAAAAAGCAACAAGATAAAGACCATCAAGACAAGCGTGTTGCGGTCGCTGTTGTTGATAGTAGTTGTTTTTTTCACGTCAGGCTTAGGAGCTTCTTTGCTCGCATCGGCCAAAATCGTCACTTTCTTTACTTCTTTGTACTTGGTGCCGTCGGTAAACTCTTTGGTCGTGGTTGTGGTAATGAGTGAATCAACTTCAGAATCAGGAGCAAGCGCACGTTTTACTTCCACTTTGGTATTGGCCACAATCTCTTCTTTGTTTTTGAGATTGGTTGTTTGGTAAATCTTCTCGAAAATTGGGCGATAACAAATAATCGCTAATAACATACCTGCCAACATAATGCCTTTACGGCCGATTTTATCGGACAATGAAGCAAAAATCACGAAGAACGGCGTACCCAACAATAATCCTAAAGCAATGATAACGTTCACTTGATTGTCATCGACGTTACAGATTTTTTGCAAGAAACTCAAGGCATAAAACTGACCCGTGTACCAAACTACGCCTTGCCCCATCGTAGCCCCAAAAAGCGCCAATAACACAAATTTGAAGTTGTATTTATTGCCAAACGACTCTTTCAATGGGTTGGCAGAAGTTTTTCCTTCGGCTTTGGCTTTGGCAAAAAGTGGCGACTCGTGCATATTACGACGAATGATAAACGACACCCCTACCATCACTAATGATACCCAAAAAGGAATACGCCATCCCCAATCGTTGAAAGCTTCGGTACCAAGCGTGTTGCGCGTTACCATGATAACCAACAACGACACAAACAAGCCAATCGTCGCTGTCGTCTGAATCCATGACGTCCAGAATCCGCGTTTTTCGGCGGGTGAGTGCTCCGCTACGTAGGTCGCCGCACCGCCGTATTCTCCACCTAAGGCAAGTCCTTGCAAGAAACGAAGGAGTAATACCAAAAGGGGAGCAAAAAAGCCGATGGTTTCGTAGCTCGGGATACACCCAATCAAGAACGTAGCCCCGCCCATCAAAATCAGGGTCACCATGAAGGTATATTTACGACCAATGAGGTCACCAAGACGGCCAAAAAACAAGGCACCAAAAGGCCGCACCACAAAACCTGCCGCAAACGTAGCTAAGGTCGAAAGGAAAGCCGCCGTTGGGTTATCGGGCGGGAAAAATTTGGTAGCGATTACAGTCGCCAAACTTCCGAATATGTAGAAATCGTACCATTCGATAAGCGTACCAACCGACGAAGCTCCGATGATGTACGCTAAACTTTGTTTTTTCTCAGACATGATTAAAAAGGTTGTGAGTTTTTTAAATTTGATTAGGTTAAAAGGTATTAGAGGTAGATTTGAAGTTGGGCAATAAATTCTCCGTACTTCTTCCCTGTTCCTGAGCTAGTTAACTCTGGACGCAACGAGTACTGGGTCGTTATTTTGGCGTGATGTCCGTCAATCAACCAATTGATACCTGCATCAAAATTCGACACAGCTTTGGGAAGAGCATCAAAGTTTTTGTTGGTATAAGCCATAAAAGGTTGTACGCGCATTTTGGGTTTATCAGTAGCTTTGGGTAATAAAACCCCAACTTGCGTATAGAAAATATTTCCAGTTCCTATCATAGGTTGAGCATTCCCTGCACCTGCCATTACTTTATCGGTGCCTGTGTAAGTAGCATCAACGGCTCCTTCGTTCATGATGCCGATATTTCTCAAGTAGTTTGGACCGAAATTATACTTGAAAAAGCCCGAATAAACCGTGATAGCCGTGTTTTTTTCCTTTTTGCCAATAGGCATATCTAAGAAAGCATCGACTGACATTAGGTTTACATTGTGTTTCGCAAGCGTACCGTTGACCGACGAACGAGTACCTTCGGGCTGACTGTAAAACCCAGCGCCAATGTTAAACACCCGCTTTGTACCTAAATAAGTACCGACCTTGAATGGCAACAGGTTTGATTCTGAGTCCAAGAATTGATACTCAACATAGCCCGTTTTGGCCCATTTGCTACTTCCGTTATTATCAACGGCCACGGCCTTCGCTCCGTCTGTGACGTTGGTAGGTGTGAGGCTGGTATTAAAAGGCTTATTTAATCCAAAGCGATACTCAAGTTTGTTCAATTTTCCTTTGGCAAAAAAGCCGTATTGGCGCGCAAACTGGTCGGCATTGTCAATTGTTGCCCACGAGAAAATCGGTGAATCAACCGCCAAAAAATTAAGCGTAGAAGCCATGGTCATCCGCGATAACCCCATAAAATAGTGTAACCCCGCCCCAATACTCAAGCTTGAGTTTTTGTTTTCTTTTGTAGGTAATATCAAGTGGTATTCGTTCCAAAAATCGTGAAAAAACAACTGAGGTTTCTTGCCATTTCCGTAGCCTCCCGTTCCTGTACTTCCTGAGCCACCGCCATTGATAAATGTTTGGTTGTTAATCCCAAAGTGAGCCAAAATCATATACCGTTTGCTTACTTGCGAATAGGCCAACATCCTAAGGCGACGACCTGAAATATCAAAATTTGTTTTCTTGGCTTCTCCGCCGATTGTTGTTCCAGGGTTCAACTCAGTCGCTCTAAACCACGTTTGATTCCAAGTGATGAAGCGAATGTACTTTGTTTTTTCGGGGTTCAAATCAAGTTTGATACCCGTTGCGTAATCGGTTGAGCCTTGGCCGTGACTCGTCGTTGCCAAGAGACTACTGGCCATCAATACCAGTAAGGTTAAACACTTTTTCATAGGTTCGTTAAAAGAAAGAGGTTAAAAAAAGAGGTCGGTTCATTTTGTGTTATTCAAATATTTTTTTGAATAATCACTCGACAAAAGTGAAAGAAAGGATTTAAAAATCCGCGTGGGTGATGTTGTTATGCTAAACGCATATAGGTAGCGAACAAAAAGGCTGTTTTTAAGTAAAAATCAGTAGAAAAATATAGCATTGAAGAAGATTAAGCAATAAATCAAAGGCAATGTCGGAAGTTATCCCTATACTATTTTGGAAATACGCCTTAAAAATCATCTATTTTAATTTAGCAAACATATAGTAATTTAGCAATAAACGGCCATTTAATATAAAAAAACGGGGGTAACATCATCTGTTACCCCCGCCTCAATGCACTTATTGGTGTAATTAATCTTTGAATCTTTCCCATTTAATCATCATAAACTTATCTCCTAATTCGGTCACAATCATGCCCATTCCTTCCAAATTTTTACGGTCGGCATAAAACTCAGCCAGCTCTTTGTGATTCATCACTTTGTAGGTAGCATGGTGCGTAATTCGGTCGGGCATTTTGATCTGATACTTCTTTACCCAGTTCATCACCGACACGTGACTTACACCCAGAAGTCGCTCTATTTCACGGTAACTAACTCCCTCTATGTACAACTGAAGCGCCTTAATCACGTAGTAGGAACTTATTCCTTTGCCAAGTTTATCGACCGTAAAATTGTAATCGCATTTTTTACAACGGAAACGCTGACGGTCTTTGATGATTCCGTTCTTGACAGTTTCTAGGCTGTCGCATTTGGGGCATTTGAGTGTTGCTGCCATGAAAAAGGAATGGTTAAGTTATAATTAGAGGAAGTGTCCTATAGTAATTTACCAAAGCTAATAGGACTATTCATATAAAAAAATGTTTTTGGTCACGTTTAGTATTGTTTTGCTAATTAACTATAGTTTTCAAATTTTCTTTTTTAAGCTTTTGTCTGATTTTCAACAACTTAGCAATTTTCATCTTGCAGAAATTTTCATTTTAGCGAAATTTCGCTTGTTTTATATTTTTCGCTAACATACTTTTGAAACATCAATTACACTTCATCAACACTTGAACAAAATGAGTACTCAAACCGACACCCTCCTTGAAGGCATTGACATCACAGGAACGATGTGTAGCCAGTACGATCAAATCTTAACTCCTGAGGCTCTGCAATTTATCGCTCACCTGCACCGACGCTTTAACGGGCGTCGCCTCGAACTCCTTTGTCTGCGCGACCTTCGTACCATCGCAATTCAAAAAGGCGAAATGCCGCAGTTCCTTCCCGAAACTGCTCCTATTCGTGAAGCAGACTGGACCGTCAATGCCATTCCCAGTGATTTACAAAACCGCCGCACCGAAATTACAGGCCCCGTTGACCGCCGCATGGTCATCAATGCCCTCAATTCGGGTGCGAATGTATTTATGGCCGATTTTGAAGATGCCTCTTCTCCCACTTGGAGCAACATGATAGAAGGGCAAATCAACCTGTACGACGCGATTCGTCGCCAAATCGACTTTACGGCTGAAAATGGTAAGACCTACCAGCTCAAAGACAAGGTAGCTACGCTGGTGGTTCGTCCGCGCGGCTGGCACCTCCACGAAAAGCATTTACTCATTGATAATCAAGCCATTTCAGCCTCTTTATTCGACTTCGGTTTGTATTTTTTCCACAATGCTCATCAATTGTTGCAAAACGGCAGCGGGCCGTATTTCTATCTCCCCAAACTCGAAAGCCATTTAGAGGCACGCCTTTGGAACGAGGTATTTATCGCTGCGCAAGAATGGCTTCGTTTGCCTCTGGGCACGATTAAAGCAACGGTTTTGATAGAAACCATTTTGGCCGCCTTCGAAATGGACGAAATCATTTACGAGCTTCGTCACCACTTGGCAGGACTGAATGCGGGGCGCTGGGATTATATTTTTAGTATCATCAAAAAATTCAAAGATTATCCCGAATTTATCTTGCCCGACCGTACTCAAGTCACGATGCGAATGCCGTTTATGCGGGCTTATTGTCGGCTTTTGGTTCAAACCTGCCACAAACGAGGTGCGCACGCCATCGGTGGGATGTCGGCCTTCATTCCTAGCCGCCGCGATGCCGAGGTCAACCGCATTGCCTTCGAACGGGTAGAAGCCGACAAACAATTAGAAGTAGAAACTGGCTTTGATGGCACGTGGGTTGCGCATCCCGATTTGGTATCGGTTGCCAAAGCCCCTTTTGACGCTCTGCTTGGTGCTCAGCCTCACCAAAAACACATCAAACGCCAACATGACCGCATCGAAGCCGAAGCGCTTATCGACGTTTACATCAAGGAAGGAACCATCAGTGAAAACGGCTTACGTGCCAATATCAACATTGGTATCTTGTACATTGCCTCTTGGCTACGTGGCGTAGGTGCTGCCGCCATTCATAACCTGATGGAGGATGCCGCCACTGCCGAAATTTCGCGGGCACAGGTATGGCAATGGCTGCATCACGAGGTCAAAACCTTTGATGGACGCCCAATAACGCTCAATTGGTACAAAAACGTTTTTATCGAAGAAATCAATAAAATCAAAGAAGACGTTGGTATCGAAGCATTTACCAAAGGCCATTACGAACAAGCTGCCGAGTTGTTTGACCATTTGGTTACACAGCCTCAATTCGAGTCCTTTTTAACACTCCCCGCTTACGAGCTTTTAGAAGCTTAGCATCTTCCTCTTTTTTATCAAATACACTTCATCACAAACATCAACAACAATGAAAATCAACACACAAGACCGCATTCAATCGCTCATTGCCGATTGGACGACCAACCCTCGTTGGAACGGAATTCAGCGCCCTTACACAGCCGAAGAAGTAGTTCGCTTAGCGGGTTCGTACCAAATCGAACACTCGGTGGCTCGTATGGGAGCCGAAAAACTATGGAATTTGCTCCAAAACGACGAGTGGGTCGCTGGGTTGGGCGCACTCACAGGCAACCAAGCCGTGCAAGAAGTAGCGGCAGGCATGAAAGCCATTTATCTTTCGGGCTGGCAGGTGGCCGCCGATGCCAATTTAGCTGGGCAAATGTACCCCGACCAAAGTCTTTACCCCGCTGACAGCGTTCCAGCAGTCGTAAAACGCATCAACAATTCCCTTTTGCGGGCCGACCAAATCCAATCGGTGAGCAATGACGGTAACATCGACTGGCTTGTCCCTATCGTAGCCGATGCCGAAGCGGGTTTTGGGGGTAATCTCAATGCGTTTGAGTTGATGAAACAAATGATTGAAGCGGGGGCATCTGGCGTACACTTTGAAGACCAGCTTTCTTCGGCCAAAAAATGTGGTCACTTAGGCGGCAAAGTATTGGTTCCTACCCAAGAAGCCATCAATAAATTGGTCGCGGCCCGCCTTGCCACCGATGTCATGGGTGTACCTACGCTGGTTATTGCTCGTACCGATGCCGAGGCCGCCAATCTTATCACATCCGACATCGACGAGCGCGATGAGAAATTTATCCGTCGCGACTTGGGTCGTACGCCCGAAGGTTTCTACTACGTTCGGAACGGACTTGAGCAAGGCATCGACCGTGGTTTGAGTTACGCCCCTTATGCCGACCTGATTTGGATGGAAACAGGCAACCCCGACTTAGGACTAGCGCGTGAGTTTGCCGAAGCCATCCGCAGTCAGTTCCCCGACAAGTTGTTAGCCTACAATTGCTCACCGTCGTTTAACTGGGCGAAGTTTATGGACGAAAAACAAATGCTGAATTTCCGTGAAAAGATTGCGGAGATGGGGTATAAGTTCCAATTCATTACCTTGGCAGGCTTTCACGCCCTCAATACGGCCATGTTTGAGCTATCGTCGGCTTACGTAGAACGCGGAATGGCTGGTTTCTCAGAACTACAACAACGTGAATTTGCGCTCCAAGCAAAAGGTTTCAAAGCCGTGAAACACCAAGCTTTTGTAGGAACAGGCTATTTTGATGCGGTTCAGAATACCGTAACCGCGGGTACTTCTGCCACTGTTGCCATGAAAGGCTCGACCGAAGAAGAACAGTTTCATTAACATCCTGACTTTCCAAGTTTGGGTTTCAACAAACAACGCAACTTGGAAAGTCTAGTCACCGAATTTGTGTATATAATTCAGGGATTTAGTTTAGGGTAAATGGTTTGAAAGCAGGCAATGGTTCCGTTGTCTGCTTTTTTTCTACAAATGTTGAGCCTCTACCGAGGCTACTTTTGAATTCCTTAAATCTCCACAAACGTTGAGCCTCTGCCGAGGCTACTTGAAATTTCTCAAAAATTTTTGTCTGCGCACTAATGGTTTTCGGACGGTTTAGCCAAAAAATTCCACGGCTTAGTAACGAAATTGGCAGGCTAACCGAAGATTTTTTCGAGGCTTTGAGGTTCCTCTCCAACTTTGCAGCGTCAAATTTTTAAACACATACAAGCCATGAAAACAAACAAATCAGTACGTTCAATGTTCAACACAATTCTTCAAAAAGTCCTTTTAATCGCCATTTTAGGCATTTCTCTCTTCGTTATAAGCTGCCAAGAATCCAACACAGTAGTAGCTCCAACTAGCCCTAAAACTAATGCTAGTGCCCGCCTTGCCACCGACGCCATCGCCGTCGCAACCAACGACACCGTTTACAACGTCACCTTCCAAAACGCCAAAGGATTAACACTCACCGCCAAGCTATACGTGCCTGCCCTCCAACCTGGCGAGCAGATTCCTGCCATGGTTGTGATGCACGGATGCGGCGGAATGTGGTCAAACGATAACGTAGCTGCCAACAAAATGAAAACCAATTTTAACGAATGGGCAACCGATTTTACGACCAAGAAAATTGCGTCGTTGTTTATTGATAGCTACACCAACCGCCTTGAAAATGGTCAGCCGATTGTAGAGTTTTGCGGCCGTACTCCGCTCAACGATAGCATTTGCTCTCCTGTCTACGAACGCACCTACGATGCCTACGCTGGTTTGGCTTATTTGCGCAGCTTGCCTTACATTCAAGGAAGTCGAATTGGGTTGATGGGCTTCTCTCACGGAGGTTCTACCACGATGGCCGCCCTTGTCAATACTACATTGGTCACCAAAAGCCAATGGACCGTTTGGTATCAAAATAAAACTTACAACGTAGCCGCTCCCGTTGCTCGTCCTGCCCAAGGTGGTTTCAAAACAGCCGTTGCTTATTATCCTGGCGGTGGGTTCTTTAGCTATTTTGGAAGTGTTTCGGATGCTACCAAGGGCAAATATGTCAACTACGCCCCTCTTTTGATTCTAATTGGGAAAAACGATGATTTGCTTGCTGCCACCCAAGTACAATACGACCGTGCCAAATTAAACGGTGCAGGAACAAGCATTGAGTTAGTGACTTACGAAAACGCCAACCACTCTTTCGACGAAAAAACAACGGGTGACGACGCCGTTGCCAAAGCCGCTGCTCGTACCAAAGTTTCAAGCTGGTTAGCGGCGACTTTGTAATCCTAATTGGGATAGCATAAAAAAAGCGGGCCGTACAGCCCGCTTTCCATGTTTATTTTAAGCAACAGAAACTCCGTTTTGTGCTTTATTACAAACCACTAAAATCAAATGTTTCGAGGTATTTTGTCGTAAACATTCCCGATTGGAAGCCTGCATCGTCCATCAAGCGAATGTGGAAAGGAATCGTCGTTTTGATACCTTCAATTACAAACTCTTGCAAGGCGCGCTTCATACGGGTTGTTACTTCTTCCCGCGACTGACCACTCACGATTACTTTTGCAATCATTGAGTCATAGTTTGGCGGAATCGTATAACCTGCATATACGTGGCTGTCGATACGAACCCCGTGTCCACCAGGGAAATGCAACTGCGTAATTTTTCCTGGACTTGGGCGGAAACCGTTGGCAGGGTCCTCGGCGTTGATACGACACTCCATCGCATACAGCTTTGGCGAGTAATTTTGACCCGAAATACGCTCACCAGCAGCTACTTTAATTTGCTCTTTAATAAGATCAAAATCAGTCACTTCCTCCGTGATTGGGTGTTCTACCTGAATACGTGTGTTCATTTCCATGAAATAAAACTCGCCGTATTTATCCACCAAAAACTCAATCGTTCCTGCTCCTTCGTAGGCAATCGCTGACGCTCCACGGATAGCCGCTTCGCCCATGCGCTCACGAAGCTCTGGGGATACAATTGGTGATGGCGTTTCTTCGACCAATTTTTGGTGACGACGCTGAATCGAGCAATCGCGTTCAGAAAGGTGGCAAACGGTGCCATATTGGTCACCTACTACCTGAATTTCGATGTGGCGCGGCTCTTCTACAAACTTCTCAAGGTACAAGCCATCATTTCCGAAGGCTGCTCCTGATTCCATTTTAGCATCGTCCCATGCTTTCTGAAATTCACTTTCATCTTTGATAATCCGCATCCCACGGCCACCACCACCCGCGGTAGCTTTTACAATAACAGGATAGCCAATTTCTTTGGCCAAGGCTTTACCTTCTTCCACCGATTCCAACAAACCTTCTGAACCTGGGATAACTGGTACACCCGCCGCCTTCATCGTTGCTTTGGCGGTTGACTTATCCCCCATGAAATTAATTTGCTCGGCCGTTGCTCCGATAAATTTGATGCCGTATTCGGCACAAATTCGCGAAAATTCAGCGTTTTCTGACAAAAACCCGTAGCCTGGGTGAATGGCATCAGCATTGGTAATTTCTGCGGCTGAAATGATATTTGGAATACTCAAATATGATTGTCGGCTTGGCGGAGGGCCAATACAAACAGCCTCATCTGCAAAACGAACGTGAAGGCTATCACGATCAGCAGTGGAATACACAGCGACTGTTTTTATACCCATTTCGCGGCAAGTACGGATAATGCGCAATGCAATCTCCCCGCGATTGGCGATTAGTATTTTCTTGAACATGAGTTTTTGGAAATTGTTAAGCAGGCTCTACCAAGAACAATGGCTGGTCGTATTCTACAGGCGTAGCATTTTCAACCAATACTTTTACGATACGACCTGATACTTC
Organism: Runella sp. SP2; assembly: GCF_003711225.1. Lineage (NCBI taxonomy): Bacteria > Pseudomonadati > Bacteroidota > Cytophagia > Cytophagales > Spirosomataceae > Runella > Runella sp. SP2. The sequence continues at coordinate 6,919,268 of NZ_CP031030.1, read as the reverse complement.
CGATTCGATTTCGTTGAAAAGCTTCATCGCTTCTACAATACAAACCACTTTTCCAGTTGCAACTTCGTCGCCTACTTCTACAAACGAAGGTTTATCTGGCCCGCCTGAACGGTAGAAAGTACCAATCATTGGTGATTTGATGGTCAAATACTTCGATTCATCCGCTTTAGCAGGAGCGGGTGCTGCTGCTGGTGCAGGAGCGGCCACTACTGGCGCGGCGGCTACGGGAGCAGGAGCAGCGGCAACCACGGTAGTCACGGCGTTGCGCTTTACGCTTACCTTAAACTCACCAGTTTCGATGTTTACTTCGTCCAAACTAGAGTGAGCAATGAAATCGAGTAATTTCTGAATGTCTTTAATTTCCATTGTTGTTTGAAGTTAGGTTGTTGGAGACTTTCGTCTTACTTAACGCGTTCTGAGTACTCTCTGGTAGCTGTTTTGATGCGGATTTTATCTCCTTGTTCGATAAACATAGGCACCATGATGCGCGCTCCCGTTTCTACTTCTACTGCCTTGCGAGGGTTGTTGGCAGTATCGCCTTTAATGCCTGGCTCTGCATATACTACTTCCAAGTCAACTGTGGCTGGAAGTTCGCACGTGAGGGGTGCTTCGTTTTCAGTATTCAATAAAATTTCTACGACTTGGCCTTCTTTCATCAAGTCAGCCCCGTCAACCAATTTTTCGTCGATTGAAATTTGCTCAAACGATTCATTGTCCATAAAGTTGAAGCCAGCTTCGTCCTTGTACAAGAATTGAAACTCTCGGCGCTCTACGCGCACAGGGTAGATTGCCACCCCTGAGTTAAAGGTATTGTCCAACACTTTACCACTGGTAAGGCTTTTAAGTTTTGTACGTACAAAAGCCGCCCCTTTACCTGGTTTAACGTGTTGAAACTCGACAATTTGAAACAAATCGTGGTTAAAATTAATTACTAATCCATTACGGATGTCTGCAGTTGTTGCCATTTTAGTATGAATCGTTAATTCATTAGATTGAAGGCCACGAATAATCCTAGCCTCTTATCGAAATTTGATTTTTGAGAATTGAGAAGTTTCCTCGTTAATACGCCCATTTTACATATACCGACCCCCACGTAAAGCCTCCTCCAAATGCAGCAAAAATGAGATTATCGCCTTTGTTAAGTTGCGATTCATAATCCCATAAACACAGAGGAATGGTTGCCGCAGTCGTGTTTCCGTATTTATGAATGTTCAGCATCACTTTGTCCATCCCGACTTTCATGCGGTTGGCCGTTGCGGAAATGATGCGTTTGTTGGCTTGGTGAGGTACCAACCACGCCACGTCGTCGCCTGAGAGGTGGTTACGCTCCATGATTTCAGCCGCAACGTCGGCCATATTGGTAACGGCAAACTTAAATACCGACTGACCATCTTGGTAGGCATAGTGCCAGCGTTTGTCAATCGTTTCGTGCGTGGGGGGGAAGCGGCTTCCTCCTGCTTTTTGGTGCAAGAAGGGCTGACCAGCTCCGTCTGATTTGATAATGGTATCTAAAATTCCGAGCCCTTCGGTGTTAGGTTCGAGCAAAACAGCGCCTGCTCCGTCCCCAAACAACACGCAGGTCGTACGGTCGGTATAGTCAATAATAGCTGACATTTTATCCGCTCCTACCACAATCACTTTTTTGTATTTACCCGTTTCGATAAACTGCGAACCTACCGTCAGGGCATAAATAAAGCCTGAGCAAGCCGCCTGAATATCAAAACTTCCAATGGATTTAATACCCACCATATCACAGATGAGATTGGCTGTACTCGGAAATACAAAATCGGGAGTAGTTGTTGCACAAATCAACAAGTCAATATCACCTGCCGCAGTGTTTGTTTTGGCCAAAAGCCCTTTTACTGCTTCGGCGGCCATGTGGGATGTACCCAGTCCTTCGCCTTTGAGGATATGCCGTTCTTTAATACCTGTACGGGCCGTAATCCACTCGTCGTTGGTATCTACCATTTTCTCCAACTCAGCGTTGGTTAGTACATAATCGGGTAAGTATCCTTGTATCCCCGTAATAGCCGCGCGAATTTGACTCATTTTTTACTTTGATATAAGTGATTAGGTCTCACCTCTTTACAACTCAGAGGGACGACGATAAAGGTGGTTTCAACTCAATGCTTTGGCAATATGGACATGGATTTGAGCTTCTACTTGTTTGCAAGCCCAGCTAATCATGTTTTTGATAGCCGTTGGTGACGAAATACCGTGTGCAATCATCACATTGCCGTTTACGCCCACGATGCTACTTCCTCCCACCGCTTCGTAGTTCATCTTGTCGATGTAGTCATCTTTGATACCACGCTCACTGGCAACTGTATAGAACGACTCAGCGAGTTTAAATAGAGCATTACCAGTAAAGCCGTCCGTAACGATTACATCGGCCTTGTCGTCAAAAAAGTCCCCACCTTCCATGTTACCAACGAAGTTGATACGCGTATTTTCTTTCAAAAGCTGATGTGCTGCCTGGGCTACGAGCGAGCCTTTTTGCTCTTCTTCACCAATGTTCATCAACGCCACGCGTGGTTTGTCGATGCCAAAAGTATATTGAGCGTAAATTGAACCAATCACGCCAAATTGTTCGAGTACCTCTGGTTTGCAGTCTGCGTTGGCTCCAATATCTAACATGGCAGCGTACCCTCCTTTTTTCTGAGGGACGAGCCCAACAATGGCGGGGCGGATAATGCCTTCAATCGCTTTGATGCTAAATAAAGCGCCTACGTGCATTGCTCCCGTGTTACCTGCTCCACAAAAGATGTCTATATTCTTTTCCTTCAGTAACTTAAACCCAACCGAAATGCTCGAATGAGGTTTTTGGGACAAGGCTTTAGTAGGGTGTTCTCCCATCTCTACTACATCTTCGGCATGTACCACTTCAATCTGCGAGCCTTGGTAACCATACTTCGTTAGTAGCTCGTTTATAATGTCTTGTTTGCCTATGAGTACGAGTTGGACGTTGTTCGGCAAATTGGGAGTCGCCAGAACAGCACCTTCGACAATTGCCTCGGGGGCAAAATCGCCTCCCATTGCATCTATTCCTATTTTCATTTTTCTATTGTAGGTATTGGGTAGAAAGTGGCTGTAAAAATAGTAGATAAGCAATACTAAAAAAGCATTTCACCGCAACTTTCTATACAAGTTGTGATGAAATGCTTTCATATACAATGCTTTATAAACTAGACTTTTGCGTAGCCTTCTACTACTACTTTGCCTTTATAAACCAAATTACCCTCAAAAACGTGGGCGCGGTGCATTACGTGTACTTCGCCTGTTGTTGGGTCAGTAGAAAGTGCCTTGCCCGTCAATGCGTCGTGCGTACGGCGCTTGTCACGGCGTGTGCTTGAGTGTCTTCGTTTGGGATGTGCCATTACCTTATGTCGTTAATTGATTGTTCGTTTTCTATTTATAAATACTTAAAAAAGTGCGTATTAATTGCCTTTCAGCTTTCTTAGGGCCGCCCAGCGTGGGTCTTCCTCATCGGGCTCTTCGGGTGTCTCTTCCTCTGGGGTTTGATACACCAAAACTCCCTCAATTTCATCTTCGTCTTCCAACTCTTCTTCGTCGGTTCGGAACCGAGGATGAAGTTTTTTCATTGGCAACGCCAATGCGATGTACTCAAAAATATGACTAGCGACGTTGATGCGAACCGTATCTTGACGAATTAACTCGATTTCGTCCGAAAGCTGTTCGTTGTGGTCGCCGTACTTGAGAATTAGCCGTTCTTGAATGTCTAAAGGCTCTTCAAACGTCTCAAGACTACGATCACACACTAATTCTACGTTTCCTACGATGTGAAAATTAAGAATCAGCATCGTAGCAGATTTATCCAGCGTCAAATGGGTCTTAAAATGCCCATTTTCAATGAGTTCTTGCTCCAGTTCTTCAAAAAACTCGCTTCTCGACTCAAAATCGTAAACGTATTGCTTCTCTTTTAAGCCGTAAATGTCTATGTCGTACTGTGTTAGCGCTTTCACTTCTCTATCAAAATGGGCTGCAAAGTTAGAATTAATTATTAATATTCACAAGTCAAAAAAAGTTTCTGCTGTTTTTTAAAGGTTTTTTCCAAAAGCCAGCTGCCTTCTTTTCTTCCAACTACATTATAAACCACTTATCCCGTAAATCGTTCCGTTTATCCTAATCGCGCAACTTTTTGGGGTCATTGCTGCATCTTGCTATCGAAATCAGTTCTTAAACTAAACAAATTTATAGCCATGAAAACGTTCATCTTCGCCCTCGCCTTCGCTGCTTCATTCAGTGCTTTCGCTCAAGACTCAGACAATTATTCTGAGAAAAAAAATAACTCCAAAGTATATTATACCAAAGGAGGAAATGCTAGCTTGCTCTCATTTGCCCAAGTTACCCGCGACGGTGAAGAGGTATCTTCTATCCCACGTTTTACCATGTTTGTCAACATTGGTACCAATGCCAACGTCGATTTAGGCAACCACTTGGGCCTTTTTGCGGGTTTAAATTTGACTAACATTGGAATGATTACCGAAGAAACAATCGTTGGCACCGTCAAAACCGACGTCTTTAAATACAAACAACGTGTGTACGCGTTGGGGGTTCCTGTAGGCATCAAAATCGGTGACCTTCGCAAGTTCTATGTCTATGGCGGTGCCGAAGCTGCGTATGCTATTAACTTCAAGCAAAAAACATTTATTAACGGGGAAAAAGTTGATAAGTTCAACGAGTGGTTTAGCAATCGGTCTAACCCTTTTATGCCTGCCGTTTTTGCAGGATTTCAAACCAAACAAGGTTTTGGATTGAAAGTGCAGTATTACCTCAATGATTTTTTGAATCCTGATTTTTCAGAAAATGGCGTAAAACCTTATGCCAACACAGAGTCAAAAATTTTCTTTGTGACCTTAGGCTATAACTTCGGGAAGAAATAGAATTTTGCGTCAGAGACGCGAAGCCTTTTCTGTCCCAAATTGCAGTTTGGGACAAGCGATAAAAAAAGGGGTCTTGAAACTCAGCTTTGAGTTTCAAGACCCCTCTCTGTTTTAACGCGAGCTTTTCAAGATAAGTGCTTGGTTTTGTGCCTCATAGAGGCTTAACATTTGTAGAACAATGAGGATTCATCCAATCTTGTGTGCCGTAGGTACACCACTTGTAAGCGATGTTGTGTACCTACGGCACACTAAAATAAGAAAATAGATCCCTATCACTACAAATAGGTAGTGCCTATAGGCACATTTCTTGAAAAGTTCGCGTTATTTCACTCATTCATAATTCCTAATTCCCTCATTTCTAATTCGTTCTACGCTTTTTGTTCTTTTACCAAAAAACAAGACCCTGCTGCCAGTAGCATACACACACCCGCTAATACAAGGGCATTGCGTGGGTCATCGCCAAGGAGAGTTTTGTAGAAAATGGGTACAGTCAACATACCGATGAATTGAGGCACGCAAATAAAGCCATTGAAAATCCCCATATATACACCCATTTTTTCTTTAGGAACGGCTGCGGCTAGCATCAAGTAAGGCATTGACATGATAGAACCCCACATCAAACCAATAATGGTCATTCCTGCGAGATAGACCATTTTATCGTTGGAAAGTAATGTCATAAAAAAGCCCATCGCCCCAAGAACCAGAAATAATGCGTGCGTTCCGCGCGAGCTACCCACGATTTTTACAATACGAGGAATAAAAAACGAAATCACGGCGCAGGATACGCTAAACATGGCAAAACACAAACCACCCCACTTCGTTCCTTCCTCAAAACCCGTAGGATTAGAAACGGCATCGGGCGCGTTGAACGCGTATTTGGCCACAGAAAGCGATAAATATTGCCACATCAACGGAAGTCCATACCACGTAAAGAATTTCACCCACCAAAGCTGACGCATGACGGTAGGCATCGACGACAAAGGCGCTAAAATTTCTTTAAACACAGGCAGCATCAAAATCAAATAGCCTCCGATTAAAATTCCTAATCCCCACTGAAGCCCCGTTGCCAACCCTCCTGAAAAATAGGCGAATCCGAAGCCCAAAATAGCGGCTCCCACGGCAAGCGATAGGTGCCAAAAGGAAATAGACTTTTTCTCTTCTTCCGTAAAAACGTGTTCTTTTTTATAGTCATCGTTTTCAGGGGGATACTCTTTGGTAGTCCGCATGGTCCAAAATACCGCTAATAAAATAGAAGCAGCTCCAATGTAAAAAGGATAACGTACCGAATTGGGAATACCGTTGGCTAGTTGTTCATCACTGAGCACCATCGAAATGCCTAGCAACGGCAAAATGTACGGCATGAGGTTGGCGAGGGTTTGTCCAAAACCAACAAAAAACGATTGTACGGCAAAACCTACGGGACGTTGTTTTTCGTTGAGCATGTCACCCACAAAAGCGCGGAAAGGCTCCATGGCCGAGTTGAGACCCGCATCGAGCATCCACATCAACCCTGCCGCCATCCATACGGCCGAAGAGTTTGGCATGAGAATCATGGCAAGGCTTCCAACAAGGGCACCTACCAAAATAAACGGACGACGACGGCCCCATTTGGGTGACCAACTACGGTCGGATACTGCGCCAATAATCGGTTGAAGTAATAGCCCTGTGAGTGGGCCTGCAAGCCAAAGGCCAGGGATTGAAGCTTCGTCGGCACCGAGGTATCGGAAGATGGGACTCATGTTGGCCTGCTGTAATCCAAAGCCGTACTGAATTCCCAAAAATCCGAAACTCATGTTCCAAATTTGCCAAAAACTTAAATTGGGTTTTTCTTTCATCACTAGGTTAAGTTTAAAATCAAGTATTTCTGCAAGTATAGACAATTCGCAACGAATTGCAAACCTTCTGGTTTACATTTAAGTTATAAAAATTAGGATGAAAACAATAAACCATCTCCACCGTTATCCCATGCAAAATCTTCTTGTAATTCTTCTTTTTGCCCTGTTTTCAATTCAATCGGCCACGAATAAAATCTCTCGGAATGCTATTGCGAGTTTTAAGCTGGTTGTGAGCAACCAGCTACACGGGGAGAGCAACCAGCCACACGAGGAGAGCAACCAGCCACACGAGGAGAGCAACCAGCCACACGAGGAGAGCAACCAGCCACACAATCAAAACACTATTTCGGTTTCTGTGGATGTATCCAATATTACACAAACGAAGGGAAGCCTTCGCATCGGAATTTTTCGGGAAGGAAATCCTTTTACGGGACCAAAAGCAAAGCCAGATTTCTTTAAAGTAGTACCGATTACCGCAGCAACCACACAGCAAGTGGTCGTGGGTTTACCCGCAGGAAGATACGTCATTGCGGTCTATCACGACCTCAATGACAATGGCAAACTTGATAAAAACTTGGTAGGCTATCCCAAAGAACCTTTTGGGTTTAGTAAGAATTTTAGGCCGATTCTTTCTGCACCAAGTTTTGAGGACTGTGCCATTGAAATCAAGGAAAACAGCCCCCAAAACCGTCAGAAAATCAAGCTCATTGACTAGGTTATTTAAAAGGGACGACCACTTTGGTGATATCCCACTCCAAGACAAGAGCAGGTTGATTTTCGTCAAATGAAATTTCAAATTTTTCTACTGGAATCGAAGATATAGTGACAGGCACATCTACTTGAAGAACGTCTGCACTTTCCTCACGGCTTGCTTCTCCTCCGAAACTTACCCCCCAATCGTACATTTTATTGTTGAAGATAACTGTCCATTTGTCTTCTTGAGGAATCGTCCAAAGGGTATATTTTCCTGCTGGTAGGGTTTTACCTGCAATGGTTAAGTCTTTGTTGGTGGTAAAGGTCGTGGCTTCGTTGGCGCCCGTACGCCATACTTTACCATAAGGTACCAATTCACCAAAAATCTCACGTTCTCTTTTAGAAGGCCGACAATAAAACACCGACACTTCGGTATCGTCTTTTTTGTAATTAACCGTTGCTTCTGGGCTGGCTTTTTTGGTATTTGCTTGCATAAACTTAAATGCAATAAACAACACTACTGCTAGTGCACCAATCACGATGCCTATCCATTTGAGGGCTTTTTTCATAGGTAAAAGGGTTTACGTTACAAATAAAACGATACGTACTCAATTAAAAAATACTTCGTCCACAAACACCCATGCGGGCTGTCCTTTACCGCCGTGCCATTCGGGAAGCTTAGCCACGGGGCGGGCAATCACTTTGATAACAGTATAATTACCTTCCTTCAGCTTCATCTCAATGGCTTCTATTCGAGGCGACTCATCCTTAGTAGGTTGCACAGGGCTCAGTTTTTGCATCAATTGGAGTTGAGTACGGTCGTTTCCTGCCCACACTTCTATCGACGCTGGTGGAAAGATATAGCCACCAATATTTCGCCCAATACTCAACATCGCTGATTTGACGGGCGTTGGTTTATCAAATACAAAAAGTGCTTCCAACGGCTTCTCTCGGTAGCCCAGCCACGCTTTGTTTTTAAAGTCGTTGGCCTCCCCTTTTTTAAAGTTTACCAATGTTCCACCTCCTTCTCCCATGTATTGTGGATTAGGCTCATTGAGCAATTCCACCGTTTTCGGGCGGTATCCTCCTTTGAAAAAAGTGTATTCGACTATATCACTGGCGTACCATTTATCTTTTACAGCGCGTGCTTTTACGATGGTGTAGCCGTTCAGCGCAAACGGTTTTTGATAAGCTGGTGCCGTCAGCGAATCAGGCAAGGTTCCGTCGGTCGTATAACGAATGGTAACACCTTTGAGAGGGTGCTTAAACGAAACGGGAGTTGCGTTGGTTAGAACCAAATTTTCGTTGACCAGTACAGGAGGGTTGAGCTTCAATTTTTCGGCATCGGTAGGTACGTACCCCATTTCAAAGCGAATGGCAGGGTATTGCTTTTGAAGTTCTTTGGCTTCGGCCTCCGAAATAGGGGTATTCCAAATAAACACCTCTTTAAGGGCTGGAAGTTTTGCCAATGCCGCCATGCCTGTTTTTGTCTGTTTCGTTCCTGAAAGAGACAACGACTTCAATTTGGTCAACGATTGCAAATTCGACAAAGTCGCGTCGGTAATATCGGTATTGTTTAACACCAATTTTTCAAGTTGTTCAAACTGCCCGATGGTTTTCAGGTCTTCGTTTTTGACGGGCATATTTGACAAATTCAATGCCACCAACTGGTCTTTAATTTCGGACAATTCCCCCAACTGCTCTTGTTTGTAAGCCTGACGCACAAAGAAATCGGTATGTAAGGCGGGTGAGCCGTTCGCAATCGGAAAAATAACACGGAAAGGAGTGTTTAGCTTTTCAATCGTTTCTTCACTAGCAGGCTCAAAATCGTACTTGGCTACTTGAGTCTCGGCACTTTTTTCATTATTCAAAAAAGCCCTAATGGGATCATTTGCAGCCAACTGCCCCACCTTCTGTTTGGTATTAGCTCCCGCGTTAATCCAAGCCGTTAGTAGGCCAATTTCATCAGCTTCCAACTGCGCTTTGCCTTTGGGTGGCATGTGTTTTTTATCTTCCAATGGCAAATTAGCGCGTTGGATAAGGTGACTTTTTAACGCATCACCAGCTACCCATATCGGCCCATTTTTCCCTCCTTTGAGCAAGCCCGCAAGGGTGGTCATCAACAGCTCTCCTTTGGTTTTTTGTTCGTTATGGCATTGGTAGCATTTGGCTTTCAAAATGGGTTGAATCGCGGCTTCAAAGACAGGGGTGTCGTCCGTAAAAGTCAACTGCGAGGCTGCGTCGGCATTGGGAAACAGGTAATCTTCGCCGTGGGTCAAACTAGCTCCAAAGTGCCCCGTCACAAACATTGCCACGGCGCTAAGCCCCAAAAGTGGCGTAAAAAGACGCTGTTCTTGCGCAGTCTGGTACAAGGCCCACAGCCCATAGCACAAGAAACTCAACCCAATGCCCGTGTATTTGTGCCAACTGAGTACGTCGGCGGTGTAGCCTTCTTCTCTTGACAAAAAGAAACCCATCAACGCCGCTGCTGCGGCCGACAAAGCCGTTATGCCCAAGATAAATTTCATGAGTTTCTCAAAGCTTTCCCCCGCAAACTCCCGCTTAAAAAGCCAAAGTAGCCCCACAATGACCAATAGACCAATGGGCAAGTGCAGCACCATCGGGTGCATTCGCCCGACGGGCTGAAGCCAAACGGGCAGCATGACTTTTTCCTGAAAAATCAATAAAAACAACAATAATACATGAAGACCAACCAGTAAATAAGATAGAAGGGTTTGGAAACGAAACATTTTTTAAGTGTCGAGGTTAGAGGGCAGAATGTCGAATTTTAAGGTCGTCGCTCGAATCCTGCGAGCGACGACTATTAACAGGCTTCCAGCCAATTACGCAATTAGCCCAGGCAATACTTTCCCAGCCAAGTCGGTCAGGCGATAGCGGCGGCCAAGGTGCTTATAGGTAAGCTTTTCGTGATTGATACCCATCAAGTGCATCACCGTCGCGTGAAAATCATTGATATGAACGGGGTCACGCACGATGTTGTACCCAAAGTCATCCGTTTGGCCATAGACCGTTCCAGGTTTTACGCCTCCCCCCGCCATGAACGTGCAATACGCCCGTGGATGGTGGTCTCGGCCGTAGTTGTCTTTGGTTGAAGTCCCTTGACCGTAATTGGTACGCCCAAACTCACCTCCCCAAATCACCAATGTTTCGTCGAGCAAGCCACGTTGTTTCAAATCGGTAATCAAGGCCGCCGAAGCACGGTCGGTATCTTTGGCTTGCAATGGCATCTCTCCTACCATGTTTCCGTGCTGATCCCAACCTTGGTGATACAATTGCACAAAACGTACCCCTGCTTCCGAAAGTTTACGTGCCAACAAGCAATTGGCGGCAAACGTCCCTGGTACCAAGCACTCTGGGCCGTACATTTTTACAATGTGGTCAGGTTCCTTGCTCAAATCTGTCAACTCAGGAACGGCGGTTTGCATCCGATACGCCATTTCGTACTGCTGCACTTTGGCTTTGATTTCGGGGTCGCCAAAATCGTCGAACGCCATGTTGTTCAGTTCTGCCAGATTATCCAGCATTTTGCGGTGCGACGCTCGGTCAGAATTTGCGGGGTTATTGAGGTACAAAATCGGGTCTTCGCCGCTACTAAATACCACACCTTGGTGCGTCGAATCCAAAAATCCGTTGGACCAAAGTTTTGAATACACCCCTTGTCCATTTCCCTTCCCGCGCGATAGCAACACCGAAAACGCAGGTAAGTTTTTATTTTCACTACCCAAACCATAGCTCACCCAAGACCCCATGCTAGGGCGGTTACCTTGTTGCGCACCTGTTTGCATAAAAGTGAGTGCAGGGTCATGGTTGATGGCCTCGGTGTTCATGGTTTTAATCATGCAGAGGTCGTCGGCAATATTGGCAATGTTGGGAAACAACTCGCTCATCCACATTCCCGACTGCCCATGTTGTGCAAACTTAAAATAAGACCCAACCAACGGAAACTTGGCTTGGTTGGCCGTCATTCCCGTCAGGCGTTGTCCCATCCGTATCGAGGCGGGGAGTTCTTCGCCTGCCATTTTATTGAGCAACGGCTTGTATTCAAAGCTTTCGTACTGAGATGGAGCCCCGTTTTGGAACAAATAAATGACTCGTTTTGCCTTGGGTGCAAACTGAGCAACCCCCAAAGGCAGTTCTTCAGAATCATCACCTGCCCCCTTAAACAAATCAGGAACAAGCAAAGACCCCAGCGCAACACTACCAATCCCCGCCGCCATTTTTCCCATAAAATGCCGACGGTTGACATTCAGACGGCTTTCAAAAAATTCGTTCTTATTCATAGTTCTAATGAATTGTTGTGTGTTCGTGCCCAGTTATTTCATAATCGCCTCTTCCAAGTTATACATCATCAGTATGGATTGCATAAGGGCTGCTACCATAGGACGATTAGCGATTCGTGCTTGCGGACGTTCTCCTACACTCAGCAGTTTCGCGGCCTTTTTGGGGTCTTTGGCAAACACCGATTGCTCACTTTCAAAATATTTTTCAAGCACACTGAGTTCTTTATCTTTTCCAGTTCGGCACACGACGATGCGAAATGCTTTCTTGATTTTGTCTTCGTCAGGTATTTTCTCAAGGGCTAATTTCTCAGCCAAAACCCTAGCCGACTCCAATACAACAGGGTCGTTGAGCATCACCAATGCCTGAAGTGGCGTGTTGGTTCGCGAGCGTTTCACCTCGCATTGGTCGCGGTTCGAAGCGTCAAAAATCAACATCGACGGCGGCGGCACCGTTCGTTTGATAAAAACATACATTCCTCTTCGATACAAGCTATCGCCGTGGTCTTGGATATAACTTTTAAGACTTCCTCGCCCCGACGTCGCTACTTCCCACAAGCCTTTTGGCTGGTAAGGCTTTACACTTGGCCCACCAATGGCAGGGCTCAACAGCCCACTTGTTGACAGCACAAAATCGCGCACTAACTCCGCCGAAAGTCGCATTCGGGGGGCACGAGCCAATAGCACATTTTCAGGGTCTTTGGCCAAATGTTCCTTCGTAATCACGGCCGACTGTCGATAGGTCGCCGACATCACGATTTGTTTTACCAAACGCTTAATATTCCAATCGTGGGTACGAAAATCCACTGCCAACCAGTCTAACAACTGCGGGTGCGAAGGTAACTCTCCTTGCATTCCAAAATCACCAACAGTTTTGACAATGCCACGCCCAAAGAACTCCTGCCACACCCGATTCACAAACACTCGCGCGGTCAGTGGGTTTTTGGGGTCAAGCATCCACTGGGCAAGCCCGAGGCGATTTTCGGGGTATTTTTTGGTATCAAAAGGGAGTAAAAATTTTGGCATTTGAGCCCCAACCACATCGGTCGGCTGGTCATAATTACCACGGCCCAACACGTGCGTTTTGCGCAACGTATCCAAATCTTGCATCACCATTACCGTCACATCGGCAGTATCGGTTTTATTGACAAAGGTCAGAATACTCTTGACATCTTTGGTCGTCAACTTGAGGTTTGGAGGATCGGCAAAGGAAGCATCAATGGTTCCTACTAAACCTTTTTCGGGCACTTGGTTAAAGAAGGCAAAAGCACTGTAATAATCTTTTTGTAGAATGGGGTCGTACTTGTGGTCGTGGCATTTGGCACATTCGTAGGTCAGTGCCAAAAACGTTTTCCCAAACGTATTGGTACGGTCGGTTACGTATTCGATGCGGTATTCTTCGTCAATCACCCCACCTTCTTGCGTGATTTTATGGTTACGATTAAAGCCCGTTGCCAGCAATGCCTCTTTGATGCGCGGATCGGCGGGATTGCCTTTCTGGCGTTTTACAATCAAATCCCCCGCAAGTTGCCACGTCAGAAATTTACTGTAGCTATAATTTTGATTGAAGGCATGAATCACCCAGTCGCGCCACGGCCACATGGTCCGTAGTCCATCGTCTTGGTACCCGTGCGAATCGGCATAGCGAGCGGCATCTAACCACGGAATCGCCATTTTTTCACCGTAGTGTTTTGAACTTAGCAATTCGTCCACTACTTTTTCATAGGCATTGGGCGACTCATCTTTCAAAAAACGTTCCTGTAATTCAAGCGAAGGCGGAAGACCCGTAATATCCAAAGCCGCCCGTTTCAAAAGCCGTTCTTTATCGGCTTCCTCGTTGGGCTTTAGGCCATTCTCTTCCATTTTAGCCAACGTAAAATAGTCGATGGAGTTTTTAGGCCAAGCATCGTTGTCAACGCTGGGCAATTTTGGTCTTTCTGGCGCAATAAACGCCCAGTGGGGTTTGTATTTAGCGCCTTGTTTAATCCACTTTTCAATCAGCGCAATCTCGTGTTCGTTCAGTTTGAGGTTGGATTCCAAAGGCGGCATAATTTCAGCCGTATCTTTGGTGATAATGCGTTGCCATACCGCCGACTCGTCGGGTTTTCCTGGGACAATCGCATGAAGTTTGGCATTGTCTTTCAGCGCGGCGTAGGCGGCTTCTTCGGTATCTAAACGCAAATCAGCTTCGCGCTTATTGGCATCAGGGCCATGGCATTTAAAGCAACGATCCGAGAGAATAGGTCGGATGTGGTAATTGTAGTCAACCTCGTCGGGAACAGTCGCCGCCGACGTACTACCTCCATTCAGAAAGCAAGCAGTAGTTACACAACTGACCGCCACGCCCACTCCTATTAAAAGCCTGTTTTTGAACAGATAAGCAAGTATTTTTCGATTCATTTTCACGATAAAGGCAGGAACAGTTTATAATAAGTACAAATATATTTTAAAAAATATTAAAAACTGTTTTCTACTCACTTTTCGTGAATGTTTTAACCGAACATCACCTTATGATAAATGTCGGCCAAAGCTATTGAACATTCTCCGATTTGAAGCGTAGTATCGTTTTCATTATAGGTATGACTTAGCCACTCTGCCTCGCTCAACTTTTTGATAACTTCCACTTTCTTCTTTTTAGATGACACAAGTACATATTCCCGAAACGAAGGAATTGTTTTGTAACAATCGAATTTCTCCAGTCTATCGTAGGCTTCGGTAGAATCGGATAAGACCTCAATAATGATTTCAGGATTCTCCAACGCATCCAACCCATTCGGCGCTTTCTCATAAACGGGTGTTTCACAAACAATTACCAAATCAGGAAAAACATATTTTTGACATCCTTCAATTTTGATAAGTTGGTCGCTGGTAAAAACGAAGCACTCTCCTGACCTAAGGCAGCCCTCAAGAAGATAAATAAGATTCGCTGCTATCCGATTATGAGCAGGCTGGGCACCTGCCATCGCAACTACCTCACCTGCATGGTATTCTAGTTTGACATCAGATTTTTGAAGTAAATCAAAATATTCTTCAACAGTGACAGAAGTGGAGGTTTGCATAGGTCTATGTTTTTATCAAAAATACGGAAAATGATACATTATGTATGATTTTCAATCACTATCTTTATTTAGTAACTTTGGCAGCAAAATACAAATGTATGGAGACTACTTTCTTGACTCGCATTACGTTAAACCCTACGATTGGGCACGGGAAACCTACTATCCGAAATACTAGGTACTTGGTAGAAGGGTTATTGGAATACCTTGCAGCGGGCGATAGCATAGAAGATATTTTACAACAATTTCCTGACTTAGAACGTGAGGACTTGTTGGCCTGTGCATTGATAAAATTGATTTACACATCTAAATGAAAATTTACTGGCGCATTTTACAGTACGCCCGCCCGCTTAGCCGATACGTTGGGCCGTACTTTTTTACCTCTTTATTGGGTAGCTTGTTTGGGGTACTCAATTTTACACTGATTCAACCTTTACTAGATGTTCTTTTTGGGAAAGCAAAAATTCCGTCTCAACTGGTTTTTCCCTCGTTCCGTTTCGACGCCGCCTATTTGGTCGATTTGTTCCAATATTATTTTGGACACGCCATTCAACAATACGGCAAACTAGGAGCGTTGCAATTTGTCTGTGGAGCTATTTTGTTGTGCGTTTTTCTGGCAAATGTCTTTAAATACCTTTCAATACGAATCATTGAAAATTTTAAAGCGCACACCGTAGCCCAGCTGCGCCAAGCGGTCTTTGACAGTGCCATTCGTTTGAGCCTTTCGTTTTTCTCCAACGAGCGTAAAGGCGACCTCATTTCCCGCGTTACTACCGACGTCCAAGAAATCGAAAACTCGCTCGGAAGGGCGTTTAGTGCGTTATTTAAAGAGTTGTTTACGCTCATTTTTTACTTCGTGACGCTCTTTGCCATGTCGGTCAAACTGACTTTTTTTACGCTCATCGTCATTCCTCTTTCGGGAATTATTATTGGAACATTAGCCAAAAAGCTCAAAGAATCGGCCTCGGAAGTGCAGCAGCGTTTGAGTAACATCATCAGCGTCCTCGACGAAACGTTTGGCGGGATTCGAGTGGTGAAAGGTTTTAATGCCGAAAAAGTCATTCGTCGCCGTTTTGAAGAAGAAAACCAAGGCTATCGTCACGCGTTATTGCGGATGGTATTTCGTCAAGAATTGGCTCCTCCGATGTCGGAATTTATGGGAGTATCGGTCGTAGCGGGAATTTTATTGTACGGTGGCTCAATGGTTCTTTCTGACAACTTTGAGCTTTCGGCCTCTACCTTCGTGACGTACATCATTATTTTTTCACAGGTGTTACGGCCTGCCAAAGAGATTTCTAACGCCATCAGTGGCATCCAACGCGGAGTAGCGTCAGGCGAGCGCATCATGCGTTTGATTGACATGCCTTTGGAAGTCCAAGATGCCCCTAATGCTCAAGAGTTTAAGCAGTTTAACGCATCAATTGAAGTAAAAAATCTTTCGTTTGAATACGAAAAAGGAGTTCCTGTATTACAAAATATCTCTTTTTCGCTTCAAAAAGGAAAAACCGTTGCGCTTGTAGGCTCTTCTGGCGGGGGAAAATCGACCATTGCGGATATGATTCCGCGCTTTTATGACCCTACCGAAGGGAAAATTTTGATTGATGGACTGGATTTACGCTCCATCACCACAAAATCGCTACGCGACCAAATGGGGATTGTAACGCAAGAGTCGATTTTGTTTAATGATACCATTTTCAACAACATTGCTTTTGGCACCGAGGCCACCGAAGCCGAAGTGATGGCGGCGGCTAAAATTGCCAATGCCCACGATTTTATTGTGGAACAACCCGATAGCTACCAAACGGTCATCGGCGACCGAGGCACCAAACTTTCAGGTGGTCAACGGCAGCGTTTGAGCATTGCGCGGGCGATTTTGAAAAATCCACCGATTTTAATTTTGGACGAAGCGACTTCGGCCTTGGACACCGAATCGGAAAAATTGGTGCAAGAAGCCCTGACCAATTTGATGAAAAACCGCACGACCTTGGTCATTGCCCACCGACTCAGCACTATTCAACATGCTGATGAAATCCTGGTATTAAGCGGTGGAAAAATCATCGAACGCGGCACGCACGACGAGCTTTTGAAGGAAGAAAAAAGTTTTTATCGGAAGTTGAGCTTAATGCAAAGCTAAACTTCCGATACTGAACCGTTTGCCGTTATTTCCCCTTCCAGTCAATCCATACCTTCATGCGGCCTGCTTGGCGGTTATCCCACGCATAGTAGGGAATCAACGTGAAGTTATCGCTTCCGTTTTGGGCCTTAATCGTAGTGACTCCACCGAGCAAAGCAGGCTCAAATGCCGTTGTAAATTGGGTTTTGGGCGAAAGCACCATTTGGTCAAAATCCAAATGACGGTTGTCTTGCTCTTCAATGCAATACACAAGCGGACCACGCTGAATGGCCCGTTTGCCTACGTTGGCTTGTACGCGCGGGTCGGCTGCTACGACTTTGACGGGCATTTCCATGCGAAGTTTGAGAATGTCATTTTTTGCCCATGTGCGCGCAACTGTCACGTAGCCTTTTTCTAAATTGAGATTAGGAATCATTTTTCCATTAACCTCCACGGTATATTTGTCACACCAAGCAGGGATGCGTAATTTCATTCCAAAGTCAACTTTGCTGCTGTCGGGAACAACTTTAAACTCTACTTCACCCGCCCAAGGGTAGTTGGTTTTTTGGGTAAACTTCACTTTGTTATTTCCCAATTTCACTTCAGTAGTGCTGCCAACGTACAAATTCACCCACAGGGTATTCGCCGAAGTGTTGTAAATATAGCCTCCTACCGACGGCATCAAACGTGAAACGTTGCTAGGGCAACAAGCTGTGCCGTACCAAGCTTTGCGGTGGTGCATCCCAAACGAAGCCAGTGGGTTGACATAAAAAAACAAATTTCCCGTTAGCTGCACACCTGCCAATGCACCGTTGTAAAGCGAACGTTCGAGCACATCCACGTACTTCGACTCTCCCGAATAGAGGTTCATACGTTGATTCCAAAAAACCATCCCTACCGAAGCACAGGTTTCGCAGTAGGCCGATTCGTTGGGAAGATCATAATCAACCGTGAACCCTTCGTTTTTGGTCGAAGAACCAATACCGCCCGTGACGTACATGTTTCGCTCTACAACATCGGCCCAGACGCGTTCGAGGGCTTGGGTGTAGCCACGGTCGCCCGTTTCGGCAGCTACGTCAGCCATGCCTGTGTAAAGGTACATGGCCCGAACGGCGTGGCCTTTGATGTCGGTCATTTCACGGACAGGCACATCGTCTTGACAATAGCGAGCGCCATCAAAATTTTTATCTGTCCAAATCTGCCCGCGACCGTTTCCTTTGCCGCGTTGCTCAATCAGCCAATCGGCGAGTTTGAGGTAACGGTCGTTTTGGGTCGTATGGTAGAGTTTCACCAGTGCCAACTCCAATTCTTGGTGACCTGTTACCCAAGGTCGATTTTGAAGGCGAAACGTCGAATCAAAATGATTGGCAAATCGAATGGATACATCGAGCAATTTACGTTTTTGGGTAGCGTCGTAATAGGCCACCGCCCCCTCTATCAAATGCCCTAAGCAGTAGTCTTCGTGCTTTTCCATGTCCGTCCAGCGTTTGTCGAGTCCCTTGAGCGTATAGTACGTATTCAAATAACCATCGGGAAGTTGCGCCGCCGCAATTTTCTCAATCCACTCGTCGGTTTTGGCTTCTAAGGCTTTGTCGGGCGTGGTTTTGAGGGTGTACGCAATGCCTTCAATGACTTTATAGACATCCGAATCGTCGAAATAAATGCCTTTATGCTGCCCGCTTCGTTTGGCTGCATTTTCAAAATTACGGATACGAGCCGTTGAGTCTTCGGTGTAAGTCATGCACACGGGGAGCGTCGCCGAATGCACTTTCTCAATTCGAGGTTTCCAGAAAAAATCATTGACCGTCACCTGAGAAAAATTAACGGGTACAATTTGCCGCTGAGCCAACGCACTTACGGCTCCAGCCATTGCGATGATGAAGTAGAGAAAAGATTTCATGGAGAGGTAGCTAGTTTTACTAGGAAGAAAAGCGCAGAGAAGGGTATTTTTAATGGCTATCAGTCATTGTTTGGTGAAAGACAGGCAAAAAAAATGCCAGCCCTAATAGTGGCTGACCGTGAAGGTGTTTTAGTAGATATTCCTGCAAATCTAGAATTAAATCCCAGATTTGCAGGAATACCTACTAAAATATTTAGCTAATTCCCAGTTCTTTGGAAAGTGCCTCAACGCGCTCATAGAGTGCATCTACTTCCGTTTTTACTTCTGCCGTACATTCTTCTACCTTGCGACGGGTATAAAGCGAAATCGGGAAACCGCGTTTTTGTAAGTAGTACTTAGCAACCGTAGGATAGGCATAATGGATGACGGGCATGGTCTCAATCAACAACTGCTGAACGCGGGCAATGCCTGCTTGCTGGGCAGGGTTGTTATAGTTTGCGCATAACCACACAATAACCTCTGGGAAGAAATTCCCTTGAATACACGATAACCCTGCTGAACCTGCTTGCAACGATGCCACGGCGTGCTCCATGTAGGCATCATATACCCCAAAACGCTGCCCTTGGGTGGCGGCGATTTTGCCTTTTACATTGTCAATGTCGAGCGACGTATCTTTGTGGTAAACCACCCGCCCCGTTGCGGCGAGTTCTCCCAAATCTTTGGCCGTAACGAGACGTTTGTAAGGAACAGGACATTCGTACAGTCCATAAATGACGCCTGGCGTTAAGTGAAGAAGCTCGTTCATTCGCTCCATAAACACCTCGTCCGATTCGTTGGCATCGGCCAACAAGCTGGTAATCACAATAACTGCTTGAATCCCCGTGGCGTAAATTTTCTTGGCAAATTCAGCCTGTTCGGCAATCGGCCCGCCAAACGTTCCTGTCGCAACCACGGGCACGCGGCCATTGGCCACCTCCACTACGTGACGTGTAATGGCAAGGCGTTCGTCTTCGCTGAGTTCATACATTTCTGACGAGAGGCAGTTGGCAAAAAGACCCGCTGCTCCTGCTTGTAAATACAACTCAGTAAGTTGGGTCAAACCATCGAAATCAATCTCACCATTTTCTTTAAACGGGGTGAGCATCACAGGGATAAAGCCCTGTGGGAGTGTATCTTGCATATAGATTGGTGTATTTTAAGCTTTAGCAAACGCAACGGTGTTTGTCAACTGACCAATTTTATCAATGCGGATGTTGACGACGTCGCCTACTTGAAGGGTAAACTCATTGGAAGGCACAAGGCCCGTTCCTGTCATTAAGAAAACCCCCGTCGTGAAGGTATTAGAACGAAACAAATAGCTCACCAAATCTTCAGGGCGGCGTTTGAGTTGTTCGAGGGTGGTACGGCCTTCAAATACTTTTGCGTCATTCCGTAAAATTTCAATGTCGATGGTGGTCGTAACAGCCATTGGCTCGGCGGGTACGTACAAACAAGGCCCCAACGCGGCCGAACCGTCATAGACTTTGGCCTGAGGCAAATAAAGTGGGTTTTCTCCTTCAATACTACGCGAACTCATGTCGTTTCCGATGGTGTACCCAACAATTTTTCCCGTTGATGTCGCAAAGAGCGTCCATTCTGGCTCAGGTACGTTCCACGACGAATCAGGACGGATATTGACCGTGCCACCGCTTCCCACTACTTTGTGAGCAAGGCTTTTGAAAAACAACTCAGGACGTTCGGCATCATATACTTTGTCGTAGAAGGTATCGCCTCCTGAGTCTTTTGACTCTTCCATCCGCGCAATTTTACTGCGATAGTACGTCACCCCCGACGCCCACACTTCTTGCGTTCCTACGGGAGCCACAATGCTGCTTTCGTCGAAAGACGCTTCGGGAGCAAGACTAGCGATGGTGGTTCGCAAATAAGCGTGCAAATCGTCGCGGTTGATAAGTTCGTCCCAAATAAAGGTTGGGATTTTATAAAATTGGCCATCAGCCTCGGCATAAAAGCCATTGGTGGTACGATAGAGTTTCATAGAATATTTTTGGGTTCTCTCGGTCAAAAGAGACTTTGCTCAATAAATTACCATACTTGGATTTCTTTACTACGCAGTTTTAGGTAAAAAAGACTACCAAAACTCGGTCAGAGTTGTGTATAGAAGCGGCAGTGTTTCTATTTTTTTTGTCTTTTTTTATATACACATAATAAAGTTAATATGCTGTATGATAGCCTATTGACGGTTTTTTGATGGTTTGAAAAAAGATTGTTAAGTGCAAGTTTAAATACAAAATTGTCAATTTGACAATTATTTTCTTTTTTTGCATCAGTAAGAAAGCAAAATTCGCTCTTTTAGTAGTAATTACGCTTTCGAAAAAACATTTAAACTAACTTATTTTATGTCAGTTACACTCGGAAATTCCGAATATTTCAAGGGCATCTCCAAAATTCAGTTTGAAGGTCGCGATTCAGACAATCCGCTTGCTTTTAAGTGGTACGATGAAAACCGTATCATTGGCGGAAAAACCATGAAAGAACACTTGCGTTTTGCCGTAGCTTACTGGCATACGTTCTGCGGAACAGGCGCTGACCCCTTTGGCCCAGGAACAAAAGTATTTCCTTGGGATGCCAAAGCAGATGCCGTAGAGCGTGCCAAAGATAAAATGGACGCGGCATTTGAGTTTATTACGAAGCTAGGAGTACCTTACTACTGCTTCCACGATGTGGATTTGGTGGACGAAGGGCCAAGCATTTCGGAGTACGAACGCCGTATGCAAGCCATTGTGGACTATGCAAAAGGCAAGCAGCAAGCAAGTGGGGTAAAATTGCTTTGGGGTACGGCCAACGTATTCTCAAACCCACGTTATATGAACGGCGCATCGACCAACCCTGATTTCAATGTGGTGGCTCATGCGGGCGTACAAGTGAAAAACGCCATCGACGCAACGATTGCGTTGGGTGGTGAAAACTACGTGTTCTGGGGCGGTCGTGAAGGCTACATGAGCTTACTCAATACCAACATGAAGCGCGAATTGGATCACTTAGGGCAGTTTTTGACAGTAGCTCGTGATTATGCTCGCAAAAATGGTTTCAAAGGTACGTTCTTCATTGAGCCTAAGCCTTGTGAGCCTACCAAACACCAATACGATTACGATTCGGCAACCGTGATTGGCTTCTTGCGCCAGTACGGTTTGGAGAAAGATTTTCAATTGAACATCGAAGTAAACCATGCTACATTGGCAGGACATACTTTCCAACACGAGTTGCAAGTGGCCGCCGATGCGGGTATGTTGGGTAGTATCGATGCCAACCGTGGTGACTACCAAAACGGCTGGGATACCGACCAATTCCCCATTAATCTAAGCGAGTTAACCGAAGCGATGTTGGTGATTCTTGAAGCAGGGGGGATTACCGCAGGAGGTATCAACTTTGATGCAAAAACTCGCCGTAACTCTACCGACCTCGACGATATTTTCATCGCTCACATCGGTGGTATGGATGCGTTTGCGCGTTCGTTGGTGATTGCCAACGATATTTTGGTAAAATCTCCGTACAGCAAACTTCGTACCGAGCGTTACTCTTCGTTTGACAGTGGCGCTGGCCAAGATTTTGAAGCAGGAAAACTAACGTTGGAAGACCTCCACAGCTATGCCGTGGCCAATGGCGAGCCGAAGCTAATCAGCGGTAAGCAAGAATTATTTGAAAACATCTTGAATCAGTACATTTAATCATTGATTCAACCCACCTCATCTTAACAAGTGCAAAACGCCAGCGGAAAAATCCGACTGGCGTTTTGTTTTAAAGGACTACACCAATTCTGCGTCCATGGTAATGTCGGTATTCAACAATTTTGAAATGGGGCAATTGGCTTTTGCATTTTGAGCAGCTTCGGCAAATTGCTCAGCCGTCATGCCTGGTACACTTGCTTTTACCGACAAGTGAATGTTAGGAATGGCACCGTTTTCAAAAGTAACAGTAGCCTTGGTATCAATGTTATCAGCTGTTAGACCATATTCGCCAATTACAAAGCTTAATTTCATCGTAAAACAACCCGCGTGGGCTGCCCCGACGAGCTCTTCGGGATTGGTACCGATGCCATCAGCAAAACGCGTGTTGAACGAATATTGCGTTCCGTCTAATACCGTGCTTTGCGTTGAAACCGTTCCGTGGCCTTCTTTACCACTTCCTTGCCAGTTGGCAGATGCTGTTCTTTTCATAGTTCTGTTGCGTTTGAATAAAATTGAATGGATTGAAAAATAGAAAGTCAAATGTAGTCAGGAATCGCTATTTTTTGTCATTAAGTTATTGAGTGGAAAAATCAATGTCCCCAAATCAGTGAGCCAATGGCAAAAAGGTTAATCACCCAAAGTGTTGGAGAAACGTCTTTCATTTGTCCTGTCATCGTTTTTAAAACACTCCAACTCACGAAACCAAAGATGATGCCTTGCGTAATAGAGTAACTAAACGGAATCAGGACAAGAGCGAGCAAACAAGGGATGGCCTCATCCATGCGCGACCAGTCGATTTTGGTGACGGGTTTCATCATAAATGCGCCCACAATCACCAAGGCAGGGGCAGTGGCAATGCTAGGCACCACCGACAGCAAAGGCGATAAAAACATGAAAGGCAAAAACAAAAAGGCGGCGATTACGGCGGTTAGACCTGTACGCCCTCCTTGCTCTATCCCCACTGCCGATTCAATGTAAGCAGTGCCTGGACTTGTCCCCAAGACCCCCGCTAGTGTAGTAGCCACGGCGTCGGTTAGTAGCGATTCTTTGATGTGGCGTGGGTCGCCGTTTTCGTCGTACAAATCAGCGGCTTCGGCCACTCCTACGAACGTCGATAAGCTGTCGAAGAGGTCGGTGAAAGCAAAAGAAAAAATAACGGGGAACAGCGCCAGGCTCAACGAACCGCCTAAATCGAGTTGAAACAAAAGGCTAAAATCGGGCGAAGCAAGCACGCCATTCCAGTTGACGAGGGCTTTTTGTCCAAAATTAATCGCTGACGCATCACCCCACCAACGACCAATGGGAATGGCCAAAAGGGTGGTCGTAATGATACCAATGACAATCCCCCCCGTGACGCGTTTGGCTACCAACACCGCCGTTACTAGCAAACCTACTAAAAACGTAACCAGTACAGGGTCTTTGAGGTTACCAATCCCAACGAGCGTAGCAGGATTACCAACGATAAATTTGGCATTTGTAAAACCAATCAAGGTAATAAACAAGCCAATGCCCGACGAAATGGCATATCGCAAGGGCTTCGGAATGGCCTTGACAATGTGCGTACGAACGTTGAAAATGGATAATATCAAAAACAATACCCCCGCCCAGAACACTGCACCAAGCGCCGTCTGCCACGCCACACCCATTCCTTTAACGACGGTAAAGGTGAAAAAGGCGTTTAATCCCATGCCTGGCGCAACGAGCAACGGGTTTTTGGCATATAACCCCATCATCAAGCTACAAAAGAACGACAGCAAGACGGTCGCCGTCAGGACGGCTCCAAAGGGCAAACCTGCTTGGCTTAGAATGGCAGGGTTAACGACGATAATGTACATCGTTGCCAAAAATGACGATACCCCTGCGATGGTCTCGGTACGAAGGGAAGTTTGATGATGAGAGAGTAAAAAGTAACGTTCGAGCATGAAGAGGAGGCGAAGGTTTAAGCGTTAGTAAAAATAAGAAAGCCATTGCAGAAAGTAAAGTTTTGAAACGTTTACTAGCCTGCAATGGCTTTCAAAAATCAAAAGAACGGCTTAGAATGGAAGTTTTAAGCGTTCGACTGGGATGTCATTTATCAAGTGACTTTCCACGATTTCTTCGACGTCAGACAACTGGACATTCCCGTAAAAAATACCTTCAGGATATACCACTAAGGCAGGTCCAAAAGCGCATACATCGAGGCATCCTGCTTTTTGAGCACGGATATCAATATGGAGACTTTTTTCTTTCAACGATGTCTTGAAGGCATCTACTAGGGCCGTTCCGTGTTCGGCGCCACAACATTTTTTGCCACCATCTTTTTGGTTAGCGCAAATAAAAACGTGCTTTTTGTATTTCATAAGTTAGCGTTTGGCCATCGAAGGTGACTTCAACAAAGTGATGTAGTCGGCTAAGATGCGCTCAGTTTCAATCATGTAAATATCTTTTTTCTTCTTGTCGGCGGGCTTGGTAGCTACCGTACCTTCGTCGTCATCCTCCTCTTCAGTTTCCAACTTTTTCAACGCCTGACGTTTCTTTTCTGCTTCTTCACGCTCTTTTTTACGTTTGGTTTCTTGAAGCGAAACAACGGTATTTTCGCGGGCTTTTCTGAAAAGTTCAAGTTCTTCCGTAAAGGTTTTCAACTCAGGCTCATTTTTGAGGCGTTGTTGGTATTTTTCCCGCAGCTTTTCAACTTGTTTTTCGTTCAAGTATTTTGTCAAATCATAACGAGCCGTAGCGATTTGGTCCCAAGGCAGAGCCGTTGGTTGTGAACTTTCGCCGTACTCAGCGGCACTAAACGCCGACGGGAACTCAATGTCAGGTGACACGCCTTTGCGCTGCGTGCTGCTACCGTTGATACGGTAAAATTTCGCAACCGTAATGTTGATTTGGCCCAATTTGTCGGGATCTTTAATCCACTGGTTCAAGTCCACCATGGTTTGCACCGTACCTTTGCCGTAGGTTTGTTCGCCCAACACAATACCACGTTTGTAGTCTTGAATAGCCGCCGCAAAGATTTCGGAAGCAGACGCACTGAAACGGTTGGTAAGTACTGCGAGTGGCCCGTCGTAATTTACTTCGGGATTAAGATCCGATTGAACCTCCGTTTCTCCCGTTTGTTCACGAACTTGCACTACAGGCCCTTTTGAAATAAACAAACCAGTGAGTGAAATAGCTTCAGTAAGCGAGCCACCACCGTTGTTACGCAAGTCTATCACTATACCTTCTACGTTTTCAGCTTTGAGTGAATCCAATAGCTTTTGTACGTCGCGGGTAGTACTTGCAAAATCTTTATCACGTTTGCCAGCACTCTCAAAGTCACGGTAAAACGATGGAATCTGAATAATTCCAATCTTATAATCGTGCTTGTTTTGAGTAATGGTAACCACTTCCTTTTTAGCCCGAGAAGTCTGCAAATTTACTTTTTCGCGCGCCAAACGGATTTCTTTTGGGGGATCGCTTGGAAGGGCATCCGCCGCTAAAACTTGCAAACGAACAACCGTTCCTTTGGCTCCTTTGATTTTTTTCACGGCATCGTCCACGTACCAACCCACGATGTCTTCGTATTTTCCTTCGTCGCCTTGGGCTACCCCGATGATACGGTCATCTTTTTTCAAGCGCTTGTCTTTGAAAGCAGGTCCACCTGGCACTACTTCTACTACTTTGATGTAGTTTCCGTCTTCGCGAAGGACCGCACCGATACCCTCAAGGGCTTGATACATATCTTGCTTGAAGCGGTCAGAATCGGCAGGTGAAAAATACCGCGTGTGCGGATCAAGCACTTCGCAGAAAGCGTTCATGTACATTTGGAACACTTGCTCACTGCGGAAACGGCCTAAGTTACGCTCACGGTTTTTGTAGCGGTCTTTGAGTAAAGTAACGATAGAAGAATCGGGTTTGCCCGAAATTCTAAGCTCAAGTGCCTCGTTTTTAATCAGTTTACGCCAAACTTCATTCAACTCATCGGGAGTTTTAGCCCAAGCTGCTTTCTCGCGGTCGGTATTGAATGATTCATCGACCATAAAATCAAAAGAAGGCTTGGTCAATAGTTTATCAATGTAAGCACTACGCTCGCGATAGCGTTTTCTAAACGTATTGTACATATCGTAAGCCGCGGTTAAGTCACCATTACTAAGCGACTCATCCAATTGGTTACGGTATTTTTCAAACGACTGTACATCACTCGCTAAGAAATAAAGCTTTGCACGGTCAATCTCATTGAGATAGTTCTCATACATTTTATTCGACAACGAATCGTTGAGACCAAATTTGCGGTAATGGTATCCCGAGAAAATTTTGGTCACGTACGCCTCCACCTTTTCTTGGGTAATGGTAGGCTTCAAGTCGTCGTCACTAATGGCAGAGGGGTGAGAAGCAATCACTCCCCGCGAGCGAGAATCATCAGGTTGCAGACCAAGCAGCAACACTGGAGCTAAGGCGATTAATAGGCTTTTCATTTTCATAAACTGATTTATTGACTTTAGTGTGGCGACTTCTAAAACCAGCCTTGCGAGTGGATGTCAAAAGCGACAACCCGCTAAAATCATTTAACTATTTCTAACAACTCTACTTCAAAAACAAGGGCAGAATACGGTTTGATGGTTGGGCCAGCCGAACGCTCGCCGTATGCTAAGTTATAAGGAATAAACAATTTCCATTTCGAGCCCACAGGCATCAATTGAAGGGCTTCTACCCAGCCTTGAATGACACCACCTACAGGAAACTCGGCAGGTTGGCCACGTTGTACTGAGCTATCAAACACCGTTCCGTCAATAAGCGTACCGTGGTAATGTGTTTTTACGGTGTTGTTGGCCGTTGGTTTAGGGCCGTCACCTGCTTTCATAATTTCATACTGCAAACCACTAGGAAGTGTAACTACGCCGCTTTTCTTTTTGTTTTCTTCCAAAAACTTTTCGCCAGCTAATTTTACAGCTTCGTATTTTTTGGCTTCTTCCGACTGCTGCTTGGCTTGGAGTTTGTTAAAGAAATTGCCAAGAATCATCTGTGCCTGAGAATCATCGAGGTCGGTTTTGCTAGACTTCAACACATCCTGAATGGCTTTAGAAAGTAAGCCAACGTTGATTTTATCAAGTCCTTGCCCTTTTAAGTTTTGGGCAATATTCATACCTATACTATAAGCAACGGAATCTAACTCATTGGTCATTTTTAAGCCTGTCGCAGGTTTGCCTGGCGTAGCAGTTTTAGCAGGTGCAGCAGTTTTGGCAGCAGGTGTAGCAGGTTTTACGGGCGCTTTCTTGGTTTGAGCAAATGAAACAACGGTTGATGCTACTACCGTGAGGGTCAGCGCGATGGGATACTTCATGCAATTAGAAAAATTTGGGATTAAAATCAATTTTTGATAGTTTTCGTAAATAAACGCAAAAATGTCCGAAAAAAGTTTGGAAGAATGAATTATTTGAAATTAATACCCCATATTGGGTTATTTGTATTTTTGTTGCCTTTCAAAGCTTTTATCTAATTGGAACACTTCATTACTCCTTCTGAACTGGTCGTACAACACGACACAACACTTCATTCGCAGCATTTGCATCGCGGCATTGTCATGGACGTGGTGTTACCGCCTCACTATGAGGCAACGAATACGGCCTATCCCGTATTGTACATGAACGACGGACAGGATTTAGAACGCCTACAAATGGTGCGTGTACTAAGTGAATTGTATCACCAGCAACAAGTACCTCCTTTTATTCTTGTAGCAATACATTGCGGTGAGCGCATTCAAGAATACGGCACGGCAGCCCAAGCCGATTACAAACACCGTGGCGCAAAAGCAGGTGCTTATACTTCATTTATATTAGAAGAGCTTCTTCCTTACATCAAAAACCACTATCGGGTTCTGACAGACCCGCCGCACACGGTCTTTTGCGGGTTTTCGTTGAGCGGCTTGTCGGCGTTTGATATTGTGTGGCATCATCCCCAAGTCTTTGGCAAAGCGGGGGTTTTTTCAGGGTCGTTTTGGTGGCGGCAACGAGCTTACGAAAATCATTACGACGACCACCAAGACCGCATTATGCACCGTTTGGTGCGCGAATCGTCGGTAAGGCGAGAGCAATTTAAAAAAAATGCGCCCACTTTTTGGTTCCAAACGGGCACCGACGATGAGAAAGACGACCGAAACCACAACGGTGTCATTGATTCTATTGAAGATACATTAGACCTTGTAGCCGAGCTCGAACGAAAAGGGTTTCGATGGGGCAAAGAAGTACGTTATGTAGAGGTAAAAGGTGGGCACCACGACCAGGCAACCTGGTCACGGATAATGCCCGATTTCTTGCAGTGGGCTTTTAGTAACTAAGTCCACGACCTTTGCTTTAACATGATTTTAATTCTTTTTTCATGCTGTATTAATAGTCAAGTAGGTGCTTTGTGAGCGCAAACAATACTTAAAAAGCGCACCATGAAGCACCTTATTTGGATGCTCCTTCTTACGGGGGGAATTGCTACGGCACAGGATTCGGTCAAACCTGCTCCCGACAAAAATGAGTTAAAATATAACCTCAATGCGTCAGGTACGCACTTCTTTAAAGCTACTTTTTTGAATCAGACTTGGGTACGCTTCAACCAAAGCAATCCAGGTACGACGGTAATAAATGAACCTGCCTCACAAACCTTAGATTTAGGTCTTCGTCGGACGCGTATACAGTTGTTTGGGCAAATTTCTGACCGCGCCTTTGTGTATTTCCAATTGGGAATGAATAACTTCAACTTCCTGAACGGTTTTCCTGCCTTGGGAAATGCACAAGGAGTGCCGACCAACCGTAAAGTAGGCTTTTTTATCCATGATGCCGTGGTAGAATATTCGGCTTTTGCCAACAAAGATTGGTTAAAAATTGGAGGTGGACTAACCATCTTGAATGGGCTTTCACGCTTTAGCCAACCGAGTGTTACCACGATTATGACGATGGATGTGCCTGTGTTTGCGCAAGCCACTGTGGACCAAACCGATGAGTTTTCTCGCAAACTCACCGTCTATGCCCGTGGTCAGGTAGGCAAATGGGATTATCGTATAGGATTAACCGACCCATTCCCCATCACTACCAACGGTGCAGCAGTACCTGCGATTTCGACCAACGCTAGCTTCGCGGCCAAAGGCCACCACAAGCAATACCAAGGTTTTTTGGTGTACAATTTGCTCGACAAAGACACGCATCAAACACCTTACATGACGGGTACTTATTTGGGCAAAAAGAAGATTTTTAACCTAGAAGGTGGCTTTATTTCTCAGAAAAAAGCAATGTGGAACACCGCCAGCCAAGGCAAAGACACGGTGTATCATGCGATGAATTTGTGGTCGTTGGCATTGTTTGCTGATATGCCAATCAATAAGACTAAAGGAACTGCCTTTTCGGGATACTTAGGCTATTTTCATACCGATTACGGCCCCAATTATTTGCGTTTCAATGGCATCATGAATCCTGCCAGTGGAACTACCCAAGGACTTTCGGGGGTATCGGGCGTGCAAGGCAATGCGTTTCCGATGTTTGGGACAGGAAGTGTGATCTATAGCCAACTAGGCTACTTGTGCGCCGCCGACTTATTGGGTAAAAACGGAACTTTAATGCCCTACGCCACGGCTCAAATAGCCAACTACCAGCGCTTGTCAAAAACGGCAAGTATTTACAGTGTTGGGGTGAATTGGCTCATTAAAGGTCATAACTCCAAAATTACGCTCGATTATCAGAACCGTCCAGTGTATCAAAATGCGACCGACGGCCGCCTGAGCCCCAACGGTCGCCGAAGTGCCCTGACGTTACAATATCAGATTTTTATCTAACAAAAGAGTTTTCCATCCTTCAGTAGAGTAAAGGTTTAGGTATCATGTGAGAATCCGACTTTTCGATGAAGAGTTGGATTTTTGTTTGTCGGAACTACCCCAACTGACAATTTTAGTTTTTGTGTAAAACTGGACTATTTGTGAGGAAATGGCGATTTTATATCTTATCTTTGACTTGTAACTACGTCTCACGGCGTCGCCAAGAGACTTATTATAAACACATCAACAATCTTTTTTTGAAAACTAGGTCAAGTGTTTGTGAGCAAAAAAAGCTACCTTCTTAGGGTAGCTTTTTTTTCGGACTAAGCGTAAATTCTAACCTTTGGGCGCTTTCAACTAGAAAACACTCCACCTATGACCCCTTTATTTACCAAACGCAACTTTTTTGTAAGTAGCTTTTTATTGCTTCTAGTAGTGGCCTCCTGCCAACGTAGTAACCTCACCTATCAACCCATTGCCGAGCCTTTTGCACTAGACTATAAAATCGACCGCTCTGAGGAGGAAATTAAGAAATTTGAGCAAGAAGATGCAACCAAAGGCATCAAAAAAGGCCAAGTAGTTTTGTACGGAAGTTCCAGTTGGCGCCTATGGAAAGACATGGCAACCGACTTAGCCCCATTGCCCGTCGTCAACCGTGGCTTTGGAGGTTCTACCATTCCCGAACTGATTCATTATGCAGAACGAACGGTGATTCCGCACGAGCCGAAATTATTGGTTGTTTACGGAGGAGAGAATGATTTATCAGGAAAAAAATTCAAGTCGGCCGAACAACTTTTCGACTCTTATCGTGATTTTGTATCGCTCATTCACAAGCGTTCTCCCAAAACTCACATTTGTTTTGTGTCAATGAAACTATCGCCGTCGCGCCGCCAACATTGGCCTGAAGTGACCAAAGGCAATCAAATGGTAAAAGCCTTCAGTACGGGGAAACGTTTGTCGTACGTGGATATTAATCCCGCATTATTCCACCCTAATGGTACGGTAAAAAGCGAACTATATACCAAAGACAGCCTACACATCAACCCGCAAGGCTATCGTGAATACGCCAAAATTCTTGTTCCTTTTCTACAAAAAAAATACAAATAGAGCATGCAAACTACGCGTCGTCAGTTTATCCAACAGTTAGGTTTGGCAGGAATTAGCCTGGGTCTTTCGGCGGCATTGCCGTTGGACAGCTGGAGCAAATCAGCCGTTCGGTTACCCCGTAGTACGCCCGAAGCACAAGGGGTTGATTCGGCAAACATCAATGCGTTTTTAGACGCCATTGCTCAAAGTAAACATGAGTTTCACAGTATGATGCTCGTTCGGCACGGCCAAGTGGTGGCCGAAGGCTGGTGGGCACCTTACCGCGCAGAATTGAAACATACCATGTACTCAATGAGTAAAAGTTTTACTTCCACGGCCGTAGGGTTTGCCGTAAATGAAGGCAAGCTTAAAACCAGCGACCGAGTGATTTCATTTTACCCCGAATACGCGCCCGCAACGGTTAGTGATTATTTGGCAAAAATGACGATCAAAGATCTCCTAACGATGTCGGTAGGACACGGCGTGGATCCCACGGGCCAGAGCATTCGGGATGAAGCCAATTGGATAAAAACGTTTTTGGCTTTCCCGATTCAAAACGACCCAGGCAGCACATTTTTATACAATAGCATGGCTACCTACATGTGTTCGGCCATTGTACAAAAAGTAACGGGACAAAAAATCATTGATTACCTACGTCCTCGTTTATTCGAACCTTTGGGCATTGAAGGGGCTGATTGGGAAGAAGATATGTTAGGTATCAACACGGGCGGGTGGGGCTTGCGCGTCCGTACCGAAGACATGGCAAAGTTTGGCCAATTGTACCTTCAAAAAGGCAAATGGAATGGCAAACAAATCATTCCAGCAGCGTGGGTAGAAGAAGCAACTACCTTCAAAATTCAGCAACCTTCTCCTGCAAAACCAACGCGCCCCAACGAAAAGAACGATTGGCTTCAAGGCTATTGTTATCAGTTTTGGCGTTGCCAGCACAACGCGTACCGAGGCGATGGAGCGTACGGACAATACACGATTGTAATGCCCGACCAAGACGCAGTACTGGCCATCACGAGCGAAACTCCTGACATGCAGGGGATTTTGGACTTGGTATGGGAGCATTTGTTACCCGCCATGAAAGCGCAGGCGTTACCTGCCAATACGGCTTCGGTCAATGCGTTGAAGCAGCGAATGGCAGCATTGGCTTTATTGCCACCCAAAGGAAATGTAAAGCCTTTGGAGGCCGTAAAAGTATCGGGGAAAGCGTTTGAAATCGAAACAAATTCGATGAATGTGCAGCAAATTTCGCTGGCTTACCGCGAAGGAGGTACGTATCAATTTATGCTCAAAGATGCAGCGGGCGAGCATAAAGTAGAAGTGGGATTAGAAAAATGGGTCTTTGGACAAACTGACTTGCCAAGACCCAATTTGGTTGCTTCTCAGAAAATTAAAACCGAAAAAATCGCCAAAATAGCCGCCAGTGGTACGTGGAAAGACCCGAAAACGTTTGAAATAACGCTACGTTACTACGAGTCACCGCACCGAAATTACGTCATTTGCCAATTTGATGGCGATGCTTTAACAGTAAGTTTTGACAACAGCATCAACCGCATGTCGGGCGCGAAAGACAAACGCCCCATATTGCAAGGGAAAGCGTTGGCTTAACTTCCTTGCGAAGCCAACAACGACAGCCATGCTTGTTCTACTTTTCCTTCCGAAAGGTACTGCTTGGCTGTCGTTACCCAATCTTGCCCCGCATGTTGGGCTTTAAATGCTTCAATTTTATCGGTCTCAGGCAACTGTTGGATGTTACCCAAACGTCCCAAGTTATTTCCCGAAAATTCAGGGTTATTTTTGATAAAATCAGGAATCAAGTCCACCCCAATGCCTTTTTGAGTACTTGGTTTGGGAATTTCAAAAATCGCGTCGCCCGAGGCGCGTGCGTACCAATCGCCACCCATACGGGCTACCCAATCCGTTTTGCGCTGGTCGATGCGGCCATCTTCTCCCAAAATATCCTCCGAAAAATGGGCTAGAATTACTTCACAAATCACCAAGTTGGCTGCTCCTCCTTCTTCACCCAACGAAATGATTTGTTTGACTTTACACTCAAAAACGGCTTTCGATTCGCCAACACGCGGCGGGCGCACCAGTTGGGACGGCACTTCGGTAAAACCTGCTTTCACAAATTCATTAACGCCTCGCGGATATTCACAACTCGCCAGCGACATTTGCTCAACCATGGCGTAGTCAACCATGCTAATCACCACTTCGTCCACGACCTGTACGTTTTCCAGCGTATGTTTGTTGCTTCCGTCTCGCACGCGGCGATTGGGCGAAAAAATCAAGGTCGGAGGTTTTGTGCCAAACAAATTAAAGAAACTGAATGGGCTGAGATTTACGTTGCCTTCGGCATCAATCGTGCTGGCAAAAGCAATGGGGCGAGGCGCCACCGCACCTTGCAAAAAATGATGCAAAACAGGTACTGAAACGTCTTTAGGGTTGATGGTTAGCATAAATGTCTTGGTTATGATTCACTAACTCGAAGTTTTCTCTTGATGTTTCCACAATTCTTGAAAAACTGGACTATTGGCCCTGAGGGACTCGAACGTACCTTGGTCAACAATTCGGCCGTTTTCGAGCACATACACGTAGTCAAATTTGGTCAAAAGGTGCAAACGGTGCAGGGACGAAAGTACGGCTTTGCCCCTAAATTCGTCAAACAATTGTTCATAAATCAATGACTCAGTTTTGGGGTCAACGCTGCTGGTAGGCTCATCGAGTAGCACAATATCGCTGCTTCGGGCGGCCAAAATACCACGAGACAGCGCCAAACGCTGTTTTTGCCCCCCCGAAAGATTTACCCCTTTTTCTTGAATGTTGGACTCAAGACCGTTGGGCAGTTGACGGGCTACTTCGCTAAATTGGGCCGTGTCGCATACTTGCCAAATATCTTGTTCTTCAAAGGGTAGTCCCAACGTAATGTTGTAAGCAATGGTATTTTCAAAAATTTCGGGTTCTTGGGGAAACAGCGTCACGGTGTCCGTAATGAGGTCAATTCCTTCAAATGGTTTTCCATCGATACTCAGCTTTACTCCTTTTTCGGGTTCGTAAAGCCCCCTCAGTAAAGCCAAAAGGGTACTTTTTCCGCTACCACTTTCTCCAATAAACGCAATGCGTTGGCCTCGCTCAATGCGCAGGTTTAATTGATGAAGGCTATGCGCCGATTTTTGAGCGTCGTAGGTATCGTGATGCGAAAAATTCAACTGGTTGATTTGTATTGTTTTCCAGTCAGACGGAAGGACTTCAGTTGCTTCGGCGCGGTGCTGCTGACGGTAGGCTTCTCCAATCGAACGAGCCGTTTGAACATCAGTATTATAGCGAATGATTTCGGTGTATTGCCACGCAACATCCTGAAAAACACTGGTAAATTGATTGACATAACCCAACAAGGTGACCAGTCCGCCCACTAAAAACACTTCATTTGGAACGTAGTTTTGATACACGTACCCAACAGCAACCACCACATAAATTACCCCAATGAGCACGCTGGCCACAAACCATTTCCATTCGTTGATAACCACCGTACGGCGAAACGGCGGGAATATCTCTTTTACCTTGGCCAAAAGGCTATTTTCCATGCGTTTTTCGAGGCGCAGGGTAATCACCGTAATGATGTTGGAAAGACTATCAAACAAGGTCGATGACACGACGTGTTCTTTTTCGTTGGTTTCGTCGAGGGCTTTGATGAAGGGCTTGTCAAACTTGAAAATAATCCAAACCGTAAAGACCCCAATCAAAACGCCAATGCTTCCGTAAAGCGGAGAAAAATAAAGAATGGCCAAAAACGAAAAGACGAACTTTGAAAAAGCGTGCAAAAACATAAAGCCGTTTTGAAAGAAGTCTTTCAAAGCTTCGTAGGCTTTTCGAATACGGTTGATGGTAGCGCCGCTGTGGTGGTCTTGGTGCCAACGAACGGGCAAATGCAGCGACTGGTGATACAGTTCTTCTAAAAAATTGCGGCTCAGGTTAAACGCAAGCTCTCGCTCCATGACCCGCGCAGGACCGTGAAAAGCCCACTCTAACAGCATCAAAAACAAGTAGCCACCCGCATACATCCAAACGTGCTTGATGACACCCGTTCCCTCTTTTTGTATGGCTTCGACAAACCAGCCGTATAAAAGAGGATTAAGCGCAAAAATCACATTGGCAAGGACAAAAAGGCCATACACCAACACGTATCGCCCTTTTTCCTTACGTGCATATCGCCAAGCCGTTTGTAAGAGCGAGAAATAGGGATTTTTCATTGTTTTGAGGAAAATATCAGTAAAATGAAACAATGATTTTAGCCCGAAGGTATTGGCTTCGGGCTATCAAAATGTAGTGGCGTATGGAAAGCGATGCTTCTACGATTTATGCAACAGTTGTGACTTTTTTCAAGTCTTCCCAGAAACTTGGGTACGACTTGGCCACCACGTGCGGTTCTTCTATCACAATAGACATTACCATTCCTACGGGAGCAAATGCCATGGCCATGCGGTGGTCATCGTAAGTTTCGATGGTAGGTTGTGTTGTAGGCGCTACGGTGCGTCTTACCACGTATTTGGTATTACTTTCAACTTCTACTAATTCCCCACCGATTTTGGGTAACTCTGCTTGAAGGGCTGCTACGCGATCGGTTTCTTTGATTTTTAAGCTTTCAATGCCCGTCATTGTTACCGTAATGCCTTTAGCTACGGCACAAGCTGCAACGGTTTGAGCCAAATCAGGACAGTCAGTAAAGTCCCAAGCAAAAGCTTCTTGAGCAGGAATTTTGGTCAAAAGAACTCCTTGCGCCGTGAAGGTACTTTCCACGCCCATGTGTCGCATAATATCGACAATCGCGCTGTCGCCTTGCAATGAGTTTTCTTTTAAGCCTAATAATTCTACTTCAGCTTGTTCGGCCAAAGCAACCACACTGTACCAATAGCTTGCCCCCGACCAATCAGACTCTACTTGGTAGTGAGTTGGGGTATATTTTTGGGCAGGAACGCGGATAATTTTCTGCTCCCAGTCTGCTTCAAACGTTGCTCCAAAAGCAACCATTTGTTGAAGTGTCATTTCAATGTAAGGACGTGAACCAACTTCGCCCGTAAGCTCTAAAGTAATCCCTTCGGGAAGCGTAGGGCCTACCATTAGCAAGGCAGAAATATACTGACTACTCACATCGCCCCGTATTCTTACCTTATTTTCCCCCGAATAGGTAAAACCATTTAGTTGGGTTGGTGGGTATCCATCTTTTCCCAAATACGTAATATCTGCGCCAAGCGTGCGTAGGGCATCGACCAAAATCCCGATCGGGCGCTCACACATGCGTGGCGTTCCTGTCATGGTTTTGTTTTGGCCTGTCACCGCAAAATAAGCAGTGAGAAAACGCATGGTAGTACCAGCGTCAAGTACATCGGCGACCGTTTCCGACGATTGCAATAAACGCAGCATCGTTTGGGTGTCACGAGCGGCTGAGACGTTAGAAAGTTGCCCTCCAAAATTCGATAACGCATTGATAATCAAAGCGCGATTACTTTCGCTTTTAGAAGCTGCTAACTGGATTTTGGCTTGAATGGGAGCCAGAGGTGGGTAAACGGTTACTGCTTGCATTGAGAGTCGATAATCTGATAATTTTACAAAGTTAAGGCCATTTTTTTGCTTTTCAACCTAAAAAAGTACAATTTGCGGCTTGAAATCGCACAACTGTGAAATCTGATATTTCAGTCATTATCCTCACGCACAACGAAGAAAAGCACATCGAACGGTGTCTCCGTAGCTTACTAGTGTTTACGGACAAAATCTTTATTGTGGATTCGGGTTCTACCGACCGCACAGTGGCAATCGCCGAATCATTAGGTGCGAAAGTCGTTCATAACCCGTGGATTACCTACGCCACGCAGTTTAATTTTGGGATTGAAAATACCCCTTTTCAGACCAAATGGCTCATGCGCATGGACGCCGATGAGTACGTGATGCCAGAGTTGGCCAACGAAATCAATCAAACCCTTGCTGGACTGGCACCTACAATTACTGGTGTATATGTCAAACGCCGTGTGATGTTTATGAATCAATGGATTCGACGCGGAGGATATTATCCCATTTGGTTATTGCGCTTATGGCACCGCGACAAGGGCATTTGCGAGGAGCTGTGGATGGATGAACACATTAAACTTTCGGAAGGGGAAACTGTCCAATTCAAAAATGACATTGTGGACCATAATTTGAATAACCTCACGTGGTGGACACAAAAACATAATAATTATGCCATTCGAGAAGTGATTGATTTATTGGACATAAAGTATAATTTTGCAGAAGCAGAGCGCGTTATTCCCAAGCTTTTTGGTACCCAAGAGCAACGGAAGCGCTATTTAAAGCAAAAGTATGCTTCCTTACCCCTTTTTACCCGTCCATTCGCGTATTTTTTGTATCGTTATTTTATAAAGTTTGGCTTCCTAGATGGTAAAAAAGGGCTAGTATGGCACTTTTTACAGGGATTGTGGTATCGTTTCTTGGTGGACGCCAAACTGTTTGAAGTAGAATTTCGAGTTGGAAAAGATAAACAAGCTATCATTGAATTTTTCCGAAATGAATACGGAAAAGACCTATCATCGGTTCAAAACCGACCTGTCTCGGTACGACAATAGTTGGTATAAGCATCCGCCTTTTTGGAAAAATGTGCTTTGGTTTCTGGTAAACGCACTTTTTTTTAATTCGTATTTCCCGTTGCCAGCCTCTATTAAGTGTTTTATTTTGAGAGGCTTTGGAACGAAAGTCGGGCGCAACGTGATGATTAAGCCCAAAGTAAACATTAAGTATCCTTGGTTACTTACAATTGGGGATTACGTCTGGATAGGCGAAGAGGTATGGATTGATAGCTTAACCGAGATTGTGATTGGGAACAATGTGTGCCTTTCGCAAGGAGCCATGCTCCTAACTGGGAACCACGACTATACCCGCAGTACTTTTGATTTGAAGGTGGGTAAAATTGTTCTCGAAGAAGGCACATGGATTGGCGCCAAAGCGGTGGTTTGTCCAGGAGTTACCTGCCATTCACACGCTGTGTTAGCCGTCAATTCCGTGGCCGTGCGCGACTTAGAGTCGTACGGTATTTATCAAGGGAATCCCGCTCAGTGGATCCGCGAACGTAAAATAACGGAGTAACGCTAAAACGTTAGAGATCATTTCATCACCAACCCAAGAGGCTTTGAAAGTAAGTATTATTACAGTAGTTTTTAATGGAGAACAAACGCTAGGGAGTTGTATAGAATCGGTGCTAAATCAGTCATATCACGATATAGAATACATCGTAATTGACGGGAAATCAACCGATAATACACCTAAGATAGTCGCTAATTACGGCACAAAAATTGCTGTATTTATCTCTGAAAAAGACCAAGGGATTTATGATGCGATGAATAAAGGTATCGCTCAAGCAACGGGCGAGGTAATAGGTATCTTGAATGCCGATGATTTTTATGCAGACAACCAAGTCATTGAGAAGCTAGTGACAAAGTTGAAAGAAACGGACGCTGACGGCATCTATGGCGATTTGGTTTACGTAGATGCAAACGATACGGCACAGGTAAAACGTTATTGGAAGTCGGGTGGGTTTGATAGAAAAAAATTTCTTTTCGGTTGGATGCCCCCTCACCCAACGTTTTTTGTAAAAAAAGCGTCTTATGAACGGCTTGGGACGTATCGTCTTGATTTGGGAAGCGCGGCAGATTACGAATTAATGTTACGTTTTCTATACAAGCAACGTCTAAAGGTCACTTACCTTCCAGAGATTGTTACCGTGATGCGAACGGGCGGGGTAAGTAACAAAACAGTGGGGAATCGCTTAAAGGCCAATCAAAGTGATCGAGAAGCATGGCAACTAAATGGATTGAAGCCCTATTGGTTTACTTTATGGCTCAAACCCCTTAGAAAGGTTTTACAATTTGTTTACAAACCAAAACGACCGAATAATAAATAGAATCGTATTTTCGGAAGTGTTTTTTGTGAGATAAGCTAATTTTTATAATTTTTGTCTTCCGTTATGAGAGACAAAAAGGCAGAAACGGAATTCTATGAATGCAGATATACTAATAGACGTACTCAGAAGCCAATATCAAAATATACTTCAACACGAAGTGTATCAGTGCCTTATATCCTTTTTGATTGCCTGCGCTGTGGCCATTACGTCTATTCCAGTGATTATCAATATCAGTGGATTGTTGGAACTGAAAAAGAAACCCAACTTCCGCAGCTCTCACCAGCAAGAGACACCTGAGTTTGGAGGAATTGCTATTTATGCTTCGCTTCTAATTGCCCATTTTTTGTGGCCTCATACCAACGAACAAACCGATGCCTACTTAACAAGCTTGGCCGTAGTAGGGCTTACAATACTGTTCTTTTTAGGGCTCAAAGACGATATTTTAGTACTTGACCCTAACAAAAAGCTTTTGCTTCAAGTAGTAGCCGTTTCTACTTTGATATTACTTGGAGGACTGAAAGTTGACCACTTTTTCGGAATTTTTGGCTGGACGCACATTCCAGATATTATCAGTATTCCGTTCACAATTTTCATTTTTATTGCTATCATCAATGCCGTCAACCTGATTGATGGTGTGGATGGGCTTGCAGGAGGAATTGCTTTTATCGCAAGTTTGAGTTTTGGAACGTGGTTTTTGTTAAATCACCATTTCTCAATGGCCTGCATGGCGTTCTCGCTTTCGGGGGCACTTTTGGGCTTTTTGCGATTCAACTTTTCAAAGACTAGCAAAATTTTCATGGGCGATACAGGGTCATTGATTGTTGGCTTCTTGTTGGCATTTTTTGCCGTGAAGTTTATCCGTCTTAACATCACCTATCAACATGACTCCACTGCCTTCTTCAATGCGCCTATTCTTGCAGTAGTGCTTCTCATTGTCCCCATTTTCGACACATTGCGCGTGTTTTTGGTGCGTATTCTTAACCGCCGCTCTCCGTTTAAAGCCGACCGCAATCACATGCACCACGTACTTTTAGACAATGGATTTACCCACATTCAAACTTCACTTACGTTTTGGATTATGACCATTGTCAACGTGATGGGTTATTTCCTCACGTTTGAATACATTACCAACACCGAAGCCTTTTTTATCTTGGTGGGCTTGTTTTGTATTTACCTTGGTGCAGGCTACTTCCTTAAAATTCGGGCAATGAAGCGCAAGAAGCAAATGACTTGGACGGATGTTTTTAAAGCGCCAGATACCCCACGTGGACGTAACTCGTGGGCTCGCCGTGTCATTCGTGGATTGTAAAGCTATTTGACCGAAACCCCTCCCGAAACAATCATTTTCATGACGTCAGTACTCGATACGTTGTCGAGGATTTTGATGTTGGATTTTGCCACAATAAATAACTCTCCCGAAAACGCGTAAGAGTGTGGACAATAAACGGCTACATACTCACTAAGCTCGAAGCTAGAAAGGTCGTTCTGCGTTATAAAACCCAGTTTTTTTAGGTCAGACTGCGGGTTGATTGTAATCAACACAGGCTGATTAAACTTACGCTTGTCGCCCACAAAAGCCGAAATAAGGTCTTTGATAGAGTAATATATCAAACTCACCAACGGCATTTTCTTCAAAATACTTTCGCTAAAACTAAATACCGATTGGGGTACGAAGCGGGAAAAAATAAACCCTAAAAAAACAATGCTTGAGACGATAATCAACAACCCCAGCCCTGGCAAATAAAGTGGATGCTTGGCATCGGTATGAATGTAGATGGGTAAAATACTATCTAAGTATGAAATTCCTTCTTTGATAATTAGGAACGTAAAATACGTGGGAGCAACAAGTACAAGCCCCCGTACAAAGTAGGCAAAAACCCGTTTTATAAAGCGATTTTGGAGCATTTCAAAATGAATAACAACATAAAGAAGCCACAAAACTCGTACCAATCCTTGGGGTAGCTTCTTACCTATTTAACTGTGATTGATTGGGGGAAGTTCCTTTGCGGAGGCCCGAATAAGATTCTTGAAATTTTCTACTTTTATTATTAGCATTTTAATTCCGTTAGCCTGAAATTTACAATCTGATAACTTTACCCTGTACAAACTACTTCTCGTGTGCAAACTTATCGTTTAGTGTATATGCATCTAAACCACATAGTTATATGCCACGTTCACAAAATCCCGTTCATTCAGCCTATTACATAGGCTTATTGACCAATTTGTATGATTGGGCAATAGAAGGTACACTTTATTCCAAGCCTGCTGATAAAAATCTAGTAGAATGGTTTACTGTGCAAATTGAAAAGAGTCGGCATTTAGGCGAAGTACCCCCACCACAGGGTGCAAAAAAAGCCTTTACGACGATGCGCTCTAAACCAGCAGCGTGCAATTTTGACAAGAGGACATTAGACCGCTTGTGTCGAGTGTTGGCTTGTAGTTTGTCCGTATCCCATTTCAGTGATTTTTCGAGTTTTGTAAAATGGGCGGGAGAAGTGCCGCAGGGTATATCTGATGAAAGTGAGTTACTAAAAATAGCGCGGACGAAAGTCGAACGATATTATCAATTATATACCCTCCAGAATGAGTCACCGCGTGATATTGTAGGGCACGGCAATTCCCTGTTATTTTCTATTCGGCAACAGGAAGAATTCATGTTTTTTTCGGATGGGCAATTGGAGCCTTGGCAACAAGCCAATGCGATTCAAGAATTGTTTTACCTGATTAAAACGTACCCTGAACAATTTCTGACGGCCTATTTCTTGAGTGCATTTAATTCAATTTTTGTGTACGATTGTAGTAAAGTTATGACACTGAGCTTGACTAAAAAGCTATATCAAGGTGCCGCTATGATGGTCGACTATCTCAAAAGCCAAGAAGCTGTGGATGAGGACATTTCCCGTGTTATGCTGCATTTGGTGCTCAATGTCATGAAAGCTGCTTGGGCAGGCGGAGAAGTAGCCATTACGAAAGAATTTAACGAAGAGTTGGGAAGACTTATCGATAAAAACAAGTTAGAGAATACACTTGATTCTACTGAACTGTTTCGATACGAAGCCGAATATTACGCATATCGGTGCTGTTTTGAACCTAGTGCCATTGATGACTACGTTCGCTTTACTAGAGCAGTTATTTGTCCCGACATCGAACGAAAAAAGTACATTTTTAAAGCGTTGAAATGTACAGCTTGTGTGGCTCTTCGCCGTGATGATTATGAAAGTGCAAGCCGTGTATTGAATCAGATTCGGCAAGAGTGTGACGTGCTGTTTGAGCAAAACCGTCTAGCGAAGCCTTTGAAAGCGTTTTATCACTACCTCAGTGGTCGTACGTTTTACTGCAAAGGAGCGGAGTTTTTTGGTGAAGCGGTCGCTGAGTTGACGATGGCACTGGATATTTGGAAGAGCTTAAGATTAGATACGCGAATGATTGAAGGAATGCACGCGTACTCGCTTTTGATGGCAATTGAACAACAACAAAAGGGAGAAAAAAAAGATGGAAAAAAAGAAATTCCGAAATCCCTTGTAAAAGTAAACGCCTGTTCGGTGAGTTTGAAACAGATAGAAGAATAAAAGCGAAGGGCGCTGCTGACCCTCAGCAACGCCCCTTTTTTATGCTTTTTTAGGTTGCAACTTTTTGTATGTATATACGGCTGCACCCACTGCTAAAGCAACTGACAAGAGTTTGACGACTTTTTTCATGGCTTTGACGGACGATTTAGAAATTAACAAAACAACTAATTTAGCTCAATTAACGGACTTTCTGCCTTGCTATTGTGATGGATAAAAAATTGCTTTTTGGCCATGACTACCACAAGTCATCTTTTTGCCTGTTTTTTCTTTAGACGGGAAAAAGTACAAAAAGGTTTAAAAAAAATCACAAAAATTTTACAGCAACAAAAGTGCCAACTTTTTTGGCAAAATTATAGCGTAGAAATACGCATTTTATTACCGAAAAATAACTTTAGAGCCGTTTTTGTAATTCTGAAAGGTGCTCATCCGTAAAATCAAGGTGCGTCACAAAACGTACCAAGTGCTTGCCGAACGTTACTGCTCTGATACCTTGGGAAGCAAGCTGGGCTACGTAGTCGGTGGCAAGGATGCTTTCGGGCAGGCGAAATATGACAATGTTGGTATCAATCGGATAAATTTCTTCTACTTCGGGGCGGCCTTTTAGTAGCTCTCCGATGGCTCGGGCGCGAGCGTGGTCTTGGCGAAGACGCTCTACGTGGTGGTCGAGGGCATACATCCCTGCGGCGGCAAGATAGCCTGCCTGACGCCAACCGCCTCCCATGGCCTTACGAGCTCGACGGGCTTGTTTGATAAACTCTTTACTGCCCAACAACAAAGAGCCTACGGGGCAACCAAGCCCTTTGGACAAACAAATACTGATGCTATCGAAAACTTGTCCGTATTGGAACGGAGTTTCGCCCGTTTCGACGAGGGCATTAAATAGGCGAGCTCCATCTAAATGAAGTGCCAAACCATTTTGGGTACAAACGTCTTTAATCGCTTCAATTTCGCTGAAATTGTAATAACAGCCGCCCCCTTTGTTCATGGTATTTTCGAGAGAAACCAACCGCGATACAGCCGCGTGAACATCGTCGGGGTTATTGATGGCATCTCGTACTTGCTGCGCAGAAATGCGACCTTTATCGCCGTCTAACAATTTAACCGAACTCAACGAGTTGAGCGCGATGCCACCACCTTCGTACAAATAAATATGCGAAAGTTTGTCACAAATAACCTCGGTTCCTGGGCGGGTATGAACACGTATGGCCAATTGATTGGTTTGGGTTCCTGAACTAC
Organism: Runella sp. SP2; assembly: GCF_003711225.1. NCBI lineage: Bacteria > Pseudomonadati > Bacteroidota > Cytophagia > Cytophagales > Spirosomataceae > Runella > Runella sp. SP2. Next base: position 6,875,206 of record NZ_CP031030.1, on the reverse strand, counting down.
AAAAAAGCGCTGCTTCCATGCCAAATAATGCCGCAGCTTTGGTTTCCAACGCATTGACGGTGGGGTCATCGCCGAATACATCGTCACCGACTTCGGCGGTAAACATGGCTTCAAGCATTGCTTTAGTGGGTTTGGTAACGGTGTCGGAACGAAGGTCAATGGTAAGCATGATGAATCAGTTTGTTGGTATTAAAAATTCAAATCCGTTTAGGTTTCTAATAATCGTAAACAGGAAAAATATTCCTACGGCTAGGAGGACTACCCAGCGGCGGCGAAGATAGTGAAACGGACGGACATCGTCGAAAAGTTCGGCGTACAAAACCGCGCCTAAAAGCGGCAGAACCAAGAAAATGAGCGCATTGTCCTGAAATGCCCCACGAAATTCTCCGTGAAGTAGCGCATGAAACGCCCGTTGCCCACCGCAGCCCCAGCAATACAAGCCCGTGGTTTGGTGAATTAGGCAAGGTGGCCCAAACGACTGAACAGCAGGATTATAATAAAAATAAAAAACGGTAATGACCAAGGTCGTTACCGTTAAAATGACTTTTTTTATCATTAGGCTTCTCGAATGACTAAACTTTTGGCAGCTAAATCGTGTAACGCTTGCTCTTCGGGGTTAAATAAAGGCCAAAGCCACAGCAAAATACAAAAATGGCCTGAAATGTACTTAATCAGAGAACGAACTAACGCTTGACTGAACGTAAGGCGCTCTCCACTAGGGCCTACCACTTTTATCTTCATAATCATTTTGCCAAACGTAGCTTGCTTGTTTGAACTTACCATAAAAGCATCGTAAACAAAAGGCGTGAAGATACTGGCCAAAATTAGAACGATGAGTCCAATGCCAAAAAGCCCCATCACGGCGGCCGTAGCTTCGTCGGAGCCTTCAAGGGCGTCGGCAGAACTGAGACCAATCAGCGCAGCTACCCCACCGAAAGGAATGAGAATAAGGCTAAAAGCAATCCCGACAATAATACTATCAATGATTTGGGCGACCAAGCGGTTACCAAACCCAGCAAGTGGAAAGGTATTCATGAAAATAGAGGTTTAGGGATGAAAGAAGTGAACTTATGCAAAGCAACGATTTTCTTGAAAACAAACAAGTTTTTATCCAGAAAATAGACAAAAGAAAGCCTATTTAGAGACTCAAAAAAAGATTATCCTAAATGGGGCTAAAAAAAGCCAAAAACGCGTATATTTACCCCTAGTCGCATTTTTCCCTACTTTTTAATGGCATTTTTCTCCTCGCTAAACATAGCGTAGGGGGCATATTTTTTATCTATTGTTCCATTAATTTTTAGGTGTATGAAAAACGCAATTGTACGTACCTTCGGAGTGTTTGCGCTCCTTCTACTTGTCCATGCTTTTGCCTTTGGGCAATCCCCTACTCCCTTGGCGGCCAATGGCCGCTTACAGGTAATCAACCGACAGCTTTGTAACGAAGCGGGAACGCCCATTCAGCTAAGGGGGATGAGTTCGCACGGGTTGCATTGGTTTGATCAATGTTATAATTCTTCGGCTTTACAAACACTGGCTAACGATTGGGGAGCTGACGTGTTTCGGGCAGCCATGTACGTGGACGAAGGTGGGTACATGAATAACAAAGTGGGTCTGCGGAATAAAGTCAATCAGTTGGTCGATTGGTCGGCTCAGTTTGGGATGTATTGCATCATTGACTGGCATATTCTGAACCCTGGCGACCCTAACCTGCACACCGCCGATGCCATCGAATTTTTTCAGTTGATGGCGCAGCAGCACGCGGGTAAAAAACACGTTATTTACGAAATCTGCAATGAACCCAACGGCGTCAACTGGTCGTCGGTCAAAAGTTATGCTGAGCAAGTCATCCCAGCCATCCGTCAGTACGACCCCGACGCCATTATTTTGGTAGGAACTCCTTCGTGGAGTGGTTCGCCAGGTGACGTCCGTTCTAATCCGTTGACGGGGTCCAACGCCCACAACATCATGTACACCTTCCACTTTTACGCGGGTTCTCATTATACCCAAAGTTACATCGACGATGTGATTAAAACGGTACCTCTGTTTGTATCGGAATGGGGCACGAGCAATTATTCAGGAAACGGCGGGAATGATTACAACAACGCCCAAAATTGGGTGAGTTTTATGGGGGGTAATAACTCTTCTGGAATGAAAATTAGCTGGTGCAACTGGAGTTATTGCGACAAAGACGAATCTTCGGCGGCGTTGATGCCTGGGGCTTGTGGCAATAATGGTTGGAACAATACTAGCACATCGGGAACGTGGGTCAAAGATAAAATCTTAAACCCTGCCGATAATTTTGGCCCTCCTACGCCTTTTGTGGCGATTAGTAGCCCTGCCAACAATTCAACGGTAACGATTGGAGCAAATTTGACCATTACGGCCAACGTAGGAAATGCCACCGCCACCGTGGTAGAATTTTACGATGGTACAACTAAACTGGGCGAAGATGCCACCGCCCCGTATTCATTGACATTGTCGAATATCCAAGCAGGAACGTATAATTTAACCGTAAAAGCGTTGCTTAACTCAGGCGGGCCGCTGACGTCGTCGCTGGTGCAAGTGACGGCGATTCCTGCCCCTAACCAACCTCCTACAATTACCCTTACAGCCCCCACCAACGGAACAACTTTTACGGCTCCAGCCACCATTTCGATTGCGGCCAACGCTGCTGACAGTGATGGTAGTGTCGCGAAAGTAGAATTTTACAATGGTTCGACGAAACTGGGAGAAGATACCTCAGCGCCGTATAGTTTTGACTGGACGAACGTAGCCTCGGGAGCCTATACCATTTCTGCTAAAGTGACCGACAACCAAAATTCAGTGGCCACTTCAGGAAGTGTGACCGTGTATGTAAATAGCCCTGGCAATCCTTCCTCAGACATTATTGGGCCTGATTGCGTGAGTGTGAATGAAATAAAATTGTTTGAGCTAAATTCCATCAATCTGCCCAACGCCAACAGTTTTTCATGGTGGTGTACGGGTTCTACGCAAAGCATTACGGCCGTTTCGGGCCAGCCTTCAAAAGTCAATATCAATTTTGGGGCTAACTTCTCGGGCGGACAAGTGTGCGTTGGCGTCAATTATTCGGCTGCACCTTGGTACAAGCAGTTTTGTAAAACAGTAACACTTTGCACGGGACAACCTCCTATCAATCAAGCCCCTTCGGTGAGTCTAACGGCTCCATCGAACAATGCCTCCTTTACGGCACCTGCAACGATTGCGCTGGTTGCCACTGCCGCCGACAACGACGGTAGCATTTCAAAAGTAGAGTTCTACAATGGAAATACGAAGTTGGGCGAAGACCTGACATCGCCGTACGAATTTAGCTGGGCAAACGTTGGGGCAGGTTCTTATAGCTTAACGGCCAAAGCGACTGATAACCAAGGGGCGACAAGCACTTCTTCGGCGGTTTCGGTCACGGTAAATGCCCCAGTTGTCAATCAAGCCCCTTCGGTGAGTTTAACGGCTCCCTCCAACAATGCCTCTTTTACGGCGCCTGCTTCCATCTCGTTGGCGGCCAATGCCTCTGATTCGGATGGCAGTATTGCTAAGGTGGAGTTTTACAACGGTAGTACCAAGCTAGGCGAAGATGTCACAGCCCCTTACACTTTTAGCTGGACAAACGTTGGGTCAGGTTCTTATAGCTTAACAGCCAAAGCAACTGATAATCAAGGAGCAACGAGCACTTCTTCGGCGGTATCGGTGACGGTAAGTGCACCTCCTACTACAACCGCTGATATTATTGGCGATGATTGTGCAGCGGTCAATTCAGTAAAGGCGTTTGAGTTAAATGTCACCAATCGGGCCAATGCCACTAACTATTCGTGGTGGAGCACGGGTTCAGTACAAAGTATTACGCCGACTTCGGGTCAGCCTTACAAGGTGACGATTAATTTTGGCCAATGGTTTTCGGGTGGCCAAGTTTGCGTAGGGGTAAATTATTCGGCTTCGCCTTGGTACAAGCAATACTGCAAAACGGTGAACGTATGCGCCGCAGCAAGGATAGCCGCCGCAGAGGGATTGGAAAAAGAAACGAGCTATGTTTTTCCCAATCCATCACCCACAACGTTTAAAATGGTTGCTGATAAAAATATTGTGCAGTTGAAGTTAACCAATATGATTGGAGTTGAGCAATATCAGCATGGCGCGCTGCAACAGAACGATGAGATTGAGTTTGGAGAAACGTTAGTTACTGGAATGTATTTATTGCATATTTATTATGAAAACAAACAAATACAGACCGTTAAATTGCTTAAAATGAATCAGTAATTCTGGCAAAACGCTGTTTATCAAAGGAGCTGCTACTTAGGCAGCTCTTTCTTTTTTTTAGGTAATTCTAAGTTTCATAGCCAAGCAAAAAAAGTGATTAAGTACAATTCCACAACCCTCAAAAACTGCGCTTTTTGTCGATGTAATATTGATTTTTATCGACATAATATCATTTTTTATAGATACTGCAAATTCACTTTTTTTTCACATTTAACAATCCAAACAATATTTTTAATTTATCTAATAATGTATATTTAAAATTTGACGAATAGAGCATCAGGTGTTAATTTCTATTGCGAATTAAGCAAAACAACAAACTAAACACCCATTATGAAAGCTGCTCTACTCATTTTTTTTGTAGGCTGGTTCAGTATAACTACCTACGGACAAACCCGCAAGATTACGGGCAAAATTACCGACGCCGACAACGGTGCTGTGTTGCCTGGCGTCAATGTTCTTTTAAAAGGAACCAATACGGGTACTACCTCCGATGGCGAAGGAAAGTTTTCGCTTAATGTACCGACCTCAGGGGGGACATTGACGGTTTCGTTTATCGGTATGATCTCTCAGGAACTCTCTATTGGGAATCAAAGTGAGTTCGCAATTAAACTCAAAACCGACACCAAACAGCTGATGGAAGTAACAGTAACGGCGTTAGGTTTTGAGCAAAATAAAGATATTCAAGGCGCTACTTCAGCCAAGGTAACAGGCGTGGCGATTGCGCGTACGGGCGAAACTGGCGTTATAAATGGATTGGCTGGACGAGCGGCTGGGGTTCAAATTTCGCGTTCGTCGGGCGACCCTGGCGCGGGTTCGTACATTCAAGTTCGGGGGCAAAGTACAATCACAGGTGATAACCAGCCTCTAGTCATTATTGATGGGATTCCCATGAGTAATAGTAGCATTGGGGAGTCGGCAGGTGGCGTACGTCAACAATCTCGATTAAATGATTTGAATCCTAATGATATTGCTGATGTACAAATTTTGAAAGGAGCTGCGGCTGCTTCGCTGTGGGGGTCACGGGCGGCCAATGGCGTAATGGTCATCACGACCAAAAAAGGCCGAAATAGCAATAAAGTGGATATTTCGTTTAGCTCGTCGCTCTCAATTGACAAAGTGAATGTATTGCACCCAGTTCAAGATAAATATGGTCAAGGTGTCAATGGTGCTTTCAGTCCCACCGCGTCAGGAGCATGGGGTGACAAAATAGAAAATCGTTCAGGGGCTGCCGATGAAGTGAATACTACAGGGCAATATTTTGAGGCACTAGATGGCACTAAATACTACCCCATTACGAAGAAAAACTCTAAACAAATTTTTAATAATGAACGGGTTGATCAGGTATTTCGTACGGGGTATTTTGTGGATAACAACATCAGTATCAGCGGAGGAAGTGAACAAGGAACGTATTACATGAGCGTCGGTGACCTTAACCAAAAAGGAATTATTCGTGGGCAAAGCGATTACCGACGTACTACTTTTCGCCTCAATGCCGACCGCAAGTTTGGTGATAAGCTATCACTTTCTACCAAAACCTCTTACATCAAGTCAACATCAAATCGTATCCAAACGGGTTCTAACGTAAATGGGTTATACTTGGGAATGGTGCGTACTCCACCTGATTTTGATGACAGCGACTACAAAGGTTACTACTATTCGTCTCCTACGGCAGCTCCTATTTTTCGCCAGCGTTCGTATCGCCGCTATTTAGGAAACGACAACCCGATTTACGATTCTCCATTATGGGTTATTAATGAACTCCAAAACCCCACTTCTGTCAACCGTTTTCTTACCGCAACAGAGCTAAATTTCAAACCTAAAAAATGGTTAGAGCTAAAAGCACGTGGAGGGGTAGATTCATATACCGATGAGCGAAAAACATACTATCCAGTAGGTTCGGCAGGGAGTACATTCACAGGAAGTTATAACGAGGAAGTGCTCAAAGAAACAGAACTTAACTTCGACTTTATCGCCCGGGCTGTGAAAGACATTACTCCCAATATCTCTGGAACATACATCGTAGGCTGGAACATCAACAACCGCGATTTCCTCAACTTGGGATACTCAATGGTGAACTTTTTGATTCCGAATGGCCCCATGGACGCTAGTAACGCCACCGCCTCCAATCGCACGCCATTTGATGAAGAACGCCACATCCGTACAACGCGCCTGTACAGCACAGCCAACCTAGGGTTTTATGATCAGCTGTACGTGAATATAGGCGCAGCAGCAGAATCGGGCTCTCCTTTTGGGGAGAAAACCGACCGTACGTTTTTTTACCCTTCGGCCGACGTCGCTTGGCAATTTACTAAAACAAGAGCACTCAGTGGTTTAAGCTGGTTGAGCTTTGGAAAGCTGCGAGGTTCGTACGGCATTGTGGGGGTACAGCCACAGCCTTATCGTACCACTACCGATTTTGTTACGGCCGAATTTACAGGCGGCTGGGGAGGTACAGCCAGCGGTGTAGCCTACGGAAACGGCGCTTTTGTGCAATCAGCTCAACAAGGTGATGCCTTCTTACGTCCCGAACGCAAAACAGAGTGGGAAATCGGAAGTGACTTACGTTTCTTGGAAGATCGCCTTTCGGTAGGCTTCACGTATTATCGAAATACCATCAAAGATTTATTACTGGAAGTATCAGCCGCACCTAGTACTGGATTCACAAGCCGCTATACCAACGCAGGTACGATGTCAAATAAAGGTTGGGAAGGTGAGATTTCAGCCGATGTGTTTCGTCGTGGTGCTTTAGACATTCAGTTGATAGGAAACATTAGCCGTAACGTCAATCGCGTCGAAGATTTAGCAGGCACCGACCAAATTGTATTGGGAGGTTTTAGTACGCTGACAAGTTCAGTAGCAAAGGTAGGGTATTCTTTATCTGCCTTGTACGGAGGCACTTATTTGAGAAAAGCCGATGGGTCGTTGGACTTAAACACCAATGGTTTTCCTCAACTTGCTCCCACGTATGGTGTTATTGGTGACCCTAACCCTAAGTATCGTGCAGGTTTCGGCACGAACATTAACTATAAAAACTTTTCATTGAACGTCCTTTTTGAAACTTACCAAGGCTCTACATTTGCCCCTAATACCCAGTCAGTTATGTATAACTTCGGCACTCATGCTGACGTCGGAAACGAAGTGACTATTCCTGCGGGTGGGCTCAAAAACTACAACGGACAAACGTTTGAAGCGGGTGCTGTGGTACGGGGAAATATCCGTGATTTTGGAGCGGGGCCAGTGTTGCTAGACCAAGCTTGGTACACTACGCTGGGACAAGGTTTCAGTGCGCTTCAAGAGCAATTTATGGTAGATGGTAGTTGGACACGCCTCCGTGAGGCTACTCTTTCGTACAACTGGCGCAGTCCTTGGTTGAAAGAGAAGTTAAAATTAGGCTCGGTAAGTTTCTCGGCAACGGGGCGGAATTTGTTGTTGTGGACCGACGTGGTGGGCATTGACCCTGAAACGTCACTCAATGGCACAGGAAATGGACGCGGACAAGATTATTTTAACAATCCAGGTTCAAAGTCAGCTGTTTTCTCCATTCGTATCAACTATTAATTCTTAATCATCGGTCTGACTATCGTCTGACCTGGTAGTCAGACCGATACATCCCAACCTCATTATAAAAATGAGATTTAACTTTTAGACTCATGAAAAAATACATAACAACCTTTGTCTTAGCCACCACAATGTTGTTGGCTTCTTGTGAATCGTTGGTTAGTAACATGAACGATGACCTCAATAACCCCACCGACGCGCCTGCAGAACTAATGTTCACTGGTGTCGAATTAGCCGTAGCTTCGGTGCACGAAGGGTACAACTCGTTGCTATCGAGTATTTGGTCGGGATATTATTTTGGGTATGATCGTCAGTGGGCTGACTTTCACGTATATAACGTTGCTGGGTCGTATTTCGACGGTATGTGGAGTAGTAGTTACTACGGAATACACCGCAATGCACGGTTGCTTTTGGCCAAAATAGAACCACAAGGAATCAAAGTATTGGCAGGAATGACCAAAGTATTAATGGCACACAATATGGGCACAATGACTGCGCTGTACGGAGACATTCCTTTTTCGCAAGCGGCACAATTGGAAGAATTCCCTAACGCCAAATATGATTCACAAGTCGATGTTTACAAAGGAGTTCAGACACTTTTGGACGAAGCCATCAAAGACCTCGAAACGGGCGTAGGCGTGCCAAGAGCAGGGACAGATGTACTGTTGGGCGGTGACCCAAAAAAATGGATTGAAGTAGCTTATACCCTCAAAGCTAGGTTTTACACCGATACCAAAGAGTACGCACTAGCTGCTACAGCTGCGGCAAAAGGGGTAAGCAGGGCGGCTAATTCGATGTATATGCCACACGGAACGATTCTCAATCAGAACCAAAATTTTATTTACAGTTTCTTGGCGGTGAGCCGTATTGGTGATGCGGCGGCGGCTACCAAGACAGGAGAGCCTTGTTATTTGGTAAAATTGACCGACCCCACCCTCACTGCCACTTATCGAGGTAATGCCAAGACGGATGAAACGGCTCGTTTTAACTTTTACTTTTTACGTCAAGGAGTCAACGTTCCTAACCGCATTGAGCCTAATACCCAAAAACGAGCCACTCAAGTCGGATTTATGAGTGTAGATGCCGCTTTCCCTTTGGTTACTTTTCAGGAAAATAAGTTGACGCAGGCTGAAATGGCCATCCGAGCAGGAAACTTTGCCAATGCGCTTACTTTTCTAAACGAACACCGTGCTTTTTTAAACACGGGTGGCGGATACATTAATAGCGTAACTGCGGCTAATTTCACGTACAAATATTTACCTTACGAAGAAAACGATTTTGAGGCTGGTGGAATAGAAAATGCCGATAAAATAGCTAAAAATGACGCGTTACTCCGTGAAATTTTGGAAGAACGTTATGTAACGTTTTACTGTCAAACCATCGGTTGGAACGACGAACGCCGTAATCGCGCCAGTGCTGTCGGCATTAAACTCACGCCTAACGCGGGCACAAGGCTTCCGTCTCGGTTCATTTATTCACAAAACGAAATCAACGGTAACCCTTTGGCTCCTAAACCTGTACCTGGTGTGTTTGACGCGATGGCAATTTATAAGTAGGTTCAACTAACCCTAAAACCCAATGAGAATATCCCACCTTTTGATGTTATTTTTTGCATTTAGAGTGGCAGCCCAAACGCTGGACTCGAAGCAAATTACGGTAGGTGAAGGAACAAACATGGCTTTGGCGCTCTCCCCCGACGGGGAGACGCTGGCCATTGATTTACAGGGAACTATCTACCTGCTTCCCGCCAAAGGAGGTATGGCTAAACCGCTCACCGATGGCATGGGCGACGACCGCCAACCTTGCTGGAGTCCTGATGGACAGCGAATTGCGTTTCAGTCGTATCGGGGAGGCACGTTTCATATTTGGAGTGTGGACAAAAACGGCAAAGACCTTACACAGCACAGTTCGGGCCCGTTTGACCACCGTGAGCCGTTTTGGGCACCCGATGGAAAAAGCATTCTTTGTTCGTCGGATCGAAATGGAAATTATGACATTTGGAAAATAGACCTTGCCTCAGGAGCTGCTACGGCAATTACGTCCAATCTTGACCACGATTACACCCCTTCGGTCTCTCCCGACGGCCGTATCGTTGCCTTCGCTTCGAGTCGAACCGAAGGCGCGGGGATTTATCTTGTATCAGATGGTGTAGAAAAACTCTTGGCTCCTACGGGAAAAGGAACTCCTTCCACTCCCGCTTGGAGCAAAGATGGACGCTGGATTAGTTATCAATTATTGGCAGGAACGCAAACAACGTTGATGTCAGTAGAGGTAGCCACGGGAAAAATCGTCCCTCTAAGTAAAGCCGACGAAGACGTTTTTCCGTTTCGGGCGGCGTGGGGCGCCAATGGCTCTTTATTTTACACGTCCGATGGGAAAATCAAACGACATGGGCTCGAAGATGGCGGTACGGAACAAGTGCCGTTTCAAGTGACATTAACGGTAAGTACGCCTGTATTTCAACGCAAAACCTATGATTTTGACGGCTCCTCGGTAAAAACCGTCAAAGGAATTCGTTGTCCAGTCGTTTCACCCGATGGCAAGCAAGTGGCATTTATCGCTTTGGGGGATATTTGGTTATTAACCATCGGATTACCCAAACCTATCAAATTGACGGATGACGGCTACTACGAAACTGACCTTGCTTGGTCGCCCGATGGTAAACAACTGTTGTTCTCAGCCGACCGAACGGGAAATATGGACCTGTATGCGCTGGAGCTTGGGAGTCGAAAAATAACTACCCTTACCCAAACACCCGACGATGAGTACCAAGGCTCATGGCTGGCAGACGGCAAAAAAATAGCTTTTTTGAAACAAGGACTACGGAATACCTTAGCAACAGGAACCGTCCTACAAATCATGGATTTAGCAACGGGTGCAGTAAAGGCCGTCCACAAGCCGATGTTTCAACCAGGACAGCCGTCGTGGTCGCCCAATGGAAAATATGTGTTACTGGCAGCTTTGGATGCGTATTCGTCCAAATACCGCGAAGGGGTCAGTAAGTTTTTGTTGGTCAATTCCGAAAGCGGTCAAGCCGTAGGAATGAATACCCCCTTTCCCAACCAAACCATGGCGATGCGCTACCGAAATGGTCCTATTTGGTCACCCGATGGCACTAAATTAGCTTATGTCAAAGATGCGCTTCTGTGGGTGATTGACGTGAATGCCGACGGACAATTTACGGGACAACCTCGCGCCATTACTTCCGAGCTAGCCGAAGCTCCCACGTGGACAGGCGACTCTAAATCAATTATTTATGTCGCTACCGACCATTTGCGAAAGGTAACGTTGGCCGACACTAGCAAACAAACCATTCCCTTAGACTTGACGTGGACCAATACCAAACCTCAAGGAACGGTGGTGATTCATGCGGGAAGGTTATTTGATGGAAAATCGTCCGAATTAAAAACTAACGTAGATATTATTGTCGAAGGTAGTCGTATCAAAGCCATTCAACCCCACCGTGCTAGTTACCCCAGTTCTTACAAAAAAGTAGATGCGTCGCAACTGACCGTGATGCCTGGCTTATTTGAAACCCACTCCCATTTGGATGCGCAATACGGAGAAAAAACAGGGCGCATTTGGCTATCGTACGGAATCACGGCGGTGCGCGAGCCAGGTTCTGACCCGTATGATGCCGTAGAACAACGCGAAGCGTGGCACAGTGGCAAACGCCCAGGGCCGTTTCATTTTCTGACGGGTGCCCTCACCGACGGCGGTCGGGTGTATTACAACATGGCTACGGCGATTGGGTCGGAAGCCCAACTGGCACTGGAGCTAAATCGAGCAAAGCGATTAGGCTACGACCTCATCAAAACGTACGTACGGATGCCCGATGAATGGCAGAAAAAAATCACCGAATACGCCCACCAACACGGAATGACTGTTTCGTCGCACGAGATTTTTCCTGCCGCCCGTTACGGCGTCGATGCCGTAGAGCATATTTCGGCCACCAGCCGACGCGGATACTCGCCAAAACTTTCGTCAAAGGCGCACAATTACGAAGATGTGGTACAAATCATTGCACAATCCAAAATGGTTATCACACCTACATTGGCTTTGTCGGGTGGTTTTTGGAATTTAATTACAAAAGATACAAGCCTGTTTAATACGCCTCAGTTTCGGCAAATATACCCTGCTTACTACCGAGCGGCCATGATAGAAACCGCCCAACAAATGGGAAAACAACCCACGCCCATGATTGCCAATTATGTGAATGCCAGAGCTTCTACCAAAAAACTCTTGGATGCAGGAGCACATATTACCAGCGGCACCGACTCGCCAATCATGCCTTATGGAGCGAGTTTGCACGTCGAAATTTGGAACTACGTGGAAAGTGGATTTACTCCTTTTCAGGCCCTCCAAACGGCCACCATCAACGCTGCCAAAGCCTTGGCGGTTGACAAAGATTTGGGAACCTTGGAAGTAGGTAAAATTGCCAATATTAGCATCGTTGAAGGCAATCCCCTTCAAGACATTCACGATACCCAACGCGTCAAGTACGTGTTGGTCAATGGGAAAGTGTATGCGTTGGAGGAGCTATTGAAACGGCCTTGAGTAATTATGCAAAAATTGTCAAGTACCTATTTATGCGTTAAAGTACGGGTGAACACCTGTACTTTAACGCATAAAAATCACCAACGCTCCTAACAACGTCAATCCTAAAATCACCCGACGGTAGTTGTTGTCTTGGATGATAGAAACGATTCGGATGCCCACAAAAAAGCCCAATACCAGCGAAGGAAGTAACATCAAATTGAGCTGAAGAGTATCAACCGTCACGTTGTGCCATACCAACACCTGAAACGGAAGTTTGAACAAATTAATCACTAAAAACAACCAAGCGGCGGTGCCAATCAAATCGTTTTTTGAAAGACGAAGGGCGAGAAAATAAATGGTAGAAAGTGGCCCCGCCAAATTGCCCAGCATGGTCGTAAACCCCGTCACAATTCCCATCATAGCGGCAAACCACTTGCTGGTGGGAATAGGAGCCGATTTACGGTATTCGAGCCAACTCATCACTCCCACAATGAGTAAGATGATAAAGGCCATAATTTTTTTAAAAACAGCCTCTTCTAGTAAATTTCCAATATATACGCCCGACAACACTCCAAAAATTATCCAAGGTAGCAGCTGCCAAAAATATTTCCATTGGGCGTGACGGTTATAGTACAAAACGGCCAAAATATCCGCAACGCAAAGCATTGGCAAGACCACGCCCGTAGAAGCTTTTCCCCCAAATACCAAGGCCATGATGGTCACGTTGAGCATTTCGACGCCTTTGAGCCCTGCTTTGGCTAAGCCAATGATGAAGGCTCCTAGAAATACCAACGCCCAAAGTTGCCATGTAAAAGTCGAAGAAATGTCCATTGTTTATCAAGCTACACGTTGAATCGAATTTGCCCACGCCCTTTTTGCCAATGAAATCATCACGACCGACAAGCAGCAAATTCCTGCAATAAAGACAAAAATGGTGGAGGTATTACCCGTTTTGTCAATAATATATCCAAACAACGGTTCGCCAAGGGCGGCAAAAACGTAGGCACACATGTTCATCAAACCCACGCCCGTGCCCGTGTAAGTTTGCCCCAACATCTCGGGACTGAGTGCCCAAAAACAGGATTGAGGGCCATAAACAAAAAAGCCCACTGATAGCATCAAAAAACCACCTAGCACCAAACTATCCGTTGGGGTTATAAAAACGAGCAATGAAATAACCGCACTGACGGCCATTCCAAAACGAATGGCGTGGATGCGATTTCCTTTGAAAAAAGTATCGGACAATAGCCCAAAAGAAAGCGCGCCGAAGGCCATGCCAACGGGTAGCAAAAACGTTACCCAAAGGTTGCTGGGGTTTTCTTTCCACGTTTTACCTAAATAATGAACGGGAACCCAAAAAATAAGCCCATAACGAGCCATGCTTTCAAAACCGAGTGCCAAAGCTGTAAACAAAAAATGGCGATGAGACAACACAGTGCGGTAGCGACTCCACCAACCTTCTGATACTACGTTTTCGGAGGCTTGTTCTTTGTCTAGCGTAAAACCCGCTTGCGAAGGGGTGTCTTTGGCAAAAATTAAAAAAATGGTGGCGGCTACCAGTAACAACAGCACTGGAAGTCGGAAAAGCATCCGCCATTCCATGCCTTGCTGGAGCAAAATAATGGAAAGTAGGTAAGTAACGGCCGACGAAAACCCCGCGGCCATGGTATAAAACCCGAAGGCTTTCCCAAGTTCGGCTTTGCTCCACCAATTACTAATAAGTTTGCTGCCAGGCGCCCAAGCCATTGACTGAAAATATCCATTGAAAGCCCACAAAATCAGGATGAGGGTGATGGAGTTGCTGTAACTAATGGCAATATTCGTAAGTACCGACAGATACGCTCCCGTGACAATCATAAACCGCGCACTGACGCGGTCGGCAAGGTTGCCGTTGATAAATTGCCCAATGGCATAGCCCAACAACATGGCAAAGCTAATCCAACCAATGAACGAATAAGGAACGTTGAGGGCAGAGGCCATGCCTTTGGCAGCCCAGCCGAAGTTGTGCCGACCTGTGTAAAAAAACAGATAACACAGCATTGTGACCAACAACATTTTCCACTGCTGACTACGGAAAGATGAATTCATGTAAATTAAAGGTGGTTTATGCGAATTCCTACGCGGAGGGGTTTGTGTTTGAGGGCGTATTGGAAGGCTTGTTCGGCCTCAGAAAGCGAAAACTCTTTGGCGACAATCTGTTCAAAAGGAAACGACCGATGGTGCTGAGAAATAAAGGCCACGGCATTGGCAAAGTCGTCGTAATTGTAGTTGTGCAATCCGCGAATCGTAATCAAGCGGCGAATGATTTGCTCGGCGTCAATTTCGATTTTACGGTTTTTAAAGACCGCCCCAACCCACACCGCTACGCCTCCCACGCCGAGGGCTTCGATACCCGCTTCCATGGCAGTAGGCGCACCACTCATGTCAAAAACGACATCGATAGAACCCCCAATAGACTGATGTTGAAGCAAATACGTTTGGCTCACCCCAAAAGGCATTGACTGCTGCAAACGAAGTTCGTCGATGTCGGCGGCGATGATTTTGGCTGCACCCGCCACTCGGCACATCGCTGCACAAACAACACCCAGCAAACCCATACCAGTGATAAGTACCGTTTTGTGGGTGAGTTCGCCCGCGAGGCGCAAAGCTCCTGCGACGGTAGCCACGGCGCAGTTGATGGTTGCCGCCACGGGAAGGGGCACTTCCTCAGGAAGTTTGAGCACCGCCGTGTTGGGTTTCAGAATGGTATATTCGGCCAAGCCACCGTGAAAACAGTCGTCGTCGGTGACGAGGGCGTGGCCGTATTTGAAGACATTTTCGGATTTTTGGGGCATTCCGCGTTGCGCCATGTCGGATTGGTCATTGGCCGAAAAAATACTCCACGTAACGACGTCGCCCTGAAGAAGCGGTGCGCCTGAGTAATCTTTCCCCGAATGCGCATCGCTTATTTTGACTACTTTCCCGACAATCTCGTGACCCAAGACCGTCGGCGTTTTTTCTTTTCGTAGCCCGCAAAATGTGTGTAAATCGCTGCCACAAATGGTGGTATAGCTGTTCTGAACCAAGATTTCACCTGGGCGTAACTCAGGTATTTTTTTGTTCAGCAATTCCATTTCCTGCCCCGATGCCTTAAACACTATTATATTTCCCGAATTCATTGTTTGCAATTCCTTTTTTACAAATGAAAGTGAAATCACAAAGGTGGTGGTTTTTGTTTATAATTACTGAACTTATGTTTATAAAACAGCAAGACCTTCCAAGTTTTGGAAACTTGGAAGGTCTATGAGTAATTACATACTAAAAAATTACAAATTTAAGCTCCAGCCTTCGCGGTAGTCACGTTTTACAAATTGATTAGCCAAGTCATAATTCGTAATTTTCATGTTAGGAGCGTCGTAGTATAATTTCTTACGGCCATTATATCGGTCAACCGAACGCTTGGCAGTTGGGTTATCTCGCAACATCCAGCTACGGATGGCCAAGTTACCAATCAAAATACTTTCGGTAAACGGTGCGGCATATTCAAACGGCGAACTGGTTACGCCCTTGCCGTAGCCTGCGATGCACGCATTCACCCACTGCAAATAGTGGTCTTCGTTGGGAACGCGCGGTATGGTTTCGGGAATGTTGAGGGTTTCGTTGGCTTTCAAAGGCAACAAACGAGGCTTAGCACCGTAGCAATCGGCCATGAGTTTGCCTTTGGTTCCGATGAATAATACGCCTCCGTCGGAGTTTCCGAAGCTTTCACCTGGCAATAACTCTTCGGGTAATTCGGGCAAAATACCGCCGTCGTACCAGCTTACTTTGATGTTGCCTTTGCCGTCTTTACGCGGATAATCCAAGTGGATAGAGGTCGAAAAAGGCGTCCAATCAGGATTATCGTCTTGTGGACGGAGGGTAAACGTCCACGTCCCTGCTACGCTACATTCCACCGAAGTGGGATAGTCGATGGGCAAAATACGATACACGGGGTCCATGATGTGGCAAGCCATGTCGCCGAGTGCTCCCGTACCGTAAGGCCACCAACCGCGCCAATTCCAAGGCAAGTACGCTTCGTTGTAAGGCACTTTTTTGGCGGGGCCGAGCCACAAATCAAAGTCCAGTTCTTTGGGAATTTCGTAGGTTTTATCGGTTGGGATGGCTTGCGGCCAAACGGGGCGGTTGGTCCACGTCAATACTTTATGCACATCACCAATAATGCCCGAGTCATAGATTTCTTTCATGCGACGAACGCCGTTGCCCGAGCCACCCTGATTTCCCATTTGGGTAACTACCTTGTATTTTTTCGCCGCCATGCCCAAAATCCGCGCTTCGTAAATGTCGTGCGTCAGTGGTTTTTGGGTATAAACGTGTTTGCCCAATTGCATGGCAGCCAGCGTCGCCACGGCGTGGGTGTTGTCGGGCGTGGAGATAGAACAAGCGTCGATGTTTTTGTTTTCTTTTGCCAGCATTTCCCTGAAGTCTTTGTAATAAGTGGCTTTGGGGAATTTGGTGCGAGATTCAACGGCCTGGCGGTCGTCCACGTCGCAAAGGGCAACAATGTTTACGTTTGGGCTATTGGCAAACGACGCTAAATCGCTTTTTCCTTTCCCGCCGACACCGATTCCCGCGATGTTGAGTTTATCGCTCGGCGCGACGAAACCTTTGCCCAATACGTGACGAGGAACAATGAAAAAAGAAGTGGCTGCCACCGACGAAGCTTTCAAAAAATCGCGACGACTGTTGGCGTGTGGAGTGATTTTTTTTTCTTCCATGAGATTACTGGTTTTTGGGGGTTTAAGAATTTTCTATACTACTGACTTTTAATGCAATAGTACCCTCCTTCTCTCAGGTTTCTCTCACGGATTTATCGTTTCTTCACCATAACATCATCCACGTAGAAAACTGCTGGCGCAACGGGTTCATCAGCTCCCACAAGTGGCGGATGAGGGTCTTCGTTCGGCGTTTTGCGGTTGGGTAAATCGCGGTACGGGCCTGTGCGTAGCGACAACCGCTCTACTGATTTTACCGCTTCGGCCAAAGCCGCTTTTTCGACCACTTTCTTGCCGTTGATAACCAAGTCGAAAGAGCCACCCGTGAGTTGAGCATTGACCGAAAGCGTCAATGTGTACCATTGCGAAGCATCGTACGTTTGGACGATTTTTTCAGTCCCGCCATCGGTCACGACGATGTTGCCTTTGTCGTCGAAACGTAGCCGAACAGGGCGGTTGCCGTAGCGGTCGGTGAGGTCAATTTCCAACGAACCCGTCTTGTTTTGGGCGGGCGATACCGTCAGCGAACATTCGATTTGGGAGCCTTCTTCAAACACCCGAATGGCGCGTGCGTAATCGTAAGGGTCTTTGTCGGCCAATTCGAGACATTTTCCTTGCTTTTGGGGCGTTGCCACAACCGTGACGGGCGCCCATTGCGGAGCATAAATGTTCCAGTCGGGTACTGAGCCGTTGTTTTGAAGCGCATTAAAGTCATCGGCGATATTGCCTTTGACTTCGTATCGCACAGGCGTAGGAATGCGGCTAATCCAAATATCTTCTTTGTTCATGCTGTACGACAGCCACATATCGTTGCCAGGCGGATTGCCGTTTCCTTCCTCCATACCGCGCATGTAACAAGGCCCAAAATCTTTCCAACGGCCAAAAAATCGACGCGGCGGGACTTCGCCTTGTACCAAAATCATGTTGTCGAAAATAGCCCCGTCGTCGCCCGTGATGATGACCAGCGGAAAGCGATGTTCGTCCATTTCAATGGGATTGTAACAAATGGCATAGCGCCCGTCGTCGGTGCGTTGTCCCCATTGTTTGCCCCCAGCCATGGTCAACGTAGGTACTTTGACAGGCGTAGAAAAAGTCGTTCCTTCGTCGTCCGACAGCGCAGCTTTTGAACGTTTCCAGAGAGCGACAACCTTGCCATCTTTGCGGTGATAATACGAGAGCGCCTGAATATCAAGCGATTTATCGAGGTTGTTTTTGTAAAAACCGTCTAAGCCGTTGTCTTCTTCTCGCCACTGGAGCGTCATGAGTTTATCGCCCAAAAGCGCGTTGCAAGCCTCCACAAACCCTTGGTCGGTTGATTTTTGGTAAAAGGGATAACTGGTATTTTTCTCGGTCCACTGAACCCCATCCACGGTTTTATGGCTGCTGTACCGAATAAAATAAATGGGGCCGTACGTGCCGTCTTTATAGGCTTCTCGCACCACTCGCCCGATTCCCCCTTCCCGAAACGGTTCTTCGGCGTGGGCATAAAAAGCCAGCACCAACAAACGGCCGTTGGGCGCGGTGTAGAAGCCCATGCGCTGGTGCATCATATAACCATCTGAGCCTTTGGGGATTTTAACACCCTTGGGAGCGACGTACGGCGGAAAGACCACAGTGGGCTTGCTCCAACTTCGGCCGTCTTTGGAAGTAACCACCAAGGTTTGGCCTGGGGCGATGTGCTCATCGACGGGGTTGCTGAGGTATTGTTGGTAAAAGGTGTTGTTCCAATAACAAAGGGTGGAGGCGTGGTTGTACGTCCAGCCAAAACCATCGGCCAATTCAGGATGCGTACGGTTGACCCGCAGCGTCTGCCGACTTTCCACACCAATGGCATAGCGCAGTCGCCCTTCGTGGACTTGCGGGTCGGCGCTGATGCCACCTACGTAGCGCACAGGTTCGTGAACGCTGCCCGTTTGGGCGAAGCTTGTTTTACTTCCAAAAAACAGCATTACTCCGCACAAATAAGCTTTATTTATCATTTCTTTCAACGGTATGTTATTAAGAAGAATACTGCTGAAAAGAATATTTGGGCTACTTAGGCAGGAGGCCTTCTGCCTCATAACTTTTTTATTAATTTACTGCTAAATCGCGCGGAAATCTGTATAATTATGCAATCAATTGGACAGAGTTTAATGTAACACAAGTAACTTTGTAAACCCTTTTAAGGTAGAGTGATTTGATTGTTGTATGTATTGCAAAAAATGCAAAAAGCACAGTAGTAATAGTGTAATAAAATATTAAAAAAACTCAAAAAAAATATGAAAATTACGACATAACTCTCGGATATCCGAGAGTTATTTGCTATATTATGACCTCACATTTGGAGACTATTTTTAATTTATTTGTTTATTCTATTTTAGACTTAATAACTGAAGTAGGAGTTGTGACTTATACCCATGGAGGAAGTGATGATGAAAAAGTTCTCTTTCTTCAACAAAATGTTTCTAGTGACTTTAAAAATGCTCAAAGATTTCCTCTACCTGCAAATTTCAAAATAAAAATTAATGATGTTATCAGGCAAGGAATAGACTACACTTCATACAGAAACTTGTGTAACGAGGGACACGGGCTTTTAGTTTTTGAAACAGCCTTTCAACATTTTGGTGCATCTTCAAATCCATTAGTTGTAGTGACACCAGTAAAAAATGGAGAAATCTTTATTGAAGGATATGAAAAGACAAAAATAGCTATGACAAGTCCACCCAAATTTGTTCATATTGATAAACAGAAAGAATGGTACGTTAACTATATTGATGAAAGCGGTTTTCATTTCGACAATCTTATCAACGACGATTTTATTGAAGCGATAAGAATATTATTCAATGCAAAGCAATATGTTTCCTCAATGAAGTTGCTAATGATTTGCGTTGACACAGTTTCATATCTAGAATTTGGTGACACTAATAAAAACTTTCCCAAATGGCTAGATACTTATGTCGACTTGAATACTTTAGGTATTACATCAGACGAACTTTGGGAATTTAGAAATTCTGTTTTGCATATGACAAATTTAGACTCTCGAAAAGTGCAATCAGGAAAAGTAAAGAGACTAATGTTTTATGTTTCTCACCCAACAACAAAATATGTCAGAGAAACAGACGAGGGGAAAACTTTTAATTTTAAAGAATTGCTGGACACTTTAGCATTAGGCATTAGCAAATGGGCATTGTCATATAATGTTGACAAAGGTAAATTTGAAATATTTCTTAGCAGGTATGACAGAATTATTTCGGACAAATGAATGACAACGACCTACTACAATGGCCAATACAGGCACCAATAACTAAGCATTCGTGGTGGCGGAAAGCCAAGCCATGAAATCCTGAAAGCGTTCGGGATTAAACGAAACTCGGGCGGGCGGCTAGCCTAACGGGCAATGGTGAACAAACCCTCTTTTTGTTATGGAGTTTACCCCGAAAGCGCGCGTATCCCGCTCGTGCCATCGGGGGTACTAAACCTAATTAATACACTTACTATTTTCAGTAACTTTGCTTCATGGAAGCTAAAAAGAAAAAAAGCCAATCAAGTGGACGACAACCCGCACAATACGACAAGATTTTCAAAGAAAATATCGAAGCCGTAATATCAAGCATCATGCAAAATGTGCTTGATATTACGGCTGTTTCTATGGAAGAATTACCTGATGATATTCAGCACACTAAAGAACGCAAACCTGATGTACTCAAAAAAGTAACCGATACAAAAGGAGAGACTTTTGTGCTTCAAATTGAGTTTCAAGTGAAAGACGAACCCGAAATGGTTTATCGAATGGCAGACTATTACATTATGCTTGAACGAAAATATGACCTACCTATCGAACAGTTTGTCATTTTTCTCGGTACGGACAAGCCTAAAATGTCAACCGAACTTGACAGAAAACGATTAATATTTAGCTTTCCACTTATTTCGTTTTCGGAACTTGACTACCATATTTTCCTTAACTCGAACAAGCCTGAAGAAATCATATTGGGTATTTTGGCAAATTTCAAGGGTGAAAATCCCGAAAGTGCTTTAAAACAGATACTTGTACGTATTAAAGAAACTACCAAAGGAGATTTTTCGTTAAATAGATACTTTAATCAGTTGCGTGTTTTAGCTCAGCTTCGTAACTTGGAACTAAATTTAAAAAACGCTATGGACAGCATCGCAGAATATATCAAAGAAGAAAGAGACGTTCTATTTTTGAGAGGTCTTGACAAAGGAAAAGAGTCTTTTGTTAAATATCTTTTAAATGAAGGTAACAAAACCTTTGAACAAATCGCAGACATTGCAGGCGTAGCAGTGGACTTTGTCAAAGCTGTACACCAACAACTTACTGGCCAATAGACACCTGTGGACTTTTTGCGCATCGACACTTGACTGGCGAAAAAACGGGGTCGCACGTGCGACGGTAGCCACCAACATTGTATCGGTTCGCTGATGCGATTATGAAAAAGTGGTGAACGTAAGTAATTCAGCCTCGTATTATTTCCAACATTAGCCCTAAATGGGGTCGCATCGGCGCTCCGATTTTCTGCTTTTACTTCACAAATACCCGTCCGTTGGTGACACAACATTTGAGGCGATTGAAGAACATCACCAACCCTCTCCCGATTCCCTGATTTCACAAGTGACTATCCTTATTTGTGGATGAGAACACCCGCCAAGGCACACACAAAAAATCCCGCGCCAATTACCGACGCGGGATTTTTTATGCAATTAGGAAAACCTATTTCTTAGGAGCCTTATACGTAATCTTGTACAACGTTCCGTTCAAATCGTCGGTGACGTAAATGGCACCGTCGGGGCCTTGGGCGAGGCCCGTGGGGCGGTGTTGAACGGGGCCTGTGGGCTTGGCTAAATCAGTACCTGCAAAATTATCTGCAAAAATCTCCCAAGGGCCAGAAGGCTTGCCGTTTTTGAACGGTACAAAGGCCACCATGTAACCCTTTTTCAACACAGGCGACTGCCCGTGGAAGGCAATAAACGCACCGTTTTTGTACTTGGCAGGAAACATTTTGCCCGTGTAAAACAACAACGCATTAGGGCCAAGGTGGGCAGGAAAATCGGCTACGGGGTTCACCGCCTTTTCGCCGCCCGTTTTCTTTCCATCACCGCCGTATTCAGGACAAAGGATTTTCTTCTTTTGGAAAGGGTCATAATAGACGTAAGGCCAGCCCGCATCGTCGCCTTGGCGAAGTTCGTAGAGGGTTTCGGCAGGCAATTTTTCGCTGTCTTGCGGGGTATAATACTGAGGGAAATCTTCGTGGAACTTCCCGCGACCGTGCATGAGGGCAAAAAGCGAATTATTGGTGGAGTTCCAATCCAAGCCTACCACGTTTTTCAAGCCCGTGGCGTAGCGGATTCCGTCGCTGTAATATTGGTTCAAACGGTCGGTTTTGAAGCGCCAAATCCCCCCGATAGAATCCAACAACGGGCAAGGCATGATGCCCTGCTTGGTACCAGGTTGTTTGCAAGTTTCGTCGTACGAACCTACGTTTACATACACATAGCCATTGTTATCGACGGTCAAGTTTTTGGCTTCGTCGCGGCCGCGAGCTACCAGCCCTTTGACGATGAGTTCGGGGTGGTCATAGTCGATAACTTCTTCTTTGTCATTGAGTTTATAGCGGTAAACGCTAGTAGAAGACGACGCGTACAAATAACCGCCACGGATGTACATACCCGAGCCTTTGTAATCGCCAAAGCCGATTTTTTCGTCGATAACACCGTCACCGTTGGTGTCGCGGAGGCGGTAAATGGCTTTGCCGTCTTTAAGTTTGTTGATTTTGACGTAAATATCGCCGCCTTTAGAAACGGCCAGATGCCGAGGTGTTTCTAAGTCTTCGGCCAAAATAGTGACGTTAAAACCCGCAGGCACTTTGATGTCGGCAGCAGCAACGGTTGACTTTTTAGCGGGGCGTGGAGAAGGACTACTTTTGTAAGAAGCCAGTGTGGTGGCAGCGGTCAAGGCTGCCGCCACCGAAAGGGTGCGTAGATAAATACTCATGAGGTTACCGAAAGGAATTTGGTGTTTACGGTAAATAAAGCACCAAACTTCCTGAATATAACCGCCACGGAACTACCTTACCTCGGTGAAATTCAGCTTAGGCAACTTCATGGCATTCTCAATCAACTGAATTTCAATGTTTAAGATACCCACTTCTGACGCTAGGTCGATTTTTTCGATGTCGTCGGTAGGTTTGTGGTAGTCGTCGTGGCCGCCCGTGTGGAAAAACAAAACGGGGATTTTCTTGGCATAAAACGAAGCGTGGTCGGCACCGCCGCTGCCCGAATTGTCCGTAAAAAATTTAACGCTTGCGCCATTCACTTCCTTAAAAATGGCAGGCCAGGCATCGCTAGTACCGTACCCCCCGATGCCCACACCACGGTCGGGAGCATAGCGGCCAATCATGTCCATGTTGGCCATAAAATTTATTTTTTCCAACGGCAGAGTAGGGTTATTCACAAAGTAACGCGAGCCTACCAAACCCAATTCTTCGGCTCCGAAAGCGATAAAGAGGAAATTATAGGACTCTTTGACGTCGTTTTTGGCAAAATACCGCGCCAATTCTAGTAACCCTGCCACGCCCGACGCGTTGTCGTCGGCGCCGTTGTGAATTTGCCCTACAGCGTTGGCGTCACGCAAGCTTCCTTGACGGCCTTCGCCCAAGTGGTCGTAGTGCGCACCGATGACGATGGTGTAGGGCGCGCCATTGTCCAGAAAACCAATCACGTTTGAAGCAGGACGAATACTGTCGGGGACAACTACACGGCGTACTTTGGCCGTAAAAGGTTGCAAGAAACCGTCGGTACCAAGGGGAGTGAGTCCATTTTTCTTGAATTGTTTGACGATATACGCCGCTGCTTTTTTATTCTCTTTGCTTCCCGTACCCCGTCCTTTCATTTTATCGGAAGCCAAAAACTGAATGTGTTTGGCGACGGATTCCGTGGTTGGACGTACGGATTGACCGTGTACGAATAGAGACACGAGGAAAAAAGCGAGAGCAATAAAAGGTTTCATACTACTAAGAACAGAAAATGGAGTGATTAAAATAAAAACAGCCCGCAAAATACGGGCTATTTGGGTATAAAATGTTGATAAACGCGCTACTTTTTAATCAGGCCAATGACGAACAACACCAACAATGCCCCGATAACGGAGGTGAGAATTGTACTCAATAAACCTGCACCCAACGAGACGCCAAGCTGACCAAAGACCCAGTTTCCGACGAAAGCACCTACGATTCCGACAACGATATTGCCAAAAAGACCAAATCCAAATCCTCGTCTTATTTGACCAGCCAACCATCCTGAAATAGCACCAACGATCAATACATAAATTAAATGACTCATGGTAGTAAAGGTTTAGGGTTTATGATAAAACAAAATTACTCTTTGAAGAAATACATAACGAGCATAGACGCGGTCGTATCTCCAACGTTGACGGGTTTGTGTGGGAGATTGGCGTCAAAGAAAATGGAGTCACCTGCACTCAAGGTATATTTTTGGTCACCCACGGTGTATTCCACTTCTCCGCTAATGATGTATTTGTACTCATAGGCATTGGTTTTGACCATGAAAGCGCGGGTAGCTTTGGGAGCTAGTTCCAGAATCACAATGTCAGTAGGAAGGCTTTGGATATTGCGCGTCATGATGCGTTTGTACAAAAAGCCTTTGGATTGTTCTTTTTCAAACGACTGATACTCGCTACTGCGTTTGACCAGCACTTTGGCTTCGGAAGCTTGTTCTACATCGGCAAAAAAATCGTTCAAATCCACCCCTAGCGAGCGAATAAGGTTGATGAGTACCAACAGTGAAGGAATCGTCCGATTGTTTTCAATTTGCGAGATAAGTCCCTTGCTTACTTGGGCACGATCTGCCAATTGTTGAATGGTTATTCCTTTCGACTTGCGGTAATCTTTCAGTTTACTGCTAATTTGCAGAAGTACTTCGTTGGCCATAACTACAGAACAAACAATTATAGGATTTGGAGACAAAGTAGGAGTATCTATACCAAAAACCAAAACCTATGCTATAAATACTTATCTACCGACAAATTATGCCTGATGACCGCAAGAATTTGGGAGGAATAAAAGAGGCTTCTAATTTTCCCAAAAAATACCCTTTTATGAAAAGCCCCGCGTGGCAATTCTCGGTACACGTATTTGGGGGATTGGCTTTTTTGGCACTTCCCTACATTTTTGCGCCCAATGGGCTTTCACAACTCCTTCACCTGACCTCAAACCCGCATGAGCTTACGAATTTTGGGTCGTACTTGTTTATGCTGGGCTTCTTTTACTTAAATTATTATTACCTAATTCCTGCTTTTTATTTTACCAAAAAGTACATTCGGTACGCCTTGGGTGTTGGCGCAGGTTTTGGGGTTATTTTCCTGCTTCTTACTTCCATTGACCGAACGTCGATTGGCCCTAAAATACACCAAGGCCGCTTTGAGGAACATGGCCATCCCCCACCACCATCTAATGATGAAACCAGACTTCATGATTTCCCTCCACCTCCTCATGAAATGACAACGGGAAATAAGCCTCCTGTGGGTTTTGAGCTAAGTCATGCGCTGTTTCTGTTTTTGGTCGGTGTTTTTGTGTCATTAGCTTTGAGTATTAACCATCGTTTACGGCAAACTGAGCGCGAAAAACTGAACACCGAACTTTCGTTTTTGAAAGCACAAATCAACCCCCATTTTTTATTTAATACGCTCAATAGCATCTATTCGTTGGCGATTGAGCAGTCGCCGCATACGGCCGATGCCGTGGTGAAGCTGTCGTCGTTGATGCGGTATGTCATGCGTGAGGCAGATACTGATTGGGTAAATTTGGCACAAGAGTTTGAATATATCTCAAATTATGTGGCATTGCAAAAGCTTCGCCTTGACGATACCGTGGAAGTGAACTTTGGGATAGAGGGCAAACCTAATGGATACAAAATAGCGCCGTTGATTTTGATTTCTTTTATCGAAAATGTGTTTAAATACGGCGTAAATCCTCAGGAAAAATCGCTGATTCGGATACAGTTGTCAGTAGAAAAGGGTGTATTACAACTGCATACTTTCAACAAAAAAGTGAGAGTATTCTATGATGAAGAAACGTCAAGCGGTATAGGAATGGAAAACACAAAAAACCGTTTGGAATTGCTCTACCCTGATAATTATGAATTGAAAATCGGGGATAGCGTCGATAGTTTTACGGTAGATTTACAATTGCGGATGGCGTAAATCCACCGTGCACCGTGCAGAGGGTTGCTCAAAACCCGACCTCACGTGCAAAGGGTTTCTCAAAACCCGACCTCACGTGCAGAGGGTTGCTCACAACCCGACCCTACGTGCAAAGGGTTTCTCAAAACCCTGTTATTTTATATTAATCAAAAAACGTAACCCCACTATGCTCAAAGCAATAGCTATCGACGACGAGCCCCCTGCACTGCGGGTGATTTCTCATTTTTGCAGTCAAGTACCTTTCATTGACTTACAAAAAACCTTTTCGCGTACCGACGAGGCGCTGGCTTATTTGAACGAAAATGAGGTGGATTTGCTCTTTTTGGATATAAATATGCCTGCCATGTCGGGGATTGATTTCTATAAAGCGATTCCAAAAGCGGCGATGGTGATTTTTACGACGGCCTACGCTGAATATGCCGTAGAAGGCTTTAACCTCAGCGCAGTTGACTATCTTTTGAAACCATTTACCTTCGAGCGTTTTCAGCAGGGAGTTCAAAAAGCGCTGGATTATTCTCAGTTCATCAAAAAAGCAGAACCTGAGCTTGCTGTTGAATATTTATACATCAAAGCCGATTACAGCACCTATAAAATTGCCATCGCCGACATTTTGTTTATCGAGGGGTTAGACGATTACCTCAAAATTCAGCTCGAAAATGCGAAACCTATCGTGGCGCGTATGACCATGAAAAGCATGGTTGAAAAACTGCCAGCACGGGATTTTATACGAGTGCATCGGTCGTTTATTGTACCCATGCGACGCATTGAAAACGTTCGGAATAAGACAATTACGCTTAGTGGAAATGAAATTCCGATTGGAAGTAGCTACGAAACTGAGTTTTTCAAACGTTTTTCCTCCTAGTAAGTGTCAGCGGTTTCTCAACTGTGTCAGCGGTTTCTCAAAACCGCGTCTGTCGAGTCCGTGGTTTTGAGAAACCACGGGCACGGCGAAGAAACCACAGGCACGGCACAAAACCACGGGCACAGCGTAAAACCACGGGTACGGTTTTCTGCAACGCTCCCAGAAGGATATGCGTAACAGCAATTGTTAACGCAATCATCCACTTTTTGAGCATCGACCGAATTTGTCATACCTCTCCCTGTTTTTTTTCTTCACCTAACTTAAAAACAGTATCATGAGCAACATGGCAAAACTTACTATTGGAATGACTGTAGCGTTTTGTATTGCCCTTTTTAGTTGCAAACAAAACAACCTCGACCCGCAAACCACTTCTAGCGGCTCTAGTTCTTCAAATACCTCCTCAAATACGGCAGACATTCGCGATTCGCTTTGGCTGTACATGCAAGATGTTTATTTGTGGTATGATAAACTTCCTACTACGTTTAATCCTCGATCGTATGCCGACCCTGAAAGTGAGATGGATGCGTTGCGTACCTATCAAACATTAGACCGCTGGTCGTTTGTGGAAAAGGCGAGTACTTTCAATAGCTATTTTTCGGACGGCGAAACGCAAGATTTTGGTTTTTGGATAAAATACGATGCCAACAACGACCTGCGCGTGCGTTATGTATATGACCAATCGCCTGCGGGAAAAGCAGGGGTAGAACGGGGCTGGAAACTGACGACGCTGAACGGACAATCGGTAAAGTCAATGACGGATGATGCCATTGTTAATGCCTTCTATGATGCGACTTCTACGACGTTTGGGTTTGAAAAATCGGATGGAACTACATCCACCGTTGCGCTAACAGCCGCGACTTACACGATGAATACGGTACTTTTTAACAAAACCTACGACGTAGCGGGGCGGAAAGTTGGGTATTTTGTCTTCAATAGCTTTACAGGAACGCCTTCGCAGAATGAGCTAAAAGCGGTATTGAGCAATTTTGAAAGTGCAGGAGTCAACGAACTCATCGTGGACTTGCGCTATAATGGCGGGGGCGACGTCGAAACGCAAATTATGCTGGCCAACGCGCTTGCTCCTACGAGTGTCACCAAGTCGTCGGTGATGTTTAGCTATCTTCACAACACCAAACTTTCGCAGTGGAACGAGACGATTCGCTTTTCTAAAACGGGTTCTTTGAATCTTTCTCGAATTTTCTTCATCACGTCGTCGGCCTCTGCTTCCGCCTCCGAATTACTTATCAATAACCTAAAACCGTATCTGGACGTCAAAACAATTGGTAGCACGACGCACGGCAAGCCCGTAGGCATGTACGGTTTTGAGGTGATGGATTACGTCATTGCCCCGATTGCCTTTAAAACGGTAAATGCAAACAATGTAGGGGATTATTACACGGGCTTAGCCGTTGATGCGGCGGTATCGGATGGACTCAGTAAAAACTGGGGCGATACGCAGGAAAACTGTTTGGCCGCAACACTCAACTATATTCAAACGGGTAGTTTTACTGTAACAAGCAACGCCCGTCTTTCGGTCGAACAAGTAACCATGAACCAAACGCTTGACAAAAAAATAGTCAAAAACACCGTGGTCAGACGATAGTCAGACCACGAAGAATAGAAGAGTCCTCAAACACTGGTCGGCGATAGTCAGACCACGAAGAGTACAGCGGTAAACACAGGTCTGACTATCGTCTGACCTGTGTTTACCGCAACATTTAAGCCCTTTACCTCAAAACAGGCTTTTTGCACAACGTTGTGCATGTCTTGTACGTATGGGTAATTAAAATCACTCATTCAAACGAATCAAACGAATATGGAACGCAAGGAATTTTTGAAAAGAAGCTTGTCACTTTTAGGAATTGCAGCAGTAACACCCCTCGTAAGTGCCTGTAGCAAAGACACCGTTGACCCCACCACGTCAACGTCGGGTTCTACCACATCGCAAGGTTCTACCAATGGCTCTTCGAGCACTAACTGTACAGTGACAAATTCGGAAACCGAAGGGCCGTTTCCCACCAAAACTCCTAGCTCTTTGGTGTTGAAAGACATCCGTTCTGACCGCACAGGTCTCCCGATGACAGTGGCTATTAACATCAAAAACAAAAATAACAACTGTACAAATCTCTCGGGAGCATTGGTTGATATTTGGCACTGCGATGCCGACGGCAACTACTCAGAATACGGAGGAACGGGTATGCAAAGTACCAATTACACTTCGGTTCATTTTTTACGGGGACGCCAAACAACGGATGCATCAGGGAACGTTGGTTTTACAACAATTTTCCCAGGCTGGTATTCTGGTCGTGCGGTACACATCCACGTTCACATTTATGATGCTACGGGTAAGTCATTGTTGGTCACCCAAATCGCCTTTCCTGCCGATGTATGTGACACCGTATTTACTACTGCCACCAACTATTACAAAAAAGGCAAAGCGGATACCACCAACGAAAAAGACAACGTGTTTGGAGACGGGTATGCCAACGAGCTTGCGACGCTTTCGGGAAGTGTTGCCAATGGATATGCTTTAACCCACACCATTGTTGTAAGCGCGTAGCCCATTATATTGATTCATAGACCATGATGCCCTCAACCAACGCCATTATCTTCTTAGCCGACCAGCGCGGAGTGTCACAACTCGACTGGTTTCGGAGCTACCATAGTTTCAATTTTGGAGCGTACCAAGCCGAAAACCGTGAGCCGTTTGGCTCCTTGCGCGTGCTGAACGACGACACCCTTGATTACGAACGTAGCCTCGAAATGACGGTTGACCAAGCGACGGATGTGGTTTTGATTCCGTTGGTTGGGGCTTTGGAATATGAAAATAGCCTAAACCAAACGGGTTTTGTTGAAGCTGGGCAAGTACAGGTGTTTTCGGCAAAGGAAGGGATGAGCTACAAAGTCACCAACCCGTATCCTGACCATCTGGTGAATTTTTTACAGATTTGGTTGAAGCGTCCGCCAGAAGATTTTACCCCAAAAACCGAAATAAATACGTTCGATTTTTCGCAAAAGAATCGGTTGCTTCCTCTTTTTAATGCGTGTGTGCCAGGTTTCATCGGGCGTTATGACGGGCGGGTAGAGGATATTTATCAAGTGCAATCAGCAGGTAAAGGAGTGTATGTTTTTGTGATAGAAGGTGCATTTGAAGTCCAAAACCGCCTGCTTCACGCCCGCGATGGCTTATCGCTTTCCTCGGTGACGGAGGTGGAATTTGAAGCCTTGTCCAATGATGCTATGTTGCTGATTTTGGAAACCTAATTGTGGTTTTCTATTTCAATGCTATCTTTAAGGTTTATCTCCTAAACCTTAAAGCTTCATGGAATCAAAAGACTTCAAACCCTACGTTCCCAACGAAAGTAGTGTCGCCGAATTTACTGTCAAATCGGTCGTCATGGGTGCTATTTTTGGCGTATTATTCGGCGCTGCTACGGTGTATTTATCGCTCAAAGCGGGGCTTTCGGTCTCGGCTTCTATCCCCATTGCCGTTTTGGCTATCTCGCTGGGTCGCAAATTTTTAGGCACCACCATCCTCGAAAACAACATCATTCAAACCACGGGTTCGGCGGGTGAGTCCATCGCTTCGGGCGTGGTGTTTACCTTGCCAGGCTTTTTGTTTCTTTCCATGACTGAAGAAGGCAAAAGCATCGGGGCCGATTTTTTCAATTATTGGACCATTCTCACATTAGCGATTTTAGGCGGATTTTTAGGCACATTTATGATGATTCCGTTGCGGCGGTCGCTGATTGTGCAAGAGCACGGCACCCTCCCCTACCCCGAAGGAACGGCTTGCGGTTCGGTGTTGATTGCGGGCGAAAAAGGCGGTGACCTTGCCAAAACAGCCTATCAAGGGCTTGGCGTGGCCATGTTGTACGCTTTTTTCCAAAAAATCTTACACGTGATTGCCGAAGTACCCAAATTAGCCTCATCTCAAGCCAGCAAAATCTTCCCCTCAGCCGTCGTCAGCGGTGAAATTACACCTGAATATTTGGGCGTAGGCTACATCATTGGCTTTCGTATTTCGGCGGTGTTGGTGGGCGGCGGACTTTTAGCGTGGCTGGGGCTCATTCCCCTTTTGGCCACCCTCGTTCCTGCCGATACCATCGCCGAGCAGCTTATCAAATTGGGCTACCTCAAAGACCTCGCTACCGCAGGCGGCCCAGGTGGCTGGAACCCTGATTCTCACAGCTTTACTGACACTGCATCGGCCATTTATCGCGCTTATATTCGTCAGATTGGCGCAGGTGCCGTGGCGGCGGGTGGTTTTATGGCTTTGATTAAAAGCATTCCTACAATTGTCTCTTCCTTCAGCCAAAGTTTAGCTTCAATGAAAGCAGGCGCTGATGCCACTCGCCTCCGTACCGAACAAGATTTGTCGTTTAAAGTGGTGCTTTTTGGTTGTTTGGCCTTGGTAATTTTGATGGTGATTTTGCCCCAAATCCCTGGTGATGGGTTCTTAACCAAGTTTTTGATTGCGGTGTTGGTCGTGGTTTTTGGCTTTTTCTTCGTCACCGTCGCCAGCCGCATTGTCGGTATTATTGGGTCAAGTTCGTCGCCCGTTTCGGGCATGACCATTGCGACCATCATGGCTACTTCGTTGGTTTTCATTGGGTTTGGGTTAACAGGAAAAATGTACGAACCTGCTGTGTTGGTGATTGGGGGGATGATTTGCATCGCTGCCGCCAATGCAGGAAACACTTCACAAGACCTCAAAACGGGGTATTTGGTGGGCGCTACGCCACGTTATCAGCAGATTGCCCTTTTCATCGGGGTCATTGTGTCGTCGTTGGTAATCGGTGCTACCGTCAAATTGCTCGACACACCTACGCCTGATTTGGCTGCTCAAGGCATTCAGCACGCAATTGGCACCGACAAGTTTCCTGCTCCCCAAGGCACTTTGATGGCCACGCTTATCAAAGGACTTTTATCGTTTAACCTCGATTGGCAGTTTGTGTTGGTAGGGGTCTTTATTGCCCTCACCATCGAAATCATGGGAGTCAACGCGCTTTCGTTTGCCGTGGGTTTGTACCTTCCTCTTTCAACGACTTTGCCCATTTTTGCGGGCGGGTGCGTCAAAGCGTTTGTCAATTGGAACTCAAAACGCCAAGGAATCGAAGAAGAAGACGCTGACTTGGGCAAAGGGAATTTGTTTTCGACGGGATTGGTGGCAGGTGGTGCATTGGCGGGCGTAGTTGTAGCTCTCCTCTCGGTCAACGACAGTATTTTTAATGCCCTTGCCAACATCAACCTCGAACACGCCCTTGCTTCAGTCTTCGGTGAAGGCGGATACCAACTCCTTGGCTCAGGCTTATTTGCCGCCATGGCCGTAGTGTTGTATCGCGTAGCAATGAAGCGATAAGATTTTTGTACAAAAATATTTTTCACCCGCAGATTTTCGCCGAACAAGAACTTCATAAAGCAATTATTCAGCGAAAATCTGCGGGAAAAATTTCAGGCAATGCCCCATTACTTCAACTTCCGAAGTTTGATGTTTCGGTACCAAACTGTACTTCCCCAATCTTGTAAGCCAATCACGCCAGTTAATTGATTTTGGGCAATGGGGGCATTTTTCAGCGGACTATTGGTAATTCGTTGCTTCCAATCAGCACTCGACAAATCGTGTTCTTGAACCACAAAGCCGTTGAGTGTAATCGTTAATTTGTTTTTCCGAAACACCGCGTGCACCTGATTCCATTCGCCGACAGGATTGATTTCACGAAGACGTGCATTGGCGACTCCAAAGAAATCGCCCGCACGGTGTTTGTTTTCGGCGGCACCTTCATAAATTTTATCATCCAACACCTGAAGCTCAAGCCCCGTGTTGTGCATGTTTTTATACTGATCCGCTTCTTTCACAAAAAAGAAAATACCGCTATTGGCCAATGGACTTACTTTCCAGTCAGCTTTGAACTCAAAATCCCCCGAAACAAGCACGTTTGAAACGATGTCTCCGCCATTGGGGGCTTTGTTTCCTGCTCTGACAGGCACGTCGAGCTTGAGGGCATCACCTTCTACTTTCCACGCCGTCCCTACGCCTTTGCCACCGTACGTATGCCAACCCGACACATCTTTACCATTAAATAATAATTCCCAACCTTGCTTTTTTTCTTGGGTGGAAAGAACGTTTTGGGCTTGGGTTTGAAAGGCCAAAGTTCCCATCAACAAGGCGAGCGAAATTACTAGCTTATACATCGTTAAAATTAGTTTGACTGTTCCTGTCCAAAGCCAAGAAGCAGACTATTTTACTTTCGTGCATTTCTTGCGACATTTGCGCTCAAACAATTTCAAGATACTTTTACTATGTTTTCTGCTGAACAACTACGAACTTTTACCAAAAATATATTCCAAAGCATCGGTTTTTCGGAAGAAGATGCTACGCTAGCCGCCACTGTCCTTATTGCCGCCGACTTGCGTGGCGTTGACTCGCACGGCATCGCTCGCTTAGCAGGTTACGTACGGTTGTTTGACCACGGACGCCTCAACCCTACCCCAACGATTAAGATTGTACACCAAACCCCCAGCACCGCCGTCGTCGATGGTGACGCTGGCGTCGGGTTGGTTGTGGGGCCAAAAACCATGGAAATTGTCATTGAAAAAGCCAAAAACGTGGGCTCGGGCTGGATTTCGGTGCAAAACTCTAACCACTTTGGTATTGCGGGCTACCACGCCATGCTTGCCCTCCCCCACGACATGATAGGCATGGCCATGACCAACGCCGCACCGTTGGTTGCCCCCACGTTTTCGTTGGAAAAAATGCTCGGTACCAACCCCATTGCCGTGGCCGTTCCTGCTCAAGAAGAACCTGCCTTTGTCGCCGATTTTGCCAGTACAGCGGCGGCTTACGGTAAGTTTGAGATTTTACAACGCAAAAACCTCCCCGCTCCCCTTGGCTGGGCGCAAGATTCGGCAGGCAACATCACGACCGACTCCAACCCCATCAAAAACGGCGGGGCATTGCTTCCGCTTGGCTCTGACCGCGAGCACGGTAGCCATAAGGGCTACGGACTGGGGGCGATTGTAGATATTTTTTCGGGCGTATTGTCGGGGGCTAATTACGGGCCTTGGGTGCCGCCTTTTGCAACCGCAGGCTTTATGAGTGCCAACGAAGGGGTAGGAAAAGGGACTGGGCACTTTTTTGGCGCGATGCGGATAGACGGTTTTCGTCCTGCCGACGAATTTAAAGCCCACATGGATACGTGGATTCGCCGTTTTCGCTCGGCCGAGGCCGTCGAAGGTAAGCAAGTCTTGATTCCTGGCGACCCCGAACGCGCCATAGAAGCCGACCGCCTTGAAAACGGTCTCGATTTACTCGACCCCGTCGTACAATCATTGGAAGAACTTGGCAAAAGATTTGGTGTCTCTTTATAATCAACATTTTATGAAAAAACTGTTTTTAGCCCTGACTTTCTGTGGTTTGTTGGCACACATGGCTTATGGACAAGCGCCCAACTATTTTCCACAACTGACCAAAATTCGCATTGATGGCGGGATGAACCCTGTAATATTTGGCTACGACAAAACTAACATCAAGCTCAGTCGAAAAAAATGTACGCAATTTCCCAAAAATAGCCCTTGGTATTGCCCCGACCCTGACGCCCCTGTCTATGAGCGATTGGCCAGTTTTAAACATCCACAAATCAGTGATTCGCTGTATGTGTTGTTTTCGCACGGCCCCAGCGAAGACCCCAATTTTATGATTGCGACCAAATCGGGCAAAAACCTCGGAACGGTCAATGGATTGCAGCTATTTTTGACTAATAGCACCACTTTTTACGTCAGCGGGCATACCAACAACTTGTTTGATAAACGTCGGAAGTTTCAAATCAAAAACGACACCATCGCCGAAATCACCCAACCTTTTTACTACGTGGGTTTACAATCAGTGGCGTTGAAAGAGCTTACGTTGTACAAAGACAAAACCTCCAAAGAAGTAGTAGCAACCCTCCCCAAAGGCTATAAAGTTGAAGTAGTGATGGCTGAATTTGGCCGCCCCGATTTTGAACTAGAAGAACATTTTCTGGTTCGTACTGACTTTGGGCTTATCGGTTGGCTACGTCTCAATAAAAACGAACCCTGGGAAAGTTACATCAAGGGGCTATTCTTTGCAGGAGATTAGTTTTTTGTGGTAAAACACCGCTTTGTCCACAAAGACTTCCGCTATTCACCACTTTAACGTATCTTTGATGTATGCGTCAAGATTATCTATCAGGAAATAAAGAGCCACTTTCGCCCATCGAAAAAGAAATTGACAAGGCATTACGGCCATTGTCATTCAGTGATTTTGCGGGGCAAGACAAGATTCTTGAAAACATTCGAATCTTTGTAACGGCAGCCAAACAACGGGGCGAACCCCTCGACCACGTGCTTCTTCACGGGCCTCCAGGTTTGGGAAAGACAACCCTTTCTAACATCATTGCCAATGAATTAGGCTCTACCATGAAAACATCGTCGGGGCCTGTACTGGACAAACCAAGCGATTTGGCTGGGTTGTTGACAAATCTACAGCCTAACGACGTGTTGTTTATCGACGAGATTCACCGCCTCAACCCAATTGTGGAGGAGTATTTGTATTCGGCCATGGAAGACTATAAAATCGACATCATGCTCGATTCTGGACCGAATGCGCGGAGCATTCAAATCAGCTTGAATCCCTTTACCCTCATTGGTGCGACCACCCGCGCGGGCTTGCTTACGTCACCTTTACGGGCACGTTTTGGAATCAATTGCCGCCTAGAGTATTACGATGCCCAACTGTTATCATCCATTGTAAAAAGGTCTTCTGCCATTTTGGGCACACCGATTGAAGACGATGGTGCCTTTGAGATTGCCCGCCGTAGCCGCGGTACGCCGCGTATCGCCAATAATTTATTGCGCCGTACTAGGGATTTTGCCCAAGTCAAAGGAAAAGGACGGATTACGGTAGAGATAGCCGAGATTGCCCTCAAAGCGCTTGATGTGGACCAACACGGCCTCGACGAAATGGATATCCGTATTTTAAGTACTATTATTGATAAATTTAAAGGAGGGCCTGTCGGCATCACCACAATCGCAACGGCTTGCGGCGACGAAGCCGAAACGATTGAAGAAGTTTATGAGCCTTTTTTGATTCAAGAAGGATTTATAAAACGTACCTCGCGGGGACGAGAAGCCACCGAAAAAGCTTATCGACACCTAGGAATTGTCCCTAAATTTAGGACGGGCGACCTATTTGGCTAGTCTTTTTTCAGAAAAGACTTGTTATTTTTTGAAAAAATCACGACTTTTGCACCCTCATTCTGAAAACAACAATTGTCATGGCCAGAGTTTGTGAAATTACGGGCAAAAGAACACGAGTTGGTAATAACGTATCGCACGCTAACAATAAAACCAAGCGTAAGTTTTATCCAAACTTGCAAACAAAGAAGTTTTTTATTCCTTCTTTGAATGAGTGGGTAGAAATTAAATTGGCTACTTCAGCTCTTCGTACTATCAATAAAAAAGGTATTGAAGCAGTTTTGAAAGAAGTAGGCGCGTTGTAGTCATACACAACCATCTTTTGCAAAAGATTTAACCCCGCGACGGCGGGGTTTTTTGTTGCCCTTTCCAACCCAAAAAGTCAAGATAACGAGTGTTTGACAGAATAATAACCCACAAACCCGTACCCCAACACCAACATGCTGTGCAGCCCAACCAACGAGTAGGTCTGCCAATATAAACCCAGTGCAAGACCAAACCCAAAGTACAAAACCAAGCCTACCTCCAGCCAAGTGAGCGGGTTGAGACTCCGAACGAGGTACTTTTTTTGCTGCCAATTTCCTTGGTGTTGAACAATTCCCCATTTGGGAGTACGGACAAAAGGCGTTTTCTTTCCCAAATATCCTTCAATTACCGCTATTGAATTATGCAGCGAAAGCCCCATGATGACGGTCAAAAATAAGGGCAATTGCCATGCTAGTTCAGATAGTGATTTTCGGCCGTAGTGCGTCGTGCCGTAGAATCCAACTAGAATAACAACACTTAATTGAAAAAACTGAAAAATCCCCAATACCGAATTAAATCGCGGCGAGTCGTGCGTGATAAGTAAGGCGGGAATACTCAGTAACGCCATTGCAAATACCGCGATAAACACGCCACTGTTGAGCAAGTGAAAAGCCGCATGGACTTTCGTCGAAAGCCTAAGCGACTCATTTTTAAACACTTTCCATAAGTTTTTGCGCGCACATTCGGCAGCACCTTTCATCCAGCGGTATTGTTGCGACTTAAACGCGGGCATGGTTGCAGGTAATTCGGCGGGACTTTCTACTTTTTCGAGATACACAAACTGCCAGCCCCGAAGCTGCGCGCGGTAGCTCAAGTCGAGGTCTTCGGTGAGGGTATCCGACGACCAGCCGCCTGCATCGGTAATACAACTCGCTCGCCAAACGCCTGCCGTTCCGTTAAAGTTGATAAAATGCCCGTTGGCATTTCGGCCGCCCTGTTCTACCACAAAATGCCCATCTAACCCGAAAGCTTGGAGCTGAGTAAGCAACGAGTAAGACTCATTGAGATGCCCCCAACGGGTTTGTACTACCCCCACCGAAGGCGAGGAAAAGTGAGGCAGTGTTTTTTGTAAAAAATCGGACGCAGGGATAAAATCAGCGTCAAAAATTGCGATAAATTCAGCTTGAGTGAGCATCAGTCCGTAGGCCAACGCCCCTGCTTTGAAGCCTTCACGCTGAGGCCGACGAATGTGCGAAATGACAAACCCTACTGATTGATAATGCGCTACTTTTTGGGCGATAAGCGCAATGGTCTCGTCCGTCGAATCATCCAATACTTGAATTTCAAGCAATTCTTTGGGGTACTCAAAAGCACAAACGGCATCAATGAGGCGTTCAATCACGTAACGTTCGTTGTAAATAGGAAGTTGTACACAAACTTTTGGCAAGCTAGTTAGCAGACTCAGGCCATCCGTCGGTGCTTGACGACGCCAATAATTCCAAACCAAACTCAGCTGTGCGCAACTGTACAAAAACAGCACACAGGTGGGAAGTAGGTACAACAATATCACCAAAAATTTCATACGCAACGCTACATCATGAGTTTGCTTAAAACGCCAACTTCATCGAGGTCTGAATCAGGTTAGTGCTACACTTTGCGATAATCTTTTGGTCAGCATTGGTAATCCGTGCTTCGCAATGAATCACATTTTTACCCGCGCGAATAACTTCCGCTCTAGCGGTGAGTACATCGCCGACGCGAGCAGCGTTGAGAAAATCACAGTTGAGGTTGACCGAAGTATAGGCGTATTCACGGCCTAGGGTAAACACCAACATACCCACAATATCGTCCATAATGGAAGCCGCTGCCCCGCCGTGGAGAGTCATCATAGGATTGGTCATGTCTTCGCGTACGACAAACTCGACGACCATTGCATTGGATTGAATATCAACAAGTTTACCATTAAGCCAGCGCCCAAGCCCCGATGGGCTTTTGGTCATTTGTTGGCCGATTTGAGAACGAAAAAATTCTAAACGTGGATTGGTTTCGTTAGTCATGAAGTAGTTGTGAGTGGAGAGTAATTTACTTTACTTGTTGCAATGCTGCTAGGTACTTGCTGGCTAAAACTTCGCGGTCAAAATGGGCTTGGGCGTAGCGGTAGCCGTTTTGTCCGTGCTGTTTTGCCAACGATGGATTATGTAAATATACACGAATTTTATCGGCAAAATCGGCTGGATTTTCGGGTTCAACGTACAAACCTGCATTGGCGTCTTCCAACAACTGCCTCGAAACACCGTCAATGGCCATTAAAATAGGCTTTTGGCAAGACATATAATCGAAGGTTTTGTTAGAATAAATGGTCTTAAATGTATCTACTTTTTTCAGAACTGACGCCCCTGCGTCGGAAGCCAAAATGTATTTAAACACATCTCGTTTGGGAACGGAATCAATAAAACGGACATTCGTCAGGCCACGTTGCTGGGCATCGGCTTTTAGTTCGGCCTTGAGCATTCCATCCCCAATCAGCAAAAACAAAACGTTGGTATCACGCAATAATTCAGCCGTATCTAGCACCTGCACTAAGTGGTTGGCAACACCATGCGCGCCTACGTAGGTTACCACAAAATGCTGTTCCAACTGCTGTTCACGACGAAAAGCGGCAACATCGAACGTTTGGAGCAATTCTTCCGACAATGAAAAGTCAGCGGCGTTGGGGATAAAAATGATTTTTGACGGAGGAACTCCTTTATTACTAATTAATTTATCGCGAAAAGCGGGCGTCAGTACATTGATAAGACGGGCTTTGCGGTACATCAACTTCTCAAACCAATAGGCAAATTTGATAAGTACGCCGTTGGTCAAGACACCCGTGTCGATGGCGGATTCGGGCCACAAGTCGCGGATTTCAAAAACAAAGGGAGTACGTTTGAACAAGGAAAGTACGTAAGCCGTAATTCCTACAAAAAGAGGTGGCGAAGTTACCACAATGACATCGTAACTACCACGGGCGTAGCGAAGTCCGCCCCAAATGCTCGAAAATGTAAACGAAAAATACGCCCACAGCCGCCCGACAAAGCTTTTATTATATGACTCCGAAACGTGGCAACGGATGACGTCCACTCCGTCTTGGTTGGTGCTACGGTCAAAATATTTCCCATTGTATTTGGCAGGACGATGCCCCATGTAATGCACCATGCCCGCAAGCACAGTGACTTGGTGCCCCGATTCTTGCCAAAATCGACTCATTTCGTTCCAACGCGAACCTCCGCCGTCGTTGTCTTCCAGAAAATATTGGTGAATTAGTAAAATTCTCATAAGTTGGTGCGAAGATACAGTAAAGTCCTAAATCTTAAACCTATGTCTGCTCAACCTACCTTTGCTCCCCGAAATAACCAAATCTTTGAAGCCCCACGCCAAGGGGCATTGCTTGACGCTCACGCGCACATTGCGGTGGTGGGCGCAGGGGTTTTTGGCGGCTGGACGGCCTTGTGGCTACGCCGTTTAGGGTTTCGGGTGACGTTGGTTGACGCTTGGGGACCTGGTAACTCGCGGGCAAGCTCGGGTGACGAAACGCGGGTCATTCGCTCGACTTATGGTGCCAACGAAACCTACTTTGACCTCAACGTACGGGCCATTGAGTTGTGGCGCGAACACCAGCAAAAGTGGAACAAAAAAATGTTTTTCAACTCAGGTGTACTGTGGTTTTGTTACGATGAAGCCCCCGAAATGATTGAAGCGACGCTGCCATTTATGAAAAAACACGGTTTAGAATACCAGTATATTTCCAAAACCGAAGCGGCACAACGCTATCCCCATATTTATACCAACGACCTACACCACCTCGTTCTCGACCCTCATGGCGGTTATCTAAAAGCCCGTGAAAGCTGCCAAACGGTACTCGAAGCTTTTGTACGAGAAGGAGGAACGTATGTGAATGCGTTGGTTCAACCCACCGCGATTGAAAACGGCAAGATGACAACTTTGTCTTTGTCCAACGGTACGAGGTTGTCGGCCGATGCGTACGTGTTTGCCTGTGGTTCTTGGTTAAGGCGGCTGTTTCCTGATGTACTTGGAACTATCATTACGTGTACCAAACAAGAAGCTTATTATTTGGGGGTACCTGCCTCGCATACGGCGTATTTTGACCACATGCCTGCTTGGATTGACCTCGACGGCGAAGATTTTTATTACGGAATTCCAGGGAACACGTACCGAGGGTTTAAAGTTGGAGTTGACAAACGAGGGGATATTTTTGACCCAACGGACGGAGAACGTGTGGCAAATGCGGAGGTCTTGACCAAAGCACGGGCTTTTATGGCGCACCGTTTTCCCCCGCTAAAAAATGCTCCTTTGGTCGAAAATCGTGTGTGCCCTTACGAAAACTCACCCGATGGCAATTTCATTCTGGATACGCATCCTGAGGCCGAAAACTGCTGGTTTTTAGGAGGAGGTTCTGGACACGGTTATAAGCACGGCCCCGCCTTGGGCGAACTTGCTGCCGATATTATTTCAGGAAAACGCCCCCTAGAAAATCTCTTCCGAATGCGGGAATAAGGAATCATAGTGCTTCTGGTTGCTCATACACGTGCTTCTGGTTGCTCACAACCAGAAGAAAACCGCCAGTTCAGCCGCAAGGGCGGGTTGGAAGCAACCCGCTGCACAGTGTATCCTTTTGCGATGATTATCTTGACAGTTTTGGTCGCATTGCAGAAGGGGAAAGTAACGGAAGAGGAGCTTTTAAAACAAAAAGTAGAATTGCTCAAGCGGTTGGTTAGTAAGGGTTTTAGTCGGGGGAAGATAGAGGCATTGATGGGTTTTTTGAAGCTTTACGTACGTTTTGGAAAACGGGAAAATGATGTTAAATTTGACGAAGCGATAGAGTTATTGTTAAACAAACCGAAAGAAACGATGGGGATTGTTGAATTTGTGTTGGAGCGTGAACGTCGCTTGGGAGAAAAGCGAGGGCTAGCCAAAGGAGAGAAAAAGGGTGTAGAAGCACAAAAGCTGCATTTTGTAAATACCCTCCTAGCTGAAACAAGCTTTGATGATGCCAAAATTGCATCGTTGGCTGATGTATCTATTGAAACTGTGCAAAAGCTTAGAAGTCAGGGCAAATAAGCTGTACACGTGCTTCTGGTTGCTCACAACCAGAAGAAAACCGTTAAAAATTCAACGGGTCGAGGTTCTTAAAGTGACCATTCATGCGGATACGTTCTTTGGTACGCTCCATTTCTGACATTACTGGAAGTACTTTATTCAAATGTTTTAAAATATACCGTTGACGTTCTTTCTCCGAGCGAATCGTTAACAAATGATACTCTTCTTCTTGTGAAAGCCCAATCTTGTGGGCAATTTGGTAAGAAAAAGGCACTACATCAGGATTAAAATCTACCTTCGTTTGAAGTAAAGTATAGAGGCGGTCGAGTTGGAAAAGCAATTCAGCCATGGCAGCTTGAGGTTCATCCGTATCTTCAAAAAACGTCACCTCCCCTCCCGAATACAGCTTCCCTGCCACTGGATTTTGAAAAGTAAGTATTCTAAAAACCCGAATTCCCCGCGTCTTGATGTCCATCCGACCATCTTCGTGAAGTTTGGCAAGACGTACCACTTCCATCTCGGTTCCGTAACCTGGGAGTTTGTTGCCAATGAACGTTGGAATCCCAAACGTTTTTTGTTCGTTAATACATTCGTTGATAAGCTGACGATAACGCGGCTCAAAAATATGGAGATTGAGATTTTCGGTAGGATAAGCTACCAAGGCCAGAGGAAAAAGAGGGAGAAAACGTTCCATACGATTACGATACTGCCAAGAATACATAAAACAGTGGTAACAAATGTACTTCTGCTTTTTGAAAATTTCCTACTTTTAAATTTACATTTTAACTCACTGTTTATGCGTATTGTTGCTACTGGTTTGATTTTTTGGGCATTGGCGATTTCTTCATTTGGTCAAAAAAATCCCCCCCCAACTCCCTACTTTCCTCCTGCTCATACGTGGGCACAAAAAACACCCAGCGAATTGGGTTTAAACCCTACCAAATTGGCCGAAGCGATTGCTTTTGCGAAAGCATCGGAGTCCAAAAATCCGCGAAGCATGGAGCAGTCGCACTACCAGACTTTTGGTAAAGAACCTTACGGTTTTGCCATTGGCCCCTTCAACGATCGTGGCGACCAAACAGGCATCATTGTTTACAAAGGGTATATTGTGGCGCAGTGGGGCGAACCCAACCGCTGCGATATTACGCACAGTGTCACCAAGAGTTTTTTATCCACAGTGGTGGGACTGGCGGTGGACAAAGGTCTGATTCGTAGCGTGAACGACACGGTAGCGGGCTATGTTCCCCCCATCGAATTGTACGGACAACCCGTGCAGCGTCCAGCCGAAGAGTTTGGTAAACCTGAACTTTTGAACTTATTTGATACGCCGCATAATCGCCGCATTACGTGGGATCACATGTTGCGCCAAACCTCGGATTGGGAAGGGACGCTTTGGGGAAAACCAGACTGGGCTGACCGCCCCGATGCCGATGCATCGAAGTGGCTGACGCGTCCTCGAAATGCGCCTGGAGCAGTATATGAGTACAACGATGTTCGCGTAAATGCCCTGGCGTTGGCTGCCATGAGCGTTTGGCGAAAGCCTCTGCCTCAAGTACTAAAAGAACGAATCATGGATGAAATTGGGGCGTCAAATACGTGGCGCTGGACGGGCTATCGCAATGCGTGGATTGTACTCGACGGGCAGCCTGTGCAGTCGGTAAGTGGCGGCGGGCATTGGGGAGGAGGAATGTTTATCAATGCCTACGACATGGCACGCTTTGGATTATTGACCTTGCATCGTGGACGCTGGAACGGCAAACAATTGCTATCAGAGCAGTGGGTGAAACAAGCCACAACACCTACCACCGCCCAACCGACCTATGGGTATATGAACTGGTTTTTGAATACCGACCGCAAACCACTTCCAAGTGCTCCAGCGAACGTTTATTACCACGTTGGTAACGGGACA
The DNA here is from genome assembly GCF_003711225.1 of Runella sp. SP2. Taxonomy (NCBI): domain Bacteria; kingdom Pseudomonadati; phylum Bacteroidota; class Cytophagia; order Cytophagales; family Spirosomataceae; genus Runella; species Runella sp. SP2. The sequence continues at coordinate 6,831,542 of NZ_CP031030.1, read as the reverse complement.
AACATTGTTTATGTTGACCCCGACCATGAACTCGTGATGGTCGTTCGCTGGATTGAAAACTCGTCGCTTGATGGGATTGTCAAGCGTGTGTTAGAGGCTTTCCCACGGTAATTTTTGGTTATCGGAGTAGCGTCACCGCCCCTCGTTGAGAAATACGAGGGCGGTCTGGGAAAAATTCAGACTTAAACGAAACCACGTAAGGATAAGTCATCGGAGGATACAACGTACCTCGGTATTTTCCATCCCACTTCTCGTTCATATCGTTGGTATAAAAAATAACTTCTCCCCAACGGTTAAAAATCTTCAATTCAAAATCGCTCAAGTGGTCGCCATACACATCCAATAAGTCGTTTTGGCCATCCCCGTTTGGAGAAAACGCGTCAGGGATAAACAATCGAGGCTCACACCGCACCACCACTTGTACTGAGTCGGTGACTTCACAACTCGCTGGGCTAGTAATGCTTACTCGGTACGTTCCAACCTGATTGACGGTGACCCGCATTGTTGTTGCGTCAAGAGGTGGAAACCAACGATAACGTAAATTTGGCGTCGTAGGACGAATAATTAATGTCGCCGTAGCACCTACGTCCAAATCACACAAACCTACATCACGGTTTAAATCATAGACGGGCCGCGGTGCCAATGAATACACAAAATTGTCGGTATCAGTACAACCCGTCACGGAGTTGGTCACTGTCAATGAATACGTTCCTGCTCGACTCACCGTGATTCGGTTGGTCGTTTCTCCCGTACTCCATTGGTATTGATTTCCTGCAATATTGGGAAGGGTTGGCACCAACAAAGCCGTATCTCCAACGCACTTTTCACGGTCGGGGCCAAGGCTCAAGAATTTTTCTGGAATGACCCCCACCGTTATGTCGCGCAGGGTCGTATCGCACCCACCCGCATCGGTTACCAGCACGTTGTATTTTCCTGGTAGCAAGTTGCTGATTATCGGCGCATTTGTGCCCACGGTTCCGCCCGTGGCATTGGTCCAAACATAGCGCGTAGGCGTTCCTGCAATGGTAGAAAGGTTGATCGCCCCTACATTAGGCTCTTTACAACGCGCATCGACCACCGTCGGTTGCAGTCGTAGGTTTTTAACCACCCGCAAGGTAAACGACGAATCGGTGGCACAAACCGTTGGGTTACCCGTCAGTCGAACCTTGTACGTTCCTTCTCCTAAATTCGCCAAGGTACTTCCTGTGCCCGTTAGCGGGGTGTCATTGGGTTGGCCAAACCAGCTAAACGCATAATTTCCCGCAGGCGTAATACTCCCAATCACAATCCTACCGTCGCGCGTGGTGCAGCCCGTAGGTGGAGTAAGCGTCGCTTGCATTCGTGCCTTGGGTAAGGCTCGAACTTGAATGGTATCTTCGTTTACGCAGGCTTGGGGAGTGCCCGCATTGATGGTCACTTGAACTGAATATGGCCCTGGTCTGCTGACCGTGATGGTCTGTGAAGTTTCACCTGTACTCCACTGAAATTTATTCCAGTTTGTAAGAGAAGGTTTCCCATCTAATACGACTGTTCCACCTCCCACACACAAACTGGTATCGCTCAATACATACGCAGGCGGTCTTCGCATGGTTATTTGCGTAACTCCTTGTACCCGACACTGTCCTTCTATTCCATTGGCAGCAATCACTCGGTACGTTCCAGAACCCCCATTGGGTTGCAACGTAATCGTTTTTGTTCGACCAATCACCGCGCCATTCCTCAACCATATATATTGCTCGGCCTGCACGCCCGCATCCAGCACCAGTCGATTGACGCAGGTATCAATAGGCGACCTCAGGTTAATCGGGTCAGGGGTAGCTACAATCGTAATTCGTTGGGTAATGGTTGTGTCTTTACAGCGGTTGACCAAACGTAAACTCACTGTATAAGTACCTGGATTTCGGTAAGTATGTTGTACCTGTTGGTTTTGGCCAACGATTGGCGCAGAGCCATCTCCAAAATTCCACGTGTAAGAATCTTTGATGGGATCACATAGCGGGGATGCTTGGAAATTGGTGGCTTGGTTGGAGCAGGTATCCGAATACGTAAAACCTGGCCCAGAGGACTCTTGGGTAAAGTTGAAAACAAAGTTGGGCAAGCCTATTTGGCTCGTTTTTCCTCCCAAATTAATCCCCCTTTCAACAAAAACTACTTCATCTTGGGAGTCTTCGTCGGGATAATTAATGACCCCTAAATACTCACTGCCTTTGATAGCCATGTAAATACGCCCATCTGAGCCTACTTGCAAAGCGCCATACACTTGCGTCGCCGAGCTGTCGATGAGTATTTTGGAATCGGCAATACGGGCAGAGTCTCCCAAGCTAATATCGTACTGATAAAGACGAGATAGGGTTGTATCACTGTCATCTTTTTGCAGTGTAACGTACATTTTAGTCCCATCGGGCGAAAACTCGACCCCGTATGCTTTGGGCGGCGCAGGGCCTATGTCAATGGTCAAAGGATCGGAAAGTCTCCCCGACGAATCGCTAAAAGTATAAATCTGTACCAAGTTTTTGGGTGGCCCAGGCACTACCATCGCCAATCGTCTCGAACCCGTACTATCTTGGGCCGAGAACTTCATGTATCCCTCTGCTTGACTAGGGGTATTTTGCAGTGTTCCCAACGGATAAGCCGTAGGCCCTTCAATGCCCGCTTTTGTCACGTGATACACCTTGAACGTATTACTGTTATAATCGTGCGTTACAACCCAATAGGTAGAATCTTGGTCGTTCCGAACGGACGTAATACGTTCGGTTGTATTGTCGGTTAGTACTTGATTTTTTTCTACAATTTCTCCTTTTCCTCCGTTACGGCGCATATCAACGAGGCTGTAACTGAGTTGTTTTGTACCATTGATATCAGAAGTTGTAAACACATAATACAAGTATTCACATCCTCGGCAGGTAGGTTTGGGCACAATCAAAGCCGATTGCGTAGAGTTCGGACTTCCCCCCAATGGCGTAGTCGTTCCATCTTTGGATGGCATCAATGCGCCACCTTTGTCATAAATGCTTATCCCATCGGTATAAAACAAAAGTTGTCCTTTGGAATTGGCAATTGACGACGTACCTTCTGGCGTATTCAGCTGACCATTGGTGAGGGGGGTTGGGCTACCACCCGAAAAATCCAAACCCGCATTGTTTCCAAAATACCACTTTGCGCCTTCTTGACTACTTTGTTCCAAACAAACCTTCACATTGATGCGATCTTCGTAAGTACAGCCTTCGGCATTGGTTACTTCTACCGAATAACAGCCCGAGCTGTCCACGCGCATAGTTTGGGTAGAATCTCCGTTGGGAAACCACAGGTATTTTGCTCCCGAAGGCGCGTTAGAAGGGTAAGGGTTCAGGATTAATTTTCCCAAATCTTCCTTACAAATCATCGTATCACGCCGCCATCCTGGAAACTGCGGCGGAGGCACCCCGATATTAATAGTTTTTGTTACCGTTTCCTGCACACCATTTACCGTCCGCGTCAACGTCACGGTATAAGGCCCAGGCGTTTGATACAAGTGCTTGGCGCTGACTTTGGTAGAGGTATTTTGGGTGCCACTGCCCGGGTCGCCAAAATCCCAAAGCCAAGCCGTAGAGGTTCTGAGGGTATCCGAGAACGTCACAGAATCACTCTTACATTCTACATCGGGAATACACAGTTTACCTTTTACGTCAAATTGCGCGTGTACTTGGGTAGGCAACGCCATCGCCAACGCCCATAAGCCGATAATAACAAGAAATATGTAGGGTTGCTTTCTCATTGGTTTAGTCTCTTTCTCCTCTTCCTCAAATCTTGTGCCTAATTTCAACGTATTATGTTGTTATCTTGTTTACGCAAATTTCGCTGTTTACGCTGCGTTTCTAAGCAAAATCTAATCTCAAAGGGGGTAAGTCTTACTAAAAACGAAAAAACCTTACCGAAAATTTTGTCGCATTTAACGGTAAGGTAATAAAATATACAATCCCTCGATAGGAGTTCAACTCATTCTTCGTAATTGAGGTCTTTGGTGAAAGTTTCTTCCAAGAAATACAGCGATGCCAATGCGATGATTACCGTGACTGTTCCAATCACTACGGCGCTGTTGATGATTCCTAAACTGGGTTTTAAAGCAACAAAGGCCGACGTAAGAATGATGGCAGTTCCACGCACCACGTTAGGCACGGAGGTAGCGACCGTCGCGCGGAGATTTGTGCCAAAAAGCTCGGCCGCAATCGTGATAAAAATCGTCCAGTAACCGTTACAAAAGCCCAATAACACACAAATTATGTAAAACGAATCGACGCTTTTGACGGGGAATAACAGGTACGTAAGCATAAATACGAACGAAAGCAGGATGAATAGTCCCATAACCTTTTTGCGGCTTTTGAGGTACTGACTCACCAACCCACTGACGATATCCCCAACAATTTGTCCCGAAAAGGCAAACATGACGCATTTTCCCGCTACAATCGGCTCGGTCAGTCCGACGGCTTTGCCAAATTCAGGCGAGAAAGTCATCAGCACACCCGTCACAAACCACAGGGGAATCCCAATCAGAATCGACAGTAGGTATTTCGTAAAACGACGACGGTTATTGAACAACATCAAAATATTGCCTTTTTGGACTTTTTGCGATTTTACTTTTTCAAACAGGCCCGATTCAAACACATTTAAGCGTAAAACCAACAGCACTAGCCCCATCCCTCCGCCGACAAAATACGATACCCGCCAGTCGAACCAATCAGCCACAAAATTGGCCATGATGGCACCTACCAGCCCCATTGTAGCAACAACAGTGGTGCCGTAGCCCCTGATTTCTTTGGGCAATACTTCTGACACAAGCGTTATTCCTGCACCTAGCTCGCCCGCAAGGCCAATACCCGCGATGAAACGCAGGAAAGCGTATTGCTCAACGGTTTGGACAAAGCCATTGGCAATATTGGCCAGCGAATACATTAAAATTGAACCAAAAAGAATAGAAAGACGGCCTTTTTTATCACCCAATATACCCCAAAACACACCACCAACCAGCAAACCTGCCAACTGCGTATTGAGTAAGAAAACCCCTTCTGGAAGAAGCTGCTCGGCCGAAACGCCCAAAGCTTTGAAGCTATTGACGCGCACGACACTGAACAAAAAGAGGTCGTACATATCTACTAAATATCCCAGTGCGGCAACGATAACGGGAATTTGGACAAGGTGCTGTAAGGTGGATTTTTGCGACATGATTAAGGTTTAAGGCGAATGCTCAGAAAAGAAAATAAACCCTAAAAATTACTCTCCTTGCCCCAAAACGTCCGATTTTTACCACCAACCTTCCCCGTCGTCTTTCCACTTTTGTGTCATCATTCACGCACAAAATTTACTTCATTCGTATGCAACGTAGATTCTTTCTTTCTGCGGCGGTCGTAGCTACGGCTGGCAGTTTTGCCCCCAAATCGTTTGCCCAAAGTAACCCTAAACCTTTCCTCGTCAAAAATGGCGAAGCTCGTTTTGGGGTTCATACGCCTTACAAAGGTATCAACCCCAACGATGTTAAAATTTCGGGAAAAGATACCAATGGACAATTGGCTGTTTTTGAGTATATTGGCCATGTAAAAGAAGGCCCCGTACTGCACGTACACAACGACCAAGACGAAATCTTTACGGTGGTAGAAGGAAGCTATCGGTTTCGTGTGGGCGAAAAGGAAGAAATTTTAAATCAAGGAGATACGATATTTTTGCCCCGAAAAATACCGCACACTTGGATTCAACTTAGCGACAAGGGCAAGTTGATTTATATGGTACAACCAGCGGGAAAAATGGAAGAATTTTTCTTAAAAATGAATGAATTGAAAGCGCCCCCCACCGAAGAAGAATTTCAACAAATCACCATGGCGCACGGCATGAAAAATGTAGGACCACCTTTAAGCCTCAAATAAAATGGTTATCCTGAAAGACGTTTTACCCAGTTTGCATTTGCAAGAATACGTCCGCAAACATCAAATCATCCGATTTAAGTTTGGGACAAATGAGGTATTGCCTTTCAAAGCCTACGTGCCCCGCCCCGAACAGTGTTTGGTTTTTTATTTAAGAGATTTACAAAACGTAGGTTATTCCAACGATGTACCACTGCAAAAGCACCCAAAATGTACCCTCAACGGCCAACATACGCTGCTGACAAACCGATACATTGGACGCGATTTTTGGGCGTTGCAGATTGTGTTGCAACCAACGGCTTTATTTCGACTCACGGGGCTTCCTTCTTCCGAATTGACCAACACGTTTATTGACGCAGAAGCGATTTGGGGAAGTAATATTCGTTCGGTTCACGAAGAAATTTCCAATTTAGACGACCCTTTTGGAGCTATTCTGCTGGCGGAGCGTTTTCTGGAAGAGTGTATCAAAAAATCAAAACGCCCGCTGCTCGGAATTGATAAAGTGGCACAAGTGCTTTTATATCAAAACAGAGCCCCCGTCATGGATTCTTTGGCCAACGACGCCTGCTTGAGTGTACGCCAGTTTCACCGCGTCTTTACCGAACGAGTCGGCGTGAGTCCCAAAACCTTCGACCGAATTACGCGTTTTGAAAAAGCCGTCAAATTCAAAAATGCCCAACCTCACAAAGATTGGCTCACAATTGCGCTCGAATTGGGCTATTACGACTATCAACATTTGGTACGCGACTTTAAAGAGTTTACGCACCTGACGCCCAACGGTTTTCTGATTGCCGAAGGAAAAGCCCCCGAACGCGCCTTTGGCGTGGCAGAAGTGTAGTCTAAAACGAATACCCAACGGCAATGTTGAGTACCAAGTTTTCTTTTCGCCAGCTACGGCTTCCAAAATCCATTTGACGAATCACCCAGCGGTCGGTTTCGGGAAGCCAAGGCTTGCGAAGGGGTGTCGCTAAATCGAAGCGAAGCAACAAAAAAGGCAAGGTCAGGCGCAGACCAAGCCCCGCTCCTACGGCTACTTGTTTGTAGAACTTATTGGTAAAAACGGCATTGTCTTCGGGAAAATAAAACGAATTATCGAAATTTCGATACATCCAGATATTCCCCGCATCGGCAAAAAGAGCCGTTTCGATGTACTGATTTACTTTAAAACGAAGTTCGGTATTGGCTTCCAGTCGAATGTCCCCAAACGACGTAAAGCCAAACAAGCTCAGCGAGTCGGGCTGGTAGCTTCCTGGCCCAACGGCTCGCCCACGAAACGCCCTAATGCCGTTGCTTCCACCCGCAAAATATTGTTTAAACTGAGGCAGGGCAAACGAGTTTCCGTAGGGGATTCCCACCCCTCCAAGGAGGCGATTAGCCCAACGGATGGAAGGGGTAAAATCGTAGTAGTAGCGCATATCAACGTCGAAACGCGCGTATTGTTCGTACGGAATCCCAAACACCAAACCCACTTCTTGGCGGCCTTTGGAAATCAGCCCCGCTACATTGCCCGCAATATCAGCCCCTGCGTTCAACACAAACTTTCCCCTACTACCAAAAGCAGGCTGAGGGGTGAAGCTGAAGTTGTACTGCGCTCCCAAAATGAGACGGTTTTCGAGGATACTAAAATACCGAAGTAAATCTTGCAAAGGAATAGTAGGCGAAGTAATGCTATCCACCAACGCCTCGCTGATGTTTCGGGGTTTGACAATGTTGAGCGAAATCGGCGTAAACGAATGTTCTATCCGCGTGCTTCGTCGCCACATGTAGCCCCAGTTAAGTTTCACCGAGGTTTGGGTATAAAAATCTTTTTGAGATAATTCTTCGTACCCTACCGTCAGCGTTGTTTTGGGTAATGTTTGGTTTTTGGCGGGATTCATTCGGTAAAAAGGCAAGACAAAACGAGGGAACGACAACTCGCCTTCTACGCTGGTTCGGTAATAATCCCGCACTTTTATATTTCGCTGACTTCCCAGCTGTACGTCTATCCCTGCATTGGCCGTTAGGCGTAGCATTTCCGCCCCTCGAAACAGGTTTCGGTTCATCCAAGTCAGGTTTAGCTGCGACCCTGTCAGGTTGTTTGACTTCGTAACGGCACTTAATTCTGCCCGCAGCGATTTCTTTTTCAGGGGTGTCAAATAATAATACACATCCAACAAAGCCGAATCGGAACGAGGAAGCAGTTCAAAGCGATTTTTAACAAATTTGAAGTTCTTGAGGTTGATTAGCCGCGACAACGACACATCTTGTATATCGCTGCTATACATTGCTTTAGGGCGAAAACCAATGGCATCGGCAAATGTCCGAACACGATACGCCCGTGCAGGATCCACAATTTGAAAACCACGTCGATACACCGCCCCCGCTAAGGTATCAGAACGCAGCAGGCCATTGTCCGAAATCACATAGACATTTTTAATAAAATACCTTTTTAAGGCCAACTGCGTCGTGTTGGGTTTTAGCTCCACGTACAAATTCACCCGATTACGGTTGAGGTTGGTATCGGCCTTGATAATGAGGTAGTCGGGGCGAAAGTAATAAAACCCAACGCGTTTCAAATCCCGTTCAATCCGTTGGCGCTCGGCCTCAATGACCGAAAGTTGGTAAGGCTGCCCAGATTTTAGCAGGGACGATTGGCGGTTTTTAAGAAATTCTTGGGTAAAACCTCGGCCCGTACTGGGATCCACAAATTCGACGTTTTCAATCAAATACCGTGGTTTTAGTGCGACCGTATAATGGGCTTTGGCGGTGCGTCCTTTTTCAACCAACTCACCCGAGGCTTCGGTACGGAAATACCCTTCATTTTGAAGATAATTTGTCACTATTTCGCCGTTTGCAGTTACAGCCCGACGGCTTGCCAACACGGGCGGCTCGCCAAAGCGCTTCCGAAACCACCCACGAAAACTCTTTTCTTTGGTAGGCTCACCCATAAAATAATAGAACCAAACTTTGTACGGGAAGCCCAACAAACTGCTATTTGGCACAGGCCGAATCAAGGGCTCTACCATTTCCTTCACAGCCTTGGCGTCTTTGGCCGATACTGCCGAGTCGGCCACCACTTTCACTTCCGCCCCCATGTACAAGCTCTCTCCCGCAGGCAAGTGCTTCGATACCGAGCAGCTACTCAGCACGATTCCAACCATAAAAAGCCAGACAGCCGTGATTCTTGACATGTATCTTTAATTTGAGAACCTATTTCTTAAACATTTCTTTGAAGGTTTCATAATCCAAAACAACGGCAAAACTCACGCCTGTTTCTACAATAAATCCTTCTAATACGGTTTGGTACTGATTTTTTCGATAAGCGCGAACCGCATAGCGGCCATCGCGGGTTAGGTTATAGTTGATGTTGACGTTATCGACCAATTCCGTGGATTTTTGGGTGCGATTTCCGCTTTCAATCTCAAAATTTCGACCCACATTCACCGTCAAACGCTCATTCATAAATGCTTTGCTCAACCCCACGTTCAAGTCGGTTTGGCCTGCACTGCCGCTTCCCGTTGCTACGGCAGTCGAGTTTACATCAAAATTGAGTTTCACTCCCTTGATCAAATCCGAAGCCAGCAAGTTGAGTTGATCGGTCAAAAGCTTACTCACGCTTTGGCGGGCGATTACTTCGGGATTGACCGACGAGAAAAAATCGGACGATTGTTCACCCATAAATTTATTCAAAACCAGCAAAGAAAACACCTGTTTATTCATCTGAACGGGGTCTTTGATGTTGTTAAAAACCCCATCTTCTTCGATGCGGCTACGCACGTTGGCCGACACCTTGGTAGGGTCGGGGCGCACTTCAAAGCTAATTTGTGGATTGCTAAGGCTTCCTTGCATTTTGAGCAATACCTCAAGTGGCACTTTGCCATACTGCGCGGCTTTGCCTTGGAGGGGAGTCAAATCGGCAACAACGGGATACACCGCCGTAATGTCCACGTCGGCCTTCATGGGATCGCCCGTCCAGAGCAGTCGGCTTCCTTTTTGGATGGTAAAATCTCGTTTTAAAATTTCAAACGTAAGATTATACGACCCTTGGGTAAGTTCATACAATCCCAAAATATACGGTTGTCCTTCGGGTGTGATGCCCGCATTGAGCTGCGCATTGCCTTTTACTTTCAGGTTGTCTCCGTTCAGTTCATCCACCACAATGGTCAACTGTGAGCGGTCGTCAGCTTCTAAATTGAGCGAAATACCTGCCCCAAAAGCCAACGGCGCGGCCGTTTCTGCGCCTGCATTTGGGGTAGCAGTGGTGTCCGATTTATTCACAAATTCGACAATCCCTTCCGTACTTGCCTTGCCCAAATCATCGTCAGGCATAATGACCGTAATGTCGCTTCCTTGTTTGAGTTTGACCGACCCATCAATCGTCGGATTCGTTCCTACGCCTTCGATGTGCAAGTTGGCATCCACGATACCTTTGCCGTAGAAGAAGTCATTTTCTTTGCGTGAGGCGTTCAACACCGTAAAGTCTTTTCCTTCAATCGTGAGGTTATAGGCCACATTCGGTAGATTAGCCCAATTGATTTTTCCATCCACCTGTAAGGGTTGGTTGAGGGTATCTCTAACCACAAATTTTTTGAGGAAAATATCCGAATTGGCAAACTGCAAACGGCTATTAGGGATGCGGTACGTAGCACCGAGCTTGGTTATGTTAAAGGCCACACTGTCAAACAGCGCCTCACCTTCTACCTGCGGCTTATCGGTAGCACCTCTAATGGTAGCTTTTCCTGACAATGCCCCCGTGGCACGACGAAGCTGTCCTGCACTAAATGCCTCAATTGTCTGCGCTCCAAGCTTACGAATGTCCACCTGCAAATCGAGCGGTGTTTTACTTTTCAGCAGGTAGTTTCCCGTCAAACGCACATCATTTTGGGGACTTTTTAAGGTCGCTTCCGCCACAATCTTAGACGCCGATTCGTTGGCCGCTTTGATTTTCAAATCTCCGATTGGGATGTTGGTATATTTAAACCCTTCAATGCCTAAGTCGCCTGTAAAAACGGCAGACTCGGTATAATTTTGTAGCAACACATTTCCTCCCAACTTACCGCTTACCTGCAACGAATCCATCACCAAAGAGGTCAGTGTGCCCAAATCAAGGCTATCCATTTCAACCCGCAAGGGGCCGTTGGGCGTATCGGTTGTGGTGTTGATGAGCAGTCGTTGGCGGTCTTGTTGCAAACCAAATTGTTTGACCAACAGTCCTTCTTTGCCAAACTGAACGTAGCCAGCAGGCGCTGCTTGCCAAGGTTTGTAGTCAAGCAAAAGGCCATTGGGGGCGAGTTGCAAACGATACGCATTGCCCACGCTTGCCAGTGAGCCTGCCAATTCGTGTTGTTTTTGGTATAATGAATCTTTAAACGACCCCTTAAAACCCACCAAGCTATTAGCTACTTGGCCTTCTACGGCAGCCCGTTTGATTTGGTAGGTATCGTACAAAAAGTTGTCCACATGCCCCACGTAATTGGCCTGATTTTCGACTCCTAACACCCCAAAATCGGCATTTTTAACCACCATGCTATCGTACTCAACGTGCGGTGCCGAAATACGCGCCAACAAAGTAGTGTCGCGCTGGCTGTCCAAATACACCGAAAAACGAACCGTATCCATTCGCGTCAGTTCAGGAACAAATACCTGAATCGCAGGGTGATTGGCTATTTTTCCGTCCATCGACAAGCGATAAGGACTGGTCACGGGTTTGTAAGAGACATCGGGAAGCGCAAAATAACGATTGATTTCAGTCAGCACCACGTCAGCCAACTGCACATAGCGAAACGTACCCGTCGCTTTGGCTTTCAAGAAAGGGGCATCTATCCGCGCCAAGCGCTCTCCCTGCTGGTTATCAAGCACGACTTGAATATTTTGCAGGGGAATGGGTTTTCCTTTTTGTACCAAAATTCCATTGGTAATTTGGAACGTTCCGCGTGGGTCTTCGGGGTCAGTAGAAGTAAAGTTGGCATTTATTCCCCCTTTGATTTCCAAATCTTCTTCGTACAAATGAAGCGGTTTTAGGCGCAGCGTTAGAATGTCTAACTGGGATGAAAACGTGGGATAGTCCGTTCGCAAATCTGCTTTGGCAACCAATGTCAAAGTCGCATTGGAATCCGCAATGGCGGCTGTTAGGTCACCGACTTGCTCCCGCACACTCCCTTTTAATGCCAAATTTTGATAAACATAGCCTTTCACATCGGCCTTTTCAACAACACCAGTCAAATCTGCTTGGAGCGTTTTGGGGTCAATGCCTTGGCCAACAACCGTTGCTTTAAGCGAAAGTTTTCCCAGCTCCGAAGGCGGTTGTTTGAGCCATTTTCCTGCATCAAACTCCAGCAATGCCAGCGTTCCGTCGTAGCTTTGCTGGCGGCCTTTTACAAAATTTTTGAGATTTCCCTCAAACATCGCATTACCTCGGTCGGAGGCCAATTGGGTATCCAAATACAGATTATCTAAGCTCCCTTTCACTTTGCCCGATAAACGCAGGTTGTCGGGCAATTCGATGGTAGCAGGCAGGGCGCTATCGGGCAAAATACGCTGCAAATCTCGCCGCGAAGACGATAAGTCAGCAATGTTTAAGTCCAACGCCATTCGTTGCGGGTCGGGCAACCCCTTAATCCGCCCATCGGCCCGTAAGTGGGTTGTTTCTAACGTACTTATGTCAACTCCTTTTAGGCTCAAATCGTCGATTCGGCCTTGTACAAGGCCATTAAATTTGACAATAGCCGCAGGATTTTTGGCAAATGGTGGGGTTTTGCGCAGCGAAGGCACCCAAGCAAGGATGTCTTTAAAACCAAGCTGGCTTTTGGTCAAACGCACCTCCACGCCCACTTTTCCTATGTTTTTTGAAAAATCATCCAGCGACGCATAGCGCAGCACAACCCGATCTTGAAGAAGCGTCTCGTTGGTTTGCAGCAGTAAGTTTTGTAGTGACACTTCGCGGGGCGTATAGACAAAATCAGCACGAAGTTGGCGCACCGCTCCGCGTCGTTTTTCTACCCAACTCCCCGACTTCAACTGCCCCGAAATGCGCTCGGGAGCAAACAGAAAGCTGTCCAGTTGGGTTTGAAAACGCTGGAGTTCGAGGGCAAAATCACCCGAGCGAAAAGTTATGTCGGTATTTTCAATGCCTAATTTTTTGAGGGCAACCAGCGGTTTGGTCAAAAACAATTTTTCAGCTTCGACCTCTATTTTCCCAACGGTAACGGCAGTTTTTATTTGTTGTTTTTCATCTTCATACACCACCCGATAATCTGCCAAGAGCAGTGTTCCCAGCTTCAAATCAAGCGAGTCAGAAGCAGGAGCCGAAGCCACCGTCTTCGTCGTATCTTGACGAAGGGGTTGGTATATTTTCACCGTTACTCCTCCCGAACGAATGTCGGTTTTTGACAAATGATAGCGGTTCAGTGAAGGGTTAAAAGCCGAGAACCGAAAGCGTGCGTCGGGCAGCGACAGATCGGCATCAGTGCCAATGACGGCATCTTGGTACGACAAACGCACATTCCGAAGCTGAATCGCATCCAATCGCATATCCAACGGTGCGGTTGTGGTATCGGGCGCGGTATCTTCGGACGCAAAGGCTTTGGCAACAAAGGCAAAATTGAACGTAGTATCAGGGAGTGTACGGTAAGCTTTGAGGCGAATATCTTCCAGTTGGATTTCATTGATACCCACCCGACTTTGCAGCAAACCCCACACGTCTAAATCCACGTATAGGCGCCCCCCTGCAAGTAGCGTATCACGCCGCAAATCCTCCACATACACCCCACGTAGTTCAATCCAGTCGGGCAATGAAAAGCGGGCTTGGGCTATGTCCACTTTTGTATGAAGCTTTTTACGAAGGTACGACACTGCTTGTTGGGTCAGCCAGTCTTGGCCCGAAGTAGTTTGTAGCCAAACCACCCCCGAACCGACCACTAGCAGTAGCCCCAATACAACAAACAATATGCCTCTACCTACTTTTTTCACTCAATACCCGCTTAATTAAATTTCTATTTCACAAACGGATCTTCGGCAAACTTCACGTTGAAGTCCGTCACCGTTGTTACCTTCATCGGTTTTTTATCAATGCTACTTACATAAGTCGTTTCTGAAGGATACGAAAGGCCGTACTTTGATTTTTCGTATTTGGTATGGTCACGGGTTTGAATTTCACCCGTTGCTAGGGTCAACTTTTCGCGGAGTAACAAGCCCGTTTTTGCATCAAAATAAAGGTTGTATTTTACTCCTTTTCCTTCCAACTCTACTTGCGTGGCAGTGGCACCGTTGATTTGCTCAGTTCCTACGACGGTAGCGATGTAGCCTTTGGTGGTATAATCATCAAAAGGGATAAGTATATCTGTCAGTTCGCGACGCATGTTCTCGCGTTCTTTATCGCTCAAGTTGCTGGTTTGGTATTGCGTTACCTTGTCACGGCTTCCAATAGGGATTTTCAGCCAACCATCGGTTGCTTTGATACCATAAATAAAATCACGTTTTAAAATGGTACGCACCTTTACCATTGCTTGTGAGGGCACTGAGGCTTTGATGTCCAAATCAAAGTCGTTGGCCGTTCCTGCGCGGTAGGCTTGTTTGAGGGTGTAAGTTTGAACCGAATCCCACAATGCTTTGCCACCCGTGGCCGTATAATACTTTAAAAAGACCGAATCTGCCTTGGCGTCTGAAGTCTGTGCGTAAAGCCCTGTGCTCACCACAGCGGCTAAAAAGAAGGTTACAAGTAGCTGTTTCATCGTTTAAAAAGACTTTTGGATGAATAACTCCAAAAATAATGGTTTTATGATAGGATACCACTAAAAAATCGTGCCAAACAAAAAAGCCCCGTCGGGGGCTTTTTTGTTTTTATCTACGGTATGCACTATTTATTAGTTGCGATACATCACCGTTTTCACGGCATCAATCGTACGTTTTACGTTTGGCAAGGCGGCTTCAATCAAGGTTGGCGCATACGGAAGCGACACATCCATGCTGTTCACGCGCACTACAGGAGCATCCAAATAATCAAACGCTTTGCGCTGGATCATGTAAGCAAGCTCCGTCGCAATCGATGACAATGGCCATGCTTCTTCTACCACCACGCAGCGGTTGGTTTTCTTAACAGATTCAATCACCGTTGCATAATCGATAGGACGTACCGTACGTAAGTCAACTAATTCTGCGTTGATACCCATTTTGGCCAATTCTTCGATGGCAGGATTAACAACGCGTGTAATCATTTTACCAAAAGAAACAATGGTTACGTCAGTACCTGTCTTTTTCACTTCCGCTTTTCCAATTGGAATGATGTATTCTTCTTCAGGAACTTCGCCTTTATCACCATACATCAATTCTGACTCCATGAAAATAACGGGGTCATTATCACGAATAGATGCCTTCAACAATCCTTTTGCATCATAAGGGTTTGACGGAACAACTACTTTCAAACCTGGTGTATTGGCGTACCAGTTTTCAAAGTTTTGAGAGTGCTGCGCGCCCAACTGACCCGCGTTCCCAGTAGGCCCACGGAATACGATAGGACAGCTGTATTGTCCACCTGACATCGAAAGGATTTTAGCAGCAGAGTTGATCACTTGGTCGATGGCTACCAACGAGAAGTTGAATGTCATAAACTCGATGATAGGTCGCAAACCGTTCATTCCAGCACCTACCCCGATACCAGCAAAACCCAATTCTGCAATAGGTGTGTCAATAACGCGTTCTGGCCCAAATTCGTCAAGCATCCCTTGACTTACTTTATAAGCTCCATTGTATTCGGCTACTTCTTCACCCATCAAAAACACGCGTGAGTCACGACGCATTTCTTCGCTCAAGGCTTCACGTAAAGCTTCACGGAAAAGTATTTGTCTCATTGTATGTGTAAAATTCTGGATTTGGGGGTTGAAAACGGCCGTAAAAATAGGAATTTTTTCGTAAATCCAGTCATTTAACCGCTACTTCCCCTGCTTCAGGTTCTGTTTTTCATTTCTGTCGTTGGGTATTTAGCTATTATTACTGTAAAACGGTTTAAAAGGATTCCAAATCGCGTTTTTTGAAAAAAAATTGCCTTAGGAGTGGTAAAAATTGCAAAGAATTGAGTTTATATAGCGAAAAGTTGAAGCAAACGCTTTAAGTTTGTAGCAAATACCTAACTATACAATCCACTTTAACCTCATAAGAAATGAGAAAAATTATTTTATTTTCATTGTCTGTTCTCCTCTTTGCATCTTGCAACAAGAAACAACTGGCCCAACTCAACAAAGAAAAAGCTGAACTCCAAGCATTGTTGGACAAAAACAAGGCTGATTGCGACGCGTTGACTTCAAAACTTAACAATGACATCAGCGATTTGAAAAACCAAATCAAGTTGAAAGATGGTGATGTTACCAACGAACGTGCTA
This sequence comes from Runella sp. SP2, assembly GCF_003711225.1. Lineage (NCBI taxonomy): Bacteria > Pseudomonadati > Bacteroidota > Cytophagia > Cytophagales > Spirosomataceae > Runella > Runella sp. SP2. The sequence goes on along the minus strand of NZ_CP031030.1, from coordinate 6,815,299 downwards.
AGCTCAAAGCATTAGAAGATGAATTGGCGTACTTGAAGCGTACAAATACCAACCTTCTTGACCGTTTGTCTGACTTGTCAATTGTAAGTAAAGATGGAGCGGAAAGCATCAAAAAATCGTTGGATGCGTTGAACCGTCAGAGCTCTTACATCCAAGATTTGAACTCAAACTTGCGTCGCAAGGATTCACTCAACTTGGCGTTGGTGATGAGCCTCAAGCGCTCACTTGATAATGTGAACGACGAAGACGTAAACATCGAAGTGAAAAAAGGCGTGGTGTATATCTCGCTTTCAGACAAAATGTTGTTCAAATACGGCAGCTACGAAATTACGCCACAAGCTGAAACAGTGTTGAGCAAAATTGCTAAAGTAGTAAACGACCGCAAAGATTTCGACATCTTGGTAGAAGGCCACACCGACAGCGTACCGTACAACAGCGCATCGGTGTTGGAAGACAACTGGGATTTGAGTGCCAAGCGTGCAACGTCAGTAGTACGTACACTTCAGAAAAAATACAGCGTAGCACCTGAGCGTATGACCGCAGGTGGCCGTGGAGAATATGTACCAAAAGTAGCGAACGATAGCAGCAAAAACCGCAGCGTAAACCGTCGTACTGAAATCGTTATTCTTCCAAAACTTGACCAATTCTTCCAAATGTTTGAAGGAGGAAAATAAGGTCTAAAAACCTTTTCCAACCATGGCGAGCGATGTCTTTCGAGGCATCGCTCGTTTTTTTGGGGAAATCTCATAACTTCGTGACACTTTACGCGTTTTTGATAAAAAGGACCACCATGAAACATTTCCGTAAACTCATTCTTGCCGCTGTGTGCGTTGTGTCCGTAGGTTTTTTTGCCTTCCGCAATGACGAACGCTTTTTTGAAATCGCCCGTAACTTAGACATTTATGCCACGCTGTTTAAGGAACTTAATCGCTATTATGTGGACGAAATCAACCCCAATCGGTTGACAAAAATGAGCATAGAATCTATGCTTAAAAACCTCGACCCTTACACCAACTTCTACGCCGAAGACGAAATTGAGGATTATCGCACCATGACCACGGGCCAATACACGGGCATCGGGGCAGTAATCACCCCCAACAAAGGCCGACAAATCATTTATTCTATTCTGGAAGATTCTCCCGCCGCCAAAGCCAACCTTCACGTAGGTGATGAAATTGTCAAAATCGACGGAATAGACATCACAACCCGCAAAGATGCCAACCCCGACAAACTCATGAAAGGACAGGCCAATTCGTCGGTGAAGCTCGCCGTGCGCCGCGTGGGTTCCAAAGACTTGATTGAAGTCAATGTAACGCGTGAGTTTGTCAAGACAGGCAATGTTCCTTATTACGGAATGCTCGACAACGAAGTAGGCTACATCGACCTCAAAGACTTTAACCAAACGGCTGCCCGCGAAGTAAAAAATGCACTAGTGGAACTCAAAGGAAAAGGCATGAAAAAATTGGTGCTCGACCTTCGCGAAAACCCAGGTGGATTGCTTGACCAAGCAGTATTGATTTGTAATTTATTCATTCCCAAGGATGCCGAAGTGGTATCGAACCGTGGAAAAGTAACGGAGTGGAACAAAACTTATACGGCTCCAATGGCGCCTGTGGACACCGACATTCCGTTGGTGGTGCTGGTCAATGGCCGCAGTGCCTCAGCTTCTGAAATTGTATCGGGAGTAATGCAAGATTACGACCGTGGTGTGTTGGTGGGGCAAAGAACCTACGGCAAAGGGCTTGTGCAAACAACCCGCGATTTGTCGTACAATACCAAATTGAAAGTAACCGTTGCCAAGTACTACATCCCGAGCGGGCGCTGTATTCAGGCCATTGATTATAGCCACCGCAACCCCGACGGAAGCGTAGCAAAAGTACCTGACTCGCTCAAAGTGGCCTTCAAAACCCGCAACGGCCGTGTGGTATATGACGGTGGAGGGGTTGAACCTGATGTAGCTACCGAACTGCCAGCATTGCCAACAATTGTGACCAGCCTTAACGCCAAAGGATTGTTGTTTGATTATGCCTTGCATTACCGCGCGGCACACCCGACCATCAAAACTGCCAAGGAATTTGAGCTAACTGATGCCGATTATCAAGCATTTTCTACTTGGCTAAAAGACAAAGAATACGACTACGTAACGCAGGTAGAGAAAGACCTCGGTACGCTTGAGGCATCGGCAAAAAAAGAAAAGTATTTTGATGTTATCCAAGAACAGCTCAAAGCCCTTAAAACCAAGCTTGGTCACAGCAAAGAAAGCGATTTGGCCATGTTCAAAAAGGACATTAAGCACTTACTAGAGCGGGAGATTGTGTCGCACTATTACCTCCAAAAAGGGGAGCGCGAATACGTATTCCGCACGGATGCCGAAGTAAAAGCAGCACTTGATTTATTTAAAGACATGCCTCGCTACGAAAAAATCTTGAAAGGACAGAAATAAGTCTTCGTGTGTCGGGCTGTGAGCAGCCCGACACACAATGTATTCGGTATTTTCCCCCTATTTCCTACATTTGCAACTCCATTTACGAATTGCAGCATGTTTTTAACGAAAATCAAATCAAAAGAGTCGGGTTTATTGCTCTACGGAATCACTCCTCCCAAATCACAAACCGCTCCTGAAAAAGTAAGTGAGATTGCCGAAAAAACACTGGCCCGTTTGCAAGGGCTGGACATTGACGCCCTCATTGTGTATGACGTCCAAGATGAATCGAGTCGCACTTCGGAAGAACGGCCTTTTCCATTTATCACCGCCCTCGACCCCTTTGATTTTGCCCGTCAGCATTTGGCGCCTTTGGAAATTCCCAAAATTATTTATCGCCCCGCAGGAAAGTTTACCCAAGACGAACTTCGTCAGTGGGTGAGCGATTTGACCCAACAAGGCTTTTACCCTGTGTTTGTGGGCGTCCCCTCGCCTGATTTTACGCCTGTCACCAGCCTGCCCGAAGCTTACGCCGTTTGGCGGGAATTTGACCAAGATTCTATCATTGGTGCCGTAACCATTCCCGAGCGGCATGCTGTTCTCAACGACGAAGACCAACGCGTCCTTGACAAAGTAGCCAGCGGGGTCAGTTATTTTGTGTCCCAGTGTGTGTTCAACGTAGCCTATGCCAAACAAATGCTTACGGCCGTCGTCAACACCTGTCAAGCGCAACAATTGCCCCTTCCGACGTTTGTATTTACCATTTCCGCCTGTGGGTCAAAAAAAACACTCCACTTCATGGAATGGTTGGGTATTCACGTGCCTGATTCGGTAAAAGAAACCTTGCTGGAGTCTGAAAACATCCTCGAAACGTCGGTGAATCTTTGCTTACAAATTGCGGATGAACTTATTGAGTTTTGTACCGAACACGCCATTCCCTTTGGCTTTAACATCGAAAGTGTGGCCATCCGTAAAGATGAAATCGAAGCATCAATCTACATGGTAAACCAACTACGTGAGCGGCTTGTAGCAAAAGGACTAAGAAAAAACTAACCTAAACATTTCATGGCGACGGCACTCTCTCCCGCTGATTTTTTGCAAGCCTCCCAGCGCTTGCCTATCATCGACGTGCGGTCGCCAGGCGAATATAGCCACGCTCACATTCCTGGCGCTATCAACATCCCTCTTTTTAGCAACGATGAACGGGTCAAAGTAGGCACTTGCTACAAACAACAAGGGCGCGATGCTGCTGTTCGACTTGGGTTAGAAATGGTCGGACCTAAGCTCGCTTTATTCGTCAAAAAAGCCGATTTAGTCGCTCCTCAGCGGGAAGCGCTGGTTCACTGCTGGCGCGGAGGAATGCGCAGTGGAAGCTTTGCGTGGTTATTGCGAACTGCGGGCTTCCGCGTATCAACCCTCGAAGGGGGCTACAAAGCCTACCGTAATCACGTTTTGGAGTCGTTTCAGCACCCGCAAAACATGGCCATTTTGGGTGGCCCAACAGGGAGCGGCAAAACCGATATTCTACGTGCACTGGCCGAAATGGGCGAACAAGTCATTGATTTGGAGGCCATCGCCCACCATAAAGGCTCAGCCTACGGTGCGATTGGCCAAGCGCCGCAGCCTTCATCTGAGCAATTTGAAAACCTGTTGCATCAACAATGGCGTTTGCTTAACCCACAACAACGGGTTTGGCTCGAAAGCGAAAGTCGGCACATTGGAGGTTGTTTTATTCCGCTGGCTTTTTGGCAACAAATGCAGCAACCGACGGAGTTTGTTTTTGTTGATCTCCCCAAAGCCCTCCGTATTCAACGCCTCGTCCGCGAATACGCTTGCTACGACCACACCTTACTACAAGCTGCCACCGAGCGCATCAAAAAACGCCTTGGCGGCCAGCACTACAAAGCCGCCATTGAGGCCCTCCAACGCCACGACTACGCTACGGTAGCCGATATTTCGCTCAACTACTACGATAAAGCCTACCTCTACGAGCTTTCTCAACGCGCGATTTCTCATCACCTCCACCTTACCGACGACAACCCCACGGCTACGGCGCAAGCTATCCTACAATTCAAAGCATATTAATGCTAAGCGTATTTTAAATAATTTTACTAATAACTGTCAGTAAATCAAAATTTTACATTTTGCCTAGGCAATTAAACTATTAATTCCATGGTAATAAAAGACACTACTTTTACCACGATATAGCAATTTTTGAATAGTTGATTGCATTTAGTGGCCAGTTGGCCATAAAAAGATTGATTTTACTGAACATTGGGGCAATTTTTGACTGTTTTCGCATATTATTTGGTTACTCATTTTACCCAAAGTATCATTATGAACATCGCCCTACAACCAAGCACTTCCAAAGAAGGAAGTATGCTCGAAAAATCGGTGCTACCTCAAACTGAAAGCACAAAAATCATGATTGTCTTAAATGTAAAAGACTTTCAAGAATGTTGTTTGGAATTAGTTCGCCAGCAGATTGCTTTTGAAGTGAAATACAATGGATATTCTTCTCCAAAAACGGTCACTAATAGAGACTTAGCTTCGGTTTCTAACGACAATTACCTTGTAATTGTAAAAAAAATCCATGATGAATACCTTCAAGGTGATTTCAGTAATGTTCCCCCTTCAGAAAAAGAAATCACTAAGATTCATGGCATTAAACCTGCTTTGTTTAAAACTTTGTTTAAAAAAGTATATGGACAGCCATTTTATCAACTTTACACAACAAAGCGCTTAGAACAAGCTGCTTCGCTTTTGAAAAAAGGTTATAAGGCTAACGAAGTAGCAGTGATGATTGGCTACAGTGCCTCTTCGGCGATTAAGTTCAACAAAATGTTTCAGAAGCATTTTCACGTTACTCCCAAAAAGTACCAACTTCAGTTTTATGGTAAAATAAACCGACGGTAGGCCGCTAAATCCGATCAATCAATTCTTTTACCTTACGTACCTTACGACCCGCAATATGGTCAATGATAGCGGCTGCATGGTCGCGTCCGTTTTCGATGAAGACTTTTTCAGTATGAATACCTGCCACCACGGTGCCACACAAGTATAAACCAGAGACGTTGGTTTCAAAGGTTTCTGGGTCATATACTGGCACCATGCTTGGTTGGCGCAACTCCACACCACACCGCTGAAGCAATGCTCCGTCTGGTATATACCCAATGAGCATTAATACAAAGTCTGCCTCAAGCCATTCTTCCTCTCCCGTTTGGGTATTTTCTATCAATACACGCTTCGGCTCAATAGCTTTGGTAAGGCTATTGAAACGGGTTTTTATTTTCCCTTCTTTGACCCGATTTTTGACGTCAGGAATAAGCCAATACTTCACAGTTGGACGGAAATCCTCCCCTCGGTGAACGACAGTGACGTCCACGTCGTGGCGGTACATTTCCAGCGCGGCCTCCACGGCAGAGTTTGCTCCTCCTACTATCACAACTTTGGAAAACGAATACTGAAAAGGTTCATCATAGTAATGGGAAACGTGCGGAAGTTTTTCCCCATTTATCCCCAAAAAGCGAGGAAAGTCAAAATAACCCGTCGAGATTATGACCTTTTTGGCGTAGTAATTTTCTCCTCCTACCGTCTGAATTTCAAAGACTTCGTCGTCTTGTTTTACAACCTGAGCTACTTCCGTAAACAATTTAAAGTTGAGGTGATAATACCCCGCTACTTTTCGGTAATACTGCAACGCCTCACTGCGGTTGGCTTTGACGTCCGAAATGGGAAACGGGATGCCTCCAATCTCAATATTTTCGGCGGTGGAGAAAAAACGCATTCGTTTGGGATAGCGCCGAATCGACTCCGTAATGCTCCCCTTTTCAAGAATCAAATGACTCAATCCTGCCTTCGCAGCCTCTATCCCAGCCGCCAGCCCACAAGGCCCCGCGCCTACTATCAATACGTCGTACAATTGCATGGTGGATTATGTTTACTCAATGAAGCCCAAAATTACGGCTTTCATCCCAAAAGTAGTCTCATCATTAAGGTAATATAGCGACATTTTAGGCTTTTAAAGCTATACAATTTTACATTTGTAGCCTAGAGTGCTTTCTTGCATAAGCGTTCACATTGCGTGTCTGGTCAATTATAACTTTCAATCAAACTAAACCTAAATGAAAAAACCATTACTCTTGGCAGCAGCCTTGCTCGTAGGAAGCTACCTTACCCATGCCCAACAGCGCCCCGCTGGCGGTGGCGAGCGCCAAGCCTCTACCTCTACGGCTCCCTCTAAAGACGACAAATCGGGTGAGAGCATTCCGTTTAACCCTGATTCCTTTGTTGTTACCGAAAGCGAAGTAACCGTAAAAGGGCAACGCGTGCCTTACAAAGCCACCACTGGCACCATGCCCGTTTTCGACGAAGGAGGCAAAGCCATCGCTGGCTTGTTTTACATGTACTACGAACGCAGCGATGTAAAAGACCGCGGCACACGCCCGTTGATTATTTCGTTCAACGGAGGACCTGGAACAGCATCGGTATGGATGCACATGGCCTACACTGGCCCTGTCCTGCTCAACATCGACGACGAGGGCTATCCGCTACAACCGTATGGCTATAAGAAAAACCCTTATTCAATTTTGGACGTAGCCGATATTGTGTTCATTGACCCCGTTAATACAGGTTATTCGCGCCCCGTTAGCAAAGATGTTCCTACATCGAAGTTTTTTGGGGTAAATGCCGACATCAAATATTTGGCCGAATGGATTCGTACGTTTGTGACTCGCAACAATCGTTGGGATTCGCCGAAATACCTCATCGGGGAAAGTTACGGCACGACGCGCGTTTCGGGCTTGGCACTTGAGCTGCAAAGCAACCAATGGATGTACATCAACGGCGTAATCTTGGTATCGCCGACTACGCTTGGTATCGAGCGTGGTGAAGCTTCTGAGGCAGCATTGAAAGTACCTTACTGTGCTGCTACCGCTTGGTACCACAAAAAACTTCCTGCAGATTTACAGAAAAAAGACTTGACCGATTTCTTACCCGAAGTTGAGAATTTCACCATCAATGAGCTTCTCCCTGCCGTGAGCATGGGCGGCTTTTTGGATGATGCCAAACGCAAAGCCATCGCGGCCAAGCTCGCTCGTTATACGGGAGTTTCGGAGAAAGAAGTTCTTCAAAACAACCTCAACATGCCGCTTCAATACTTTTGGAAAGAGCTTTTGCGTGACGAAGGCTACACAGTAGGGCGTTTGGATTCTCGCTACAAAGGCATCGACCGCAAAGACGCTGGCGACCGCCCCGATTTTAACGCAGAGTTGACGTCGTGGTTGCACTCGTTTACGCCTGCCATCAACATGTACCTTCGTAACGAACTCAATTACAAAACCGACCTCAAATACTACATGTTTGGCCCCGTAAACCCTTGGGATCGCTCTAATGACCAAACGGGCGAAAACCTGCGTCAAGCCATGGCGCAGAATCCTTATTTGCACTTATTGGTGCAGTCGGGTTATTACGACGGTGCTTGCGATTATTTCAATGCCCAATACAACATGTGGCAAATGGATCCTGCTGGAAAACTCAAGAGCCGCATGAGCTGGAAAGGCTACCGCAGCGGTCACATGATGTATTTGCGCAAGGAAGACCTTCAAAAATCAAATGACGACATTCGCGACTTTATCAAGAAGTCAACGCCCAAATCGAATCAACCTGCCAAGTACTAGCCATTAGACGGTTAGCACATCAGTAAAATTCAGCGAAAACTTGCTTCCTAAGGACATAAACTTACAAGAACCTTATGAAGCAAGTTTTCCTCCTTTTAAGCCTTTTTGGCCTCACGACGGGGCTGGTTCAAGCCCAAACCAAATCGCTCAAAAATTCCCCTCCACTTACGGAAGCCGCCCCTGAGACCGTCGGCATGTCGTCGGAGCGACTCAACCGCCTCGATGGAGTCCTCCAAAATGCGATTGTACAAAGCAGCGTTCCAGGCGTATCTGCACTTATCGTACGAAACGGTAAAATTGTCTATTACAAAGCCTTTGGGATGGCCGACAATGCAGCAAACCGCTCTTTGAAGCGAGACGATATTTTTCGGATTGCGTCGATGAGTAAAGCCATTACCTCCACGGCCGTGATGATGCTGTGGGAAGAAGGAAAATTTCAACTCGACGACCCGATTTCAAAGTACATTCCTGAATTTAAAAACCAGACGGTTCTCAAAAACTTCAAATTTCAGGACTCCACCTACACCACCGAACCCGTCAAATCAGAAATCACCATCCGTCATTTGCTAACGCACACATCGGGGCTAGGCTACGGAGTCATTGATGCCGACGAGCGTTTCAAGGCCATGTACCACAAAGCGGGCATTGTTGATTTGTTTACAACCGAACCTGTCAAAATTGGCGATAATATCAAGAAGCTCGCCAAACTCCCTCTCCACCATCACCCAGGCGAAAAGTACGTGTATTCGGAAGGCTTGGACGTATTGGGCTATTTTATTGAGCTCATGTCAGGAATGCCTTTTGATGAGTTTTTACGGAAACGGTTGTTTGAACCGTTAGGCATGAGCGATACCTACTTCTATTTGCCCGACGCCAAAGCTTCGCGATTGGTGGCGATTCAAAAGCCACAAAACGGGCAATGGGTGCGCTACCCCAACACTTTTTACGATACCGAGTACCCCATTAAAGGGGCAAAAACATTTTTCTCGGGAGGAGCAGGATTATCAAGTACCGCCAAAGATTACGCTACGTTTTTGATGATGTACCTCAACGGCGGCGAATTGGGCGGAAAACGTTTTTTAAGTCGCACAACAGTACAAACCATTCTGAGCAACCAAGTAGGCGATTTATTGGGTGGCGAAAAGGCCAATTCATCGCACGGTTTAGCCTTCGGACTCCTCAATAAAGCGGGCGAAGATAAGGGAGCGAAAGGAAGTGCGGGGACGTTTGAATGGGGTGGTTATTTCAACACCAACTATTTTGCCGACCCCAAAGAAAAAATCATTGGGGTAATCATGAAACAGACGCAAAGCAGCAGTGATAACCTCAACAATTTGTTCCGTCAAGTGATTTATCAATCCATTGATGACTAAGTAACAGCCCGTTAATAGCTAATCGTTATCTGTTAATTGTAAAATTCAGATTATCAGTCAACTAAGCCTATTTTTAGAATAACAAATAATAGAAACTAACTTTGCCTAGCTACTTAACAAAAAGCCCTTTCATTTTACCAGAAAAGCCTCCGAAAGAGGCTTTTCTGGTTTTTTAAGAGTAGTGTTTTTTATTATCTTTGTCTATAATGTTATTTAGACGAAGTCGCAAGGAGGCAGCTCACCGAATGACGACACATCCCTTCTTTACGCAGGAAAAACAGGGAGTATTTAAAATTATGAACTAATGGATTTTGACAACTACGGGCATTTAGTCCCCTATGACATTATTGATACTGACTTAGCAGCGTTTGAGCGAATATTTGTTACTGATTTTACTCATTCTTCTACTCGTTCAGGCATTTTTGAAGCATACCTAAACTACCTCTCCGACCTCAAGCAAATTATAGGAGAAGGGTTTTATCAGTGGATTGATGGGAGTTTCACCACTCTTAAACGTAACCCAAATGACATTGACCTTGTAACGTTTGTTGATTTCGGTACATATCAACGGTACGAGAAACAACTAGAAGAAGTGCGTAAAATAAGAGTTAGGAGAGGAAATAAAATTGACGGGTACTTTGTCAAGTGTTATCCAGAAACTCATCATCAGAGGCAACTGTTCGAGTTTGACCGTTTACAGTGGAAATTTGACTTTGGGCGGTCTTTCGTAAATAAAAGAGAGAAAGGAATCATTCAAATTAACTTTTAAAACCATGCAACCAAATATCATTTCTGACGAATGGAGTGAACGAGTGGCACGGCTCACCGAATTGATAGCCCGTAAATCAGAGGCCATAAAAATACACTCTGAACAGCCCGAACCCGACCGTTTGGCAATCGAACAGTATATGGAGTTACGCGCGCGCTATTTTGACGAATTGGCTCAATTAATGAAACAGTATGGGGTTATTGTTCGATTTGAGCAGGGGGCAAAAGCAGCGTAACTAATGGAACCAGTACTAGAAAACGAAGATTGGACATTACGAGTGTCCAGACTCTTAGACTTCATTAAACGCTCGTTGGAAGCCATAGAACGGCACAAGGCAGCCAACAGCCCCGACTTTATTGTGGAGCAGTACCAACACCTTCTGGACGAACATCTGGTCGAACTTGATGAATTATTACGAGACTCAAATATGACTATCCAATTACGGAATGTAGGCAACGCAGCATAGTTACTCATGGAATCTTTCATAAACGAGTATTATACCCAAATAGGCAATACTACCAGTGAAGTAGAACGCGCCCAAATAAAGGCCGAGTTTGCCGCCAAACTTCAAACGCTCAATGAAGAACAACGCCAACAGGTGAAGGCACTGATTGGAAACCGTATTGACGAGTTTTTGGCGACGCTGGCACCCGTCGATGCCGCAATTGAGCAGTTTAACCAGTATTTAAGAAAACGAGACAACACGCCTACCATATCAGCCCAGAACGCCGCGTAAAGATGTCGAAATTGAACAGTTGAAAATTATGAGACCTGATATTATTTCTGACAAATGGAGCGAACGAGTGGCACGGCTCACCAAGGAGGCAGAACAAAAAAACGTCCCTTCACGCGTCCCAGAAAAAACAAAACTCACCAACCATCATACAGTCAGTGAGTTACTTGTCAAAGTTGTGACCCCGACGGGAATCGAACCCATATCAAGCGTTTAGGAAACGCTTATTCTATCCGTTGAACTACGGGGTCAGCTGAATTTTGCGCGAATTTCGAAAACTATTCCGCAAAATCAAAGTTCGTGAAAGGCATCTCAAGCCAATTGGGATAAATCATAAAGTGCTTGTCTTTCACCAAATCAAACATTTTGGCACGAAGCTCATCCAAATTCTCCTTGTTTTGGGCCGAAATAAACACAACGTGGTCTGATTTTCCCGTCAAATAGCTTTGCTTTAACTTCTCCAACACGCTCTCCTTGGTCTGCTCTACCACTACTTCGCCCTCTTCCGTTTCAACCACTTCGTCAAACGCCTCTAATTTAGGCTGGTAGGCATCAATTTTATTAAACACCAAAATCGTCGGTTTATCGCCAGCTTTGATTTCGGCCAAGGTCTGATTGACAATCTCAATTTGCTCTTCAAACGACGAATGTGAAATATCAACCACGTGCAGCAATATATCCGCCTCCCGCACCTCGTCGAGCGTGGATTTAAACGACTCAATCAGCGTAGTGGGGAGCTTACGGATAAAGCCAACCGTATCTGTCAACAAAAACGGAATATTATCAAGCACCATCTTTCTCACGGTAGAGTCAACCGTAGCGAAAAGTTTGTTTTCGGCAAATACCTCTGCCTTGGCCAAACGGCGCATCAGCGTTGACTTTCCTACGTTGGTATATCCTACCAAAGCCACGCGCACCAATCGGCTCCGTTCCTTACGGCGCGTCATGCTTTGCTTGTCGATTTTGGCCAATTTATCCTTCAAAAACGCAATACGGTCTTGGACAATACGGCGGTCGGTTTCAAGCTCTTTTTCCCCAGGTCCACGCATCCCTACCCCTCCTTTTTGACGGCTCAAGTGCGTCCACATGCGGGTAAGTCGTGGGTACATGTACTGATACTGAGCCAATTCGACTTGAATTTTCGCCTGAGCCGTTTGGGCACGCATGGCAAAAATATCAAGAATCAACAAGCTACGGTCGAGCACCTTGATGTCTTTAAACTCGGCCTCAAGGTTACGTACTTGCGACGGAATAAGCTCGTCGTCGAAGATAATCATATCAACAGGATTGTCCGTCACGAAGATTTTGATGTCTTCCAAACGGCCTTTTCCTACAAACGTGCGGTTATCGGGATGTTCTAATTTTTGGGTAAATGTCTTTACGGTTTGGACACCCAAAGTGGTAGCCAAAAACGCCAATTCTTCTAAATACTCTTGGGTCTGTTCGGGCGACTGTCGTTGGGTAGTGACAGCGACCAAAACCGCTGTTTCTTGTTTTTTTGCAGTTGAATTCATTTACAATAGTTGTTCCCGAATCGTCGGGATGATGGTTTTCGCTGTTGTTGCAGCGGATAAAAGTAAACGGTGTTGATTCTCAGAAAGTTTCTTGGGAAAAGACGAAATTAAGACATTCCGCTGATTTTTTGTAATTTGTCCATTCGAAAAGTCCCCAAAAATTCGGATTGGTCTTTCCTGCCTCGTTTTCTTATGCTGCGTTTTTTGGTCTATTTGTTCGCTTTTTACTTGCTAGTGGGGCTGCTGTTCTGGGCGTGGCATCCATTTATCTTGTTTCAACCTACCCTTCTTTCTGCTGATTTTCGGTATCAGTTTCCCCAACCTTTTCAGGAAGTCACCTTTAAACCTGCCCCTGACGTACACCTCAACGCCCTTTGGTTTCGGACGGCCTCCCAACCACGACAAGGCGTTGTTTTGTTTTTTCACGGCAACCGCGACAACCTCACCCGATGGGGGCGCGAGTACGCTTCCCGCTTTACCCAACGGGGCTACGATGTCCTCATGTACGACTACCGCACTTACGGTAAAAGCACGGGTTCTCGCTCCGAAGCCGCTTTACACCAAGACGCAGGCTATGTCTATAACGCTGTACGAAAGCAATGTGTTGAAGACTCCATCGTAGTCTATGGGTATTCATTAGGTACAGGTATGGCCTCGCGCGTGGCGGCCAACCACCGACCTCGGTTGTTGATTTTGGAAGCCCCTTATGCCAATATTCCTACTTTGTTTCGCACCCAATTGCCCATTTATCCCTACGAATGGCTGAGCCGTTATAAATTTCGTACCGATAGCTGTTTTCAGCACATTCACTGCCCCATTCAACTTTTTCACGGCACCCACGACCGCGTCGTCCCCTACACCAATAGCCAACTTCTTCTTCAAGAACCTACCTCTGCCAAGGTCACCCTTACTACGATTCCCAACGGCACCCATCGCGATTTGGATACGTCTAAGCTCTATCAAAAACGACTAAACGATTTATTAACAAAGAGAAAATAATTATTGATAAAAAATATTTATTTATTGTTTTTCAATAAATTTTTCTACTTTTGAAATAAATCTTAAACCATACGAACATGACACGCTCGTTATTTACCCAAATCGTTTCTGTCTTCTATTGGATTTGTAACCTGTGCATTGCTTTTACTATTGCCATTCCTTTATTCATTCTTTACAAACAATTATCAGATAGCAAAGGAACGCTAAGCATTGGAGAAAATGTGGTACTATCTCAAGGGAGTTTATCCAACCCAATTTTCAAAGTTCCTGTCACCATTGATTTAGGAGAATCGTTTATGGATACGACTATTCTTTTTCGTTCAAAAGCGACCCCTTCCCTTTTCCCCGAAACATACCAAGTAAAAACAAAAGCAAATGCCGATGAAAGTCATCATGTAGAACATCTAAAAAAACGAAATAATGAACTTTTGAAACGCTACCAGATGGGCTTTATCACACCCTCTGACACCATTATTTCTTCATTTTCGCTAACCTCAGACCAGGCCCCTATTAACGCTAAAAGTTACTTTGGTATAACCCCTCCCAAAGAGGCAAAGGGCTTTCTACAGCTCAAAGCAAGTAACATGCACTATAGTTGGCTTATCTTAGCTTGCTCTTGGCTACAAGTAATCGTTCAATCAGCATTTTTACTATTTATGCTTTTTTGCATCAACCTATTTTTACAAGACATTAGAAAGTACCAGATTTTCACTGCTGCCAATTTTCAACGCCTGCGATGGATCGGCATTAGTTTATTGGTATTTTCACTACTTGACTCACTTGATGTGTTTTGTACTTATTTATTGGAAAAGGAAATTGGCACGATGGCTACTAAATTTGAGGTATTTCATAACTCACTCGCTATGCCTACACCTTTCAAAATCAACATAGACAACACCTTTAGAATTACCTTTAATCCATTCCTTGTAGTAAACACCACTTTTCTTATGGGCTTGGCTATCATTATCTTAGCCGAAATTTTCCGCAAAGGCCACGAACTTCAACAAGAACAAGAACTCACAATCTGACCATGCCAATTGTCGTAAACGTAGATGTAATGATGGCAAAGCGTAAAATGTCGCTTACCGAACTTGCCGAAAAAGTGGACTTAACACTCGCCAATCTTTCCATTCTAAAAACTGGAAAAGCCAAAGCCATTCGGTTTTCGACCTTGGAAGCCCTGTGCGAAGCTTTGCAATGCCAACCTGGAGACATTCTGGAATACGTCCCTGACTAAGCCGCCACTAATTGACTTTGCAGCCTGCGAATCAGCATGTTGATGGTTCGGCGGTTGAGTTCTTCTTCGTCTTGAAGGAAAATCAGGTACTGCGCGGGGCTTAAATGACCTACAATTGTTCCCAACAACAAACTTCTGAATTGTAAATCTTTACGAATAATTTGCTCGATATGAGCCAGTTGGTCTTCGGGCGAAAACCGCTCAAATGCGATTTTGCGCTTGTGTAAGTAATGGCGAAATAGCGCTACTAACAACTCATTTTGGGCTTTAAGAATGGGCCGAAGGGTATCATTCTGAAACTGTTCGGCGGAGGAAATCACTAGGTTCATTGATTGATTAAATAATGGGGTTTTGAGAAACCCTTTGCACTACATTTGATTAAAAAGTCGGGTTTTGAGAAACCCTCTGCACCGTGTGGAGGGTTTCTCAAAACCCGACCCCACTGACGAATTCAAAACCCGACCCACGGTATTCATTGGATTTTAACCTACAAGCTGTCAACTATACATTCCCTTTGCGTAACTTTGCGGCAGACAAAACAGCTTTTTATGTCTGAAACAAACATGACACTATCGCCTAACGCGCTTGCGCAAGAGGCCATCGCATTACTTAAACAACTGATTTCTACTCAGTCGTTTAGTCGAGAAGAAGAAGGAACTGCCGCTTTGATTGAAGCATTTTTCCAACGCAAAGGGATTCCATTCCACCGCAAAAAAAACAACATTTGGGCTTACAATCGCTACTTCGACGCCAGCAAGCCCACGGTTTTACTCAACTCTCACCACGATACCGTCAAACCGAATCCGTCTTGGACGCTCAACCCGTACGAACCTCTCGAAAAAGACGGGAAGCTCTTCGGGCTAGGTAGCAACGACGCGGGTGGGTCGCTGTGTTCGCTCATCGTGACGTTTTGTCATTTTTATGATAACCCTCATTTGACCTACAATGTTGTGATGGCTGCCACCGCCGAAGAAGAAATTTCGGGACGTGAGGGCCTTGAACTGATTGTACCTGACCTTCCTCCCATCGAATTTGCGATCGTAGGCGAACCTACCGAAATGCACTTAGCCGTGGCCGAAAAAGGGCTATTGGTCTTGGATTGCATTGCGCACGGAAAATCGGGCCACGCGGCACGGGAAGAAGGTGAAAACGCTATCTACAAAGCCATTGACGACATTCAGTGGATTCGTTCGTACCAGTATCCAAAAGTCTCTCCTACGCTCGGCCCCATCAAAATGTCGGTGACGATTGTCAACGCAGGTACGCAGCACAACGTAGTTCCTGATTCCTGCAAATTTACCATTGATGTCCGCGTGACTGACCAATATACTTTGGAAGAAATCATTGACATCATCAATAAAAACATCAAATCAGAAATTGCCGCCCGTTCGATACGTTTGCGCCCGTCGAGCATTCCGATGGAGCATCCTATCGTACAAGCAGGTGTTCGTTTGGGAAGAAACACCTACGGTTCTCCCACCACCTCCGACCAAGCCCTCATCGACTGCCCTTCGCTCAAAATGGGGCCAGGGCATTCGGGGCGTTCGCATACGGCGGATGAATTTATTTACCTCCACGAAATCGAAGAAGGAGTCGCTCAGTACATCAAGATGTTGGAAGACGTGATTTTATAGATTTAACACTTATGCAAACTCGTACGCTGTCTGATATTTCCCCCGAACGCTTAGAGCAACTTCTCGCTTTCGACCGATTGCTAAACATCATGGACGACCTGCGCGCCAAGTGCCCGTGGGACAAAAAGCAAACGCTTCAAAGCCTGCGCCACCTGACGATTGAGGAAACGTACGAGCTTTCAGATGCCATTTTGGAGAATGATTTGCCCGAAGTCAAAAAAGAATTGGGCGATTTGTTACTCCACATGGTGTTTTATGCCAAAATCGGCTCCGAAACAGGTGACTTTGACATTTCGAGCGTGCTGCACGGGATTTGTGAAAAACTCATCGTGAGGCACCCCCACATTTATGGCGACGTGCAAGCCGATACCGAGGAAAAAGTGAAACAAAACTGGGAGCAAATCAAACTCAAAGAAGGCGACGGCAAAAAATCGGTCTTGGGTGGTGTCCCTCAGTCGCTTCCTGCGCTGGTGAAAGCCATGCGGATTCAAGAAAAAGCACGCGGGGCGGGATTTGACTGGGAAGAAAAACAGCAAGTGTGGGAGAAAGTAGAAGAAGAAATGGCGGAGTTTAAGGAGCATTTCAATGCCGAAGACGACTCAGTGATTGACCCCGAAAAAGCCGAAGGAGAATTTGGCGACTTGCTATTTTCTCTCGTCAATTACGCCCGTTTTATTGACCTTAACCCCGAAACGGCTCTCGAACGTACCAACAAAAAATTCATCAAACGCTTCAATTACCTCGAAAGTCAGTCGCGGGCCGATGGCAAACAACTCCACGAAATGACCCTCGCCGAAATGGATGAGTATTGGAACCAAGCCAAAAAATTGTAAGCGTTGTTTTTCAGGCACTTCGTTACTTTTCTTCCCTAATCAAGTCTTTTAAACAGGTAGAGATTCTTCTTGTTTAAACGACTTGGTTTATGCGTATCAAAAGCTACTTACTCATTCTCGGTTGTTTGTTGTCGTATGTTTCGCAAGGGCAGCTTGCTTTTACGGCATCTTGGGATTTTGAAAACAATTCCAACGGAAACAGTAACAACCCCAACATTAGCGTTTCTTCTTTAAACATCACTGGCGTTCGACTTTTGGGCTATCCCGCAGGACAAACGGGTGATGCGGTCAGTCTTCAATTTTGGCCTACGGGCGAACTGAGTTCCACTGATTATGCTGAAGTTTCGGTGACTTCTCCCAACTACCGTTTTTCGCTTTCTTCGATTTCCTTTAGTTTCAACCGCACCACCGACGGTCCCAATCAAATCGCGGTGCGTTCTAGTCAAGATAATTTTTCCAATAATCTCGGTACTTCTGCTGTCGGTTCGGGTTTTGCGGGATTAAACGTTCCTCTTTTTGTTAACGACGCTCAAGGTACTATTACCTTTCGCATTTATGGCTATGCCGCCACCAGCAGCCAAGGCGCGCTTCGGCTCGATAATCTACGCATCAACGGCACGGTCATTCTCAATCCACTGCCAGTAGAACTAACTCATTTTCAAGGAAAACCTTTTTCCAATCAAATTGAACTCAACTGGGGGACGGCATGGGAGCGCAATTCTTCCCATTTTGATATTCAACGGAGTGCGGATTTGAAAGAGTTTGTCACCATTGGCCGAACGCCGTCCCGAGGCGACCATTTGACCCAAACTACGTATCAATTTGCTGACCTAACACCTTTGGTGGGAATCAACTATTACCGCCTTCGCCAAACCGATTTGGACGGAAGCACGGAGTTTTCTAAAATCATTGCCGTAAAAATTGAACCCGAACAGCCTCAAATCTGGGTTTTTGAAAACCCTACTTCAGCCCAATCTATTCGGGTTCGGCTGCACAAGCTTTTACCTTCTGATGTACGACTTGTGTCAATGTTGGGGCAAGAGATTTCGTTTCAGTGGGTTTCAAGTGGGCTAGACGAGTATGTACTTCAAACCCACGCTCCACAGGGGTATTATTGGCTTATTGGCAACACAAACACTACTTTCACCAATGCCAAACTTTTCCTAATGCCGTAACCAAGTTTTGAGTTACTTTTGTAGTCAATCCTTGAGCTACATGAATCGTATCGTTTATTTTTCCCTACTCATTTTAGGACTGTACTCGCAGCCTTCTTTTGCCCAAGTCCCAGATACTTTACAAACAGCACCAGCTACTCAGCCCGCTACTTCGTCGGACGATGAAGATGAAGAAGACCCCAACTATGCCGTTGCTGAAGCCGACCAAGACAGCAGCAGTCATTTTTACCAAAAGTTTACTGTCGATGGAACCGCTTCGACGGGCAATGTTCAACGCTTGCTCTTGCAATTTTCAAGTGCGTTGGATTGGAAGCCTAACTCCAAATTTAAGTTATCGAGTAGCCCGTCGTTTGTCTATGGGAAACAAGGCGGCCAACTCACCGAGCGAGAGTTTAACGCCGATTTGCGCGCTTCGCTTTGGCACCAAAAAATTGTTTATGGACTTGGTTTTGTCGCTTGGGAACGCAGCAATCTGCGACAAATCAACAACCGCTGGTCGCAAGGCGCGGGTGTCGGGGTAAAAATCATTCAGAAAAAACGCGCTTACCTTTCGATAACCAATTTAATTCTACACGAAACCACCGATTTTATCGAACGTACCGACATTGATGTATGGCGAAATTCGACCCGTTTTTTTGGAGAATTTTCGCCTGGGTCATCGGGGCGTTTTACCATCAACAGCGTATTATTTTTACAACCTGCCATTTCGATGCGGAACAATTTTCGCTGGAGTAGCACCCTTGTTATGGCTTATCGTTTGAATAAAAACATTAGCCTGCGCACAAAATTTGAAAATGCCTACGAAAGTTACGTTGTACCAGGACGCCAATCAAACGATTTTCGCTGGACGTTCGGACTTTCCATTGAAAATTAACCCTTTACAAACCGAATGAACGTAAGAAACTCCATTTCACTCTTATTTGTGTACGGAACATTGATGCAAGGGTTTTCTAATCCGTTTGCGAAAAAATTACGTAAAAACGCCGTTTGGCAAGGGAAAGCCACCTTTACTGGACAGCTATTCGATTTGGGTAGTTACCCTGGCGCCATTTTCAATTCAAATACGTCTTCACTCGTTCACGGGGAAGTTTGGGAAATTTCAGACTTTAACGCCGTTATTCCCAGCCTCGACTACTATGAAGGCATTCATGATTCTCAGCCCGAATACGTACGCGAGCCTATTCCCGTTTTACTCGAAACTGGGCAGAAACAACTAGCTTGGGCCTATCTGTATTGCCAACCCACCGACGCTTTTGTCCAAATTAAACACGGCGATTATCGTCAATGGCTTTTAGACAACAAACAACATTTGTAACTTTCAGGCGTTAAGTCTATTTCCGTACCTTTTATACCTGTGAATTACTTTAAATATTGTTGCTTCTTCTTCTTTTGTATATTAACTGGACAAACTTTTGCCCAAAAAGGATATGTTTTGGGTAAAGTGTTGGACGCCGCAACGGGCAAAGGGGTCAATCTAGCGACCATTACCAACCTAAAAAACCGCGACATGACGCGCACCAACAAAGAAGGCGTTTTCTTTTTGGATGCTTCGGTGGGTGATTCGATTGAAATCGCGAGTCTCACCCACGAACGGGGTGCTTTCCGTTGGAATGGCAATGCGGACGAAATCGTTTTTCGTCTCAAAAAACTGGACAAAGCCATCGAACTCCCCGAAGTAAGGGTAGCCTCCAAACGCGAGCAACAACTCGAAAAAGAAATCAAACAAGTCCTCGCCGAACCCGAAGCCAAAAAGAATTTATCGTTTGGGGAGGCCGTATCCATGGCACAGTCGCCAATTACGCTGTTGTATGAGTTGTTCAGTAAATCGGCCAAAGAAGACCGAAAAGTGGCCATGCTCATGCAAGAAAAACGCCGCCGCGACTTGGCTAATTATCGTTTTGGGATGATTGCGGGGCAGGCTACCGACCTGAGTGGCGAAAATTTGGAGCGTTTTCGGTATTTCTGCGACTTCTCCGAGGAGTTTTTGCTCTTATCGACCGACTACGACCTTACCTACGAAGTACTCCAATGCTGGAATGTTTACAAAAGAATCAAAAAAAGGCACTAAATAGTTGTACTTTTCAAAGCTTTTTCCGATTATTCGATTCATTTGTATATCCTATTTCAATTTAACCACAAAAAGACTTTATTACCATGAGTGCATTTGCCGAAGTAGTAGAGAAATCTATCGAACAACTTACGGGTGTGGGAGTTGCCGCTGACGAAGCGCTTGTCTCTGCCGTAGCAAAAGGCTTAGGCCCCTCGATTTACAACCAAGATTCTTCGTTAGTGGCCGCCTCTGACCCCGAAGAACTTGAGCGCGTAAAAACAAATTTCTTGATTGGGAAATTGGGCTTGACCGATGGCCCCGAACTCGACGCTGCCATTGCCGAAACCATGGCAACGCTCAAAGGTGTTAACCGCAAGCTCCGCGTGGTGGTTTACTACCTTTTGGTGAAAAAATTCGGAAAAGAAGCTATCTATTCTTAAAACACTTTTGTTTAAATCTGACGACAACAGAGCCGACTTTTAAGAAAGTCGGCTCTGTTGGTTTAAATGCCCCTCTCGACTCCTTTTAAACAAGATGTCGCATTTTTACAATGACGACTAAAAACAAGCCACTACTTTTGAACCATCACATTTAAAACGTACCAATTCTATGAAAAAATCACTACTACTCCTGTCGATGTTCGCTCTATTGGGCCAACTCAGTTATGCCCAAAGCGCCAAGTCTCGTCTGCTGGCAGATTGGGAACGGGGTAAAAAATTTATGACCGAATACCTCGCCGCCATGCCCGACGATGGCTACGGCTTTCAGCCTACGCCAGAAATTCGTACGTATGCCCAGCAAATGATGCACATCGCCGACGCCAACTTTGCCTTTGCTTCCGCCGCGAGTGGCAAAGCCAGTCCGTATCAAGGTTCAGCCGAAAAATCAGCCGATCACTCCAAAGCAACCGTCACCAAAACCGTCATGCAAAGCATTGATTTTACCATTGAGGCGTTGAAAGGCGTACCCGATGCTGATTTTGAGAAAAAAGTGAAAGTCTTTGGACAAGAACTAACGGTTGAAAGTGTTTTTGCAAAATCGTTTGAACACGTGTGCCACCACCGCGGCCAAACGACCATTTATCTCCGTCTCAAAGGCATTAAACCTCCTGCCGAAGGGTTGTTTTAGCAAGTCGTTTTTTTACAATCATAGCCCCAGCATTTATGAAAAAACTATTTTTCTGCCTATTTTTATTGACAACGACTGTCGCATTTGTACAGGCACAAGAAAATACGGCAGCCAAATTGTGGACGGCCGCTGACCGTCAGTACACGATTGATAATATGAAACGAACTCGGGATGAGTTGGTCAAAGAAACCCAAAACCTTACCCCTGCCCAATGGGCGTTTCATGAGTCGGCCGACCGCTGGTCTATTGGTGAAATTGTGGAGCATTTGGCCTTGTGGGAGATTATTTGGAACCGTGAAATCAGCATTGGGGTTCGGAACAAACCAACTCCCGAACTCAACGCCAGCAGCCGCCCCGACAGCTATTACAATGAGTTTATCATGGAAGACGCCAAACATAACGCCTCCGACTACACCAAACCAACGGGCTTTGTCGAAGGCAAAAATAATTTGGCTTTCTTTCTGCGAAATCATGCCATCAATCTTGCATTTGTTGAGACTACTCAAGCTGATTTGCGGGCGCATTTTGAATTTACTGGTACTCCCAACCCCCGAAATATGCACCAAGTGTTGATTTTTCAATGGGGACACGTGGACCGCCATTTACGCCAAATCCGTAAAGTAAAAACGCATCCTAATTACCCGAAATAACGCATTCCAACCCTCACAATAAAAAAGATGGAAACAACAAAGACGACCGAGTCAATCGCGGAACTGACCCGCAAAGGCACTTGCATCGAATTTTTCTCTGCTTACCAAGACCTTGATACCGAACGCATGATTAACCTTGCCACGCCCGAAGCAACCGTGTGGTTTCAGCCTCTGGGTGAAGGCGGGAAAGGGCTATTCCGCGAATTTGGCAAAGCGGTTTGGGGCTTACTAATGGACTGCTTTCCCGACATTGACAACACCGTTGATAGTATGTATTCCGAAGACGACACCGTTACGTGTAAAGTGGCGATTTTTGGAACGCAAGAAAAGGAATTTATGGGGCTGCCTAGCAAGGGGTTGAAATTCAATAGCGACCATATTTTCGTTTTTCGTTTTGATGAAAATGACAAAATCACGGACTTAACCATCAACTGGAATCACGAAAATTTTGTGGCTCAATTGACAGGTGCGTAACCGTTCGATAAATAATAGTTGTTGTTTTTGAGGTTTTTTCCACTAATTCTTACCTTTCGGTAAACCGTGACTAACCCCATGTTTTACCGAAAGTTTCCTCCACCTACGCACCTACAGCACTTTGTCGAATGTTTCTACATTTGGGAATACAGTAAAACACTGGCCAAGCCCCTCACCGTTGAGTCGCCACCTTCGGGTTTTGCGTCGATTATCTTCAATTATGGCACTCCCTACCGCGTTACTTCTCAAAAGCTAAACGGCGGACTCGTCCCCAAAAACTTCCTGACGGGACAAGCCACCAAAAGTTATCAGTTACAGCTTTCGGGACAAATTGGCATGGTGGGCATCGTTTTTCGGCCTGCGGGCTTGCATACGTTGTTTGGGATGCCGATGTATGAGTTTTCGGACGAGCGAACCAACCTGCGTGATGTGTTGGGAAAATGCGTGGATGAATACAGCGATAAAATAGAAGAGGCGTCGTCGCACAGTGAGCGTTTGGCGCTGTTGGAGCAATTTGTCAACGTGCAGTTTCTTCGTAAAAACCCCGTTGCCGACCGTACTGACTTTGCCGCGAACCTCATTGTGGATAAACGCGGACTTATCAACATCAACGATGTCATCAGCGAACTTTACGTATGCCGCCGACAGTTTGAACGGAAGTTTTTGCAAAAAGTAGGCGTCAGTCCCAAATACTACACCCGCATTCGTCGGGTAGGGCATTTGTGCAACGAACTAGCCCAAAAACGCTGGAAAATAGACGATTGGCAAGACCTTATTTACCATTATGGCTACTACGACCAATCGCATTTTATCAAAGACTTCACCGAATTTATCGGCAAAGCCCCTTCACTTTACGTAAAAAATAACGCTGAGCTGGCCAATTATCTAAAAAATTAAAGCCACCGCAGGCCGAAACCTTGGGTGGCTTTAGATATTCTGAATCAAGAATTCTATACTTTATCTGGTACAATAAAAGGAGCGCGGTATTTGCGAGAAAGCATCGCGTTGGCCTCTTTATCTCCCACAAATTTTTCGGTAGTTGGGTCAAACTTGAGTTTGCGGTCGAGGCGGTAGGCGATATTGCCCAAGTGCGCCAACGAAGCCGACAAATGCGCCGTTTCCACGGGGCCATTCAAGAGTTTTTTGTCGTGGGCACGCACAGCATCAATAAAGTTTTGGTAGTGGTCGCCGCCTTCTTTGCGGGCAGGGCCTGGCGTACGCTCTTTCCCCAAATACGTTTTATAGTCGTTGTAACCGTTGATAACCATGTAGCCTTTATCGCCGTAAAATAAGTTTCCAACTTCCACGCCATCTTCTTTATTCGTCATCCACGGGCGTACTTCTACCTCAATCACCTTTTTTTGTTTGGGATAAATGTAGGTTGACGTCAGCGTCTCGGGCGTTTCTTTGCAGTCATTCCACAAAAACTTCCCACCTGCCGACGTGATTTCTTCGGGCAGTCCTACGTCCAAGCCCCACAACGCGAGGTCGGTTTCGTGAATGCCTTGGTTGCCAATGTCGCCATTGCCATAGTCCCAAAACCAGTGCCAATTGTAGTGTACGTAATTTTTACTAAAAGCACGGGCTTGGGCGGGACCCTGCCACAAGTCCCAATCCAACCCCGCAGGCACGGGCGACGTGGGCTGATTGCCAATGTCGGGACGCCATTTATAAATCAACGCCCGCGCCATATAGACATTCCCAATCAGTCCTTCGCGGAGGTGTTTGATGGCTTCTTGCATGGCCACCGAACTCCGCAACTGTACCCCGTGCTGCACAATCCGATTGTATTTAGTCGCAGCTTCTACGAGTTTTCGACCTTCGTAAATATTATGACAGCCTGGTTTTTCCACATAAACATCTTTTCCCGCTTGGCAGGCCCAAATCGCCGCCAACGCGTGCCAGTGGTTAGGGGTAGCGATACTGACGGCATCAATTTCTTTCTCTTCATAGACCTTCCGCAAATCTTGGAACGTCTTGACTTTTTTGTTGTTTTTTTTCTCAAAATCAGCCGCTCTTTCTTGTAACACGACGTTATCTACGTCGCACAAGGCAGCTACTTCTACATTGGCTAATTTTGAAAAGCCAGAAATGTGGTCTTTTCCACGGCCATTGATACCGATGACGGCAACGCGTACGCGGTCATTGGCCCCAAAAGCACTGGCAGGGATAATTGTTGGCAACGACAACGAAGCCGTGCCCACTGCCGCCGTCTTGATAAACGAACGGCGGGAAAAAGGTGTGTGTTTCATTGGAAGTCAAGGGTTTGAAATGAACTGTATCATCGTTTAAAAGAAGTACAGCAGCTACGCACAGTAAGGCTATTTGGGAAAAGAAATACTTGTTTTTCTGGAAATCGTTTACCACTTTAGTGACAGCAAATCCACTTATCCCTACCTGAATGTTTATTTTTAATAAGGTCTTAAAAGATGACGCCCTCCTGCAAGGTCTTCAAGCAGGAACGACCCAAAGGCGGCTCTATGAAAATAAACTGTACGAAAAATACCACTACCTCGTTCGGGAAGCCTGTTTCAAGCACAAAATCAGCCAAGACGATGCCGAAAGCGCTTATTCTGACGCGATTTTGACCGTCATCGAGCACGTCGTCAGTCGTCGTTTTGAGGGGCGTTCTGAGTTAAAAACCTATCTAACTCAGATATTTACGAACAAATGTGTTGATAATATCCGAAAAAATACGACTAACAAAGCGGAGGTTCATACCAACAGCATTGGCTTGGAAGATGCGCTCGCTTGGCTACCCGACGAAACGCAGTCGGCCGTACGAAAACTGATTGTGGAAAGTGAAATAGAAACGTTGCAGCAACACTTACGGGCCTTGGGAGACAAGTGCCGTGAGATGATTTTGGCGTGGGGAGAAGGGTACTCCGACGAAGAAATTGCCCAAACGATGGGCTACAACACCGCCGCCGTAGCCAAAACAAGTCGATTACGGTGTTTAGAAAAATTGAAAGAAAAATACAAATCTCCCTTTGGGGACTAGGGAGCTATTTATGGAACGAATAGAAAACTATTTTAATCATACCCTTTCGGAAGCAGAACGGGCTGAGTTTGAGCAAGAACTCAAGGCCAATCCAGCGTTGGCTCAAGAAGTCGCTTTTTGGCTGCAAGCCCGTGCCGCCGCCCAAGCGGAGGCGCGCGCTCACCGCAAAGAAGAGTTGACGCAGCTAGGGCAACAACTCCAACAAAAAGGTCGCCGCAGTTTTTATTATGCCTTGAGTGCGGCAGCTTCGGTGGTTTTGTGCTTGGGCATTGGCTGGTACGTATGGCTCCGAAAATCGGTTGTTGAAAGCGATTACAACCAAGCATGGGCAAGTACGTACATCGAAAAAAACCTCTCGACCCTCGACGGGCTTAAACTCGGAAATGCCGAAACGGATAGCCTGCAATGGGGCATCCAAAGTTACAACGAAGGCGACTTGCAAAAGGCCAAGGCTATTTTTGAAGCACTCCTCCAGCGCGACAGCACCAATGCCGAAGCAGAAAAAAATGCGGGTCTTGTTTCCCTTCGCCTCAAGGAATACGACCAAGCCATTGAACACTTTCACCGCCTTGGCACCCGCACTGATTTGGTCTCAAATCCTGGCAAATTTTACGAAGCCATCGCGCTTTTGATGAAAAATGAACCGTTAACTCAAAAGTCCGCGCAAAATTTGCTCAAGGAAGTAAAGAGGAATAAATTAGAGGGGTGGAAGGATGTGGAGTGAGAGAAACTAAAAAAAACACATAAATCATTTTTTTCATGAAAAAGCTTTTTGTATTATTTTTTCTTCTCCAGATATGTATATCAGGACACGGTCAAAAAGGAGCCAAAACTGAATACATTGTTTATTTCCATCCAAAAACCCCTGCAAAAACCAAACAAGCGTTGTTAGAAAAATACCTCATAAGAACAAACGCAAAAGTAATGTCGTCAGGAAAAAAATACGATAAACAAAGTGTATTTTTAATAAGTATCTCTTCCCAATATAGCGAAACCATTACACCATGTGTTGAATGTTCTAATCCTGAGATAGGCCCTTGCTGTATGATAACTATTCCTAATGAAGCGATAACAATGTTGGGAGAACCATGTGTCCACTGCGGCCCTAGATGCTGTTTAGGATTTTCAAATAGAGAACTTCAACTATCTGACCCCAATCCCGTTACCCTATATGGGCTATACACAAAAATTCAACAAGGGATTAGCCAAA
The DNA here is from genome assembly GCF_003711225.1 of Runella sp. SP2. Classification (NCBI taxonomy): domain Bacteria; kingdom Pseudomonadati; phylum Bacteroidota; class Cytophagia; order Cytophagales; family Spirosomataceae; genus Runella; species Runella sp. SP2. The sequence goes on along the minus strand of NZ_CP031030.1, from coordinate 6,788,419 downwards.
ATGTATCAAGAATTATTCTAGGAGTCAATGTCAATAATAAGAACAAGGCCAATATCAAGAATTTTTTACAGAATATTGCTTCACAACCGAATGCTCAAAATACGAAAATTGTACGTGTTATGGTTAATAAATAATTTGCAATCCCAACATGTAACTACATTCATCTCAAAACTTTATCACTACACCTCCAAATGCTTTATAAAAGTATTTGGAGGTATCCTTTTTTTAATTCCTTACTTTGGCCATAGTCAACCTTGTACGTCCAAAGGAGTATTGATAAAATCACTAGAAGAATCTATTATTAGTAATAAACGGGGAAGTCAACTAAATAATTTACAAAATTATAACTACCAGTTTGTTAAATGCAACTACACAAACGACTCTTCTTATATAAAATTACTAAAAGCCCTTATCTCATCTTATATTTTTGTTGACAAACCTGATAGTGCCTACAAACTTATAAACAAAGCTATTGTTTTGAACAGCACTAAATCTAGTAGATTTTCACAAAAAGATTTTGCAGACTTATATTATTATTTAGGTTTACTAGAATATACTTGGAAGTTTGATTATAACGCATCATTGAATTCACTAAAAAAATCTGTTTATTTTGGTGAACAATCAAAATCATTTGAAGGAAAATGGAAGTATGCCTATGATTTACAGTCTCGTATTTACCATCGATATGGCGATTATTGGCATTCTATAGATAATGATAAGAAAACAGAATCTATTGCTAGATTAGAAAATGATACATTAACACTAGCTCAATCCATAGCACACCAAGCATTAAATTACAGCGATTTAGGAAATTTAAATAGTGCTGAAAATATGCTCATAGAGGCTATCAAAATTGCGCAAACATTAGGCAATGACTTTTATGATTTAGCATCATACTACCAACGCTTAGCTGACATTCAGAAAAAACTAAATCAACTTAACAAATCTCTAATAAATTACAAAAACGCCCTAATTATTTACCAATTACACAAAGATGAACAAGGAGTTGCAGAATCTAATGCAAGTATTGGACTGCTATATAGTGATTTTATAAAAAACTACCCCAGAGGTGACCATTTTTATAAAATTGCACTTAATACAGCTAAAGAACCTTATTTAAAAATGCGTATTTTAACGCAGATAGGAAAAAGTTATAAGTCAAGAAAACTTTTCCCTAATTCTTTATCTTCTTATGAGTGGGGAATTAATACCATTCGAGCGCACCTTAGAACGTCTCAACTAACGGCTAAGAGTATTCAAAAGGCAGCCTTCAAAGAATACCTCCTCACCCTCATCCAAGACAAAGCCGACACTTGGCTTGATTACTACAAAACGACCAACACCAAAAGCCATCTGACCAACGCTCTCAAAACCTACGCCCTCGCCGATAGCATGATTGATTTTATGCGTTACGAACACGTGGGGGAAGGCTCTAAGCTGTTTTGGCGGCAAAAAACGCGTGGCATGTACGAACGTGCCATCGAAGCCAGTTATTTGGCGGGCGATGCCGAGGCCGCGTTTCGTTTCTTTGAAAAATCAAAAGCCGTTCTGCTCTCCGACAAGTTGAATGAACTAGGGGCGAATCAACAACTGACGGAAAATAGCGCCAAACGTCAACGTACCCTACGCGACAGCATCGCTAATCTCCAAAACCAACTCGCCAGCCTGCCTGCCAACGACGCCAAAAGAAGCGGTATCCAGCGCCGTTTGGAACAGTTTAACGACGATTTTGAGGCTTTTCGCAAGCAACTCGAATCAACAAACCCCGCCTATTACCGTTACAAATACGACAACAGTACCCCAACTATCGCTGAGTTTCAAAAATCCATCTCGACTAATGGGTCGGGGGGACACACGGCGGGGTTCGTGTCTTACTTTGTCGGCGACAGTGCTATTTATGCCTTTTGTTTAGACCAAAAAGCGCGACTTGTTCGCCTTTCCCTTCGTCCATCTGACTACCAATCTTTGGCCAGCGAGTTTCTTTCTCTTTGCGCCGACCGCTCCCGCCTCAATGCTCACTATCCGCAGTATCGTGCGCTGGCCCATCGGCTTTACCAACTTCTATGGAAGCCGCTTGGAATGACCGCCTCACGCGTGATTATCTCCCAAGATGGCGTGTTTTTGCCCTTTGAGACCTTGCTCGTTCAGCCAAACCAGAACGATTTTTTGCTCAAATACCACGCCATTAGCTACACTTATTCGGCTAATTTTTTGGCAAAAAACCAGACAGATTTAGCCCCTTCCTTACGTCAGGGTAACAAACTATTCCACCGTAGCTTCGTTGGGTTTGCACCTGAGACTTTTCAGCCATCGCTCCGCCAAGCATCGCTCAAAGGCTCGGTCGCGGCTTTGGAGGCCGTAGAAGAAAAGTTTTGGTGGGGAAAAACGCTAAAAAACAACGAAGCCACCAAGGCACAGTTTATGCGTTATGCCCCTCATTCGCGGGTGATTCAGCTCTTTACCCACGCCGACGCCGACAGTACCGAGGCCGTCGAACCGCTCATTTATTTTCACGATGCGGCATTGCGTCTGTCTGAACTTACCCAAGCCGACCGCTTTGCAGCGCAGTTGCTGGTACTTTCCGCCTGCAAAACTGGCGTAGGGCAAAATCAGCGCGGAGAGGGTGTGTTTAGCTTGGCACGGGGCTTTGCGGCGTTAGGAATCCCGAGCACCATCACCACGCTTTGGAGCGTAGAAGACCAACCAACCTACGAGTTAACCAAGCTATTTTACCACTACTTAGACCAAGGACTTCCCAAGGACGAAGCTCTCCAACGCGCCAAACTCGACTGGCTGAACCAAGGTGATGCCGCCGACGCCCTTCCCTCGCAATGGGCAGGAATGATATTGGTCGGCGACACTGCCCCTTTGGCTATGGACGGTTTACAGTTTATTGTTTTAGGTTTAGGGTTATTGGGGCTGGGAATTTTGGGGGGAGTTTGGTGGTGGCGGCGAAAAAAATAAGTTTGTTTCCCTTTTGTTCCATTATTGCGACTAACTGATTGAAACCATTTTTCAATCATGAAACCGCTACTGATTACTGCCCTCTGCTGTGGCTGGCTTACCAACTATGCCCAATCGACGTACCAATCGGACGACATAAACGCGTACCAATTACGTCTGTCCAACTTGGCGATACAAGAAAGCTACAAAATTGCGCTGCAAGATTATTTTCCAAAAAAGTCTCGCTATTCTGTCTGGGTAAAAGTGCGTTTGCCAAACGACAGTACTTTCTACACCTTGCCACAAACACTGCCTTCGGGCGACTCCTTTGGCGTACAACTTCAAGTGGATGCCCACAGCCACCGAGACACCCTAGAAATTTTTCGCCGAATGGGCGAAGGAAGGCTGGCATTTGCCGAAGTAAAAATCCTAGCGTTTGCCTCCCAACGTAAGCACAGCCGAATCCGTTACGAACGAGGTTTTGCCGAATTTGTCTTGCACCGATTATCGCTGCGGCCATCGTCGGTTTCTTCTTTTTAAAAAAAAATGAAAAGAATTGTTTCCCTCGTCCTGTCGGCCTACGACTAAGAGATTGAAAGCAAAATCGCACAATATGCTTACTACAGAACACATGAAAACGACTTCACTGATCCTATTTTATATCGCCTGTATAGGGCTTAGTTCGTGTAATATTTTCAAGAAAAAAGACCCCAACCCCAGCCCACTGGCCAATGCGGCAGGTACGTATGTGGGCACAATACAAGACAACACGACCATTATTCAAAATGCCCGTGCTAATGTAACGACAGCAAACTTTGACAGTCGCTTATATGTATCGTCGGTAGGCATTACCTCACCTACATATCAGTTGGTCTTGACAGGAACAGGGTTTTATGATGATGGAGCGGTCACTGGAAACCGCAACGGTATAAGTTATAGTGGGCGCGTTACAGTCAATGGTCAAACGCTTAACATTACAGGTAGCTACCGCCTCACCACTTCAAGCCCTTTCATCAATTTTAGTTTTACAGGGACGAAACAGTAGAAGGGTTATTTTTTAATTCACTTTTTAAGCATTTCACTACCATAAAAGAACAACCAATGATTCAGTCACCAAAATTTGAGGTCAATTTAGGAGGAATAGACCTCAACGAAAAACAAGCCCAAGAACTGGAAAAAGCCATTCAACAAACCACTTTACAGTTTTTGGCGAAGCTGGACAATGGATTCAGCGACGGGCTTTTAGCGTACAAGCCCAACCCTGAAAATCCAGAAGACACTGGATTTCCCCCTTTTGTCCTTCCTAAACGGCCCAAATGGTGGTTTGGGTACATTCTGTGGAAACAACCTAAACCTGGCCAAATAGTACAGTTAGATCGGTTGAAGGCAAGTTTCCCAGACTTTGCCGTTCGAGGCGCTTTTGAAAAACCTCAACTACTTCGCTAACATGAAACCCGACCAAAAAGCCACTTGCCCCAGTGCTGAGCCAAAGGCGGGCGCGGTACTACTAGGCGTAGTAAAGCAGAATGGAGAAGTGAACTTACTCTCTCAACGTATAGAGATAGACGAACACTTTATCGAAACCGCCTCGCAAGGCCGCGACCTTGGCCAGCGTTTTCGGTTTGCCAGTCCGTGCGCGGCCAAAGGGTGTGCCAATTGGTCGGGTCATCATTGTATGGTACTCGACATCGCCCGCCAATTGGCGCATATTGAGCCGCATGTCGATGAGTTATTACCTGCGTGCAGTATCAGAACCACCTGCCGTTGGTTTATGCAAGAGGGTGCCGATGCCTGTCGTATTTGCCCAAAAATCAATACAGGCTTTGCCGAAGTAGAAACAGTTTAAAAGTTTTATCACAATGAAAACACAATCAATCTTCCGCACAGCGGTGGCTGCTACGCTATTGGCCAATAGCCTATTATTTACCCAATGTAAAGGCCCGCAGGGAGAACCTGGCCCACAAGGAGAAAAGGGTGAAACAGGTACTACTGGTGCTACTGGCCCAAAAGGAGAAACGGGTACTGCGAATGTAATTCAATATAAGTTTACGGGCCCTTCTATCACCACCAATAACTATGAATGGGGGTACGTATTGACAAATTTGCCAAGTGGAGTGACAACTTCCAATTCTTTAATTATGGTATATGTCGTACCGCCAGGATCGGATATCAGTGGTAGCAACTGGTGGCAGGCTTTGCCTAGTATTTTGCCATCCAACTATACTGGAAATAAACCAGGTTTGTATAGTTTTTATGCAGGGCATGGCTCAACTGTTTATATCCAAAGACGAACAATGGATGGTACAGGACAAACTATCCCAGATATTCCAAGATTTCCAGCTAGAATTGTTGTAGTCCCTGCATCCATTCTACGCAACGCTCGCTACTCAGACGAGTTTTTGCAAGATTACAAAGCCGTTCAAAAAGCATTCAACTTGCCTGATTAAGTTTTTCCAACTTTTGAACATCGTAAAAATCTAAAAATTAATCAAGTAACCTTATTACCCACAATGAAAACATATTTATACCAACTCATTGCATGGTTTGTATTCTGTACCATAGCCGTAGTCTGCAACAGTTGCAGCGACGAAGAGCCTGCCCCTGAAAAAGTTTGTAAGTTATTGACACATGGCGCTTACCAAACTACTTATGAATATGATAGTCGATACAATTTAATTCGACTATCGGGCAATGGTGGTTCGACAACCTATAACTATGATAAAAAGGGATTTCTGACTGAAGAAATACGCTCTGACGGCAAAGCTATCAAGTATGAATATAAGAATGGGTTGCTATCAAAAATCACCTATCCAGAGGGCAGTTTGGATATAGAAACCATCTATGAATACGATGCCCAACAAAAACTTTCTAAATATACACATAAAGCTACGCGCTATACCATCATACAAAACTATAGCAATGGCAAGCAGATTTCTTATTTTAGAAATGAAAATGGCACTATAACACAACCGTTTCAGTATGACAATGGCCGTGTCATCAGAATTACACAAGGAGATAGAGGCTATCAAACCTATGACTACGATAGTAGGGGAAGGAACACTCTATACACAAAATATGATAATACAGGCAAAATAACTGAATATCTTGAATACACCTATCAAGATGGTTTACAACCATTCAATGCAATGCCTAACAATTTTTTCAAGGGTTTTCCAGATGAAATAAAGAATATTTCACCCAATGGGTTGATTAAACAATCTACGTATTACCAAAGGCAATCCAATAATACTTTTATCAAACAATCCGAAGATAATTACGGATATGTTTTGAATCGAAAAGGGTATCCTACGGTAGTGTCTTCAACATACTCATACAGAAACAGTACTGGTACATGGGTTACTAACAGCACCTACAAAACGACTTATTCTTATTTCAACTGCGAGGAGTAATCGTTCGGCTTACATCAATTTTTCACTTCTAACACATATACAAACATGGCAAAAGTAGAAAATGTATCTATGGTCATCGGTGGTGATCGGGTACAAAACAGCAATCAAGAATGGTGCAGAAAGGTAAAAGTATCGGCCAAATTTAAGTTTGCACTAGAAGAGGTCGGAAGTCCATTTCAAGTAAGAATAACGCTTTGGGGCACAGATAGGCCTGGCATAGACGTTGATGACGCACGCCAATTTCCTCCATGGCTACGCTGGGATACTCCCATAGGTGATTTTGATTTTAGCGGTGGAAACGGTACGTTATCTACATCGGCACTTTCTATTGTGGGTTCAGTTGTATATCAGAAAGCCCTAACTCCCACAACCACTGAGATGGATTTTGTAGAAGAGAAATTGGTATTAGAATCTCGACTGAATGAAGACCCAATGGTAGAATTTATCACCATTGCCCCCCCTCCCGTCACTCAACGAATCCCCAGACCGCATCAAGATGAACTATTTGTTAATGTGCAACTGATAGCTGAGGGGGTATCACCTGTACAAATAACTACTATTTTTTAATAAAATCTTCTTTAAACACGTACTCTCATGCAAACACTACAGAAATTCGCGCCCGATTTGCAGGGGTGTGGGGAGCAAGCTACACCCATAACCACGTCGAGTGTACAATATCCTGTTTCGGCTCAATCTCACTTGTTGTTACGCAACGTCAGCGAGTATTACACCGCTTTCAATCGGGCGCACTGGGGTCCCTATCCGCCCAATTGTTTCGACCATTGTTTAAGTGGCGGGCTAGCTTGTTTTCTGTTCGACATCACAGAAGATGGCTGCTACCAAGCTATTTTCAAGACCCAACGCTACAAAGAAGTAGTAGGTACGAGCGCACGGGTATGGTTTCATATTCACCAAATGGGAGTTGTTGCACACGAAGAAACAACCGAGGATGAGTACCAAATTTTTACGGTAGTCTTGGGCAAACTCCCTGCCGAAGGGGGCTTGTGGCAGCTTTGCCTCAATGTACACACCGAGCATCCTGAAAACATGTTTGCTTTTTTTGAGGCCACTTTACAAAAATTACACTAAGTCATTTCTTCAAGATAATAAACCCAATGAAGACCTTCATTCGACCTATTCATACTGCCTCGTTTGTAGCCATTTTCCTCACTGCTACGCTTACAAGCTGCGGTCTTTTCCAGAAAGCGGTAGAAGCCGCCTGGCCACTGCTGGGCACTTACAAAATGAACAATGTTCAATTGGAGTTGAAATACACTGCCAACAACACATTTTATAATCAGAGAGGCACAACGACTCGTATTCCTAATGATTTTCTGGATTTTAGTACGGGTGCCGTCACCATAGGCAATACAACGTACAACTATCGTCAAGAAAAAGTAAATGGAATCAAAAAGGTTGTCTTCATAGACCAATCTACCAACGAAGATGTCGTAAGTTTCACTTACAATCTAAGTAACAACTCCTTAACGCTCACATCTGACAATGTAATCATGGGTACTACCGCCCGTGAAAGAGCCCAAGAAGCATTAGGTTGGGCTGCTACTTTTGGCTTTGGCATAACCAATTTTCCACGCATTACCTCAGCCACCGATGCCTCTTATGGTGCATTTATTATCAATGCAACTAAGTAAGATACTCTTTTCACCCTTCCCAAAACAATACATTTATGAAACCCTTCCTCCTCTCGCTTTGCCTGTGGGCAGGCATAGCTGGGCACAGTATCGCCCAACAAACTACAGTGGTCAATCGTTGGATATCGCCCGTTACCAAAGATTTCATGTCGTTGCCCGAAAGTATTTATACTGACCAGCAACTTATTAGCTGGGGTTATACCCAAAAAACGTTTCAGTTTGAGGCGTATTCGGAAGAGCCAAGCGGCGATAACGTAACGGCAGTGTATCGGTGGATTATGCCCAACTGCAGAGAGTCTATCCTCATAGCCGAACACGAACTCACCGACGCACAACTACAAAGCTGGGGCTATCGCGGCAAGCTATTTCAGTTTTATGCCTACAAAACTCGCCCCAACGATGGGCAACGATACAAAGCTGTTTTTAGGTGGATCAACGCCAAACCACAAGGCGACCCCTGCCGTGATTTTACGCTCACCACCGTATCGGGTGAGTACAGTGATGCCCAATTACGCAGCTGGGGTTATTCCGACAAGCGTTTACAGTTTTATGTACCTGCGTTTTAAAAAATAGCAAATAAAGGGGAACAAAAAAATAACCTTCACACACTAACTAGCTTTCATAGAGCGTTTTAGTTAGAAACAAACATCTACAACGTTTCTATCTTTACTTCTATGAAAGCTTCATTTTTACTTATCGCGTTGTTGGTGGCATTGGGGAGTTTCTCCTGTCGTCAGGCGGGATTGGAAACCGAACCAGAACCGCTGAAACCCAATGAGCCTACCCTAGCAGAACAAGCAGAAAATTACGCAAAAACACATCCTGACATTGCGCCTCCTGCCGTGAACAATGTACAGCCTTCTTCGGTCAAAGTGGCTATTGATCAGCTATTTGTGGGCACTTATTCTTTCAAATACGGTTCAAACAACGAACTTCTTCACATCGTTACGGGCAACGACACGATTTTTCAAGAAAGAACTGACCGTGCGACTAAAACGGCTTCTAGTAAAGTAAGTGGTGAAATAACGACATTTCAGTTGAATGCTGAAGGACTGGCCCAAAGTTCAAAAGGGAATACCGCCAGTACCCCTAAGCGTGAAGTCAATACCCGTTATTTTTACAAAAACGGTTTTTTGGTAAGCATGGCCAATGAGACGAAGCTCACTAAGTTTGAGTACAATGGCCAAGGGAATTTGCTCTCGTGGAGTGGTGTTAATCACCAAGGACTAGCAACAAATGCTTCTTACGAATACACCGACATTCCCAATACCATTCGTCAAGAAATTACTAGCTGGATTACTCCTCATTTTTCGATGCGCGGCGATTTTTTGTGTAAATATAGCAGCCGTTTGCTCAAAAAAATGACTGTAAACACCACCTCGGGTATTTCAAGTGGCAATAATAGCGTCCTTGAATTTACTTACACCTTCGATAGCAACGGGCGCATATCCCGAATGACCATTCAGCGGAGCGATGGGACGAAGGTATTTTATGAATATCAATACTAGAAATGCTTCCTATAACCGCGCCAGCGTCAAACCTCCGTCAATGACGAATACTTGACCTGTGGAGTACGGAAACGCTCCTGCGGCAATGACAGCCACGGCCTTGCCGATGTCGTCGGGATAGCCCCAGCGAGGTTGCACGGTCAGCCCTTCGGCGATGAGTTTGTCGTACTTAGCCGCTACCCCCGACGTCATGTCGGTTTTGATGACTCCTGGGCGTACTTCATAGACGGGTATGCCCAGCTCGCCCAATCGAGCAGCAAAAAGCTGCGTCATCATGCCTAATCCAGCTTTTGCCACGCAATATTCCCCACGATTGACGGAAGCTACCGTGGCCGAAATCGACGAAATGGTAATGATACTTCCTTCAAAATCTGGTGATGTTTCTTTTTGTTTGACCATCCAATTAGCGACAGCTTGCGTCAAAAAATACGTTCCTTTGAGGTTAGTATTGAGCACATAATCAAAGCTTTCTTCGGTGGCTTCCAAAAGATCGGCCCGCACTTTAGGCGCAACCCCCGCGTTATTGACCAATACATTTAGCCGTCCAAAATGGGTATTAATTTTTTCCAGCATCGCCACCCGTGCCTCTCCCGAAGCAATGTCACCTTGGCAGTAAATTACCTCTGCCCCCAACGAACGTAGGTGGTCAAGTACTTCTTTCACAGCCTCTTCCTCTCGTACACCATTGATGGCTAAGTCAAATCCTTTTTGAGCCAAATGCTCCGCAATTCCCAATCCTATTCCACGGCTCCCTCCCGTGACGAATGCTACTTTTTTCATTTAATAGGCCAATAAAATATGTGCTGGAATTCCTAATTCATTGTGAATGAACTTCAAAAAATTGATACTCATTTGTTTTTTACCGCCCAGAATTTCGGAAATGGTGCTTTTACTCAACCCCATTCTTTTAGCCAATCCCGACTGAGACAACCCCTGTTCTTCCATTTCGTACTTCAATGCTTCTAATGGAGTAAGAGGCACGATTTTATGATGTTTTTGCTCATATTCGTGGATTAATAATGAGATTACTTCCAACAAATCTCCTTCTGGAGTATCAGGTTTTGCATGAAAAATTATTTCTAATTGTTTCAATGCTTTGTCATAATCCTCCTCTGTTTTAATAAGTTTTATTGCTTCCATGAGTCAAAATCTATTGTTTTAGCATCTATTTTATCATACTCTGCATGAGTGCCAATAAATTTCACAAAACAAAGCTGAAATTCATAGTTGAATGCTGCTATTAATCTGTATTTATTACGTGCTATGTTAAATACTATTCTTTCATTACCCACAAAGTCTGCATTTTTAAAATCAGCAACCACTTGCTGAGGCGTTTTGTAGTGATTGCCCTCAATCTTACCATACCAGTGCCTTAGGTTTGGTTCCGAGTCAGGATATTTCTCCCAAAACTGTTTTAATGTTTTCAAGGCATGTATTCTCATACTCTGCAAAGTTAAAACAAAAAGTTCGCAAAATGCGAACTTTTTGTTTGCTACTAATTTATTTTTACTATTTTGATGCCATTCACTACAACCCTTCCTTTATCGCTTTTAACTCCTCGGCTTCGGGACGTTTTTTGTAATAGGGGTCTAGCGGGAAGCAACCCGAGATTAGGCCGTGGCGCGGCGCGGTGGTACAATCGGAAAACGTACGGCAAATTAGATTGCGAGTGAGTGTTTTTCCTTGAATCATGTCATCGGGCATGGATGGATACGAAAGCACCATGCGGCCAAAACCTACACTGTCGGCCATGCCATTGCGAAGCACGTATTGCGCCACGTTGGGCAACCATTCTTGCAGATAGGAATAGCCCGAACCAATAATCACCAATTCAGGAAATTCAGCCTTTAAGCCTGCTGTCACATCAATTTGGCGCTTCACACCCGCAAAAGGCTCCTCAGGCGGCAAGTAACCGTCCGACGGCGGGAACAACGCGGGGCGTGTCAGGTGAGGCGTGTAATAAGGGCTTCCACCCGTCACGCATATCAACTGAATTCCCAACTCTTGTGCCAAACTCAAAAAGGCTTTGGGTTCGGTCAAATTAATCGAAAGACCATCTTTTTGTCCCCCAAACGCATACGGATAGGTCTCCATTTGCTCGGGTTCACCTTGGTCGTTGGTGCCTTTTTTGAACGGTATAAAATCGAAAGCGCTCAGGCGAATCCCCATTTCTAATCCTGGAGCAGCTTGTTTGATACCCGCGACGATGTTGCGGAGGTAGCGAGTGCGGTTTTCAAAGCTTCCACCATATTTGCCGTCGCGGTCGATGGCACTCAAAAACTCATGCCCCAAGTAGCCGTGACAGTGCTTTATATCCACAAAATCGTAGCCTGCCTTCTGCGCCAACACTGCTGCTTTTACGTACATGTCGATGATTTCGTCCACCTCTTCGTCGGTCAGGACGGGGTGATCGGCTTCCATGCCAAATTTTTTATTTAAAAACGGGTGCGAGTACAAAATCTTCGACTCAAATTTTTTGTGGCTATTGGGTTTGCAAAAACGCCCCGAGTGGGTGAGTTGCAGGCCAATAACTAAGTCGTCGGTAGTGCCGAATTTCTCATAATGTTTGTCCAAAATCAATTGCCGTAATTGAACAAACTCTTCAAAATTTTCTTCGTTCATGACCAACTGATTGGGATTGGCCTTGCCCTCGTGGCATACCGCTACCGCCTCACAACCAAACAGTAGCTTAGCCCCACTCACGGCAAATTTCACCCAACGGTTTTTGGTAAACTCCGATGGTTTTCCATCGAGTGTGCCATCCCAGCCTTCCATCGGTAAAATACACAGGCTGTTGCCAATCGTCTTGCCCGACTTGAGGATTATCTTTTTACCAAATGGGCTTTCGGCAGGAGGTAATAGGGTTTCGTCAAACGCCAAATTAACCTGGCTATTTTCTAAATGTTTCTTCAAATCGGCCGTCGTTTTTAGCTGGGCCACTCGGGTATATTTGGGTTTGTATTTTCCGCTGCTCATGGGAGTTCTGTTGTTCGTGATTGCTGGATTACTCCGTCAGACGATAGTCAGACGGGGCTTTTATTACCTATATGCTCGTTTGAGGTCTGACTGCCGTCTGACCTTTTCCCCCGTCAGACGATAGTCAGACGGGGCTTTTATTATCTATGCTCGTTTGAGGTCTGACTGCCGTCTGACCTTTTCCCCCGTCAGACGATAGTCAGACGGGGCTTTTATTACCTATGCTCGTTTGAGGTCTGACTGCCGTCTGACCTTTTCCCCCGTCAGACAATAGTCAGACGGGGCTTTTATTACCTATGCTCGTTTGAGGTCTGACTATCGTCTGACCTTTACCCCCGTCAGACGATAGTCAGACGGGGCTTTTATTACCTATGCTCGTTTGAGGTCTGACTATCGTCTGACCTTTACCCCCGTCAGACGATAGTCAGACGGGGCTTTTATTATCTATGCTCGTTTGAGGTCTGACTGCCGTCTGACCTTTTCCCCCGTCAGACGATAGTCAGACGGAGTTTTTATTACCTATGCTCGTTTGAGGTCTGACTGCCGTCTGACCTCATTTTACACAGTTTAAAAAAGCGTAGTACGGCTCGTTATTGATAATACGCTGCAAGTACAAGGCTGCTTCTCGAATGTGATAATCACCCCACATACTCGACTCTCCATACGGAATTTTACTACCTTCTGGTACATAATCCCAACCGTTGGGGCGGTGATAAATCGAATGTAGCAATAGTCCTTGGTGCTCAGGGTCGGTGCTGACGTAAGGCGCTTGCAATAACGTATCCATCACCGTGAGTCCTGATTGCCAATAACGTTGTCCGTCGGCAGCTTCGCCTTTGTCTGTCAAATACTTACCCAAACGCAACAACCCCTGTGCGCCAATGGCAGCCGCAGAACTATCGACAGGCTCGTGGTCGTTGATAGGCTCGGCGGGACGGTCGAGGTAATTGCCTAATTTGTGTAAATTTGGAGCACCTGTGTCCCAATAAGGCACACCGTCGGTAGGTGTATGCGCAATAAAAAAGTCGCAAGTAGCGCGGGCGGCTTTGAGCATCATAGCTTCGATAGACGCGCGTCCTCCGAGCGGTTCTAACGCCTCGTCCGAAATATGACTGAGGGCTTCCAGCTGCTCAGGGAAACCACACATTGCCCAGGCCAGGCCGCGTGTCCACGTACTGAATCCTGTATAACCTTGTTGCGAATTGGGGCAACGATAGTTTCCATCTTTCGTATTAAAAACGCTTTCGTGGGCGGTACGTCCCCAAATATCGTACGAATCGCGCCCTTCTCCGTAATAGACGGCGTAATCGGCCGTGGCTTTGATGTGTTGGAGTGCGCGTTCGAGTAAGTTGATTTTAACATCATTTTCTCCCTGAAAAACGTGTCCCAATTGATGGCTTACCACCAAAGCGCGGCAAGAGCGTATGGTATCGACAAACAACGAATGAGGCCCATTAAAGGAATGAATAAAGCCCCCGCTCGCTTCACCGTCGCGGCCTTTGATGGTCGTCCAGCGGCTTGCTTGCACCGCACCCGAAATTTTCAGGGCCAATTCGTAGAAATTTTTCTCCCATTCATTAAAAGGAATTTTCCCTTCGTGCATCAATCGCAGCAAATTGCCGTTGGTACTGACGTTGTTGAAGCCGTGGTCGTGCACGCCAATGTGGCTCACGTGAGGGGCCATGACCGAAAGCGTATTTTTGCGACCGTAGTCCAAAAATTCTTCGTCGCCCGTGGCATCAAATTGTAAAATAGCCGCGCCAAACTGGAAGCCTTGTGTCCATTCGGTCCAGCCGCGCGTAGTGTATTGGCCTTGTACGGTGAACACAGGTGAGCCTTTCGCGACGTCGTAGTGGTCGGCAATAGCGCGGATTTTTTGCGCCGAAAGCGCCCAGAAATCGTTTAGCTTGGCTGATAAATCAGAAGGTGTAAGGGTGGAGTTAATCTGAATCATTCGGTATAGTCAACGGTTAATAATCGAGGAAAACGTTCTGCTTTCTGAGCAGAAATGTTTCTTTTTGGTCAGTAGTATAAACCGTTTTTTGACTAAAATCTACTTGAGTTTCCCACAAAGTTCTCCCCAGTTTTCCTTGAATCAACTTGCACCAATTTGAACCACGTTTGAACGGGTTGTTTTTGAAGGGTTCCACAATTTTGTCGCAGTCATTTTTATTAACCACTCAAATTATTGTAAGCTATGCAATTGTACCTAAAAAACAGCCTGACATTCTTTGCTTTTACGTTGGTTTATTTTCTTGGTTTCAACACCATTGCCCAAGACAAAAGCACACGCCCTAGCCCACCCGCTCAAGTATCTCGAGAAGTAGGTGGCATTACGATTAGTCTCAGCTACGGTCAGCCTTCGGTCAAAGGCCGTAAAGTGTGGGGGGAATTGGTGCCTTATGGACAAGTGTGGCGGGCGGGGGCCAACGAGGCTACCACTTTTGAAATCGACAAAGATGCAACCATTGAAGGCACTACCTTGCCTGCGGGCAAATACGGTTTCTTTGTCATTCCTAGCGAGGAGAAATGGACGCTCATTTTCAACAAAGTAGCGGTGCAGTGGGGAGCTTTCAAGTACGACGAAAAACAAGATGCCTTGCGCGTGAGTGTGCAGCCTAAAAAATCGTCGCAATTCAACGAAAAACTGCTCTATACCATTTCTCCCAAAGGCAAGGTTTCTCTATTGTGGGAAAATGTAGAAGTAGCTTTTAGTGTAAATCAGTAACCTGTTGTACAAACCTTGGCAGATAACCACATAGCTCACAATAATTGTGCGCTATGTGGTTTATTTTGTGTAAGCCTTGGTCTTATTTCCCTTGGCTTGTTTCCCAATCTAAACGCTGGTTCTCCTTCTCAAGTACCTGACGAAGCTTCTCGTACGGCAATTTTTGAGGGGAAACCTTGTTTTCAATGGACAACACCGCCGCTGCTGCCGCCGACTGTCCCAATATCATAAACACAGGCTCCATACGGATAGAACCGTAAGCAATGTGCGAACTTGATACACAGACGGGCACAAGCAAGTTAGCGCATTCCGTTTCTTTGGGTAAAATTGCCCCGTAAGCAATCGAGTAAGGCTTATCAGGATGAACGCCAATGTCGCCTTCGTTTTGAACGTAGCCCTCTGAGGTCACAAAACGCTGGGCATTGTGTGAATCGAGCGAGTATGAGCCCATTCCCACGGGCTGGGGAACGTTGGTTTTGCCCAAAGCATCGGCTTCGGTCATTACAAAAACGCCTTTCATTCGTCGTGCTTCGCGGATGTATAGCTGATGCGGCCAGCCGCCGTTGTCCTTAAATTCATCTTTGGGTAAGCCCCACTGTTTCATTTTGTCTTGCACGTCGGCAGGAACGCGAGGGTCGTTTTGCAAGAAATACATCAAGCCTTTTTGATACAATTCGTGGTCTTTGATGATGGCCTTGCGGCGTTCGTAGCTTGCTTCGGGGTAGTCGTAGTTTTTGCCAATGTAGTCGGTACTAAAAGGCCCGTGGTTATTGGTATCCGTTTTACGGTTCGGGATGGGGTCGTACTTATCGAACGTCTCGCGCCAACCCGTCGCAAATACCCGCGCTACCAACTCGTATCGATCGGGGTTATACCCTTCAGGTTTGGTAAAAAACACGCGGTTGTCGGGGTGGTTGCTCAAACACATTCTGAAGCAATACGCTTGGAGCTTGTTGTCCCCCGACCCATTTTCACCTGGTGATTCGGACGAAATTTCGGGTAAAAGTCCGCTTTTAGGGTCGTTGGCAATTTTGTACGGACTCACTGGTTTTTTGAAATAATGCCCATGCTGAAACACCCCTACTTGTACGCCATTCCACTTTTCGCCATAGACGCTGTTGGCTTCGCGCCCCACGTGGTAACTCACGCCTGCGGCGGCCATCAAATCACCCTCGTAAGTAGCGTCAATAAACATTTTTCCTTCATAAACATTGCCACTTAGGGTACGGAACGAGGTAATTTTCCCCGATTTTTTGACAACACCTTTGGCCGAACGGTCGAGCCATTCGTTGCGATACACGACCAATTTATTTTCTTTGACAAAATCTTCAAAAACCTGTTCTGCCGCGTGGGGCTCAAAAATCCACATCGTACGGTTGGCACCGTCGAGGGCGGGCGTTCCTTGGCCTTTGTTGCCATATTCCTCCTTTTTTTGCCATTGCCACGACTCGTTTTTTTGGTAATGCTGGTACAGGCGGTGATAAAACTCCCGCGAAAGCCCGCCAATGACTTGTTTGTTGCCCGTATCGGTAAACCCAAGCCCACCCGACGACAACCCGCCAAGGTGTTTGTCGGGCGAAACGATAATGGCGGTTTTACCCATCTTTACCACCTGTACCGCCGCCGTCACCGCCGATGACGTACCACCGTAGATAATCACGTCGGCTTTACGAACCAAAGCGTGAGAAGCAGGCGTTCGGTTGGTTTTGAAACTAGGCAAGAAAAGAATAGCCCCCAAAAGCCAAATTAAAAGGGATGTTTTTTTCATTGGGAATGGTTTAGGAATTTAAAAGTTTTTTCAGGTACGCGGGACAATTCGCGCCATCAGTTGGGTCATTAACCAACGTGCTATGGTAATAAACCAAAACTGCATTTGGATTTACTCTGGCTATTGTGTTATATCAGTTAAAACACATAGAACACAATAGAATAGGCACAAAAAAATAGAAGTTTTTGTACCCTGCTCAACGACGAATACTCCTCTAATAACCAGGATTTTGACTTAGTTTGGGGTTAGAATCTCTCTCCGTTTGCGGAATGGGGTACAAATAGTGGTACTCTTCGACCTTGATGCTCGGGTTCTGGATTTTCAGGGCTTCTATCAGTTTTTTCCGTCTGGACAAATCAAACCACCGATGTCCCTCAAAGGCCAATTCTAAGCGTCTTTCCAGCAGCAAACTATCTCTAAATTGTGCCTGAGTAAGGTTAGGCGTCAAGTTTGGAATCCCCGCACGACTACGAATCCGATTGACGTTAGCGTAGGCTTCGGTAGAAGCAGCGGCTTGTTCGTTGAGGGCTTCGGCATACATCAACACAACATCGGCGTACCGCAGTACTGGAAAGTTATTGCTCCCTTCTCCATTAGCAGTAGCGGTGGGGTCTAAATATTTATACACATAACACGGAAACGCTACACTCGCAGGGGCAGCAGGAGTACCCGTTGGTGTGTAAAGTCGCAAATTGATGTTTCGGCGCTTATCGTCAGCGCGGTAAGCACGGTAAAGGTTTTCGGTTACGGGGTCATCTCCAAAACCAGAAACACCATTAACTCGGTCAAAATTAGGCCGCATATAGCCCTGCATAAAGCTCCCTTCGCCGACCCCACCTCCGAGGGCTTGTACCTCAAAAATGGCCTCTTTTCCGTTTTTATTTGCAATGGTAAACACGTCGGCGTAGTTGGCCCAAAGGTCATACACGCCCATGTCCATTACTTCTTTGGCCTTTGCCGATGCCTTGGGCCATTCTTGACGGGTCAAATAGACTTTGGCCAAAAACGCCTTTGCAGCTCCCTTCGTGGCACGGCCACGGTCGCCCGCTCCGTAAGTGGCTGGCAAAACTGCCTCTGCTTCT
The DNA here is from genome assembly GCF_003711225.1 of Runella sp. SP2. NCBI lineage: Bacteria > Pseudomonadati > Bacteroidota > Cytophagia > Cytophagales > Spirosomataceae > Runella > Runella sp. SP2. The sequence goes on along the minus strand of NZ_CP031030.1, from coordinate 6,770,352 downwards.
GTAAAATCCTGAATAACTTGCTGATACACCTCATCGACCGACGCCCTTGCTACGGCCAAATCGTTGAGCGAAGTGGTTTCTTTGGTCACCAACGGAACGCCCCCAAACAGGCGCACCAAGTTGAAATAATAAAAACCACGCATAAACTTAGCTTCGGCAATTAATCGGTTTTTCAAGTCACTGTCCATCGTCACATTAGGTACGCGACTGATGACGGTATTGGCCCGATTGATAGCACGGTAAGTGGCTGCCCAAAGCGATTGAAAAGTGCTCGTGGCAGGCGTAAAGGTGTATTTATCCAAATCGTTTTTGGCTTGGTTAGCCGTTGAGCGTCCTCCGCCCCATTCAGAGTCGTCGGTGGCTTGGTCCTGCAAAATCCACACGATTTGATTGTACATCTCGGCCGTGTTCATCAGGTCATAAACCGAACTTACTGCGGCTTTGGCGTCATCGGCATTTCGGTAAAAATTTTCAGGGGTAAAATTCGACTCAGGCGTTTGCTCTAAGACGTTGCAAGACGCAACACAAAGTGTCAGACAAAGACCTGTAAGTATATATTTTGCGTTCATTGTATTCATGAGTTTAATGAATTAAAAACCGACATTAATGCCCAATAACAAGGTTTTTGCGGCAGGGTAGCTACTGTAATCAAACCCTTGACTACGACTATCTTGCCCGAAGCGGTTTACTTCTGGGTCATAGCCTGAGTATTTCGTCCAAGTCAGGTAGTTTTGTGCAGTCACATACACCCGAAACGACTGAATATTAAGGGCTTTTATCACCGACGCGGGCAGGTTATAGGCCAATTGGGCGTTTTTCAACCGTAAGTACGAACCATCTTCGATTTGGCGCGACGATATACGGTTGGCAGGCCGCGTGGTTGAAGCCCTTGGAATATCTGTGTTTGTATTTGTTGGCGTCCAACGGTTCAACATATCTTGATTTTGGTTATTGGTTCCGTTCAAATACTCCAATTCAAACCGATTGGCATTCAAGATGTTATTACCATAAACCCCTTGTAAAAATAGGGTTAACTCAAATCCTTTGTACGAAAAAGAGTTGCTAATACCTCCCAAAAACTTGGGCTGGGCGCGACCGATGATGGTACGGTCGTTGTCATCAATCTTCTTATCGCCGTTCAAATCAGCATATTTGCGATCGCCTGGTTTCCGCGCCTGCGGGTCGCTCAGTGCCGCCAACTCATCCGTAGTTTGATACAAGCCATTGGTCACGTAGCCATAAAACGACCCCAACGGTTCGCCCACCCGAATGACACCAGAGTTGACGTTTTGGGCAATGTTGGCTACTTGACCCGCAAAAATTTGGGGAGCACCGCCAATGTCCAAAACAGTGTTGCGATTGGTGGCAAAATTGAAGTCGGTATTCCATTTAAACGCTTTATCAATATTGCGCGACGAGAGGCTAAATTCTATCCCTTTGTTCTCTACTTTTCCCAAATTTTGAATGGCACTCGAATACCCCGACGTACTCGGAACGGTTACGTTAAGCAATAAATCTTTGGTACGTTTGAGGTACAAATCGGCCACCAATGTGATTCGGTTGTTGAAGAAACCAACATCAATACCCAAATCCGCTTGAGTCGTCGTTTCCCACGACAAATCGGGGTTGGCAATTTGGGAAGGCCCAATTCCCGTCGAAACCGCATTGCTAAAAATATAATTTTGCGTACCCAAAAGCGAATACGCTGGATAATTGCCAATGCCATCTTGGTTTCCTGTAGAACCGTAGGTAGCCCGCAATTTCAAGTCACTAATTACTCGGGCATTTTTCAAGAAATCCTCTTCCGACACACGCCACGCCAAAGCCGCCGAAGGGAAATATCCGTAGCGATTATTGGCTCCAAAGCGCGAAGAACCGTCGGCCCGAAAAGACGCCGTAAAGAGGTATTTGTCTTTATAACCATAATTGATTCTGGCCAAGTACGACTGCAAGCCCCATGTACCAATGCCCGACGAAGGTACCAAGGGTACCGAACCTGCCCCCAAATTACCCGAGTTTAAGTTATCATTTACAAAGTTGCGCGAAGCCGCCGTATTGTTTTCGGTACGGTTGGCCTGTTGGGTATAGCCTATAAGGGCGCTGATGTTATGGACGCCAAAAGATTTGGTGTAGCTCAACAAATTTTCATTCAACCACGTCATAGATTGTCCATTGAAAATAGACGCCGCACCACCTTGTGCCAAACCACTCGCTACGCTACGCGGCAGGTACGAATCTCGCTTTTGGATGATGGCATCTGCTCCCAATAACACTTTGAAACTCAAGCCTTCCATGATTTGATATTCTCCAAACACATTCCCAAAAACACGCAGCGCTGTCGTAGTATTTTGGCTCTCTCTGGCCAAAGCAGCGGGGTTATCGGCCGTAAAAGATAAAGCTGGGCTGGTGATAAGGTAAGTACCATCAGGGTTATAAACGGGCAGGATGGGCGGGAACTGCAAAGCCGCAATTGTTACCAATCCTGCGCTTCCCAAATCCCCATCGGTACGCGATTGGTTGGTCACGGTACGGTTAACGGTGAGACTATTTCCTACTTTGAGGCGATTGGTGAGTTTTCTGTCTAAGTTGAGTCGGAGCGAATAACGGTCAAAATCGGAGTTTGTCACAATCCCCTTTTGTTTAAAATACCCCCCCGAAAGCGCGTATTGCGTTCGTTCATCGCCACCACTCATCGAAAGCTGGTAGTTGGAAATGGGGGCCGAGCGAAAAATCTCATTTTGCCAGTCGGTACCTTCACCAAAAGCATCCACTTGCGCTTGGGTATAAACTGGTGCGCGTCCTTCGTTGGTATTGGCGTCGTTGACAAACTGGGCGTATTCACGACCGTTTAAAACATCATATTTTTTACGTACTTGCTGCACGCCATAATAGCTTTCGAGATTAATCGTCGATTTGCCTGCTTTGCCTCGTTTGGTGGTGATAATCACGACACCATTGGCCCCGCGCGAACCATAAATGGCCGTAGAAGAAGCATCTTTCAAGACCGACATGGACTCGATGTCGCTGGGATTGAGCGTACTCAACACGTTGAAACTCGCCCCACTGCCCGCACCATCGTTTTTGAACGGAATCCCATCAATAACGTACAAGGGTTCATTATCGCCCTGAATGGAGTTTCCTCCGCGAATTCGGATGGTGGTAGAGCCCCCTGGCGCGCCTGAGTTTTGGGTGATTTGTACCCCCGCCGCGCGTCCTTGCAAGGCTTGGTCGAGCGACGTAACCGCCACTTTTTTGATTTCCTCAACGGCCACCGTCGCTACCGAACCCGTCAAATCACTTTTTTTGACTTGACCATAACCTACCACAACAACTTCACTGAGCGCTTTGATGTCGGCTTTCAGGGCTATGTTCAACTGGGTTTGGTTGCCGATGGCCATTTCTTGGGGCTCGTATCCGACAAAACTAAACACCAAAACAGCACCATTGTCAGGAATTGGGAGCGAATACTCGCCATTGACGTTGGTGGTTGTCCCTTTTGTTGTCCCTTTTATCAAAACACTTACTCCTGGCAGTGCATCGCCTTTTTCGGCATCGGTGACTTTCCCTTTGAGCACTTGCTCAACCGCCGCCCTTGTCTCGAACGGCGTCAGAACTTCCGTCGTGGTGGCAGTTCGTTCTAGTTCTTGTCCAGGCAAAATAGCATCAGGAAACCGTTCCGAAACGCCACTGGACGATTTGGGAGATTTTTTACGATCACCAATAATCAAGTAAGAATTACTGTTTACTTTTTTGTACTTCAACCCCAACGGTCGCAGCAGGTTGTCTAGGCTTTTTTCAAGCTTCAGTTGTTGATTGACGGGCGCTGCTTGAACAATCAATCCTTCGACCGCATCGCGCTCAAACATAATCTCTACTTGGTACGTTTTCATCAGCTCACTAAGCACCTCTTTGAGCGGGCGCGGCGCAGTCATGCGAGCGCTATCGTTGTTTTTTTTGATAACCGTTTGGGCTTTGGCAAACGTTTGCGTCCGTCCCAACTGATTTCCTAACAGAATCACCGTGAGAAGAAGCCCAAACTTAGAAGGGTTAGATAATCGTTTTTTCATATTTTCCACAAGTTAAATTCTTCTATTTAATTATTTATCAGACAGTTGCACTCTATTCCCTTGCCTCACTACGCTAATATCCAAAAGCTCCGAAATAGATTGTAAAAGTTGGTCAACGTTCTCTGCCCGAAACGACCCCATAATGACCCGTTCGGACAAATCTTTGTCTTTGATTTCGACCTCCAGTCCGTAGTTTTCTTGCAGCAGATAGGCGACGTCCTGCAAGCTCGTTTCTTCAAACACAAATCGTTTTTGCTCCCATGCGGCATAGTTTTGAGGATGCGACACGGCCTTTTTATCCATGTTATTCTCGCGGTCGAGCGTGACCAAATCGCCAGGTGTGAGCACAATTTGTTTTTGGGTACGGCCTTGTTGGTAGCGCACCTGCACTTTTCCTTTGCTCAATACTACCTTAGAAATCCGCTGACGGGCATATACCGAAAACTCCGTCCCCAAAACCACCACGTCAAATTGCTTATTGGTTTTTACCACAAACTTTTGGTGGTCAGGCGTATGGGTAACCGAAAAGCTCGCTTCCCCTTTCAAGAACACTTCCCGATTTTTTGTACCAAAACCAAAACGCGGGAGTCGCAGCAACGAATTGGCATTGAGGGTCACTTTACTCCCATCTGGCAACACTACCGACTTGGTTTCGCCAAAGGCAGTTTGGTAGGTTTGGTATAATAAACTGCCACGGAACAGCCATCCCACGCCGCCCAGCACCAACACAACAGACGCCGCCGCTAACCAACGAAACCAATAGCGACGGTTTGACGAAACGGCGGGTTCCGAAGCCGTTAGTTCGGGTTGGAGGTGGGTCTGGGGATTGGCTTCCAAAAACGCCTCGTAATTTTCTAAGGCCAATTCGCTCTGAGGTAAGTACTGCGGGTGGGTCTGCTCCCACTCTTCGAGCCACGCGAAATACAGCTCTTCGTTGGCTTCGGTTTGCAACCATTCGTCAATCATCTTTCGTTGTAAAGGCGAAGATTTGTGAGCGAAATGACTGAATATCAAATCTTTACTTATGTCTTGTTTCATTTGTTTCAGATAGTGTGTTACTATTTAGATAAGAAATAGGCCAACTCCCCTTAGTCACAGGTGGTTTTTGAGTCCATTTCGCATGATACTCAACGCCTTCCCTAAATGAGCCTCGACTGTTTTGAGGGAGAGGGTCATTTCATCGGCTATTTCTTGGTATTTTTTTCCCTCAAAACGACTCATTAAAAATACCTTTTGGCATTGCGGAGGTAGGGTATTGACGAGTTCTTCCACTTTTTTGACGACTTCTTCGTATTGCGTGGCGTGGTCGGGTTGCTGGCCACGGGGCGACTCGCGGTATTCTGCCAACTCGATGGTTTCGGTTTCTTTGAACTCCCAACGTAAGTAGTTAAGTGCCTCATTTCGCACACTTCTAAACAAATAAAGACGATACGAACTCGTGACGGTTTCGTAGGCTTTGGTTTTCCAAAACCGACAAAACACATCACTTACTAGGTCTTCGGCAATGTCTTTGGAATACACAAATCGCACGGCATGGCTGCACAGGATTTTGTGATAACGGCGAAACAACAACGCACAACCCTGAGAAGGGTTTTCGACAAAAGCTTGTCGGATAAACAGTTCGTTGTCATTCCATTCCCGTTTTTCGCTGGCCAATTCCTCGTTGGTAGCTCCTTCGTTCAGCACTGAATGCACATTCGGTTTCGGTGCTTCATCACCCGCACTATCCAGTAAGGTCGATTGCATTTTATGGGTTTTGGATAAAAATTTCTTAGACGCTTTATATAATAGAGACAAGTTTTCTAAAAACTCCCCTTAGTTCCCTATCAGAAATTTTGAAATTAATGTGCTAATCGTAGTGTTACTCCTTTGCCAACTATTAGCGTAAGGAAAAATTCAGAAAGTGCACCAAAAACTTTATACTTTTGACAAGTAGTATAACAAAACCTATATAGTTGATGGACAAGCCCTATTACCCTTATGAACGCCCCACAACCGAAATAAAATATGATTTCTGGAGTGTGAGCAATGAAAAACAAGTAAGAAAACAGGTAATTTTTAGTGCTTTGGATACACCCAATATTTACAATTTGGCTTTGGTTGATATTTTGGAAAATGGGAATATGTCAGATATAACCGAAACACGAAACAAAGACATGAGAACTGTTTTAGCAACTGTGATAAGGATTATAGATAGCTTCTTAAATCAATACCCTGCCGCTATTGTACATTTTCGTGGAAGCGATGAACGCAGGCAGCGCTTATATCGTTTGATAATAAGTCGGGAACTGGCTGAAATTCAAAAGAAATTTGTAGTTTTGGGTGGATTTAACGACATACAACCTGAGCCTTTTCAGGCTAATCAACAATATGATTATTTTTTGATTTTAAACGCTCTTTAAGATGAAAACAAAAGAAGAATCGCCAAAACAAGGCTACAATGTTGTAGAAAATAAAGTCCGAATAGCTAATGAGTTGCTGAAAAAAGTAGATATGAACCAGCTTCAAGAGACAATTAAAAAAGCACGAGCTAACGTCTCCAAATAAAGCAGTAAAGGACAAGCGAGCCTTTTATGTTTAAATAGCTGTTCAAGTGTCTCAAATTTATGAAAAATGCTTTTTTAACCCTTTGGATTTGCCTTCTTACGTTTTGGGCACAGGCTCAGAAAGATACGCTTGTTCTCAAAAACATTGTATATGCCGAAGCCGACGGCAAAAAGCTCCAACTGGACATTTATAAACTCAAGCAGCATCCTTCTCCCTACTTAATTGTTTGGATTCACGGCGGAGCTTGGCATTCGGGAAGTAAAGAAAACCCGCCCTTGGGAATGTTGGAACACGGTTATGCGCTGGCAAGTGTTGATTTTCGGGCGAGTACCGAAAAGGCTTTCCCTGCACCCGTGCATGACATCAAAGCCGCGATTCGTTTTTTGAGGGCCAACGCCGCTACCTACGGCTACCGAGCCGATAAAATCATCATTTGGGGAGCTTCTTCGGGGGGACATTTGGCGGCGTTGGTTGCTACGACCAACAACCACCCAACGCTCGAAGGAGCGCTTGGAAAATACACCTCCACTTCTTCATCGGTACAAGCGTGCATTGATTTTTTTGGCCCAACCAATTTCTTGACCATTCTCAACCAATCGACACCCCACGGACTGAACGTGCGCTTGCCTGCCTTGGCCATTTTATTGGGCAAGCCCGTTGAGCAAGTGCCTGACTTAGCCAAGCTTGCCAGCCCCGTTTATCAGGTAACCGCCAATGCCCCGCCCCTTTTTATTGTGCACGGAGAGCAAGACATCCAGGTACCTATCAACCAATCCATTGAATTGATGAGTGTTTATAAGAGCAAGAACCTACCCGTTCAGATTGAATACATCCCCAACGCAGGACACTCCAGCCCTGAGTATGCCAAGAAAGAATTGATGAATAAGATGGCGGGGTTTTTGAAGGGAGTGTTGTAGTGGGTTACCTTATAGTCGGTCTGACTATCGTCTGACCTTGGAGTCGGTCAGACGATAGTCAAACCGAGACAAACCATCGAAAAAGCACGGGCTAACGCCTCCAAATAAAAAAGTAGAGGTACACAATGCACCTCTGCTTCATAGAATTTCAACGCTGTCAGGGTTTATTATCGTAGTTGACGAACCCTGACAGCGTTTTTATTACTTCTCCAACGGATGCTCGCTCAGGAGCTTTGTTGAAGTATAAATATCGCTTTTGCTGGCCGTGGCTGCCCGTACTTCTTTTACTTTTTCGGGCGTGATGGCCGAGGCTTTGTTGCCAAACGAGTTTCGGACGTAGGTAAGCACCGCCGCCACTTCTTTGTCGTTGAGCAAGCCCGCAAACGGCGTCATCGGCACTTGGCCAGGGTATTGTTTACCATTTACTTCAATCGGCCCCATGAGTCCTTTGAGGGCGATTTTAATAAGGCGTTCTTCGTTGCCCTGCACCCACTTCGTCCCCGCCAACGGTGGAAAGCCCGAAGCTGTCAGCCCGTTCCCGTCGGCTTGGTGGCAGGTGACGCAATAGCCTTCTTTGCTATAAATGGTTTTACCCAACTTGAACAATTCCAATTCTGCTCCTTTCAAGGTCGATACTACTTCTGCTTCTTTTTTCTTCACCACATTCTGACCCTTCAAGTGAGCCACCGCTGTTTCGTGGGCGTACACCATCCAATCGTCCAATGGTTTTTTGGCGGCTTCGGCCAAGATTGGCAAACCTTTTTCTTTACCAATCCACGAGGCCGCTACAATCGCCATCAAGCGAACGCGCGTATTTTCGTCTTTGGCCGCTTGCATGAGCAAAGCCGCTTGGTCTGGCACTTGGTGGCCTGTGTAGCGAACTACTTGCACCGCCGCCGAGCGCACGCGATAATCTTTGGCTTTAAGCAACTGGCGCAATAGTTTTTGATCAACTTTATCCAATCCCCAACTTACCCAAAGTGCCTCCAACAAATGATGCTCGTAGCGCGGGTCGTTTTTGTCGAGGCTCGCCGCCCATTTCGTCATCTTCGGCAACACTTCGGCGGCATTACGGCCCCGAAGTTCGCGGCGAGTGCGGTAGCGCGTACGGTATTCGGGCAGTTTTAGGTTGTCTAACAACGTTTCTACCGAAGCACCGTCAATTTTGGCAGGAGTAACCAACGGACGCGATGGGTACGTCACGCGATAGATACGGCCGTGAACGTGGTCACGGAGGGGATCGCGGGCGTTGTGCTGCATGTGACCGATGAGGATATTGTGCCAGTCAATGACGTACAACGAGCCATCGGGCGCTACTTCCATATCCACAGGGCGGAAGTTACGGTCGGAGCTCACAATCAGGTCTTGGCGGTGTTTTGTTTTAAAACCTGTACCGTCGTCCCACACTTGGTGTTGTTTTGTTCCTAAAAAACCAATGGTATTGTTAATCAACATATCCCCTTGAACTTCGTCGGGGAAGTGGCGGCTCCAAAGGAACTCCAAGCCTGACGTTGGGCGAACCATATGGTCTTTTTCAATCAACTGAAACGACTTATGCGTAGCTTGGCCGTAGCGTGACAATACCGAGCCTGGCAACATCCAACGCACATCTGGGCTGGACGTTTCGGCAAAGAAAGGCTGCCCCCAATCGTCGAAGGCAATACCCCAAGGGTTAGGAATCGACAACTGAGCGGTGCGTTCCAATTTTTTAAGTTGGGGTGAATAACGATAAAAACCACCGTTGGTCGCGCGCACCGTTCCGTACGATGTTTCGACACTGGTGTGCAAAAACACCCCTTCTCCCGTATAAATAGCGCCCGACGGATCGGCACAAAACGCGCTGCTGTTGTGGTGCGTATCGTGGTCGTCGAAGCCACTCATCAAAATTTCTACTTTATCGGCGCGGTCATCGCCATTGGTATCCGTAAATAGCTTTAGGTTCGTTCCTTGCGAAACATACACCCCTTCATTAGCAATTTCAAAACCTAATGGCAAGTGCAACCCTTCGACAAATATCGTTTGTTTATCGGCCTTACCGTCGTTGTTGGTATCTTCAAAGATGATGATTTTATCGTTCGGCTTGGCATCCCCTGGTTTATAGTGCGGATAGCTTGGCATGGTGGCTACCCACAAACGCCCTTTGTTATCGAACGACATCTGTACAGGGTTGGCTAAATCCGTAAATTCTTTTTCGGAAGCAAACAACTCAATTTTATATCCCGCAGGCACTTTCAGTTTACTCACTGCCTCTTCTCCGTATAGGTAGGTTAGGCTACCATTTTTGTCGGGGTTAAAGTTGGTTTTAACGGGAGGTAACGTCCGAGTTTTGGCATCGGCAGCAGCAATATCCATCTTTGCTCCTTTGGAAGCTGCCAACCACACCGCCGTATCACGAATGGCCGTCATTTGGCGAATTTTCTCGATTTCAGCAGGATAATTATCGGGGCCAAACGGATTGTAGCGGCGGCCATAGACGTGTACGCCGTTGGGAATCTTGAAGTCGTTGTGCCACATCCAGTTTTTCTCTGCTACGGCCGCATGAACGAGCGTACGGTTGCTTTCGGCCTTGGCAGGCGTTTTCCCCGCTAATTTATCGGCCAAAAATACTCCAAATTTTTTATATCCTTCTTCCGTCAATTGCGAACCGTCGATGGTCAATGGTTCTTTCGACTCGGCATACCATTGTTTAGAAGGAGTGAAAGCATCAATAAACAAAAGGTTGTTGCGCGTTGCTACCTCTTTGATGGCATTGGTATAGAGCAACAAATTGGCATTTTCTTTCACGCCATTGGGCAAATCGTGCAAACTTGACAAGTCCTCAAACGCAATCGGCGAGACCAACACCAACTGAGGCGCCGCACTTCCGTTGTAGGTTTGACTGAGGGTATGTTTGATAAACGCATCCAGCTCGGCTTTGAAGTTGGCAACACCTGCCGCTCCTTGAAACGACTCGCTGTAGCCAAACATTCCCACGACCACGTCGGTTTTGAGGCGCGTCAACCACTGGTCAGGCGCGTCAAAAAAGCCTTCACTGGCTGATTTATTGGCATATTCGGTTTGAAATTTTTCAGCACCAGGAAACGCCCAAGGGTCATTTCGGCTCGCATGAGGTCGGAAACCTGGAGTATCGCCGCCGTCGCACATGTTACGAATGTACAGTTGACTATCAGGATAGCGCAGGTGCATTTCGGTTTCGAAATAATCGTAGTTCAGCATTCGAGAACCAAGGTTTCCCCCGATTAACGAAATATGCGTTCCTTTTTCAATTTTCAGTGGGGTGGCTAACTCTGGCTGAAAAGCACTGAAGGCAATGAACGCCGCACTGGCAGCGATCAGCAATCCTTGGACGCTTCTTCTCATGGATTTAGGAATTTATGTAACAGGGTTTACTTTTCTATTTTACAATACCACGATAAGGTACCTGAATCGCGATTTTTCCTTTCCATTTTTTAGGAACAGGCTTATCTAATAACCACAAAATGGCATTGACGGTTAGGCGCTGAACACCTTCTTCTTGAAAATCTTCGGGGTGCCCCATCGTAGTAAAGAAGACTTTTGCGCCTTCCTTATTTTTCCACGTCCATGCTACGGGATTATCAATTGCCGCTTTGTCAGGATTTACTGATTTTCCCAACAATAGCGAAACAGAACCTTGTGGCGGATAATCGGGTTTGACACGATACAACCAAGAAGGCACATGAAACGAGGCTGGCACTCCCCTCAAAATCGGGTGTTTGGCCGCTTCGGGAATGATGGTTACGTCGGTAGTACTTTTATGGCCGTAGTGCGTGTGCCCCGCTCTGCCCCAACCTGGAGGCGTCCCAAAAGCGCGTTCGCCAAAGGCATTCCAAACTTCCGAAGGGTCACCTTTGGGGAAATTAAAGGCGTGGGTGGAAGTACGAAAACCCATCACAGGCTTTCCCGACTTTAAGTATTCATCAATAAAAGCCAGTTGGTCGGCGGGAAGCTGCCGCCAGCGCAAAAAGAACACGGCCAAATCAGCTTCGCGGAGGGCTTCTAGTCCTGGAATGTTTTTTTCGGCGTTTTGGTCAGGATAAGAAGAAAGGACTTTGGTACGAACGCCGTAGTTTTTTTCCAACTCGGCGGCAATCAATGGTAAAGTTTGTTCGCCACTGTATTCGTGGTCGCCGCACACAAAAACCACCAACGGTTTTTTTTGTGCCAATACGCCCTGCGACGGAAGCACCCAAGCAATAAGAAGAGATAGAAGAGAAAGAATGCCAAAACTCCAAAGGGTATGGACTTTCGGGCGACGGTGGGTCGGTTGGTTCATCGGCATGTACTGATTAAGCTTCTGTATTGGTTAAAAAAAGGAAACGATGTGTTTGTATAAAAAGTAGTCAAATTGGAGTTTATACCGTAGGCTTCTGATTAAAAGATGCCTACGGTATGAATCAAGCTTTCTATCTATTTATGCACCCTTTTAATGCGTTATTTGTTAACTGTTATTCGTTAACCGCGGCTCGTCGCTACGATTTTTTGTTCAAAATCAACGACTAACGGATAACAATTAGCACTTAACTGTGCGTAAGCACCTAGTAACCAGGATTTTGCTTCAACTTGCTATTGTTACGGATTTCAGCCGTTGGTATAGGAAATAGCAACTCACGGTCTTTGAGCGTAGGGCCGTAAGAAAACTTGTGACCCACGTAGTTTTCAAACTTCTTGGTTGTGACGTTGAAGGCTTTACGCAGACGCACCATGTCGTACCACGTTTTGTTTTCAAAGCTCAACTCGTACCAACGTTCCCGCCAAATGGCTTCGCGCAGTTCTTCTTTGCTCAAGCCCTTCAATTCAGGTAATTCAGCGCGCTTACGAACGGCATTGATCGCATCATACGCCACCGCAGTTGGGCCATTGGCTTCGTTTGATGCCTCCGCCAGTGTCAACAATACTTCTGCGTAGCGCAATACTGTCCAGTTCAAGTCACTGCTAGTAGTCGAAAGTTGGGCGGTGTTGTCAAAATGTTTGTACAAATAGTAGCCTCCCAAATTACGCGTTTTGGTACGGTCGCTGCGCAACGAAAACGACGAATAGTAAAATTGCTTTTCGGCGACCCGCTTGTCTCCTTGTTCGTACGATTCCACAAACTCTTTGTTGGCAAAAATCGCACCCGTTTCGTCAGTATAAGCCGAAATCCCTTGGTTGTATGGAATAATCGACGTCTGCCAGTTGGAAGGCAATACAAAAGCGGCAAACTGCACCATAAAGATGTTTTCGCCCGTATTTTTCTTGGCAGGATTGTGCAAGTCGTCGTACGATGGGAACAAACTAAAGCTCTTCATCTGAACTACTTCTTGGGCTTTGTCAGCCGCTTTTTTGTAGTACTCCGCGCCTTTTTGCAAAGGATAGCCCGCCATCGTCAGATATACCGAAGATAGCAATGACTTCACTGCCCCGAGCGACGCCCGCCCCGTCACATCGGCATTGGGCAAACCCGAAGCCTCCGCTTCTACCAAATCAGCTTCAATCAATTTATAAATTTCTTCGACAGGAGCTTGTGGTGCGTACAAATCGGGCGACTTGAGGTCAACAGGGTCTTTGATTAACGGAATACTTCCAAAAATGCGCACCAATTCGTAGTAATACAACGCCCGCAAGAAACGTGCCTCGCCCAAATACCGCTTTTTGGCAGCCTCGTTCATCGTAATGCCAGGAATTTTGGCAATGGCCAAGTTGGCATTGGCAATGCCACGGTAATGGTTGGTCCAGTACGTAGCCCCGTAGCCGTTATCGGAGTTATTGACCAAGTTGCGCACAAAAATACTGTTTTGGGCTTGCCCCAATTCAGTATTGGCCAAGCCCGTCGCAAATTCTAGCATCATCCAAGGCGCGCCTCCAAAACCTCCACCCAATACGTTGCGGAGGTTTTCGTAGATGGAGTTCACCACACTTTCGGCGTGTTCGGGTTTGGTGAAATAGTTTTCGAGGGTGAAGTTTGAGCGGTCGGGTTCTTCCAAAAACTCCGAGCAACTTCCTGCCGACACCAATAGCGCTGCGCTAATTACCCATCGGCTGATATATTTTACTGTCGCGTTCATGCTTGATTTCTTTTTAATAAAGGTGATACAACAATTACAAACCGATATTTAACCCTACCATAAACACCCGTGGTTTTGGATAAGCGTACAAATCCACGCCTTGATCGAAAGCCGAACCTGAGGTAGAAACCTCGGGATCATAACCTTCGAACTTGGTTCTGAGGAAGAAATTCTGCACCGATGCAAACGCGCGCAAACGGTTCAAATGAATTTTCTCAATCATTTTGGTCGGGAAGCGGTACGACAACAACAGGTTGCGTCCACGAATGAACGAGCCATCTTGCACGCGGTCGGTGTCGTTGTTGGTGTTATAACCTGCCGAAACGGGGCGAGTTTGGGCAATGTTGGTATTTTGTCTTTCAGGCGTCCAAGCGTTCAATACCGTTTTGAAACTGTTGGCAATTCCCGTGCGGTCTTCGGCAGAGTGCTTGCTTCGGAACAACACGTCGTTGCCGTACATAAACTGCAAGTCTATCATTAACTCCAAGTTTTTGTGCGAAAACGTATTGCTCAACGTCCCAAACCCATCAGGAATCCCTTTGCCAATAATGACACGATCATTGTCGTTGATAACGCCGTCTTGGTTTACATCTTGGTACTTGATGTCCCCAGGTTTTTTCAAATAACGTGCAGCTTCTGATTCTTCGGCCAAGCTCCACGTGCCTTGGTGAACAAACCCAAAGAACGACCCCACAGGCTGTCCTTCGCGAATGATGGTCGAGCCATTGAAAATGTCGGCACCGCCCGTCAAGGCAATTACTTTGTTTCGGTTGATAGAGATATTAAAGGCTGTACTCCAGTTGAAATTAGGGGTTGCTACGTTTACGGAGTTAATTCCCAATTCAATCCCACGGTTTTCCATGCTACCGATGTTCTGGCTCACGGTCGTATAACCACTACTTGATGGCACAGGCGCGCTCAAAAGCATATCAGAAGTCAGCTTGCGATAAACATCAAATTCGAGGTTCAGGCGGTTGTTAAACAAACCAACTTCGATACCTGCATCCACTTGAGCCGTTTTTTCCCAACGCAAATCAGGGTTGGCCAAACGGTTGACACCAATACCAATCTGACGCGTATTGTTAAAAATTACTGAGTAGTTGCCCAATCCCGCCAAGGCTTGGTAGGCCGTAATTTCGGAGTTACCCGTCAAACCGTAGCTCGTGCGTAATTTCAGGTTAGAAATAACAGGTATGCCTTTCATAAAATCTTCGTCGATGACCCGCCACGCTAACGCTGCCGACGGAAACACCGCATACCGGTTGGCCGAACCAAATTTAGACGAACCATCGATACGCCCCGTAAAGGTCAACAGGTATTTTTCTTTCAAACTGTAGTTGATACGACCAAAGTAAGAGTTTAAGCCATAAGCACTTGTGCTTGAAGTCGGCGCCACGGCCACCGCCCCTGCCCCTAAATTATTGAACTGAAAATAATCATCTTGGAAACGTTGGGCTCTTGCTTGCGACGAGAAACGATCAACGTGCTGCCACGCCAAACCCAGCAAGGCATTGATGGAATGAATCGACTTAAATTTGGTATTGTAGGTCAAGTAGTTTTCAAACTGCCAAGAATTATGGCGTTCGTTGGTAATATAGGCATCTCCTCCTTGGTTGCGCGAGATGTAATTCAACGTCCGACCACCATAGTAATCATTCCGTTGATTGATAACATTCGTTCCGAGCGTTGTGCGTAGTTCTAGCCCTTTAGCAAGTGTAATATTGGTATAAATATTCCCTAACATGGTTTGGGTTTTGAGGTAATACAAACGCTCCGTTGCCACGTGGATGGGGTTTCCTCCTCCTTCCATTCCTGGGTAGTCTTCGTTTCCTCCCCAACGGCCATCAGGATAGCGTACAGGGATGATTGGTAACGCCTCCAACACCTGACGCATGGCAATGATACCTCCCGCGCCAAGCGGGTCAACTTGGCTTTCGTTTTGATCGTTGTAGCTCAACGCACCGCCAACTTTCAACCATTTTTTGATTTGGCTATCCACCACAAAACGCCCCGAAAAGCGCTTCAACCACGAGCCCGTCATCAATCCATCCTCGTTGCGGTAACCCAAGTACACCCCAAAATTGTCTTTTGAGTTTCCACCCGTAAACGATAATTGGTGGTTTTGGGTCAATGCCTTCCGAAACGACTCATCTTGCCAATCGGTGTTGTACAACGGCTTACCGCTGGAGTCAAACAAAAGCGGATTCGTCCGTTTGGTTTTGGGGTCAACATACTTGCCACCTGCCCAACCTACGGGATCGTATTTTCTAGCATTTTCGTAGGCAACATCTTCTATTCGCAAAAACTCTTCTGAGTTCAGCAACGGAATTTTGCGGGGCAATACGCCCACGCTGAAATCGGTATCATAGCTGACCCGCCCACCGTCTTTGCTTCCGCGTTTGGTCGATACCAAAATAACCCCGTTGGCACCGCGCGCTCCGTAAATAGCCGTAGCGGAGGCATCTTTCAACACTTCAATCGACGCAATGTCGTTGGGGTTGATGTAGTCCATGGGCGTACTCCCGTTGGCAAGGTCAGCGGCGTTCAAAATCACCCCGTCAATCACGTACAGAGGGTTATTAGCCACACTTACCGACGTATTTCCACGAATACGGATGTTGGCACGACCTCCTGGGCGTCCCGAGTTAACCGATACGTTTACGCCCGTAATTCGTCCCGAAAGGGCTTGGTTCAACGACGCCGAGGGGCGTTCTTGCAAGGCTTCCCCCTTGACAGTACCTACTGCACCCGTCAAGTCTGATTTGCGCTGTACTCCGTAACCTACGACAATGACTTCTTCCAACGACTTCGCATCGACTTTGAGCGCGATGGTTAGTTGAACCTGATTTCCTACCATTACTTCTTGAGTAACATAACCCAAATAGCTAAATACCAACGTGGCATTATCGTTTGGGACTTCCAAGTCAAAACGACCATCGGCGTTGGTTGTCGTACCACGGGTCGTACCTTTCACGACCACACTGACGCCTGGTAATCCCGTACCCGATTCATCATTGACGACCCCGCCAATTTTTCGGGCCAGCGGCACTACCGCCTCGCGGGGTAAAGCTCCCGATGACGCAGGAACTGGAGCCGCTTCTTTTTCGGGCGTCAGGATAATTTGCTGCCCGATAATTTCATAACGTAGCCTAAGCGAACGGGTGAGTTTTCCCAATACCTCCGAAAGAGGCTCATTGGAAGCAATTAGCGTGATTTTACGGTCGGCAGGAAGGGCCGTCGGACGGTAAGCAAAGCGGATTTTAATCTGCTTTTCAATGACCGTCAACGCTTGCCTTACTCCCTGATTTTCAACATGTACAGACACTTTTTGCTTGAGAATTTCTTGGGCATTGACTTCATTGGCCAACGACACACCCGTAAAAATCACCGCCAGCAGGCATTGTATCAGTGATAATTTCATAAGGTGGTAAAAGAGGGGTTTGAAACGTACCTTTGTTTTCATTAGATTTGAATGTTTTTGTTAAGAATTAGGCAAAAACTCCTCCCTCACGTCTTTTACGAGACGCTTGCCGATCGACCAAAATCACAAGGGGAGGCTAACAGCACCAGCGGTGTTGCAACCACTGCTGGTGTTTTTTTACATCAGGACGAACAACAGAACTGTTTCATAGTATAAAATTGGGGTTACGGGGTTAAGTAGAAAGGTTTAATAATATATCGCTTTAGCAAGTGAGGCATCAACACCCTTTGCCATAAATAATCACCTGACCATCAATCAATTTATAGTCTGCATCTAAGACTTTACAAATCACTTCCAGCTTCTCAAAAAGGTTTTCGTCGGTAAGGTTAATGGTAAGCAAGCAGTTTTTCAATACCTCTTCGTCATAAACTACCTCAATGCCATAGGCTTTTTCTAGGGCCGCAAACACCAGTGGCGCGGGTGCGGCGTCAAAAACAAAACGGGCCATTTCGGCGGGTGGCAATAGCAGCGTAGGCGTTTCAACGAGTAGCTTTCGGATGGTTGCCTCACTGCGGACAAATACCGCTTTCTGGTTGGGCGTGAGCACAATGCCTTTACTTTCGGGGTCTTGGCGAGGGTCGCGTCGGTCGGCATATACCGACACCCTTCCCGACTTTACTGCCACGGTCACGTCGGGGTCTTTTTCGTAAGCAGCAATATGAAAACTTGTCCCTAACACTCTAGTCACCAAGCCATTGGCAAAGACTAAAAAAGGACGTTTTGGATTTTTTTCTACGTCAAAAAATGCACCTCCTTCTAAATACACTTCACGCGTATCGTTCTGAAAACGACGCGGGTACTTCAAACGGCTGTTGGTTTCTAATTCCACCCGACTGCCATCTGAGAGTTGAATGAGCATCATTTTGTCCGATGAATTAACGGCCTCCATCCATTCTGGTAGTGCTTTGGTGGCCACTTCTGTTTTTGCGGCAGGAACAATTGCGCCTCTTTGCCAAGCAAAGCCCAGGGTCAGCACAATCACTGCCGCAGCTGCCCAGCCTCCTACGCGCCAAAACCACGACGCCGTCCGTACATTCGGCGTTGATTCTAACGTATCTATGGTATGTTCTATTCGCTCCCAAATCACGGCGGCGGCTACGCTTTCTGCGTTTGAATCGTGTAATTCTTGAAGCCCCAAAATAAGTCGGCGTGCTTCTTCAAGTTGATAATAACGTTCGGGACAATCTCGTAAAAATTGTTGCCAAAAAGCATCACTCTCGGGCGTAGGCGCACAAACCCAAGCCCGAAAATACTCATCGGCGGCAAGTTCTTCGGCTGTAAATTGGTAATAGTCCATAGGTTAAAGATGTTCGATTTTAAAAAATAGGGTGTGGATAACGAGTTTCTCTGCTAGTAGAAAAAAAACATCGTGAGCGCCATCGAAAAAATTCGGACGGTTTCGCGCAATGTTTTCAGGGCGGTGTAAATAAATCGGCAAGCTGATTGATAATTCACGCCCATCAATTGGGCGACTTCTTCGTTACTAAACTGATGGGTAAATCGTAAATCAATGGCCTGTTGCTGGCGTGGACTAAGCGTTTGGTAGCCTTCCCGCAAGCGTCGTAATAGCTGCTCTTGACGCTCGTTCGAAATCCATTGGTGCTCAATGGTACCTGCTTCGTCGGCATTGTCAACATTATCAACGTTGGTGGCGGCATAAAACTCATCTCGCTGCTGCGCCCGCGTAATTTTGTTTCGCAACGACCTAAACAGGTAAAATTTGATGGAATCGGTGTCACTGAGGCGAGTTCGGCTTTGCCACAATTCGATAAACAAATCGTGGATACTGTCTTCTATCAGGCGCGCATCTGAGGTAATTTTGTGCCCATAACGCACCAACTCTTGGGCATACAGCTCATAAATTCGCTTGAAGGCCCATCGTTCGCCTTCGCGAAAAGCATCCCAAAGTGCAGTATGTGAATGGTGTGGAGTCACAGAACGTCAGATTAAGTAGTACAGTCGAATATCTTTCGATAGCTTCAATTACTAATGCCAAGAATGCCGTTTTTTAATCCTATTTTTTCTCATTATTTTTTTATTTTTTTTATTCCTCTATTTTTTTTCACACAAAATACCACATAACAATTTGATTATCAACCACAATCCAAAAATGTTACGCCTCTCCGAGGCGTTTTAGGAATGGACATTCAACATCTACAAAGGTTGCGCCTCGTCGAGGCGTTTTTGGGGATGGGAATTCAACCAAGGGTTTTTCTATTTTTCGTATATTTTTAAAATTTCAGTAACTTGACTGCGTCACCCATCCTATTATGACCCCCTACGAAGAAACTATCGCAAAAGAACTCCGCCTCTGGCAACGTCAAATGCAACGAAAACCCTCAGCGGCCAATCGCCTCGCCAAAGCCACCCAAAAATGGATTAATGGGTTGATTCCTGAGAAAATCCACGAAATCATCACAACTACCATCAAGCAAATGACGCGCGGCGTACTTTTTGGAGCGGAGTTTATCACGCCACTCCCCGCCCCTGTGACTAGCCTCGAAGAACAAGAAGAGGAGGTGCGGCGGCGAATTAGTTTTTACAAAACCGCAGGTGCTGCCGAAGGGGGTGTTGCAGGTGCAGGCGGCTTCTGGTTGGCTTTGGCCGACTTTCCGTTGCTGCTTAGTCTAAAAATGAAGCTCCTTTTCGACATTACGGCTTGTTATGGCTACCCCATCAACGATTATCGGGAGCGGATTTTTCTTCTACACATTTTTCAGTTGGCGTTTTCGAGCCAAGAACGGCGGCGCGAGGTATATCTGCAAATCGTCGATTGGGACGAAAAAAGTAAGCTTTTACCTCAAGACATACATGCTTTCGACTGGCGTACGTTTCAACAAGAGTACCGCGACTACATTGATTTGGCAAAAATGGCGCAACTCATTCCTGGCATCGGCGCTGCCGTGGGGGTGGTTGTGAACTATCAACTCATTGACAAACTGGGCAAAACCGCCATGAACGCCTACCGAATGCGGAAAGGTGTGGGAAAATGATGGAAAGGGTGAAGGGCAAGGAGCAAAGGGCGAAGAGCAAAGGGCAAGGAGCGAAGGGGTTAAACAGAAAACCCAAAACAGTTTCGTGCTGAGGGTTGCTCACAACCCGAATCCTCATGCCAAGGGTTTCTCAAAACCCGAATGAAGTGACAAATAAAACAAGGACTCCGAAGGCATTAGCCTGAAAGTAACCCTTGCTGCGCCGCAAATTTAATGAGTGCGGCCGTGTTGGCAGCCTCAAATTTCAACAGTAAGTTTTCGCGATGGGTCTTCACAGTAGCTGGACTCACAAAAAGCTTTTCTGCAATCTCGTTGTTGGTCATTCCTTCCGAAATCAGTCCCAACACTTCTTTTTCTCGACGGGTTAAAAACGGCACTTGTACCGATTTAGGAGTTACCTCTTGCACATTCACATTCATGTAATACCCTCCCAAATGCACTTGCCGAATGGCTTTGACCAGTTCTTCTTTGGGTGAACTTTTAATCAAATAGCCCATGGCTCCATTTTGCATCATTCGACTTACGTGACTCCGTTCGTTGGAGGTTGTGAGCGCAACGCATTTGATGTGAGGTAGCTTATCCCGAATCTTTTTACACAACTCTACTCCGCTGATTTCGGGGAGGTTAATATCTAAAAAAGCGACATCAACGGGCTGTTTTTTCAACGCTTCGAGCGCATCAATGGCGTTGGAGGCTGTGCCCACCACACAAATATCCTCACAGTCGTTGAGGAGCGATTTCAAGCCTTCGGTAATTAGCGGGTGGTCATCTACTATAAATACGTTTATCATCTCGAATCGTGTTTTGGGCTACAATTTTATTTCAATTTCTACCGAAGTACCCTCTCCTACTGTGCTTTGAATATCCAGCGTACCGCCTAAATAGGCCACCCGATTTTCGATGTTTCGCATTCCTGCGCCTTTCTGGTTTTCAGCTTGTTTTACATCAAAACCTTTACCATTGTCCTCTACCGTCAGATGAATTATTTCTTCTCGCCGAACCAACTGCACATAGGCATCAGTGGCTTGGGCATGTTTGAGGATATTGTTCAGCAATTCTTGCACGATGCGGTAGAGCACCACTTCGACCGACGAATCAAGTCGATTTTCCATCCCAAGTACTTGCAGATGGATCTTGATTTGCCCCGTTTCGTTGAGATCTTCGCAAAAATCTTTCAGCGAGTCAGGCAGGCCATAGCGTACGAGCGCTTCGGGCATCATACTGTGAGCGACGCGGCGCATTTCATTAATGGCGAGATCTAGTTGTTCCAACGCCCGAGCAAATACGACCGTACTTGCTTCGGGCAAAATAAAGTTTCCTCTCACTTTCCCTAAGGTTAGTTTTACGCTTGTTAAAATTCCGCCCAAGCCGTCGTGCAAATCGCGGGCTACGCGCGTTCGCTCTTCTTCTTGGCCTTTTAAAATAGAATTGGTGGCGACGAGTTGTCGTTCTTGCTGTAATTGTTGAATTTCTTTTTCTTTCAGAAGGGTTTGCTGTTGGGCTATTTTTCGTTGGTTAGCCGCGTTACGATACATCAATATTCCAATGCTTGCTATGAGAATTAGTCCCACCACCAACCCATAAATGAGCGTATTTTGGCGGCTTTTGTCTTTTTCTAACTGAAGAATCTGATTCTCCTTCTGCACTGTCTGGTATTTGGTATCTATCTCGTTGAGCTTTAGCTTGGTTTCTTCGGCTTGAATGCTGTCTTTCAGGGCATTGTACTGGGTAAAATAAGCAAAAGCCTGTTGGTCGTTGTTGAGTTGATGATATGCCTCCGCCAAGCCTTTCAACGCCCTTGTTTTGGCTTCTAGGCGGTTCCCTTTTTCGGCTAATTGAAGCGCTTGCGTCAAAAATGGAATCGCTTCGGCAGGCCGTTTCAATTCTTGATAACAGCGTGCAATGCCCATTGAGCTGCTTATCTGAAAAGTCATTTTTTGGGTTTGTTGAGCATACTGCAACGCCAATTGGTATTGCCCGAGGGCATTTTCATAGTTCTTTTCAGCCATCCCAATTTCTCCCAGCACGGCGTAATAGCGCATATAAACGACGGGGTTTTTAAGGTCGTTGACCAAAGTTTGAGTGGTAAGCAAGTATTTTTGGGCACTATCCAATTGATTGTTTTTGATGAAGCTATTCAACAAATAGATGTACGATGTCGCCAAATCAGCATCCTTCAGATCCGCATTAAGGCGCGTTTTTACTGCTTTTTTGGTATAAATAATGGCTTTATCGTGCTGGCCTACTTTGGTATATAAATTACTAATATTGAGATACATATTTCCCACCGCCACAAACCGCTCAGGAAAGGCAGACGCCTGCCACACGTCCAGCGCTTGTAGCTGTAGTAGAACAGCTTTTTCGATGTCTCGTTTGGTCTCAGCAATGAGGCTCAAGTTTCCCAAGGCAGTAGCTACACCCAACGGCGCCGTATCTTTTTTACTTCTTTGGTAATGCTCGCAGCTTTTTTGAAAATACGCCTCAGCTTCATCGTAACGGGACGTTTCTAAATAATAAACACCGTAAGAGTTGTAAAGAAGGCCATAGCCGTATTCGTAGTTGTGTTTTTTACACAATGCCAAGCCTTCTTTCAGCAAAGCAAGTGCCTCAGCAGTATCGGAGTCCATGATGAGCATCCGCGACAAATCTCCAATAATGTGAATGCGTGAGGTATCAATCTTCTCTTTTTTTAGCTCTTGTCGATAGCTATCAATGAGTTCTTGTTGGCTCCATACCAAACACGGTACTACCATCAAAAATACAAGCGTGAGTAATGGTTTCATTGAGGTAAAGGACAGGGTTTTCCCTTCTAATTTACGACGGTAAAGTTCTGGAACAAAACCATTTAATAAAATCCTCCAAAAGGCGGATTTTTCAAAAACCCGCCTTTTAACCGATTGATTTTGGGAGGGGGGCAAGTGTAGTTTTGTAGAGCAAAAAGTTCTTTTCTTTCACTATCAACGCTCACAAAAATGAAACTTCTAATTGCACTCGCCGTGATTGTATCTAGCACAATCTTCTCAAACGACAACAACATTCTTTCTGTGGGTTCTTCTTCGACAAAATTGTCGTCGAGTCCTCACGCCATCATCAAAGTAAAACTCAAGTTTGGCAAAAAAAGCTCGGGATGTACCCGAACAGGTGTTTGCAGCTTTCAGTCGGAAGGCCCGATTGATATTGACATTAGTGCGGTAGAGCCCAACACAGGTATAGGAACTGCCAGTATGTCTAATGGAAAACTCGTTGTGAATCTCCTCAAAAGCTCGATGTCCAGTGAGACTATCTCAAAACACTTTGCCAATAATCAATTTGTGGTCGAAGAGCCTTACAAAATAGAGTTAGAGAATACACTAATTAGCTCTTATCTTATTCGTAAAGGCACGTATGAGGTCACCGAAAATGGCAAAATGTTAACGATTGAGTTTTAAACCCCACTCGGAAGAAGTGGTTATTTAACTGCTTCTTCCTTTTTTCCCCTACCCATTATGAAATCTTCTAGCAGCATTCGTAACGCTCTTTTCTTTGTAGCTTTCACACTCCTATTTTTTTCCTGCCAAAAAGAAGTTGAGCCCTCGCTTGCCGACCAAGTGGCAGGCGAATACACAGGTACTTACTACACTGTAGGAACTACGCGCATCAGCCTACCTGCTACCAACGCCGCAGGGGTAGTAGCCACCAGTAAAATATCAGTAACAAAAGTCGGTGACGAATCAGCCAATTTTAAAGTCACCTTTACCCTTACCGATAAAGCTGGCAAAGCCGCAGATTCATTTCAAACCTACGATGGCCTCATTCTTAAAAAAACAACCACTGGCGAAATAGAAGGATACCAAGGCTCTACCAAGCTCGTCACCTTTATCAATGGTGAACTAGGGGTTATTGCTCCCGACCCAACACCCTCAAAAACAGTGGTGTTTTACGGGAAAAAGAACTGAGCTTTTACCTAAATACGCTATCATCCATCTTTACTTTTATGGCTACTTTTTCAAAACTATTATTGGTTTGGGTTATTTTTTTTGGGAAAAATGTACTAGCCCAGGCCGATTCCACTGCAATTGAGGAAGACACTACGGCCAAAGCCTGGGAAATTGCCATCAATTTGGGCCTCAATCTCTCGCATACCATGCAGGTTAATGGCGTCCCAAACACAGGCAGGTTAGGTTTTTCGACCACCAACGGCATCGACCTCAATATCAATTATACCAAAAACCGTATCATTTCGACCAACGAATTTCACTGGCAGTTTTCCCTTTACAAAGCGGGTCTAAAAAGCATTACCCAAAAAACGGCCGACGAACTACTCAGTTTACACGACTTATCCACAGGGTTATCCACCGACCGTGAATGGAACATCAATATCATCGCTAAAACCAAAACGGGCGTGTTCAGCACCTACGAAGACGGCATGTTTCGAGATACCACAGGTGGTAGTAGAGTCCAAAGTTTTCTGAACCCCTACGAACTGATACTTTCACCTGGAATCAAGTGGCAACCTACCAAAGCTTTTCGAGTCTCGCTTTCGCCCTACACCTTCCGAATTTATGGACTTATAAGTCAGGCCATTGCAAACACTGGGCTATATACCGAAGGCTATCAACCCAACGGGAGTGATTACGTCAAACAAATCATCGAAAAACAAGGAGCAGAATTGAACATTTGGTACGATCGCAAATTTAAGAAGTGGCTTCAAATGCAATACCGCTTAGCCATCAAGTCGAGTTATGCTGAAAAATTATTGGACAATGGCGCCCTTGATGGCCTTTTTATCACCAAAATCAAACTCATCAAAAACATCTACCTGACCCACCGCGCTACGCTACGAGGAGCATTGGAAGAGAAACCTTTTAAGCCTGTTTATATCCAAGTAATTACGCTGAGCTACGCCGTAACACTCTGATTATTTTTATTCTGCCCTCCTCAAGTGGTACTGAAGCAATTCGGCACCACTTTTTGTTGTAGCCCCTAGTCTGTTTTCCAATTGTTGTGTTTCTCTTTGTATTTTTAGCTACAACATTGCGACTTTTGGCTACATCCTTTGTCTAATTGTTGCAGAACTTTGCACTATCAAATAGCTCCAAAAATTGGGGTAACTAAAAAAAACAAAAGCAACAATGAAATTCGTCACCATCGCACTCCTGCTCATTTCATCGTTTTTGAGCCTCAAACACGGCTGGGATGCCTTCCAACCCGCCACTGCCGAGCAAGCCAAAATGATGGCCGACTTGGGTATTGCCAAATCCTTCATGCCTTTTGTGGGCGCACTCTCCATTATTATCGGCTTGATGCTCCTCTTTCCTCAAACTTTTTTTGTGGGTAACTTGCTCAATGCGATTGTTATTCTCTTGATTATGGCGTTTTCGTTGCGGGCAGGAAACGTCAAAATGGCCTTCATCGAAATTCCATTTCTAGCTTTGCCGCTATTATTGATTTGGTTAAAATACCCTTTTAAATTTTAACATTATGCCCCAAGAAAAACCATACCGAATCAAGTCCATCGCCGAAATTCATCGGTTGATGAACCTGCCGAAGCCTCAGCACCCGCTTATTGGCATGATTGACCTCAAAATACTGAAATCTGCCCCCAACATTCAGGCTGTGCTTTCCGATTTTTATGTGGTTTCGCTCAAAAGAGGCTGCGACAAATTATTTTATGGACAGCAAAAATACGACTTCGACGAAGGCTTGTTGGCTTTCATTGCGCCAGGTCAAATTTTGCGCGGAGAGGCCAACGTCGTCCCTCAAAACTTAGAAGGTTGGATGCTCTTTGTTCACCCTGATTTTTTGTGGAACACCCCACTTGCCAAAAAAATTAAACAGTACGAGTTCTTTGGGTACTCGACCAACGAAGCTTTATTTTTGTCCGACAAAGAGGAAACGACCATCAACGGTATTGTCAATAACATCCGTGAAGAATACCACGCCAACATTGACAAATTCAGCCAAGACGTAATCATTGCCCAGCTGGACGTGCTATTTACCTACGCCCAACGGTTTTACGAACGGCAGTTTATTACCCGAAAAATCACCAACAATCAGATTCTCACCCGCTTAGAAGAGATATTGAGTACCTATTTCAACAGTGAAGATTTGGTCTTAAAAGGGCTACCGACAGTTCAGCAAGTTGCCGATTCGCTTAACCTCTCGACCAAATACCTGAGTAGTATGTTAAAACAGCTTATCGGACTCACTACTCAGCAGCTTATCCACGAAAAACTGATTGAAAAGGCCAAAGAAAAACTGTCCACTACCGAGCTGACTGTGAGCGAAATTGCCTACGAATTGGGATTTGAGCATTCTCAATCTTTCAATAAACTATTCAAAGCCAAGACCAACCAAAGCCCGCTCGAATTCAGGCACTCCTTCAATTGAGGTAATCAGTAGCTATTCAATATTACCTATTTTGGCCTCGTAAAATTGGTCAAAAAAAAGTTTTTCTTGTACTAATCAAATGGTTTAAACATTTGTTTAAAAATAGTATTTAAAATAGTTGTTCAATCAAAAATTTGTTTTCACTTTTGTTGCGGAAATTTGAAAATGGAGGTTATCGTGACATGTATTACTCAGTCTAGTGAAGAGAGAATCAAAGAAGCGGCAAGGGCTATTTTTTTGAAAAAGGGGTACGCAGGAACAACGGCAAGAGATATAGCTGAAGCGGCCAACATGAACATTGCTTTGACGAATTATTATTTTCGAAGCAAGGAGAAATTGTTTATTGAGATTTTCAGGGATTTGTTCAACTACTATTGCCAAAACACCCTGAGGATTTTTGAAAAACCCGTCGGTATTCGCGAGAAATTAATCGAATTAATTGAAGAGGATTTCAGAGTCATGAAGGCAGAACCCAACTTGGTGCTGTTTCTGATGAAAGAAATTCAGCGCGACCCCGAACAACTTCTCCCCGAGTTATCGAAGTTTAAGGAGTTAATACACGGCACATTGACCAGTCAAATCAAGGAAGAAGTAAAAAATGGTCGGATGCGCGACATTAGCGCCGACCACTTAGTACCGCTCATTATGGGAAGCCTTCAATTCGTTTTTGTGGGCAAAAACATGCACATGAAGCTTCACAACACCAGCGAAGAAGAATTCAACTGCTTCGCCGAGTGCCATAAAGACCTTATTATCAGCATGATTACTGAGTACCTGTTTGTTCCGGAAACGGCTTCTTAGTTTTTCTGTTACTATACAAACAATTCTGAAAAAAGAGTTGTTTGTATTTCTAAGGATAGGACATTACCTAACCATCATTACACTAAAAATCAAAGTGCCGATGGATCATCGGTTCGGTTGTATCATCAAAGTCTGACACGCTATTGACAGTATGGGAAACAAATTACGCAACAAGCTCGCGGAGTTTAAGGACGCTGCGATTGCTAAAGAGAAAGGAATCTACCCCTATTTCAGACCTATCGAGTCGGGGCAAGATACTGAAGTTCTCATCAACGGCAAACCCGTTTTAATGTTTGGTTCTAATTCTTACTTAGGACTAACCAACCACCCTTACATCATTGAGGCTTCTCAAAAAGCCGCTGAAAAGTACGGGACAGGTTGTGCAGGTTCACGGTTTTTGAACGGTACGCTCGACATTCACATCGAACTAGAACGCCGACTAGCCGCCTATGTAGGAAAAGAGGCCGCTATCTTGTTCAGCACGGGTTATCAAGCCAACTTGGGGGCACTTTCTAGTCTGACAGGTCGCCATGATTACATTTTGTTGGACGAAATGAACCATGCCTCCATCATTGACGGAAGTCGGCTATCGTTTTCCAAGGTCATTAAGTACGCCCACAATGACATGGAAGACCTTCGCAAAAAACTTAGCCTCCTGCCCGACGAAGCAGTGAAACTCATTGCGACCGACGGAATTTTCAGCATGGAAGGCGACATTGTAGATTTGCCTGCACTCAATAAGGTAGCCGCGGAGTTTGATGCGTCTGTTCTAGTGGACGATGCCCATAGCTTAGGCGTTATTGGCGAACGCGGAGCGGGAACTGCCTCGCATTTTGGCCAAACCGACAACACCGACTTGTTTATGGGTACTTTTAGCAAGTCATTGGCATCGTTGGGAGGGTTTATTGCCAGCGACAACGAGACCATCGAATACCTCAAACACCGTGCACGTTCGCTCATATTCAGCGCCAGCATGACCCCCGCTACGGCGGCGAGTACGATTGCGGCACTCGACATTATTGAGTCCGAGCCGTTTCACATCGAGCGTTTGTGGGCCAATACCCGCTATGCCAAAGAATTATTGCTCCTCAGCGGTTTTGATTTAGGCCCAACGGAAAGCCCAATCCTTCCAATTTACATCCGTAACAACGAACGTACATTCCTTATTACGAAGCTGTTACAAGACGAAGGAGTATTTGTCAACCCCGTTGTATCACCAGCAGTACGCCCCGAAGACACCCTCATTCGCTTTTCGCTGATGGCCACGCATACCTTCACCCAAATCGAAGAAGCCGTGGATAAATTGGCACGAGTTGCCCAAAAAGTTTGTCCTGAAGCGCTAAAGCAACATATATGATTCGTATAGCCCCCGTAGAGTCTAACAAAGAAGTAGGGAAATTCATTGATTTTCCACACGATTTGTATAAAAACGACCCCAATTACGTACCCGAACTCTTTATTGCCCAACGTGATATGCTTTCTCCCAAGAAGCATCCATTCCACGAACACGGGCAGGTAAAGTTGTTCTTAGCCTATAAAGACAACCATATTGTGGGTCGAATTGCGGCAATTGTCAATGGCAATCACATCGCATTTACGGGGAAACAAGACGGATTTTTTGGTTTTTTTGATTGCATCAACGACCAAGAAGTCGCCAAAGCACTGATTGATACCGCAGCAAATCACCTGAAAGAGAAAGGTTTAACCCGCCTCATTGGTCCCGTTAACTTTTCTACCAATGACCCCTCTGGGGTGTTAGTTGAGGGTTTTGAACGCCCACCCATCGTGATGATGACCTACAACGCGCCCTACTACGACACGTTGTTGTCGAGCATAGGGTTGCGAAAAATGACCGATTTGCTGGCCTACGAGTTGGAAGTGAGCGAGTCTAACGACCGCTCTATCAAACTGTTGGAGGTGTTGCAAAGCCGTTTGAAAAACAAAGGAATCACGATTCGTCAGGTAAACCTCAAAGACTTTAAAAAAGAGGCCGTCAAGATTCGTGAAGTATATAACAAGGCTTGGGATAAAAATTTGGGGTTTGTCCCCATGACCGACAAAGAGTTTGACTTTTTGGCCAACGATTTGAAGTTATTACTCGACCCTAGGTTTTGCCTAGTAGCTGAAAAAGACGGTGAGTTCATCGCTTTTGCCCTCGGAGTTCCTGACCTCAACCAAATCTTGATTAAAATCAAACGAGGTCGGTTGTTTCCAACGGGTATTTTCAAGTTACTGACCCAACGCAAAAACATTACTCGTTTGCGCGTATTGGCGCTTGGCGTCCTTGAAAACTATCGCAAAATGGGCATCGAGGCCTGTTTGTACGGTTCTATCATTAAAAACACGTACGGGACAAAAATCACGGGTGGCGAATGTTCGTGGATGCTTGAAGACAATTACCTCATGAACCACGCCATCGAACAAATCAACGCAAAATTATACAAGCGGTATCGGTTGTACGAGAAAGAATTATGAGCGGTCGGGTTTTGATAACAGGGGCAAGCGGGTTTATTGGGTACCACTTGATTGAGGCAGCCCAAAAAGCGGGATTGGAAGTCCATGCCGCAGTGCGCCCGTCGAGTGATGTATCGCACCTTGCGCCATTGGCTCCCGTTTTTGTGTATCCCGATTATCGTTCTACCGACGCGCTTCGGTCGTTTTTGGAAAAGGGTCAATACCAGTACATTATCCACTCAGCGGGTGCAACGCGCGCCAAAGACAGTGCCACGTACAACCTTATCAATGCCGAATATACCCGTCGGTTGGCCGAAGCCGCCTGCCAAACCAATCAGCCGCTGAAGCGATTTGTATTTGTGAGCAGTTTGGCCGCCCTTGGGCCATTATCGTACGCTGAAAAACAACCGATTACCGAAAATACGTCACCAGTGCCTGTCACCGATTACGGGAAAAGCAAGTGGCTGGCCGAACAATATTTAGCTGAAATAAAAGGATTGCGAACCTCCATCATCCGCCCGACGGCCGTTTATGGACCCCGTGAGAAAGATTTATTCATCCTTTTCAAAACCCTTAATAGCGGCATTGACGCGTACATTGGTCGTGGTTCGCAACGTTTCAGCTTTGTTTACGTAAAAGACTTAGCAGATGCAACGGTAAAAGCCCTGCTCCACCAAAGCACCGCTAACCATGCCTTCAACGTATCGGACGGAGGAGCTTATGACCGTTATGAACTCGCTGAGATTTTCAACGCATGGAGTGGCAAAAAGCCCGTTCGGATTCATATCCCCTTGGGATTGATGAAAATCGTCGCAACGGCTTTAGAAGTAGGCTATACATTTTCAAAAAATACGCCCGTCGTTAACCGCGAAAAACTCAAAGAACTGACGGCCCAAAACTGGTTTTGTAGCATCGACGCCGCCCAATCGCAACTCGGCTACCAACCAAAATACGACTTAAGAAAAGGGGTTATTGAAACCCTAACCTGGTACCGAGAAAACCAATGGCTTTGACAGCCAATTGATTACAATAACCATTACAGCAACAGACGTGAACAACAAAGTCTTCTTGAATTAAGAAAATGAAAAGGATAACCACACTCATCGTATTAGTCCTGCTCTTGCCGATTACCCTTCTCTACGGCCAAAGCACAACGGTTGTAAAAGGAGTCATTTCGGACGCTAAAACGGGCGAAACGCTACCTTTTGTCAACGTACAGGTAGTAGGCACAACCATCGGAACTACCTCCGATGCGGATGGAAAATACACACTCAACGTACCCAATAAACAGCCTAAAATTAAGTTTACGTACATCGGTTACCAAAACATCGAAAAAGCGATTACGCCAGGCAGTACGCAAACCATCAACGTCAAAATGGCGGTGGATGCGCTTTTGCTCAAGGAGGTTGTCATTAAGGGAAAAACCACACGCTACCGCAACAAGGATAACCCTGCGGTTCAGCTCATTCGTCAGGTGATTGACCACAAAGAGCAAAATCGCATGACCCAAAACGACTACGTGGAGTACGAGCAGTACGAAAAAATATCGCTCGCCCTGAGCAATCTGTCGGATGAATTTAAGGACAAGCGTATCTTTCGTAATTATCAATTTTTGTTTGTAACCCAAGATTCGACAGGGATGGGCGGTAAAAATATGCTACCTGCTTACATGCAGGAGAAACTATCGCAAGTATATTTTCGTAAAAACCCCTATACCAAAAAACAATGGGTACAGGCCGACCGCAAGGCAGAATTTGACCAAAAATTTATCGACAACGACGGCCTAAATGCTTATTTTCGACGCTTGTACGAAGACATTGATATTTATAAAAATGACATCTCGATTGCGACCAACCTGCTTTTGAGCCCCATTGCCAACACCGCACCTACGTTTTATAAGTTTTTCATTCGTGATACCGTCAAAACCCAAACGCCTTGGTTGATTGAGCTTGGGTTTGTGCCTCGCAATAAAGCCGACATGCTTTTTGAGGGTAAACTGTTTATCACCCTCGATGGAAACTACAGCGTTCAAAATGCGTATTTGACTGTAAACAAAGACATTAACCTCAACTTCATGCGTGACCTTGAGGCCAAGATTGAATTTGTAAAAGAGGAAGATGGACGATATCGCCCCAGCAAAACGTCGTTGGGGATGGAGTTTTCGTTGGGTGAAAAAGCCGCAGGATTGTATGGTCAGCGCATCGTAAATTTCAAAAATTTCTTGACCAACCAACCCCGCCCTGATAGTCTTTACAAAGGCCCTGCCCAAGAAAATGCACCGACGTTTGCCAAACTAAATACCAATAATGAAGCCTATTGGCAAAACTTGCGCCACCTGCCCCTCGACCGCATGGAGAGCAACATCTACCGCAACGTAGATACCCTGCAAACGATTCCGTCATTCCGTCGAATCATGGACATCACTACCTTGTTTTTTGCGGGATACAAATCTTTTGGAAAAGTAGAAATTGGGCCTGCCAACACGTTTTATAGTTTCAACCCCGTGGAAGGTTTTCGACTCCGATTTGGCGGGCGCACCACCACCGAACTCAGCAATCGACTCTATTTTGAAGGGTATGGGGCATACGGTTTCAAAGACCAGAAATGGAAATATTTTGCGAGCAGTACCTTTTCGCTGAACAATAAATCGGTCTATCATTTTCCGCTGCACTACATTCGGGCGAGTTATCAGCGCGACACCAAAATTCCTGGGCAAGAATTGCAGTTTGTCCAAGAAGACAACTTCCTGCTGTCGTTCAAACGCGGCGACAATAACCGTTGGCTGTACAACGATGTGTTGAAGTTGGAATACATCCGCGAATTTACCAACCACTTTTCGTATCGACTAGGGTTTACGCAGTGGGCACAGACGCCCGCAGGCATTCTCAAATACGAACGAACCACCGACGGTGCTGCTCAAAATGTAGCCCAACTCAATAATACTGAATTGAGCTTAGAGTTGCGCTACGCGCCCAATGAGCAATTTTATCAAGGAAAACTCTACCGTACTCCACTTATCAACCGTTACCCCATTTTCACGTTGCGCTACAACGCTGGGATAAAAGGACTATTATCGGGAGAAACTGATTACCATACGGTTACGGGAAATGTAGCCAAGCGCGTTTATCTGTCACAATACGGTTTTGCCGACGTTACGGTCGAGGGTGGTTACATTTTTGGCAAAAACATTCCATTTCCACTGTTGATGATTCACCGCGCCAACCAGACCTACGCGTACCAATTGAACTCTTACAACTTGATGAATTTCCTTGAGTTTGTCAGTGACCGCTACGCGAGCATCGACGTACAATATTACTTCAACGGTTTCTTATTCAACAAGATACCATTGTTAAAGCGCCTCAAATTGCGCGAAGTGGTGAGCGTAAAAGCCTTGGTAGGTGGCCTTCGCGATGAAAATAATCCTAATAAAGGGGCCTCTGTTTTTCGTTTCCCCGTCGATTCGGAAGGACGTAGCATCAGCTACAACCTAGGCAGCCAACCGTACATTGAAGGAAGCGTTGGCGTGGCCAATATTTTCAAATTAGTTCGGGTCGATTTGGTACGCCGTTTTAGTTACCTCAACAACCCCAACACGGTTCAGTGGGGAGTAAGAACACGCTTTAGACTTGATTTTTAATTAGTTATCTGTTATTGGTTACTAGTTATCCGTTCAATAACGGTTAACAGATACACAGATAACGGTTAACAGATACACAGATAACAAACACCAACATGAATTACGGAATCATAGCAGCGGGAGAAGGTTCGCGATTGGCGAAGGAAGGATTTACCCTTCCAAAACCCATGGTGCAGTTGCACGGCGAAATGCTGATTGACCGCCTGATTGCGGTCTTTGCCCGCAACCGTGCCGAATCCGTTCATATTATTATCAACGAAAACTCAGCCGTACTCGAAGCGCATTTGTTGCAGGCCAAGTATCCCGTATCTGTTCACATTGTAAAAAAAACAACGCCTAGCTCGCTTCATAGCTTTTACGAGTTACTAAAAAGTACCGAAGCACCCAACGCTTTTTGCTTAACTACCACCGACACCGTATTTAAGGAAGAAGAGTTCGAGGCGTATATACAAGCTTTTGAAGCTGAAACTACGCTCGACGGGCTGATGGCGGTTACGTCGTTTGTGGACGATGAAAGCCCCTTGTTTGTTCGTACCGACGAACAACTTGGCATTACTGATTTTTGTGATACCAACGACTCGTCAATTCGCTATGTGTCAGGCGGAATTTACTGTTTACGCAGCAAAGCCCTGGCACAGGTAACGCGGGCGGTCGAAAGTGGCACCAATCGAATGCGCAACTTTCAGCGACGTTTAGTCGCCGAAGGATTGCAATTAAAGGCGTTTCCCTTCCAAAAAATCGTCGATATCGACCACGTAAGGGACATCGCAACCGCCGAATTGTTTTTAAGCGAAACTTAGCAAGACCTTCCAAGTTTGGTTACAAGCGAGTTCAAAACTTGGAAGGTCTCATTTGACATCAACTATTCTTACGATGAAAACCAAAACATTACTCGGAGTAACTAGAAACAAGAAATTTTCACCAAATCACGTCGGCAACGACGGTGCGATTTTTTTGTTGGTTACCCAAGAGCTCGAAAAAATGGGTTACTCTGTCCAGCTTTGGGACGAAGATACCTTCTTGGCAGCCACTGAGATACCTCAACAGTACATTTTCACCATGGCCCGTCAAAAACGGGTGGTAAAGAAATTACAACAGTTAGAAAACGAAGGAAAAATCATCGTCAATTCGGGCTTTGGGATTGAAAACTGCTTCCGTACCAATATGACCAAGAGCTTGTTGGAAAACGGGATTCCATACCCCAAAAGCTTCATTGTTCCGACCGACTATGACGGTGACGAGGTTTTTGAAAACCTTCCAGGCAAGGGTTTTTGGATAAAAAGAGGTGACTTCCATGCCATCCACAAAGAAGACGTATCGTTTGCCGCCACTGCCGAAGAAGCCAAAGAAATGCTGCAAGAATACGCCCTGCGCGAAATTCCCGATGCTGTTATTTCGGAACACCTTCGCGGCGATTTGGTAAAGTTTTATGCTGTACGCAACACCGACTTTTTCTTCTGGTTTTATCCGTACGCCAACAATCACCACAAGTACGCCGAATACGAACACATCAACGGCCAATCAGTTTATTATCCGTTTGACGAAAAAGCCTTACAACAAGCCGCCAACGCCTCGGCAGAAGTACTCAACATTCACATCTACGGAGGCGATGCCATCATCGACAAACACGGTAATTTTCACCTCATCGACGTCAACGACTGGCCAAGTTTTGCGCCTTGCCGCCAAGAAGCATCCGTTTATATCGCTCAAGCCATTGCCGAACAATTTGAACTACAGCCCGTAAATAGTTAACTGTTATCAGTTACTCGTTGATACTTAACCATTACCTATACTAACGATAACGAATGGAGACATTGACAAAAGATACCCAAACGCCTCAGCCAAGTGCATTTCAAAGTTCGCTCAAGTCCAGCGATACCGAAGAGCGAATTGACATTTGGTTTTACCGCCCCATTGGCTACCAAATTGCACTTTTTTGTGCCAAAATCGGCATTACGCCCAACGCCGTCACCATCATCAGTATTTTCTTTGGCGTAGCGGCGGGGATTCTCTTTTATTACCAAGAATTGTGGATCAACGTCATCGGGATGTTATCGTTGGTGTTTGCCAACTCCCTCGACAGCGCCGACGGTCAGTTGGCTCGTTTGACCAACAACAAAAGCCGTTTGGGACGTATTTTAGACGGACTGGCGGGCGATTTTTGGTTCATTGCCATTCACGTCGCTATCTGCTTGCGCAGTCAAAACGAAGGCTGGAGCGCCCTGATTTGGGTGCCTGGCGTAATTGCAGGATTATCTCACATCGTTCAATCAGCCATGGCTGACTACTACCGAAATGTTCACTTGTTTTTTATCAAAGGAACTTCTGGGAGTGAGTTAGACAACAGCCGCGATTTGCAAAAAGAATACGATGCCCTTTCGTGGAGTAATCATTTCTTCCCGAAACTCGTTGCCCGTAATTACCTCAATTACACCAAATTACAAGAAAGTTTCTCGCCTAATCTTCAAAAACTTTTGGGCGTAGTGCGCGAACGCTTCCAAAACGGCTTACCCGAATGGCTTATCACCGATTTTCGGGCCATGAACAAGCCGTTGATGAAATATACCAACATCGTTCAGTTCAACACCCGCGTACTGTTCTTGTTTTTGTGGCTCTTTATCGACCAAGCGTGGATTTACTTTCTCTTCGACATTTTTGTGCTTAACCCCATTTTGATTTACATGTGCGTAAGTCAGGAAAAAGTAAGCCGTCATTTTTACCAAAAACTAACTGCCTAACGTGAAAATCAACGCCGTTACCTACAAAATCCTGTTTATGGCCATTGGCATCGGTACGCTGGTGTACATGGTGCATGGCTTGGGTATTGAGGTTATTTGGGAAAATATCCAAAAAACAGGTTGGTGGTTTGTGCCCGTCATTGGCAGTTGGTTGGTGATTTATATCCTGAATGCGTTGGCGTTCAAAGCCATTATTGAGGAACCTAATTTGCCCCAAAGCAATCTGTCATTTGGGTCAGTTTTGCGACTCACCATTACGGGCTATGTGATTAATTACATCACGCCTTTTGTGGCGTTGGGCGGTGAGCCTTACCGCATTATGGAATTAAAGCCCACGCTGGGACTCCAGAAAGCAAGTTCGTCGGTGCTGCTCTACAGCCTGATGCACATGTTTTCGCACGTGATTTTCTGGCTGGCGTCTATCTTGCTCATTTTTGCTTTTGTGCCGCTGGCTCCTTTGATGCTCACGGGTTGTTTGATTATGCTGGTGGTGGGGCTGATACTGGGATTTTGGTTTATGCGAGCCTACAAGCGCGGCTTTACCGTCAGTACGTTTCGCTTGCTGACGCGCCTGCCTTGGGTCGGGAATAAAGTACAAGCCATGCTGGCCAACAAAGCCGATACGTTGCACGAAATCGACGACCAAATTCGGATTCTCTACGCCGAACGACGTCCTCGCTTTCACGCTTCACTTTGGCTCGAATTTGCAGCGCGCGTGGTGGGTTGTGCCGAAATTTACTTTACAGGCCAAGCCATTGGGCTCAATATGTCCATCGTCGATTCGCTGATTATCAGCTCTGGGTCGTCGTTGTTTGCCAACCTTATTTTCTTTTTACCCATGCAGCTCGGCACCCGCGAAGGTGGCTTGGCGCTGGCCCTGACGGCCGTGGGTATGCCTGCCACGGCGGGGGTATTCATCGGGTTGGTAACGCGCATCCGTGAAGTGGTTTGGATTGGAATCGGACTATTGATGATGAGAACAAAAAAAGCGCAACCTGTTGTCAAGGAAGAAGAAGAAGAGCTCACTTACTGATATTTAACACCATTAACAGTTAACCAATAACTGTTAACAGACTGTCACTTATGATAAAAGGATTGCTATTTGATTACGGAGGCACTATTGATACCAACGGCCTCCATTGGGGAAGGGTACTTTGGGACAGCTACGAAAAACACCAAGCAGGTGTACCAGAAGCAGTTTTTCTGAAAGCCTATTCCTACGGAGAAAGGGCCTTGGCCATTCACCCAATTATTGAGCCTCGGCACACTTTTTTAGATACGTTACAACTGAAAGTAGAACAACAGTTTTTGTTTTTGCGCAACGAAGGCATTGACCTACCCGCCTCACTTGGCGAAGCCATTGCCCAGGACTGTTACCAGTTTGCCAAAAGTACCGTTCAGCAAGCAGCGCCCGTTTTGGCTGAATTGGCCGAACGCTATCCTTTGGTGATGGTTTCTAATTTTTACGGAAATCTGTCCACCGTTTTGCAAGACTTCGGAATTGCGGGGTATTTTCAAGCGATTGTTGAATCGGCGGTTGTGGGGGTTCGTAAACCCGATGCGGCCATTTATGCTTTGGGCGTAAAAGAGCTGGGATTTGCTGCTCACGAATGTGTCGTCATTGGCGATTCACACAGCAAAGATATTGTACCTGCCAAAACCGTTGGTTGTCAAACCATTTGGCTCAACGTAAAAGGCTGGGAAACTACCGAGGTAAGTTCGGAAGCTGACGTTGAAATTGATGACTTTGCTCGGATTCTTGAGGTTATCGGCGGGTTGTGAGCAACCCTTGACACTTGAGCGGGTTGTGAGCAACCCAATGTACAAAACACAGACACCAATATATTTAACAACCATGTATGACATTTGCACCATCGGGCACATTACTCTTGATAAGGTAGTGACCCCGCAATCAACCAACTACATGCCTGGCGGCACCTCTTTTTACTTTTCAAAAGCATTGCAAAATGCCGAAATAAGCTACGCTCTTATCACAGCTGTAGCGACAGAAGAGTTAAAAGTAGTCGCCGAATTGCGTAAATCAGGCACCGAAGTATTTGCCTTACCTAGCGAGCACACGGTGTATTTTGAAAACATTTACAGCTTTGACCAAAACCACCGCGAGCAAAACGTTTTGCAAAAAGCTACGCCCTTTGACGTTCCCGCTCTCCCCGACCTCCAAGCGCGGATTTTCCATTTAGGCCCGCTTCTTTCCGACGATATTTCGGCGGAGTTGGTGAAAGAATTGGCGCGTCGCGGCATGGTTTCGTTGGACATTCAGGGCTTTTTGCGTTACGTTGATAATCAAAAAGTACGTTATCGCGATTGGGCCGACAAAAAAGCATTGCTTCCTTATATTGGTGTTTTAAAAGCCAACGAATTTGAAATGGAGGTATTGACGGGCCACCACCGTGTGAAAGATGGGGCAGAATATTTGGCAGATTTGGGCGTTAAAGAAGTAATCATCACTTTGGGAAGCCACGGCTCGGTTATCTATACCGATGGTGTATTTCACAAAATCCCTGCATTTACCCCATCCCAAGTAGCCGATGCTACGGGTTGCGGCGACACCTACATGGCGGGGTATTTATACCAGCGCATCAAAGGAGCATCTGTCCAAGAAGCAGGCGAGTTTGGTGCCGCCATGGCCACCATCAAAATCGAAGCATCGGGGCCTTTTTCTAGTGATTTTGAAAAAGTAGAAAACGTACTAAAGTTTGGCGCTCACAACGGATACCGAAAGGTCTTTTCGTGGTCGGAAGCCCTGCTTCAATAGCCTTGTTATTATGAAGAAAAGTCTTTTTGTCTTTTTATTTACAGCCATCCCTTTTTTATTCTCTGCCGTTTCACCCGAAGGTTCGTCGGTCAATACCCCACTGCCCGACCCCGACACCTTTCCTGTGCCCCGCGGGATTCCAGAACTGCTATTTTATATCCAACGCGACCCCAATACCAACACAATTTGCTATGAGCTAAATGTGGACAAAAATGGCAACTTAGAAGCCGAAGATCCCGTACACGTTTTCTGGATTCGGTATCCTGAAGGAGGAATGAGGAAAGACCTCAATTTTATTCAACGTAAGTTTGCCTACGGCATCAACGTCAAGGCCAACAGCAACGGAAGTTACGATTTGCGGTCGGTGGCTTACTCAAAATTACCACTTCATTTACGAAAAGATAATTACAACAAGTACCACGTTTATACCGACATCAACAAAAAAGAATGTATTCTGAGTCGCGTCTTTATTCGCATTGATGGAGGCTCTTTTTGGTCACCCAACGTGCTTTTTATCGAGCTCAAAGGCACTGACGTCGTCTCAGGAAAAACCATGGTTCAACGTATAAAACCTTCCTAATTCGACGTTTCCACCAAAGAAAAAACCCTCCCTGAATCGCTCAGAGGAGGGCTTTTTTATGATCTTGATTTTTGGAATCGTGTAGCGACCTAGTTTATTCTTCCGACAAACGAACTGCCGTTGCTTGGCTTTTTGTATCAACATTCAATGGACTGTCAATCAACACCGTTGTTTGCGTAAACTCATCTGCGATAGGCAACGCTGCTAACAATTTTGTAAAGTTCATTTTTACCGTTGGTAAACCTGGATTTTCGTCAACAGTTGGTAAAGAGGCCAACAATTTTGCACCACTGATACGCGGAGCAGGAGTTTCGATATTTTCAT
Source organism: Runella sp. SP2 (assembly GCF_003711225.1). Lineage (NCBI taxonomy): Bacteria > Pseudomonadati > Bacteroidota > Cytophagia > Cytophagales > Spirosomataceae > Runella > Runella sp. SP2. The sequence continues at coordinate 6,730,606 of NZ_CP031030.1, read as the reverse complement.
CAGTTACTGGCAATGAAGCTATTAGCATTTGTGGTGTCATTGTTGAAACTGATACGAAAGTAGCAGCATTTGCATCTTCAGTTGGCAAAGTAGCCAATAACTGAGATTCGGCTTGAGTGAATTTTCTAGTAGGTTGAGCTTCTGCTACGGTGGTTAAACCTACAAGACTTAATGCGATGGTTGTGATAAGCGATTTCATGGTTTTATTTATTTGTATGTGGCTGTAATTCTGTTTGTGTTTTGCTTTTTTGTTGATACAAAGATTGCCTGTTTTTGCCATTCCCGAAAGCAGTTAATGACGAAGGGTATTTTTCAATGACGAACGACCTAAAATAAATACAAACGGAATTATATTCTGTTGAAAATTCTAAAAACGCCCATAAAAGGGTTAAAACAGGGTTAAATTGGCCTAAAAACGAGATTAAAACCAAATTTTATTTTACAATAACATATTAAAATAGTACAATTCCAAAATCCTACCCAATAAAAAAAGCCGTTTCGAGTGAAACGGCTTTTTACTTATAGCTCACTTTTTTTACAGCTTCTTACCCGCCTTCTTGGTTTGTTTGATTGTAAAAGGAATACACAAATCAACTGGGCAGCAGTTCGTACCAGCTTCGATGATAACTGGACAACAGCCTTCCGCTGGACACGTCTGGTTCGTGGCTGTGAAAGTGTAACTTCCCAAATCAGACAACAACAACGAGTTACCACTCGCTACTGGCGTTGTACCGCCATTTTTGAACCATTGTACATTGGTATATTTCGCAGGAATATTTACTTCCACTACTTCCCCTGGGCATAGTTTCACTGGCACCGTAAAACATTCGCGGTCGATGTCATCTTCGGTATCATCGTCATTACACGGCGTCGAATCTACATCCTTCTCGTTGGTCGTACAAATCTCCGCCGTATTGAAATGTATGCCTTCTTGCGTTACTTTGATTTGGTAAGTCAACGTCACTGTGTCGCCATTGGCCGATATACTACCAATGTTCCACTTTATTACATTGCCACTTATCGTCGCACTACCACGACTCGCTACAAAACTTCCACTCACAAACTGCACTGTAGTCGCGATGCTGTCTGTCACCGAGACGCCCGTGGCATTTGTCGCTGATTCGTTCCATACTTTTAAAGTATAGGTCAACACATCGCCAATCTGAGCTATTTTCTTGCTAATAGACTTCGACAATGCTAAGTCCACTTCTTTTGTACAATCTTGCGCATTGATTGTCGCTGGGACGCGGCTTGTACTCACCGCCGTTGGACAGGTCGGATCAGTACTGCGTGCTTGCGCGTAGAACACCGTATTAGACGTCACCGTACCACTTGGCTTGAAACTCAAGCCCGTCGCTAATACTGTTCCGCCCGTTTGTTGGCTAAACCATTCTACCGTCGCAAGACCCACCACCGTCGCTTTCAACGTTGGGAAAGTATCACCGATACAAGCCGTCAAACTTGGCGTCAACAATTGGGGCAAGGCTGGATTACAGTTACAATTAACGCCCGCTATCGTCGTATCAGTCTTACAAATTGCGCTCAAACTATCGGTAATAATTACGTTCTGACCCGATGGAATACCTGTTACTGTGTATGGATTACTTCCGCTCAATGTACCTTTACTCACTTTCACAATGCCCAATTTGTTGGTCACTGTGAAGGTAAAACTATACGTCTGAGCATCGTTTGAACAAACAGGAGCCGCTGAACTAATCGACGATTTAATACAAGGTTGTTGACAAACTGGGACAATCACCTTCACCGTATCTTGACAACCATTTACCGAATAAACAAAATTAAACGACTTGCCTTGGGCAGTGGCGTTGGTGATACTCACCAAGCCAGCACTGTTTACCGTCGTGCCCGTCGGATTGCCCGTCAATGCTGACCATGTGCCTCCCGTCGGCGTCCCTGATAATTGTACGCTTGATTGCACATTGCCGTTTGAACAAACCAAGGTCGTATCTTTACCCGCGCTTGGTTTGGCATTCACCGTCACTACCACATTCGCTGTGTCTTTACAACCAGCCGCATTTTGTGCCACCAACACATACGTCGTTGTACCAGTTGGTTTCACAGACGCTGGCGTCGTCACTACCGTGCCATTCGCCGTACCTACCGTCCACACTGGACTCAAGTACGTATTGTAATTGGTAATCTTAGAAGTTAAATCCACTGACTCTCCTGCGCAAATCGTCGCGCTGCCGTCGGCTATCACTGGCTTGGCAAGTACAATCACTTGCGCCGTGTCCGTACACGTTTGACCGCCGCTCATTACTGAGTAAACAAAACGGTATGTTCCCACTGCATTCAAGCCACTGATGTTGCCACTGGCATCTATCGTTGCTGCTGACGGGTTGGCTGGACTGCCAATTGGTGCCCACATGCCACCTGTCGTCACTGCCGTCAACTTCGCTGTTTTGATTGGTTGGCATACATTCGCTGCATCAGCTCCCGCATTTGGTTTTACACAACCTGCACATGGCGCGACCGTTACTGCGACCGTGTCTTTGCAACCTGCCGTTGTTGTGTAAATAAACTGGTACGTTCCTGCGATAGTCATGCCTGTCACGTTGTTACCCGTAATCGCTGCCGTCGTTGGTGTTGTCCCTAATTGTGACCAGCTTCCTCCTGCGGGGCTTGGCACTAAAGTATAACTTGTTGCCAAAGTATTTGTCGCCGCATTCACACACGCCAAGGTCGTGTCTTTACCCGCGCTTGGTTTGACATTCACCGTTACTACCACATTCGCCGTGTCTTTGCAACCTGCTGCATTTTGTGCCACCAATACGTAAGTCGTTGTGCCAGTTGGTTTTACTGAATTTGGCGTTGCTACGGCCGTGCCATTTGCTGTTCCTATTGTCCACACTGGACTCAAATACGTATTGTAATTGGTAATCTTAGACGTCAAATCCACTGACTCGCCTGCGCAAATCGTCGCAGAACCGTCGGCAATTACTGGCTTGGCAAGTACAGTCACTTGCGCCGTGTCCGTACACGTTTGACCACCGCTCGTTACCGAATAGACAAACTTATACGTGCCCGCTGCATTCAAACCGCTGATATTGCCATTGGCGTCTATCGTTGCTGCGCTTGGATTGGCGGGACTACCAATCGGTGCCCACGTGCCTCCTGTCGTCACTGCCGTCAGCTTCGCCGTACTCGTTGGTTGGCATACATTCGCTGCATCAGCACCTGCATTTGGTTTCACACAACCTGCGCACGGTGCTACTGTTACTGCTACCGTGTCTTTGCAACCTGCCGTTGTTGTGTAAATAAACTGGTAAGTTCCTGCCACACTCATACCCGTTACGTTGTTGCCAGAAATAGTCGCCGTCGCTGGAGTTGTCCCTAATTGTGTCCAACTTCCTCCTGCGGGACTTGGGACTAAGGTATAACTTGTCGCCAAAGTATTTGTCGCGGCATTCACACAAGCCAAGGTCGTATCTTTGCCTGCATTTGGTTTGACATTCACCGTCACTACCACATTCGCCGTGTCTTTACAACCAGCTGCATTTTGTGCTACCAATACATACGTCGTTGTGCCCGTTGGCTTCACTGAACTTGGCATTGTTACGGCCGTACCACCCGCCGTACCTACTGTCCACACTGGACTCAAGTAGGTATCGTAATTCGTGATTTTCGTAGTCAAATCAACTGACTCGCCTGCGCAAATCGTCGCACTGCCGTCGGTAATTACTGGCTTGGCGTTCACTACCAATTGTACATAAGCTGTGTCCGCACAATTCACATCTCCCGTCGTGTTTACCACCACTGCGTAATACTTCGTTCCTGCCGTGGTTAATGCTGCGCCACTTGGTGTAAACGTCGTACTTGTTGCCCCACTCACGGCTGTGCCTAAGCTGCTCGTTGTGTCTGCCAATGGGCCATACCACTTGTAGTCGACGCCTGTACTTGGCGTGGCTGTGTAGGCCGTTGCTGTACTGCCTACGCAAATTGTCTGTACTTTCGGCGTCGCTAATGCCACTGGTTTGGTGCACAGAATACATTCAAATGTATATGTCACCTTCGCACTCGCATACGCCCGCGTCCGTTGTAAAGCACGCAAGTTGCCTCCACCGCCTGTCAAACTAAGGCCAGATAACGTACTCACTTCTAAAGGCACATTGCCCGTCCCAATAAAGGGAGCCAGCGCCAATGCTGTATTATACGTAAACGTTCCACTCGCCGAATCCGCTATCATCGGGTTGATATACATGTCATCGTCATCCGTCGCATCGCCCGTCGCATTCGTCACCCAACGCGCATCCACCCGAGGGTCTTTGAAAACAGACAAATAATCACTTACCCACGACTCCATGCGACCCAAGGTTGTTGGCGTGGGTACTGGCGATGGAATACTATCTCCCGCCCAATTACCCGTCGCTGGTACCAAAATACCTCCTGGCAACGTCGTTTGAGGAATCGCCATCTCTAACATATTCGTCGCGATGTCTGTCCCATTCAAATTAATCGTTGCCTCCGAACTGGCAGTCGCACTGAAAGACTGCGATTGGGCTGCGCTGTTTTCAAACACAAAGGCCGTTTTGCCACCCACTAAATATTCTAATTTCACCGATGTTAGCACCCGAGTGCCGCCTTGTTCGTCAAACTTTGGTATAATAATCGGCAATGAGTTTAGCTCTGTGATGTCCACTTGGGTACCATACTCATACGTCACTGTACTAGGCGTTCCTTGCACGCAAGTTACGGCACAAGTTCCTGGGTCGGTCACAACTACAGTCGTCGAGCAGCCTGTTACATTGTCCGTAATTGTTAAGGTCACGTTGCCTTTGCCCGCGCTTCCTACTGGCGTACGTAATGGGGTGTTCAAGCCACAATTTACCGAAGTTGCCGCGCTGCCGTTTGATAACGTTACTGCTAGTGGATTCCCGCCTTGCGTGGCCGTTACCGTAAATTTATTGGTGCTCATGGGCTCAGTGGACACATGAATGCTAAACGTCATGTAATCATCTGTACCATCTTCAGGCGTACCGTTGGCGTGGCAAAGAGCCGTCACTGCGGGAGCTGTAATTTTGCTCACATCCAACTGGACAAAGGCCGTATCCGCACACGTCACATCGCCCGTGGTATTCACTACTACTGCATAGTATTTTGACCCCGCAGTACTTAAAGCTGCGCCACTTGGCGTAAAAGTCGCAGTCGTTGCGCCGCTGATGGCCGTACCCAAACTGCCTGAGGTATTCGTCAGTGGGCCATACCATTTATATTCTACACCCGTGCTTGGCGTTGCCGTGAAGGCTGAGGCTGTTCCACCAACGCAAATCGTTTGTTTTTGAGGAGTGGCTGAGGCTACGGGAAGCGTACAACATACCACTGGCGCAATAGTTATCGTCGTGTCTTTATAGCAATCGTTTGAGCCATTAAACAACCGTAATATATATGTCCCACCCGTATTTGGAATACCCGTTTTTACGTTTTTATTGGTGGAGTAAGCTGTGGCCGAAGCATACGCGGGGCCATCGTATGTTGCTGCCCCTAAGGTGCTAATTCCACATTTATCAGTATTCGTAGCCGACACAAGGGTGATTACACCGTTGTTGTTGGCAGTGGGTCCAGTACAAGTTGGATTTGAAACGGTCAGGTTCCCAAATGCAGGAGCAGGAATTACCGTAACGGTCACACAATTACTTGTATCACTACATTTTTTTTGTGGGAAGTTACATCCTCCTACGACCGAAGTCACTACCCGATAGTACGTAGTCTGCGAAACAACTGGAGAATCATAGGTACTATTGGTAGCCCCTGCAATATCAGTAAAACCTGTAGTGCACGAAGTGGTACTTTTTTGCCATTGGTAGCTAACCGTCCCACTACCCGCAGCTGGGGTACTTTCCGAAAAAGCAACAGGATCCGTACCTGCACACACTGTTTGATTACCAGTTATCACCGATGCAGTTATGTTGGCAAAATCAACGTTTACCTCAATAGTAAAATCACCACATGTACCTCCAACATTAGTAAGCGTGTACTTTCCGCATCCGTTTAATCCAGTAACAGTAAAACTAAGGTCACATTCATTAAATGACATACCTACGTTTGTTGGCGCAGCCGTCCAGGTTCCCCCGCAAATTGGGGCGTTACAAGCTCCAACGATCTGAGAAAGGAAGATTTTATCTCCCACTTTAACGTTACAAAGTGTTGTATCAACTTTAGTTGAAGCATTCACTGGGCAAGCCTCAGAAGCAATTCGGAGGGTTTTAGGGTTTTGATTTGGAACATTCCCTGCTGCCGCACCCATATAGGATAAATCAGACGGCTTAATCATTGAAACACAATCTCCATGAGGACCAGCAGCAATATACAACACATCTGCGGCAGGATAATAAAGAATACCACGACCACCTTTAAATCCAACTGTAGGCGTGGTTGTTTGTTCATCTTTTGTCCACGCTACTAAATTACCATTAGGATCATATTTTAATATCCAAGTAAAGCCCGTCCAAGTGGTACCTTGATAATTAAACCAAGGGTCTTCAGCTATTACATACATATTACCCGCATCATCGGCAGTAATACCCCAAAGCCATGCAGACTGAATAGGTAGATTCGCTGCTGCTGCACCTGGCGGCACGTTGTTGGCAGAAACCAATGGAGAGTAATTTGTATGATTAACAAAATCAGCATCAGTAGGGGTAAATCTATAAATAGCTTTCGTACCAGTAGCACTGGCAAATGCGGGATCAAGGCCTGTCGTTGCATAAAAAGTGCCATTTGAGCTAATAAAAAGCCCCCAATCAAGCTGAGTACTTCCATTGAGGGTTACGTATCCTTGAGCAGAACCATCGCAAAGCGCATAACGACTGATGCGGTTGTTACTCGAAGAGTTTACAAATAAATACCCATCTTTGGAGACGATATTATAACCAGCATCATTGATAAAATTTAGGTTGACTAAAGTACCCTCGCAGGTAATTTTAGCAATTGGTCCAGTATCTGAATTTGCACCGATATAAAGATTGCCATTCAAATCTTGTCCTAATCCGTGCGGAGAGCCTAAACCACCACCTTGCGGAAACCAAGGAATATTCCCTAAGCCGTTTGGAACTTCTGTCAGTGTACCACCAGTACCAATTTTAAGTTTATGAACAAAACCTTGTGTTTGATAATCCTGAGGATCGTTCAAATAAAGATAATCTGTGAGTTTGCACGTTTGTGCATTAAGTAACCTGCTAAAAAGCAACGAGGCAATAAGTAAGGTAGTTAACTTTTTCATAAATTATTTCTTATCAAAAACGTAGTGAAATAAAGGACAAATATTATTTGCAGGCTTCTAACGGTCTGTTTGCCCTGGTATATTCATGGTATAAAATCATTATAACCCACGAAATAAAACTGTTTAAAAAATATTCTGTAATCAAAAATCCATATCCTCTCCTATCAAAACAAATTATTTTTTATAGCCATACTCTGGTATAAATAATCTAATTTTTCGCCAAAAAATACCCTTTTTACCTTCTAAAAAATACTCCAAAAAACATGCCAAGTAGAAAATAAAATAGCCTATATACGTTTTTTTTATACTTAATCACAGATTTGAGCTAAAAAATAGAAGCCCTATCCCTCCCTCCCAAAAAGGCATCTTTACTCACAAAAATCGCACCAGATAAAAAAAAGAGAAGGGATGATGCCGTAGCACCACCCCTTCTCTTGGTATTCTTAACTACAAATATTACAGCTTCTTACCCGCCTTCTTGGTTTGTTTAATCGTAAACGGAATACACAAATCAACTGGGCAACAGTTCGTACCAGCTTCGATGATAACTGGACAACAGCCTTCCGCTGGACACGTCTGGTTCGTGGCTGTGAAAGTGTAACTTCCCAAATCGGAGAACAACACCGAGTTACCACTCGCTACTGGCGTTGTACCGCCATTTTTAAACCATTGCACGTTGGTATATTTCGCAGGAATATTTACTTCCACGACTTCCCCTGGGCATAGCTTCACTGGCACCGTAAAACATTCGCGGTCGATATCATCTTCGGTATCATCGTGGTTACACGGCGTCGAATCTACATCCTTCTCGTTGGTCGTACAAATCTCCGCCGTATTGAAATGAACTCCTTCTTGCGTTACTTTGATTTGGTAAGTCAATGTCACTGTGTCGCCATTGGCCGATATACTACCAATGTTCCACTTTATTACATTGCCACTTATCGTCGCACTACCACGACTCGCTACAAAACTTCCACTCACAAACTGCACTGTAGTCGCGATGCTGTCTGTCACCGAGACTCCCGTGGCATTTGTCACGGATTCGTTCCATACTTTTAAAGTATAGGTCAACACATCGCCAATCTGAGCTATTTTCTTGCTAATAGACTTAGACAATGCTAAGTCCACTTCTTTTGTACAGTCTTGCGCATTGATTGTCGCTGGGACGCGGCTTGTACTCACCGCCGTTGGACAGGTCGGATCAGTACTGCGTGCTTGCGCGTAGAACACCGTATTAGACGTCACCGTACCACTTGGCTTGTAACTCAAGCCCGTCGCTAATACTGTTCCGCCCGTTTGTTGGCTAAACCATTCTACCGTTGCCAGTCCTACCACCGTTGCCTTTAAAGTTGGGAAAGTATCCCCGATACAAGCCGTCAAACTTGGCGTCAACAACTGAGGCAAGGCTGGGTTACAGTTACAATTAGGAGCAACAATCATAGTGTCGGCCTTGCAAATTACACTTAGACTATCGGTAATTGTCACTGGTTCCCCTGCTGGAATACCAGTAATAGTGTATGGATTATTACCCGAAAGTATTCCTTTGTTAGTTTTAACAATGCCCATTTTATTATTGACCTGAATCGTCAATGAATAGGTTGAGTAATCGGCAGAACAAGCTGGCGTCCCAACCAAGCTAAACGTTGACTCAACACAAGGCACCGAACAGTTTTTGGTCGCTGTGGTCGAATCTTTGCAACCATTCAACATAACAACCAATTTCACCGTTTGACCCGATGGAACTCCCACGACTGTATTGCCCGTCACCGTTCCTTTATCTGCCGTAACTGTTGCTCCCGACGTAGCCGTAAAAGCGACATCGTATTGCGTCCCTGCTTGGTTACAGGTCGTTGATGTCACACTAATCGTTGGCTTGGGTTTAACCGTCGCAGTTACCATTACTCCGCTACTCTTACACGTGGCGTCGCCGTCTTTTACACATGACACATAATAATTGGTATTTGCTGTCAATACAGGCGTCGTGTAGCTTGCACCCGTTCCTACTTGTGTTCCCAATCCTGCATCGCTGAACCAAATCGTTGTGTAACCGGTGGTACAACCACTCGCGGTCAACGTAGCACTACTACCTGAACATACCGACGCACCTACACCCACTGGCGTTGGGGCTTGGCAGGTTGGAGAACAATTTTTAGTCGCTGTGGTCGAATCTTTGCAACCATTCAACGTAACAACCAATTTCACCGTTTGGCCCGATGGAACTCCCACAACCGTGCTGCCCGTCACTGTTCCTTTATCTGCCGTAACTGTTGCTCCCGACGTAGCCGTAAAAGCTACATCGTACAACGTACCCGCTTGATTGCAGGTCGTTGATGTCACACTAATCGTTGGCTTGGGTTTTACGGTTGCAGTAACTGTCACTCCGCTACTCTTACACGTGGCGTCGCCGTCTTTTACACATGACACATAATAATTGGTATTTGTCGTCAACACAGGCGTCATGTAACTTGCACCCGTTCCTACTTGTGTTCCCAATCCTGCATCGCTGAACCATATCGTTGTGTAACCTGTGGTACAACCACTCGCCGTCAACGTAGCACTACTACCTGAACATACCGACGCACCTACACCCACTGGCGTTGGGGCTTGACAGGTGATGCACGGAGAATAACGAACAACCGAATCGATTTCGCAGCCCGTGCCAAAAATTGGCGTACCATCTGCTAACTCAAGCATTCCCCATACAATAAAATCATCTGCGTCAAACGCTTGTAATATTGCAAAATCAGTACTGCTGATTGTTCCACAAACCCCAGTTTGGTCGCCCGTACCGTTTGCAAATGCAATACCTGGTACGTTAAAATCATTACTATGCTTTAAACTAATCGCCCATTTACGGCCGCCAGTTCCTGATACATCTAAACAAATTTTATGAAGACCACCTTCACAACTTGCTACGATATTGGTAAACTTAAAGCCTGTACAGGGCGCAGGTGAACAACTTGGTACTTGGACAGTTATGTTATCGGTACAACTTGTATTGTCTTTGTCACGAACAACAACGGCCATGCTTGATGCCCCGTTCCAAGTAGCATATCCTACTGTTACGGTTTTGGTTTGACCATATGCACCTGTTTGAATGACTGTTCCGTTATAAACAGCTTCCCACAAATTGCTTGCACCTCCTGTCCCGGTTACTGTTAAACCAAACGTAAATGAATCATCTGTTACCTCAGGCGTATTTTGACCTGCGATACATTTGATAGTTCCTAAAGTTGCATTCAAATCGCAATTGGGTACGCAGGTTTTAGAATCTGACACGGTCGAGTCACATCCATTTAGAGAAGCAGTAATGCTAAATGTCTGTCCACTTGGGATACCCGTTACTTGATTTCCCGATATCGTTCCTACGCTTGCGGTTACCGTTGCACCCGCCGTTGCCGTGAATGTTGCAGTTACCGTTGTGCCATTACATGTAGTGCTCGTTATCGAAAGTGCTGGTTTTGTTTTGACCGTTGCAGTCACAGTTACACCGCTACTTTTACAAGTTGCGTCCCCAGTTTTTACACAAGACAAATAATAGTTTTTGGTAGCAGTCAAGACAGGTGTTGTAAAACTGTTACCCGTTCCTTCTTGAGTATTCAAGCCCGAATCGCTAAACCAAGTAGCCGTGTAACCCGTAGTACAACCACTGGCCGTTAAAGTGGCGGTATTGTCTGGACAAACAGAAGCGCCCGTTCCCGTTGGCGTTGGGGCGGTACACGGAATTTGACATGTTGGAGAACTTACTGTCACCTCTTTTGTACAACCATTTAAGGTTGCCGTAATTGTCACGTCCGTTCCCGCTGGAATGTTACTCACTGTGGTGCCATTCACCGTTCCTGCATCAGCCGTTATGCTTCCGTTGGTTGTAACCGTTACACTGTAAGTCAATCCATTTTGAGCACAGCTTGGCGTACCTGCTGTCAACGTTGGCAAAGGCTTCACGGTGGCCTTCACCAAAACGCCTGTGCTTTTACAAGTAGCATCTGCGTCTTTCACGCAGGATACGTAATAGTCTGTCGTAGCAGTCAAGACGGGTGTTGTAAAACTGTTACCCGTTCCTTCTTGAGTATTCAAGCCCGAATCGCTAAACCAAGTAGCCGTGTAACCCGTAGTACAACCACTGGCCGTTAAAGTGGCGGTATTGTCTGGACAAACAGAAGCGCCCGTTCCCGTTGGCGTTGGGGCGGTACACGGAATTTGACATGTTGGAGAACTTACTGTCACCTCTTTTGTACAACCATTTAAGGTTGCCGTAATTGTCACATCAGTTCCCGCTGGAATATTGCTTACCGTTGTGCCATTCACCGTTCCTGCATCAGCCGTTATGCTTCCGTTGGTTGTAACCGTTACACTGTAAGTCAATCCATTTTGAGCACAGGTTGGCGTACCTGCTGTCAATGTTGGCAAAGGCTTCACGGTGGCCTTCACCAAAACACCTGTGCTCATACAAGTAGCATCTGCGTCTTTCACACAGGATACGTAATAATCTGTCGTAGCAGTCAAGACGGGTGTTGTAAAACTGTTACCTGTTCCTTCTTGAGTATTCAATCCTGAATCGCTAAACCAAGTAGCCGTGTAACCCGTAGTACAACCGCTAGCCGTCAATGTGGCGGTATTGTCTGGACAAACCGAAGCGCCTGTTCCCGTTGGCGTTGGGGCAGTACATGGTATTTGACATGTCGGAGAACTTACTGTCACCTCTTTTGTACAACCATTTAAGGTTGCCGTAATTGTCACGTCCGTTCCCGCTGGAATATTACTTACCGTTGTGCCACTCACCGTTCCTGCATCAGCCGTTATGCTTCCGTTGCTGGTTACTGTTACGCTATACGTCAATCCATTTTGAGCACAGGTTGGCGTACCTGCTGTCAGTGTTGGTAAAGGCTTCACGGTGGCCTTCACCAAGACGCCTGTGCTCATACATGAAGCATCTGCGTCTTTCACGCAGGATACGTAATAGTCTGTCGTAGCAGTCAAGACGGGTGTTGTAAAACTGTTACCTGTTCCTTCTTGAGTATTCAAGCCCGAATCGCTAAACCAAGTAGCCGTGTAACCTGTGGTACAACCACTGGCCGTTAAGGTGGCGGTATTGTCTGGACAAACCGAAGCGCCTATTCCCGTTGGCGTTGGGGCGGTACATGGTATTTGACATGTCGGAGAACTTACTGTCACCTCTTTTGTACAACCATTTAAGGTTGCCGTAATTGTCACGTCCGTTCCCGCTGGAATGTTACTCACTGTGGTGCCACTCACCGTTCCTGCATCCGCACTTATCGTTCCGTTGCTGGTTACTGTTACGCTATACGTCAATCCATTTTGAGCACAGGTTGGCGTGCCTGCTGTCAACGTTGGCAAAGGCTTCACGGTGGCCTTCACCAAAACGCCTGTGCTTTTACAAGTAGCATCGCCGTCTTTTACACAGGATACGTAATAATTGGTAGTTGTTGTCAAGGCAGGCGTTTCATAACTGTCGCCCGTTCCAAGCTGACTGGTCAAAGTTGAATTACTAAACCAAGTTGCTGTATATCCACTGGTACAACCTGAAGCCATCAAAATCGCCGTTTCTCCACTACAAATATTGGCATCTGTTCCCGTTGGCGTTGGGGCAGTACAAGCAGGGCAATCAGGTATCATTACAAAATAATCACCTAAACAATCGGTGATACCTTCCAACATGAACCAAAGCACAAATCCATTTTGACCTGGATATTTTACCGTATTTACGTTATAAGGCCCCCAGTTAACTACTTGCCCGTTAGAAATCCCTCCTTCAATATGCTCTTTCCCGTTTCCATTCGCATCTAATTTTCTATCTAATTCGGCAGCGTAGCCAGCAGGTATTCCTGTCACCGAAAATGTTCCAGAAACCTCATCATCGCTTTCATCAGCAGTTCCTTTACAATCTCGTTGGACAGTTACAGTTACATACGAAGGATTCAAATTGAGGGGATCCCAAGTACACCCTGCCCCTGGTGAACAAGCCTGAGGAGGAGTAATGGTTGTAGTCGTAGAACAATTCCCACTTCCTGCGGTAATGGTTACGTTTAATACCCCTCCAGAAATGTTGTATTGGTTAGTAAAGTCTTTGGCTTCCCCAATGTTTTGACCACCTACGTTTGTCCCATTGATAGAAACCGTCACATACCCTCCAGTTTCGGCAGTTGAGGAGGTAGAGTTGACTGTCAACGTAAAGCTAAACTTGTCGTCGGCAGTCGTTGTCGTTGTCATGTTGTTACAGGTAATGTTGGTTACCTCAGCAGTAAGGGTACACTGAGCATAGGTAGTTGTTGCAGTAAGGAAGCCCACCAGCAACAGCAAGCCTAGCATATTCAGGTAAAAATTTGTCAGCTTCGTTTTTCGGTCGGGCTGATTCTTGGTTTGGAGTAAGAAGGATAAATGGTTCATACTTTTTTCAATTTAAAGCACGGTAAAGTTCACTAAACAGCATATAAACGCCTTATCAAATAGCATACCAATCTATTCGATAAGTATATATATTGCCATTTAAGCCCAAAATATCTTCTATTTTGTCACATACTACAAGTTCTAAAAGGCATATATAGCCAAAAATAAAAAAGCATTTGTCCCCACAAAAATCGCACCAGATAAAAAAAGAGAAGGGATGATGCCGTAGCACCACCCCTTCTCTTGGTATTCTTAACTACAAATATTACAGCTTCTTACCCGCCTTCTTGGTCTGCTTGATTGTGAACGGAATACACAAATCAACTGGACAGCAGTTTTCACCTGGTACGATGATGATTGGGCAACAACCTTCGGCTGGACATGTATTGTTGGTGGCAGTGAAGGTATAGCTACCTACATCTTTTAACAATACTGCATTGCCCGTGGCTACTGGCGTTGTACCTCCATCTTTAAACCACTGTACGTTGGTGTATTTGGCTGGAACACTTACTTCGATTTGCTCGGTTGGACAGAGCTTAATCGGTACTGTAAAACATTGACGGTCGATGTCATCTTCCTCTTCGTTGTTGTTACAAGGCGTTGAATCGACGTCACCTTCATTGGCAGCGCAAATTTGAGCGGTATTGTAGTGAATACCTTCTTGAATTGCCTTGATGCGATACGTCAATGTAACTGTGTCTCCGTTGGCGGCAATGTTTCCAATATTCCACGTAATCACGCTTCCAGTAATGCTTGCCGTGCCACGACTCGATACAAAACTTCCTGCAATAAACTGAACTGAAGTTGCTATTGAATCAGTCACCGATACACCTGAGGCGTTGTTAGCGGACTCGTTCCATACTTTGATGGTATAAGTAAGCGTATCGCCGATTTGTACCACTTTTTTGTTAATCAACTTCTTCAACGCCAAGTCAATTTCACAATCTTGGGCATTGATTGTTGCTGGTACGCGGCTTGTACTCACCGCCGTCGGACAAGTTGGGTCGGTACTACGAGCCTGAGCATAGAATACGGTATTTGCCGTCACTACGCCACTTGGCTTGTAGTTTAAGCCCGTTGCTAACACTGTTCCGCCTGTTTGTTGACTAAACCACTCTACCGTTGCCAAACCTACGACGGTTGCTTTCAAGGTAGGGAATGTATCACCTTTACACACCGTCAAGCTTGGTGCCAACAAGATTGGCACAGGTGGATTACAGTTACAGTTAGGCCCTGTGATAATCGTATCTTGGACGCAAATGGCACTCAAGGTATCCACAATCCGCACGCTCGCTCCCGACGGAATGCCTGTTACAGTATATGGATTATTTCCACTCAATACGCCTTTATCAACTTTAATTGTACCATTTTTACCCGTCACACTAAAGGTTAAACTATACGTCTGAACATCCGCCGAACACACAGGCGCTCCCGTCAAGGTAAAGCTCGTTGTGATACATGGTACGACCAAACCTGCATCAATCGTTGGGTTATCTTTTTGTAAACCCGTACCTGTCGCCACAATTTCTACCACTTGGCTCAATCCCGTAGTGGGACTAAAATCGCTGTCTTTAGTATCATCGCCTTGGTTTTGTTTACTGCTAATGATGCAACTGTCTGGCAAGCTCGTTACCACAATTTTTACTTGGTAGCTACCGCTCGACAAATCAGAGAACAAGTACAAGCCCTGCGCATTTGTTGTGTCTGTCGCCAAAACTGCGCTCGTGGTTGCGTTCAATAGCTGAACAATAACACCTGCTACTGGTGGTTCACCAGCATCTTGGACACCATTGTCGTTCAAGTCCTTCCAAACATAATCTCCGATTGAACCTTTAGGCGAGAACAAAGCACCGTCCACCGTTGGGTTGTCTTTGGCAATACCCGTTCCAAAAGCATCGATTATCACCTCTTGGCTCAAACCTGTAGTTGGGTCAAAATCACTATCTTTGGTATCATCCCCGCCTAGGTCTTTTTTGCTACTAATTACACAGCCTGCTGGCAAACTACTTACCACAATTTTCACTTGGTAAGTACCACTGAGCAAGTTGGGGAACAAATACAAGCCATTCGCATCCGTCGTGTCAGTTGCTACAACGGTTGTCCCTTTCAACAACTGAACGATTACACCCGCCACTGCTGGCTCGCCTGAATCTTGGACACCGTTGTCATTTTGGTCTTTCCAAACATAATCACCAATCGAACCCTTAGGCGTAAATAAGCCTGCGTCAATCGTCGGGTTGTCTTTTTGTAAGCCCGTGCCCAACGTATTGATTTCTACGGCTGGGCTTTCACCTGTTGTCGGACTAAAATCGCTGTCTTTGGTATCATCACCACCTTGGTTTTGTTTACTACTAATCGTACAGCTATCAGGGAGGCTAGTAATCACAATTTTTACTTTGTAGCTACCTGTCTCTAATCCATTGAAACCGTACAATCCACTCGCATCCGTTGTATCAGTCGTTAGTACCGCGCTTGTCGTCGCGTTCAGTAATTGTACAATGACTCCTTTCACGCCTGGCTCACCCGAATCTTGGATACCATTGTCGTTCAAATCTTTCCAAACATAGTCCCCAATCGAACCTTTCTGGCAGTTTTTCACCTCAACTGCTACCGTATCGGCACAGTTTGTTTGTGGATTTCTGAGAATAAACTGATAAGTACCAAGGCTAGTCAAACCTGTTACAACGCCTGTTTGTGCGTCAATCGTCGCTACACTTGGGGTATTTCCCAATTGGGTCCAAGTCTCGCCAGAGGCTGCATCGGGAAGATTAATGGTGCCTACTGTATTACATATTGCATTCGTTCCTGTGCTGTCCGCCCCTGCGGTTGGTTTCTTGTTCACTACTAAGCGAACAAAAGCGGTATCGACACATGACGTTTGGGTATTGGTCACAATTACTGCATAGTACTTTGTTCCTACGGTTGTAATTGCACTTCCAGATGGGGTATAGCTCGCATTGGTCGCGCCCGAAATAGCCGTTCCTAAGCTACCCGTCGTATCACTCAAAGCGCCGTACCAGCGGTAACTTACGCCTGTGCTTGGCGTTGCGGTGAAGGCCGCAGGTAAATCACCCACGCAAATCGTTTGCTGTTTGGCCGTTGCATTGGCTACAGGACGAACGTTAATTGTCAACGACACAAACGCCGTATCCGAACATATCGGGGCAACTCCCGTTGCTATCACAGCATAGTATCTTCTTCCTGTAAAACCTCCTGCTGGCGTAAACGAAGCATTGGTTTGTCCACTAATCGCTGTTCCTAACGTACCTGTCGTATCTGTCAATGGGCCATACCAACGGTAAGTTATTCCTGCACTTGGAAGTGTGACCGCGGTATAAGCAGTGATGGTATTTCCTTGACAAATCACTTGGTTTTTGGGGGTTGCTGTTACTACTGGTGGTACACAGCTACAATCTTTAAAAGGCAAGATAATCGTTGTGTCTTTGAAACAGCACAAGCCATTATACAAACGAACGTAGAATGTATCACCTGCGGCAGTTGCAGGATTAGCTAAGTTGTTCAACGTAATGGTTGTACCCGTCAAAGCCGTTGCTGATGCATAGGCAGCTCCCGTAAATTTACCCCCCGAGTTTTTCGAGAACGCATATTTGTCGGCACATTTTACGTCAGTCAACTCAATTTTTGCATCGCTATTGGCCGTGATTCCCGTACACGTTGCTTGGGTGACTGCCGCCTTGTAGTTATAAGGCTCTACGCAATAAAAACCTGCATCAAATGTGTGATCAGTCGTAGCTGCCACTCCTGTAGTAAGGGTAATTACAGGAAAACTTCCTCCTTCTCCAGCGACGTTGGCTTTAGCAGCATCGCTGTCGTTATGATCATTGCCAGTGCCCGTTGTTACGTCTTTGGCAGTAAGTAAAAACTTGCCAAGGCCTGCTACTTTCAAGGTGTCATTGCTACTCGTGATTTGTCCCGATGTACCAAAGACTAAACGATAGGCCGTGTTAGGCAATACAATCGTGTCTGCTCCCGTTGCCGACCAAGTACCTGTTGTGAGTTTTGATTTACGGCTAAAATAATACTCGCCGTTGGCATCGGTTTTGGTAGTGGCAATTTTTGTCGTGCCTTTGTAGAGGGTCACGTTTACATCTTTCAAGCCTTTTTCACAGGCATCTTGAATACCGTCTTTATTGGTATCTAACCAAACACGGTTACCTATTTCAATGATGTCAAGGTTATCGCAACTGAGCTCAATATCTCCCAAACCTGTTGCTTTGGCAAACGTACCAGGTACTTGGAAGTTCCCAGGGAGACGTGTCACATAGACCGCATAAGAGCCTGTCACTAACCCCGTGGTATTGTTCATATAACGAACTCCCCCTGCGTAGGGTTGCTGATCTACGGGATCAATGGTCGTTACAACCACCTCACCAGAACCAGGCTTGAGTGCCAACGCTCCCATGATTTGCTCGGCGTGCCAAATTCGGTTTGGATTACCATCTTGAATCCAGTTATCATTATAAAACTCTCCGAAACCTGGGCCTTGTGAGTTATTCGCTCCGTACCCAACATTGGGGCCAGCCTTGGCATTGTTTTCTAATACAAATGTACCATTCGCATAAAAAGCCCTTAAAATGTCTCCTGCTTGTGAGTTAGTTTCGTACAAAGTCGTGCTAGTATTGTCTGGGCGATAGTTGGCATCACCTCCTTGAAGCCCCGTACGGTCTCCAAAAGCCAATACCATTGATCCGTCCACGTCAAACTCAATATCAGTAAACATTGGCACTGGGTGGCGCAGAATCGTCCCCTCAAGCAAATCACTAAAGGTATCTGTCCAAGGAAACCAACCTGTAATACTTGTATTGGCTGCTGCTGGATAACCTTTAGGGTATGTTAATGGAAAATCGAAGATTTGGGTAAACGTGGTTCCATCCAATTCATAAACTGAAGCCCTAAGGTTTGTTTTTGTAGAGGTAGAGGCATCACAAACACCACCCACATATACTTTTCCATTATACGCTTTTACTGCCCAAGGGCGATACTCTCCTCCCGTACAGGTAACAGGCACCGTAAATGGAGTCACATTAGAAGCGGTCGGCAGGGTTGTACCATCTTGATTATACTGAGTAATATCAATCGAATACAGTTTTTTATCATTCAAGTTGGTCAACCACAATTTATTACCATCGTCTGATATATCCATGTCTCCAATCCCTACTTTGCCGATGGCAGCAAACGCTTGGGTGTCGCGGCTAGGCTGGGTTTTGTCTGCTTGTAAACCACGAGTAGCGTTATTGGCGATTGAACCAACAGGAATGCCAATGGTCGATACATTAATGAAGTTACTTACGGTTGGCGAAGCTGAATTTGTGTAATTCACCACGTACAAACCTCCCAAACCTAAAGGCCCCAGTCCTGCGTGGCGTTTTAGAACCGCACTCAAAAACAGTTTTTTATTGTATTTATTATAAGCCAATCCCCAAACTGTTCCAATGTTACTCGCCTTGGTAATCATTTGTTCGCCCTGAAAAGTAGAAGAAGAAACGCCGTACGGAACACTTACCAAAGCGTCGGCATTGGCAGACAAGTTAGCCGCCGAAGCTCCTGTTGTTTGGAGCGGGTCTCCATACGTAAAACAAGGTACAAAAACCCGAAGGTTGTTATCTGAGCAAAATTCAATAGGATTAACAAGCCCTAAGTGGACATTACACGATGGCGCATTAACAAACTGCACGGATGTGCGTGAGTTGGTTCCGTTTACCCCTAATTTATAAATAGAGGGAACATTGCTAAATTCAACCCGAACTGGATACTTATTGGCAGGAACGGGCAATGAGTAAAAGCCGTATCCATCAGTAGTAGTGTTATAGACCGTACCGTCGCAAGCAATGGCTTTCACCCCTACTCCTGGCACGCCAGCGGTTTCTCCCGCTTCCTTGATTCCGTTGTCATTAAAGTCTTTGAAAATCATCCCTCCAACATTATTTCCACTACAAGCGGCCGTAGGACAGGCCGCTGGAGCGTTAAATGTCGTTGATGTTGTACAAGTTGCACTAAATCTAGCCGTGATGGTGTTGTTTGTACTACCATTGGCATCTACCTCAAAAGCCACTACCTGAGGACTCACAATTGTTTGTGTACCTGACAGCGGCGCACTGTTGTTTGCTTGTGGGTAACTTACTGTGATATTCCCTGGAGTAATCGTCCTCGTCTGAGAACCTGTTGTGACGGTAATCACGCCACCTGAAGGAGCATTGGTCCAGCCAACTTCCACACTGACGGTGGCTTTGCTTTGATTGCCTACCAAGTAACAACCCGATACCGTTACTTTTCTGATAGTGACAGAACACTGGGCTTGGGTTTCGTGGGAACTCCACAGGAATATACCTATGATAGCCATCAACTGTAGCCAAAAACTAAACAGCCGATTAGCATACTCCCCTCGATGAATTCGGAGTAAAGATTTCATATAGTTTTACGACAAATAGGGTAAGTGAAAAATCATTCCATTATCTATTCATTTCTCGCAAAACACATACCAATATCCATTTTTATTAAAAATTCAGTATATACTGATGCATTAATTATTTACATTAAAAAAATATTAATATCCATTCTTTAAAATATTATATCTATAAACAACGAAACGTATTCCACAACAATCACGCCAACATTTACAAAAAGGACATTAAAAAAGGGATAAAGACTAAGCTTTATCCCCTCTTATTATCACTTCAAGGATACCAAAAGCAATTTAATATCCCATTTATTTTCTTTTCTTCTTGATCGTAAACGGAACACAAATATCCACAGGGCAACAATTCGTCCCCGCTTCAATAATGACTGGACAGCAACCGTTGGCTGGACACGTCTGGTTCGTAGCCGTGAAAGTGTAGGTTCCTACCTCCGAGAACAGCACCACATTTCCCGTCGCAACTGCCGTTGTACCACCGTTTTTGAACCATTGTACATTCGTCAATGTCGCAGGAACACTCACTTCCAACTTTTGGTTGGGGCACAAGTCAAAAGGCACTGTGAAGCATTGTTGATCAATGTCATCTTCACCACCTTTACCGTTGCCTGGTGTGCTGTCTTTGTCTTTCTCGTTGGTCTTGCTGATTTCAGCCGTGTTTAAGTGAACGCCCACCTGCGTCGCCTTCACTTGGTAGCGCAACGTCACCGTGTCACCGTTAGCGGCAACATTGCCAATGTTCCACTTAATCACATTGCCACTGATTGTCGCACTGCCACGACTTGTTACAAAACTACCGCTCACAAATTGAACCGTCGTTGCGATGCTATCGGTCACTTCTACACCCGTCGCGTTCTTGTTCCATTCATTCCAAACTTTAATCGTGTAAGTCAGCACATCACCCACCCGCGCGATTTTTGTATTAATTGACTTCTTCAAGGCCAAATCAATTGTGTCAATGCAAGTTTGGGCGTTGATTGTCGCTGGTACACGGCTTGTGCTCACTGCCGTTGGACAGGTCGGGTCAGTACTGCGCGCTTGGGCGTAGAAAACCGTATTCGCCGTCACTGTGCCACTTGGTTTGTAATTTAAGCCCGTTGATAATACTGTTCCGCCCGTTTGCTGGCTAAACCACTCTACAGTAACTAATCCTACCACCGTCGCTTTCAAAGTTGGGAAAGTATCACCAATACATGCGGCCATACTTGGAGCTAACAACACTGGAACTGGTGGATTACAGTTACAGTTAGGCCCAACAATCGTCGTATCTGACTTACAAATCGCACTCAAACTGTCCGTAATGATCACACTCGCTCCCGACGGGATACCTGTCACCGTGTAAGGATTGTTACCGCTCAATGTGCCTTTGTTCACTTTTACAATGCCCAATTTGTTAGACACATTAAACGTAATGCTGTACGTTTGTACATCTGCCGAACAAACGGGAGCGTCCGTCAAAGTTACGCTGGATGCGACACAAGGAACAACTAACCCTGCATCAACTGTTGGGTTATCTTTCGTAATGCCTGTACCCGTTGCATTAATTGTCACCGTTTGACTCAAACCTGTCGTTGGGTCAAAGTCAGAGTCTTTCGTATCATCGCCACCCAAATCTTGCTTGCTGCTAATCACACAACCTGCTGGTAAACTCGTCGTCACAATCTTCACTTGATATGTGCCAGAGTTCAAATTCGGGAACAAGTACAAACCTTGCGCATCCGTCGTATCGGTTGCTAAAACTGCGCTGGTTGTTGGGTTCAATAATTGAACAATCACACCCGCTACTGCTGGCTCACCTGAATCTTGAACGCCGTTGTCGTTTTGGTCTTTCCAAACGTAGTCGCCAATCGAACCTTTGGGTTGTACACATACTGGCACAATCACTTTCACTGTATCCTGACAATCATTCAACGTATAGATAAAATCAAACGATTTGCCTTGTGCTGTAGCATTGGTGATACTTACCAATCCTGAACTGCTTATGGTCGCTCCCGTTGGATTGCCCGTCAAAGCTGACCATGTGCCCCCCGTTGGTGCCGCTGATAATTGTACGCTTGATGGCACACTACCATTGGCACATACCAATGTTGTATCATTTCCTGCATTTGGTTTGGCATTCACCGTCACTACAACATTCGCCGTGTCCTTGCAACCTGCGGCGTTTTGTGCCACCAATACGTAAGTCGTTGTGCCAGTCGGTTTTACTGAATTTGGCGTTGCTACGGCCGTGCCATTTGCTGTTTCTATTGTCCACACTGGACTCAAATAAGTATCATAATTCGTAATCTTTGAGGTCAAATCAACTGACTCACCTGCGCAAATCGTCGCACTTCCATCAGCAATTACTGGCTTAGCTAGTACAATCACTTGCGCGGTGTCCGTACACGTTTGACCACCTGAGGTGATTGAAAACACAAATTTATAAGTGCCTGCTGCATTTAAGCCACTGATATTGCCATTAGCATCTATCGTCGCCGCACTTGGGTTAGCGGGGCTAGCAATTGGTGCCCATGTGCCACCTGTCGTTACTGCTGTCAATTTCGACGTACTTGTCGGTTGACATACCGAAGCTGCGTCAGCACCTGCATCGGGCTTCACGCAAACTGGGCACGGTGCTACCGTCACCGCAATCGTGTCTTTGCAACCTGCTACCGAAGTATAAATGAACTGATATGTGCCTGCCACACTCATACCCGTCACGTCGTTACCAGAAATCGTCGCTGTCGTTGGCGTTGTACCTAGTTGTGACCAACTTCCACCCGATGGGTTTGGCACTAAAGTATAACTTGTTGACAAGGTATTTGTCGCAGCATTCACACAAGCCAAGGTCGTGTCTTTGCCTGCATTTGGTTTGATATTCACCGTCACGACCACATTCGCCGTGTCTTTACAACCAGCCGCATTTTGAGCAACCAATACGTATGTCGTTGTTCCCGTTGGTTTTACTGAGGCTGGCGTCGTCACTACTGTGCCATTCGCCGTGCCCACTGTCCATACTGGACTCAAATATGTATCGTAATTCGTAATCTTCGACGTCAAATCCACCGAATCACCTGCGCATATCGTGGCACTTCCATCAGCAATTACTGGCTTGGCGTTCACTACCAATTGTACAAATACCGTATCCGCACAATTCGCATCACCCGTCGTATTTACTACCACTGCGTAATATTTTGTACCTACCGTCGTCAATGCTGCGCCGCTCGGTGTGAAGGTCGCACTTGTCGCACCACTCACGGCTGTGCCTAAGCTGCTCGTTGTGTCTGCTAATGGTCCGTACCATTTGTATTCTACGCCCGTACTTGGCGTAGCCGTGAAGGCTGAAACAATACCACCTACGCAAATCGTTTGTTTTTGAGGAGTGGCTGAGGCTACGGGCAAAACGCAACAAGCCACTGGCGCAATAGTTATCGTCGTGTCTTTGTAACAACATTCGCCGTTATAAAAACGAATCGTGTATGTTGCACCCGCGTTGCTAATGCCTGTCACCAAGTCTTTGGGGAAAGTACTACCAATCGCCGTGGCTGTGGCGTAAGTCGTATCGCCACTCCATGCACCCGTTCCCATTTTTGTCCTATATTTATCATAAGGAGCTATCGCACTGCTCAAACTGATTTTTCCATCGTTTTGGGGAACTGTAACAGCACATTTAGGAGCTGTAACAGCGATTGAACTAGCGCCAATCGAAGGGTTTGTACAATAAAATCCTGCATCAAAAGTATGATTGACACTTCCTGCATTTCCAGTGGTAAGATTTATACAAAAAGCACCGCTGATTACTTCCGCATCGCTGTCGTTTTGGTCGTTGCCGCTGTTGGCCGTGGCATCTTTGAGCGTTACGTCAAATTGACCCAAACCTGCCACTGTTAATTTTCCACCTACTAATTGGCCTTCACCAAAAACCAACTTATAAGCTGTGTTTGGTAGAAGTGTGGTATCAGCACCTGTGCCTTCCCAAGTTCCCGTAGTCAGGTTAGATTTTGTTGAAAAATAATACTCCCCGTTCGTGCCTGTTTTGGTCGTCGCTATTTTGGTAGTGCCTTTGTAGAGCGTCACGTTGATGTCTTTCAGCGCTTTTTCGCAGGGGTCTTGTACCCCGTTTTTGTTGGCGTCATTCCACACGTAGTTACCTAATTCGAGGTACATGGGAAGCTCGCACAAAATCTCCATATCTCCCAATCCCGTTGATTTGCCGAAAGTACCTACTTCATTGTTTGTATTGTACAACACAAATCCCATGGCAGCACCGCTTGGCGCAAGTCCTGTGGTATTACTCCAATAACGAATCCCGCCCGAAAAGTTAGTACCTGTTTGGTTCTGGTCGATTGGATCCATTGCCGTCGTAATTACTTGGCCTGACCCTGGTTTTAACGCCAACGCTCCGAATGCAATTTCTGCGTGCGTCAATCCTCCATTTCCTCCTAAGAAATCGTCATTATAAAATTCTCCAAAACCAGGGCCTTGGTTATTATTCACACCCGAGCCTGAAAGTCCTGGCACTTTTCCATTATTTTCAAGAATAAACGTACCATTCGTAAATGCAGCTCTTAGTACATCACCTCCTGCTAAACCAGTATATACACCCGTTCCTGAAGGACGGTAGTTATTGTATCCCGACTGCAAACCAGTACGATCACCCAAGGCCAACACCATCGACCCGTCAATGTCGAATTCGATGTCGGTAAGCATTGGCTGAGGATATAATACCCGTATAAAAGTACCATTGGTCGTATTGCTATTGACGGTATTAAAGCTGTCCGTCCAAGGATACCAACCTACTCTATCAACCACCGCAGGTGTATTGTTTATCAAAACCGCTCCTTTGGGGTAGGTCAATGGAAAATCAAATACTTGGGTGAAATTGGTTCCGTCAAAAGCATTGACAAAACCCCGTAGGTTTGATTTTGTTGAAGTAGAAGCATCACAAACTGAACCTATATACACTTTCCCTTTATACACTTTGGTAGCAAAAGGGCGTAGTGTACCACCCGTACATCCTGGGTCAGGAATTGCCCAAGAGCCTAGCAAACTTGGGGCAGCCCCGCTAATATCGATTTGGTATAATTTTTTGTCAAATAAATTAATGAAATACAGCGACTTACCATCTTCGGAAATTTCTAAATCACCCATTCCGACTTTGCCTATCAGCTCAAAAGCCAGCGAATCGGCACTTGGTTGAGCAGGGTCTGGATTAAGGCCACGTGAGGCATTGGTCACCCCAAACCAAGGATCACCCGCATTGGTAGCACCAACATTGATATTAAGCGGTGGTTGTGACACATCAACATACTGAGATGCTGTGTTTGCTGCCATATCTGTCACATAAATTCCTCCCAAACCGAGTGGCCCTAAGCCCGCGTGACGTTTCAATGTGGCCGAGGTATATACCTTATGTTTATATCTATCATAAGCTACCCCCCACAATGTACCCACTTCTTCTGCCTTGGCCAAAAGCGCTATTTTTGACATGTCCTTGGGGCCAGTAGTGCCATAATCGAATGCCACCAAAGCATCCATTTGCCCACTCAAACTACCCACATCTGGCTTTCCATACACATAACAAGGAACCACCACTTGGGGAGTCGTTTGGCAATAATCATTGTTATCAAGTATTCCCAAATCAATTGTACAATCGGGGGCTGTTACAAACTGCACAGTTGTGCGGCTGTCTGCCCCTTGCATTGTCCCTTTCCCCGCATAACTCGGTAGATTTACAAACTCTACCCGAATCGGATAGTCTGAAACAGAGACATTTAACACATATTTCCCTGAAGCATCAGTGGTCGTTTGGGCAGCAATTCCCCCTGTACAATCATAAGCGATGACAGTCACTCCTGCTACGCCATTGCTTTCTCCCGCATCTTTTACTCCATCCGCATCATAGTCGTTAAAGACCGTCCCTCCTGCCTGATTTCCACTACAAACCAAGGGTGGACAAGCCGCAGGCAATTGAGCCGTTGAGGTTGCACTACACGAAGCTTGGGTGGTAAATGTGGCCGTAATTGGCAAACTATTTCCAGTTGCATTTACCTCAAAAGCAATCACTTGAGGCGTCACAATGGTCTGGTTTCCCATCACGGTTGTGGCTGGGTATTTTACGGCAAACGTCCCTGGACGAATGTACCGTTTGTCGGTACCAAGTGTCACTTCAATACTATCATTTGCAGGTGCGCCCGACCAGCCGACTTCAATGCTCACAGTAGCCTTACTTTGGCCACTTAACAAATAACAGCCCGAAACGGTTACTTTATTAATGGTAATTGAGCATTGTTGCGCTTGGACGAACTGGAAAGACCCCAGGAGGATGCCAAGAAGAGCGAAGGTTTTTATGCTATATTGCACAAACCACGTTGCATACTCCCGCTGATG
This sequence comes from Runella sp. SP2, assembly GCF_003711225.1. Lineage (NCBI taxonomy): Bacteria > Pseudomonadati > Bacteroidota > Cytophagia > Cytophagales > Spirosomataceae > Runella > Runella sp. SP2. The sequence goes on along the minus strand of NZ_CP031030.1, from coordinate 6,704,156 downwards.
GATACGGTGTAAAATTGCCATGAAGCTTTGCCAAGAATAGGGTAAAAGGATACATTTATGATTACGTATCCATTCTTAACAAAACACATACCAAAAGCACTTTTTTTTACCAAAAAAGGTAATTTACTTTGAATAATAGAATACATTCACTAATTAATTATATTCTATTTCTCAAAATATTAACCCAAAAACGTAGTATTATCCCTACCAACAATTACGCCAAACTGATAATTTTCAATTTTAGGATATTTATTTTCTTGCTTTTTTGGACTGTTTTATGGTAAAAGGTATGCACAATTCGACAGGGCAACAATTAAGCCCCTCTTCAATGATAATTGGACAGCATCCCTCAGCAGGGCAAGTTTGATTAGTCGCAGTAAAAGTATATACCCCTACATCACTCAAAAGGATACTATTCCCAGTGGCGATGGGCGTTGTGCCGCCATCTTTATACCATTGTACGCTGGTATATTTGGGCGGCACGGTCGCCTCGATTTTCTCGGTAGGGCAAAGTTTAAAAGGCACAGTAAAACATTTGCGGTCGATGTCGTCTTCCCCTTCCGTGTTATTACAAGGAGTAGAATCCACATCTTGCTCATTGGCAGTACAAATTTGGGCGGTATTAAAATGAATACCTTCTTGAATGGCCTTGATTTTGTAGGTCAAAGTAACCGTATCGCCGTTGGCAGCAATCTCACCAATCGTCCATTGAATTACATTTCCACTGATAATCGCATTGCCTCGGCTCATAGAAAAACTACCTGGCACAAAAGCGACCGTCGTTGCCATAGAGTCTATGACTGCCACCCCCGTAGCCCCTTTACTTGACTCGTTCCATACCTTTATAGTATAAGTCAAGGTGTCGCCAATTTGGGCTATTTTTTTGTCAATAAATTTCTTTAGGGCTAAATCAATGGTACAGGTGTCTGCGTTGATAGTGGCAGGTGTGCGACTCGTACTAATCGCGACTGGACAGGCAGGATCTGTACTCCGAGCTTGGGCATAATAGGTCGTAGTACTTGTTACAATACCCGTTGGTTTGTAGGTCAAGCCCGTTGCCAAAATGTCGCCTCCTACAGGCTGACTGAACCACTCAACCGTAGCCAAACCCACAATCGCGGCCTGAAGTGTTGGCAAAGAATCGCCAATGCAAATCGTAAAGCTCGACGTTATCACTTTGGGTAACGATGGGTTACAGTTACAGTTTAGCCCTGTCAAGGTCGTATCTGATTTGCAAATTGTACTTAAACTATCCGTAATAATCACATCTTCGCCCGAAGGAATCCCCGTGACGGTGTAAGGATTGTTGCCCGTTAAGGTTCCTTTGTTTACTTTAACCGTACCTAGTTTGTTGGTTACGCTAAAGGTAAAACTGTACGTGAGAGCATCGTCAGCGCAAGTCGGTGTGCCTAGCATCGAAATGAGGGATTTGGCACGAACGCCTTTTATAGTAACGGTGGTATCCTTGTAACAACCGCTTTCTTGGTTAAACACCCGCACTGTCCAAGTAGAATCAGCCGTTGTATTAATATTTGAGACAAGCGTTAATGGAAAGGTATTGGGTAAAGTGGTTGCATTGGCATACGATGGCCCTGAATAGGTAACGCCTTTGCTAATTCCAAATTTGTTCCCTTTCGTAACAGCCGTCAATTCAAGCTTTCCCTCACTTTCACAAGTCGGGTCTGTCACTTTCACGGCCACCGTTGGTTGGTCGCAGGGGCAAATCACATCGCCACATACAAACGCCAAGTTTTTACTGAGCACTCCCGACTCAAAACCGAGGTAAGTACTAAATTTCCCAAAATCAGGATTAGCGGGCGAATCGAGGGTGAGTTTAGAAACACAATCGCCGTAGAAAGTAGCCACGTAAAGGTTGCCATCGGGGCCAAAGTCAATATCGAATGGGCGGCGACGTGATTGTTGGTTGGATGACGTAATGGGGTAACTTTTTATCAATGTTCCTTCCGCCGTTAGGTGCTCTACGGCATCCCCGTTTCCGTAGCCGTCCACCGTTGTCCAAAGCGTACCGTCTTTATCCACCGTAATACCCACATAAATTTTCCCATCATTACGGGTTCGTAAGCGTACAGGGTTCGACAAGGTGCTATCCATTACCTGTACGGTGCTTCTGCCTGCGGTATTTAGGTCGTTGTAGCCCGTGGTTACATACACCTTGCCACCGTAGGCTGCCACACCCCAGATTTTATTTTGGCCATCCGAAAAAAAAGACGTTGCTCGCGAAACCACAACTTGCCCATTCTGAATCCGAATTTTTTCTACCCGACCGTTGGTGCCACCCCGTAGTAAGTACTTTTTATCTTCCGAAAGCGTAATGTCAAATGAATTAGTCCCCGACGACGGTTGTACATTCGGCAAAAAGGTAGCTTGGGCAAAGCTATACACCTTGATGGGGCTACTAAAAGGGCTACCGATGTAGGCGATTTTATTCACTTGGTCAATCGCAATGCCATCGCCCCCCGTGTTAGGAATTGAGCAGGGAATGGTGCCGCTATTGGGATCTAAAGGCTGAATGATTACTTTTTCGCCCGCATTGGTAATTTCTCCCACCAAAATCGTCATGTTTGTGCACGGCACTACACACCGATTACAGTTCAGCACTACTGTCGTATCCTTAAAGCAGGTATTATCTCCATTGAATACTCGGATTGTCCACAAAGACGAAACATTCGCGATGTTGAGGCTATCAGCCGCCCCCGATGAAAGGTTTTTGGCGGCGGAATACGCAGGACCCGCATAGGTTGTGCCTTGGGAAATACCGTATTTGTCTGCCCCCGTCGCCGTAAAAGCAATCTTAGCATCATTATTGCCTCCTCCACCCGCTTTACAAGTGGCCGACGTAACAGTTACAGAATTGAATTTTGGGGAAACGCAGGTGAAAACCCGCAAAGAAGTACGTTCTGTATTTTTGACAGAATGTGCAAATGCTTTTCCAACCATTAGCAATGCTGCTAATGATACTACTATGCCTACGCAAACGCGCAAACACACCTTTGGGAGGATAATCATAAATGTATGTATAATAGAGTAGGAAAAGAATATACCAAATGCTAGTTATCGCATTTGTAAACGTACAGTAAGAACAAGTGCAAAAATAGTGCCGAAATGGCTAAAAAGCAGATATAAGCATCCCTAAACCACAGTTTAGGATGCCTTTGAAAGCAACTGTCGTAAAAATATTATCCAAAATCAACTATTAAATATACTAGCAATAAATGTACCAAATTTAAGTGCAATACTAATTTTGGTTAAATTTTATTTTTTAAAATGAATACCAACAAAAAGCCCCCCTTTTTCCGATGAAAAAGGGGGGCGCGATTGGCTAAAGCCTTATTTTACTTTTTCTTTCTTTTTTGAATTGTAAATGGCACGCACAAATCCTCTGGGCAACAGTTTACGCCTGGCTCAATGATGATTGGGCAACATCCTCCTGCTGGGCAAGTCTGATTCGTTGCGGTGAAAGTGTAGATACCCACTTCACTAAACAGAACCACATTGCCCGTTGCTACTGGCGTTGTTCCTCCGTCTTTAAACCATTGAACATTTGTGTAAAGTGCAGGTACCGATGCTTCCACTTGGTTGGTTGGGCACACCTTGAACGGCACGCTAAAACACTGACGGTCGATATCGTCTTCAGCTGGGTTGCCGTTACCTGGCGTCGAATCCACATCTTTTTGATCAACTTTCGAAATTTCAGCCGTGTTAAAGTGCAGTCCTTCTTGGGTTGCTCGCACTTGGTAGCGCAACGTCACCGTGTCACCATTAGCAGCAATGTTACCAATCGTCCACTTGATGGCATTACCACTGATTGTAGCGCTGCCACGGCTGGCCACAAAACTGCCCGCAATGAACTGTACCGTTGTCGCGATACTATCGGCTACTTCTACCCCCGTCGCATTTTTGTTCGATTCATTCCAAACTTTTAGCGTATAAGTAAGTACATCACCTACCTGTGCTATTTTCGTATTAATCGATTTCTTCAATGCTAAGTCAACCGTGTCAATACAAGTTTGGGCATTAACCGTCGCAGGGACGCGGCTGGTACTCACTGCCGTTGGACAGGTTTGGTCAGTACTGCGCGCTTGGGCGTAGTAGGTCGTTGTACCCGTCACTGTGCCACTTGGTTTGAAACTCAAGCCCGTTGATAACACTGTGCCGCCTGTTTGTTGGCTAAACCATTCTACCGTTGCCAGACCTACCACCGTCGCTTTTAAGGTCGGGAAGGTATCACCAATACAAGCAGCCATACTTGGCGTCAATAACACTGGTACTGGTGGGTTACAGTTACAGTTAGGCCCAACAATCGTCGTATCTGATTTACAGACAGCACTCAAGCTATCGGTAATGATTACACTTGCTCCCGACGGGATACCTGTGACGGTGTAAGGATTGTTACCGCTCAACGTACCTTTGTTCGCTTTCACAATGCCCAATTTATTGGTCACCGTGAAGGTAATACTATACGTTTGTACATCTGCCGAACAAACTGGCGCATTCGATAAAGTAACGCTCGATTTAACACACGGTACCACCAAGCCCGCATCAATCGTTGGGTTGTCCTTCGCCAAGCCTGTACCCGTTGCATTGATTGTCACCGTTTGGCTCAAACCTGTCGTTGGGTTAAAGTCACTGTCTTTCGTAACGTCACTTCCTTGATTTTGCTTAGTACTAATCACACAATTCGGTGGCAGGCTGGTTGTTACAATTTTCACTTGGTAACTACCACTCGACAGGTTGGAGAATAAATACAACCCTTGCGCGTTCGTCGTGTCCGTCGCAACAACCGTTGACCCTTGCAACAATTGAATGATCACTCCCGATACCCCTGACTCTCCCGAATCTTGGATACCATTGTCATTCAAATCTTTCCAAACGTAGTCGCCAATCGAACCTTTGGGCGAGAACAACGCACCGTCCACCGTTGGGTTGTCTTTGGCTATGCCCGTGCCTTTGGCATCAATCGTTACCACTTGGCTCAAACCTGTGGTTGGGTCAAAATCGCTGTCTTTCGTATCATCGCCGCCCAAGTCTTTTTTGGTACTAATCACACAACCCGCTGGTAAACTCGTCGTTACAATTTTCACTTTGTAAGTACCACTCAACAAGTTCGGGAACAAATACAAACCATTCGCGTCCGTTGTATCGGTTGCTACAACCGTCGCCCCTTTCAACAACTGAATAATTACGCCCGCCACTCCTGGTTCGCCCGAATCTTGGATACCATTGTCATTCTGGTCTTTCCAAACGTAATCTCCGATGGAACCTTTTGGCGTAAACAAGCCCGCATCAATGGTTGGGTTATCTTTCGCCAAGCCTGTACCCGTTGCATTGATTGTCACCGTTTGGCTCAAACCTGTCGTTGGGTTAAAATCACTGTCTTTGGTGTCGTCACCGCCTAAATCTTGCTTGCTGCTAATCACACAGCTATCAGGCAGACTGGTTGTCACAATTTTCACTTGGTACGTGCCACTTGATAAATCTGAGAACAAGTACAATCCTTGGGCGTTCGTCGTGTCCGTCGCAACAACCGTTGACCCTTGCAACAATTGAATGATTACTCCCGATACCCCTGGCTCTCCCGAATCTTGGATACCATTGTTATTCAAATCTTTCCAAACGTAGTCGCCAATCGAACCTTTAGGCGAGAACAATGCGCCGTCCACCGTTGGGTTGTCTTTGGCTATGCCCGTGCCTTTGGCATCAATCGTTACCACTTGGCTCAAACCTGTGGTTGGGTCAAAATCACTGTCTTTCGTATCATCGCCGCCCAGGTTTTGTTGACTACTAATCACACAACCCGCTGGTAAACTCGTCGTTACGATTTTCACTTGATAAGTGCCTGACTTCAAGTTCGTAAATAAGTACAATCCACTCGCATCAGTCGTATCAGTTGCCAAAACAGCACTGGTTGTTGAATTCAACAACTGAACAATTACACCCGCCACTGCTGGTTCACCTGAATCCTGAACACCATTGTTGTTTTGGTCTTTCCATACGTAGTCTCCGATAGAGCCTTTCGGTGTTGACAATGCCGCATCTATCGTTGGATTGTCTTTGGCGATACCCGTTCCCGAAACGTTGATGGTAATAGGTGGACTCAAGGCCGTTGTTGGGTCAAAATCACTGTCTTTTGTATCGTCACCACCCAAATCTTTCTTACTGCTAATCACACAGCTATCAGGCAGACTGGTTGTTACGATTCTTACTTGGTAAGTACCGTTTGGTAAGTTAGGGAACAAATACAAACCGTTGAAGTTTGTCGTGTCCGTCGCTATCACATTCCCTCCTTGCAACAACTGCACAATTACGTCTGCCACTGGTGATTCGTTCGGGTCTTGGATACCATTGTCGTTTTGGTCTTTCCAAACAAAGTCTCCGATTGAGCCTCTGAGTGAATACAAGGCCGCATCCACCGTTAAATTATCTTTTGCTGTACCCGTGCCTAAAGCATCGATGGTTACAGCTTGACTTAAACCTGTGGTTGAGTTAAAGTCGCTATCTTTCTCATCATCGCCACCCAAGTCTTGTTGGCTGCTAAGTGCACAGTCTGCGGGTAGGCTCGTTGTCACGATTTTCACTTGGTAACTGCCACTCGACAAGTTGGGGAACAAATACAAACCGTTGGCATCTGTTGTATCCGTTGCCAGCACCGCGCTGGTTGTCGAGTTTAACAATTGAACAATTACCCCTGCAACTCCTAATTCGCTTGCATCTTGAATACCATTGTCGTTTTGGTCTTTCCAAACGTAATTCCCAATCGACCCTTTAGGCGAATACAAGGCCGCATCTATCGTTGGGTTGTCTTTAGAAAGTCCCGTCAAGGTTGGGTCTAACGTGATTTTTGCACTAAAACCAGTGACTGGATTCACGTCCGAATCTTTGGTATCGTCGCCGCCCAAATCTTGTTTAGTACTAATCACACAACCTACTGGCAGACTTGTAACAACGACTTTGACGTAATAATCGCCCGCATCTAAGTTGGTAAAACCATAGGCACCACTGGCATCGGTTGTATCTTTCGCGATGGGGCTACCTGTTGTACTTCCTTTGTATAGCTCCACAATCACGTCTTTTACACCCGTTGGGCCATCGTCTTGGATACCGTTATCGTTCAGGTCTTTCCACACATAATCTCCAATTGAGCCTTTGGGTGAGAAAAGCGCCGCGTCGATGTGAGGGTTGTTGCGCAAGGTATCAGCCGCTGGTTTTGAAGTATCAATTGTAATCAAATGACTCAAACCTGCCGCATTAAAATCAGAATCTAGCGTATCGGCTACTCCTGCGGCATTAGGTTTTGAAGAAATAACGCAACCCGCTGGTAGAGATGTCAAAAGCAACTTAACTTGATAGGTATCCGAGGTTAGGTTGTTGAAACTGTAGAAACCATTCACATCGGTCGTATCTTCATCAACCACACTTGAACCTTGCAAAAGCTGCAAAATGATACCCGCTTGTCCTGTTTCTCCGCTGTCTTGTCTGCCGTTGTTATTGGTATCTTTCCAAACGTAGTTTCCGATAGAGCCTAGGGGTGAATAAAGTGCCCCGTCGATTGTTGGGTTATCTTTGGCAATACCCGTTCCCGTAGGCGTAATTGTGACTGATTGGCTCAAGCCAGTTGCTGCGTCAAAATCAGAATCAAGGCTATCGGCTACTCCTGCTGCGTTGGATTTTGAAGAAATAACACAGCCTGCTGGTAGAGAAGTCACTAAAATTTTGACTTGGTAGCTTCCAGCATCCAAATTAGAGAACCCGTACAAACCATTGGCATCCGTTGTATCAGTTGCCAATACAGTTGCACCCTGTAATAATTGAACGATAACGCCTGCTTGACCTGCTTCCCCACTATCTTGTTTGCCGTTATCGTTGGCATCTTTCCAAATATAGTTTCCTATTGAACCAACAGGCTCAATTACCCCGATATCAAATGAGTGGTTATTCTCACCGAGATTCCCTGTTTTTAGCGCAATTGTGCCTGTGTCAGTGTCGTTATCTGTTAACACTGTACCTTGGCCCGTGGGCGAAAATGCCGCACACGTAGCCAATGCCCCCGTACCAAAGGCAGTTTTGACTTTGATTCTATAATCGGTGTTGGCTTTTAAATTTGTAAAATACCACGTTCCTTTTTGGCCATTGAGTGTTGCAGAAGTAACCGTCTGAGTAGGGGATCCTGTAGTCGTTGTACCTTCAAAAAGCTCTATGACAACCCCATCGACTCCCACCTCGGCAGGGTCTTGGATTCCGTTTTTATTAGCATCTTTCCATATTCTATTTCCGATTTCAATGGTCGGTAACGATGAGAGTGCCACTAGGTCTCCCAATCCATTTGCTTTAGCAAGCGTGTTGTTATCTGGTGCAAAGGGAGACCCGCCAGAGGTATCAAACACTTTAAACTGTTGCATTCTTCTCCCTGTGGTATTGTTATGCCACAAAATCCCTCCGTTATATGCTTCGGCTGTTAAGTTAATAACATCATAGGCTGTTTCTACAACACTACTATGCCCAGGCACTTGCACAAGACCTCCGTTTCCAATGTCAAAGTGAAAGTTGTCGTAGCTGTGTTGATAATAAAATTCACCTCCTCCTGGCCCATTTGCATTACCTGCTCCTGAGGTAGTAACACCCCCACTACTTCCGTTCGACTCAAGCGTCCATGTGGTTGCACTTCCAGTACGCGAAGCTCGTAATAAATCACCTACAGCAACTCCATTAAACTGCCCCGTTTCCCCCTGGTTCTGGCAAGGGGTACTTTGATTGACAGTATTGGTCACTGGTTCAAGGGCATTATATCCTGTTTGGTCTCCAAATCTATCCCTGACCCCAAGTATCATTTGTCCATTATCAAACTCAATATCAGTAAGCCATGGCTGAGGATAAGCCCTATCCCCGATACACTGAGTGCCATTATTTTCACGGTCAAAAGCGGTAAAAACGTTCACCCAAGGGTTCCACGTTCCACTTGTAGGTTTAAAACTAGAGTTAATCGCATTTTTACGGGTGTAAGTTAGTGGGGCATTTAGCACCGCAGTTGTATTGAATCCTGTGTTAGGATCATACTCATAAACATACATGGCCAATCCTGTCCGAGTTCCTTTTACAGTCGTAGTTACGCCACCTGTCCAACCCGTCACTGTTGATTCCTGCGTATTGGTAACTCCCACATAAACTTTTCCATTATTGATTCCCAACGCAAACGGGCGATTGTCCACATCATTTGTGGCGGGTTTGGGAATATCAACGCTCGTAATATCTCCTGCAACCACAGGAGTTGACTTGATTGGAATTTTATAAAGCTTTCGATCGTATAGGTTTACTACATAAATATTTTGCTCTGTTTCATCAATATCTAGGTCTCCCAAGCTCATTTTACCTACCCAATCCCATGAGTTAGCATCTCTGTCCCATGCAGCCACCGTGGCATTATCATTGGGGTGAGGATCACCTGAAGGGGGCTTTGTGGCAAAACCTAAAGCGTCTAAATCAACATATTCAGTAATGGTTGGTGTCGCAGCTTCTGGGTTTTCAATTCTAAATATTACCCCTGTTTTACCTTTTTGTTTGAAGCCAACGTGCCGTTTCATAAAAGAGGCTGCAAATACCGACTTTGAGGGTCGGTGATAAGCTAGTCCCCAAGTTGATCCAACTTGGGTAGCTGTTGCAATGTGCGAAGGGGCGGGCGTTGTGAAAGTATTGGCAGAACCTGTGTCGCAAACCCCATTGAGGTCGGCATCAATACAACCTGCCGAATACGAAAACCCAATCATAGCGTCTTGGGTATTACCTACCGCAGACCCCACAACGTAACAGTTTGTTACCAGCGGTGGCGCAGTTTGGCTGTAGAGGTTAGGATTTGAAATCCCTAAATTCGCGGTGGTAGTATTGGCACTAAAAAACTGCACACTCGAAAACGAACCAGTGCCGTGTGTCCCAGAAAAATTTCCTGAAGGGATATTACTAAATTGTATGCGTACTGGCAGGGTAAGCCCTGTAAAGCTATACGCTCCACTTGCGTTGGTTGTTTTGGTTTGTATAGCCCCCGTCGCATCAGTTGCTTGCACATCCACCCCTTCGACCAATGGTTCACTGAGCTGGGTAGTAGCATCCCGCTGGCCGTTTGAGTTAAAATCTCTAAATACAATCCCAGATACTTGCGCTTGGGCTGTACTAATTGTCAAAAAAATAACAAAGAGCATACTCAACTTCACAGAATACACCTTTGTAACAGTTCTGCAAATGTGACTTTTGTACAAAGCCACCCCCATTTGCGAAGCCCCCTCAGTAAAATTCAATAACTTTTGGGGGTATTTCCCCGCCCTAAGAGTACTTTTTGACCGATAGCTCCCTCCTTCGGAGAAATCGACCCGACCTCTGCGTTTGTTTGGACACATATACATTTAAAACAGTTGTGTTGGTAATACTGTCTAATTTTTGAACCCCTGCTTGCAAAGCCAGTATGCTATATAAGATATACAATACTTTACCAATGCAAGGGATATACCTTCCACTGTCAAATACTATGCCAAAACCCTTAATTTAAGTCCATAAAAAATATGGTATAGAATTTCCTTTGCCTCACACGAAATGGCTGAATCATAAAACCAAATCTCATTGAAAGCACTTTAAGAAGAAACAATGAATGCTCTAAAAAGACATGGCCCCATCCCAGAGAGATGAGGCCAATGTTGCACACTTTACCCTACTTTGAAAAATTATGTCATCGTTAATTGGAGACACCTCATAACGTTGTCCTATTACCTTACATAACGTTGAGCAAGCTGTCTCTGTACAGCTAGACGATTTTTGCTTTTGAGCTTAAATTCTCTGTGACGAAATTACTACGAAAACAAACACAGATGACGCCGTTTCAAGTCCAAAACCGTGAAACCTACATTTTTGCCCGTGAAATCTACATTTTTGCCCGTGAAATCTACATTTTTGCCCGTGAAGCATTTTCAAAAATTGACCAAAAATGGCTGTTTGGGATGGGGGTAAAAACAAAAAGTCTCCAGATTTGGAGACTTTCTGCACTCAAATTATAATTTCTTGGCGAACTAACTCTTGAAAAATTGGTTTTCCCAACACCCTTTTAGGATTACTAAAAGGAGATTCAAGCAGGTAATCTCGCAAACTATCCGATATTTCGTACGTAGAATAATAGCGTTTATCAAACAAAACGGGCGACTCTTTCAGGTCAAAAATACTGTAGCGATGCTCGTTGAATTGATAACTCAACCTTCGATAGGCCGAAGGGGGTGGTGGCGATAACGACGTTTCATCTGTCTGTAAAGAATGGTGTATATAATTCCAACCCTCCCATTGTTCGGGAAAATTGGCAACGTACTTGGCAAAAAAATCAAAAAGTTGTTGTAAAACTCGCTGTGAATATGCCTCTTTGGGTACAGACTTATTAGGGAATATCCCTTCACCCATATAAAGGACATTACTCATATCCGATTTTCGATACGAAATCACTGGCACTAGCGGCACCCCAGCTACATAACTAAGGTAGGCCATTCCTTTTCGGGCAGTGATTGTTCGGCTTAAAAACGTGATTTTCTCAAGCTTTTCATCACTTGTACCTACGTTTCCATCCAAATATACCAGCAAAGACCTCCCTGCTTTTAACTCTCTAAGCAGTTTTAGTACAATATTAGGGTCTTCTGCACTCACTACATGGACTTCACTATCCGTTTTGTACGTTTTTTTCATCCTATTTGTATAGTCCATCATCGAATCAATCTGCTGTTTATAGACATCTTTTTTTACAATGGTTGTAAAATGATGCCCATTTTTAATCAACAAATTGGCTATGATTCGGTACGAACCTAAATGAAACGTACAAAATATACTCGGAGCACCTGGGGTTTCTAACGCCTTCAGGTCGCCATTGAGCGAACATACCTCACTGATGTGCAATACATTACGATCAAATGTCTCAAATGCCAAGCTCGTCAGTAGTTTTCTAAACATCTCAGCATGTTCCGAAACAGGGATTTCAGGCAGGAAGTTGGTAAGATTCGCTGAAAATATCGCAAACCTTACCATATACCCTTCTTCATCGTGTAAATTCACTTTATTGAATGCACTTTCACAGTCGAGAAGCGCACGCTGATAGTTTATAAAACCTGAAAAGCTCATTGCTGACAGAGAGATTTATTGAAGAACTAGCTTATTTTCAACGTCATTGTTCACCACAATTTTGTAGCAAGACGCAAATGGATCTGATTCACCAAGGTTGAGTACCTTTGCCGTTTCATTTTTGGCATAAAATTTGCCAGCCCGGATAAAAGAGTTCAATTCTTTTTTTGCTTTGATTTCGAATGACTTTTTCATTGTTGTAGTAGTTAAATTTTTGATTTTAAATTATTGATATCCAGTGCATTATTTGTTATTTTTAACCCACTGTAGTTTTCCGCTTTGGATGATACAAAGGTAGAGGAGAGAGACGTGCTGGGAAATCCGCAGTAATGCCTATATTTATGAAATGTTATAGTAACTATTGACTATTTTGTATCTTTGTGAGTCACAATACCCTACACTGCCAGAGGCAGTTGATACTTAAAGAGAAGCCATGAAGTCGATGACGCTTAATCGGTCTTTCTATAAAAACCCAAAGACTGGGGTTATTTTCTTGTTGGTTATAGTAATCTTTTGCGAGATTCTCGGGTGGGCTGTATCCCCCAAAACTCGCTTAGATATCTATGTCTCATATCAGACATTTTTTAGTTATGTCAAAAATATCTTAATCGGGATTTTAGTACCAGAGTTCTGTACCTTATATATACTATCCTTCCTAATTGACATATACCACCGTTTTTGGGGAATCCGCAAAATCAGCTTTAATACCCTATCTATTCTTTGGTATGAATTAAAATTCCTCCCGCTGTTTTTTGTAGCATTTTTTCTTTTTTTCCCTGTTACGTTACATGTTCGCTTTTTGCTCCGCGAATTCCCCCACTACTCGTTTAATCGCTACCTCGATTTATACATTTTGCATGGTTTCACCATCGAAACCTATCTTTTGTACCTACCGTTCATCATAATTCTAGGCTATATTTTATTGAATGTGTCGCTTGTTCGCGATTTTTTAGAAATAAATGCGTTCACTCCAACACATTCACAGAAAAAAGCGATTGCACTTCGTCGGCACTCTTCGCCAGCAGCCACTGTTGTTAAAGAAACAGTAGCCCCTCCTGCTCCGCCACAAAGTGTTGTCGAAGCCGCCCCTGCTACTGAACCTAAATCATTTACTACATTTTCAATAAATACCCCCATAACCGTCAATAGTCCCGCGTCTCCTGACAAATACATCAAATTCATTGACGGGAAAGCCACAACGGGTGAAGCATTTTTGAGAATTGACGATTGCTACTTTTTTGAAACAGTGGAGGAGAAATACTTTGTAGAACACCCCAAAGGTCGCTTCCAAGTCTCCAAACCCCTATCTGTGTTAGAACTAGAGCTTGATCCAACTCACTTTTTCCGAATTCACCGAAGTTGCATCATTAACATGAATCACCTTAACAGCTATACGTACTGGGAAAAAGGAAAATACCTTGTGTATGTCAAAGGTACCAACCAAGCACGAGAGCTCGTGATGCCCCGTACTCGGCTGGATGCCTTCAAAAAATCGCTTAGTGAAAACCGTAGCCTTCCTAGCAAACAACTATAGCGTATTGAGGTACGATTTTATCTGTAGCCCAAATTTGAGTAAATGTCGGTTGCTCTCAATACCTAGTTTTTGAATTAAATTTTGTTTATGATTTGCCAGTGTTCGATAACTAATCGACAACGAGTCGGCTATTTCATAGCCCGTCAGCCCCTCGGTTACTAGGTACAGAATCTGCCGCTCTCGCTTCGTAAGGGACTTCAACTTTCGGTGCGTTTCACTATCCACCTCATTGACTCCCATCTTCTTCATGAGGTCCTTGAAGCCATCGCTGTAGTATTTTGTTTGCGTCTGGATATACAACAAACATTTGTACAACTCCTCCAATTTATCTTCTGAGTACAGGTAGCCGTTAAAATTGGCGTCCAGCGCTTTGGAGAGTTCCCTCGAATTAGAGGCATTAAAAAACAAAACCATCTTAGGTCGGCTCGATGCCTCTGCAATTTGCTTTAGTAAGTGACTTGTCTCTTTTCCTATCAAGTTGGCCTCGACAATCACGCACTTTGGTTTCTTGGTGTGAATCTTCTGAATAAGATCATCCAACTCGTTAGCTCTTCCTACAACGTCGAAGCCTTCGCTCTCTAAAAGCTTGCTCAATACTTCACACGAAAACGGTTCTTCTTTGGCAACTAATACGGACGAATCCATCTTCCGCAATCTCATTTCGGGATTTTTCATTTCTCTACTTATGGGGGATTTTACAGGTTATAACTGTATTGAAGATACGCGTTGCTGTACCCCATACGCAAGACATTTCCGTGAAACCTACTTTTTTGCCCGTGAAATCTACACAAAATTGATGTTTCACGAAAAATGGCAAAAAAAAAGGCTTCGATATACCTCGAAGCCTAAAGTTTTTTTGGGCTATTTTTTCACTAAAATTGCTCCGTCAATGAGAAAAAGAATCCTCCTTCAATCGCTGCATTTTCGTCCGAGTCAGAACCGTGAACGGCATTTGCTTCTAGCGACTTGGCGAACAATTTACGGATGGTTCCTTCGGCCGCTTGGGCTGGATTGGTCGCCCCAATCAACGTACGAAAATCTGCTACGGCATTTTCCTTTTCTAAAATCGCCGCATAAATCGGGCCCGATGACATGTAAGCACACAAGCTGGCATAAAACGGACGTTCGGCGTGTACAGCATAAAATTGTCCTGCGCGCTCTTGGGTCAACAATGTTTTTTTCAACGCCACAATGCGGAATCCTGCTTCTTCTATCATCTTCAAAATTGCGCCTGCATTCCCTGCTTCTACAGCGTCGGGTTTCACCATGGTGAATGTTCTGTTGGTTGCCATTAGTATGTTGTGATTTAAAATGAACAATTTTCGATAAAAAAGTGGGGCAAAACTACGCAGACTACACAGGTTTTGAAAACCTAGCAGGTCTTTTTTAAGAAAATTGCTAATTTTGCAAGCTATGCAACAGTGGAACGCATTTTACGAACTCATCAATTCGCCCCAAAAACGTGTTGTCATCTTGACCCACCAAAATCCTGACGCTGACGCGATAGGTTCTTCTTTGGGATGGAAATTATACCTTCAAAAAAAAGGGCACAGTGCAACGGTCATCATTCCTAACGAATGTTCGGCCAATTTGCGCTGGATGCCTGACTTTAATGAAGTCATTACTTACGACCAAAATGTTCAGTCTCAAGCACGCTCCAAGCAAGTAATACAAGATGCCGAGGTGATTTGCTGCTTAGACTTTAATGCCCTGCATCGTATCAAAGGCTTGGGTGAACTGGCACTGGCTTCAACGGCCACCAAAGTGCTCATTGACCATCATTTAGAGCCAGAATCCTTTGCCGATTTTGTGTTTTCGGATACATCCAAAGCTGCAACCGCTCAGTATGTCTTTGAACTCATTCAGCAACTAGGTGATGCCTCGCTGGTGGACTTGCCCATGGCCCAGTGCTTGTATGCGGGAATTATGACCGATACGGGTTCTTTCCGACACGGAAGCACCACGCCCGAAGTACACCTTGCCGTGGCTGAACTCATGAAAACGGGTTTGCAAGTAAACGACGTCCATCGGGCTATTTTTGACAATAATACCATCAGTCGTACACGGCTTTTAGGATATGTTTTGTCGGAAAAACTTACCGTTTTACCCGAATACCGTACGGTATATATGACCTTATCGCTCGAAGAATTAAAACGTTTTCAATCGGAGATGGGCGACACCGAAGGCATTGTTAATTATGGACTTTCGCTCGAAAACATCGTCATGTCGGTACTCATCATCGAACGCCGCGACGAAATCAAGCTATCCTTCCGTTCAGTGTCTGATTTTTCGGTGCGCGACTTGGCCCATCAATACTTTGCGGGAGGAGGTCATAAAAACGCCTCTGGTGGGCGTACCAATACCTCATTAAAAGAAACCGCTGAGCTTTTATTATCGGTATTACCCGAATACCAAAATGAGCTTTTAAACGTTAAAAAATAATCTTGTAATCGCATCCCAATTCAAATACAATTAAACTGTGCTTTGCACTCATTTCATGAAATTTAAATCAACCATTGCTTTTTTCTCGGTAGCTGCCCTCATGGCTGCTTGCAACAACCGTGTTAGTGTCAGCGAAACCGGTCTTAAATATCAAATTCACGATGAACATTCTGATAGCCGCAAACCAAAAGTTGGCGATATTCTTACGTTTCATTTGGTATTAAAAAACAGCAAAGACTCTGTCTTGCGTGATACCTATAAAGAAGGCCAACCAATGCAAATGATGCTTCAAGTACCTCCTTTCAAAGGTAGCTTTGAAGAAGGTCTTGCCATGATTTCAAAACAAGACAGTGCGTCGTTTTTTGTAAGTGCCGATTCACTCTTCACACGCATGATGCAACCGCTCCCTCCAGGTATTCCTAAAGGTTCGGACATTCAGTTTACGGTAAAACTTGTGGACGTTCAGAATGAGCAAGAATTCCAGAAATCACAAGCCTCGGCGCGCGAAAAGCAAGTGAAAACGGATGCTAAAATCATCGACGACTACGTAGCTAAAAACAAACTTAACGCAACCGAAACGGCGTCGGGCTTGAACTATGTAGTAACTCAGGAAGGAACAGGCGTGAAGCCCGTTGCTGGAAACGTAGTAACCGTACACTACACTGGCAAACTCCTCGACGGAAAGGTTTTTGATAGCTCAGTGAAAAATCCACAAAGTGGTGGTAAGCCCATCGACTTCCCTATCGGCCAAGGAATGGTGATTCCAGGCTGGGAAGAAGGAATTATGACCATGAAAAAAGGCGGAAAATGTACGTTTATCATTCCATCGTCGTTAGCTTATGGAACGGCAGGTTCTCCAGGCGTGATTCCACCAAACTCTGTATTGGTATTTGACGTTGAATTGGTGGACGTGAAAAAAGCACCAGCAGCTCCCGCAGGGCCTGGCGCAGTAGGTGGGCAACAGTAAGCAGCCAACCATTGCAAATCGCAAACAAACTCAATCAAACACACTCAATCGAACAAGAATGAGGGGAAAGTTAATTTTAGGTACAGCGGCAAGTATAGTGGCAACCATGTTTGCTTGCAAACAGACGGAGGATGTGTACCAAGATCGTAAAACACTCGAAAATAAGACCGAAATCAAAAACTATCTGAGCGCGAACAAACTCGTGGCTGATAGCCTTACTACGGGCTTATTTTACATCGTTAACAATGCCGACACAAGCCTCCAGAAGCCTCAAATTGGAGATGAAGTAACGTTTAGCTACATCGCTAGGCGGCTTGATGGAACCATCATTGACAGTAGTCAAGTAGGATTTGGAGATGTGTTTATCCGTTCGTTTAATACCAACGACATCACCACTACTGGTTATGAAATGGCCTACCGTTTCAACCCTGTGCCGTCGTTTGAGGTACTGATGAATGCTCCTTATGAAAAAATAAGAGAGACCGACAAAGTAACGCTTTTTGTACCGTGGTCGTTGCGTGGTTCTGGCGATGTTTCGTTGTTAGCCCCATTGTACATTCCCATTCGCTACGATATTAATATCCTAAAAGTACGTACGCAGGAAGAACAAATCAACGACTACGTAGCAGCCAATAAGATTTTGGGGTTAGAAAGAAACAATGAAAACGGGCTTCGGTTTGTAAAGACCTTGGCTCGTCCTGATTCTGCCGAAATTGAAATTGGAACAACAGTAAGCGTTGTATATACTGGTAAGCTCATCCGAAACGGCAAACAGTTTGACAGTGGCACCGTCGATGTAAACGTGGTTGACCCTAAAGGTACCGCATCAGGTGGGGTAGTGAAAGGCTTTAACGACGGTATCGCCAAGATGCGTTACGGCGAAAAAGCCATCATCATCTTCCCTTCTACCCTCGGATACGGAGCTACGGGCAGTGGCGCGACTAGTGCAAGACCAATCCCCGCTTACTCTCCGCTGCTCTTTGAGGTCGAAGCGAAACGCAAGTAATTTTATTTTTATACCACAAAAAGCGGCCATTCGGCCGCTTTTTGTTCTTTTATCTATTAACTCATGCAACTTTGTTTTGCTACCAACAACGCCCATAAACTCAAGGAAATCAAAGCACTCTTGGGCGATAATTTTGAATTAAAAACCCTCCAAGAAATCGGGTGCAACGAAGAACTTCCCGAAACCACCGATACCATTGAGGGTAACTCTGCCCAAAAAGCCGAATACGTGTGGGAACACTACAGAGTCAACTGCTTTGCCGATGACTCTGGTCTTGAAATAGAAGCGCTCAACGGCGCTCCTGGCGTTCATTCGGCCTATTACAGCGGCGAGCGCAACCACGCCCGCAACATTGAACGCGTTTTACGTGAATTGGCTGGTGAGTCTAACCGTAAAGCACGTTTCAAAACCGTCATTACACTTACCTTGGAAGGAAAAAGCCATTCGTTTGAGGGAATTGTAGAAGGCACCATCATCGACACCCCGCGCGGCACCGATGGCTTTGGCTACGACCCTATTTTTGTTCCTGAAAGTAGCATACACACGTTTGCCGAAATGACACTGGACGAAAAAAGCAAAATCAGCCACCGTTCACGGGCCTTTGCCAAGCTGGTGGCGTTTTTGCAGGGTTACTCAGGAATCAATTCATAGCTATTAATGCTATTGCCCGTTTTGCGACTTTCGGCAGTGCGCTCCAATTTTAGCAGGTCGGCGGTTGGGGTTTCGGTTATAAAAAACTCCACCGTCCCAATTGTACCTGTGGGTTTGGGCACGAGGTTTTCCAAAATAAGTCGCTGGTTATCTGTCGAAACCGTCCATGTTCCTACCAGCGTTCGGCCATCAATATCCTTGAACGTGACTTGTTTAGGATCGCTCAAATCCAGTCGAAAATTGGCATAACTTGGCTTCACGTTGGCCGTTCCTCCCAAACTAAACACCACTTGCGTGCCTTCTTTTACCAATTTTGCTTTCCATTTTTTACCAATCAAATCGGTAATAGGAACTACTTTTTGGGGCGTGCATCCTGCCAACATCAACAGAAAACAACAACTAACTATCGCTAACGTCTTCATATTCTTTGAGAATTAATTGAGCACAATTTTGGTTGAAAAAACCCGATTTTCGGCATTAACAATGACCACGTACACGCCTCCTCTCAACGCACTTAGGTCGTGTATCCACGCTTGTTTTCCTGCCACAATCCCTGCGTCGGCTTTGATGGGGTGTCCGTTTAGACTTATCAATTTCCAATCCAATTCCAACGGCTGAAAACGCTCGTTTTGGATGCGTAACGTCTGGCCGTAAGCAACCACAGTCAAGCCTACTTCCGACAACTGCGGCCGCACCGAAATCACTACCTCAGGCGTCGTTACACTCACTACGTTGCTGTATCCTGAGTTCCCAGCGGCGTTAGATAGGCGAATGCGGTAGTAGTAAGTCGTTTGTTCGTTCAACCCCAAATCCACGTACGAGGTATTTGTAGCGGGTTGTTGGGTAATCTGTGTAAAACCACTCGTAGGACTGGTTGAACGCTCAACGAGGACGTTGGTAGCGTTCGACAGCGTTCCCCACGTCAACCGAATTTGGTCATAATCTGCGAGTTCAGCCGTGAGGTTGGTCGGAGTCGCAGGAACCGCCAATAAAGTGGTGGCATCTGCAACGTTGGTGTAACTACTCGCTCCCGCCGAATTTTTAGCCCGAACGCGGTACCAATAACGCGTCGAAGCATTTAAACCCGTGTTGGAATAGGTCGTGGTATTCGCGCCTACGTCCGCGATTTTGGCAAAATTTGTCCCGTCCGTACTGCGTTCTATTTCAAATCCCGTTTCATCGGAAGCGTTGTCCGTCCACGACAAGTTGATTTGACTGCTGCTGGTGGCTGTGGCCGTCAAGCCACTCGGCGGGCGGGGAATCGTTACGGGTGGCGCTTGGGTAGTAGCATCCGCGACATTGGTGTAGCTACTTGCTCCTGCCGAATTTGCCGCCCGAACGCGGTACCAATAACGCGTCGAAGCATTTAAACCCGTGTTGGAATAGGTCGTGGTATTCGCGCCTACGTCCGCGATTTTGGCAAAATTTGTCCCGTCCGTACTACGTTCTATTTCAATTCCTGTTTCGTCAGAAGCATTGTCTGTCCACGACAAATTGATTTGACTGCTGCTAGTAGCTGTGGCCGTCAAGCCACTCGGCGGGCGGGGAATCGTTACGGGCGGCGCTTGCGTAGTAGCATCCGCGACGTTGGTATAACTACTTGCACCTGCTGAATTTACTGCCCGTACGCGGTACCAATAACGCGTCGAAGCATTTAAACCCGTGTTGGAATAGGTCGTGGTGTTTGCGCCTACGTCCGCGATTTTGGCAAAATTTGTCCCGTTCGTGCTGCGTTCTATTTCAAAACCTGTTTCATCGGAAGCGTTGTCCGTCCACGACAAATTGATTTGACTGCTGCTAGTAGCTGTGGCCGTCAAGCCACTCGGCGGACGAGGAATCGTTACGGGTAGCGCTTGGGTAGTAGCATCCGCGACATTGGTGTAGCTACTTGCTCCCGCCGAATTTACTGCCCGAACGCGGTACCAATAACGCGTATTGCTAACAAGTCCCGTATTGGAATAAGTCGTCGTGTTCACGCCTACATCCGCGATTTTGGCAAAATTTGTCCCGTCCGTGCTGCGTTCTATTTCAAATCCCGTTTCGTCGGAAGCATTGTCTGTCCACGACAAATTGATTTGACTGCTGCTGGTGGCTGTGGCCGTCAAGCCACTCGGCGGACGAGGAATCGTTACGGGCGGCGCTTGGGTAGTGGCGCAAGCGGGGTCGGTATAACCCGAGTTTCCCGCTCCATTTTTTGCCCGTACCCGATAGCAATATTGCGTATTGCTAACAAGTCCCGTGTTGGAATAGGTCGTCGTTCCAGCCCCTACATCGGCTATTTTGCTATAATTTCGGCTATCTGTACTGCGTTCTATTTCAAAACCCGTTTCATTATCTGACAAATCTGCCCACGAAAGATTGATTTGGGAACTACTTGTGGCGTTGGCCGTTAAACGCGCGGGGGTATTGGGCAAGGCCGATTGCGTGGTGGCATCGGCGGTGTTGGATTTGGTACGCGAAGGCGTACCGCCCCGTTGAGAACCTACATAATAATAATAACGGGTAGAAGCATTCAGCCCCGTATTGGCGTAGGTCGTTACATTCGCGCCTACATCGGCAATTTTAGAAAAATTGGCATTGTCAGTAGAGCGAAAAACTTCAAAACCTGACTCATTACTAGAAGCATCCGTCCAGCTAAGATTGATTTGGCTTGACGATACCGCTACAGCGCTAAGATTGGTCGGCGGGTTAGGTGGCGAAGCGAGCGTAGTGGCACAAGCGATATTAGAATACTCATTGGGCGCTCCAGTCCAAGACACCCGATAACAGTACTCCGTGTTGTCTAACGGAACGGTTTGGTCATCATAAAACGTAAGGTTAGAATCAAACGAACCAATCGTATTCCATGCCCCACCCTGCCCTTGGCGTCGCTGAATAACGACATTGCCGTTTTCTTTTCCACCTTGTACCTTAAACGTAATCGCAATCCAGTTTGTCCCTTTCACTTCAATTTTTGAAATGTTGGGCGCAACGGGCGGAAAAGCATAAACCACGTTGGAATAACCGCTAAAAGTGGTCGCTGTCAACTTCGCCCTTACCCGATAATAACTATACGTATTGGCGGGCGGATTGGCATCGGTATAAGCAACAACATTGGCTGCTACCTCTCCTAATTTTGAAAAACCCGCCGTTTCAGAAGTCGTTGAGCGCTCTATTTCAAAGCCCAACTCCCGTCGAGAATTGTCAGTCCAGCTCAGATTAACCTGTTTGCTGGAAACGGCAACCGCCGCCAAGTTCGAAGGCGCTTCGCTTTGGGCAAAGGCTTTCCCAAAACTGATAAATACTAAAAATAAGAATAGCTTTTTCATGGATACAATGCGTTGAAAGGCATTTATTTAAGCGCTACTTTTACGACCGAAGACAAACTCGCCTCCAATCCATCAGGATAAATAACCCGTACCGCATACTGAACAATGCCTTTTGCTGGTGGGCGTTTATCTTGGTATTGACGGTTATCATACACCGAATCATAACTTAAAAAAGGTTCTTTTTCGACCGCCCGATAAACCACAAAGCGGCAATTAGGAACAGCATAATTCCACGAAACCAGCACCGTGTTATCTGGATTTACGATTGCCTTGATTCCATTGACTTTCTGGGGAGTAATGCGTGGCGTTTGAACATTGAGTGGAAATGACGTTTCTGAACGTAACCCCGCTTCGTCCACTGCCACCAACGCATAGCCGTATTCTGCGCTTCCTTTGATGGTTTTGTCGGTATAAGTCGAAATGTCTTTGGTTAATTTTGCCAATTCAACCCACCTTTCACTGCTTTTGCCGCGACGTAACAGCAACTGATACGCTACGTCGTCGCTGCTGCTCGGTGCCCACGAAAGCGCTACTGAGGTGTCGCTCACTACATAGTCCCTTATGACAGGCGTCGTTGGCGCAATTTTATCGGGACGAATCAGCTCCAAAATATCAGAAGCTTCGCTTGGATTATAATTTTTGTCGTAGGCAATGACCCGAAAGTATTTTTTTCGCGTCAAGGTATTCAGCGTCACGCTATCATTATAAACTGGCAATGCCAAATAGCCTTTGGTATCTACCGTAAAAACGTGTTTTCGATCGTTTGCCGATACCACCCGATACCCCATCAAATCAGGCTCGGGGTTCATGTCCCATACTACGCGCACAAAGCCCGTCGAGTCGATGTACCCTTGCAACCCTTTGGGCTTTGAAGGGCCTTTCCCGTCTTTGATGATACAATAAACGGGCAGGCTGTGCCCCAAGTTTCGGGCCGTATCTACCGCAATTACTTTGTAATAATTGGGCAAATAAGGAATGGCCGTTGTGTCCGTAAACTCACGTGCCGCAGGCCCCAACGGCTCGGTAATGAGCGGGCTAAAAGGACCTTCTAAATTCGTTGCTTTGGCCACCACAAAACCTGCCACGTCGCCAGTTGCGGTAGGATATTTCCAAGTCACGCTCACTTTGGCGCCATTGAGGTGTTTGGCATTGAGTTGCTCTACCGATGGCGGCGGGGTTTTGTCAACGCCCATGCCGACAATCATCTCCGAAGGTGCCAATTCACCAAAAGGCGTAATGCCCAAGATTCGATAGTGGTAGTTGCGGTAATTTTGAGGAACGGAGTCAGCATATTGAATGATGTCATCCATCTGGTCGGCGGGGGGCTGTATCCAAGGACGCTTGGTGAGCCGACGGAAAGTTTTGCCACCATCTGTTGAGCGCTCTACGTGGTACGACGAAAACGCAGATTCGGCCAAACGGCGGTTCCATTTAAGTTTTATCAAATGCTCACCCGATTCGGGACGAACAGGTACCATTTTCAGGGGCGCTCCTGGGCCGTCATTGACCACCGACGATGCCGCCACTTCTACTGGATACGTTTGCGGGTCGGTTAGCGGAATCACATAATAGAGATACTGAACGCCTTTTTTAACCTTTTTATCCACCCAACCTAAGGCCATTCCGCGGGCATATCGAGGGTGGCTATCTGCCAAAACCAAGGCCACCATCATGCGCAGGTCGTTTTGATTTTGTTGTTCCAGAATTTTATCCAACGTCACCGCCTCAGTAGCTCCGATGGGCGTATTTTTCCCATGAACTAATTGTGCACAAGCCGCTGCTAGGGTGTCGCGGCGAGCGGTATTTTTAAGCCATTCTTCAAGCGTCCAAGGCAATATTGTCTCTTGAAAGTCCAGTTTTGTAGTTTTATTGTCTATTACACTCCGCCGAGTAAGCAAATACCCCGATTTAAGCGCCTGTCTGAAAAAAGAGGATTGGTTGGGTGCCCAACGTACCACCACCGAGTCACCGAACGATTTGGTCATCACGCCCACTCGGTATTTCCCTAACAACGACGTATCCATGGGAGTTTTTGGAGAAACGGCCGTCTTTTTTTGCTGGCCCCAAGCTGAAGAAGCAAAAAGCAAGAAGCAAAGGGCAATAGGCAAAGGGCGAAGGGCAAAGGGCAAACTTTGTACTGTCGCACGGCCGAGAAGATGGGTATATGAATTAACTTTCATGATGTCAATTATTTAGCAGAGTTAAACACCGAAGCAGAGCGGATTTTTTGGGCAATGCTGTAAGCCATTTCCGACGGGCAATTATGGTCTTTATCAAACAAGATGGCGCCTTGATTGGACGACGTAATGGCCTGTAACCAATTTAAACTTACCTGATGTACGTCAAAAAAGGCGCTTTGATTTTTGTAGTCCAACAGTGGACGATAGAGCGTTCCCCACTTGGCCGATTGCAATAGCTGAGTCAGTTTGCTATTGCTTTTATTGATCTCTATTTGGCTTTTGGTGATGATAACCGCAATAGCGCAATTGGCATTCGCTCCTGGGCTAGCCATAAAGAAAAAGCCACGGGTATTGGCAGGGCTGTTCGTAGAGGAGTATCCGTTCGACTTATCTGTTACGTAGTCAAAAGGCATTTGATAATGAATGTCCAACAACTCATCTTTAAAATAGTTAGGCTGCTGATAATCAGCCGTCCAAGTCTCCGTTTTGAACTTTTCTTTGGTCTTTGTTCTGAGCATTTCCAACGTTTCTGGGCCAAGCGTGCCGCCTTTCCACTTTTCTAACAACGTATTTACATAAGCCCCGTTGTTGGTTGCCGCCAAAACAAGCTGATCGGCGACCTTTGAAGCGATGTACTCATTGATTCCCTGGTTGTTGCTGTTGTATTTATCATCATTTGCTTCAATAAGCTCTGCTAGTTTTTGCGCAATGTGTTTGTTGTACAATTTTAAGACTGGGTCCGACCAATAAGTGATGCCGTAGTTTTTGGGGACATTGTCGCCAAAAATGGTTTTCTCAATCATCATCTTATTGGCATCAGCCACGATTTGGTTTGCCTCAAAAGCATTTTTACCCAACGCTTGATCGGCTACATTAAACCCATCTAAATCGGCACTGGTAGCATTCGTATTAGCTATCAGGCTCATTTCTACTACATTTAAGTTCACGGCAGGTGTCTTAGCGGCGGTGACTGGCGATGTCACCGTTGCTTTTTTACCTGGCTGCGCCAAGGCGTTTGAAAAAAATCCGACAACGATTAGCAATGTGACGAGTGGTTTCATAATTCTCAATTTTCAGTCAATTGTTCGTTTATTTTTTCTTTTTTTCCGAAGGGAAAAGGGCTTCAATATCTTCATTTTTGAAAGGCTGCTGAGGCGCATCATTGATGGTATTGAAAAACACCATAGCCCGCTCAAAAACCTTACTTGGACTGTCGGGGTTTTCTTTCCCATACGCGCCACTGAATAGCTTATTTGTCCCAGTAGGGTCATAAATATCAGGCCGTACCTGTTCTAACAATTGACTTACAGGAATGGCAATATTTTTAAACCAATTGCTCGTTGGGTCGGCGCGAAGCAGCACCAAAGGTGGCCTTACAATCTCACTACTCAGTTTTTCGGTTCTTAGCTCATACGTATCAAATCCTTCTTTGGACACCATTTTGGTCGTCAAGGCATCGGAAAGGAAACCCCAAAACGACGTTTCTGTCGGAGGGAATTGCGTGGCCATCAGCTTTTCCTTGAGCGTACTAAACTCACTGGTTTTGAAGTAGTATTTGTACAAACGCGATTCCAAGCTCTGGAAAAATGCGGCTTCTTGCTTTTGTTGCTGTTGAAGGTTGTCAACTGACTTTTGAACGAAAAACTTGCCGTCACTAAACATCTTTTCTGTGGCAGTATTGACCTTATACGAAGTACCATAACCTTGGGCAATTTTTTCGTACTCTTGTTCAGAAACCACCGTATAATCGGTTATTACGTCCTCGTATTTTTGGTTGACAGCCTTCGCAGTTGCACCCGCTCCAACGCCTGGCGCATTAAATTTCCCCGAAGTTGACCACGTTTGAGCGGCGGCTACGCTTCCATTGAAGCCTTTCGCACCCGTACTTACGTAAATATTGGCCGTTGTGATTTTTTTGGCCGAGGCTTTGGCTTTCAGGGCTTCAGCGTACATTTTTTCGGCAAAATCGGCTTTCGGAATTCGTACCAATTCAAAGCGGTAAAAAGTCTTATTTTTGATGCCAAACGGCATTTTATAGCTCACTTTGTCGCCGTCAAATTTGGCATCGGCCAGCAATACATTCGGAGCGTTTACCTCCGCAAACTTGACTCCTTCCAACGGCACGAGTCGAACTTTTAAATCATAAAATTCGTCGCTATTGAGGTTTTTCAGGCAGCAAGACAAGTTGGCTTTGAGCTTAATAAAAGTCGAGGCGGCATCTCCTTTCATAAAATACCGCTGTCCTTCGTACGGATACGAAGTGAGCACAGTAGCGTCATCTTCACTCCCTTTAGACAATACACTGATGCAAGGCCCCGTCGCAAACTCAACAGTTTCGGTTTGTTCTACCGTCTGGTTTTTAAAAATATAAGGGACTACCTTGCCGCTGTTGTCTTTAATAAAAACCTGCACGCCCATCGACATTTTATACGTTGAATTAGGCAAAAGTGCCGTACTGCGGTAAAACGTTGCACTGTAATTAGGATCACCGTCTTCGTTCTTGCCCCAGCTAAACCGTCCCGAATTATCTTTGCTACAATTGGCATATTCGGCGGGTACACTAGTCGCAATGGCGTTGAAGTTTTCTTTCAATTTAAGCCGAAACTCACGGTGGAAAATCTGCACCCCACCTGGCCCCATCGTAACAGTACCCTGTGCTCCTGCTTCCACTTTTTGTCCTTGAGGAATTTCGAGGTCAACAATCAAATCCGTTTCTACGGGATAGTTAAACTCCGCATAATACGGCGACAGAATGGACACTTTTTGCTTCGTGCCAGAAGGCCCCAACGAGGCAATGAGTGGCTGCCCTGCAAAAGGGTTGGGCGGTGAGTAAGCGGGTTCGCAGCGTTCGCCTTTGTTATACCAAAATTCAAGATTTACGCGTCCTTTTACCAATCCGCCCAGCACTCGATATTTGAGCAAAATGTGCCCATTGAGCCAAATCGGATTGACCATGCCTCCGCGCAACAAAGCAGCGGCTTCTAGCTCTACGACCGTAAACCTTCCCTCATACACCCACGTATCAATGTCCAAATCCAGCGCAAAGTGCATATAAGCGTAGATTTGACCTTGGGCATACCAGCCATTGATACCAGGCGTGTTTCCGTTGCATTTGTCTTCGCTCTTGGCCAAGGCTAAGTCAAACCCAATGGCACCGTCGTAGCGTAAATGAAAAGGGCCAATGCCAAAATCTGCCCCCAATTTGTAGCCAACACCAAAGGCCAACATCGGAGAATTGTCTTTAAAAACAGTTCCTGCGGTTCCTTTGTATCCCAATTCTTGCAAAATACCTGGCCGTTTTTCAAACCCATAAGGCGGCGGCGGAAGCGCACCCACATCTTTTGGCGTGTAGTTTCCCATCATAAAATATGACCCAAAATCAAAACTACCAAGCTTCGCCAGCGTAACATTTAGTCCTATGCGGTTGGAGGGAATACCCAATGACAAAAACCAAGTACCTTTGACCCCGTCTATCAATAAACGGGTATCTTTAACATCGGCACTGAGGCTGATGAGCGGTGGTACGTCGTAGCCCGCGTGCATGTTGAGATTAGAAGAGAAAATATGATTTTTAAAATCGTAGTCGATAGTTCCACTACCTTGAGCCAAGGAGGCGTTCATTTTGTCTCCAATCAACCAGGCGCTAACATCGATTGTCATCTTATCAATCCCCTTTTCCGAATTAAAAGCGATGTCCAAGCCCCCGTCCATTTCAAATACGGAAGGTGTAGTCAAGCCGATACCCACTTTGGCTTTAATTCCCAGTCCAATGTTTGCATCGGGAATATAGACAATCTTACCTTCCTTATCATCTCTCCTTAATTTGGAATATACCCCTCCTCCAAATCGTCTGAGTACCAACGGGCCAACAAAAGGAATAGCCGCCGATCCCAAATTAGCTTCGGCCTGTACATACCAATACCGAAAATCTCCTTTCGCAGGTAATGTACGACCAAATTGAGCAACGGCTTCCCCTCCAAACAAATCATTTATATCCATCTTTACACTGCCCTTCAACCCATTGCCATAAATTGGGTCATTGTCAAAAAAGGCCAATCCTCCTTCTACGTGTACGGGTCCAAAATAGCCATCTACATATACTTCATTAGGCTGAATTTTGTCAAAACTCCAGTCAGGTCGGCCATTTTTCATTCCTACTTTGAAAAGAATCGTAGCGCCCCCCGCTGCCGAAAGTCCCTTATCGCCATCGCCCGTGAGGTCGAGTGTACCCATTAACTTCAACCCCATCGAACCGCCACCGTTGTTGACCAATTTATAATCAGTGAGGGTAAGCGGAAAATCAGCCATGGATTTTTGGGGAGAAGCCGAACCCATTTTTAGGCTGGTTAGACCAAAATAATCGGGTTTAGATTGAAATTTCAATCCTTTAAAAGAGCCCGCTGTGAAGTTGAAATAATCGGTAACAATGTCCAGCTTTCCATTCAATTCAGCCCCTGCGGTAAACCCTTCTGCATTATACGTAACAAAAATTTTGCTGTCGGCGTTTAGGTCTAATTGCGCTTTCCAAATATCCATTTGCATTTTGTCGGTGGGCGAAATGCTGAACTCTACCCCTAGTGAACCCGCTTGCGGATCTTTGGAAAGGGTGCAAGTGTAGGGCAATTGGGAGGATTGATCAAAAACAAGTTTACCTTTCTCGTCCACAACAGGTTGGCCATTCTTGTCCACCTTACTTTTGAAAATCGGCAAGACCACCATTCCCTTCATTTGAGATTTTTGAAAAGTGCTTTTCAAAAATCTCACCGATAACTCATCCACTGAATAGTACCAGCTGTCCAGCGAGCCATCTCCTAAGTCCAGAATGCCTGTAACAAACGCTTTTCCCGAAAAACCGTTGTTGTCAGAAATCAAATCACTAACGCCAACGGTCAGCGGTTTGCCATCAGCCCGTTTGATAAAAGCGGGGAGTTCCAAGCTGATTTCGGGAAAATAAAGTCCTTGCCACAAATTCAATTCAAGCGCGGGGTTTTCTAAATATCCCTCGGGCAGCTTGGCAGGCGTAGTGGTTTCGGAGTGGTCATACAGCGCAGGTTTGCCAGGCAACATCGCGAACTTAAAATCGCTCAAGCCCTGTACATAAAACTTAGGAAACGACAACTGCGCCGTCCAGTTCTGAAAGTTAACCATACCCGCATTGACGCTGATTTCAACGGGACCGTTGGTTTCAGCATTGACCAAACCAGGCGGCGTCAGCAGGCCATGAACGCGCAGTTGTTTGTAGCCATTTTCATCAAAAACAACGTGCGTTACCACGGTGGTATCTGGGCCTTCAAACGGGCCTTTGGGCGGAGCGGTGTCCATTCCTTTTAGAGCAAAAAACTGCGACAACTGCATTTTTTCGGCCAAGTACAAAATGCCTTCACCGCAAGGTTTGTCGGGCGACATACACATGTTATAACCACTCAACGGAATGCCATTCACTTGGCTATTGGCTACTTTTATCCACGTATTGGCGTCAAAATAGGCATTTTTGGGCGTAAAGGTGACGTTGGTAATGGCTATCACTGTATTGACGGGGCCAAACGATTTGTCTATACCAAAAGGCACTTCAAACCCAATGCTTTCTTTGGCATTTTTCAAGGAAGAAACGAGCATGTCTTTTTGGGTAGCAAAAAACTCGCTCAAGTTCCCCATCTGACTAGAAGTAAGCGTAGGCGGCTTATAGTCAGGCGAATCGTAGTTAGGAAACAAAGAAGGGTTTGCTTTATTGCTCAAACGGGCGCGCACAATACCGCCAATTACCCGCCCCGCTGCGTTGCATTGGACATCGTAAAGGCGAACACGCAGCTTAACATATTGGCTGTTGACCATCGGAATGGGAATCATGCCATCGCCGTTCAATTTGCCATTGACTTCTTTTACATTGTCGAGCAACTGCATAGTAAACAGCCCAATGGTCGCCGATTTATTTTTCAGAACACCCTCGTTATCCACTTGGTTATCAGAAACTTCGCTCGCATTGCAAGAACAATTGACGGGTATATTTCCAGATTTTACGACCATCGGCTTAGGTTTTCCTGTGCTATCATTGGCTGCAAACGAAGGCCCTAATGGAAAAAATGGCATGGTATCTTCTCCGTACGTAAAATAGCAAACGGGGCTTTTTCCTTCGTTCAGAAAATTGATTTTTCGCGAAGCGTCAAACGCCTGAACGCGTACGGCATACCGTTTTCCCACCTTCAAGGCAGGCTGGTTGGGGCCGTATAAAAATGAGTTTATCCGAATATTTTTAACCTCTACGCCCGATGGCGGCAGCACTACGGCATCAATAAAAACGTTGGGGTCGTATCCCAATAGAGCATTGGACGTATTTACTTTAATTTCTGTTTTTTCAATTTTGGTAGGTTTAGATGTAGGCTTTTTATCCTGACCGCTGTTCGGGAAACCGCTGATTACATTGGATTGATTGTTCAGTACATTTTCGGCTACTGGCTGAACATCGGGTAATTCAATCACTCGCAGCGTGTAACTCACCTGCGCGGGCGATACCCCCACGGGTGGCGTCCACGAAAAAATGACATTTTGTGGCG
The DNA here is from genome assembly GCF_003711225.1 of Runella sp. SP2. NCBI lineage: Bacteria > Pseudomonadati > Bacteroidota > Cytophagia > Cytophagales > Spirosomataceae > Runella > Runella sp. SP2. The sequence goes on along the minus strand of NZ_CP031030.1, from coordinate 6,673,364 downwards.
TATTGGCAGCGACTTTACTGTCACAAATGGGATTAACGAGCATCGGAGGTTCTACGCTTCTGAGGGTAAACAACCCGCTACAACCCAACGGAAAATCGGCCGACAGAGGACGGCTGCTTCGGTTGTCGAAGGCTTGAACACACAACTGATAATTGCCTTCTGGCAGGGGCATTCCACGGTAAAGTTGGGCTTTGTCCACGCCTTGGACTTCAATTTGCCCCAAATCAAACAAGCCTTCCAAGTCCGCACGCGTCAGTAGCTTGTTTTCTAAGGGAGCCAACCGCAGCGGCACCAACGGACGAAAGTTTTGGGGCGTAGCAATCCGCACGCCATTGTCGCCCGTAATCGTTCCCAAAAAACGTACTTCTAACGCCGCCGAAGTCGTATTCCGCACAAAGATTTGGACTTGATTACCTCGGCCTGGGTAGTCCTGCAAATAGGCGCTGTAGGGCGGCAATACGTTGACCGTTACCTGCACTTGCTGCCCCCAACCCCCAATGGGGGCTAAAAAAGCACAGCAAATCATCCCTATGACAAACCAACAAAGGTTTGTACCGCAAACGAACCGAACAATTCCCCCATTGGGACGGTACGCCGCGCGGGTTAGGGGGCTTTTAAAACGAGATTCCATAACCAAGTGATCCTCTAAGTTCATTGAATTTTTGATCGGGTTGTCCCGTATTTGAGTTAAGGTATCCTAGTTGTAAACTCAAGCTCTGGCGCTTGCCAAGCTGGTAACTCGCATTGGCCGAACCATTAATGACTTGGCCGTTTTGTCCTAATTGTTGATTGAACAAATAGCTTCCGCTGGCCGATACGTTCAGTTTTTTATCCAGTAACGTGTGATTTATCCCTACCGTAGGCCCATAAAAACGAACCGTTTGATTTTGGGGCAAAAACGTCTGGGTATAACTCGCCGTGGCATTGACTCCAAACCCTGATTCCAATTGCGTAAAGAAGTAGCTCAAGTTCACGTTTTGGTTCTGGTTTTGGGTAAACTCGGCGGTATTTTGGTTCAAATCTGACAGTTGTTGGTGCGTAACCGTAAGCGTAAACAAGTGAGAAACGGACTCATTTTGAAGGTTATAACGCAGGTTTCCCATCAAACTCAGGTTGTTTTGTGCCAGCCGCAACGTGTCGATGATGGGTCGCAGCCCTGCTTGTTGGCTAATGCCATAATTTGAAAACTGCAAGTCAAGCCCAAATGCCGTCGAAGGGTTGAACGACACCACCGCCGAACCGACCGTGCGCCCCGTTTGGGCGTTTTTGTTTTGGGCCAAATTATCTTTTTGAATTCCCAAACTTCCCATAATCCGCAGTTTGCTATTCATCAAATTGAAACTCGGTGCCACGGTATAGCTCACAATGTCGCTTTGGAAATAATACGCGCCCATCGTCTGGAAGTTAGGATCAATGCGCTTGTATTGGAGTTTGAGGCCAAACACTTTGTTTTGGTAGCCCACGGCCGTTTGGAGAGCCGTCGTCAACTGCGTACTGAGCTGGGCAGGCATAAAAACGGTGAAAGCTTTAAGCAATGAGCCTTGTTCCAACGGAATCAGCTGCGCGCGGGTATCGCGGGTGTAGGCGCTCCCCGCAGCGTCTAATTCAAACGATACTTTTTTTACGAGCGTAAACCGCGACGTAAGCCCTATCACTGTGTTACGGGCAGGTGCAATCGACTCGTTGGGGGTGATGGAATTTTGGTCGTCGGCGGCATTGAGCAAATTCAAATCAACGTAGTTGGAGGCCGTCCCGTAGCCCAATTTCACGGCGTAGCCCGTCCGCTTAAACGAAGGCAATGCTTGGTCGGGGTTGGCGAGGTCGGTCGAAATGGCTTTATTGAATCGCCCATACACTGCTCCCAGACGTAGTTTTCCAGGATTTATCTCAAAACCTCCTCCTAAAAACGTGTGTCCTGCCAAGGTAAAAGGCGAAAACTGGACGTTGCGATACCCCGCATGAACCGTTGCCCATTTGTAGGTAGGACTTACGCCAAACTGATTGAAAGGCTGACGAAAGCTGGCTCCTTGGTTTCCTAACACCATAGAAAAAGGCAACGAGACGCCTCCTGGCAAGGCCACATTGACCGAACCGCTCAGTCCGAAGGGTGTGGTTTGGTTGCGAGCGTCAATGCCGCTGGCTTGGTAAAGTCCCGCGTAGGCATTTAACCCGCCCGACAACTTTACGGCCTGAGAGGAAGAGTTTTGAGCATAGATTATTTTGCTCAGGATAAAACACAAAAACAGTAGAAATCGGCGCATAGTTTTTGCTATTGGGTAGAACAAAAATAGCCCATTTATATAGGTTCGTCAATCGTATAAATATATGACAGTAGAACTACGCGCGTATATTTACAAAAACATAAATACCTATCAAACAACACGTTACAACAAAAACCTATTCTCTAAAAGTATATTTTTTGAGAATAGGTTTTGAGTAAACGGTCGTAGGAATTGAGTTAACGGTCAGCGAGCAAGCTGAATGACATTTTCACGAAGGGCTTTATTGATGGCTTCGCCTTTGGAGTTGACCTGAAGTTTCTCGTAAATCCGCATAATGTGCGTCTGTACGGTACTGATACTAATTTGACAGTGGTGCGCAATAAGCTTATAACTGTCGCCTTCGACCAAGCGATGCAGCACTTCCATTTCTTTGGGCGTCAGGTCGTAGGTTATTTTTTGTTTGGGCTTTTGGAAAGCACCCAGCACTTTGAGCGCAATGCTCGGGCTCATGGCAGCGCCGCCTTGCAGTACTTCGTCGATGCTTTCGATGATTTTTTCGGCGGGTGTTTTTTTTAGTAAATAGCCCACCGCCCCCGTCTCGATGGCTGCAAAGACGTTTTCGGTATCTTCGTAAGCCGTCAGCATCAGCACTTTGGGCGGAGAAATCAACTGTTGCAATAAAGCCACGGCCTCGATACCCGTTCGAGATGGCATTTCGATGTCCATCAAAACCACGTCGGGCTTTTCAACTTGAACAGTTTCGACGACCCGCGTAGCATCAGGATGCGAGCCTACCAGCTCAAGGTCATCGCTCAGTTCAATGATGAGCGCGATGGTATGTCTAAACGAATCGTTGTCGTCATAAATCGAAATACGTGGCATGGTAATTCTCGTTTATTAGGCAAAGGTAAAGGACGATAGCCTCGTTGTAAATCGGATAAATATATGATTTACGGTTTAGTTCTTGAAGTTTAAACGTATTTCACTCCCTTTTTGCAGCTCCGATTCAATAAGCAAATTAGCCCCAATTTCCTCCGCCCTTTTTTTCATGTTTTTGAGCCCGTTGCGAGAGCTCACTGCCTCAGTATCGAAACCCACTCCATTGTCAATTACTGCCACGTTCCATTCATCACTCTGCCCTCTAAATTCGACATTTATCTGGCTCGCTTGCGCGTATTTGAACGCATTGTTTAGCGCCTCTTTTACAATCAAATACACATTTTGCCTCACTTGCAATGGCAAACTCAACGCCTCCACTTGGGCATCCGTCACAAAATCCAACGTTATCTCCTTCGACTCCGCTAGCGGCTTGGCATACTCCCGCAAACGCGTAAACAAATGCTGCATTGAATCATTACGGGGGTTGATGGTCCACACAATGTCATCCATCGACTCCAGCATTTGACGCGCGTCTGCGCTAATTTTACCCACCATTTGTTCCGCTTTTTGAGGCTGATTGGCTGCTAATTGCTTTTGGGTCAGGCCACTCAACAGCGAAATACTGCTCAGGGTGCTTCCTATCTCGTCGTGCAAATCGGCCGCAATCTTGTTGCGCAACTGCAATGATTCCTGCAAACGACGATACTTTGCGCGGTTGATAACAAAAACAATGCTCACCAACGCCAACAGCAACGCCAGCCCTCCACCGATGAGCCACAGGCGGTTTTGGAGAAGTTCTTGATCTTTGATTTTCGATTCTTGTTGGAGCAGCCGAATTTGTTGCTCTTTGGCTTTTGTTTCGTACTTCGCAATCAGTTCTTGGAGTTGTTGAGCTGTTGCCACTTTTTCCGTAGAATCGCCAAGGTTTGTACTTTCGAGCAGGTTTTGATAAGCTTTTTTAAATGACTGATTATCGGCGTATAAAGCAGACAAGCTTTCTTGGTATTCGGCAATACTTACGGCGTCATTTTGTTTCTTGGCAAGCGCCAGGGCTTCTTTCAAATACGCTTCGGCCCGTTCGGGTTGGTCTATTTCACGATAAACCGACGCTAAGTTTGATTTGGCAACTGCCACCGAAGTCACTGCCTCTAGCTGCTCGGCCAGCTGCAACGACTGTTCCATGTAACGGATTGCCTCTTTGGGCTGTTTGAGTTGCTGGTACATTCTCCCAGTATTTGCCAAATAATCGGTTTGCCCGCGTAAAAATTCTGCTTTTTTAGCGAGCGAAAGCGCCAATTTAAAATACTTCAATGCCTCTTTAGGCTGAGAAAGGTCATCATAGATATTTCCCAACGAATTGTTGTGAATAGCTGCATTCTTCCAATTTTTTTGCTCATTGTCTATCACAATAGCTTTCTTGACGTAAGCAAGCGCCTCTTTCGGACGCTGAAGGGCTTTGAGTGCATCGCCAATGGCCGCATAAATACTCGCATACGGCTTGAGTTTGTATTTTTCTTGCATTTCAAGGCACTTGAATGACATTTTCAACGCCTCATCGTAGTTGTTTAGGCTATTATGCAACGTAACAACATTGCTGTATGCTTCGTATAATATGCTTCCAGGAAGCTGAAAACGTGTAGCTTCTTCCACCGCTTTTTGAAAATAAGCCAACGCTTTGGCATAATCGGTTTTATAATAGTACATCGTAGCTCGCACGCGCGTGTTGGCGTACTTTCCCAAGATGTAGTTATATTTTAGCGCTAACGGTTCGGCTATTTTTAGCACAGAATCCACTTTATCGTATTCATCCGTTTCATTGAGAAGCTTATTGGCGTAGCGATTGAGCGCCCATACGTAGTTGCTGTCTTTGGGAGCAGTTTTAAGATACATCACTAGCGAATCACGCGTATTAGGGATTTGGGCTATCATCGTTCCCCCAAAAAAAACAATAAAAAAGAGGGGCATTAACACTTTGTTTCTGCGCATAACCGAAGGATGAGTTATAGGTTAAATTGCAATTTTACTTCTGATTTTTGTCCTTCTTGGCTCATGATGAGCAACGTCCCGCCAATTTCCTCCGCCCGTTTTTTCATGTTTTTGAGCCCATTACGCGTATTGACCGCCTCAACGTCAAAGCCTATGCCGTTGTCAATCACGGCTACGTTCAGTCGGTCGTTTTGCTTGCCAAACTCAACACTTATCTTACTCGCTTGCGCGTATTTGAACGCATTGTTTAACGCCTCTTTTACAATCAAATACACATTTTGCCGCACTTGCAATGGCAAACTCAACGCCTCCACTTGGGCATCCGTCACAAAATCCAATGCAATCTCCTTCGACTCCGCCAACGGCTTGGCATACTCCCGCAAACGCGTAAACAAATGCTGCATTGAATCATTACGGGGGTTGATAGTCCACACAATGTCATCCATCGACTCCAGCATTTGACGCGCGTCTGCGCTAATTTTATCCACCATTTGTTCCGCTTTTTGAGGCTGATTGGCTGCTAATTGCTTTTGGGTCAGGCCACTCAACAGCGAAATACTGCTCAGGGTGCTTCCTATCTCGTCGTGCAAATCGGCAGCAATCTTGTTGCGCAGCTGCAATGATTCCTGCAAACGACGATACTTTGCGCGGTTGATAACAAAAACAATGCTCACCAACGCCAACAGCAACGCCAGCCCCCCGCCGATGAGCCACAGGCGGTTTTGCTGCGACTGAAGCTCCGATTCCTTTTGTAATAGCTTGATTTGCTGCTCTTTTCGCTCGGTTTCAAACTTCATACTCAACTCGTCCATGCGGGCTTTTTGTTGTTGTGAAAACAGCGAGTCACTCAGTTTTTGGGCTACTTGTTGGTTTTCATAAGCTTGTTTATAATCCCCTTTTTCCACAAACATTTCTCTCAGGGCTTGATAGATATAGCCTTGGTATTCGAGCGAGCCAATTTCTTTAAAAATCGATAACGCGTCTTTCAGATACGTTTCTGATTTCTCGAACTGTTTTTGAGATTGGTAGTACTGGCCTAAATTCCCGTAAATAGCCCCAAGGTGATGCGTAAGATTAAGTCTTTTCGCACTTTCCTCGCCTTTTTTTAAAGCTGCCAAATCTTCTTTTGGTTTGTTTAAAGCCCTGTACACCGACGATAAATTGATGGCAATATCCACCATAATCGCCTCATAATTAGCTTGCTGCGCATAACTATCGGCTTTTTGAAGGTAAGACAAGGCCCGTTGGTATTCTTTTTGTTCGGCCAGCAACGACCCAATTCGGTTGTTGGTAACGGCCAATCCACGGTAATTCTTTTCCTTGGTTTTGATTTCCAAACTCTGCTGAAAGTATTTCAGTGCCACCTCATTTTTACCTTGAAGGTGGTAGATTGCCGCCGCAATATCGTAAGGAGAACTTCCTGACAATTTGGGTAAACGCTCTCGTTCAAAAATCTTGATAGATTCCAACACGTACTTCAACCCCTCTTCGTTGTTCCCCATCAAATGAAGAATCATGCCTACGTTCGTCAAAGCGCGTTGTTGTGACGAAGCCCCCAACGAAGATGATTTAGTCAACTGCAACGTTTTTTTATAAAACTCCAACGCTTCACTGTATTTTCCTTGCACGTACGCACTCCGCCCCCGCAAATCGTACGAATCAAACGCTCCCTTTTTGTTTTTGAGTTGCTGCGCCAACGTCAACAGTACTTTCGCCAGCGAGTCTCCTGCTTTGTACTCAGACGCATCCACTTTCTTCCAGGCATAATCAGTAAGTGCTTGCAGGTAGAGTGTATCTTTGGGAGACGTAGTTAAAAACTGAACCAACGAGTCAGTGGATTGGGGTACAGTACGTTTTTGGGCAACCGCCATTACACCAAAAAGTATTCCCAAAAAACCTACCAATAAGCAGCCTTTTTTCATTTAGAAGTAGGGTTAAGAATTTACGTTTAAGGTACTATTATTTTGGAAAAGAAACTACAAATTGACTTTGGAAAGCGCTTTTTGCTATTTTTACCTAGTTTTATTCCCCTCCATTGACCAGCAGCGTATGTATTATCTCCTATCATCCCCCAATCCAGAAAGCCGTTTTATTGAAATCGAATGTACATTTCTCGACGTAGAAACTGAATATCTCGAAATCCAACTTCCTGCTTGGCGGCCTGGGAGGTATGAGCTACAGCATTTTGCCAAAAATATTCAGCGTTTTGGAGTTTTCAATAAAAATAATGAGCCACTTACTTATCGGAAAATTACCAAAGACCGCTGGCGGGTAGAAACGGGATCCGAAACGGAAGTGGTGGTTCGTTACAACTACTATGCCAACGTTCAAAATGCAGGAAGTAGCTACGTCAATAACGACTTTTGGTATGTAAATCCTGTAAATCTTTGTGTCTATGCCGATGCGTTTTTGAACCAATCTTGTACACTTCAGCTTGCCATTCCCGATACGTACCAAATTGCCTGTGGATTGCAGCAGACTGCGCCCAAAACGCTGTTCGCCAAAGATTATTACGAACTCGTCGATAGCCCTTTGATGGCTTCCGAAACGCTCCAACACCGTACTTATCAGGTGCAGGATACCACGTTTTACGTTTGGATGCAAGGAAATATCAAGCCCAATTGGGAGCAAATTGTCGCGGATTTTCAGAAATTTTCGGCCGCCCAAATTGCCGCAATGGGTTCTTTTCCCGAACCCGAATATCACTTTTTAAACCTGATTTTACCCACACCGTACTACCACGGCGTTGAACACCGCCACTCAACGATGGTCGTCCTTGGCCCTGACGATGAAGGCGATGGCCTGTACCTCGACCTCCTCGGCGTAAGCTCACACGAGCTATTTCACGCTTGGAACATCATTCGGATTCGGCCGAAAGAATTACTGCCGTACGATTTTACCAAAGAAAATTACTTCACGACTTGCTTTGTGGCCGAAGGAGTGACGACCTACTACGGTGATTTGTTTTTGCGGCGTTCGGGCGTCTTCAATGACGAAGGCTACTATCGCGAGCTACAAACCTACATGAAGCGCCATTTTGAGAACAGCCGTCATGCCCAACAATCGCTGGTAGAGTCGTCGTGGGATTTGTGGCTCGACGGCTACGAGAAGGGAATACCGCAGCGAAAAGTATCGGTGTATCATAAAGGGGCGTTGGCAGCGTTAATTCTTGACTTAACCATTCGCAAGATTCACGGACACAAACGGTCACTTGATGACGTTATGTACACTTTATGGCAAAGATTTGGCATACCTTTTGTAGGATATACGATGGAAGACTACCAAGCAGTGGCTGAAGAAATTGCGGGGGAAGCGCTTCCGTGGTACTGGAACGACTGTATTTTGAGCAATTTACCCCTCGAAAATCACTTAAACGATGCCCTCGCGTGGGTGGGTTTACACATGGTTAGTTTGGGAGACGGGACAGTCCAACTGCAAGAATTAGAAAGTGAACCTGCCGTTTTAGAACGAAAAAAATGGTTAAATGGCAATATTTAAGGCATTTTTGAGTGTTTTAGCGGATTTTTTCATACATTAACACCAAATTATCAGGCATAAATCTAACAACGACAATGAAAATCACGCCGATTGAGATTCGTCAACATACTTTCCAAAGAGTCTTACGTGGATACGACGCAGAAGAAGTAAATGCTTTTTTGGCCTCTTTGTCACACGAATGGGAACGCGTGCTCAACGAAAACAAGATGCTAAAAATGCAGCTTGAAATAGCCGAAAAAGAGCTCAACAAACTTCGGGAAGTAGAATTGACGATGTTTAGAATGCTCAAAACGGCGGAAGATACCAGTACGCAAATGACCGAGCAGGCCAAAACAGCCGCCGAAAAATATATCGAAGACGCGCGCCAAAAAGCTGAAGAACTCGTCAACGAAGCGCGGAAGAAGTCGAATATGCTCGTCATTGATGCCGAAAACCAAGCAAAATACGTGCGCGAAGAAATCATGAATGATTTTAAAAATCAGGAACGTGATTTCAAAGCCATGGAGAAATACCGCGACAACCTGATTGTCCAGCTCAAAACCCTCGCCAACAATACGGTGGACAGCGTAGAGCGTTTTGAAAAGAAATTTGCCCAAAATACGGTAGCAGAACGTCTTGAAGACCTTAAAACGCAAGTATCAGACGCCATTCTGCAAGGAGAGCAAACCCAACAAGCTCGCTTAGAAGCGGAGAAGATTGTGGAAGAAATCGTGGAAAGTCAACCTCCTGTGGAAGAAGCTGCACCAGAGGCCGTACAAGAAGTAGTGGCCGAGGCTATGACGGAAGAGCCCGTAGCCGAAGAAACAACCGACGAACCAACTCCTGAAGAGCAAAAACCGAAGCAAGAGGGTTCATTCTTTGACCAAATTTAACCCCCAAAAACCTATGAGGTTTAGCTAACGTTGTACCGTGAAACCTCATAGGTTTGCTTTCATTCATCTTTACACACTTTTATTTTGGGAACAGTAGCATTAGAAGGAATTGAGATATTCGCTTACCACGGCACTTCGGATGAGGAGCAAAAAATTGGCAACAAGTTTTCGATTGATGTCACCATCCAAACCGATTTTTTAGAAGCCGCCCGCCTCGATCGCCTGCGCGACACGGTCAATTACGAAGTGGTATATAAAGTGGTGGTAGAAGTAATGAGCAAGCCAAGTCGGCTGCTGGAGCACATTGCCTACAATATCATCGAAGGACTACGCGCCACCTACCCCAACGTAGAAAGCATCGAAGTCAGCGTATCGAAATTTAACCCGCCCGTCGGGGGCGTCTGTGCGCGTTCGCGCATTACGATGAAAGGGTAACAAAGCAAAACGCCCCCGTCTGCCAAGCAAACGGGGGCGTTTTGTTTATCATCGTCGGGGAAATAGCTTACACCAATTTCCAACCTTCGCGGTACTGACGCGACACAAACTGGTTCGCATCGTCGAAGTTGGTAATCTTCATGTTGTTACCATCCCACAACAACTTCTTACGACCGTAGTAGTCGAAGCCATTACCTTGTGGTTTACGAAGCATGTAGCTACGAATCGCCAAGTTACCCATCAATACCGTTTCAGTAAGTGGTCCTGAGTAATCAAACGATGACGTCAAGCCTTTGTGCTTGTCGCTCCCAAAACCTGCCTTACAAGCCTCGGTCCAGTGGATTTGGTGGCCGTATTCTGGCAAGTTTGTTGGCGCAGCATACTTGCTGTCTTTCGCCATTTCTACTTTGTCGCCGTTTTTGTAATAAATCTTAGGATTGTTGCCGTACATGTCGCAGGCAATGATTCCCTTGCTACCAATCATCAACACCCCGTTCGCGCCGTTTCCGTCGGTGCTAAGTGGCTCGTTGGCAGGAATCCAATCAGGGTGGAACGGACGCAAACCGCCGTCCATCCATTCCATTTTCAATGGGCTCTTGTTTTTCGCAGTGGCAGGGAATTTAATTTCTACCAACGCCGACGGCGGGCATCCTTCAGGAATCCACTCTGGATTCCAGTCTTTCAAGAATACCGAACCTATGCTACACTCTACTTCCGTTGGGTAATTAAGACCTAATACACGGAACGGCGTATCGATGGTGTGGCAACCGATGTCACCCAACGCGCCCGTACCGAAATTCCACCAACCGCGCCATTTGAACGGGTGATAGCCTGGGTGATAGTCAACCCACTGCGCAGGCCCTACCCACTGGTCCCAAGCGATGCCTTCTGGCATGTCAGGCTTACCCGTTGGTACAGGAATCCCTTGTGGCCAAACAGGACGGTTGGTCCAAATTTGAACCGTATGTACAGGCCCTACCAATCCTTTATTGAACCACTCAACCATCTGTAGTTGTGCAGGGTTCGACGCGCCTTGGTTACCCATCTGCGTCACCACTTTGTACTTACGAGCAGCTTCCGTAAGCATACGCGCTTCGTAGATATTGTGGGTCAATGGTTTTTGTACATAGACGTGCTTGCCCAATTGCATGGCTGCCATCGCAATCACCGCGTGGTTGTGGTCAGGTGTAGAAATGGTAACGGCATCAATGTTTTTTCCTTCTTTTTCAAACATCACGCGCCAATCTTTGTACTTCGTTGCGTTAGGGAAACGCTCAACAGACTTGACGACAGAGGCACTATTAAAATCCACATCGCAAAGAGCCGTTACATTGTTAACACCCTTATTGGAAGCATTAAAAATATCACTGTTCCCCTTGCCACCTGCTCCGATGGCAGCCAAATTAAGTTTGTCAGATGGTGCAGTATAACCCTTTCCAATCACATGGCGGGGTACAATAAAAAAGCTACCTACGGCCAAGGCGCTCTTTTGCACGAAATCACGTCTTGATACCGATAAGGTCTTTTGTTTTGATTTCATTGGTTTAGTAATTTTTTTAAGTTGTTTGAACAGACTCATAACTTAAAGCACAAAAGCAGGCAATAATTACCGTTTTATTGCGCATTTTTTTAGAAAAGATGCTAAAACTCTGCTTACTTTTGAGATTGATTAGAGACAAAAAAGCAAACGCCTGATGTATAATACGTTCTTAAAAGCAAAGTGGGCTACTGGGGTGACTGTTACCAGTTATTGGGTATCGATTATTAGTTATTGGTTTCAGAGGAGAAGAAGAATCGCTGCGCTGTGGATTTTTGTAAGCCTTTCGTTGGCTGGTTATGCCCAGACAAAGGTGGGTACATTGGAGAAAAAGTTTATCAAACACGGTCTAGTGGACATCCAAACCCTCGACCCGACGCTCAAGGTGGAACTCAAGTACTCCACGACCGATAACTTTATCAAAGAAGATGTCTATGGCGACTTAGAGCGCGCTTATTTGCAACCCATGGCGGCCCAAAAATTGGTGAAAGCCAATCAGTTTTTAAAACAAGAAAAGCCCAATTATACGTTGTTGGTGTACGACGGTGCTCGTCCTCTGAGTGTTACCAAGATTTTTTGGGCACGGATGAGTCACTTGCCCTACAATCGCCGCGAAGATTTTGTGGCCGACCCTGCCAAAGGCTCTATTCATAACTTTGGCTGTGCGGTTGACTTAACAGTCGCCGACGAAAATGGCAAGCCGCTGGATATGGGCACTATTTTTGATTTTTTTGGGGCAGTCGCCGAACCAAAACGCGAAGCCGAAATGCTTAAATCGGGCAAGCTATCTCGACAGCAAGTCGAAAACCGAAAGCTGCTACGGCGCGTTATGCTAAAGGCAGGATTTACGTCGATTCAGACCGAATGGTGGCACTTCAATGCCTTATCACGCGCCAAAGCAAAAGCTAAATATGGGTTTATTGAGTAAACAACAATGTTATTATCTTTGTAAAAAACCTCAAATATATGACTGCGATTATCAAAAACACTACTCCCGAAAAAGAAAGGGACGCTATCATTGAGCGGGTAAAAAAACAAAAAAATGCAAAAAGCCTTCGTAAACATTTTGGTTCTTTGAAAAGACAACTTGACGGCCTTGAATATCAAAAGCAATTGAGAAATGAGTGGGATTGATTTTCTTGCAGTTGCGGCCACCTCAATTAAAGAATTAAACTTTCTCTTTTTAGAAAAAACTCCAGTACCGTAAATAATTGCTATTCGAAATGCTTTTTCAATGTATTTCAATACAATGTACCTTTCATGCTCCTTCTCGCACTTTTTCATAGTTTTTGGCTTTCGCTGTTTGGCAGCAGCGACACCACCCAGCACGTCCTTGTCCGACAAGTGACTTTTACGGGCAATTTTCGGACCCGAGAGCACATTATCCGCCGCGAAATGGACCTGCGCCCAGGCGATGTGATTACGGTACAAAAGCTTGATTCGCTGCTGGAGTACGACCGCCGCAAAATCCTCAATACCAACTTGTTCATCACGGTAGAGCTAAAAAAAAAGCGCTTAGACAATGACACCACTGCACTGAGTTTTTATACGGACGACGGAAAACTCATTGCAACTCCTCAGACTATCGACTTAGAAGTCGTTGTCAAAGAACAATGGTATTTGCTGGCTTTTCCTGTATTTGAACTCGCCGACCGTAATTTCAACGAATGGTGGTACGAACGCGGGCGCGACCTAAGCCGCACGATTTACGGAACTTACATTTTACACCAAAACCTAACGGGCAACAACGACCGCCTTCGGCTACGCGCTGAGTTTGGGTTTATTCCTCGGCTTGATTTGTATTACTCGCGACCTTATCTGGGTAAAAAACAAAAACTAGGCATGACCGTCGGAATGATTCGGCTAACCAACCGAACCTTGCCCTATCGTACCCGTGCCGATAAACTTATTTTTTTCCCGAGCGACAGCCGTATGCGCGAACGGCTCAACCCCTACGTTACTTTTACCTATCGACCACGGTTCTACGGTTTTCATTCAATAACCGCCCAATATTCGCATACGAACCTCAGCGATACCGTGGCACGCCTAAATCCTAATTATTTTTTGGAAGGTCGCCGACAACAGCGTTATTTCCAGCTGAGCTACTCGCATTTTTTCGACCGTCGCGACCGTGTCCAATATCCTTTAAGAGGGTTTTATTATGGCATAGTTTTTAGCCGATTAGGACTTTTTTCTTCCGATGATGTTCAACAATGGGAGGCTACAGCTAACTATGGCCAATACTTCTCTCTAGGCAAAAAACTCTTTTTCAGTTACAGTCTCAAAGCCAAAACTTCTGGCCCCGCCCTCCAGCCTTTTTTACAGACGCGGGGTTTGGGATACGGTACTGACCTTGTCCGTGGCTATGAACTGTACGTCATTGATGGTCAACAATTTGCCTTAGCTAAAACCAATTTACGCTACCAATTATTAAACCGAACATTTAACTTGAGTAAGTTCATCAAAATGCGTCAGTTTAATACCTTCCCGTTGGCAATTTATCCCAACATCTATGCCGATTTTGGTTATACCCGAAACCAATACAGTGCACTAAACAACAGCACATTGGCCAACCGCCCCTTGATGGGTATTGGCATAGGGCTGGATGTAGTGACTTGGTATAATTTTGTGGGACGGCTCAACTATTCAGTCAATCAATTAGGCGAAGCGCGTCCTTATTTTTCGATAGGCCGAGAGTTCTGATTTTCGCCCAACGAAGTATTAGTTTCCCATTAAAAAGAAGTAAGTCATTGGTATAGAAGTGTATTTAGCCCTAACTTAGCAGGGATTTTAAGCAAATTTGGACGAAATGACTCATTATTACCCAAAATACACCTACTTATTAGTCTTGGCTGGCGTTGTCGCAATCTTGTTTTCGTGTGGAAAAAGTAACGAAAAAACGGCCGAACAGAAAGCTGCTACCGATACCGCCAATGCCGTCAAAACACCTGTTGTAAGTAGCAATCAATCAGAGCTATTGAAGCTCGTCATTACGCCTCAAGGAGGCGATTTTCGTGGTTTTAAATTTGGCGACCCGTTGAGTAAAATCAAGGCCGAAGAAAAGTTTGAGCTATTTGAAGATAGTACCGACCACGTAGGCTACACGCACGAGACTGAGAATTTTGAAGCGATTGATATTCTTTATTACCTCGACAACAACAAAGCCCTCAATGGCATCCGCGTGGATATTTACCTCAACGAAGCCAATGATGCCCAAAGCTTGTACAATCAATTTGACACCTATTTGTCGGGAAAATACGCCCCCGATTCAAAACAAGGCAAACGTACTACGTGGAAAGCCAAAGGGGGAATGCTCGTATCGCTCGAAGACGTAAGTAAAGGCAAAGATTTTGGTTTACGAATTAGCATTGGTTCCCAAGGCAAATCGACCGAGAAAAAGCCTAAACCCTTGCAATAACCGTTTTTCAATATGCACGTTGTTATCATCGGGAATGGAATTGCGGGCACCACAGCCGCACGAGAGTTGCGCAAACGTAGCGATTGCCGCATCACGGTTATCTCCAAAGAGACCGACTATTTCTTTTCCCGAACGGCACTGATGTACGTGTATATGGGGCATCTCAAGTTTGAGCATACCCAGCCTTACGAGAATTGGTTTTGGCAAAAAAATAAAATTGAGTTGGTCAGAGGAACGATTGAATCTGTTGATTTTGCCCAACGTAAATTATTTCTTTCGGCCGACAGCCAAACGGTAATTTACCAGCCAACCCTGCTTGAGCGCCTCACCAAAGTAGCTTCAAAACCAACCACTTCTGCCTCTCAAGTACGCGAACTCTCTTACGATAAACTTATCATTGCAACGGGTTCTGTGCCTCGTTTTGGCGACTGGTCCAAAACCCACTTGGAAGGTGTCCAAGGGCTTTATAGTTTTCAGGATTTGGAAAAACTCGAACGGTCGTCGGCAGGAGTAAAACAAGCCGTCATCGTGGGTGGTGGGTTAATTGGGGTCGAATTGGCCGAAATGCTTCATTCGCGCGGCATTCATGTAACTATGCTCGTGCGAGAATCGAGTTATTGGCGCAGTGTATTGCCTCCCGAAGAATCTGCTCTTGTAACCCAGCATGTCCAAAAACGTGGGATTGACCTCCGATTTGGGTGCGAGCTAAAAGAAATGCAAGGTACTCAACGGGTGGAGCGCGTTATCACTTCGCAGGACGAAACGATTGATTGTCAGCTGGTAGGTATTTCAATCGGCGTTGAACCCAATATTGATTTTTTACGTACTACTTCCCTCGAAACGCAACGCGGAATTTTGGTCAATGAGTATTTAGAAACCAATCTCCCTGACGTGTATGCGGTTGGTGACTGCGTCGAACACCGCACACCTCCACAAGGCCGTAAATCGGTGGAGCAAATTTGGTACACGGGCCGCATCATGGGCGAAACCGTTGCTCAGACCATTGGTGGTCAACGGACGCCTTACCAGCCTGGCGTATTTTTTAATTCGGCCAAGTTTTTTGACCTCGAATACCAAACCTACGGCGAAGTTCCCGCCCAATGCCCCGACGGCATTCAGAGCTTTTATTGGCAGCACCCAAGCAAAGAAATCGCCATCCGAATCAACTATCGCCAAGACACACGGGCAGTCACGGGTTTTAACGCCCTTGGTACTCGCCTTCGTCACGCTACTTGCGACGCATGGATACGCCAACAGCGCTCGTTAGACTACGTGTTAGAGCACTTCCAAGAGGCTGACTTTAACCCTGAGTTTTTTGAGAAACTGCGGTTATCACACTGACGTTGGACCGTTTACTAACTTTAATGCTATCTTTTTGTGTATCAGGCGGGTTTAATGTATTTTCAACGATACTAAACCTGCTTTGCTTTGTTACAAAAATTTCTCCCCCCGCCCCTTTTGCGCCCTTTCGTAAAAGAATATTGGCTGCTTCGCCTTGGCCAAGGGAGTGGTGTTCCTTTGACCATGTCTCCCGCACCTGAGCAATGCCTCTATTTTTACCCCCGCAGCCAGCCCCAGCCCTTTGATGCAACAGGAAAACCTATGACCTCTTTTAATACGATGATTATGGGGCAGGCAACAATTGGGAACACCAAGCTGCTGGTTCCAGATGGGTATTGTATGTTTAAGATACTATTTCAGCCTGGTGGAATCTATCGGCTACTAAACGTCCCGATGACGTATTTTGCGAATACATACGAAGAAAGTACGGCGGTGTTGGGTGGAGAGGTGAAGCAGCTTTCAGAACACATTTGCAATGCCGACTCTGACGCCGAAGTTATTTCCTTGACAAACGAGTATTTGGTTCGTCAACTGAGCAGAAGTAAAGTCGCAGCATTACCTATCGACGCTGTCCTGACCCAAACCAATTTACGAATGCAAACCTTAGACCAACTAGCGTCAGCCGCTTGTGTAAGTTCTCGGCAATTTGAGCGTCAGTTTTTGGAACGCATAGGAGTAAGTCCAAAAATTTATCAGCGTCTGCTTCGATTCAATCAGGTGATGAACTTGAGAAAACAAAACCCTACTTTAAAATGGGTCGATATAACGTACCATTGTGGCTATTTTGATCCCAATCACTTGTTACGGGATTTTAAGCAATTTACGGGCGTCGTTCCTTCGGGGTTTGATTTTGAGAATGCTGTGATATACTAAATGTCGTTTTTTTACTATGCTTTCCCTCCTTTCTATTCCTACGTTTGCAAAAACATAAACCCTTGTAAACGAATGAAAAGGAAAGCCATATCTATTCTGATAACCTTCGTTTTAATCATACTCCCTTTTTTGGTTATGAGCCTAATTGGCCGCTATTCTCCCTATGTGGAGGGAAATAGTTTTCAGCGGTATATCATCATTTGTGCCGCTATTTCAGTGGCCATTGTTTTGGCGGTTTTGTTACTCTTTTACTATTCCCCACAATCATTTGAAGGCGTGCCCATTGGTAGTGCATTTTTGTTTTTACTGGTTTGCCCATTGATAGGTATATTTGGATTAGCCTCCGCCCCTGACCTCAGTCTCAGAATGCTTGAGCACCCCGAACGAGAGCATTTACGCTATATTTTCTTATTCATCGCAGCAATACTTTTTGGCGTATTTGGCCTCTTGCTATTGATGAGCAACTCGTTCAAAGATAAGCGTTTAATGAGGTGGTTGATGACAGCCGTTTTTATTCTTGCTTTTGCCGAGTTTAGCTGGGAATTTAGGCATCATTACCTATATCCCGAAGCAATGAAAGAATGGATAAGTCAAGGCAAAAAAGTAGAAGATTTCGCAAGACATTATGACAGCCCAACTGTTGTTAACATTGGCATATTGGGGCGACTGATTCAGTTTTCGTTGATAATATGGCTTTCAATCTATTTTTATAAGTTGCGGCACATCAATAGTTGGTCACCAATCGTGTCCGTCATTTTTAGCCTACTTGGGATAATCACTGCGACAATGATTTATTTTATTCAATTTAACTTTCCCAAAGGGTTAGAATTTTTGATGCTATTCTTTATTCCAGGCATACCATTTTTCCTTTTGTATTGGTTGGGAGTAGCTTTATTGACAAAATCCAAGAAAAGTAGAATAACAGAACACTAAACTCAAAATCACCGAATGAACGCACTCATTGACCTTACCGCCGAGCAAGTGGCAAAAATCAATGAAATGCACCCGCAAGTCATCAAGAATTTTCAGGGAAGAGAATGGTTTTCTATTTTGTTTTTTTTGCTGCTGGCAGCATGTCCTTTTTTAACAAACCGAAAACAAGAGAATTCCCCTTGAAATTCATTGTCTGATATTTCGACGTCCTTACTTTAACGGTAGCCTTACTTTCACCCACTGCTGATTTCGCAATGCTTCTACTTCCATGTGCCCCTGCCAGTTGACTTCTTGATAGACTTCCAGCAAATCGCGAATGGTTTTGACTGGCTTGTTGTTGGCCACGCGGATGACGTCTTTGGGTTGTAAACCTGCTTTCGACAACAGGCTATTGACACCGATACTCGTTATGATGACGCCCGTTTCATCGGGAAGGCCATAGGCAGAGCGTTCGCCTAAGCCTTCAACGTTTTTGAGCAAACTGCCTAGCCAATTAATCGCCACGGCCTTTCCTTCCACCGATTCGTCGGTTAGCAGTGCTGGAAACTCAGGCTGTAAAGCTCGTTTTTTCAGGGAAATTTTCTGCACACCAAACGACTGCATCAGAAAGTTTTTGAAACCGACTGTTAGCGCCACCGATGCGTTCTTAACGGTATAATTTCCCTGCGAGGCATTCACAAAAACAGGGTTTCCAGCCTTACTTCGGGAGTCGGTGCCGTTCTTTTGAGCCAACGCCAAAGCAGCTGAATCAGGGAATAAATTTTGGTCAATCTCCTTGCCCCAATCGTTGATTTGAATAGGAAAATACTTTTTCATCACAATGTTGTGCCGAAACACATCGTGGCTGTTTTTAAACCAAACGTGCGGGTGAAATGAGTTGTTAACCATGATGTTGTTCTCAACCGTTCGGTAAAATCCTTCCCGAAGTTTGAGGCCACCATTGAGGCATACATTGCTGTAAATGTGATAGTTAGAAGAACCGTCGTCGAGGTCAATGTCCCAGCCGTGATCGCAGCGAAAACGGTTATTACGAATAATCGTCGTTTGCTGCGCATCGAGCAGTATCAGTTCTGGATGTACCGCTGTCAGACTATCCATGTAGCGTCGGTTAGCGTACCAAAAGCGGTCACGCCCCCAAGAATTAAACGCGCCGTGGTCGCCCGTCTCTAGTACTGTGTTAAACACATCGTTGTACTCCAGCACGTGCCCGCCCCACGCCCCATCGCCGATGTTTATTCCAGCCCTTGGCGTGTTGTAAATACTATTGTGACGCACGGTAATCTGCGCCGACATCTCGATTTGAACCCCCGTCGCCTGCTTTTCAATTTGGCCTACATCGTGGATTAAATTATCCTCTACCCAACAAGCTTGCGGGTAATTGTTGTTTTTAGGGCCAGGAGTTTTATCCAGTTGCTCGTAGGGAATCGACAATTCATACCGAAACGAGGGAGAACGTACGGCCTTGGGGTCACCCACAAACGCTACGGCACTCGCCCCGATATGATGAATATAACACCCTTTAACGGTATTATTTCTATTGTATTTGCTCATTACGATGGCATTCCCTCCTAAATCGGTAAATTCACAATCGGTAATGGTACAGTTTTCTGCTCCCTCCAACAGCACGGCTCCACCGCGAAAAAACGTCCAATCGCTGCGCACCAACGGTTCTTTGGTTTCCATAAAGCTACGTTCGGTATGTATAAAATGCAGGTTTTTGAAATGAACATTACGCAACGGTTTTTCGGGAGTGCCGCGCAGTTCAAACAAGGAATGTAGCCCCGATACTTCCACCCGTGCTTTGGCCAAATTTAAGTTTGGTGGCGGGATAAAATACAGCGTACGGGTCTTTTTATCAAAATACCATTCGTGGGGTGCATCCAATTCTTCCCAAATATTTTCGACAAAACGGTGCTGTTTGTGCATCGACGACGGGCGGTTGTTTTGCCAGCCCCCCTCCAACGCCAACTCGCCGTTTTGGCTT
This sequence comes from Runella sp. SP2, assembly GCF_003711225.1. Taxonomy (NCBI): domain Bacteria; kingdom Pseudomonadati; phylum Bacteroidota; class Cytophagia; order Cytophagales; family Spirosomataceae; genus Runella; species Runella sp. SP2. The sequence goes on along the minus strand of NZ_CP031030.1, from coordinate 6,653,386 downwards.
TTGCCCGTAATTAGGTAGTGAAATCCGCCCCATTCGCCCGAGTGAAGGGCGTGGACATGCCCTCCTTCGGGTTGACTCCACATCCGCACGCGTTCGGGGCTTGTTGCCTCCGCCGATGTTCCATGAAATACCCGAGCGGTGGAGTCATAATTGGGAAAACGTGCCAAATGCTGTAATTGCCCATTGATAAAAAGTTGTTCGAAGGCAGTATTACCGCTTACTTGAGCCTGATAAATACCGTTTTTAAACGGTTTCCATGCTAACTGTACAGCTTCTCCCCCGCCAATAGTCACTTTTTCATTGGCATATCCTTCGATTTCCAGCGCTGATGCCTTTACCTCCGTAGCATCCAACGTGATGGAAGTAGGCAAATAATAAACTCCTTCACGCAAATAGATTTTCACCTTTGCTCCTTTGGCTTGCTTGGCTAGGGAGATGGCTTTGGATACGCTTTTGAAGGGCCGTTGCAGCGTACCTGTATGGGTATCTTGCCCGTTAGGCGCAACATAGTACGTCACTTGAGCACTTGCTACCGAAACGCAAATGCAATTCATCACCCACAAAGCAAAAAAACGTATCATCATCAAAAAAGGAGTTGAGAAATGGAGGAATAAGTTGCTGACTTGTGCGTATCAAAGTGAGCATTTCACAACCAAAAAAGCGGCCTCAAGCCTATTTTTACTTTTGTTGATACAGCCTGACGTAACATTGGCAATGTTCCTATTGCCATCACTACCGTTACTCACTTTCACGCTCTCTTCATCATTATCTGGTTACTGCTGCTCATTGTTCAGCCGATTTTGATTGTGCAGAAAAAACTCGAATGGCATCGATTCGTAGGCAAAGCGTCGTACGTAGTGGTGGCCTTGATGGTCGTCTCGCTTTTACTGATTATCAACCAAGAGCAAAGTCGAGAAAAAAGCCTGCCTGTTTTCACTGCCAATCTATTCGATGTACCTGTGTTCTTGGTTTTTTATGGTTTGGCTATTTACTTTCGCCGAAAGCCCGCTTATCATGCCCGGTTTATGGTGATGACCGTCATACCCTTTATCAATCCTGCGGTAGCACGCCTGCTTATCAATGGTTTAGCTGTACAATTGGGCTTATGGGTATTGTTGTTTGTAGTAGAATTTTTTACTCGCAAAACCTACAAACCATACCTGATTGGACTCGGATATTATGTGTTCAATTTGGCAATTGTCGCTTATTTACTTTTGGGTAATCAGGCGTTGCTGGATCAGATTTGGGAGGTATTTTTTGGGAAGTCGTAGTTCAACGATTTTTTACCACTAAAAACCAGTTTTAAGCCCTCATTTTTGTACAGTTATGTTTCACCCAACAACCTGTTAAAAATGAAAAATTCAAAGATTTCAAACAATTTGCTGGCGTTACGCCCAATATGCTGATTCAAGAAAGCAATCTTAATCCCGAACGCCAGTTAAAGTTAAATGACAAATTTTCTGGATTGTAAAAGCCAATGAGCGTTTTAAACACAATTTCATTGAATGGCTTTTACTTGGCTTCTCAAAGTATTTGTTGCATTTTGCCAAACAAGAAGTGTCGTTGTTCTTTTATTTGCAGCATACATAATGTCTTTATTATGAATGTTATCTGCTTCAATAATGTACGGTTCAATTTGCTTTGCCCATTTGTCTAACTGGGTAAGTATTTTATCATTTGAAACGAAATTAGTCTGAAAATCGCTTTTGATGGAAGCATATTCCTGATCAAAAGCAACCCATGCTGCTGTCAGTTTTTCACAAGCAGCTGAACGGTGTTTTAAATTACCACTTCCTTTGGCAAAAGGTAGGCAGTTATTCGATGTCCCACCCCATTTATCCGCCAAAGACGTATATTCATTCGCATTTTTGATTACATGTTCAAACGTGCCGTCCATATCCCATGGAATGAGGTGCATTTTTCTATTTTTTTTATCTTCAAACCAGTAGTAATTGTGGTTTGTGCAGGAATTGACGGTTTCATTGTTACAATACCAATGAAACGGGCCGTCGTCATGCCGAATGGCTCTATCGACTACAACGTATGACATCAACTCATTGATTTTCATATACTTTCTTACTACATCTTTGTTATTTGATGCGTTAGAAGCCGCAATTGCTTGACCAAATTCTTTGATTAAGCCAATATCTTGCTGCTCTTCATTCGTTTTTAAAGCATTGATAAGTTCAGCATCCGATTGCACCTCACCATTGGCTTTTAGTGGCCAAACTTCCTTGTAGATATTCCCTTTACCTTCTTTATAAAAATATTCCGCAAAGCGATTATCTACCTCTTCCGTTAGGCCGTATAATCCCGAATATTTTTTATTGATAAGCAGTCGTGCGTGCACTGAACGTGGAGAAGGAACGCCCATTTCGGCAAAAAGCCAATACGCTAGGCGTTCACGAAGCTGGGACTTGTCGTAGTTTTGCGCATGAAATTGAAGCTTATTTAAGTCAAAAAAACGCTCTTTGCGCTCTTTCCAGTTAATTTTTATTTGTAAACTGAGCTTTTCACAAACCTTTTGACCAGAAGGCCGCGTCCAATCTGGATTAGACAAACAACCTGCAAACGCCCCAATCGAACCTTTGTAACGTACACCAATTGGGCTAATCGTATCCCCCTCAAATATCAAAGCTCCTTCTACATAATCTTGATTGACAGGGTCGAAATTGAGCTTTTCTAAATCTTTATCTTTAATAATTAGTTCAAAAGTCTTTACCTTCTCTTGGTTGTAGATATAATCAGAGTTCCCCTTTAGGTAATTTTCATTCCCTCTAGGTTTTATAGTGGGTAACTCTCCACTGGGAATAACAGAACTTATGGGAGTTGGCCTATCTCCTTTTGAGCAAGAAACAACTAATATTAAACCTAAAGTAGCAAGCCTCCATAGCTTATAAAGCTTATTTAATCGATAGTTTTTCATGGCGTGTACATTACTTGAACCCTACTATCACTAAAAATACACTTTTCGATAGAGCCCTTACTATTAAGCAGTTGAGCTCTATCTCTTACTCTCCTTCTTCGGTCAAAATATTAAAGCAAAAATCAAGGGGATTAAAATGCGCCAATAGTTTCTCAATGAATGTGCTATCGTTGAGATAAAAATTAAGGAAGTTTTCACTACGCTCCTGCAACCCTCCGCTCGGGAAAAGTTTCGCTTTTAAGCCCAATAACTGATTTACTTCCGTTTCGTGATTGCGCTCTTCGGCTTTTTGAAGGCGTTTTTCTAAATTTTCGAGTGTATTCAGCATTTTCACTTTTTCGGCATTAACCGCTCCTTCAAGGGTTTTGTCAATGGCCAAGGCTTTGTGCAAAATGTCGTTGAAAACCTCTTCTATCGCCTTCTTTTCCTGCGCCAATTCCAGCGACACCGTCGATGTTTTTTCTACAAAAGACTTGCGCAAGCGTACATCATCCCAAAACAGGTTTTCGACCGTCACTCCTAGTTTTTCCGCGCGTTTTTGGCTCGCAGCGTTTACATACAACGCAAAATTGCGCGGCAACAACAACGGAAAGGGCACTTGATAATGATCAAAAACACCCTTCAACTGCATCCAATACGGCACTTCCGAAGGGCCGCCGATGTAGGCTAAGTTGGGTAAAATGATTTCTTGGTACAACGGGCGCAGTACAACGTTGGGACTAAATTGCTCAGGATGCTCATTGGCCAGGGCTAAAATCTCTGCTTCAGAAAATGAAATATCCGAATTGAGCGCTTTGTATTCGTCGCCTTCTTTTACAATCCGTTCGCGCAGGCCATCCGCCAAATAAAAGAAGTTGATTTCGCGCGGGCTAATCTGGGTGTGGTATCCAAGGCTTTCGATGGCTTCCGTGGTACTTTTCACCAAATCAAACGCCTTTGAATTTTTGAGTTCATCTTCGATAACGGGTAAAAACAAACGTTTTAATGCCGCATCATCACCATCCACGCACACCAAGCCATCTTTGCCAAACAAATCGTTCATGTAACAACGCACAGCATCCGCAAGGTTGTCGTGACGCAGGTAGGCTTTTTCAAAAATAGGCAGTCGTTCAGGCAAAATTTTCAACGCTTCCCCCAACTCTCTCGGGTTCATTCGGCCTACGGCCCCTTTTTGTTGGGTTTGCCACGTATATTTTTTACCAAAAAGATTAAAATAACTGATTTCGTCGAAGTCGTGGTCTTCGGTTGCCATCCAATACACTGGCACAAAATCATAATTGGGATAAGCAGCTTTGAGCTGACGCGCCAAGTTGATGGTCGTTACAATCTTATAAATGACGTACAACGGTCCAGTAAAAATATTGAGCTGATGTCCCGTGGTGACGGTAAATGTATTTTCGTTCAATAAACTCGAGAAGTCGGGCTTCTGACTCAAATGAGCATACTGACGTTCAAGCGATTGCACCAACACTTCACGGTGTTGCTGGCTAAACGTGGACTTTTGCTGAAGTTGTTTTTCAAAGTTTTCAAGAACAGGGAATAAACCGTAGAATGGCTGCAACTGGTCTTTTTGGGAAATATAATCTAAAAAAAGTGGGGGAAACGCCCCTGTGGATGCAAGTGGTAAGGGTTGACAGTGCATGAGTTGAGAAAAATAGCGCCTTGAGTCTATCTCCCTAAACCAAACATATCGCCGTAAAGTTTCCCTATCTTTGCAAACTCCTCACTGCAAATTGTAATCTTTTGAACATTATTGTCATTATTCCTGCTTACAACGAAGAAGCTGCCATTGGGCAAGTAATCTCCGAAACCCCTCGCAATTGGGTGCGTGAGATTGTCGTTGTCGATAACCGCTCTACCGACCAAACAGCCATTCGTGCCCAAGAAGCAGGGGCGACTGTTGTTCACGAAGCACTGCCTGCCTACGGTAGGGCTTGTTTACGCGGGATGGACTACGTAAAATCGTTGGCAACTCCCCCCGATATTATTGTTTTTTTGGACGGTGACCATTCCGATTACCCCGAAGAACTCCCTGATTTAGTACGACCGATTTTGGAACAAAATTATGACATGGTCATTGGTTCACGGTCTTTAGGTAAGCGTGAACGTGGCTCCATGACTCCCCAACAAGTGTTTGGCAATTGGCTCGCTACGTTTCTGTTACGTCTTCTGTACGGCGTTCGATACACTGATTTAGGCCCCTTTCGTGCCATTAAGTGGGATAAACTTTTGGCCCTTGACATGCAAGATAAAACCTACGGCTGGACGGTCGAAATGCAACTAAAAGCGGCCAAGCAGCACCTCAAATCAACCGAAGTAGCGGTTAACTACCGAAAGCGAATTGGGTTTTCTAAAATATCGGGCACGGTAAAGGGCGTTGTATTAGCAGGTTACAAGATTATCACGACAATTTTTAAGTATTGGTAAGCAGGGCGAGATAGTACCGATTTATCGTGTAATTTTGCGGAAAATTTCAGAAAATATGCCTGTCATATCAATGTTCTATGGTTTGATTGTTTCGTTGTATTATTTTGACAACAAACAACACCACTTGCCACATATTCACGTCAGTTACAGCGGGATGGAGGCTGTCTTTTCCATCGAATCAGGTGAGTTGATTGATGGAAATTTGCCAAAAGCCAAACAAAAACTGGTAGAGGCATGGATTGAGCTACGTCGAGAAGACTTAATGGCAGACTGGCAGTTAGCTGTAAATGGGCAAAAAATTTTCCCAATTGACCCTTTAAAATAGGCTTAAAAATGAATCCAAGAGTAAAACAAGTCACTCCATTAGGTAATTATGAACTACAAATTGTCTTCTCTAATCACGAAGTACGTTTATTCGATGTAAAACCTTATTTAAACAAGGGCGTTTTTGAAGAACTTAAAGATGTCTCCTTATTTAATTCGGCAAAGGTTTTTAATGGTACGGTTACGTGGAACAATGAGCTTGATTTTTGCCCAGATACTTTATACATAGAAAGCAAATGACAGAACGCCTTATTATAGATATTCTCGGATGGGTAGGTTCGGTGCTAGTGGTGGGCGCGTATGCCCTCAACATCAGCGGCAGATTACATGCCACGACGAAGGCTTATTTGTGGGCCAATTTGGTCGGTAGCGCCTTTCTCATTGTTAATACCCTTACGTATGGCGCCATTCCCTCCGCCATGGTGAATATCATCTGGGTTGGCATTGCCCTTTGGGGAATGTTTAAACGGCAGCCCAATACCCACTAAATCAGATTCAAACACAACTCACCAATAATAATTCAGTAACAAAATGCAAGTTTGGAAATTTGGCGGTACGTCGGTAGGAAAACCCGAACGGATGCACTCAATCAGAAATCTCGTGACGGCAGATAGCGGCCGCAAAATCGTAGTATTATCGGCGCTTTCGGGAACCACCAATGCGTTGATTTCGATGGGCGACTCGGCCAAGGCAAACAACGAAGCCGAAGTACAAGAAAAAATAGACGCTTTGAAAGCACACTACGATGCGTTTATCAAAGAATTATATAGCACCGAAGAAGGGCTTCAAAAAGGACAAGCAGTTGTTGACAATGAGTTTAACTTCATTCGTTCGGTGTTGAAGAGTCGCCCTTTTGGCCTCAAACAAGACAAAGAATTGGTGGCACAAGGCGAAATCATGAGTACGCAGATGTTCCAAGCGTATTTGGAAGAAGTGGGTGAAAGTTCGGTACTATTGCCTGCCTTGGATTTTATGCGTATTGACCACGATGGCGAGCCCGAATTGGAAACCATCGAACAACTATTGAGCGAAATGCTTAGCCATCACCCAGAGAAGCAAATCGTGGTTACGCAAGGATTTATCTGCCGCAACCCTCGTGGCGAAGTTGACAACCTCAAGCGCGGTGGGTCTGACTATACAGCATCATTGATTGGTGGGGCGATTCGTGCCGAAGAAATCCAAATTTGGACCGACATCGACGGCATGCACAACAACGACCCTCGCATCGTAAAACGTACGTTCCCCATTCGCGAATTGACGTTTGAGGAAGCGGCGGAGTTGGCGTATTTCGGAGCAAAGATTTTGCACCCAAGCACCATTACTCCTGCCAAATTACGCGGCGTACCCGTTCGTTTGAAAAATACGATGGAGCCAGAAGCCTTTGGTACGCTCATTGCTACCACTACGACCGACCGCGAAATCAAGGCGATTGCTGCCAAAGACGGTCTAACGGCGATTTATATTCACTCGACTCGTATGCTGAACGCCTATGGTTTCTTACGTCGCGTATTTGAGATTTTCGAAAAATACAAAACGCCTGTCGATATGATTACAACCTCGGAAGTATCGGTATCGGTCACCATCGACAACGATACGCACTTGAGTGAAATCACGGCCGAGTTGAGCGAAATCGCTGACTTGGAAGAACACGACCGCGACTTGTCAATCATCTGTATCGTAGGGGATTTCAAAGCCGATAAAGAAGGAATCGCTCTGAAAGTATTCGAAGCTATGAAGCACATTCCTATCCGTATGATTTCGTACGGCGCATCGGAGCACAACCTTTCGATTTTGGTATGGTCAAAAGACAAAGCCGAAGCGCTTAATGTCCTCAATGAGCGTCTCTTCTATTACGAAGATGCAATGAAGACGATTTTTAATGCGCAATAGAGTTAGTACGTCAGGGCTAAAGCCCTTAGAAGTGGCGACATAGTTCATACCCCAGCCTAAAGGCTGGAGTTATAGGATGAAATTCTTTTAACCCCATGTCGCAACGGCGCACCGTCTTCAGGCTGGGGTAATACGAAGTAAACAGTAACACAAGGGCTTTAGCCCTGAAAACCTTATATCTAATTTGTAATGCTACAGATTAACTTCATCCGCGAAAACCGCGAGCTAACCATCGAAGGGTTGGAACGCAAGTATTTTAAAGGGGCTACCGAAGCCGTAGATACCATTTTGGGATTGGACAAACAACGTCGCGATACTCAAAGTGAATTGGACGCTACGTTGGCACAATCCAATGCTTTAGCCAAGCAAATTGGGCAATTGATGAAAGAGGGCAAGAAGGAAGATGCCGAAGCAGCCAAAGCTCAAACTTCCACCTTGAAAGTTCGCGCAAAATCGCTGGAAGAAAGTCTGAAAGAAGTCGAAGAGCAACTTCAAGCGACATTGGTATTGCTCCCCAACCTTCCGCACGAAAGCGTTCCGCCAGGCCGTACGCCCGAAGAAAACGTGGAAGTATATCTGTGGGGAGAAAAACCAACGCTTCCCGAAACGGCAAAGCCACACTGGGACTTGATTGAGCAGTACGACATCATCGACTTCAAACTGGGTACCAAAATCACGGGAGCAGGTTTCCCTGTTTACAAAGGAAAAGGGGCGCGTATTCAACGGGCTATGATTCAATTTTTCTTGGATAAAGCCGTAGAAGCGGGCTACATGGAAGTGCAACCTCCTATCCTTATCAATGCCGAATCAGGCTTTGGTACGGGGCAATTACCCGACAAAGAAGGTCAGATGTACCACGCTACTGCCGACGATTTATATCTTATTCCGACGGCAGAGGTGCCTATCACGAACCTTTACCGCGATGTCATCGTAAACGAAAACGAGCTACCCATCAAAAACGTAGGTTACACGCCTTGTTTCCGCCGCGAAGCGGGAAGCTGGGGCGCGCACGTAAGGGGACTTAATCGCCTTCACCAATTTGATAAAGTAGAGATTGTGCAAGTACGCAAACCCGAGGAGTCGTACCAAGCCCTCGACGAAATGGCGGAACACGTCAAAGGATTGCTTCAAGCGTTGGAATTGCCATTCCGCATCATTCGATTGTGCGGTGGCGATATGGGCTTTACTTCGGCACTCACGTACGATTTTGAAGTATGGTCAGGTGCGCAAGGCCGTTGGTTGGAATGTAGCTCGGTTTCTAACTTTGAAACTTACCAAGCCAATCGCCTCAAGTTGCGTTATAAAGTTGACGGAAAAACGCAGTTGTTACATACCCTCAACGGTTCGGCGTTGGCGTTGCCGCGTATTTTGGCCGCATTACTGGAAAACAACCAAACACCAGAAGGAATCCGCATTCCGAAGGCATTGGTGCCTTACTGTGGGTTTGAGGTAATTAATTAAGGAGAAGTTAACCATTTTGTGCGAGGAGGTTGCTTACAACCTCCTCTTTTTTTATAAAGCGTCACGCATTGTAACTCCTATTCAATCAACTTAAATAGGCGGTTCCAACGAATTTTGTGAATAAATGACTTAGGATTCGGGTCAATCGACATCCACGTAAACAATGCCTTCCCGACGATGTGGTCTTCGGGAACGAAGCCCCAAAAACGCGAGTCGGCCGACTCATAACGATTGTCCCCCATCATAAAAAAGTAGTCCTGCTTGAAGGTATATTGCGTCAGTGGCTTGCCGTCGATGCTGATTTGCGTCTTTGTGACATTTACTTTTTCGGCATCGTTGTAGTCAAAATACTTAATCACGTGTCCATATTTGGCAATATTAACCGAATCCAACGTGATGGTTAGCCCTTTTTTAGGAATCTGAATAGGCCCGTAAAACTCTTGGTTTTGGGCAAGTACTGCGGGGTAAATGCCTGGTTCTGAGATGCTAGCATTGTAGCGAGCTATTTGCTGAATCGAACGCACAAAATCGTATTTTTTGAGCGTTTCAACGATTTCAGGCGTCGTTCTGATTTGATAACTGTGTATTCCAGTCCGCGCAGAATCAGGAGGAAGTGCGCTATAATCTTGAATATTTTCTTTGTCAAAAAAGCGATCATCCAACACATCGCTCGACTCCATCCGGTAATAAAGCTCGGCGTGCGGAGGTACGGGAGCTTTTACGCCGTTGATATACACTTCTGCGTTTTTAATCTCAAGCACATCACCACTAACAGCCACGCAACGTTTGATAAAGTTATTTCTCAAATCGACAGGAAAGTCTTTATAACCTCCGTTCCCAATCGACACATCTTCAAACGGTTCGTCGGCATCACCTGGGTAGTTGAATACCACTACATCGTTGCGTTTGATGTGGGTAAAACCTGGCAAACGATACATCGGCAACTGAATCAAGGTCGAAAAAGAAGGAATCGATGTTCCCCAAATGGTTTGGTGCGTCAGCGGAATTTGCAACGGTGTCACGGGGGTTCGAGCACCATAATGGAGGTTACTCACAAACAAAAAATCACCCACGAGTAGCGTTTTTTCCATTGACGAAGACGGAATGGTAAAAGGCGTAAAAAACAGCCACCGAATGAAGGTCGCCGCCACTACCGCAAACACTACCGAATCGACCCACTCGCGAAAAGCCGATTTTTTAGGCTTTGACGACGCTGCTTTTTCTTGTACTTTTTCTTTTGATTCCATACATTTTGGGAATAAAAAACATCCCAAAAGGTTTGAACTTTCGGGATGTTGGGCTTGGAAAATTATTTATCCTTTATAAAACAACCACTTAGACAACTCTTTGTAATTCACCTTTTTACCGTACATCAAAATACCGATACGATAAATCCGCGCGGCAAGCCAAGTTGTTCCGATAAACCCAAGCACGAGCAGCGCCATCGAAAGAGCAATTTCCCACGCAGGCACTCCAAACGGAATCCGCGCCATCATCACCACAGGCGACGTAAACGGAATCATCGACGTCCAGAAAGCCAACGAACCATCGGGCTGATTGATGGCCAATTGGGCAAAAACAATGGCTGCAATGATAGGTAGCATAATCGGGAAAGTAAACTGCCCCGCTTCTTGTTGGTTTTCGACCGAAGCACCGATGGCCGCGTACAGCGAGCTATACAATAAATACCCGCCCAAGAAATAGAACAAAAAGCAAAAGAAAATCTTGGCGAGTGGCAGCGATTGCGCCGATTTTGAAAAATTTTCGATTGTCTGCAAGGTATTATTTTGTTGTTTCTCCATCTCTTTTTTCACTTCGGGGTCGGCTTGCTCGGCTTGTTTTTTCATCACCTCCTCCGTAGCTGTAAAGCGATTGAAGCCAAAGAGCGTTTGAGTAGCGCTCGACACCCCAAACGTAAGCAGTCCCCACAACACAAACTGGGTAAGTCCTACGGCCGCCACTCCCAAAATTTTACCCAACATCAAATGAAAAGGCTTCACCGACGAAATAATCACCTCAATAATACGGTTTGATTTTTCTTCCATGACCCCTTGCATCACTCCCGCACCATAGACCAGAATAAAGATGTACAACAAAAAAGCCGCTGCATAGCCTGCCACGTAGGCCGCCATGGTACTGCTCGACTGAGATTTACCTTCATCATCAAGGCTATACGTCTGGGCATCAACATCTTGGTTCGCATCTTCAATCACTTGCTGCGTAATTCCTGCTTTTGACAATTTGATGTTTCTCAACCCCTGCTGAACTACCTTCTCAATGCGGTTTTTGAGCATAGGCCCAATGTTCTTTTCGGCATAAATCTGCAAGCCATTGGGGTGCTCCATAATGTCAGCAGGAATATGGACGAGTAAGTTATCTTCTTTACCCTTTAGTTTCTTCTGTGCCGTGGCCACAGGCCCACTGATGAGCTCAAAAGTGGTATTTTTATCGCTCTTGAATTTGTCTTTGAACAATCCACTTTCGTCAATCACCTGAATGGTTTTGTGCTCGCTTTTAAACGAGCCTACTGCCGCCCAAACAATGATTCCGTAAAAAGCCGCAATCAAAATAGGCGTTAGGAAGGTCATTACAATGAATGACTTTTTGCGTACCCGTACGAGGTATTCGCGCTTGAGAACAAGGAAAATGTTTTTCATAGTATTGTCCTAAATTATTTTGATTCGTCGGGAGCATCGCTACCTACGGCTTTGATAAAAATGTCGTTGAAAGAAGGAATATTTTCGTGAAAAGAAACCAATTCCACTTGTTGGATGAGGTTTCCGAGCAATTGATTAACGGTGGCATCCCCTACCAATCGAATCGAAGCTTGCTGTACGCCCTCGCCCGTATCTTTGGTAGTAATTAATTCAAAATCAGAAGATAATTCTCCTAATGCACCATGATAGCGTACCGAGTAGCTGTTTTCTTTAAACTGATTTTTGATTTCCTTTTTACTGCCATTCAAAATAATTCTCGATTTGTTAACGAGCGCAATGTGGTCGCAGAGCTCTTCTACGGATTCCATTCGGTGGGTCGAAAAGATAATCGTCGTACCACGTTGGCGAAGCTCCAAAATTTCGTCTTTGATGAGGTTGGCGTTGATGGGGTCAAAACCCGAAAAAGGTTCGTCCAGGATAATCAGTTTAGGTTCGTGCATCACCGTCGCCACAAACTGCACCTTTTGTTGCATTCCTTTTGAAAGGTCTTCGATGCTTTTTGTCCACCAAGTTTTGATATCAAACTTTTTTATCCAAACCTTCAGCTTATCCATGGCTTCGCGCTCCGACAAGCCTTTGAGCTGAGCCAAATAAAGCAGCTGCTCGCCTACTTTCATTTTTTTGTACAAACCACGTTCCTCGGGCAAGTACCCAATGTCCTGAATGTGGTTGGGCTGAAGGCGCTGGCCATCAAACAACACATACCCTTCATCGGGGGCTGTGATTTGGGTAATGATACGAATCAACGATGTTTTCCCCGCACCGTTGGGCCCAAGTAACCCGAAAATACATCCTTTGGGAACATTAAGACTAACGCCATCAAGGGCGCGATGAGTAGCATATTGCTTGACAATGTCATGCGCTTCGAGAATGTGAGACATAATTTAGGTAGAAGATTATACCGAAAATTACAGTCTTTATCCGTGATTATTCAACTAACTTGTGGATGTTTGGTGATTTGATAGGATAAATGGCAGTCGCTACCCTTCTTACTGCCCAAGTACCTCCAACGCCGCCGCTAAATAGGCTTCCGAATCTTGACGAAAATACGGTCCTACTTTCTCTGGCGACTCTTTGTGACCCAAACGTACCACCACTGCATTCTCCGAAGGAATCGCCCAAACCAATTGTCCTAACAAGCCTCTCATGCTGACCGTTTGTAGGTTCTTATACGGTTGTATCCAAAACTGGAAACCATATACTTGCAAGGGTGCATTGCTCTTGGGATCAAGGAGGTTAGTTGCAGGACTAAGTGCTTGATTCATGTACTTTTCGGAAACAATCCGCTGCTGGCCCCACGCTCCTTTCCAAAGCATCAGGTGTCCAAAACGGGCATAATCGCGAGCGGTGGGAGCAAAACAGCAAAACGATTTTTCGCGGCCTTTGGGTTTATCCAGCATCCAAACGGCGTCCGTTTCAGAACCAATCCGCTGAAAGATTTTTTCGGAAACCAAGTCTGAGATTTTCTTATTATAGGCTTTTTCCAACACCAAACCCAAGATTTGGGTATCGCCACTGCGGTATTCAAATTCTTTCCCGACGGACTTTTCAACCGTGAGGTTGTCGATAACTTTGGCAATGTCTTCGCCGTAATATCCGTAGGCGTTGTTGCTAAATACCCCACGGTCTTTTTCGTGCCAATTCAAGCCCGAACTCATCGTGAGGCAGTGCCGAACCGTAATTTTCTTTTTTTCTCCCTCCGAAAAAGACCCGATGTAGTGCGAAATCGGCTCGTCTAAGCTTTTGATTTTATTTTCGTTGAGGGCAATTCCCACAAGCATCGAAATCACACTTTTGGCCGCCGAAAACGACTGACTCAGCGTTTTGGTATCGTAGCCTTCCCAGTAGTGCTCATACTTGAGTTTGCCGTCTTTAAAAACCAAAAAAGCCGTGGTTTCGTACTTTTCGAGGGTATCTATCAAGTTTTGAGAAATCTTGGCTTTGTTAAGCGTAGAATCCAAAGGCCAAGGTTCGGGTCGAGCCGACGCCAACACCTGCCGAACGGGATGTTTTTTATAGTCCAAAATATCGACTGCGCCCCGCTCCACATAGTTGCGAATATGCACCAAAGGCGGCGCATACGTAAGCGCCGTGCCTGCCAACAACAGGCCTCCTAAGCCAAAAAGCGACTTTCGTAATAGTCTTTTCATCTGAATGCTAAGTAAGTAGAAGGACTTCCCTTCGAGACTTGATTGGGTATGGTTTACCCTTGCAAGGCTTTATACAAACAAATATAACCGTTGCTTGTCCATGAAACAGCTTTTTTTTGTTGCTGCACTTATTTCTTTCCTCTACAGCCCTAGCCAAGCTCAAGAAACGTATGCCGAGAAATTGGGCTATCCCAAAGGCAAAAAAATCATTTTATTCCACATCGACGACGCGGGGATGTCGTACGAAGCCAACCAAGGCACCATCATTGCGATGGAAAAAGGAGTGGCCAATTCAACAAGTGTTATGATGCCTTGTGGATGGGTACCCGCGTACATGAAATACCTTCAAAAGTACCCCAACACCGACGCGGGCGTTCACCTCACGCTGACCTCGGAGTGGAAAGGCTACCGTTGGTTTCCGATTTCGGGACGAGATAAAGTACCAGGGTTGCTTGATAAAGAAGGCGCAATGTGGTCGAACGTCGGAGATGTAGTAAAGCACGCCTCCGCCGATGAAGTAGAAACCGAAATTCGGGCACAAATTGCGCGTTTTCGGAGTTTTGGCGTCGAACCTTCGCATATCGACTCGCACATGGGAACATTGTTTGGTTCACCTGCTTTTACCGAACGCTACGTAAAAGTAGGCATTCAAGAAAAAATCCCCGTTATGCTGCCAGGCGGTCATGCCACCCTCATTGCGAAAGAACGCAGCAGCCCCGCGCAAGAAATTCAGCAATTTCAGCAAGTGGGAAAAATGTTGTGGAACGCGGGTTTGCCCGTGCTAGATGATTTATTTGCCGATACCTACGGCTGGAAACTTCCCGCAGGCACTCCCAACACGGAGGAAAATTTGCGCAAAATGAAAACCCAGAAGTACATCGAACTCCTCAAAGAAGCGAAACCTGGCATCACCATGGTGATCATGCACTGCGCCGCGCCGAGCGATAATTTCAAAGAAATCACTGATTCTTGGCCTACGCGTTACGGAGATTTCTGGGCTATGCTCGACCCCGAATTGAAAACTTTTTTGGACAAAGAAGGCATTGTCCTCACCACTTGGCGGGAAATGTACGAACGTCGCAAGAAAGTGAAGTAATACCGACTTTATTTTTACAAAAACATTCTTTCCAAAAGCGTAGTTGTTCTCAAAACACTACGCTTTTTTTATGAGTCAACCAATTACGATTTTTTGGTTTCGTCGCGATTTGCGCTTGCACGACAATGCTGCTTTGTATCACGCCCTCAAATCGGGCAATCCTGTGCTTCCTGTTTTCCTTTTTGATACCGAAATCCTAGACAAACTTGATGACAAGCGTGACAGACGAGTAGAGTTTATTCACCAAGCCTTGCAAGAATTACAGGCTCAATTGACGCAAATGGGCAGTACGTTGGTGGTCAAACACGGCTCAGCGGCTGCCTGCTGGGAAGAACTCACCCAACATTACGACGTCGCCGAAGTTTACACCAACCACGATTATGAACCCGCCGCCATTCGCCGCGATAAAGCCATTGGTGAGTGGCTCAATGCGCGCGGAATTGCTTTTTATACGTATAAAGACCAGTGTATTTTTGAAAAAAGCGAAGTACTGAGCGGTGCAGGAACGCCCTACACGGTGTTTACTCCTTACAGCCGCAAATGGAAAGAAAAGCTAAATTCGTTTTACCTAAAACCCTATCCGACAGAAGCTTACTTTCAACATTTTTATAAGACTTCTCCACTCCCACTTCCTAGTTTAGCCGAGATTGGTTTTGAGGCCGTAGGACAACCTTTCCCCCAAAAAACAGTGCGGGATGAGTTAGTAAAAAACTACAAAGAACGGCGTGATACTCCTTCGATTCAGGGTACGTCTCGGTTAAGCGTGCATTTGCGCTTTGGAACAATTTCGATTCGGGAGCTTGCGCGTCACACCAAAGACCTCAGCGAAACATTTCTGAACGAACTTATTTGGCGGGATTTCTACATGCAGATTCTTTGGCACTTCCCACACGTGGGCGAAGGCAAAGCGTTTCGGGCAGATTATGACCGCATCGAATGGCGCAACGACGAAGCCCAATTTAAAAAATGGTGCGAAGGCCGTACAGGTTACCCGATTGTGGATGCAGGAATGCGCGAACTCAACGCGACGGGCTTCATGCACAACCGCGTCAGGATGGTGGTAGCTAGTTTTTTGACCAAACATTTGCTCATCGACTGGCGTTGGGGAGAAGCGTATTTTGCCCAAAAACTGCTGGACTTTGATTTATCGGCCAACAACGGCGGCTGGCAATGGGCTTCGGGATCAGGAACGGATGCCGCGCCTTATTTCAGAATCTTTAATCCTACGTCTCAAACGCAAAAGTTCGACCCGCAACTGGTTTACATCAAACAATGGGTTCCTGAAATAAACAGCTTTGACTATCCCAAACCAATTGTGGACCACGCTGCCGCCCGCGAGCGCTGCCTAGCAACCTATCAGAAGGCGTTGAAACAGTAACTTTTTTCATGAGCTTTGTGTAAATTGCATCAATTCTCTCATCCAAAGACTATGAAAATCAGCGAAATCATCACCATAGACCCTGAAATTTTAGGCGGAGCCCCCGTTTTTGCAGGCTCCCGTGTGCCCGTCTGGTCCTTATTTGTGCATTTAGAAAAGGGGGTGTCGTTGGAAGAATTCCTTGAAGATTTCCCCTCCGTCAAGCATGAATATGCTGTGGCTTTACTTGAAATAGTGCAACAAACATTCTCTTCAGAACAAATGCTACGCCATTTTTATGAAAGTGCTGCTTGACGAAAATATTCCAAAGAAATTAAAGTACCGCCTTTCTTCATTTGACGTAACAACTGTTTCAGAAAGAGGCTGGAATGGAAAGAAAAATGGACAGCTATTAGCTTTGATGCTAATCGAAGGTATTGATATTTTACTTACTGTCGATAAAAACCTTGCGTATCAACAAAACTTTGACAAATATCCAATCACCGTCATTGTAGCAGACACGAAAGATAATTCTTATGAGTCATTAATGGCTTTTTTGCCCCAAATCAAAGAGTTACTAATTACTGATGCCCTGCCAAAAGGCATTTTAGTAATCAACAAATAACCTCACCTCAATAGCCGTTCTTCTAATTCGGTTTTGTAGGTTCCTGCCAACGGAATCGCTACACTCCCAACCGTTACTTGGTGGCGTTCTAGTTTTTGAATGGCTTTCAAAGCAACAATGTACGATTTGTGGATGCGCAAAAACTTCTCGGTAGGCAATTGTGCCATCATTTCACCAAGGGTCATGCGGGTCGTGACTTTGCGGGTGCGCTCGTGGATAAAGAGCAGGTTGGTGTCAGATTGAATGTATAAAATTTCGTCCACGTTGACCCGCACCCAATCGTAGCCGTCTTTCACAAACAAACTCGATGCCTCGCCCGTCTGCTTGGCTTGCTGCCCCAAAGCGCGGTTGCAAGCTTGGAGAAAACGGCCAAATTCTACGGGTTTGAGCAGGTAATCAAGCGCTTGTAATTCAAACCCTTCAACGGCATAATCGGCGTGGGCAGTCACAAAAATGATTTTTGTAGTCGTGTTTTTGAGAAGTCGTGCAAAATCAGTACCCAACATATCGGGCATTTGTACGTCCAAAAAGAGCAAATCGACAGGATGTTGGTGCAGGTACCGCAACGCCTCGGCTGCGCTTTCAAAAGCGTGTTTTAATTCCACAAAAGGGACTTTCTCCGCGTGTCGCTGCAAGATTTGCAAAGCCGCAGGTTCGTCGTCAAGCGCTATAGCAATCATTTATTTTTCGTGATTGTAACCTTCTATCAATTCCAAAAATGCCAAAAAAATTGCTTTACGGTGTGGATTATTGTATTTTACTATCAACGAAACAGGATACCTGTTACCTTCCGAATCTCGAATCACATCATCCAATTTTGTAAAGTCATCTTTATCAAAATACTCAAACCAACGATTAAACTTTGCTTGGCGCATATGCTGACGGTTATCTGAGGAATCGCAAATGTAGATGGCGATGGTAAGGGGAGTTTTAAGATAAAAATCCGTAAATATTTCGGCTATGGTCGGAGCTACAAGTGGGTCAAAAGGCGGGCTGGGTTTGACAGAATTATTACGCGCCACTCGAATAATCAATTCATACACTAAATCAGCATACAACGAACTCTCCCCAAAAAGGTAAGGGGTTGGTCGAAAAAGAACTTCATACACAAACTCATTTCGTGTTTGAAAAGAATAGGTATTTTCTTCTCCATTCAGGAACTGAAAATCATACTTTTGGTTCGGGGATGATAACTCCTCTTGCTGCATTTTTTTTCCTTAACTCTTTTAACATATCCTGATATTCAGGCGATTTGACACGTGCTTCAAACTCATCATCCGCCTTTGCTCGCTCTTCTTTCCAACGTTTGATAAAACGGTCGATATTGGCTTGGCGCTCTTCAGGAGTAAGGGGTTTTTTGTTTGTTTCCATGATGTTTGTTCTGTTTTTAAGCCTAAACAAATTTACAACATTTTTTGCTTCATTTTATTCTCCGCCACAGTACTCCTGCTTTCCTCAAGACGAAAAACTAAAGAAAAGTTACCAACAACTTACTCTTTTCTAAGATTCTCATTCAAAGGCGATAAGGCGTATTCATTACCCAAAAGTTATTTTAAGGCTGCTTTTACAATTTGGACAAACTAGACGAGCACTTTAATTTTGACACTTAACACCAAAAACGCAAGTACCATTATTATGAAAATCTCTTCTCTTTATTGGAGTTTACTGGCTTGTATTGTGGCCAGCTGTAATCAATCATCATCAGAGACTCCTGTGACACCTATCGAAGACTACAGCTCGTGCACTTACACCCTCAATTACAATTTAACCTACTCCACGTTAGATGACAAACGGCCATCTTCAATCACTTACATGGATTCGGATCAAAAAATAAAAACTGTACCATTAACCTCTTCGCCTTTTAACCTGACTGTCAACTACAAATACGGCGACAGCGTTTTTGTAAAGCTCAATGCCGTTACCATGTTTTTTGCAAGCAAGTCGGGCAATAACTTAGCCCTCACGTATAAGCTTGGCTCAAATACCCAAAATGCCATCACCTGCCCTGATGTTTCTAAAAATAATCAGCTGAGCTACACAGGGATTCAACGCGATAGTATTCCTACTTCGGTGTTGGCTTTCTCTGGAATTAGAATTAAAAAATAGTACTTCATTTTCAAGTTATAATGAGCAGTTGGAGATTTTTTATCCAACTGCTTAGTGCTTTATTTTTCTTCCAGTTGTATCCGTAACAATACCTCAAACACACTCGCATTTACTTCCGCAGACAACTGGTAACGGCTTGGGTAAATAAATTCTAGGCGTTGCTTCACATTCTTTATCCCCGTTCCGTGGCCTTGTTTCTGCGCTGCTTGGGGTGAAATACTATTTCGAATCTGAAACACAAGCTCCCCTTCTTCCACCTCTAGTTTCAGCTCAATAAAACTCTCTTGTTGCAAACTAATACCGTACTGAAACGCATTCTCAACAAAGGGAATCAATAACAACGGAGCGATGCGGGCAGGCCGCCCGTCGTAGTCCAACTGGGTTTCAATTCGTAGCCCTTCGCGCTTGGGAAGGCGTGCTTGCTGGAGCGCCAAGTATTTTTCCAAAAATGCAATTTCACGCTCGACGGTCGTAAAATCTTTTTGGGTTTCTTGAAGCGTAAAGCGCATGATACCCGCCAATTGCTGCACCAACTCCGCCACCGTTTCGTTGTGGGCGGCATCGGCTTCGTTGTAAATTGTGTTGAGGGCATTGAACAAAAAGTGCGGATTGATTTGCGATTTCAACGCCCGAAGTTCGGCTTCAGTTTTTTGTTGACGAAGCACCAACTGCTCCCGCCGTACCCGAAACGCGTCGGCCACGTACCCAAATCCAATCACTATTCCCACAAACACCAAGGTGACGAGGACGTTTTCGTCCACAAATTCTTGCTCGTAACCTTTCCGAAACTGCAATCCTTCAAAGGTCAGCCACGTTAGCAGCAGCAGCCACGTCCAGTACGTCCATTTTTTATCCGTAAGCAGCCACCAACGAAACGGCCCCCGAAAATTGAGCCAAGCTAATACCAACACAATCCCTACCAAAAGCACATAACTCAACAGAAAGGTAAAAAACCCGCTTCTTCCTTGCCCATTTTCCCCGAATTGTGCTTGTAAACTTTCGGTCAATAACCAGCCAATGTACCCACCAACGAGGGACAGTACGGCAAGGAAGAACCATCGACTAGGTATCAGTGTGCGGCGTTTCATTCGATTCGTCGGAGGGCAGTTTCGTCGAGTTTCGTTTTGGTGATTTCGCGGGTCGCTGGCTCACTATCTATGCGCTTAAAATACAAGGCATTGCTCAGGTAATCATAGTCCACAATACCCTTGAGATACACCGTCTCGTTGGGTGCGATGCTAAACGCCATGCTTTGTTTTTCGGTGATAAAACTTCCCTCGGTTTCTATTTTTAACCTTCCAGCAGGGACGTCCAAACGGATATATTCATTGTTGCTAAATTTTTGGCTCACCTGTTGGTTATTGATTTTGAGGGTAAAATCAGAGGAAAAGTAGTCTTTTCTTCGGTACAAAACCAACGTTCCTCGCTCGCCCGACTCGTTCAGTTCTTTGGTTGTCGTTGCGAAAACCATCCACAACCCAACCATCAATGCGTTTTTCATGGCTTTTATTGCGGATTAAGTCCCCAAGTATTCGCTTCTCTATTTTTACGACGTGCCTCTTTCTCGGCAGGGGTGAGTTTTTTATGGTTTTTACTCATCACAAAAATACTCTGTACAAAAAACTGGTTTAGCCGATCCGCAGGTGCATTTTGGAACGAAATATTGGCATCACTGCCCCAACTCTTTGGTTTTAGACCGTACCTATACCCAAACTTCACGACAGGATTGAATGAAACAGGGCGCTTAGGCCGAAACGTATGTTCCAGCGAAAGTTCAAGAAATGTATTTTGATGGAGTAAAGTGGGTGAATACCCTACCGTCGGAGAGTTAAGCAAATTATCAAACGAAACCGTTGGTGCAGAACTCGCCGTACCCGTTTTGTAAACGTTTACTCGCGTTTCTTGAGACCCTATTCCTGCGTTTAAAAACCACTGCCGATTGCGCTGACGGACAAGCCCGTAGCCCACCGTAACGCTCCATGCTTGAAAACCTAGCCGTGTTTGCGTAGCTGTTTTCTTACTCGTATATGAGCTGTTAAACCCATACAGTATCTCTAGCCCTATTTTGACGCGTTGCCGTTGAATTCCAAAACCATAGGACGCCATAGAGTTGGCCTGAAACCTACCAAAATCAATCCCTTGCCGATTAAGTGCGTTTTTAAGCTGGGCATAATTACCAATACTCATGTTGATGTATGGCGCTCCCAAATAAAGATGCGTACTCCAATCGTACTCGTCAGGGTCAGGAATGACGACTGAGTCTTTTTGGGCCAACGAAGTTTGGGCGTAGCCCACTAAAAGAAAGATGAATAAAGAAAATGTTTTCATGGTTGTTATAGGTTTTAATGGCAACAAACCAACAACTTCTGCGATAAGCTATCAACAGTTTGTGGCCAAATTGGGGCGATTTGTGGCGAAAAAGCACAAGTTTGAGGTCAGAACAGTTTTTTAGTGTAACTTTGAATAACCGACAACACAACCACAATGAAGCTCTTATTTAGTATTCTTTTCCTTTCACTTCCCCTTTGGATTCAGGCGCAATGCCGCCCAGCGACTGCCCAAGAAAATGCCGCTTACGAACGGGTCGTGAAAGAACTCCAACGACAGTTTACGACCAAAACACCGCAGGGAAATTGGAAGACTTTTGACGAAAAACATTCGATGGGAGCGTTGGAAGTCACCTCAGAATGGGGCGGATTTGTACACCTTTGTACCGACCGATACGACCTCATCATGGAGCGAGCCGACATTGCTTCGGCGCGAAAAGCGGTGGTTGATTCGATGAAACCTGCCACTTCGACCCTGCCTTCGTTGTACGTTCACCGCGACACGATGTACACCGAAAACCCACAAGCCATCGCCCAGCGCGCTCAAGATACTTATTCCGTAAGCGTAGAAATGAACCTCGGTAATTACCGATTGCAAGATACTGAAAGCGCACGCTTGGTGCAGTCATCTCAGGTTATCAACGTCTCAGGTGCTACCCTTGCGCTTGAAGTATTGCTAAAACCCGATTTAAAAGGAGCGACAGGTCGCCAAGAAACGGTGATTTTATTGGGTGGCTGGAATACCAAGCCTCTTCAGAGAGGCCAAGATACGCGCTACCAACCGCAGTTTAGAAAAGGCGGCAAACTGGTAGAAAATCTAGTCGTGACCATCACCGCCCCTGTCGAAATCGCCCGCGAAATTGTGAAAGGCATTGATTGGAAGGCCATTGACGCTACGCTTTTGAAATAAATTCAGCGATTTAGTCGGGTTGTGAGCAGCCCTTAGCACAACTTAAATTCGCAGTAAGGTCGGGTTGTAAGCAACCCTCAGCACAACTTGCACGGCTTTTAAATCTTAAAGAGCGAATACCCCAACTCACGCGTGGAAGACATATCAAACGTGTATGAAGTCGAAGTATTGGGGATTTTCACGCGTACTTTATAACCCAACGTTCCCGTAGGAAGTCGGCCTGAGAGATGGGTAAATAAAAACGTCCGTTGCTGAGCATTATACGATCCAAACACCATCGGATAAGGCTGATTGTTTTGGTAAAAACCACCCATCCACCAGCCATTGTAATGCGCTTCAAAAGGTGTTTGCGGGTACCCACCCGTTATCCACGTTTGTCCGCCGTCAATACTCACATCTACATGGACAAGTGACTGATTTTCAATATGGTTTTTATAAGGCGCTATCTTCTTTTGGGCTAAAATGATACTCTCACGTACCATCGGGTTCACCTTCCCAACGGTGTTCGCTTCCCAGTTTACCACTCCGTAATTTTGAAGGTTTGCAAAACCAACCATTGCATCATAAACGCGCTGTTCAAAAATATCGGTTGTGGCCAATGAATAAGGGCTAAAGTTGTACGTACGCGGCGTAGGCTCCCAGTTTAAAAAGCCCAGTTTGGTCGGTTCTTGATAACGGGCGCAGTAGATGGTACTCCAAATGAGCAACAAGAAATGGTCGTCGGTTTGCCAAACCAGTTCAGGCGAAGTAGTCGTTAATTCAACGCTGTTACTACCCGCAGGAATATCTATTTCGGTAAAACCCCGCCAATGTTGAAACGTAATACGATAGGTTTTATCGGCGTTGCGCAGGCTGCCATCTTGGGCGTGCAACGACACCCGCACCCGCCGATTCCGCAAAGGCGTATTGGGGTCGGCTCCAATGTCAACGATGTGGTAGCGCGTAGGAACGCCCGCTGTTACGTTGGTTTTGGGGGTTTCTTTCAGCCGAATAATGTCGGTATTGACCCAATAATTGACGTTTGAATCATACTGAAGAACTGCCCACATGGCAAATTGCTGCACAAAATCCCACGCTTCCATGTAGTTAAGTTCCTCATTGACAGCACGATTGTTAAATTTGTTTTTGAGCTTCCAAATGGGATTGTTGGGTACACCCCAATTTGAGTGAATATTGCCGTTGTCATCAAACTGAGGGAAGATAAACGGATCCATTTGGTTGATGGGGCCTGCTCCGTACTGCCAAATTTTTGCGCCGTTGCTGTAGAGTTTTGTTTTGTAAAACAACTCCGTAAAAACATAACTCCAGCGGTGCTGAACGTGGTCAAAAAACTGTTGATCGTCCCAATTTTTGTAAGTAGGGTCGGTACCACCGTTGAAGGCATGGCGGTATTTCCCATTTTCCCACACTTGTCGCCCCCGTAAAATAGACAGCCACTCGGCATTAGAAAATGTCTCGATGTCCCAGCGCAGAAAGCCCATTCGCCCATCACCTGCGTACTTGGCTCGGCGGTCGAGTTCGTATTCGGTCAGCAAAAAAGGATTCCATTTTCCCGCTTCGTCCACATTTTCAATCGTCACCGACAAAAAAGGCGCATTAAAACAGCGATAATTCTTTCCCTGCGCCGAAAGTAAGCGATTTGGGTCAGGCACATACACTGGATTTTTCCCAAAACTTACACCCTGCACCGTAAAAGCATCCCGAAAAATACCTTCATTAATATCCGCGTACCGATTTTCTTTGGGTTTGCCCTCGCCTACTCCGCCAAAAAACGCTTTAAAGCCATAATCCCGAAAGTCCGTTACGTCGTCCCAAACTACTTTTTGGGCTTCAAAGAGCTTTAACAAGTGTCGAAACGGCTCATTTGCGGCAGTACTTGATAAATCAAAAGTGCCCAGTTTTGCATTGGGCGTGTAGCCTTGCGGATAGCCCCCTTCGTCGGGTTCGTACAGTACTTCTTTAGGAATGCCCTGCGCGTTGGCATTTCTAAAAAGTCCCATTATCAACAACAATATCCCAAAACAACGCTTCATCATTTCTTCAAATTAAAACCTTACCCCCGAAAACAAACCGTTATTAATTGTCCACAAAATCCTGTCAAGTGCATTCACTTCGCCGTCGAGGTTAATGTCTCCTGCCAAATATTTCCCAAACGTACCATTGGTCTGTATCCAAACTGTCATATCATTTGCGTTTATTTCTGCACTTGCACCCTTGACGATATCGCCTGCATACATCATGTAGCGGGTATCCTGCCACTTTTGCCCAATTGCTGGGGCATTGGCAGGAATGTAGGATTGATTAATACCAAAATCATAGAAAAACCCTCCGTTTACAAAAAGCGTAGGAGTGGCCGCCACAATCGGCAGGTGATTACGGTGTTCGACCGCCACGTAATAATCCGTGTATTCCTTTAATCGACTCGGGCATCCTTGAATACTAGGCACTAAGCCATCATTTTGAAGTAAGGCGGCCGCTTTAAAAACCGTCGTAGCAGGATTGGCAGGATCGGTTCGTAGCGAAACCAATACCCAATCTGTAACCGACGGGTCATAAGTAGCTACCGTTTCGTTGCCCATATAATACCAGGGCGCACCCGCGTATGGTTGTCCCGCTGGCGTTCTAGTGGCAAGTGGATTTACGGGCGTTTGTCCTGGC
Source organism: Runella sp. SP2 (assembly GCF_003711225.1). Taxonomy (NCBI): domain Bacteria; kingdom Pseudomonadati; phylum Bacteroidota; class Cytophagia; order Cytophagales; family Spirosomataceae; genus Runella; species Runella sp. SP2. The sequence continues at coordinate 6,628,412 of NZ_CP031030.1, read as the reverse complement.
AGTAACCCCTGCTGGTTGAGGGTCGTTGTCATCGAACCTACGCCATTCCGATAAGCTCCTTCCAACAACACCCGAATACTCCCGACACTCTCGGGTAGGGTTCTAGTCCGAATGGTAATTTTAGCTGTACTTGTACAACCCGTTGTGTATTGTGCTTCAAGATAAAACGTGGTGACAGTGCTGTCCAATCGCACGTTAGTAGGGTTCGTCACAATCGGGCCATCGTATGAGCCTTTTCGCCAAATTGGTGTAGTAAAGCTGCCATAGTTTGCGACTTGGGCAGGCAATGACAACGGCCCTGTGTGACAAATTGTAGTATCCGATGCCATTCGCAGCGGCATACAGGCTTCTATTTTCCAGATTTCACTCCCTTTTTTGCCATCATCTGCCGTAAAAAACAGGGTATCACCCAGTACGGTAAGGTTGCTTATTCCACTTCCAGTTGTTCCCGAATATAACTCCAATACATTGGTGGCCGTTTCGGTACCATCGGTTTGCCAAAGTTCTCTTCCCGCAAAATCATCGTAAGCGGTAAAATACACAATGCCTTTTCGGAGGTTAAACATCGACGGTGTACTGTTAGAACCTTCTCCACCGACGCGAATGTTCTTCACCATTTTTGTCCCAGCCGCTGTGCCGTCCGAGCGCCAAAGCTCTTGTCCTGCCTCTCCGTTGGTGGCCGAAAAATAGAGCAGCCCGTTGAGCGCTTTGAGGTTTCGAGGGTCACTGCTTCCACTGCCTGTTTGAATATCTACGGCAAGAACTGTCCCCGCTGCCGTCCCGTTCGACTTCCAGAGTTCTATTCCCGTTTGTCCATCGTTGGCCGCAAAATATAGCGTACCGTTGAGTACAGTCAAATAATGTGGCATTCCACTCATCGACCCACTCCAAATATCCCGTACCTGTACCGTCCCCGCAGCCGTCCCGTCCGACTTCCACAATTCAAAGCCGTTAGTGCCATTGGTTGCCGTAAAATACAGCGTTCCGTTCACGTTGGTGAGGTACTGAGGATTCGAGCTTGCTATTCCTGCGTTAATATCTTTGACCAAAGTAGTTCCTGCCGCCGTGCCGTTGGTTTTCCAAAGCTCGTACCCATTCACGCCATCGTTTGCCACAAAATAGAGTGTTCCGTTAACGTTGGTCAGTTGTTGAGGGTTCGAGCTTCCTGCCCCCGTCACAATGTCTCTGACAATGACCGTGGTAGCATCTGTTCCCCCCGACTTCCAGAGTTCACTTCCTGTCCCTGCGGTAGTTGCCACAAAATAAAGCGTTCCGTTCACATTGGTCAAACCACTTGGCATACTCCCCAGCGGCCCATCGTTGATGTCCTTCACGCGAATCGTACCCGCGGCTGTGCCGTTTGATTTCCAAAGTTCGTAACCATAACCTGTTTGGTCAGCTACAAAATACAATGAAGTTCCCACACTCGTGAGAGAATAGGCAGTGCCTGGCAAATCCAAGACTTTGGCAGTAGTAGCATTTCGTCCCGATGATTTCCACAGCCCCACGGTCGAGCCGTTTTGTTTGGCGGTAAAATAAAGTATTCCATTGTGATTGGTAAGAAAGCGCGGGTCGCTTCCCAAGGTGGCAGAGGTAGCAAGCGGGTCTGCCTGAAGGTTAATATCTTTCAGCAATAGCGGATATTGCGCATATACACTGCTCACCAGCAATAGCAAACCCCACAAAATAGTTTTCCTGACAACTAGCATTACTGGCACCGAGTTTTTCGAGTATCACATAAAACGATACGTCACTGTATCCAAAGAAATGGGTAAAATTTCTTTGGATACAGCAATAAAAGTGCCAAAATGATTGATAATGGGCTATCTATCAGCCAAAGAGCCACTCCACGGCCTTCGGAAACTCTTTACCCCAGCGCATTTCGGTATGCTCGCCAGCGGGGTCGAGCGATAGTTTAAATTGAAGTCGTTCGTTGTTCCATCCTTGTCGTTCAATCGCCTCTTTCAGCCGCTCTACACTCGGAATCATGTAGCGTCCTTCTTTCCCTCCTGCATAGACGTAGATTTTGGTTTCCAGAGGGTTAAAGAATTCGATGGAATCAAAATAGATTTTGTCCGAAACCCAAAGCGACGGCGAAAAAATCATAAGACGGCCTAGCGTTTCGGGATACATTAAGCCTGCATATATGCTTATTAAGCCTCCCATTGAACTGCCGCCGATGCCCGTAAATTGGCGCTCGGTGCGGGTACGATAATTTTTATCAATGTACGGTTTAAGGGTACGAACGATGAAGTTTGCGTACTTTTTCCCCGCTCCTTTGCCAAATTTTGGATGCGTGTAGGGTGCAAATTCGTGCAAACGGTCTTCATCTCCGTGGTCAATGGCCACAATGATGATACCGCCTTTGTTTTGCTCGGCCAGTACCGCCATGCGTTTATCTATTTCCCAATTTCCAAAAATAGAACCATCACCAAAGAGGTTCTGCCCATCTTGAAGGTACAATACAGGGTATCGTTTGGTAGAAGTACTGTAATCGTGCGGGAGAAGAATACGAATACGGCGCTTTTTACCCAGCTGAGGTATTTCAAAATCTTCCGCTACGGTCTGAATCGTGGGTACGTACGTCTCGTCAAACGCGCGGCCATTACGACGCCAGTGGGGCACAAAATCCTTTTGGGTAGTATTTTTACCTTTAATACGGCGATTTTGGGGGGCTTCGCCAAAGGCATCCAGCTCTACTTGATCCCAGCCTCCGCGGGTATATTTGTACTCAAGAGGTTGTTCAAAATGAAAATCGGGGGGAAATTGAAAATGATACTTTCCTGCTCCTATCTTTTGCATCTGATACCGTTCAATATCAGGATACCACTCACAAAAATTACCAGAAATAAATACAGGACGCTCGTCGTCAACAGTCGTTGTCAACTCAAGCGCCAAAGACGCATTACGGTTACTCATTCCTCACAGGTTAAATGTGTCAGTTTAACACCCACAAAAGTACTAATGTTCGATAAAACTTAAAAATTTCCAGTTTTAATCCTCTTTCGAAGCACTCTGTCGGTACCAATACCGAATTACCACTTTTTGAAGTTCTCGCTTGATAATCAATTCAGCAAGTAGTTGTAAACTAGCATGAATCGCCGTAGGAATGGCGCGGTGAATTTGTTTTTCGGTCAAATCAACCCGATTTAGGAGGTATTTCAGTGTTCCTCCTTTTTTTAAATGCTCGTCTATTTTTTGGGTCAAATATTCACGCAACTCTTCAAACGAATAGCGTTCGTCGATGTCGAGCTCTAAGGGTAACTGCGCCGTTTGGAAGTCTTTTATGAGTTGTAGCAACAAATCGCGCAGCAAGTTGGGTAGCCGAAGCACCTGTTCTAGTTCTTCGGGCGAGGAGTTTGTTAGTTTATCAGTTTCGTGCGGCATTGTTACAAAATAAACGTGCTCCCGTGAGTAACACAATAAAGACACCAAAATAAAACTTTTATTTCTAACCTTCCGTTATTTGGAAACTACACTAATTCCTTCTCGTATGATGCGCTTTGCGTTGGTGAATTTCAAGGTTTCGTTTCATTTTTTCTTTTTTGCCCTGCTCGCCACTCATCTTTCGGCAGTGGCTCAACCTAAGGTCAACTTGTCGCAACTGAAAGCGAAGTTTCCCAATGATGAAATGGCGTACCTCAATCGCTCCGAAAAAGTAGCCATCGAGGTTGTGAATGGGGAACTTCAAATCGACGTGTTTCACCAAGAAGACCGCGTGTTTTTGGACAAACGGGCCAGTGTTTTTGCCGACGAACGTATTTACTTTTCTGAAGCTTTTCAGGAAATCAAAGACCTTGATGCGGTCTCATACATTCCCGAAAAATCGGGCTATAATCGTACGCCCGTCACCGACATCAAAACCGAGCGCCCTAGCCCAGGGGGAGGAATATTTTTTGACGATATGCAGGTTAAAAAATTCACCTTTCCAGGCGCCAAAGAAGGAGGCATTGGCACCGTTTCCTATACCGAAAGAGTCAAAAGCCCCTATATGCTTTCGGGTTTTGTTTTTGGGAATTATGTACCTGTTATCAACAGTGAATTCTCGGTTTCGTTTCCCGCTTCCGTCAAGGTTTCCTACAAAACCTACGGCGATATGAAGGGGATTGTTTTTGCCAAAACAACCCAAAATGGCAAAACGGTTTATACGTGGAAAGCACAAAATTTAAAAGCGTCGCCTCTGGAAACGGAATCGCTTTCGTTACGCCATTATGTGCCACAAGTGTTTTTATTTATCGAAAGTTATACGGCCAACGGACAAACGAAGGAGGTATTGGGCGACGTCCAAAAGCTGTTTAATTATTACAAAAGCTTGGTCAAAGACCTTAACAAGCAGCCCAGTTCGCAGCTCAAAGCCCTTACGGATTCATTGACGCGGGGCAAAAGCGAAGTAGAGAAAATTCGGTCGGTTTATTATTGGGTACAAGACCACGTCAAATACATTGCCTTTGAAGAAGGGCTTGGCGGGTTTATTCCTCGTCAGGCCAACGATGTTTGTCAAAAACGCTACGGTGATTGTAAAGACATGGCCAGTCTTACTTCGTCGATGCTCAATTTGGCAGGTATTCCGTCGTATTTGGTGTGGATTGGAACGCGTGACATTCCCTACAAATATGCCGAAAATCCTTCCATGAGCGTGGATAACCACATGATTGCGGCGGTAAAGTGGCAAGGAAAATGGCAATTTTTGGACGCAACCGACGACCGCATCGACTTCGGACTTCCGACCTCGCACATCCAAGGCAAAGAAGCCTTGATAATGACATCGGAAGACAAGTATGAAATCGTTCCTGTGCCCGTTGTTCCTGCCAATCAAAATACCAAAGTGGATTCAATGATACTTTCGATTGATGGAAAAACATTGAAGGGAAACGGCACCTTAACTTTTCAAGGACTATGGAAAACATCGCTCAAATCGGCCGTGCAGTACCGTTCGGAGCCACAACGCGACGAATACTACAAAAATGTACTTAGTCGAGGTTCTAACAAATGTGCCTTGTTAAAAAATGTAGTCACAGGACTTCAAGATCGTGACGTACCTGTACGGCTCCAATACGCGTTTTCAGTACCCGACTACGTTCAGGAAGCGGCAGGGGAGCTTTTTATTAATCCTCATTTGACGCGCCCATGGGCTGATAAACGAATGGAAGAAAGCCGCAAAAATGACTGGAAACACGAGTTTACGCACATCGAAGACATGGTAACGATTCTGCCTGTTCCAAAAGGATATACCGTCACCAACCTTCCTACCAATGCGTCGTTTTCGCACCCTGACTTTGGGTTTAAGCTGAGCTATGAACAAAAAAATGACCAAATCGTGGTTCGCAGTCAATGGACGTTGAACTCGCTTTTGGTCAAAAAATCAAGTTTCCCTGAATGGAATAAAATGGTTGCTGCCCTCAACGAAGCCTACAGCGAAGTGATTTCGTTGAAGAAGGGCTAACGTCTTTATTTCTTTTTAGCATTTCCTCCCCCCAAAAGGCGGTTGGCCAAGTCAGGACGCTTGAGCTTATTCAAACGGTTACGAATCAAATCCCTAAATTCGGGTTTGTACCAGAAAAAGAAACGGTTTTGGTTCTGCTTCTCTTCGCGGGTTTTAGCCGTAAAAACTGGCTTCAACGTGTAGGGATGCACTCCCGTGTAATAAATTACTTCCGCAACAGTCATGGGCGTTGGGGTAAAATCTTGCACTTGTTCTAAACGGAAGCCCAAATCCTTGGTTTCTGCTGCCAAGTTGGCCATATCTACCTCTTCGCAACCTGGGTGCGATGAAATAAAGTACGGAATCAACGGTTGTTTGAGGTTGTGTTTGTCCGAAATCTGGTCGTACTTTTTCTTGAAAAGTTTGAAATACTTAAACGATGGTTTCCGCATAACTCGAAGCGTATCGTCAGAGGTATGTTCGGGCGCTACTTTTAATCGACCCGATACATGGCGCGTAATCAACTGCTCCATGTACTCATCGTGATTGCCGTCCTTGTTGTTTTTGTTGAAATCATCCACCAACAAATCGTACCGAATCCCAGAGCCAACAAACGCTTTTTTAATGTTTGGATGCTCATCCACCTTGCGGTAAAGTTCTGTAATGGGCTTATGAGACGTATCCAAGTTGGAACAAATGACAGGGTGAATACAGCTTGGACTTGTACAGCGCGCACAAATCGACTCGTCTTTACCTTTCATTCGATACATATTTGCCGAGGGGCCGCCCAAATCCGAGAGATAGCCCTTAAACTCGGGATGTTTCGTTACTTCATCCACCTCTTTCAAAATCGACTTTTCGCTTCGCGATGCGATAAACTTCCCTTGGTGCGCCGAAATAGTACAAAAGCTACAACCTCCAAAGCACCCACGGTGCATGTTTATCGAAAACTTAATCATGTCGTAGGCAGGTATCGGCCCACGGTTTTTATATTTTGGGTGCGGCAAGCGCGTGTATGGCAAATCAAATGAAGCGTCGATTTCAGTTTCGGTCATTACCTTAAAAGGTGGATTAATGACCAATACGTCCTCTCCTACCAATTGCGTAATCCGATTGGCCTGCCACTTATTTGACTCTACTTCTACAATTTTAAAGTTAGCCGCGTACTTGATTTTATCCTGCAAACACACTTCATGGCTCGCCAGCTCGACCGTTTCCCATTCGTTCCACTTAGGCAATTCGTCGGATGCTTTTTGCAAATAAGCGACTTGGTGAATATCGTGTAATCCCGAAAAATCGTATCCGTCTTTCAAACGACGCAAAATCTCGCGCAAAGGCTGTTCTCCCATCCCATAAACCAACAAATCGGCTTGTGAATCGGCCAAAATTGTTGGCATCAAACGGTCTTGCCAGTAATCATAATGCGTTACGCGACGAAGTGACGCTTCAATCCCTCCGATAAGTACAGGAACATCGGGATAGAGTTCTTTTAATATTTTGGAATAAACGGTCGTGGCATAATCGGGACGAAACCCCGCTTCACCCCCAGGCGTGTATGAGTCGTTTGAGCGAAGACGCTTATTAGCCGTGTAGTGGTTTACCATCGAATCCATACAACCCGCCGTAACGCCAAAAAAGTACTTAGGGCGTCCGAATTTCTTAAAATCGCGCAAATCGTCTTTCCAGTTGGGCTGTGCCACAATCGCTACCCGAAAGCCTTCACTTTCGATGATTCGGCCAATCACTGCTGTTCCAAAAGCAGGATGGTCAACGTACGCATCTCCCGATACAATGACGACATCCACTTCGTCCCAGCCCCGTTTTTCAACCTCTTTCTTGGTAATGGGCAACCAATCGGTTATCGGTCTTTCTATCATAACACCTTAATATTTTTCTTGCGAATGGGAATTTAGCAACTTCACGCGGTTATGAGTAACCGCTTCTTTTCGGTTGTGAGCAACCGAAAGCACTTGCCGTGAACGTGGTTACTCCATAACCGAAAGCACTTGCTGTGGTCGTGGTTACTCATAACCACGACTTCGGTTGCTCACAACCGAAGTCAATTTACTCAACCAAGTATGAAACAAAATAGTTTGAGAAATATACCCCAAAACAAAACAGTCCACAATTTACAATATAATGAGCTATTGTAAACTGTGAACTGCCAATGATTACTTTTTTATCTATCGTGCTACTTCGATATTCACTGGTTTTCCTTTGATGGTATTGCCACTCATGGCTTCTACCACACGACGAGCATCGCGCTCAGGAACGTCAACAAACGAATACGCATCAAAAATGTCAATAGATCCAATCACGCGGCCTGGGATACCTGCTTCACCCGCAATGGCACCTACGATGTCGCGAGGTTGAACACGGTCTTTGCGACCTACGCTCACAAACAAGCGAATCATACCTGGGTCATTGCGTTTCTGGCGGTCACCACCCCCACGGCTATCGCGGTCAGTACCACGGCCACCACGGTCACGGTCGCCAAAACGGCCACTACCTTCACCACGTTTTTCGAAACGTCCGCCACGGTCATCACGTGCGCCATTTCTATCTTTAAACTTACGGTCTTCATCCCATGCCAAGTCAGTATCCGCAAATTCACTTTTCTGAACTCCCATGTTGATTTTCACCAAAGCGGCTACAATTGTTTCAGTGCTCAGGCCAGTCGTGTGGTGCAACATCGTGAGCATATCGCTGTAGATATCCAAATCACCTTCGGTCGCCGCCTTTTCTACTTGCTCAATAAAACGAGCTTTACGAACGCCCACAATGTCCTCAAACGTAGGAATTACTCCTTTTTCGATGCGAACTTTTGTGTAACCTTCGATTTGGCGGAGGCGGAATTTTTCGTCTTTTGCAACCAACGTCAACGCCTTACCTGTACGACCTGCACGACCCGTACGGCCAATACGGTGTACGTAATATTCTTCGTCAAGGGGAAGGTCAAAGTTAATTACCGCATCCACGCCCGACACGTCGATTCCGCGAGCGGCCACGTCAGTAGCTACCAAGATAGTCGTAGTACCTGCTCTAAACTTCGCCATTACGTTGTTACGTTGGGCTTGGCGCAAATCGCCGTGAAGTCCTTCCGCTTGGTAGCCACGTACCATCAATTCTTCCGTAATTTCATCTACTTTACGTTTTGTATTACAGAAGATAATTACTTGTTTCAAGTCGTAAGAATCAATCAAGCGGCAAGTTACTTCCGCCTTAGCACGTTGTTTTACTTCAAAGCAAACTTGTTCAATGTTCTCATTTGTAACTTCTTTGCGAGTTACTTTTACGAGTACAGGGTCATTTTGGAATTTCTGCGTAATGGCCATGATTGGCTTTGACATTGTCGCCGAGAACAATACCGTTTGGCGTTCTTCTGGCATTTCTTCCAAAATGCTTTCGATATCTTCACGGAAGCCCATGTCAAGCATTTCGTCCGCTTCGTCAAGCACCATGTAACTTACCTTTTCTAATTTCAAGGCGCGGCGCTCCATCATATCCATCGTACGACCAGGCGTACCTACAACGATATGTACTCCCCCACGCAACGATTTAATTTGACGCTCAATCGAATCACCTCCGTAAATCGTTTCAATTTTTACGCCTTTTTTGTATTTCGCCAAGCGACGCAACTCATCAGTAACCTGAACCGCTAACTCACGCGTTGGGCACAAAATAAGTACTTGAGTGTGTTTTTCAGTAACGTCAACAAGTTCAAGCGCTGGCAAACCGAAGGCGGCAGTTTTACCTGTACCTGTTTGCGCTTGTCCAATAACGTCTAATCCTTGTAAAAGATGGGGAATTGCTTGTGCTTGAATAGGAGATGGTTTTTCAAAACCCATTTCGTTGGTTGCTTGCATCAGTTCATCTGATAAGCCCAACGTCTGAAAACTTAATGTTTCTTCTTGCATTGTATTGTTTATATTGAATATTGTGTTGGGAGCATAGAGTACAGCAGCACATACAGGCGCGACAGCGTCTCCACACCCACAAACTGAATACTCAATACTCGCTTAAAAAAGCACTGCAGCCCGAAGAGTCTCTGTAGGTTAAAACAGATGGCCTGCGTGTATTTTCTGAGGACGAAAAGAAGGGGTAAACCCTAACACAAAAAATCGCAGAGACGAACGAGCGTGTTCGTGCAGTAAAACTTTTGCAAAAGTAAGACTATTTATCGAATAAACGACAAATGAGAGATAAAATTTTGTATTTTTCGTAGCAATATAAAATTTTGCGGGCTTCGCTACTGGATTTCAGTCACCGCTCCATTTTCGCATTTAACCACCCGAGCAGGATATTTTTTTAGGAAGTCGTAATTGTGGGTAGCCATTAGGATAGCCGTTCCTGCGGTATTGATGGTTTGGAAGACTTGCATGATTTGCTCTCCTACCTCTGGATCGAGGTTTCCTGTGGGCTCATCGGCAAGTAAAATTTGGGGCTCATTGAGCATGGCCCTGGCAATCACCACGCGTTGTTGTTCCCCCCCCGAAAGTTGGTGTGGCATTTTTTTGGGAGACGTGCCCAGACCCACTTGCATTAGCACATCCGAAATCCGTGTTTTAATGGCCGACTTATCCGTCCAGCCCGTCGCACGAAGCACAAACTCTAGATTTTCTTCAACGTTACGGTCAAAAAACAATTGAAAATCTTGAAACACAATGCCCAGTTTTCTTCTCAAAAACGGCACTTCTGCTTGTTTCATTTTTTGCAATTCATATCCTACCACCTTTCCTTTTCCCGATTCAAGCCATAAGTCACCGTATAGGGTTTTTAATAGTGAACTTTTGCCACTCCCTGTGCGGCCAATCAGAAACACAAAGTCACCTTTGTTGATTTCAAAATTGACATCCGACAATACCAACTTGTTGCCATTTTGGTATATATCTACTCCTTCAAGCTTAATGATGGGTTCCGAAGAAAATGCGGTCATTTGTTTGCAGCAATTAGCAATTAGTGAATCAACAGTTAGCGGTTGCCAATCTTTGAGTGACTGCTAACCGCTAACTGCTGAAAACTGATTATTGGTTTACTTTTTTGTAATCGGCCAAGAATTTCTCCAATCCAATATCTGTAAGTGGGTGCTTCAACAACGATGTAATAACGCTGAGTGGGCAAGTTACAACATCAGCGCCAAGTTCCGCACATTTCAACAAGTGAACTGGGTGACGCACCGACGCCGCCAATACTTCCGTTGTAAATCCGTAATTTTGGTAAATACCTACAATCTGCTCAATCAACTCCATACCGTCCATCGAAATATCGTCCAAACGACCGATAAAAGGAGAAACGTAAGTAGCCCCAGCTTTGGCTGCCAACAACGCCTGACCCGCTGAAAAAACGAGGGTACAGTTGGTACGAATGCCACGGTCAGAAAGCGCTTTGATTGCCTTCACTCCATCCTTAATCATTGGCACTTTCACCACGATTTTATCATCTATTTCAATAAGCTCACTCGCTTCTTTAAGCATCCCTTCCAAATCGGTCGAAATCACTTCCGCACTTACATCCCCGTCCACAATGTCACAAATCGCTTTGTAATGCGCAATTACATTCGCTTTTCCCGTAATTCCTTCTTTGGCCATAAGCGATGGATTTGTGGTTACACCATCCAAAACGCCCAAATCATACGCTTCTTGAATTTCTTTCAAATTAGCTGTATCAATGAAAAATTTCATAATGAGAGATTTAAGTTTATGTCGTGCAAAGTTAGGCAAAGCAGGCCGTATCTAAAATTTTTACCATGAAAATAGCCTTACCTACTTTTAAAAGTACAACTTACTCCACTATTACCCAAAAAGGCTATTCCTTTTTAATTTTCAAAATTTGCATTATAGAAATTTATTATTGTAATTTGCTCTCTGGTTAGGTTACTTGCGGACAAGAAATACTTGGAACAATCCAAAATACCTTGTAGTGAGTCCTTCCAAGTGACTGGACCAAACAGGTAATCATTCACAAAACAATTTTAAACCTATGATGAACAGTTTCCCTTCTGTAGGGCGAGTTTTACTCGCTCGTCAGTTTGCTGTCCTTGGTAAAATCGCCATGACAGTTTTGTTCACAGTGGTCTTCTTGGGAGTCCAAGCTCAAGAAAGACAAGTCACTGGTAAAGTAAAAGACGGAACAGGCACAGGAATGCCAGGTGTTACAGTTGCAGTAAAAGGAACTCAACGCGGTACGAGTACGGATGTTGATGGAAATTACAAAGTTGCCGTTCCTACAAACGCCACACTCGTATTTAGTTACGTGGGTTACTCAAACCAAGAAATCGCGGTTGGTAGCCGCTCAGTTGTCGATGTAACTCTTCTCGAAGACAACAAAGTCCTTAATGAAGTAGTGGTAGTGGGTTATGGTACAGTCAAGAAAAAAGATGCGACTGGTGCTGTAAACGCCATTGGTACAAAAGACTTCCAAAAAGGGATTGTAGTATCACCCGAACAATTGATGCAAGGACGCGTAGCTGGGGTACAAATCACGCAGTCAAGCGGTGAGCCAGGTGGTGGTATCAACGTTCGTATCCGTGGTACGTCTTCAGTATTTGGTGGTAACAACCCATTGTTCGTTATCGACGGAGTACCTTTGGCAGGTGACAATACCTCATCGGGTGGAGATGCTTCAGGGGTTGGTCGTCAGCCAGCTAAAAACCCATTGAACTTCTTGAACCCTGAGGACATTGCAAGCATCGACATCTTGAAAGATGCATCGGCAACGGCTATCTACGGTTCACGTGGTGCTAACGGGGTAGTTTTGATTACAACCAAAAAAGGAAAAGGTAAAGGTACGCTTGAGTACGGTTACTCACTTGGAGCAAGCAGTATCACAAAGCGTTATGATTTGCTAAATGCCGATGAATACCGTGCAGCGGGTGGCCAAGACCAAAAAAGCAGCACTGACTGGCAAAATGAATTGTTCAGAACTGGTTATACTAACCAACACAACTTTGCCTTCGGAGCTGGAGATAATAACGGAAGCTACCGCTTTACATTGGGTTATTTGAACCAACAAGGGATTATCAAAGAATCAGACATCAAGCGTTACAGCTTAGGTTTCAACGGTTCTAAGAAATTCCTTAATGATCGTTTGACGATTGCGAGTAACATCAACATTTCAAACAACCAAGACGCTAACGTACCTATCTCAGAAAACGCTGGTTTTGAAGGAGAGCTTTTAGGTAACATCTTGAAAGCAAACCCAACTCGCCCAGTTTATAACAGCGATGGCACTTTCAATCAGCCAGGCAACACAGAGCCTAACCCATTGGCAATGATTGTCTTGTCTCAAGACAACACCAACTCACTTCGCGCCTTGGGTAACATCAACGCTGAATTACAAATTGTGAAAAACTTGAAGTTCAAAACAGTGATTGGTTTTGACAAGTCATTCTCTTCAAGAAAATCATCTTATTCTCGTGACCTCGTGTTGACAGGTGTTCATAACATTGGCCGTGCTTACGTTGCGGATATCGAAACTGACAACAAATTGTGGGAAAACTACTTCACATACGACAAAGAGTTTAACAAAATCTCATTCAATGCGTTGTTGGGTTATTCGTACCAGATGTTCAGCCGCTTCTCAAAAAATATCACAGCTGCGAACTTCCGTACTAACGACTTAGATTTGATGATCAATAACATCGCATCGGCTAATGCAGGTAAATTCGGTGGTAATGTTATCAACAACTCTAGTTCAGAAACCGATGAATTGCAATCGTATTTTGGACGTGTAAACGTAGGCATCAATGACAAATATTTGTTGACAGCTACTTTACGTTCAGACGGTTCTACAAAATTCGGGGGTAACAACAAATATGGTTTCTTCCCATCTTTTGCTGCCAAGTGGAAAATTATGAACGAAAGCTTCGCTCCTAAGAATATCTTCGATGACTTAGCGGTTCGTTTTGGTTATGGTTTGACAGGTAACCAATCAATTCCTCACAACGTCTATGACCGTCGCGACCGTTACAGTGGCTGGGGTATCAACCAAGGTGCTGATAATATCGAAGGTGGTGGTTTGAACGCAGTAGCATTTAACAACCCTAACTTGAAATGGGAAACAACGTCATCTATCAACTTAGGTTTGGACTTCGCTATCTTGAAAAACCGTCTTTCTGGTACGATTGATTTCTATCAGAAAAACACCAAAGATTTGTTGTTCTACGTTATTTCAGCACAACCTGCTCCAACGCCATTTACGTGGAAAAACTTGGATACTGACATCCAAAACCGTGGGGTAGAAATTTCATTGACAGGTGCAGTAGTTGACCAAACAAACTTTGGTTGGGAAGTGTTACTCAACACGAGTTTCAACAAAAACATGGTTAACAACCTGAATGGGGTATTTGATACAGGTGAAATCAACGGTCAAGGTTTGACTGGTGCATTTGCACAACGTATTGCAGCTGGCCAGCCTTTGTTTGCTTATTTCTTGCGTGACTTCGGCGGATATGATGAAAACGGGAACTCTCTTTATCCTAATGGTGACTTCCAGCAATTCTTGAACGGAAAGAGTCCACTTCCAACTGTAACAGGTGGTTTGACTAATAACTTCCGTTACAAAAACTGGGATTTGAGTTTGTTCTTCAACGGTGTATTTGGTAACTACCTTTACTCAAATACTGAAAATGCTTTCTTTACAAAAGGATCATTTGCAAACGGGCGTAACGTGACTAAGAATGTGGTAACAAGCAAAGAAGGTCCATTGAATGCTCCAGACGTTTCAACTCGTTTCTTGCAAAAAGGTGATTTTGTTCGTTTACAAAACTTGAATTTGAGCTACCGTGTACCAGTAAATGGTAAAACTATTTCAAACTTGCGCGTATTCTTGACAGGTCAAAACTTGTTGACCTTCACTAAGTACGATGGACAAGACCCAGAAGTAAGCACCAACAAGTCTATCAACGGTATTCCATCGTTTGGTATTGACTACACTGCTTACCCAAGAGCTAGAACTTGGACCATCGGTGCTAACATTTCGTTTTAAGAACCAACAAAAAATCAAAAAAATGAAGACTAATAAATACATAGTAAGAACTTTGATAGTTGGGCTAGGCTTGACTACCATTACTTCTTGTACTGATTTAGTAAACAACGAAAAAGACTCTATTGTCAGACAGTCTGAAGGTGGTACTCCTGTAGCAGGAGACCCTGTTGGTCTATTGGAATCTGCTTACAAAGACCTAGGGTTTTATACTGACCAAGCCAATGCTTACGCATTAGGGATGCATACTTCTGCCGAAATGATTCCTCCAACACGTGGGGTTGACTGGGGTGATAATGGTGTATGGCGTACGCTTGACCAACATACTTGGGATGCAACTCACCAGCAAGTACGTGATACATGGAACAGCTTAAATTCACGCGTGTTCAAAACCACTGAAATTTTGGCTTCTACGACCGCAACAGCGGCTCAGAAAGCAGAAGCTAAGTTTTTGCGTGCGTTTAGCATGTTTCACGTAATGGATTTCTATGGTCAAGTTCCCTTCAGAGAGTTTAGTCAAGGGGTAGATGATCTTCCTCGCGTAATGACTCGCTCTGAAGCTTTCGACTTTATCGTAAAAGATTTGGAAGAAGCCCTTCCAGTGTTGGCAAAAATGGGTCCATCGGCAACAAACGGTGTAGCAAACAAAGCAGCTGCCAACTTTTTGCTCGCTAAGTTGTACTTGAACAAAGCCGTTTACAAGTCTTCTAACCCAGCAGGTCCATATACATTTGATAAAGCAGATATGGACAAAGTAATTACTTATGTGAATGCTATCACTGCTGATGGATACAAACTTGATACTGACTACTTCAACGCATTCTCAAAAGATGGTAACTCAGAAACCATTTTTGTGAGCTTGGAAGGTACGCCTCAGAACCGCTGGTTTATGACATTGCACTACAACCAAAATCCATCAGGATGGAATGGTTTCACAACGTTGGCTGACTTCTACGATAAGTTCGAGAAAGATGATCCACGTATCGGTAAGCCAGCAAAAGGTGATGGTACTGAGTTTTCTGGTATCGGATATGGTTTCTTGATTGGAAAGCAAATCGACGATAAAGGAAAAGACCTCGTGGATACTCGTACTCAAAAAGTGCTTTCGTTCACTCGTGACGTACCTTTGGCAGGTGCTGCGACAGATAAAGGTATCCGCGCTATCAAGTACCACCCTGCAACAGCTGGTAAGTACATCTTGATGCGTTATGCTGAAGCTCTTATGATGAAGGCAGAAGCTCAACTTCGTGGTGGTGACGCTGCGGGTGCCTTAGTTACGGTCAATTCAATCAGAACTGCCCGCAAAGCAAAAGCACTTACCTCAATCAACACCGATGGTATGTTCGACGAAATCGGTCGCGAATTGTACTGGGAAGGTGGCAAACGTACGGTAGAAGTTCGCTACGGTAAATTTACTACGGGTGTTGGTGCTGACAACAAAGAGGCTTACACTGTATTGTTCCCAATCCCTGCTATCGCGCTTGTATCTAACCCTAACTTGAAGCAAAATCAGGGGTATTAATCCGCTTTAGTAGTATAAATTGAAAGAAAAATGCTCGAATTACATCGGGCATTTTTCTTTTAGTGACTTTCCCCACCTATGATAGCACGTACATTATCTTTTTATTTTATTCTTTTTTTGTTCGGAAGTTCTGTATCGAGCTGTACCAGTTCTTCAACTTCAAAAAAACCTTCCGAAATACTAGCTACCTTGAAAGAAGGCGAAGCTAAAGTCTTGTTTACCATTGATAATCAGCTATTTTATAGCGACAGCAGTGTTTTTAAAGGAGAGATAACGGCTTTTGACCACGCGTTCCGCATCAATATTACCGACCAATTTCAAGGAAACACCGTGATTGCTATCGGCGGCGACCAATGGTTTACTACCAAACCCGTCACCAAAGCCGTTGATACCAACAACCAAACCCAAGCCAGCGCCATGATTGGACGCATGACAGACCCCGTCAACCGTCGCGGTTTAGGATACATTATGACATCGGGCGAAATAACGCTCGAAGCACTGTCCGAAGAAAAAGCTATTTTACGCCTCAAAGGCCAAGTGGGAGAATACACCACCATGGGAAACCCTGCGACCTGGAAACCCATAGAAGGGCTCATTGTCTATAAAAAGCCCCTTTTAAAAGTCCAAGGGCTCACGCCTCAGCAACTTTACTTTTAAGTTCTAAAGCACAAGTTAACCGTTGCGGTGCGCCGCTGCGCTCTGTCAGTTATTATCCATTCAAAATCAACGAATTGCATTAAAACAAATACCCTGAAACTTTTGCTCTGTTACTTAATTGTACAAAATTAAACGAGATTAAAAACTCCATTGATTGCCAAAACAATTAACAGATAACAAATAACGATTAACTGTGCGCAAGCACTTATTTCATTCATGCGTCATTCTCGTCTATATATCTGCCTTAGTTTATTCGCCATTGGTTTCACCAGTTGCCAAAGTGAAGATGCTACCGAAGGGCTTTTTGAATCGGTAACCAATTCGGGTATTGATTTTGAAAATAAGGTAACTAACAATGAAAACTTCAACATCTTCAATTACCGAAATTTCTACAATGGCGGTGGCGTAGGAATAGGCGACATCAATAACGACGGGCTGCCCGATGTCTATATGACATCGAACATGGGTGAAAATAAACTGTACCTCAACAAAGGCAATTTTAAATTTGAGGACATTACCAAAAAAGCAGGCGTTGCCGACGCAGGCAAGTGGAGCACGGGAGTGGTGATGGTGGACATTAACTACGATGGGTTGTTGGATATTTATGTCTGTAATGCGGGCATCGACAAACGCATCAAAAACCAGGGCAATTCTCTTTATATCAACAATGGCGACATGACCTTCACCGAAAAAGCCAAAGAATATGGCCTCGACGATGATGGTTATACTACCCACGCGGCCTTTTTTGACTATGACCTAGATGGTGATTTGGACTGTTATATTTTGAACAATAGTTTTATTCCTGTCAATACCCTCAACTATGACAATAACCGCGACTTACGCGCCAAAGACTGGCCCGTCAAAGATTATCTGAAAGGTGGAGGGGATAAATTACTTAGAAACGACAACAACAAGTTTGTCGATGTCAGTGAGCAAGCAGGAATTTATGGAAGTTTGATTGGGTTTGGATTGGGCGTGACCGTCGGCGACCTTAACAATGACAACTACCCCGATATTTATATTTCAAATGACTTTTTCGAAAAAGATTATCTCTACATCAATCAACGCAACGGGACATTTAAAGAAGAAATAGAAAAACGAATCGGACACACCAGCTTGGCCTCCATGGGGGCTGATTTTGCCGATATTAACAACGATGGCTACTCGGATATTTTTACGACCGATATGCTTCCCATCGACGAAACCCGCCTAAAAAGTACAACCTCATTTGAAAACCACTATATTTTCAAACTCAAGCAACAAAAAGGGTTTTATAACCAATTTATGCAAAATGCCCTGCAACTCAACAACCAAGATGGTACTTACAGCGAGGTTGCGTGCTTGAGCGGCGTCGAAGCCAGCGATTGGAGTTGGGGAGCATTGATGTTTGATGCTGACAACGACATGAAAACTGACATTTATGTTAGTAATGGGATTTATCACGACGTTATTGACCAAGATTTTATTGATTTCTTCGCCGAGGAAGTTTCTCAGGAAATGGTACTTTCAGGAGAGAAAAAAAGTTTTGATGCTATCATTAACAAAATGCCCTCTCGCCCTATCGTCAACAACTTTTTCCATAATAAAGGCAATCTCAAGTTTGAGGAATCCAGTAAAGAGTTTGGGTTTGGAACCCCTTCCTTTTCAAACGGGGCAGCTTATGCTGACTTAGACAATGACGGGGATTTGGACTTGGTCGTCAACAACGTCAACCAAAAAGCATTTGTGTATCGCAACAAAACCAACGAAAACAAAGAAGTTCACTACGTTAAGTTTAAGCTGAAAGGCGAAGGTAAAAACCGCGACGCCATCGGAACGCAATTAAAAGTCTATGTAAAAGACCAAATTTTAAGCAAAAACATCATGCCTGCGCGGGGCTTCCAGTCAAGTACCGAATATCCCATAACGCTTGGGTTAGGCTCAATCACCAAAATTGACTCCGTAACCATTACTTGGTACGATGGCCGCATTAGCAAACTTAACAACCTACCCGTTGACCGAACCCACGAACTGAGCATTAGTAGTGGCAAAAAGCTCCCTGCTCCTACGCTTGTTGAACGGTTGTCGCTGTATTTGGCAAAAACCGAGGCTCCTTTTGATGCCCACAAGGAAAACGACTACGAGGATTTTTACCAAGAAAAAAACATTCCCGTCAAGCTCTCAAAGGAAGGCCCAAGGGCAGCCGTGGGAGACGTAAATAACGATGGTACCGACGACATTTACATTTGTGGAGCCGCCAACCAAGCAGGGCAATTGTATTTTCAAGTCAACGGTTCGTTCAAAAAGTCGGAACAACAGGTTTTTGAAGACTTTAAATATTTTGAAGATACCGAAGCTGTGTTTTTTGACGCCGACAAAGACGGTGACTTGGATTTGTACATTGGGGCGGGAGGAAACGAGCTTGACCCTAACCAACGAGGCTTAAACGACCGCTTGTATGCCAACGATGGCAAAGGCAACTTCTCACTCGCCGCCAACGCCTTGCCACCAAACGGCATGAATACCAGCGTTGTGATTCCGATGGACTACGACAAAGACGGCGACTTAGACTTGTTTGTCGGCAGTAGAAGTTTGCCCAAAACCTACGGACTTTCTCCCGTCAGCTACGTTTTTGAAAACCTTGGCAACCTCAAATTCAAAGACAGTACCCCCAAAAGCTTCCAAACTTTAGGGTTGATTCGGGATGCCGCGTGGGAAGACATCAACGGAGATGGAAATAAAGAATTGATAGTAGTTGGTGATTGGATGAACCCAATGGCATTTGCGTACCAGAACGGCACTTTTAACGAAATCAAAACAGGGCTAGAAGATTACCAAGGCTTTTGGGGAAGAATCGAAGCGGTGGACATCGATAATGACAAAGATTTGGATTTGGTGCTGGGCAACATCGGCGATAACTTCATGTTGCGCGCTTCCGAAAACAGCCCTATCAAAATTTGGGTAAGCGATTTTGACAACAATGGATTAACCGACAAAATCTTAACCAAAACCGTTGACGATGAAGATAGTCCCGTACTCCTGAAACGAGAAATGATGGAACAGTTTCCGATTTTGAAAAAAGAAAGTTTGAAACACTCTGCTTACGCAACCAAAAGGTTAAAAGATTTATTTGCCTCCGATGTGCTTTCAAAGGCAACGGTCAAACAAGTAAACTACATGCACTCTGCCGTAGCCATCAACGACGGCAAAGGAAATTTTGCCCTATCGGTACTTCCAGTTGAAGCCCAAATTTCGTGCATCAACGCGACCTACTGCGTCGATGTCAACAATGATGGATTGAAAGATATTTTGCTCGGTGGCAACAACTACAACTTCATTCCTCAGTTTTCACGGTTGGATGCTTTCAAGGGGAAAATCCTTATTAACAAGGGGAAAGGTGTTTTTGCCGCAGTATCCGACCACCTTTCGGGCTTTACGCCACAGGGAGAAATGACCCAACTCAAACCCGTCAAGGTCAATGGCGCACCATACGTGATTAGTTTATTGAACAATTCTATACCACAATTATTTAAAATAGAACAGCCCAAACCCACGCTATGAAAAACAATGTGCGGACAGGAATGTGGAAACGTATTAGCCTCACCATTGCGCTTATCGGTTGCTTTTCGTGGCCTTTATTAGCACAAAACGCAGGTAACTTACTTCGTTTTTCGGTTCTAAATACCGAACTACGCTTAGTTGGATCGTCGGCAGAAGTACGTGTGCAGGTATTCTCGAACAACGTTTTTAAGGTAACGCAGTTTCCTTCCAACGGCGTTTTTCAAGATACATCCTACGCGGTCGTTGGCCAGCCGCTTTCGCTGCGCCAATTTCAGTTGATAGACACCCCAGCAACATTGACGATTGTTACGCCTTCGAGCCAATTAGAAATCACCAAGTCTCCGATTTCGGTTGCGCTAAAATCAAACGGCAAAACCAAAATTAAACAAGACGTTTTTGGTTACAAAAACCAAGACGTTTCGATTTCATTTGTCATTGACCCCAGCGAAATTTTTCACGGAACAGGTGGACGGGCATCCAAAGTAAACATGACAGGAAAAGTTTCCGAGTTTACCAACACCTTTCGTTCGTGGTATTTTGATGATATTTTTGGGCAGACATTCGGATTGGCTCAAAGCATCACCATTCCGTTTTTTGTGGCGTCGGGACAATACGGCCTTTTGCTCGACAGCCCACTACCTGGCGATATGCGTACTTATTTAGGCGCATTGGACTCTACCCGAATTGATGCCCAAATAAGCAGCACGGGACTGTGGTCGTATTATTTTATCAACGGCGCCAACAACGACGAAATTTTGTACGAATATACTGCCCTCACGGGACGGCAGCCGTTGGTGCCGCGTTGGGCATTGGGCTATCTCCAATCTAAAAACAGCTACAGTACCGAGCGTGAATTGAACGACGTAGTTAGCAATTTACAGAGTCAGAGCTTCCCCCTAGATGCCATCATCATTAATACCCCTTGGCAAGGCAATACCAACAACCTTGGAAACATCAATTGGGGACAAACGGGCTTTCCGTCACCTGCCAACATGATGAAAAACTGGTTGGCAAAAGGTGTCAAGACCGTGGTGATGAACTCCGCCTACGTCAATAAATCCTCCACCAATTACCGTAGTCTGGACTCGCTTCGCCTTTTAACAAAAACGCTTTCGGGAATCACGGGACTCCTTATTCAAAGTGGCGATACGACCAGTTTACTGGATATTTTTCAAACCAATACCCAACAGTGGCTCGTCAACAAACTAACCTCGCGGATGAACGACGGTATTAGCGGCTGGGCGAGTATCGGGCTAGAGCCACCGCAACATCCCACGTTTTTTGTCCATAACAATACCCCCTCGGTACAAGTCCATAATCTTTACTCGTTGCTTTGGGCCAAAACGGTCTATGACAACCACCGCGCGGCTTTTCCCGCCAGTCGTCTGTTTCATCTCACAAGCTCAGCTTGGACGGGCGCACAGCGGTATGGCATCTTGCCTTGGACTGGCAATGTAGCTCGGCATTGGACAGGGTTTACCCTTCAAATTCCGATGATAATTCATGCGGGCTACTCAGGTTTAGCATATATGCACTCCGACATCGGAGGATACGTGACGCCTTCCGATAAAGCCCCAAAAGACGAAGAAATGGACATGCGTTGGACCCAATTTGGGGCTTTTTCCCCCATTATGCGCGTCAATGGTGAGCGAAACGTTACCGAGCCGTATATTCTGTCACAGCCTTTTTACAACAACACCCGCGCGGCGATAAAGCTTCGTTATCAGCTACTTCCGTATATTTATAGCCTTGCCTACCAAAACTCCACAACAGGGCGACCTCTATGCCTTTCGATGGATTACTTTGAGCCATCCAATCGCCTAGCAAACATCGACGACCAGTTCTTTTTTGGAAAAAACCTACTCATAGCTCCCGTTATGATTCACGGGTTACTCGTGCGGAAAGTCCAATTGCCCAATGGAAAATGGTTTGATTTTTGGTCAAAAAAATCTTATCAAGGTGGAGGTAATATTTTTGAAAATGTAGCCCTCGAAAATATCCCCGTGTATGTACCTGCGGGCGGTTTTGTACCCATGGCCATCAGCGCCAAGTCTTCGACCGATGCTTACGTTTCGGATAGTTTAGTCATCAAGTTTTTTCAAGATGTGTCGGTACCAAGCTCCGATTTTACTATTTTCCACGACAAAGGCACAGATCCAAACGTGCTTACAAACCAGAATTACGAGCTCCTCAAACTGGTGGGAAAATCCAAAACGGATACCATCGGTGTAACGCTTACCCGCTCACGTACCTACGCCCAAGGGCTCGGGAGTCGTTATATTTTGTTGGAAATAAAAAATGTAACGAACATTCCCAAGGCAGTACTGCTTGATGGGCAAACGATTCCCATTAGCTTTGTAGCAGATTCACCTCTAAAAGCCAAAACCGCCTATTATGATTTGGCCAATTTCCAATTAAGTATTCCCTTCGATTGGGATTGTAATAAGACCGCCACGCTCCAAATCATTCGTAACGATTTGGGGGTTCTCACCAACGTTGTGCCGCCAGCACAGGACGCCCTCATAGTTTATCCCAACCCAGCACGGGACTTAGGTGCAGTAAACTTGCAAATCATCGCCCCCACAACCGACGATTATACCATTGAGGTGATTGATATACTAGGAACCCTGATTTACAAACACTCCCTCGGCAACCTGACCCAATACCAACAAACCCACCATAGCCTCCCCAGAGCTCCTCAAAAGGGCATTTTTACCGTGCTACTTAGAAATACAAAAGGGGAAGTGACCACCAAAAAAATGATGATTCTATGATACGCCAACGGTTATTAATAGCGATGGGAGTCTTGTGTAGCTTGGTCTATCTCATCGGCTGCGTGGACGATTTCAGTGCAGATATTTATACTTCTAAAGAATACTTACTGGTAGATGGGACACTGACCGATTTAAACGAGCCTCAGTACGTCTCCATTTTTAGTACTCCCAAAGATGCTTCGTTTAAAAGCTCCGATTTTACGTCCAAAATTTACCCAGCGCGGCAGTCGTATTTCCCTGAGCAGAAAGCCCTTGTGAAGTTGATTATCAACCAGAAAGATGAAATTCAGCTAGAAGAACGACTGGCGGGTTACTACTATTGTCCCGATGGTTTCCGAGCAAAAGCAGGGAATACCTATCAATTGCGGTTTCAGTTGGCCAACGGCAAAGTGTATGAAACCGACATCGAAACGATGTATTCTGTTCCAGCCATCAAAAATGTATCGGAGGGTTTTAACCTTACAGGGATTCCCAATGCAGCAGGGTCGAGCGAAAAGGTTTCGAGCAATGACATTTATGTCGATTTTGACGACGACCCCAACGAAAAGAATTTTTACCGCTGGCGGTGGGTCAACTGGGAAATTCAGCGCATTTGTGCCACGTGCACCCAAGGGCGTTATTATTTGTTTGAAACCGAGCAAGGAGAAACGGGCGATTGCTACCGCGACCTGACTTTAAAAGTCAATGACCGTTTTGACTATTACTGCGGATCGCGCTGTTGGGACATTTTTTACAGTTCAGACATCAACATTTTATCGGATGTTTATACCAATGGCAAACCCCAAAAAAACAGGTTAGCCGCCCAAATTCCCCTACGGCAGTCGAACCCTTGCTTGGTAAGTCTCCAGCAAATGTCCCTGTCACCAAACACTTATCGTTATCTAAAATTACTCCAAGACCAATCCGTCAATACAGGAACTTTGGCCGATACGCCCCCTGCGCCTTTGCGGGGAAATATCCGCAATGTAAAAGACGCCAATGAGTTGGTATTGGGCTATTTTTCGGCCTCTTCGGTGAGCGAAGTGCGCGTAATGCTCGACCGCCGAAATACCACTGGAGGACTTCCAAACGGACTTTTCAGCTTTATCAACAACCGCCCCGTGGTGCTTGAAGATCCGTCTAATGAACGTCCTGATATTCCGTTGGCCATTTGTCAACCAAGTTTTACCCGCACACCTATTCCCCCCCTTGGCTGGCGATGAAAAACACACTTTACTTAGTATTGGGATGGCTTTTGAGCACCTCTGCCGCTTTGGGTCAGATATATACCATCAGCGGAACGGTGTTGGATTCCATTAGTAAGCAGCCGCTCGCGGGTGCCACCGTTATTCTCGACCACAACCGCAGCAAAGGAGCGACCAAAACCGACGAAAAAGGCGAATTTATCCTGACCGTTGACCGCCAAAGTCACGTCGTAGCGATACGTTATGTGGGATACGTGCCTTATTCCAAGTATTTTCCGCCAATGACCCGCAGCCTGAAAGTAACCGTGCTGTTGGATAAAACCGAAAATCAACTGGAAGAGGTTATCATTACGACCAAAGGTTTTGATCAAACCATTCGACAGCCAATTTTGGGCGTGAATCAAATCAACATCAAGACCTTCCAAAAACTTCCATCGGCTTTTGGAGAAGTTGACTTACTACGAGGAATTCAAATGCTTCCAGGCGTCACGAGCGTGGGAGAAGCCTCCAACGGAGTCAATATTCGGGGCGGAACCACCGACCAAAATTTGATTCTCTTGGACGATACGCCCATTTTTAACCCTACGCACATGTTTGGGTTGTTTTCGGTGTTTCCTCCCGACGCCGTTGCTACCTTGGATTTGTACAAAGGCAACGTACCAGGTCGGTACGGCGGGCGCGCGGCGTCGGTACTCGACATCAAACTCCGAAATCCTACCTTGGACAGTCTCAAAATCAAGGGTGGCGTTAGCATTGTGTCAAATCGACTCATGGTCAACGTCCCCGTTGTCAAAGACAAGCTTGGGTTTTATGTGGCGGCACGCGGGGCGTTCAATGATTTTTTGTTGCCGATTGCTTCCGATAAACTCAAAGACATCAAAGCAAAATTTGGCGAGGGCGTTTGGAAAGGATTTTGGAAAATTAACCCTAAAAACACCCTGACGGGTACGTTTTACAAAAGCTACGACCTTTTTAGCACCAATCTCCTCCCAGGGCTTCCCAACGTCATCGGTGAATTTACCCGTTATCAGCATACTTCTACCAACGCTATGGCACGCTGGTTGACAGTAATTTCCCCCAAAATGGACATTCAAACTACGGCCATTTACGCCCATTATACCCCACAAATTTCCACCCAAGAAAAAGACACCGATAATTTCGTCGATTTGAATTCGGCCCTGACGCAGAAGCAACTCAAGTCCAACCTAAACTATGTATTGACCAACTACAAGCTGGAAACAGGGCTTAGTTTTACGCGTTACGATATTCAACCTGGCGAGCTAGTTCCTAATAACAGCGCCAGTGTAAGTAACATCGTCACGCCTTCCGAACGCGCTAACGAATGGGCGTGGCACGCCGACAACGAATACAGTTTCAACAAACAACTGGCGCTTTCGGTAGGGATTCGGTATTCGTATTTTCAAACGTTGGGGCCTGCCCTTTACCGACATTACGAAGCGGGACAACCACGCGACGACTTCTCCGTGATAGACTCCGTACAAGCGGGAAACAGTGAAGTATTCAGTAACTACGGCGGTTTTGAGCCTAGGGTCGGGATTCGGTATGCCCTAAACGAACGGACATCGTTTAAGTTTGGGTACAACCTCATGCGTCAATATTTGCAGATTGTTTCCAATACCACCACGCCGATTCCTACGTCGCGTTGGAAAACGAGCGACTTACACATCAAACCCCAAATCAGCAATTTACTTTCGGCAGGCTACTACCATTCGTTCTACAACGACATTTATGAGATTTCGGTGGAAGGTTACTATCGATTCACCCGAAACATGGTGGACTACAAACCTGGCGCCGATTTTTTGCTCCAACCCTACCCCGAAACGCAAATTGTGCAAGGTTTGAGCAAAGCGTACGGCCTCGAAGTGATGCTCACCAAGAAAAAAGGACGGCTCAACGGCTGGGTCAACTATACCTATTCGCGTACCTTTAACCGTACCTACACCGACTTACCTTCGATTGAACAAGTCAACAACGGGCATTGGTACCGTGCCAATTATGACCGCCCGCACAGCGTCAATACCTCGTTCGACATCAGCATTGACAAACACAATTCGTTTAGTTTTACGTTTATTTATAGCACAGGACGGCCTTACACACAGCCCGTGGGTTTTGTCAATTACCTTAACAATTTCTTTCCGTTTTACGAAGAACGTAACAACAAACGCGTACCCGATTATCACCGCTTAGACTTTGCTTGGAACATTTACAATCCCAGCATGAAAGACCGTCGCTTCCGAGGAAAATGGGCCTTTACGGTCTATAATTTGTACGCTCGTCGGAATGTATATTCGGTCTTTTTCAAAACCGAAAAGAACATTAGCCAAGCCAAACGTTTGCAGATTTTTGGCGCGCCTATTGTTAGTTTAGCCTATAATTTTGAATTTTGATGATGTCAATACGCACTCCTTTATATCGTTTTTGTACCCTTTGTTTCGTTACCTACGCGGCCTACATTTTTATGGGCTGCCAATCATCGAATGAGCCCAAACTGCCTGCCCAATTCCGATTACTAGAAGCTTCTGAAACAGGCATCGAGTTTGCCAATACCCTCAAAGCCGATAGCAAGCTCAATATTTTCAACTACATGTACTTCTACAACGGCAGCGGCGTAGGGGCGGGCGATTTCAACAACGACGGGCTCGTTGATTTGTGCTTCACGGGAAATCTGTCGGACAACAAATTATACCTCAACCGAGGCAAGATGAAGTTTGAAGACGTCACCGCTCAAACCAACATCAACCAAAACAAGGCATGGGCCAACGGTGTGTCGGTAGTGGACATCAACCAAGACGGGAAACTGGACATTTACATCAGCCAAGTAGGCGGCATCCCGAGTTTGGACGGGCGCAATTTGTTGTTTGTTTGCAAAGAAATTACGGCAAAAGGAATCCCTGTTTACGAAGAAAAAGCCAAAGAATACGGCCTCGACTTGAAAGGATTGGGCACACAAGCGGCCTTTTTTGACTACGATTTAGACGGTGATTTGGACTTTTTTCAGCTTAATCATTCCGTCCACCAAAACGGTACATTTGGCTTTCGTTCGGCTTTTCAAGGCACTCCTCACCCCACGGCAGGCGATAAATTTTTCCGCAACGACAACGGGAAATTTGTGGACGTTACGCAGCAAGCACACATCATCGACGACGTGCTGGGCTACGGCTTGGGCGTAGGCATAGGCGACGTCAACCTCGACGGCTACCCAGATATGTACATCGGGAACGATTTTCACGAAAACGACTACCTCTACCTCAATCAGCGCAATGGCTCGTTTGCCGAAGATTCTGAGCGCCAACTCATGCACACGAGTCAGTTTTCAATGGGAATTGACATTGGCGACTTAAACAACGACCTCCTTCCTGAGATTATCTCGCTCGACATGCTTCCCAACGACAAAGAAATTTTGAAGCGTTCGGAAGGGGAAGATTCCTACAACATTTTTAAGTACAAAATTCGCCAAGGCTACAGCTATCAGTTTGCCCGAAATAACCTTCAACTCAACCGAAACGGTGTTTTTTCAGAAATGGGAATGTACGCGGGCGTACACGCTACCGACTGGTCGTGGTCGCCGCTGATGATGGATTTTGACAACGACGGGAAGAAAGACATTTTCATTTCAAATGGTATTCCTAAACGAATGAACGACATCGACTACATTCAGTTTGTGTCGGATGAGGCCATTCAGCAAAAAATGAACAAGGGTGAATTTAACGAAGATGACCCCGACGTGGTGGACATTTTGCCCGAAATCAAACTTCCCAATAAGTTTTACCACAATACCCAAAATCTTCAATTTACTGATTGGCAAAACGCCATTGAAAACGACAAACCTTCGTTTTCCAACGGTGCTATTTATGCCGATTTGGACAACGACGGCGACCTCGACGTGATTGCCAACAACATCAACGACAAGGCATTTATCTACGAAAACCTTTCGACGACCAACGAGTCGATTACCCTTCAAGCCGAAGGAAAAACGGGCAACCGCAACGCGATTGGGGCTAAGTGTTTAGTATTCCGAAAAGGGGAAGTGATTAGCTACGAAAAGTTTCCCGTGCGTGGTTTTCAGTCGAGTGCTGAGATTCCTTTGGTGGTGGGCGTGGGAAAAATAGCTGAAGTGGATTCACTGCTTTTTATTTGGCCTAACCAAACCTACCAAGTGTTACGTAAAAGCGAGTTGAAAAAACAGCTTAAACTCATTCAAAGCGAAAATCTGCCCCGTTTTGATTATCAACGTTTGCAAAAACTACTGTCGCCCAAGGTTCCTTTTGAAGACAAAACAGCGACCCTGGCTCTTGACTTTGTCCACCAAGAAAACAACTTTAACGAACTTGACCGCGAAGCACTCATTCCGCATTTGGCCTCGTCGGCAGGGCCTGCGGTGGCAGTAGCCGATATTAACCACGACGGTCTTGAGGATATTTTCATGGGCAATGCCCGCGATGCCCTCAGCAAAGTGTATCTCCAAAACGCCAATGGTAAGTTTCAAAATTTGCCTCAACCTGCCCTTGAAAAAGACTTAATTTACGAAGATGTGGACGCCCAATGGGCCGACGTCAACGGCGACAAACACCTTGATTTGGTGGTGGCAAGCGGCGGAAACGAGTTTTTTGGCAAAACTTACCAGCTTCAACCACGGGTGTATTTGAACAATGGACGAGGCCAACTGACGCGCAAAGAAGATGCCTTCAAAGACCTCTACGTAACGGCTTCGTGCGTGCGGGCGTTCGATTTTACGGGCGACGGAGCGGTAGATTTGTTCATCGGTGGGCGCTCCATTCCCAAAGCCTACGGCGACAATCCGACTTCGTATTTGCTCGTGAATGATGGCAAAGGGAACTTTACGGATAAAACAACGCAGCTCGCCCCCGAACTGCGAACCATCGGCATGGTGACGAATGCCGAACTGGTGGATTTAAACAAAGACCAACGCCTTGATTTGCTATTGTCCATTGAGTGGAAATTCCTAACGGTTTTTCACCAAAACAACGGGCGGTTTGAAAAAGCAGCAACCCTTGGAAGCAACCAAAAAGGCTGGTGGAATTTTACGTTGACGCACGATTTTGACCAAGACGGTGATTTGGATATTTTGGCGGGAAATTTGGGATTAAATAGCCGCATCAAAACCTCTGAAAAAGAGCCTGTTCGCTTGTACGTAGGTGACATTGATAAAAACGACCGCGTTGACCAAATTTTAACCTACTACCTCAACGGCGAAGAAACCTTGTTTGCCAATAAAATGGAAACTGATAAACAATTCCCCTACATCAAAAAGGAATACATCCACGCCCGCGATTTTGCCAAAACGTCGGTAGAAAACCTGTTTGGCAAAGATAAGCTCAAAAAAATGGCCGTGCTAGAAGCCAATGAATTTGCCAACGGCGTGTTTGTCAACGACGGCAAAGGGAATTTCCAGTTTCAACCTTTGCCGTATTTGGCGCAGTTGAGTCCGTACAAAACAGCCACCATTATCGACGCCAACGGCGATAACCTGCCTGATGTGTTTTTAGGAGGAAATTTTTACGACAACAACATCCAAATGGGGCGGTACGACGCCGATTTTGGCACAGTTTTGCTCAACAAAGGCAAAAATCAGTTTGAAATTCAGCTTTCCAAAGTGCCGATTTACGGGCAAGTTCGACACATCAAACCGTTTAAAAATTCGGCAGGAAAATTGTACTGGCTGTTGGCAAAAAACAACGATAAAGCCCAAATTTTATCCCTCACAACTCCAACTTCCCGAAAGTTTTAGAACTTTCGGGAAGTTCTTGCGGCTTTACGTATTTTTGTAAAATAGGCAGCCGTAGAATGGCCCAGTAACCAATGAAGCATTCCTCATTATTTATTATTCTCAGTTTATTTTTAGGAGCAAGCAGTTGTCAACAATCCGCTCCTGACGACAACCTATTTGAAACACTTTCTTCGTCCGAAACGGGCATTGAGTTTACCAATCAGATTCTTGACAAAAAAGAACTGAACATCTTCAACTACCGCAATTTCTACAACGGTGGCGGAGTGGCCATTGCCGATGTCAACAACGACGGCTGGGCGGATATTTACGTAACCTCTAATTTTGAAGAAAATAAACTGTACCTCAACAAAGGCAAAAACCCCGAAGAACGCTGGAAATTTGAGGATATTACGGCCAAAGCGGGCGTAGGCGGCAAAAAGGCGTGGTCCACGGGCGCTACTTTTGCCGACGTCAACGGTGACGGTCTCATGGATATTTATGTCTGCAACGCAGGTAACATTCAAGGGGATAAACGCGGGAATGAGTTATTTATCAACCAAGGCATTGGCCCCGACGGCGTGCCCACGTTTGTTGATAAAGCTCCCGAATATGGGCTGGTGGATGGGGGATATTCGACCCATGCTGCTTTTTTTGACTACGACCGCGACGGCGATTTGGACATGTATTTGCTCAATAACAGCTTTACACCTGTCAACAAACTGCAATACCAAAACATCCGTACCGTTCGCGATTCTCTCGGTGGCCACAAGCTCTTTCGGAATGAAATGATTCAAGGCAGCGAGGGGCAAGAGGCAAGAGGCAAAGGGCAAGGGGCATCTAAAAACAACCCAATCCGCTTTACCGACGTCTCCGAAGAAGCAGGTATCTACGGGAGCCTGATTGCCTTTGGCTTGGGTGTAACTGTGGGAGACGTTAATGGCGACAATTGGCTCGATATTTACGTGTCTAATGACTTCTACGAACGCGATTATTTGTACATCAATCAACGCAACGGCACCTTCAAAGAATCGTTGGAACAAAGCATGAACCACATCAGCATGTCGTCGATGGGAGCGGATATTGCCGACATTAACAACGATGGACTTTTGGACGTTTTTGTGACCGATATGCTTCCCCGCGACGATAAACGCCTCAAAACCACCACCGTATTTGAAGGATACGAGCTCACTGAATTTAAACTAAAGCAAGATTATTGGCACCAATACATGCGCAATATGCTGCATTTGAATCAGGGGAATCAGTCGATGAGTCCACGGTCCACAGTCGATAGTCCACAGGCGATGGGCGATGGTAAACAGAAAACAGTCCTCCCTCCTACTTTCACTGAAGTGGGGCAAATGGCGGGTGTACACGCAACGGATTGGAGCTGGGGCGCGTTGATTTTTGACATGGACAACGACGGCCTCAAGGATTTGTTTGTAGCAAACGGTATCATCAAAAACCTCACCGACCAAGACTATGTGGCGTTTTTGGCCGATAAAGACAATATTCAAGCCATGCTGGAGGGAAGAATGAAATTTGACTACCGCAAGTTTGTCGATATGATTTCGACCACGCCTATCTCAAATTTTGCGTTCAAAAACAAAGGAAACCTCGCTTTCGACGATAAAGCCACCTCCTGGGGATTGGCCGAACCTAGTTTCTCAAACGGGGCAGCCTACGGAGATTTGGACAATGACGGCGACTTAGATTTGGTCGTCAACAACAACAATTCGCCGCTCAGCGTGTATCGAAACCACTCGGTTGAAAAACTCAAAACGCACTTTCTACGGGTCAATTTAAAAGGTACCAGTGCCAATCCGCACGCCATTGGGGCAAAAGTGTCGATTTATCAAAAAGGTCAAATGCAGTGTTTGCAACAAATGCCGACGCGCGGTTTTCAGTCGTCGAGCGATTTAACGATGGTTTTTGGTTTGGGAAAAAATCCTCAAATCGACTCCTTGGTGGTCATTTGGCCCGACGACCGCAAACAAACCCTCACCAACGTCAAAACCGATACTGAATTGGCGTTGAACCACGCCGAGGCCCGCGACCTTTGGAAATTTACCCCTCCTCAGTTTACCAACCTACCTTTCAACGACCTTACTTCGGCCTCGGGACTGGACTTTTTGCACGAAGAAAACACCTTTGTTGACTACAACCGCGACGGCCTTCTCAAGCAGATGTACTCGACCCAAGGGCCTGCGTTGGCCGTGGGCGATGTCAACGGCGATGGCCTCGACGATGCCTATATTGGCGGAGGAGCGGGCAAACCACGGGCGTTGTTTTTACAAACAAGTGCGGGGAAATTTACGAAGTCTAACCAAGCCACGTTCAATACCCCTAGTCAAGCCGACGAAACCGCCGCTTTGTTTTTTGATGCCGATGGTGACAAAGACCTTGATCTGTTGGTGGTGAGGGGCGGAAATGAGTTCTTACCCAACGACCCTGCCTTAGCCGACGCACTTTATTTCAACGACGGCAAAGGAAATTTTACGCCATCAAATACCTTCCCTAAATTATTGGACAATGGCTCGTGCGTAGCAGCGGCTGACTACGACCGCGACGGCGACCTTGACCTCTTTGTGGGAAGTCGGATGGTGTCGGCGCAGTATGGTTACAGCCCCAAAAGTCACCTGCTCCAAAACAATGGTAAAGGCGTTTTTACGGACGTCACCACCGAAACCCTCACCAACGGGCAGCTAGGTATGGTCACCGACGCCCAATGGGCCGACGTTGACAAAGATTCCTACCCCGACATGGTCGTAGTCGGTGACTGGATGCCGATTACGGTACTTAAAAATCAAAAAGGAAAATTCATTCCGCAAACCGTTCCACAATCGGAAGGCTGGTGGAACGTGATTGAACACACGGACATTGATAACGACGGCGACATCGACTTTGTGGTTGGAAACTTAGGGCTTAATACCAAACTCAAGTGCTCCGAAAAAGAACCTGCCGAACTGTATATCAACGACTTTGACCGAAATGGCACCGTAGAACAAATCATCGTTTCGTACAATCCTGACGGCAAACCTTACCCGATGGTCTTGAAATCGGATTTGCAAAAAGTGTTGCCTGTTATCAATAAACGTTTCGTAAAACACGTCGATTACGCAGGGCAACCCATCGACGCATTATTTACCAGCGACCAACTCGAAGGCGTTGAGACCAAAAAAGCCGTGCAAGCAGCCTCTTCTTTATTGCTCAACGACGGCAAGGGAAACTTTACCTTAGTAGCATTACCGCTGGAAGCCCAATTATCCCCCATTTTTGGCATTGTAGCCACCGACTACAACCACGATGGCAAAACCGATTTATTGCTCACGGGTAACTTTTTCGACGTGCTGCCCGAAATAGGTCGCTACGACGGCAACGATGGTTTATTGCTCCAAAATACGGGTAAAAACGCCAGCGGACAACCCACTTTTGCGCCCGTTCGCCCCGCGCAGTCAGGTTTTGCCGTACGCGGGCAAGTACGCCGCATGAAAACCCTCCGAACGGCCCAAGGAAAGAACTACGTCATTTTGGCCAAAAACAAAGACAAAGTGCAGGTGTTTGGGGTAAAATAAACGGCGATTTACCCTTTCCAAGACCCCATCGCTCGCAGCCCAAACGCACCACCCAAGCATAAGACTATCAAAGCAAAGTGTCCGTATAGGCCAAAAAGCCACTGAATCAGGTACAAACTTGGGATGGTGATAAAAAAGCCAATCGAAGTCACCAACGTAAGCGCCGTGGCGCGGTAATGAGCAGGGGCGTTGAGCGATACCAAGGTCGAAAATTGAGGCGAATCGGCCACGACGCTCATGCCCCAAACGAGCAAAAAAGCCAAAAAGACGGTGGGCGAGTAGGTAAGTAAAAATACACTTCCTACGCAGCAAAAGTACGACACCATCAGCGCCCACCAAGCCGTTCGATGACTTCCCCACCGAAGCGACATTTCACCCGTAAGGACACACCCCAACGCCCCCGAGGCAATCACCACAAAAGCAACCAAAGCCACGGGCAAAGAGAGATGCGTACGTTCGTTGTAGCCACTCACAATCACGGGAACAAATGCCCAAAAGGTGTATAACTCAAACATATGCCCAAAGTACCCAAAGGCGTATT
Source organism: Runella sp. SP2 (assembly GCF_003711225.1). Classification (NCBI taxonomy): domain Bacteria; kingdom Pseudomonadati; phylum Bacteroidota; class Cytophagia; order Cytophagales; family Spirosomataceae; genus Runella; species Runella sp. SP2. Next base: position 6,594,469 of record NZ_CP031030.1, on the reverse strand, counting down.
TGCGAAATGATTTGTCCCGAAATACCTCCCGTAGCACCGCAGGATTAAACCGCCCCGCCACCCGACGGTACGGGCCGTCGCGGAGGAGCAAGCCCACCACGAGCCCACCCCCAACGGCCAACGCCGAGGTTGCTTCAATGACGTATTGCCACGGTAGAGTCAACGAAAACGACTTAATGGCGTACGGAAACGCCGTTCCCAACACCAATGCCCCCACCAAATAGCCCAAGGCTTTGCCCAATCCTGCTTCGTACCAATCGCTACAAATTTTCATCCCAACGGGATATACCCCCGCCAAAAAGAAACCCACGCCCCAACGCGCCAACAACATCGCCGTCAGTGATTCGTAGGTAGCCAACACGGCCAAATTGCAACCCGCCGCCAACAGCGCCGAGCCCATAAAGACCCGCACGGGCGAAAATCGGTCGGCAATCGAGAAATAGGAATAGGCCAGCGTTCCCATCACAAATCCCAACTGTACAGCTGTGGTCATGGTAGGCATAAACGCCGTAGTCGTGGGATGAAATGCCTGCAAGGCAGGCAAAATGGCATTGACAGCAAACCACAGCGAGGTACCCGCAAATTGGGCAACCACCACCAACGGTAAAAGGTAAAAAGGGCGTTTCATAGAAGTGTTTCAAAAAAGTTTTTAAAGCTACGCAAAAATGAATTTTCAATCGCTTCGTTTTCTTCGCAGTCGCCTAAAACTCCCTTTGTTATGAACTGCTTCCTTGCCTGTTTCCTACTTTTTGGGGTCAGTCTTCTACCCCAAACCAGCCATGCCCAAGTCCCTGTATCGCCCGCTGCTACGACCTTATCGGCGCGGTTTCCTGCACCTACGGGGTTTCAACGAACTGCCGCTGAGGCCACGTCGTTTGAGACATTTTTGCGGCAGCTACCGCTCAAACCTTGGGGAAGTAAGGTACTCTATTTTGACGGTCGTCCCAAAAACACCCCCGACGTCTATGTTTCGGTCGTGGCTTTAGGCATTGGGAAAAAAGACCTTCATCAATGCGCCGATGCCGTCATGCGGTTGCGGGCGGAGTATTTGTTTCAGCAAAAGCAGTTTGACAAAATTCATTTTAATTTTTTGGCCGACGGCAAGCCCCGTTATTTCAACACCTACGCCAAAGGCGACTATTCGTATCCAAAGTTTTGGAAGTACATGGAGTACATTTTTGCATCGGCCAACACTCGTTCTTTGCACGACGAGTTACAGCCTATCTCCATGCAAAACCTGAAAATTGGCGACGTTTTTATTCAAAAAGGTGTACCTTTCGGTCATGCGGTGATGGTGGTTGACATGCTTCAAAATCCCAAGACGGGGCAAAAATTGTTTTTGTTGGCCCAAAGCTACATGCCCGCCCAAGAAACTCAGATTTTGAAAAACCCCAACAACCCTGCCCTTAGCCCGTGGTACGAACTTAAAAACGAGACGTTGGAAACCCCCGAATGGACCTTTGAACCCAGTGATGTACGACGTTTTAAGGAAAACTAACTAGCCAAAACAATGTCATTTTTCAAGCCTTTTCTTATTGTTTTTTCTGTCCTACTCAGCCTCACTAGCCGTGCTCAGTCGGAATACCTGCGGGCTTACCCTGACCACATTGTGCGGGCTACCTCCCGAGGCATTGTGTGGAAAGACTCTACCCTCATGCCTTTTGATGACGGACAAAAAAAGACCTTTGCCGAGCTTCTCCAAAACGCCGACTTGGAAGACCAATTGGTGCAGAAATATTCCAAAAAACGCCAAGAAAAAGCCCCCCAACTCAACCACGACCCAGGAAGGTTTCGGTACGAGCCTTTTTTCAGAAAAATGTACGGAAACACCGAAGCCGAAGTCCGCAAAAACCTCGTTGAAATTGTGTGGCTTCCCAAGACCCTGAAAAAGAAATTATTGGTATCAAAAATCAACAACGTTCACCAACATTTTCAAGCCGTTTCGGACGAATTAGAACGTCATCCCGAATTGCTCAAGTACGTCGATAATCCTGCGGGTACGTTTGTGTGGCGACTTATCAGCGGCACCAACCGCCTCAGTATGCACAGCTACGGTGTAGCCATCGACATCAACCTCAATTTATCGCATTATTGGCAGTGGGATTGTCGTTGTAAAGACGAAAATGTACCACTCTCCTACCGTAATAAAATAGCCGCTCAAGTAGTAGAAATCTTTGAAAAACACGGCTTTATTTGGGGAGGAAAGTGGTATCACTACGACACCATGCACTTCGAGTATCGTCCTGAGTTGCTTTTTTAGTCGATATACTACTCTAATCCTCTTTCTCCAGCTCAAAAATGGCTTCGACGGGTTTGTCAAAGTAGCGGGCAATCTTTAGTGCCAACACGACCGACGGCACATACTTCGACGCCTCCAGCGCATTGATGGTTTGGCGCGAAACACCTACGGCTTCGGCCAAATCGGCCTGCGTCATGCGTTTTATAGCTCGTTCTACGTGAATCGTATTTTTCATGCGGCAGCCCTCCTTTCTTCAAAAAACGGTTTTACGTAAACAATCCAGTGAAAACGTGCCAGAAAGACCAACGGTGCCGTAAGCATATTCCACGATAGTACAGCATAAAACGACAAACTATACGAAAACCAAACTGACAATAAAAAGCCGCCTAAATGCGCATAAAAGGCCCAAAGTAAAGATTCAAGCCGAGTTTTCATAATCCATTCATCATCGGTACGTTCACGCGAAAAGGCTACAAAAAAGAAACTAATGGCTGTAAGTGTCATCAAAATTTCTCCCGCAAGGTCATTGGAGGTTTCATCAAAAAGGGCGGCTAAAGCTCCCTTTTCGGGGACTTGTACCAAAGTCCAACGGGAAAGAATGTGTTCGCCATCAAAAAAACTGACGCTGGGAGCTACTTCCAACAACGCTAGCACCGTAAGCACCAAACAAGGTACAAACAACAACCAACCGATTCTCTTAAAGCGATTGGGCAAAAGTAATTTGGTATCCATAGCTGTTAATAGGTTTTTGTTTGAAAAATTGATTTTCGATTCAAATGTAAAGTTTGTTTTACATTTAAGCAAATATTTTTTACACAAAGTCAAAAATAAAAGCGCATCGTAGTTTGTACGATGCGCTTTTATTACCTTCCCGAAAGTTTTTTTCTTTTACCTTCCCGAAAGTTTTAAACTTTCGGGAAGGTGGGAAAAAATTATTCTCCTCCTGCTTCGCCCGCGGCTCCTGGGTAGGTTACTTTGGCGATTTCCATGTCAATTGTAAAACGGCCAATGCCTTCTTCACCAATCACATCAAACAATTCAACTTGGCGGCGAGCAATGTATTCTTCTTCGATTTGTTCTTTCACAAACCACTGCAAGAAGTTTTCAGTCGCGTAATCGTCGAGGCGGCGGCTGATGCCTACCAAGCGGTTGATGGCCTGCGAAACCATAATTTCTTGCTCCAACGCCGTTTCAAATACCGAACGGAACGAAGGATATTCTTGCGGAATTCCAACCACATCGGGGGTGATGGCCGTTCCGCCCATATCGCAGATAAATTTAAAGATTTTGAGCATGTGACCACGTTCTTCGTCGGCTTGCGCAAAGAAGAAATCGCCACTGTTAGAATAACCGTTGCGATCACACCACGCAGCCATGGCCAAATATTTTGCCGAAGATTCGGCTTCCATTTTTACTTGTGCATTCAAAGCAATTTCTAAATCTTCTTTCAACGAAGTTCGCATACGAACGGTGTCTTTCATAGTTATATTAGTTTGAAATGGGAAGTTTCCATTATTTTTATCAACAATACTACACCCTTTGACGCAAAAATGTTCTATTTCAACCGTGCTTCCCTAAAATTTGGAATGAGTCTGAATTTGAGAAACCTACGATTTGCAGGAGAGTGAAGGTAAGTAATCTCATTTTCGCCTTTTTAATTGCATAACAATCTTCAAACCTAGTCATTTACCATTTTAAACAACGATACAAGTGAGATTCAACACGTGGATAGCAGCATTACTTTTGGCGTTGTCTATCAAAACATACGCTCAGACCAATAAGGCCTCCTCCTCAACGGATTTTAACACCGCCAAACCTTGGACTTACTGGTGGTGGATGGGAAGTACCGTCACCGAAAGCGACATTACGTGGCAGCTCGAAAACTTCGCCAAAGCAGGTCTGGGAGGGGTTCACATCATTCCTATTTATGGCGTCAAAGGACTTGAAAAACAAGCGATTCCTTATTTAAGTCCGCGCTGGATGGAGGTTCTTGCCCATACGGTTCGGGAAGGAAAACGCCTCGGATTAGGCGTGGACATGACCACAGGAACGGGCTGGCCTTTTGGCGGCCCGAACGTATCACCCGAGTTTGCGGCCAAAAAATGGCAGGTTGTCAACGGCGAAATTCAAAGCGCACTCACCAAGCAGGCCGTCAAGCGCGCGGCGCCTGGCGGTGAAGGACTGGTACTTGACCCGTTTTCGGCCAAAGCCATCCCGCATTATGTGCAACGTTTTGACTCGGCGTTTGCCAATTTCAAAGACCGTCCTCGCGCTATGTACAACGACTCTTACGAGGTTTATGGCGCCAACTGGACGGATGATTTTCTGAATGAATTTCAAAAACGACGCGGATACGACCTTAAAAGTCAATGGGCGGCCTTCACCGACACCACCACGGCCTTGGTCAAAATCGACTATCACCAGACGCTTTCGGAATTGTTGTTGGAAAATTATGCCAAAAAATGGACCGATTGGTCGCACAAGCAAGGCTTCATCACGCGCTACCAAGCCCACGGTTCGCCAGGCAACTTGCTCGATTTATACGAAGCCTCCGACATTCCCGAAACCGAGTCTTTTGGCACAAGTCGCTTGCCAATCAAAGGCTTACGCATCGATGACCAATACGAGGTGGACCGTTTTGGCACGCCCAATGCACTTGCCATGAAGTTTGCAAGCTCGGCCGCCCACCTTGCTTCCAAAAAATGGGTAAGTTCCGAAAGTACCACTTGGTTGGCCAATCACTTTAAAGTTTCACTTTCGCAAATCAAGCCGCAGTTGGACGAACTATTTGTATCAGGCATCAACCATTTGTTTTACCACGGCACTACGTACACGCCCCAAAGCGAGGCGTTTCCAGGCTGGTTGTTTTATGCTTCCACCAACTACGGCGTTCATTCCCACTTTTGGAAACATTATCCGTTGTTGAACAAATACGTAGAACGTTGTCAAACGATTTTGCAAAACAGTCAAGCCGACAACGACCTGCTCGTTTATTTTCCAGCACACGACTTGTGGGCAACCAAAGCCCGTGCCAGCGGAGGAATCCATTTATTGGAAGTTCACCACGTGGACAAGTGGTTGTTAAAACTTCCATTTGGAAAGCTCTCTAACTGGCTCTGGGACAACGGCTTTTCATTTGATTTCATTTCCGACGAGCAGTTGCAACGTTTTGCGTCGTTAGCCACAAAAAAATACAAAACGATTTTGGTTCCTGCCACCACCTTCTTACCCGAAGCGACCCTTTCGCGCCTCGCAGCGTTGTCAAAAGCAGGCGTTAAGGTCATTTTTATGGAACATTTACCCAGCCTCCCGACGGGTTTTGCCCGACAAGCTGAGCGGGCGGCGTCTTTCCAAAAACTCCTCCAAACGTGGACAGGGCAACAGTCTCACTTTCCAAGTCTTGGAGACTTGGAAGGTATCCTAGCTAACCAGAAAATTCGCCAAGAAACGTGGGCAAAAAATGGCCTGCGGTACATTTGTAAAATACAAAACGGCAAAGTTGTTTACTTTATCGCCAACCAAAATCAGCTTTTCAGCGAAGGTTGGATTACGCTCGCTACTTCTGCTAAAAGAGTGTATATGTACCAGCCGTTGACCGACAAAACAATGGAATTACCCGTCAGAACGGAACAAGGAAAAACACAGGTTCACCTCTCTCTCCTTTCGGGTGAGTCGTGTTTTTTGAAGCTGGACTCAAACGTTGGAAAGGTTTTGAACCTTTCCAACGTTCCGTCATCGCCATCTCAAACTTTCACCCTGAAAGGCAATGGAAAACTCGAATTTATTGAAGGAAAGCCCTACTTGCCCACTCCAAAAACAGTTTCTAGCTTTGGCTCTTGGACAACGCTATCCGATTCAGCTAGTTATTTTTCGGGGACAGCGCGGTATTCGTTTACTTTCGACGCCCCTGCGGGCATCGAAAAAGCCAGTAAAGTCGTGTTAGATTTGGGCGATGTCCGTGAAGTGGCCGACGTGACGCTCAATGGTCAAAAAATCGGTACGGCGTGGAGCTTACCTTTCCGTATCGAACTGCCCGGTGGAAGTTTGAAAGCGCAACAAAATACCCTCGAAATTGAAGTAACCAACCTCTCGGCCAACTACATGCGCCTCCGCGACACGCAGCAGCCCGACTGGAAAAAGTTTCAAGAAATCAACATGGTGGATATTCAATACAAGCCTTTCAACGCCTCGAAATGGCAAGCTATGCCGTCGGGATTGTTGAGTGAGGTAAAAATCGAGTATTGGGAGAAAAAATAATTTTACTTTTTCTGCAACGCTACCTCTCTAACCAACGTACAGGTAAGCAAGAAGATGATTAGATAGATAATCGTATTCGTTTTTATGGCTGTTAGAGAGAGAAAATCGCCGTTGGTCCTACCGACGGCGATTTTTTGTTTTAGCTCTCCCTCAATCTCTATTCAGCCCGTAGCGATTTTACGGGATTCATCAACGCAGCTTTGATGGCTTGAAAGCTGACCGTTAGCAATGTAACAGCCAAAGCCCCTACGCCTGCCAAGGCAAAAATCCACCACGATAGTTCGGTGCGGTACGTATATTTTTGGAGCCAGTTATTAAGGTAATAATAGGCAATAGGGCTAGCGATGAAAAATGCAATAACTACCAATACCACAAATTCTTTAGAAAGTAGTCCCCAAACACTGACCACCGAAGCACCTAATACTTTGCGTACGCCAATCTCTTTGGTACGCTGCTCGGCCACAAAAGAAGAAAGCCCAAACAAACCTAAGCAAGAAATAAGAACGGCAAGTACAGCAAAGAAAGACGCTAACTTTCCTAAACGTTGCTCTTGACCGAACTTGACGGCATATTCTTCGTCGGCAAATTTGTAAGAAAATGGCACTGATGGGGCGTATCGCTTATAAACTGCCTGAATTGCAGCCAATGCTTTGGAAGTACTTGCAGTAGGGCTAATTTTTATATTCAGATAGTCAAAACCTCTGTTTCTCATATAAAAAATAGTTTGTTTAATCGGCTGATAAGGCGATGCCATCAGCATGTCTTTAATTACCCCCACTACCACATGATCTCGGTTTGCAAATCGTACGGTTTCTCCAATTGGGTTTTTAAGCCCCATGTATTTTACCGCAGTCTCATTCAAAATCACGGCGGAAGAATCTGTAGCGAACTCACGCGAGAAATCCCTTCCTTCTTTCAATTGCCAGCCCACTGTTTTGCCGTACTCATGCGTTATGCGAATATTGGCGAAATCATCTTTCATGGCGGGGTCTTTTCCTTTCCATTGCAAACCACTCATGTTATTATTTACCCCCGTGACAGGGCTAGAAGATTCTGACACTTCGGAGACTATACCTGATTTGAGTAAGTCGGCTCTCACCGCTGCAAAATGAGAATGAAGGTCGTCAGTGGACATTTCAATCATAATAAGTCCGTTTTGTTCGTACCCTATCTGGCGGTTGGCAGCAAACTGGATTTGTTTGAAAATCAGAACAGTACCGATAATTAAGCTAACAGATACTGTAAATTGAACAACTACCAACGCTTTTCTGGGCATGGAGGCAAAACGCCCCACCTGAAAAGTTCCTTTGAGAACATTGATGGGCTGAAAAGCAGAGAGATAAAGCGCTGGGTAAAAACCCGCCACAGCAGCAGTAAAGAGGCTAAAGCCAATTCCCAATAACCAAAAAACAGGATTTGACCACAATAGAGTCATTTTTTTACCAGCGACTTCATTAAATACGGGCAAAATAAGCGCCACTAATAATAGAGATACGGTAAAAGCCAACAAAACAACAGATGATGATTCTGCAAAAAACTGGCCTATCAATTGGCTACGAACCGAGCCGATTGCTTTGCGAATGCCCACTTCTTTGGCTCGTTTTTCGGAGCGTGCAGTACTCAGATTTATAAAATTGATACAGGCCAACAGCAACACAAACACGCCGATAATACCAAAAAGCCATACAAATTCGATGCGCCCTCCTGTATTTTTGCCATTCTTAAATTCTGAATACAAATGCCATTGGCTCATCGGTTGCAGAAAAAGTTCAGGCTTATAAGATGCGGCTTCTTTATCGACTTTTTTCAGTTTGACGTTTCTAATCTTTGTCGAGACTTTTTCCATATCGACATTGTCCGCTATTTGAGCGTACGCCATTGTAAAATCGTCGTTCCATTCTTTTTGCTCCTTGACCCAAGGATTCTGAATTTTATAAAGCTCCCAAGGCAGAAAGAAAGATACTTTCCCGAAGGTGGTATTGTTAGGTAAATCCTCATAGACACCAGTAACTTTTACGTCATCTTTGTTATCTACTTTCATTATTTTATCCAAAGGATCAGCATCTCCAAAATAGACTTTAGCCAGCGATTCCGAGATTAAAATAGAATAGGGTTCCGTCAAACCTGCCCGTGACCCTTTAATCATTTTCAGCGATAGCATTTCGGTAATCTGCGAATCACAATAGTTGCCTAATTTGGCGAAGGTCTTTTCTCCTGTCGTTAAAATATGGGTATCCGTGAAAGATGACTGCACCACATACCTAAAGTCAGGACCATAGCTGTCCCGAAGCTCTTGTGCAACCAACGGTGGAACAGTGGTACCCGTCTTTTTTTCTCCATCGTAGGTTTTGTGTTGCATTATTTGTGCAATGCGGCCATAGTTTTGATGATATTTGTTGTATGACAACTCATCGTAAATCCAAAGACCAATCAGTATCGCTACCGCCATACCCGCAGCCAGACCAAAGATATTAATGAAGGAATACACCTTATTGTTAGTAAGGTTTCGGAAGGTGATTTTAAAATAATTGCGTATCATAGCTGGATTAGGAAAAAAGGGTTGAGGATATTGTTTCGGTTGTCTTTTAAAGAAAAAGGGCGTCAGGTAATGCAGCACCGCCCACGTGTATTCCCACTTGGCACGGACAATGCCCACCTGCTCGACTCGCTTTTGAAAGATTTCGTACAAGTCGCCCTGCAAATCTTCACGTAGATGCGGAGCTACAAACCAGTCCAACAAACGAGCTGACCAACGTGGCGGCTCAAAAGAATCATTGAGGCGGTTTTGAGGTTCAAATTTTTCTTTTTGGGTAGCCATAAAAAACTGTAAACTGATTTATTGACCAATCAACTGTAATTTTCCCTGCGGAATGGCTTTCCAAAGCTGGTCGCGCAGCACTTGAATTTCCTGTAAGGCTCGGCTTCCTAAGGCCGTTACGGTAAAAAATCGTTTACGGCGGCCTCCGCGTTCGGCCGTAGCACCGCCCATTTGGGAACTCAAAAACCCTTTTTCTTCCAGTCGATACAGCGTGGCGTGTACCGCACTGATGGTAATATTTCGCCCCGTTTGTTGCTGCAACTGCTCCCAAATAACGACCCCGTAGGCATCTTCAGAACAGCCCGCAACGACGAGCAAAACGATTTCTTCAAACTCACCTAGAAAAGTTCTTTTCATTGAAATTGGGATTCAGGATGATTAGTTATAATAATGCAAATCAAATCCTGTGCCAGTACAGGAAACGGCCTAATTTGGCCTTTTGAAGCCTATAAAGAAGAATGAAGATGTCCAAAAACGGACAATGGCTGTACTATTGTGGACAAGTAAAAAGCACGTTTTTAGCGCTGCCACAGTTGGGGCCACCGTCTTTACCAACGCCTGGCACACGTACTTCCAACGCGGCCTGTGGCGTAGTTTCCAACTGCTGAATAAGCTCCCACGTAATACTTTTCAGAGGGATTTTTAGCCGACGGCTCCACAGGGTATCGAGTTGCCCCGCCGCACGGCCAATGTCGATATAGACAAAACGTTCTTTGGGCGGGCCTTGGGTCATCGCCCCTAAAAAAACGGGTGAACCATCCGCCGAAAGCTTCACGCGCACCGATGCTTCAAACATCAGGTCATCGCCTGTTGATTTTTGCTTTTGGAGCGTGACGTAGTTGTGCCCACTCCCTTCCTGAATCCCGAAATCGGTAGCAGGCGTTGGTTTTTCTAAAATAATCCGAAGTTTAATTTCTCGTTCCATGGCTTGGGGTGATTTGGTTAAGTAAAAGTACATAATCGTGGCCAATTCGCCTTTTCACAAGTTTAGTAACTTTTCTCTTACTTACCGCGTCTTAAAAACAGCCATCTTTGTGGAGGCTTTGGGAATTGAACGAGTCTATACAGGCAAATAGCAATTTTTATTAACCCCGCATTTTTATATATTGTACTTTTGCGAAAATTCTCAAACATATAGATGAGTATAACAACGTTAAAATACACATTTTCTGGCCATGAATCCTTTCAATGCCGATACCTTTGGCTTAAAAAAGGGTATGATTTCATAAAAAATGGAGGCTCTTTTACAAAAGAAGATGCCGTAGTGGAGTTAGGAGTCGGCAAAAATATGGTAGGTTCTATTAGGTATTGGATGAAAGCTTTTGACCTACTGGACTCTAATGATAAACTTACGCAGTTAGGTATAAAATTACTTGATGATGAAGGCTACGACCCCTATTTGGAAAATATAGCCAGCCTTTGGCTTCTGCATTTTCATTTAGTTACGAAAGGCCATGCAAGCATCTATTCACTGATTTTTAATGAGTTACGAAGAGAGAAAATTGAATTTACAAAAGATAGTTTTCTGGGCTTTATCAAACGGTTATCCGAACAAACTGGCACTGCTATAAATCCAAACACCGTTGAAACAGACTTTGGTGTGTTTCAAAAGATGTATCTTCGTTCTGAATCCAAAGACTTAGACGAAAGTTTTGCAGGTATTTTGACAGAAATAGACCTTTTAAGGCATAAAATCGTTTACACTGAAATAATTGAAAATAATAAGAAAAAAGAAAACAAACAGGAGTTTTACGTTATTGAAAATACAGAGCGTACTACACTTCCAAGTGCGATAGTACTCTACGGTATTCTGCAACAAAGCGGGACAGATATTTCTTTGAACTTCAACAGTCTTGAACAAGACCCTAATCAAGTAGGAACTGTTTTTGCTTTAAACCGAACAGGGCTGTTGACCAAAATAGAGGAAATTGTTTCTGAAAATTCCAATGTGGTGTTTAGCGACCAAGCTGGAATTAGAGAGCTACAATTTAAAAACGATTCTAAACCTGACCCTTTCCAAATCTTAGACGAATACTATGGCCACTAAATATTCAACCTCGGTTAATATCATTCGTGATGCCAACCGCGATTTATTTTATCTGCCTACTCCCAATGCGCTTCAACTGGCAAACCAATTAGGAAATGATTTCAAGAAGGGACTACGCTCATTTAATATTATCGGCAGCTACGGCACGGGAAAATCTTCCTTTCTTTGGGCATTTGAACAAAGCCTTAGCGGTAAGAAGCCTTACTTTAAGCTAAATTGGCTGGCGGAACCGAATGTATCTTTCATCAATTTTGTAGGTGAGTACAAATCCATTACTGAGGTATTTGCCAGTCATTTTGGAGTGAATGACAGTAAGTACCAAACCCAGCATATTTTATCGGAAATTTTCAATCGTTACCATGATTTAGGAGACAAAAACCCACTTTTAGTATTGGTAGTTGACGAATTTGGGAAATTTCTAGAATATGCCTCACAGCATGAGCCCGAACGCGAGCTGTATTTCATTCAACAACTAACGGAGTTTGTCAACAATTCCGACCATAATATTTGTCTTCTCACGACTGTTCATCAAAACTTTGATGCTTACGCTTTTTCACTCAACCAAACCCAACGCCAAGAGTGGTCTAAAGTAAAAGGGCGTTTTAGAGAAATTACCTTTAATGAGCCCGTTGAACAACTCCTTTATTTAGCAGCTGAACATTTGAACAGCAATCCAAGCAAGGAAGAACAAGGTCGCATCGAAAAAGCCCTCAAAATAGCTCAGTTGACCAAAGCGTTTAAAACCGAGCAGGCTTTTGCGGAGAAAATTGCCTTCAAGTTGTTTCCTTTGGACTTATTGGCAGCTAATGCATTGACATTGAGCTTGCAAAAATATGGGCAAAATGAACGCTCCTTATTTTCTTTTTTAGAATCTACTGACCACACTGGTTTGGAGCGTTTTACGGCATCAGCAAGCAATCCTTTTTATAACATTGCCAATGTTTATGATTATTTAATTTTTAACTTCTATTCTTTTCTCAATTCCAAAAACAATCCTGACTTAATGATTTGGTCAGGAATAAGAGCCTCTTTAGAAAATGTAGAAAGGTTGTTTGATGAAAAGTTAGGCAGTTATGAAAAATTGGTAAAAACAATTGGGCTTTTGTCATTGACAACACCAAAAGGTTCTGTCATTGACAAAAATTTTTTGGTGAATTACGCCCATAACTGTTTAGGAATTGAGAATGCTGGCTCGTTGATTGATGACCTTGAGAGAAGGAAAATCATCATTTATCGCAAGTTTAGTACTCGGTATATCCTATTTGAAGGGACTGACCTTGATATTCAACTGGCATTAAATGAGGCGAGTAATGAAGTAAGCGAAATCAATGACGTTGCCAACTCGTTGGCAAAATACCTGGACTTATCTCCTGTGATGGCAAAAATGTATGCTTTACGTAATGGCACGCCTCGCATGTTTGAGTACAGAATTTCAGAAAATCCCATAGAAATAACCCCAATGGATGAAACCGACGGGTTTATTAATTTGATTTTTAACGACCAATTACCGCTTGATACGGTAAAGGACATATCGGCTAGTCAGAAGGAAGCAATCATTTATGGGTATTATCAAAACGCCCGCAAGATAAAAGACCAATTATTTGAGATTGAGAAAACTAATAAAGTCTTGGTTGATAATGCCGAAGATAAGGTGGCCGTGAGGGAGTTGGAAAGTGTGTTGTATCATCACAAAAAACTCTTAAACAACTACTTAACAGCAAGAACTTTCAGCGGAGAAGTGGTATGGGTTTTTGAGGGCAAAGAGATTCAAATCAAAAATGAAACGGATTTCAACAAATATCTTTCACAGATTTGTGTGAAAGTCTATCCCGATACGCCTTCATTTAGAAATGAATTGGTCAATAAGCACCGTCTTTCAAGTTCTATTATCACGGCTAAAAAAGAATACATTAAAAGGCTTGTTGATAGTTGGCACTTACCTGAGTTGGGTTTTGATGCAGACCGATTCCCTCCTGAGAAAACAATTTACATTACTTTACTCAAGGAAAACGGGGTACAGCTCTATACTGAATCGGTCGATTTTTCTGATGAAATAGCCTCAGATTCTTCTTTTAGACCACTTTGGGATACCTGCATTGCCTTCTTAGAAAAATCAAAAAAATCGAAACGCCGCCTTTCAGAGTTGATAGACGAATTAAATCGCCGTCCCTTCAAACTAAAACAAGGTCTAATCGATTTTTGGATTCCTACGTTTTTATTTCTCAAACGGAATGATTTTGCGCTTTTCAGTGATGAATCTGGGTATGTTCCTGTTTTAACACCCGATGTCTTCGAAATGATTGGCAAAGTGCCTCATAAATACGAAATCAAAGCATTTGATTTGGAAGGGGTGCGTTTAGACTTATTTAACAGCTACCGTGGATTAATGAACCTAAGTACAAGATTACGGTTTGATAATCAAGCATTTATTGAAACTATTAAACCTCTACTCGTATTTTACAATAAGCTGCCAGAGTATTCAAAAACCACCAAGCGTCTCAACCGCGAAACAATAGCGATTCGGGAAGCTATAGCTAAATCTAAAGACCCAGAAAAAACCTTTTTTGAGGATTTTCCTACGGCGTTAGGCTATTCAATAGATACGCTTCAACGTTCGGCAGACAGTTTGGCAAACTACGCAGACCGCCTCCAAGAAGCCATTCGTGAACTAAGAACAAGCCATGATGAGTTGATTAGCCGATTTGAAAATGTGATTTTGGTAGATTGCATAGGCAAAGACCTTTCGTTTAGTGCATATCAAATAGCTTTACAGAAAAGGTTTAAAAGCCTTAAAAAGCATTTGCTATTAACTTCTCAAAAAACATTCATTCAACGCATTGATTCGGACTTAGACGACCGAAAAGCGTGGTTGAATGGCGTTGCTCAATCATTAGTTGGCCGTGGATTTGATAAATTCAAAGACGAAGATGAGCTGCTACTCCATGACCGTTTTCGTCAAATGATTTTAGAGTTAGATAGTCTTACCAATCTTTCAAGTGTTGATGTCAATACCGAGCAGGAAGAAGCAGTAGGCTTTGAGTTTTCTTCTTTTGCCGAGGGGATTCAGAAAAATTTGGTACGCTTACCTAAAACTAAGTTAGAAAAAGCAACTATCTTGGAAAACGACATCAGACGAACGCTTTCCGATGATAAATCGTTGAATATTGTAGCATTGACCAACATTTTGAAAGAGTTATTAGCACCATGAGCCAAGTTAGACACGTGTTAGGTATTTCGGGAGGAAAAGATAGTGCAGCTCTTGCGCTCTATATGAACCAGTTGTATCCTGAGTTGGATATTGAGTATTATACAAGTGACACGGGTAAAGAGCTAGAAGAAACGTATGCCTTGATAGAACGTTTAAACGACCTTCTCAAAAAACCCATAAAAACATTACAAGCTGCTGACGGAAGCGACCACGCCCCTTTTGATCACTTTTTGACACGCTACGGCGGCTACTTGCCATCAGCAAATTCGCGGTGGTGTACCAAAAAACTCAAACTTGACCCTTTTGAGAAGTTTGTAGGAGACACGCCCGTTATTTCATACGTGGGCATACGCGGAGATGAAGACCGCGAAGGATATATTTCTAAAAAATCGAACATTCAGTCCATTTTTCCGTTTCGACAGAATATTTGGAGCGAGGATGTAATTGCTAAAGCATTGGCTAATGGCAATTTATCCATCATGCTTGACTTCTATCAACAACTACCCTCTCAGCATCAATCAACTAGGTTTGAAGAACTTTTGAACCAACCACTTTCCCCTACCTTCAGCCGTCCACAAAAACTCAAGCTATTGCTTGATACTGACACAAAGGCATTTAATAAAATTGTCTTTGCCTATCTTAAAACAACCGACTATCCATTAGCAAAAGTTGATTACTTTCCATTAGTAGAAAACGATGAGATTTTGGTTTTAAATGATATTTTTCGTTTGTTAGAGGATAGCGGGGTGGGTGTTCCTGCCTATTACAAGAAGATAGAATTTGAAGTAAACGGCAAAAAAGGGGAATACGCCCGTTCTCGCTCAGGTTGCTATTTTTGTTTCTTCCAACAAAAAATCGAGTGGATTTGGCTCTATGAACAGCACCCCGATAAGTTTGCTTTGGCGCAGGCTTACGAAAAAGACGGCTATACTTGGAATGAAGACGAAACACTTGAGGAGTTAATAGCACCTGAGCGTATGCAACAAATCAAGGAAGATGCCATTAAACGCGCCGAACGCACCGCTAAAAAGACGCGTTCTCATTACTTAGTTGATATTTTAAACGATGCTGAAAGCGAAGGCTGTGCGGCCTGTTTTATTTAAAAAATACTTTTCTATGGCTTTTGATATTAATTTTCAGGAAAAAGCGACAGTTCAGTTTCATATAAGAAGATTCCTACTTTATCCTTCCTTTTGGGAAAATACAGTTAATCATGTTCCTATACCACTAATTTGGAACTTATGTAGGTTTGAAGCATCGAACCATGGCACTATTCCGCGTGAGAAAGGGATATATTGTTTTGTAGTGAAACCCAATGTCCCACATTTCTTTGAAACATCTTATTTATTCTACGTAGGGAAAACAAATAGAACGTTATATGACCGTTATAAAGAATATTTAAATGACCAGAGTGGTAAAGGGAAGCCGCGCTCTAAGGTATATGAGATGCTTAAAGTTTATAGAGATCATATTTATTTTTACTATGCAGAGATTCCCGCTCAACAAAATGTGGATAATTGTGAAGAAAGGCTTTTGAATATATTCTTTCCTCCCATAAATACCCTCATTCCAATTGCTAAAATCAAACCTGAACTTCAAAATATTTATGAATAAGAGCCATTTTCAGCCATCACCACCATTATCATTACCTACACTTAGAGGTAAAATAGGCGATTGGCTTTATTATGTAACATTGATGCCATTCATTCAAGTTGCTCAAAGAGTAAGATTGCCAGAAGAAATTGATGCTTATAATGAAGAAACTAAATTGGGAGATTGGATACAAAGAGAACTTGATGAAAATAGGACAAGGCAAATCGTAAATTACTTAAATGAACAACCGCAACGATTTTTCAACAGCTTAATATTAGGTATATATGGTGGCAAACCTGCTTGGCAGGAGCTTGATGTTAGCACAGTTTCACAGTCTAATGCCAATCTAACGGAAGAAACACTTGATTACTTAGGGAGGACATTCGGAATTCTAACATTAAGTGGAGAAGAACGAATTTTTGCTATTGATGGTCAACATAGAGCAATGGGGATTAGAAAAACAGTTGAAGAAGGCGAAGATTTAAATGAGGAAGAGGTTCCGATTATTTTTGTTGCCCATGGTACTCAAGACATAGGAAAAGTTAGAACTCGGCGACTTTTTTCAACCTTAAATAGGTATGCTAAGCCTGTTAATAAAACTGAACAAATAGCACTTAGTGAAGATGACAATTCCGCTATTCTTGCAAGAATGGTAGTAGAAAAGTATAGTAGATTTTTTGGCAAAATTTTATGGAATAAAACGAGAGTAATTAGTCCAAATAATACTACTGAATTTTCTAATATTTGGGTTCTTTATGATGGGATACAGACACTATTAACTAATAAAACAGTTTTTGGTATAAATGTGAATGGTTTTAATACTTTTAGGTTTAGTAATCAAAGAATTTCTGACAGCGAGTTAGAAAAACAATATGGTATACTAATAGACTTATTTGAGAAACTAATTAACGAAATCCCTTCATTAAACATTTTTTTTGAAACTGGATATGTAAATAGACAAGAACGAAGCGCAAGTCTATTATTTAGACCAATAGGACAAAATATTTTATTTGCTGTTTTGAAAGTTGCAAGAGAAAGAAATATGGAAAATGAAGCTTTTCAATTCTTTATTAGAGACAATTTTAATCTTGCAAACTCAATTTGGGAGCAAATATTTTGGGATAGCGAAACAGGGACACTGAGTACAGAAAAAGCAAAACAACGTTACGCTTTTCTATTAATATTGGAGGCAATAGGTATACAGGTTAATAGAACAGCAAAAGATTTAGAGGTTTATAATAACTTTAATATAAGCCCAAGTCAATTACTTAATTAATTTTTGCCTAATCTTAAATTAAGCATTATTCTCACATTCATATCAAAGTGCATCATAGCAAATTCATCACGGTAGTATTCAAGGTCAAAGTCCTCAAAGCTACATTCAGTAACGTCTTTTAAGAACCACATTCCATCGGCATCATAAAATGCAATGGTTTCGAGCCAGCGGTAAAGTACTTTGAGGTATTCGCTTTCCCAATATTCGTTATCATCAAAATCGCTGCCAAATTCATATTTTAACACACGCTCTATCACTTCTTTAGCTGCCTGTAACACAGCCGAATCATAGAGACTGAGGCTATAAGAAGGTTTTCGACCTTCCAAAACGTCGTTCAATAAATCAGCCGCTTTCTTAGCTTTTTCCTCGGTAAAGTCAGGGTAAGGGTTAAGGATTTGACTGTAAAGCATAAAGTTTATTCGTCTAGTAATTCAATAAAACATCTATCATTATGCAGGAAAAATGAGGGGTCTTCTTCTCGCTTAGAGCGAATTATATCAAAACCACCATTGGCATATTCCTCCAACAAACCTCGCAATTCAGTAATTTGTTTTTCAACTTTACTCTCTTCCATATTCTCAAGTTCATTAAAGTCAATTCCTGATTTTGTTAGTACACCCATAATAATATACTCAGTTATATCTTGTGGTTGCCAAGAACGCATCTCGATAAATTTGTTTTTTTCTGTACCATAAGCAATAGGTATTTTATAGTCCTTTTTCAGCCCTAATAGCGCTGCGTACATGTACATTTCATAGCGAGTTGAGAAATATTTTCCTTGCTTCCATCGGGTTTCTTCCGTGCTTGTCCCCGCTTTGCCCCCCTGTTCAATGGTAAAATCCAATATCATTTGATAATATTGGCTATCATATTCTGGTGACCTGTCTTTTATACGTTTCAATAACTCCATTATTAATTCAATTTTTCAATATTTGTAGAAAGGCTGTTTCGGTTTGTGCGTGCATTTTCCGAAATTGAGGGAGTGATTAAATATACTTTCCCAAGTTTTATTTCGTCATCAGTAAGTAGCCGATTTCTAAGCTTTTCATTTTTATAAAACTCCTTACTCATAATTATACTTTGTCGGTACACTTTACTTACTGTCTTACAAAAGCCAATCGTATAATCTTCCCCGAAAACAGACATCGGTGCATCCGTAATTAAAGTATATAAATCAGTATCTCGCGAACCTTGCCGTGCAGAAATGATAGCCATGATAGTGGCAAGCTTGATAAGAATAATATTGCCCGTATTTAGCTGCAATAATACATTACCCTGTTCATCCACTAGTTCAGGCATATAGTTCTTTCCATTACTTAGCTCTTTTAATTTGATAATACCTCTTGAAGACATGTTGCTTTGAGTCATTTCTTGATAATGCTTATTTGCTTCATCTTCCAAAAGCTTAACAAGCCTATTGAAAACTCTTTTTCTGGTAGATTGAGCAACTTGATAAAACTCCTCTAGCACTTTTACTTTTTCAGAAAGATAAGCTGGAATCTCTCCAACCACTAACTTGCTTAAATCAGAGTCAATTTTTGCCAGTTCTTCCTTATTTTTTGCTAAAAAATTAGCATTTGAAATAATTTGATTGCTAGAACGTTTAACAAGTTCATTCTGCGCATTGAACTCATTTAAAAGATTATTAGCCTGGCTTACATTTAAAGCGGCATCTACAATAAGGCTATTTTTTTCAGACTCAATCGTTGCTAACTCTTCTACTAATGCTTTTCGCCTTTTATCAAGGCGCCTCAACTTCCTATATGTCGATGCAATATCTGCATCAATATTTCTTATGTTATGACTTAGCCCTAAACCATTTTGGTAGAGTTTCTTTAAATCAAAGCTAAAATTGTGCACACCCATTTCTTCATCTTCCAACGTCTTTATCTTCATTTGAGAGCGATCAAGAAGCTCCTTTATTTTCAACCATGCCTCTGAATCCTTAGGGGCTTCGCGGTCACACACCAGACATCGTTCAATTTCCAACATATGGTGAACATGTATTGGCTCAGGAACATCGATAGGCAATCTTGCTTGAAGCTCTTTTACAAGTGCATTCTCAGAGTCTAATTTAGCTTGTATTTGAGCTTCTTTTTGTAGTTTTTTACGCTCAAATAAATTATAAATATTGCTATAATCTTCAAACAGGTTTTCGGTACCCTTTAAAACCCATTTATTAGTAAACATACGCTTATGTAAGTTCTTTTGCTCTTCATCAAACTCTTCTTGAACATCATTTAGGTTTTTTTCAACTGCATTTCTTTTGGCTTCTATTTCGCGAATTTTTTGAGCATCTGCTAGCTTATTCAGCAAGTTTTCCGACTTTTCTTCGGCGGTAGCTAAAGTATCTTGAATCTGAATATCTTGAAGTTCAAGAGCTTTTATTTTATCTAATAGTTTTTGTCTTTCTACTTCCAAACTTTCACTTCTCCCTCTGTCTCCGCTTAAATCACGTTGCTTTTTTTGATATTCTTTTGCAGAAGATTCTTGAAGAGATTTCGCTAAGTTTATTATATTATCAAATCTTGTTATATTAGAAAGTACATTTATTGCTTGTGTTAGTGTATCGCTTTTATTAAAATCTATAATTGATTCAACTTGCTCACCTTGAAACCACATGTAAGGTTTAATATTATCAGGCAATATGTTATTTTTTATTCTTTTTATTTCATCTTTATCTGTCACTTGCCTTGAGTTCAAATAGGACATTTCTTTAAACAAAACCACTTCTTCGCTGTCTTGGTCTTCTATTATTTTATCGAACGTTTTTTTTATACTATATCTCCTTTCTAAAATATAAACACTATCTTTTTCAAGATTATGAAAAGTTAATACCACAGACGCTGTTACAACCCCCTCCTCAATGTCATAAATAGCCTTATCTGAGACAATCAAACGTTTTAGAGAAGAAGTATCAGCAAAATCTTTTTTTGATGTATTAAAACACTTATTGTACATTACCCAATAAAAAGCATCATACAGTTTAGATTTTCCATACCCGTTATCACCTATAATTACGTTTATACCTTCTGTAAAGTCAAACCTATTTGTGCCTGCGTAGCACATAAAGTTAGTTAACTCAATGCTCTTTAATATCATTATTATCTATTTAAAAGTGTATTTATCTTTTTTTCAGTAACATTCGCACTTTCTTTCTGAAGTTCACCTTCTATGGCAACCTTAATTACGTCAATCAAGTTGTTTCCATGTAGTTGAGACCATCTAAATTTTTTAGCCTCTTCGTCCTTTAAGTACTTTTTTTCGACAAATAATTCATCCTCTAAAAAAGTTCTTAGTATATCTTCTTTTGTCATTGGGATTTCAAGTTTTGGTGAATTGTATAAATATTCAAATCATAATGTTCACAGACCCTGGAAAAAACATTTTCAGTTTCGTAAGGATTAATTGCCAAAGATGCAAAATACATCACTCGCTCCAATTCTTTTTCTACTAAGCTTCTTTCAACTCTAAACGTTTCTGAATTTGAATCTGATGATTGTATGTCGGGTACAATTATCAAATCATGGATAACGGCTATGTTTTTACGAGGGTGAGTACGTAAAATTCTCCCTCTTCTTTGTATAAACTGCCTGGGGTTACCTGTACTTGAACAGAATATCGCATATTCTGCACGTGGAATATCTACACCCTCATCCAAGCACTTCATAGAAGCTATAACGTGTATTTTTCCATCTTTAAACTGCTCCAAAATTTCATTTCTATTATTCATCCCACTTATGAATTGATTAATCATTATAGATTCATCAATCCTTCCTATCTCTCTTGTGTATTGGTTTATAATTCTCAGTGACTCTTCATCATCCGAATCTTCATCCAATATCTCTTGGGTATTTCCCTCGGGAACGTAAATAAATGTGTACTTTAAATTACCTTCAATTCTAAAACGATTTTCTAATATCTCTCGTGTTTTTGAAAGTTTATTTGCCGCTTTATGAATAATCCTTTTCCGTTTTAACAATAATTTTTGAACTATTTCATTATCATCTAAACTACCAGTTTTTTTATTAAAAAATTTAGCCAGTTTTTTTGTTATCTCTATATATTGTTCAAGTTCACCATCCGTAAGATTTACTATGTGAGGATAATAATAGTATTTACACAGAATTCCTTCATCTATTGCCCTTTCCATTGAAAAAGAGTAAATGTAGGGTTCTTTGTCATTAAAAAAAGCTTCCATTGCCTTACTTCCTTCAATATCATAAATTCTTTTAGGAGTTGCTGATAATCCTATCCGATTTTGAAGTGTTAATATTGATAAGCTTTTAAGTACGCTTGTAGAGCCAATATTATGGGCCTCATCAGCTATAAATAAAGTATCGTTAGGAAGTTTTTGAACGTATTTTTGAAACCGTTCTTTTATAAAAGAAGCATAAGTTGTAATAATTACAAATGAAATTGGGATTCTTTTTGCTGTCGATAAAGTAGTGGCTAACTCACTTTCCCATTGGCTTTTTGAAGAAACTTTAATAATTTCTTGAAAGTTAAACTTTCTTGCTTCTTGTTCCCACTGATTTACCAAAGTTATTGTTGGAACTAAGATAATACAATGGTATATATATTCTTCATTATGCAAAATTTCCTGTAAAAGACAATTAAGAGACGTTATTGTCTTGCCCGTTCCAGTTGCCATTGCAAAAATTCCTTGCTTGTTGTTATTAAGCCAGTTTTGGTATGCCTCTTTCTGGTATTCACGAGGACCACTAGGATAAGGAAATCTTGGTTCAGATAAGTATGTTTCAATTTTTTCCAAGGCTTTCTGTAAAGATTTCAGTGTATTAGGTTCATTATTCTTTCGTGCTTTTTGTTTAATAAGCTCCTCTTCTTCAATTAAAAGCTCATTCAAATCAAGTCCCCCATAGTTTTGCTCAATGATAGATTCAATTTGTGCAAATGCTACATACTCAACATAATTTGCTTCGCCGTTCCAGATTTGCTCAAATAAATTTTGGTACTCTTCAATCCCCTCTTTACCCCCCTCCCAAGATAATTTTATATCAAGCTCTTCCAAGTTCTCAAGCAAGCCGCTTGCTGTAAAATTACAGGAGCCTCTGAATTTTACTTGGTTGATTCCGTCCTTAAAAACCCCAGATTTATAATGAGAAATGCCCCCTTTCCCTTTCGGCCTAACCGACTTTATCTCAATACGTTTCGTCGAAATCAACCATGCCAAGCATTTAAAAAAATGCTCTCCATAGCTATCGAGGGTTTTCCTTAATTTATCAAAGTCTTGTAGCAAGCCAGAATACTCTTCATCAATCCCATACTGGCTTTCGAGGAGTACTTTTTTATCTCTGTCAGACAAAATATGATTAATGACCAAACGAACAGTACCATTATTAGCCAAAAACTTTGCAAAGCCTAATGACAAAGTACTGATTGCTGAGCTACTAAAGTAACCAAGCAACAAATCCAAATAGGTACTTTCTAACAAACCTTCAGTGTAAAAAGCCAATGGTTCATTTTCAGTTGCCGAACGATACTCCTTACTTTTTGGAAACTTTATGTCTGAAAGCATTTGCAAAACCTTTACCACAAAACTAACTTTATCCTTAAACTAATACAAATGTTATACGATGGATTTTTGAAACTTCAGACGTCCCATTGTCTTCTTTCTATTGTCTTTATCTAGCCTTACTGGTTACTTTGTAGCTTTTTATCAGTCAACGACTTGATGTAACAGTGTGGTCTGGTAAGAAAACACCGCAATATGAGACAAACCAAAGAACAAATTTTAAAACAGTATTTCGGGTACGACACTTTTCGGCCACTGCAAGCGGAAATTATTGATTGGGTATCGGCAGGAAACGATTGTATGGTGCTGATGCCCACGGGTGGCGGAAAATCTGTGTGTTATCAAGTGCCCGCCCTCATGACCGAGGGACTCACGATTGTGGTGTCGCCGCTGATTGCCCTCATGAAAGACCAAGTGCAGGCCCTGCGAGGCAACGGCGTAGGCGCGGCCTACCTCAATAGCACCCTCAGCAGCAGCGAACAATACGCCATCGAACGGCAATGTTACGCGGGCGAAGTCAAGCTGCTGTACATCGCCCCCGAAAAACTGCTTACGCCTAGTTGCATGGATTTTGTTCGAGGTCTAAAAGTCAACCTGTTAGCCGTGGACGAATCGCACTGCGTCTCGGTATGGGGCCACGATTTTCGTCCCGAATATACCCAACTCCACGTCCTAAAAACGGCCTTCCCCGACGTGCCGATGATTGCCCTCACCGCCACCGCCGACCGCGTCACGCGTCGCGACGTGCTGAAACAATTGGGTATTCCCGACGCGCGCGTTTTTGAGGCATCGTTTGACCGTCCCAACCTCTCGCTGAACGTTTTGCCAGGACGCAACCGAATCAAAGTCATCGAGCAGTTCATCCACGACCACCCCAATCAGTCGGGGATTATTTACTGCCTCGCCCGAAAAACCACCGAAGACATTGCCCTCAAACTACGCGCCAAAGGCATCAATGCCCGCTTTTACCACGCCAAAATGCCCGCCGAAGACCGTTCTGCCGTACAGGATGCGTTCCTGCGCGACGACGTGCAGGTCATGGTAGCGACGGTAGCGTTTGGAATGGGGATTGATAAATCGAACGTGCGCTGGATTATCCATTACAACATGCCCAGCAACGTCGAAAGTTTTTACCAAGAGATTGGGCGGGCAGGCCGCGACGGCCTCAAATCGACGACGATGTTGTTTTACAGCTTTGCCGATTGGATTATGCGCCGCGACATGATTGAAAATTCGGAGTTGCCGCAACACATGAAAGACATTCAGTTTGCCAAGCTCGACCGCATGAAACAATACGCCGAAGCCGACCACTGCCGCCGCCGTATTTTGTTGAGTTATTTCAACGAAACCGTCGAACGCGATTGTGGCAACTGCGACGTGTGCCGCAACCCCCGTTCCAAATTCGACGCCACGGTATCAGCCCAAAAAGCCTTGTCGGCCATTGCCCGTACCGACCAAAAAATAGCGATGGGGATGCTGGTTGATGTTTTGCGGGGTTCGCACAACCGTAGCGTTACGGAGCGAGGATACGATAAAATCAAAACCTTTGGCGTAGGCCGCGACCTCCGCGCCGAAGAGTGGGCCGAATACTTGACCCAAATGCTCAATTCGGGTGTTATGGACGTGGCCTACGACGAAGCGCACTCGCTGAAACTCAACGAGATTTCGTGGCGCGTTTTGCGCGGTGAGCGTAAGGTGGAATTGGTACGTTTTGAGTCGTACGAAGAAAAACGCAAACGCCAAGAAGAACAAGCAGAGCCCGTCAAGACCAAGAAAGAAATCATCCGCGATGAACTCTTTGAACGCCTACGCAAGGTGCGCAAACGCTTAGCCGAAGAAGAAAATGTGCCGCCTTTTGTGGTCTTTTCCGATGCCACGCTCTCGGACATGGCCGAAAAACGCCCCGTCAACCGTATTCAGATGCTTCAAGTTTCGGGGGTAGGCGAGGCCAAAGTAGCGCACTACGGCGAGGCTTTTATCAACGAGATTTTGGAATATGCCCGCGAGAAAACCGCACCAGGCACCCGCATCGTCAGTGGAATGACCTACATCGAAACCCACGATTTGTACAAGCAAGGGCTTTCACCTCAGCAAATCGCGCAGCGACGGAATTTGAACGAGTTGACGATTTATTCGCACCTAGCCAAACTCTACGAAGACGGACAAGAAATTGACCTTTGGCAGTACCTCACCAAAAACGAGTACCGAGCCATTACCGAGGCCGCCGAAGCTTTGGGCATCGCCTCCCAGGCTGCCCTCAAACCGCTTTTTGAGCATTTAGAAGGCCATTATGAGTATTATAAGCTACGAATTGCGTTGGCTTTGTGGGGGAAAAGAAATTAGGTAATTATGTATATTTGTAAAAACCGACTGCAAAATGACTTACCAAGAACGTATTGTTTCAAACCATGAACTAATGCTGGGAAAACCCACCATCAAGGGAACTCGTATTACTGTCGAACTGATTTTGCGTAAATTATCTCAAGGTGCTACCCTTGATGATTTATTAGCCATGTATCCTAGTCTGACCAACGAGGATATTCATGCTGTTTACCAATATGCAGCTGACGTTATTGCCAATGAAGAACCTATTGTTTCGGCAGCATGATTTTAGCAGATGAAAATATTGATCATCAACTTATTGAGGCGATTAGAGCAATAGGTATCGACGTCTATTCTGTTTATGAAATGAATAGGGAATTCGGGACGAAGAAATTATTGAATTTTCCCGAACTCCCCCTAGAATTATATTGACTGAAGATAAAGACTTTGGTGAATGGGGCTTCTCTCACCATGTCGAAGGGGTCAGCGTTTTATTGTTACGTTATCATTTTAAGGAAACTGAACAAATCAAAGCTATTCTGACTAATCTTCTACAACAACGCCTTCCAGAATTACAGGGCTGTTTTACTACCCTTACAACCCAAAAAATGAGGAAAAGAAGGATTTAACAGCCTCCTTCCTAGTTCACCAAACTCAACATAAACGCATACTCCAACGCAATGTCTTTCAGGCGTTTGAAGCGCCCCGAAGCACCACCGTGGCCTGCGTCCATGTCGCAATGAAAGAGAAGGAGGTTGTCATCCGTTTTCAATTCGCGCAGTTTGGCCACCCATTTGGCAGGTTCCCAGTACTGCACTTGCGAGTCGTGTAGGCCCGTTGTGACGAGCATGTTGGGGTAGGCTTGCGCCGTTACGTTGTCGTAGGGGCTGTACGATTTCATGTAGTCGTAATACACCTGTTCATTCGGATTTCCCCATTCTTCGTACTCACCCGTCGTGAGCGGAATACTTTCGTCGAGCATGGTAGTGACCACGTCCACAAACGCCACTTGAGCCACCATGCCACGGTACAGCGCAGGCGCCATGTTGGCCACCGCGCCCATCAGCAATCCGCCTGCACTTCCTCCCATGGCAAAAAGCCCTGCCGACGACGTCCATTTTTCTTGAATCAGAAATTGGGCGCAATCAATAAAATCGGTGAAGGTATTTTTCTTGTGCAGCATTTTGCCATTTTCGTACCAATTCCGCCCCATTTCTTGCCCTCCTCGGATGTGACAAATGGCAAACGCAAACCCACGATTCAACAAACTCAGCCGTGCCGCACTAAACGATGGGTCGATGGAATAACCGTACGAACCGTAGGCGTATTGGAGCAAAGGCGCGTTTCCGTCCTTCACAAATCCTTTTTTATAAACAACCGAAATCGGCACCAAAGCGCCATCGCGAGCAGGAGCAAACAAGCGTTCGGTATGGTAATCGTCTTTGCTAAATTCCCCCAACACCTCTTGTTGTTTGAGCAACACCCGTTCGCGGGTTTCCATGTTGTAATCAAACGTGCTGCTCGGGGTTGTAAGCGAAGTATAGCCGTAACGCAAAGTAGTGGTGTCAAAATCGGGATTTGTACCCACGTAAGCCGTGTAGGCCGCTTCGCCAAAATTGAGGTAATGCTCCGTTTGGTTTTGCTGGTTCATCACGCGTATGTGCAGCAATCCCTCCGAACGCTCCTGCACCACCAAATGATTCCGAAACACTTCCAATCCCTCAAAATACACCTCTTCACGGTGCGGAATCACCACTTGCCACTGCGTTGTATCGGCATGAGCTGCTTCGGCTACTTGCATCAAGCAAAAATTGAACGCCCCGTTTAGGTTGGTTCGGATGTAAAAACGGTCTTCAAAATGATCAACGGAATACTCATGCCCCCGTTGGCGCGGCAAAAATGACCTAAATTCGGCCGTGGGCGCATCGGCGGGGAGTAGCAAATACTCGGTCATCACGCCATTTTGGTCTGACGAAATCGCAATGTATTTTTTTGATTTCATGCGGTGAAGCCCCAAATAGAATTGGTCATCTTCTTCCTCAAAAACCAACACATCTTCCTCGGGCTTGGTACCGAGGACGTGCCGCCACACTTGATAGCCAAGCAAAGTTTCGGGGTCTTTACGGATGTAAAAAACGGTCTGATTATCCGCCGACCACGCATAGTTTCCACCTTCGGTATCTGGAATTGCCTCGGGGTATAACTCTCCCGTTTTGAGGTTTTTAAAGCGCAATGTATATAACCGCCGACTCACGGTATCTTCCCCAAAAGCGGCGATTTCTTCGTTGTCGGAGATTTCGGGGAAAGTAGCATTATAGTACGATTGACCCTCGGCCAATTCGTTGGGATTGAGCATAATTTCCTCTTCAGCGTCCAGCGTTTGGTACTTTCGGGCATAAATCGGATACTCGCCGCCTTGTTCGTAGCGGTAATAGTACCAATAGTTCCCGTCTTTGTACGGCACCGATTCGTCCTGCTCTTTGATTCTCGATTTCATCTCAACAAACAATTCCTCTCGCAGCTCTTTGAAAGGTGCCATCATTGCCTCAGTATAAGCATTTTCGCCCGTGAGGTAGTCGGTTACTTCTTGGTTTTCGCGGTCGCGTAGCCAGTAATAGTTATCAACGCGAACATCGTTATGAATTTCTAATGAATGGGGCTTTTTGTTGGCTTTAGGTGGCTGTATCGTCATAGAAAGAACAGATTTATCGGCTTTAGATTTAAACCGTAAAGTAAGGCAGTTTTTGAGAAATAATCTACACTGTGGTTAAGTCAGATAGGTATGGCATTAGTAGTACTCTTATACTGAATGGAAAAACCAATTCATGTCTATTATCTCGAAAATGGGCAGTACCAACTAGGTGGCATTTACGACCAACTACCCGCACAATCCGTTATTTTTGAGGGATTTGAGGCAGTATTGGAGAAAGTGTTTCGGTAGACTTTTATCGCCAACTACTCGCTTCAAAGTTCGCACCCATGGGTACGTTGAACACCGCTCCTTGTTCAATTAAAACATTTTTACACTTCGCTGGTTGATTAACCGATATGTTAATAACGTGAGGCGATTTTATGATTACATTTTGGGTAATCGAAGGTACTTGCCCACAACTCCAAACCGTCGGGTCATTCCAATTTCCTGATTTCACCGTTTGGAGTGCCCCAACCCCCATCGAAGTTACTATTACAGGCTCAGAAACACAGGTATTGGCGGGTTCGAACTTCATGATTCTATTATTTCCTACTATCCACCCTGTGGTAGGGTTAATAAAGTACATACCAGTATTCGTATTAAAATGATACGATTTCTTCCACGTAATACCACCATCCGTCGTTGAAAAGGCATTGTCTGCTCCCAATATCCAACCATTATTTTCATCTAAAAACTGTACCCGAGCATTATAATTATAGAGAAATATAGTAGACGTATTAGGGCCAATATCCTGCTTAACCCAAGTTGTACCTCCATTAATGGTTTTATAAACTCCCTCTTGTTCAGAAGCTACCGCCCAGCCGTTAGACTTACTAGTAAAATGCACAGAGGTAAACGTAGTAGTAGTAGTACTTTTCTGATATTTCCAAGTCTCACCACCGTTATTCGTCGTAATGATAACTCCACCTTCTCCTACAGCCCACCCTTGGTTCGTATCAATGAAATATACACTTTTAAGGTTTTGAGGGGTAGGACTATTTTGCTTTATCCACGTTAATCCACCATTATTAGTTTTATAAATTCCTCCAAAATCGCTTACAGTCCACCCTATGTAAGTATTTAAAAAATACACACTATTAAACTTAATATAACTATTCATATCACCTACTGGCTGCTGTACCCACGTTTGACCACCATCAGTTGTAGCCAAAATACCATTGACAAAACCAGGGTTTTTACTACCTACTATCCAGCCATGTGTATCATTTACAAAAAACAAATCATAGTAATTATTATTGAGGACTTGAGATGTCCATTTTTTACCGCCATTGATGGTTTTTGCCAAAACCCCATTTCCAACAGCAAAACCTATAGTATCATTGATAAAATGAATATCCCTGTAAAAACGTTGGGGAATTTCGCCTACAGATTTCCAAGTAATAGCTCCATCACTCGTTTGAGCAATGGCTCCATTTGTTCCTACCAATAACCCTTCATTGGCATTTTTCATAAAAAAATTTCTCAATCCAAAAGGAGAATTATCACTTGCTTCTCTCCAAGTCACTCCCCCGTCAGTTGTTTTATATATTTTACTATCGCCTCGAAACCAACCAGTAGTTGAATCAATAAATTGTATTTTGTCCAAGTTATTGACTGCGCTAACGACTTGAGGAATCCAAGTATTTCCTCCATCGGCAGTTTTTAGAACAGTACTATTTTCTCCTACAATCCAACCATTGAAAGCATCAATAAAAGTAATACCCTTTAGTGCACTTGTTATATTTAAGTGTCCAGGCATCCAAGTATTACCCGAATCTGTGGTTTTAAGAAGGAGTCCATAACTAGCAGCCACCCAGGCAGTAGTGGCAGATATTGCTTTTACATCATACAACACATTGCCCAATATACTCAGTTTCATTATCCAAGTATTACCCCCATCGGCTGTAGTATAAATATTTCTTCCACTTGCAATCACCCACCCCCTATATTCATCAGCAAACGAAGCAGCATTTATAGAACTTTCAGAATTCAAGCTTTGTGATATCCAACTTTCTCCTCCATCCATGGTTTTGATAATTGTCCCCCTGTATCCCACTGCCCAACCTATTGATGATGATACCATTTTAATACTTGAAAGATGCTCTTTGACCCCACTGGGACGGGGTTGCCAAGTAGCTCCCCCATCTGTTGATTTTAGAACAACTCCATTGTTACCCACAGCTATCCCCAAAGAAGAAGTGGGAAAAACAACACTGTTTAGATCATTTGGGGTTATTTCACCCGTTTGGCTTACCCATGCCCCTACCAGTATGGGTTCTACTGTATAGCTACCTGCACTTGCATCTGTAAAGGTACTTCCATTGACAGCACTAATAGGTACACCATCTTTTCTCCAAAAAATAGTTGTTGAACTTGATAAATTTCCTGCTTTCAATATTACAGTTTGGCACGGCCCTGCGAGGGTACTGTCTATTCGTAGTTTTGGTATAACACCAACTCCCATAAACGCTTGTGATGTACAGCCGTTATCATCCTTGCAATAGGCATTATAGGAAGTAGTTGAAGCGGGGCTTACGGTAATACTACTTGTCGTTGCCCCAGTATTCCACCGTAACGTTCCAATACAACCCGCAGCCGTTAAAGTAATGCTACTACCACTGCAAAGTACATTTTGCTGATTATTGCTGGTGATAGACGGAGGCGCTGGTGCTAACATATTAAGTATTACCGAATTAGATACACAAGGAGTCGTAACTTTAGTGTATTTCATGATAACACCATTATAACTGAGTCCCCAGCCACTTTGCGTATCCGCAAAGCTAATTTGAGCGAATTTATCATAAAGTCCAATAGGTTGCCACACCCATGTATTTCCCCCATCAGTGGTTTTAAAAACTCCATTGTCATAAGGGATAGTCACCCATCCTTCATTGGCATTAGAAAATGACATACTTAACTTGGCTGTTCCAAACCCAGGGATGTTCTGAGCAACCCAAGTACTACCACCATCAGTAGTACGTTTCATAACAATATCACCACCCACCCAACCATTGTTAATGTCTTTAAAATAAACCAAGGACAAATAATTTGATGTACCAGAGGGCACAGTTGCCCAGTTTTGCCCGCCATCCGTAGTTTTAAGCAATATACCATTGCTTGATACCACCCAACCAGTATTGGCATCCACAAAATGAAAGTCGTTGATGCTGTAACCTGTACTAACCATGCTCCACGTAGCCCCTCCATCAACCGTTTTAAATATATTGGTTCCAGAATGCGATATCCATCCCGTTATCGCATTGATAAATTGTACTTTCTTAAAACTCCAGCCTGAACCTGCATTTTGAGAAGCCCACGTAGCGCCTCCATTGGTTGTTTTTCTAATAGTCCCACTATCTCCTACTACCCAGCCAGTATTGGCATCCACAAAATCAATACCTCTTAGATAATTGCTTGTACCACTATTTAAAGACAACCACGTTTTTCCTCCGTTGATGGTTTTATAGACTGTGCCATTTTCTCCTCCTAAATAGGCTTGCGTAGCATTTATTGCCTTTATGCTTGAAATAGCTGAGGTAAGTGTTTGGCTGAATGTATTCACCCAATTAGTACCCGAGTTTGTTGATTGAAGGATTGTCCCAGCAATGCCCGCTGCAACAACATTAGTTGTACTACTGGCATAAATAGCTTGCAATGGCGAGGAGTTTTGATTAGATATTTCCCAAGTTGCCCCCCCATTGATGGTCTTGTAAATAGCGTTTCCAGACGTTAACCACCCCTCCATTGTACTTGTAAAGAAGACCGAAGATCCTCCATTGGAACTTGAACTCCACGTATTTCCTCCATCAGTGGTTCGATATACTTTATCATCAGAAATAATCCAACCATGCGTAGATGAAACAAAAAATACATCATTCAGAAGACCTGTCTCCCCCAGATTCATAGTCACCCACGTTCTCCCGCCGTCGGTAGTCTTTTTGGCCGTGCCGAATCCCACTACCCATCCTTCCAAGGAAGAGATAAAGTGAATATCTCTTTGGTGGTACATACCCGTATTTTGGATAGTCCATGTGGCTCCCCCATTGGTGGTTCTCAAAAGAGTACCCATAGGAGAATTGACTACTATCCAACCATTATTGGCATCTATGAAGGTAATCTCCTCATAATATCCGCTATAACTTGTGCTCACACTATTTACACTATTCCAACTTAGTCCACCATCGGTGGTTCTTAAAAGAATGTATTCCCCAGCAATCCAACCGACTGAAGCATTAATAAAATGAACACTTAGAAGATTATTAGTAGTAGGAGAGCTAACTGGATTCCAAGTGATACCGCCATCGGTCGTACGCTCTATTATGCCTAAATCGCCCACGGCGACTCCTATATTGGCGTCAGCCATGTGTATATCGTTAAGACTATGACCATGAGGGAGGTGGCTTTGGAACACCCACTCTCCTTGGTGAGGAAGTTCGACCGTATAGCTACCTGCTTGCGTAGGGATATAAGTATTACCTGATACCCCGTCAATGACATTTCCATCTTTTTTCCATACCAAGGAAAATCCACTAGGTGCTCCGCTGGCAGTAAGAGTAGTGTTCCCTGGTGTAAAGCACTGTCCAGTGCTGGAACTCACTGTAATAACAGGCAACACAATTGGGGAAATGCTTGATACGGTCTTTACTTCGTTGACAGTACAGGTAGCATAGTAAGTGGTCGTCACTGTAGGAACGACAGTAATGGTCGTACTTGTTTCTCCCGTATTCCAGCGCAGACTTCCTGTACAATTGTTAGCCGTGAGGGTAATAGGAACACCAGCACAAGTGCTTTCAGACCCTGTCAGTTCAAACGTATTTTGGGCATACGTAGCAGAGCTCCAAGCAACAAAAAACAAGGCGATTAGTAAAAAAACTCTCATACCTATTTTTTTAAATAATGGAAACTTTTCTCAAACTGAAGTCAAGTCAAATTTTGTATTTTAACTGTTCACTCCCCCTCCCGAAACCAACCCGCATACATGACGTAATTGTTGGCGGTGCGCATAAATACTTCACCCAAATCAGGCGTGACATCTTTGAGGTATTTGGCGGGGTTTCCTGCCCAAATCGTCCCTGATGGGATGACTTTCCCTTGCGTTACCACTGCTCCTGCGGCAATGATGGAGCCTGTTCCGATGTGTACATTGTCCATCACAATCGCCCCCATTCCAATCAACACCTTGTCTTCAATCGTACAACCATGCACAATGGCGTTGTGAGCAATAGAAACGTGATTGCCAATAATCGTCTTGGTCTTTTGGTAAGTGCAGTGAATCACCGCCCCATCCTGGATATTGACATAGTCGCCCATTTGAATGGTGTTGACGTCCCCGCGTACGACGGCATTAAACCAAACCGTACAATGTTCGCCCATGATGACCTCCCCGACCACCGTAGCATTGTCGGCAAACCAACACGTTGAACCATATTTTGGAGAAAGCCCGCGAACAGATTTAATAAGTGCCATAGTGATTGTCGAATTTTTACAAATATAGTAGTCATGCGCGTTTAATTCCGTTTCCTATCAATTTTTAGGGACTTTACAAACCAACTGTTGGTGGTTCAAGACTAACTTTTTTCCTTTGACAAAAATTCTTTTGAATGTTCGCCAAGCTATCTCCCCAAACCCGCATTATAGCCACGGTAATCGCCGTAATGCTTTTTTTGTCTTTTCTCATGCGATGGTATGTGTTTGGCATCCAATGGCACATCAACCTTATTTTGATGCTAATTTCGGGGAGTATGATGACTATTTCGTGGGGATTTTTTAGTCAATTTCACCGTTATTTAGACAAAGTTTTTCCCTATGAACGTGGCATTTTTTTACGCATTATTCCTCAAGTATTAATCACCTTTGGAGTGGTTTATATGCTCTCTTGGTTTGTCATGTGGCGGGTAATAAGTTTGTTTAATTTTGAAGATATTATCAACAAACAATACACAACTTTGGCACAAGTAGCGGGTTATTTTGCCCAATTTGTAGTGGTAGTTTTACTGAATGTGCTTCACTTGGCCGAGTATTTGTTTCGTAAATGGCGCGAAAATGCGCTGCGGGCGGCCGAACTCGAAAAGGAAAAAGCTCAAGTGCAATTCGACAACCTCAAAAATCAGTTGAACCCCCATTTTCTGTTCAATAGCCTAACCTCCCTCGATAGCCTCATCCAAGATAGCCCCGAACTTGCACGACAGTTTTTGCAACAATTATCCAAGGTTTTTCGCTACGTTTTGCAGCACAAAGACAAGGGTTTGGTGTCGCTCCAGACGGAGTTGGAGTTTATCAAAAATTACGTTTTTTTGCTCAAAACACGCTTTGAAAGCACATTATTCATTGATTTTCAGATTCAATCAGATAGTTATGATAAAAAAATTGTCCCCGTTACGCTACAAATCTTAATTGAAAATGCGCTCAAACATAACATCATTAGCCAAGAACGCCCCCTGACGATTCGGATCAGTACGGATGGTGCTTACTTGAAAGTAGAAAACAACCTCCAACTCAAAAAGAAAGTCGAAACCTCCAACAAACTTGGCTTACAAAACCTCCGAACGCTGTATGGTTTTCTTACCGATAGCTCATTTGAAACCATTGAGCTTAATGGGAAATTTGTCGCTTATGTGCCGTTAATTGATTAAACCACCCAACCCGCCCTATGACCATTCTAATCATTGAAGATGAGCCTTTGGTGGCCAAAAATATCGAAAAACTCGTGAGGGAACTCCACCCCAACGCCCTGCTGCATGGCCCTTTGGCGAGTGTCGAAAACGCGTTAAAGTGGTTTGATGAGCATCCCGAACCTGATTTAATTTTGGCAGATATTCAGTTGGCGGACGGGGTTAGTTTTGACATTTTTCAGGAACGAACACTCCATTGTCCCATCATCTTCACAACCGCCTACGACGAATACGCCATTCGGGCATTTAAGCTCAACAGTATTGACTATTTATTAAAACCTATTGACAAACAAGAACTTACAACCTCTTTCGATAAATTTCAACGTTGGCAAAAGACTACCTCCACCGACTTTTTCCCTTCACAACTTCGGGACTTACTGAATGACTTGAAACCTCATTCTCAAAAGAAATACAAACACCGCTTTACGGCCCACCACCAACGTTCGGTAGTCGCGGTGGCTGATGTTCGCATTGCCTATTTTGTCCGTGATGAAGTCATTTGGCTGGTGACCACCGACCACCAACGTCTCATTACCGATTACCAATCGCTCGACGAAATAGAAGAACTCCTTGACCCTGTTCAGTTTGTGCGTGCCAATCGGCAATATATCGTCCGAAAAGAGGCAATTGAGAGTTATCGCACGCATTATTCGGGCAAAATCGAACTTGTACTGAGTGTTCCCTCCAAAGATGAAATAGTCATCAGTAAAGACCGCGCCGCAAGTTTTCGGGTGTGGTTTGAGGAATAACCAGACGTTTCAAAAACCTTACAGGTCTAAGTTCTCAAAACCTTGCAGGTCTGTTGTGAAACCTCACAGGTTTAGTTATTTTTGTGATATGGAAAAAAATGCAAAAATCTACGTAGCGGGCCACCGAGGAATGGTAGGCTCGGCTTTGGTACGCCGTTTGGAGTCAGAGGGCTATCAAAACATCATCGTGCGTACTTCGCGCGAATTGGACTTACGCAACCAACAAGCCGTGGCTGACTTTTTTGCCGCCGAAAAACCTGACTATGTGTTTTTGGCCGCAGCCAAAGTAGGAGGTATCATGGCGAATAATATCTATCGCGCTGATTTTTTGTACGAAAACCTACAAATTCAAAACAACGTTATCCACAGTGCTCACGTGGAAGGTGTGGAAAAGTTGATGTTTTTGGGCTCGTCTTGCATTTATCCTAAATTGGCACCCCAACCGCTCCAAGAAGATTCGCTCCTTACGGGGCCGCTCGAATACACCAACGAACCGTATGCCATCGCCAAAATTGCGGGCATTAAAATGTGTGAATCGTACCGCAAACAATACGGCCGCAATTATATTTCGGTGATGCCAACCAACTTATACGGCCCCAACGATAATTACGATTTGAACAATTCGCACGTACTTCCTGCGATGATTCGTAAATTTCACGAGGCAAAAACAGAAAATAAACCTTTCGTAGAGCTTTGGGGAACAGGTTCACCTTTGCGCGAATTTCTCCACGCCGATGATTTGGCCGACGCTTGCGTTTACTTAATGAAAAATTACGATGGCGAGCAGTTTGTCAACATCGGAGTAGGCGAAGATATTACCATTAAAAATTTGGCAGAATTAATCAAAGCGACCGTTGGCTACGAGGGCGAATTGCGCTGGAACACCGACAAGCCCGACGGTACACCTCGCAAATTAATGGATGTTTCGAAACTACACAGCATGGGTTGGAAACACCGCTACGGCCTCGAAGAAGGTATCCGAATCACCTACCAAGATTTCCTCCAAAAAATAGAAGAATACGCTGTTTAACAGCTTTTTAAGGCCCGCAAGTTGCGGGCCTTATTTTTTATAACCGTTTGCTAAATTTCAGTAGTCTATTTGTCAGGGAAATGTGTATTTTTGGTACATCATTTTTTACCCAACTTTATCTAAACCTCTAACTCCTTTTCTCGTAGTATGAAAAAACTCTTCAAAATCCTCGGCATCGTCGTGGGCGTTGCCGTTGTTGGTCTGCTTTGCGTAATGGCCTACGTAAAATTTGCCCTGCCAAATGTGGACGCTGCCGCCGACATGAAAATTGAACAAACACCCGCACGCATCAAACGTGGCGAATACTTGGCCAATCACGTAACTGTATGTATGGACTGCCACAGCACGCGCGACTTTAGCTTGTTTTCGGGGCCTGTAGTTGCTGGTACGCTTGGCAAAGGAGGTGAACGTTTTGACCAAACGATGGGCTTCCCTGGTGCTTTTACTTCCAAAAATATCACCCCTGCTGGCATCGGCAACTGGACCGACGGCGAAATTTACCGCGCCATCACCACGGGAGTTAGCCGCGACGGCCACGCGTTCTTCCCAGTTATGCCCTACCCTTATTATAGCAGCATGGACGATGAAGATGCCAAAAGTATTGTGGCGTATTTACGCACGCTTCCTGCCATCGACAACAAACCTGCTGACTCTAAAGCCGATTTCCCGTTTAATTTTATTCTAAACACCATTCCCAAAAACGCCCAACCCACCAAGCGCCCAGCCGAAACAGATCTTGTGGCAACAGGAAAGTACTTAGTACACATCGCAGGTTGTGCCGAATGCCATACCCCCGCAGAAAACGGTCAAATTATCGCCGAAAAAATGTTTTCTGGCGGTCGTGAGTTCCCAATGCCTACGGGTACAGTCATTACCCCTAATATCACTCCCGACAAAGAAACTGGAATTGGTAGCTGGACGAAAGAATCGTTTGTAGCTCGTTTTAGGGCCTATGCCGACAGTTCTTACAAACCGCACAAAATAGCCGCTGGGGAGTTTCAAACCATGATGCCTTGGACGATGTACGGTGGTATGGAACCCAAAGATTTGGAAGCCATGTACGCTTATTTTATGTCGCTCAAACCCGTCAAAAACGCTATTCCTACCAAATTCAAAGCCAATACAATCTCAATGCGCTAGCCCTCCTTTGAAAAGTGTTGTGAGTGGGGTTTCTCAAAACCCCACTCCTAGATTTCTTAAAACCTAGTTTGAATACCGAAGTTTTTTGTATATTGGCTCAAAAACACCGCCATGACCAAAAAACTCAGCTATTCCTTCGCCCTAGCAGTCCTCCTCAGTTCGTTCGTGGGTTGTACTTCCAAAGAAGAAAAAAACGACGCAACCACCACAACCGAAGTCGAAACTTTTACCTACGACTTTGCCACACCTACCCAACGCTACGACCTTCCGAAAGTTTTACGGGAAATTTCTGGATTGTCATTTTACAAAGACAACCAACTCCTGTGCGTCCAAGATGAGAAAGGCGAAGTATTTGTCTATGACTTGGATAAACAAGACATTGTTGAGAAGCACCTTTTTGACAAACCTGGCGACTACGAAGGGGTAGAAGTAGCCGAAGGAGAAATCTACGTCTTACGCAGTGATGGAAAACTGCTCAATTTTACCATGGGTAGCAAAGAAACCCGCGACATTGAAACCAGTCTGCCTAAAAAACTGGACGTTGAGGGTTTGACTTACGACCCCGTTACTAAAAGGTTATGGTTGGCAGTGAAAGAAAACCTCAAAAAAGACAAAAAAGAAGAGGGAAAGGTCATTTATTCGTTTGACCTAAAACGCCGTGCCGTTTATCAGCAGCAAGAAATAACCGAAAAAAATCTCGAAGGTTTTGGGTTAAAAGGCAAAGAAGTACGTGATTTCAAACCCTCAGGGATTGCGTTTCACCCTAAAACGGGCGAAGTATATTTGCTGAGTTCGGCGGGGCATCGGCTCATTGTCATGACACGTGAAGGGGGCTTACTTCAAAACATCCCGCTCGACCCCGCGCTGTACCGCCAACCCGAAGGCATTTGTTTTTCACCCGACGGAACGCTTTACATTTCGAGTGAAGGCGATGGGAAAGATGGTTATTTGCTCAAATTTTCACCAAAGTAGTCATAAAAAAAACCTCCCGAAAGTTTTGTAACTTTCGGGAGGTTTGACGATACGTTAGACCTGTGAGGTTTCTAAAACGGTCTAAGCTGTAACAGCCACAAGTTGTTCCAAAATAAAACGCCCGTCGATGTTGCCCAAGGCTTCATCCGAAGCGCGCTCAGGGTGAGGCATCATTCCGAATACATTTTTGCCCGCGTTGGTGACGCCCGCAATATTTTCCAAACTACCGTTCGGGTTAGCTAGGTCTGTAATAAGGCCATTTTCGTCGCAGTAACGGAACAACACTTGGTCGTTGTCGTTGAGGCTTTTGAGCGTATCGGCATCTGCAAAATAACGTCCTTCGCCGTGGGCAATCGGAATTTTATACGCCTTTGGCTCCAAGCCTGCCGTCAACAACGTCGATTGGCTTTGAGGTTGCAAATACACATTACGACAAATATATTTTTGAGAGCTGTTACGAAGCAATACGCCCGGAACAAGCCCTGCTTCTGCCAAAATTTGGAAGCCATTGCAGATACCCATCACGTAGCCTCCGCGATTGGCATGAGCAATAACCTCATTCATAATGGGAGAAAAACGCGCAATAGCGCCCGTACGAAGGTAATCGCCGTACGAAAACCCACCTGGCAAGATGACAAAATCACACCCTTGAAGGTCGTGGTCTTTGTGCCAGAGTTTGATAACTTCTTGTCCTAAATTGACCCGCAGCGTGTACACGGTATCATCGTCGCAATTGGAACCAGGGAAAACTACTACGCCGAATTTCATAGAATAATCGAATAGATTGAGCAGATGAGTGATTAACTTGCTGCTGCAAAGTTACGGTTTTCGGTGGGTGATTGATAACAAAACTTCACGTAACTTTGAATGTATTTCAAAAAGAGTACGTTAAAAGACAATACAAACAATCGTTTTATAGTGACTTTCGAAGAATTTAACCTCAACCGTCAACTTCTCAACGCCATCGCCGATGCAGGTTACGAGACGCCTTCCCCTATCCAAGAGAAGGCGATTCCGCTGGTATTACAAGGCCATGATGTGTTAGGAATTGCCCAAACGGGCACGGGAAAAACAGCGGCTTATTTGTTGCCTATCCTAATGAAAATCAAGTACGCACAAGGCCAAACCCCTCGTGCGCTTATTCTAGCTCCTACCCGCGAACTGGTAATGCAGATTGATGCTGCTGTTTCAGAATTAGGCAAATATACTGACTTGCGCCATTTGGCATTATACGGTGGCCTCGGCCCTAAAACCCAAATTGAAACGCTTCAAAAAGGAATAGACATCATCGTTGCCACTCCAGGTCGCTTCTTGGATTTGTACCTAAGAGGTGAAATTGGGGTAAAACAACTTTCGGTACTCGTACTCGACGAAGCCGATAAAATGATGGACATGGGCTTTATGCCCCAAATCAACCGTATTTTGGAAGTGATTCCGCGCAAGCGCCAGAATTTGTTGTTCTCGGCCACCTTTCCTCCCAAAGTAGAACGGCTTTCAGAAAACTTCCTCGAAGCCCCTGTACGCGTTGAAGTAACGCCTCAAGCTACCACTGCCTCACGGGTGGAGCAGGTCATGTACGAGGTTCCCAATTTTAGAACCAAAATCAACCTCGTAGAGCATTTTGCTCAACATGCCGAAGAGTTTCAACGCGTCATCATTTTTGCCCGTTCTCGCGAAACTGCGGAGAACATTTATAAGTTTTTGAAGCGTAAGGTCGTTAATGAAGAAGAGGTACGCGTTATTCATGCCAACAAAGGACAAAATACGCGCATCAACTCGATGGAGGCTTTCAAAGATGGCAACGTTCGCCTCCTGATTGCCACCGACGTTGCGGCTCGCGGTATCGACGTTTCTCAGGTAAGCCACGTGATTAATTTTGACGTGCCGCTGATTTATGAAGACTATGTTCACCGCATTGGGCGGACAGGGCGCGCCAATCAGGAAGGAAACGCGATTACGTTTATGACGATTGCGGACGAATACCACATTGCCAAAATCGAAACCATCATTCGGATGAAGATTCCGCGTGTACCACTTCCTGCCGAAATTGACGTTCCCGAAACGCCTTTTGAAGAACAACAGGAATATTTGCGCGAAATCGACGCACAACGTAAAAAAGAAGACCCCACATTTAAGGGCGCTTTTCATGAAAAGAAAAACAAAAAAGTTGTAAATTCGAAGCCCACAAAGAAGACATCCACACCCACAAAGAAGCATAAAAAGTACGACCGACGAAAAAAGTAACAGTCCATACAATAACAAATTAACAATGAGCGTTTTCAATGACGTTCCGACGAGAAGGTAGCGATGAAAGAGATACTGTCATTTAGTCAATTAGTTATTGGGTCATTAGTGGTGATGTTGGTTCCGTTTTGGACCGAAGCGCAGACGATGCAATTTGTAAGTAGTAATCGTCCTGCCGACACTAGCACAAAAACCTCTGCTGAAGCCACTACGGTGGTGAAGAATCTTCACTTAATGCCGCTTTTTGGGGAAACCAGTAAAAGCATCGAACACATCGAGTTTGAGATTAATTTCCTGAGCGAGTGTGATCAAAACTTTACCAGCCGCGCCGAAGCAAGTCAGTTTTTCTCGGCACGTGGTTGGGAATATTTGCAGGAAGGCGATTTGGATACGGCTTGTTATCGTTTTAATTTGGCATACTTGCTCGACAACAAAAACAGCGATTGCTTTTGGGGATTAGGCGTCGTTTGCTTCCAAAAAGGACACCTCACCGATGCCGAAAGAATGCTTCGCAAAGGAGCTGATA
The DNA here is from genome assembly GCF_003711225.1 of Runella sp. SP2. NCBI lineage: Bacteria > Pseudomonadati > Bacteroidota > Cytophagia > Cytophagales > Spirosomataceae > Runella > Runella sp. SP2. Next base: position 6,553,149 of record NZ_CP031030.1, on the reverse strand, counting down.
TTGATTCGAACAACGTAGGATTGTTGGTGGATTTGGCCACCGTTGATTTGATTCACTTCAAAGAAACCAAAGAAAATTGGGAACTTATAGAAGCGGAACAAATCTTAAAACGGGCTTCAAAATTAGACTCCGCTTCGGCCAATGTTTATCTTAAACTATCGGTCTTGGAATTTCATAAAGGCAACTATGACGCTGCATGGGCCAATCTTCATAAGACAAGGCTACTCGATATTGAATTGCTCGACTACGAGTTTATGAGAGAACTGCTGGCCAAAAAATGTGACCCGCAGGGAATATTTAGCACACAAAACTAGCACAGAGGCACCGCTTAAAAACGGTGCCTCTGTCATTTTACACCATAATGATTCAAGAAATTACGGCCACTCAAACCTACCCACTTCGCCACCAAGTATTATGGCCTGACAAGCCTGTTGAGTTTGTAAAAGTACCCGACGATGAACAAGGGATTCATTTGGGTTATTTTTTGGATGAAAAGCTGGTTTCAGTCATTTCGTTGTTTATAGATGAGCACAAAATCGCGCGATTTAGAAAATTCGCCACCCATCCCGACATCCAACGCAAGGGCATTGGTAGTCAATTACTGAAAGCCACTTTTGAACGAGCACAATCCGCAGGAGCCTCCATTCTTTGGTGCGACGCCCGCCTCGATACCCAGCCTTTTTACGAACGCTTTGACATGAAATCCGAGGGGGAAGTTTTTTACAAAGGTGAAATTCCTTACGTCAAAATGGCTATTTCCTTCTAGCTTTTCATTTCCTTCATCAATTGTTGGAGTACATCCACAAACTTCTCCGTGTATTCGCGTTTGGGCGTGGTATCCCAGTTGCCCACGAGGCCGTTTCCTCCCAAATAAATTCCGTCTTTGCGGGCAATGATACTCGCCCCTTTGGTCGTAAGCTTATAATTAATTTCGGGTTGCGGAATCAAGCAGGCCAACTGCCCCGAAATCGGCGTAAGCTCTTCGTCGTTGAAAATGGGCTTGGCGCCTAATCCCATGCAGTTTACGATACATTTTTCAGGAAGTGCATCCAAATCTTCCAACTTCTTGATTTCATGCACCTTAATTTTCCCTCCCAACATCACAAAAGTGCTCATTTGGTGGTGTAGATAGCTCGGAATGTTGAACATCATGTTGGACCGCCAACTGACGTGTTTATCCTTGAAGGGATGTTGTTTAGAGGAAAGCTCTTGGCGTTCGGGAATCAGACCTGATAAATGAAACGCCTCTCCGCCCTGCGCCAAATCCGTAGGGCCTAATTGACGTTCGGGAAATACATTGTACTCGTCCACCCACATGGCGATGTCGTTGATTCCCAACAAAAACTGAAACGTACGAAACGAAAAACGGGTAGCTTCTTCCCACAGTTGTTTAAATTCTGGTTTAGCTATTTTGGGATCGCACACGCGCGAGGCAGGCGACCACGTTCCTGTCGCCACACTACTGGTGACGTTGGGCGGTAAATCTTTGGTATAAATCGTTACTTCACACCCTTTTTCTTGGAGCAAGCGAGCCGTTGCGAGTCCAACCGTTCCACAACCAATGACGGCTATTTTTTTCTCTCCTGTTGTCAAGACCAACTGACGCGCCATGTTACCCGTTCCCCACGACAACGACCAACCGCTGCCACCGTGCCCGTAGTTGTGTACAATGGTTTTTGCCCCCAACTCTTCTTTCGCTATTCGAGGCCCTGATGCCCGAAAAGGGCGTAACCCTACTGTTTCTTTGACAATACGATCAAGAGAAAGTTTGAGTTTTGGAATCGAGTGATAGGTTGTATTTGTACTGGGTTTTGTTGCACAACTGGCCATTGCTGACGCAGCTCCCATGCCTGTTAGGGCAGCCGCACTGATAAAATGACGACGATTCATCATAGTCGAAGTGTGTGAAAGGTTAGATGGTGGTTGCGGCCAAACAAAAATAACATCTTGCCCAAGCATCTCAAATGATTTTATTGTTATTTTCGATAAACAAAAAATTTTATTTTGTTTATAAATCAAAAACGTACAATTTTTTATCCATTCACTCCAATTTTAGCCCTAATGAAACCTTTGCTACTTTTGCTTTTTCTCAGTTCAGTTACCTTTCAAGCCATCGCTCAAACAGTCTCCTTTTATGGAAGCCCTACCTCTCCTATTTCTTCGGGAGCCGTAGTACCTGCGGGCAAACAACTCCTCTGGACCAGTGGAGTAACGGCAGGAGTAGCCGACAGTACTGCGGCGGAAGGTTCTTATGCCCGTTTTGGAGACACTAAAACGCAGGCCATCAACATTTTAAAAAACCTTGAGAAAGCCGTAAAAGCCAAAGGTCTTACGTTCAAAGACGTTTTGATGCTTCGCATTTATGTCACTCCCGACCATTTTAAAGGCAACAAACACGATTATCAAGGTTGGTTCGACGCGTATGCTCAGTATTTTGGTACCAAAGAAAACCCCACCAAACCCACCCGCTCTACGCTTGGGATTATGGCGCTTACGCATCCTGACAAATTCATCGAAATTGAGCTGGTAGCAGTGTTTCCATAGCGTAGTGTTAGAAAACAGAGGTTCGTTTCTTATGGTACTAAACCTCTTACTTTCTATGCTCATGCGTCTGTTTCTTCTTTCTTTCGCTATTTGTTGTTGCCATTTGGGTTTTTCTCAAAACTGGTACAAAGGCAATTTGCACACGCACTCGCTCTGGAGCGACGGCGACGACTACCCCGAAATGATCATGGATTGGTACAAAAACAATGGCTATCATTTCGTAGGCTTGTCTGACCACAATACGTTTCAAGAAGGCGAAAAATGGGTTAATGTGCCCCGCGTTCCTGAGCGCCGACGCACGTTTGAGCGTTATCTTCGCACCTTTGGCCCCGATTGGGTACAGTATAAAAAAGGGCCGAATGATTCCCTAAAAGTTCGGCTCAAAAACCTGAGCGAATACCGCTCGTATTTTGATGAAGCAGGCAAATTTCTCATTTTGAAGAGCGAGGAAGTATCGACAAGCTACGACAGCAAGCCGATTCACATCAACATGACGAATGTGCAAAACCTCATTCGTCCCCAACGCGGTAATAGTGTAGCCGAAGTAATGCAAAACAACATCGACCTGCTCGTTGCGCAGCGTCGCCAAACGGGCCAGCCGATGTTTCCGCACATCAACCATCCCAATTTCTTCTACGCCATCACCGCCGACGACCTCATGAAGCTACGACACGAGCGTTTTTTTGAGGTGCACAACGGCCACCCGCTGGTCAACAATTACGGCGATGCCAAACGCGAAGGCACCGAGTCGATGTGGGATAAAATCAATACGCATTTTGTACGCCAAGGACGCCCGCTTATGTACGGTCTTGCCACCGACGATAGCCACAATTATCAGTTTTTTGGGCTAGAATACAGCAACACAGGGCGTGGTTGGGTGATGGTCAACGCTCCTTCGCTTGCTCCTCGTAGCATTATTGAAGCTATGGAAGCAGGGCGATTTTATGCTACTTCGGGCGTCGAACTTACTTTTTTACACCAAACACCCACGTCGTTTTCGTTTCGGATTAAAACCGAACCTGACATTTCGTACACCATCCAATTGATTGGCCTTAAAAAAGGAAAAGACAAAGCGGAAATCTTGCGGGAATTCAAAAGCACAGAAGCAAGCTATACCCTAACTGATGATGATTTATGGGTGCGCGCCAAGATTATTTCTTCTAAAGCCAAGTACAATCCGTACAGCGCGGGCGAGCTAGAAACCGCTTGGATTCAACCCATTGCACGCTTACAAACGCCTACGCTTCCCTCCGATGTAGTACCCTTGCCAAACGCCCATGCCCACAATGACTACGAACAGTCGCGGCCATTGTGGGATGCCCTTGAACAAGGCTTCACGAGCATCGAAGCCGACGTGTATCTCATCAACGATACGTTGTTTGTCTCGCACGAACGCCCAACCTTCAACAACCCCGCTACCACACTCGAAAACTTATACTTAAAACCTCTTACTGAACACATTAACCAAAACAATGGCCTTGTTTATCCCAACTACAAAGGCCCCGTTTATTTGATGATTGACTTTAAGACGGAAGCAGAAAATACCTACAAAGCCTTGGATAACTTGTTGCAGTCATACCGTGGTATCCTTACCTCGCACAAAGGAAACACACCCACCAAAGGAGCTGTCACTGTCTTTATTTCGGGAAATCGCCCCATTGAAACGCTTCAAAAGGCCAAAACGCGGTTGGCTTCTTTGGATGGCCGACCTGCTGATTTAGGCAAAAAACTGAGTCCCGAACTCATGCCTGTCGTCAGTGATAATTACAACAATCATCTGACATGGCGCGGCAAAGACGAGATACCCGCCGAGCAGTTTCAGAAGTTACAGGCGTTGGTACAACGGGTGCACAAAGAAGGTAAAAAACTCCGTTTATGGGCGTGCCCCGAAGACCCTACCGTCTGGGCCAAGCTCCGCGAAGCAGGCGCTGATTTCATAAGTACCGATCAGTTGGAGCTGGTGAAAGAGTTTTTGAAGAAATAGCTTTTTAAATCATAATAATTACCCCACAAGATGTGTAAGAAGGCTTATAATATCTTGTGGGGTTCTGTGAAAGTGTTTAGCTGTACTTAGCCAGCACCTTGGCTTGCTGCTGAAGCGCCTCTATAAATTCAGCCCTCAAGCGGGCAATCAAGTCCGCCGTTGGCAAATTATCTTTGATGGTTGTCACACCCTGCCCTGCCGACCAAATCGTTTTCCACGCTTTGGCTTCGGCCTTTGCGGCGTCAAGTTCTTCGCCAAAATCAATTTTTTTTGATTTACCCCAAAGTTCTTCCGTAATGCCCATGGCTTCAAGGCTGGGTCGTAAAAAGTTCGCATTAACGCCTGATACCGCCGCCGTATAAACGATGTCACTGGCACCGCTGTCGATAATCATCTGACGGTAAGCTTCATCGGCCATACTTTCGGAAGTATTGATAAAACGTGTACCCATGTAGGCCAAATCAGCGCCCATTTGCAAGGCCGACGCAATGTCGCGCCCCGTACTGATGCAACCTGAAAGCAAAATAGTTTTGTCAAAAAAGCTACGAATTTCGGCGACCAACGACATCGGGTTAATCGTTCCCGCGTGGCCACCCGCGCCTGCCGCTACCAAAATCAAGCCATCCACTCCTGCTTCGGCTGCTTTTTCGGCGTGGCGTTTTTTGATAACATCGTGGAAAACTAATCCACCGTAGCTGTGAACGGCATCGACCAGCATTGACACCGCGCCCAACGAAGTGATAATCAACGGCACTTTGTGTTTGATACACACCATCAAATCAGCCTGTACCCGTGGATTGGAATGGTGCACAATGAGGTTTACGCCAAAAGGAGCCGCTTTTTTTCCCGTTTCTTGCTCAAAACGAGCCAATTCGTCTTTGATTTGAACCACCCATTCTTCAAAACCTTCGGTGGTACGTTGGTTGAGGGCAGGAAAAGTGCCAACGACTCCATTTTTACAACATTCGATAACTAGCTGAGGGCCAGAAATAAGAAACATGGGTGCGGCTACTGCTGGTAGCGAGAGCGCATCAATAAAAGGTACTTTTGCCATCGGTTTTTGGAATGTATGAAGTTTAGGAAAATAATACTGACGCTAATCTCGTCAATTATTTTAATTCAACTCCACATCTTGCCATTTTCCTTCTAACAAAACCCGTTGATGGGTATAACCCGCCGCCCGTGCTGCCTCAAAAGCCAACGGAAACGAAGCCGTAATTTCTTCGGGTCGATGGCTGTCGGAGTTGATACAAATGGGAATGTTGAGCGCATTCATACGCGCAATAATCCACGGAGAAGGGTACAACTCCAGCCCACGTTTGTAATTGCCTCGGGTGTTGATTTCGACAATACAGCCCGCTTTTTTAATTGTTTGAAGCGTTTCTTCCATCAAAGCCACGTACCATTCTTCCGATTCGTCGAACAGCGGACGTGCTTCGTTGTGCATTTTGATTTTGTCTAAGTGCCCCACAATGGGCGGTGCATCGGTTTCGACCATTTGCCGAATGATACCGTAGTATTTTTCTAAAGCAACCTGAATATTCCCGTCATAAAGGGTATCCAAACAAGCCAAAAACTCTACCGAACTACCGTCGATTTCCCAAGGTTGCCCAAATTGGTTTAACTCCACATAATGCACCGAACCAACGCAATAATCAAGCATCGGAAAGTCTTTAGGCCCTATCCCTGCTGAGGAAAAAGGTGCTGTTATTTCACCCCTCCCTAACTGGGGAGGGGCAGGGGGTGGGGTTTCGGGCAAAAAATCTACTTCTAAGCCAATGTACAGTTCGATTTGGCCCTTGTATTTTTCTTTAAGTGCGGCAGTTTCGCGCAAATAATCGTCGAGGCGAGCGGCTTTCATGCTCCATTGGTTTTCAAACGGAACGGGGCAATGCGACGAAAATCCAAAGGCGCGAAGCCCTTGAGCTATCGCGCCTTGTACTTGTTGTTCTAAAGAGCCTTTGCCATCACAATAATGGCTGTGGCTGTGGTAATTGGTGATTATCACTTCAGTAGTTTTAAGCTTCACGATTTTACGGCATTTTTTCTTTGAGCATTGCTTTACGAACAATACTCAAATCCGCTTTTTTTAAAAACGTATTCGCCGCCTTCAGCTTTTCTTCTACTACTTGCTCATTACTTTTTCGCACTGTAGTTTCTTTTGAAATGTTCGTTTTCATCGTTTTATGATAAAGCGGCATAACGATATTGTATCTGAGGCTGACCAAATGGATAATAAGACTCGTTCATCTGGTTCTTACTTTTGTGGCAACGTCTCCAATGCCTTCTCCAAACGAGCGATGACTTCGTCTTTGCCTAAAATCTCCATCGCAAGCATCAAATCGGGGCCGTGGCCTGCGCCAGTGGCGGCCAAGCGAAGTGCCTGCATCACTTTTCCCATTTTTACTCCTACTCGTTCTGCCGCAGCAGCCCATATTGCTTTGGCCGACTCCGCTAAAAAGTCGCCTTCATAGACTTTCAAATCTTCTACATAAGCCGTAATGGCCTTGATAGCATCGGCATTCCATTTACTAGCCACCACGGCCTCTTCGTACTCCGCAGGCATTTCAAATAAGAACGACGCCTCACTCAAAATTTCTTGCGGGAACGTCACACGGTCTTTCATCAAATGGACAACTTTCAACAAGTCAATCGGTTTACCGTTTCCAGTTTGGGGTTGAGAGGTTGAGCCATCCGTTGTGAGCTGTAAACTCGAAACTAACGCTTCGTCGCTCAATTGCTTGATGTACTGCTGGTTAAACCACTTGGCTTTGGTAATATCAAAACGCGCTCCTGCTTTGTGAATACGCTCCAACGAAAAGGCTTGAATCAATTCGTCCATGGTAAACATTTCTTGCTCGGTGCCTGGGTTCCAACCCAAAAACGCCAAAAAGTTGACCACCGCATCTTTCAAATACCCGTCTTCACGGAAACCACGTGCTACCGTGCCCGTGCTAGGGTCGGTCCACTGCAATGGGAAAATCGGGAAGCCGCCCAAGTCGGCGTCGCGCTTTGAAAGTTTGCCATTCCCTTCGGGTTTGAGCAACAACGGCAAATGCGCAAACTGCGGAGCAGTCCACCCAAAATACTGATACAACAACACGTGCAACGGTGCCGACGGCAACCACTCTTCTCCGCGAATCACGTGCGTGATTCCCATCAAATGGTCGTCCACAATGTTGGCAAGGTGGTAGGTCGGCATTCCGTCCGATTTCAACAATACTTTATCATCAAGCGTCGATGCGTGAACAACCACCCACTCACGAATGATGTCTTTGAAACGAATGTCTTGCTTGGGGTCAATTTTGATACGCACCACGTACGGGTCGCCGTTGGCTATCCGACTAGCCACTTCTTCGGCCGACAACGTAAGGGAGTTGGTCATTTGCAAACGCGTGATGGCGTTGTACTGAGCGGCATCGGCCCCTGCTTCTTCCAAACGCTTCCGCATGGCCTCAATTTCTTCGGCGGTATCAAACGCATAGTACGCTTTTCCCGAGTTAATCAACTGGTCGGCGTACTGACGATACATTTCTTTTCGCTCCGACTGACGGTAAGGCGCGTGTGGCCCACCGACGCCTTGTCCTTCGTCGATTTCAATTCCTACCCATTTCAACGCCTCCAAAATATATTCTTCTGCTCCAGGCACGTACCGATTTTGGTCGGTATCTTCAATACGAAGGAGCATTTTTCCGCCATTTTTACGGGCAAACAAATAATTATACAATGCCGTACGAACCCCTCCAATGTGAAGCGGCCCCGTAGGACTAGGTGCAAAGCGAACTCTTACTGACATGTTAGTCGTTAATGGTTATCCGTTAAAGGCCGCAAAGTTACCACAAAAAGGCCATTCTTACGGGCACCTCTTGACAACTTCGTCAATAAGTTGTTATTTTCAATATCGAACTCCTTCTAACAACCATCATGAGCCGAGCCATTTGCTTTTTATTTCTTTTTGGTTTGTTGGTTAGCTTCCAAACGGGGTCAGTCAACTACTATTCACTGTCTTCCGATGATTTTTTAAAACTCCCCGAAGTCACTCAAACTATCAATGCCAAGCACCCCAACTACGCGTTGCTCGATGCGGCTATCTTCCATACCACCAACATCGCCCGTCGTACGCACGGACTCTCCCCACTTCAACATGGATTGGGATTGCAACAAGCAGCTCAGCAATTTGCCTCCGACATGATTCAGATGGGTTTTATAATCATGTCCACCTCTACAGTCCTTCTTTTGCCAAACTTACCCAGCGTGTTGAAACCTTCACCCTAGAATACAGCCGAGTAGCCGAAAACATTGGTCAATACCAATTGGTCGATACGCCGCCCGAATATTGTTGCCGCCGAAAACGCGACGGAAGTTTTGAGTATTTTAACTGTGACAATAAGCATTTGCTAAAAGTATTTAATTACCTCGATTTTGCCCAATACGCCGTCAATGAATGGATGAATTCACCTTCGCACCGTCACAATGTACTTGATTCTACTTATACCCATTTGGGATGCGCCGCTCGGCTTTCTAAAAATCCTTACCAAGAATGCCGTGCTCCTTTTGGGCGATTTGTGCAAAATTTTGGAAAAGTAAAAACGAATTAGACGACCTTCTACCAGTAAAATCGCACAAAAACCGTCATTTTTTCGGTTATTTGCAGCCTCAATGACCCTCATACGCCATGGCGCTGCTCGACACCCTCGTTTATGAATTTCAAAAAGAAGATTTTTTGATTTCAACAGACAAATCAAAGCTTGATACTTCGGTGATTCTTCCCTTTCTGTCCACCCAATCGTACTGGGCCGAAAACATTCCACTCGACATCATCGAGCGCTCCATTCAGAACTCTTTTACTTTTGGGGTGTATCACCACCAAACCCAAATCGGTTTTGCCCGCGTCATTACGGATTTTGCTACGTATGGGTATTTGGGCGATGTATTTATTTTATCGGACTATCGTGGCCAAGGGCTTTCTAAGTGGCTGATGGATTGCATTTTCAATCAAATTCCTGAACTACAAGGCTTCCGACGCTGGACGCTGGCAACGGCCGACGCCCACGGCTTGTACGAGCAATACGGATTTACGAACCTCGCCCGCCCTGAGCGCATGATGGAAAAAGTTAACTTTACGAAATATTAATTCAAAAGAGCAAATATGCTTACCAAACGCATCATTCCCTGCCTCGACGTCAAAGATGGACGTACTGTAAAGGGAGTCAATTTTGTTAATCTTCGCGACGCAGGTGACGCCGTTGAATTGGCCGCCGTTTATGCCGAACAAGGCGCCGACGAATTGGTATTTCTTGACATTACGGCCACGGTCGAAGGCCGCGGAACGCTTCTTGAATTGGTACGCCGTGTGGCACATACCATCAATATTCCGTTTACAGTAGGCGGAGGGATTTCGTCCAAAGCCGACGTATCGGCTCTTCTCAACGCAGGCGCCGACAAGGTATCTATCAACTCCTCGGCCGTACGCAACCCCGACTTAATCAACGAATTGGCGTTAGAATTTGGGAGTCAGTGCATTGTGGTGGCGATTGATACAAGAAACCTCACCCCAACCCTCTCCTTTCAGGAGAAGGAGTCAGATTCCCCCTTCTCTTGGAAGGAGAAGGGGCAAGGGGATGAGGTTCACCTCGTCCACACCCACGGCGGCCGCAAACCTACCGAACTCCACACCCTCGACTGGGCCAAAGAGGTGGAAGAGCGCGGTGCGGGCGAAATTTTGCTTACGTCGATGGATGCCGATGGCACCAAAAATGGCTTTTCTTTGGAGCTAACAGCGGCTATTTCCAAAAACGCCAACATCCCCGTCATTGCTTCGGGAGGGGCGGGTTCGATGGAACATTTTTACGATGTGTTTACGGAAGGATATGCCGATGCAGGACTCGCAGCCAGCATTTTTCACTTCAAAGAAATCGAAATTCCTGCCCTGAAGCAGTACCTCCACGAGCGTGGCGTACCGATGCGGATGTCGCGCTAAGATTGGTGTTTGTCCAGAAATTCTTTGAAGCTTTTGCGGTACGTATCACTGATGGGAATCCAGTTTTTACCAATCTGGATTTTCTCTTTGTCAATCGCTTCGATGGCGTCAAAAGAGACAATGTACGAGTGATGCACCCGAATAAACTGATGCGCACTGAGCTGTACCTCGAGCGACTTGAGGGTTTGGAGCGTCACGATTTTCTTTTCTTTGGTATAAATCGCGACATAATCTTTGAGCCCCTCGATGTACAGCACATCGCACAGGCGAATCTTCACCAGCTTTGTCCCGTCTTTGACAAAAATTGAGGGTAAAATAGGTGTTTCAACAGCCGCTGGCACAATATCGGGCAGCGTCGCGGGCATTTGTGAAACCGAAGCACCTAGCCGCTGCGTCACTTTTTCGACCGCCTTCAAAAAACGCTCTAGCGTAATTGGCTTCAAAAGATAATCGACCACATCCAGTTCGTAGCCTTCAAGCGCGTATTCCGAATAAGCCGTTGTCAGAATGACAAGTGGTTTTTTGGGCAAAATTTTCAGCAACGAAATCCCAGTAATTTCAGGCATTTGAATATCCGAAAACAAGACATCCACCGTATTTGTCCGCAAAAAATCAAACGCCGCCAGCGGATTTGAAAATGATTTTACAAGCTTCAAATGAGGCAATTTTAGGATGTATTGTTCTAGGAGGTTTCGGGCCAAAGGCTCATCTTCTACCACCACGCAGGTAAGGGTCATACTAAGTTCAGTTTTAGGCGTACACAGTACTCATCGGTAGTGTCTTCGACCTCTAATTCAAAGTTATCGGGATAACTTAATTCCAAACGCCGTTTTACATTTTGTAGCCCTATTCCCGACGATTCGTCGGAGTGAGTCGCATTAATAGGCAATTTACTGTTGGCCACCGTATAGACACACGCCATGCCTTCAATCACCAAATCAGCTTTGATCCACGACCCCGAAAAATTGTTACTCACGCCGTGTTTGAAGGCATTTTCCAAAAAACTAATCAGAATTAGAGGCGCAATCAGCACGCCATCAATGTTGCCTTTGACTTCAAAAAGAATTGGAATCGGCTCGTTGAGACGTAGTTTTTCGAGACTAATGTAGTTTTCCATGTACTCAATCTCCTTGACCAACGGCACTTTGGGGTGGTTGGAATCATAAATCATGTACCGCATCATTTGCGATAATTTCGCAATCACTTCGGTCGTATTGGGAGAATTGGTAAAGGCTAAATAATAGAGGTTGTTGAGGGTATTAAACAAAAAATGTGGGTTTATCTGTGCCTTCAAAAACCGAAGCTCCGACGTAAGTTTCTCATTTTCAATCTCTTTTTTCTTGGCTTCGAGTTCAAGCCAGCCTTCCGCAAATTTGAGCATTCCGACAAAAATCACAATAAAAAGCGTCGTCAACACCACGTTTACGGTAAACTTATCTTCGTAGAAATAGCAGATTTTGTGGGTATTACCGTCGATTAAATGGCGTTTTAACAAAATAAACGCCCGCACCAGCACCGCAAACGGCACCGAAAACTCCAATATGTATCGGAGTAGGCTTTTATGCTTGAGATAACGGGATAAGAAAAAGAAATAATTGAGATATACCACCAACATCATAAACAACACCTCAAACGAAGTATTCTTAAAAGCATCCCAAAAAGTCACTTCTTGCCCTCGAATCGGGAAACGAATTTGGTAGAAGAAAAACGAAAAATAAACGCACCAAAATGAAAGGTGTAGCAGTAAGATTCGGTAGCGTTTAATGAACGGTTGCATCAGAGCAGGGTAAAGTGCGTAACACTTGTCATCTAATTAAAAGGAGGAACACAGATTGCGTGTGAATTGAAAAGTAAAATTACGGTAAAAAGTCCGAAAAATAAGTGCCTGATTTTTAGTTACCCCCTGTCCTGTGCTAAGTTTTCTACTTTCTTTCTTTTTCAATCGACCATTTATCCCAAATTTTCTACCTCTCCGACTTGCCGCCCCCCTAACCGAACAGCCGATAATTTTCGGATAACCGTCGAAATCTCCCCTTTGATGTCAATTCTTTGTTCTTGTTTTGTCTCGAACCAAAAATTCGTTTCGACTCACAAATCAATTTCAATCACAATGAAAAGAATCACTTTAGTAGCCTCAGCCTTGTTGGTATCGTTTGCCACTTTTGCTCAAACCACGTGGAAAGTTGACAAAGCTCACGCAAAGTTAGGGTTTACTGTCACCCACCTTTTAATGTCGGAAGTAGATGGAAACTTCAAAACGTTTGACGCCACTATCACTTCTTCTAAGGAAGATTTTAGCGATGCGTCTTTTGAATTGACGGCCGACTTAGCTACTGCCAATACAGACAATGAAGGCCGCGATGCGCACTTGAAAAGAGCGGATATGTTTGATGTTGCTAACCACCCAACGTTGACTTTCAAAAGCACATCTATCTCAAAAGTAGCTGACAAAAAATACAAATTGAACGGAAATCTTACCATCAAAGGCGTAACAAAACCTGTATCGCTTGACCTTACATTGACAGGGGTTGGCAAAGATGGCCGTACTCAAAAACCCAAAGTAGGTTTTAAAGCAGTAGGCACTATCAAGCGCACCGATTTTGGCGTAGGCGGTATGCCATCGGCAGTTGTTAGTGAAGAAGTAGAACTAAGAGCGTTGGGCGAATTTAACCAACAATAACCCATTTTCACTTACCAAAGTCTTGACTCAAAGCGTCGGATAGCTTAGCTTCCGACGCTTTTTTGTTTCTTCCCCTGACGGTCGGGTTGTGAGCAACCCTCGGCACGAGTTTTCAAAAAAACTCCCCTAGTGCGCCTTTGTTCTGGACTCGAATCCCTTTTTCGGTCATTTCTACGGTACAGCAATCGTGCAGTGGATCGTGGTCAAAAAATAAAATGTACTTTTCGTCCAAAGCTTCTTTGAGTAGCTTTTCTTTCTCTTTCATTGTTTCAAGCGGGCGCACGTCGTAACCCATCACGTACGGCAGCGGAATGTGCGCATGAGACGGAATGGTATCGGCCATAAACACGACCGTTTGACCTTTGTACGCAATTTTCAGCATGGTCATCTTTTCGGTATGCCCATCTACGTAAACAGGCTGCACATTGGAACCGAATGGATTTTCAATTTTATCCGAAAAAAACAATTGCCCCGCTTCCTGAATCGGCAAAATGTTTTCCTTAAAAAACGTTGCTTTCTCACGGGCGTTTGGCTGAGTCGCCGTTTGCCAATGGTCCGAATGTGTCCAATACTTGGCCTTGGAAAAAGTAAGTTCGTAGCCCGTTCGGTCGCGGTTCCACTTGACGCCCCCACCGCAATGGTCGAAGTGTAGGTGCGAGAAAATCACGTCCGTCACCTCGTGTGCGCCAAAACCTGCTTTTTCGATAGATTTCACCAGTTCTCCTTCCCCGTGGCGATAATAAAAGGCTTGCCATTTGGGGTCTTGTTTGTCGCCCATTCCTGTATCAATGAGCATGAGTCGGTTGCCATCTTCGACCAGTAAGCAGCGCATGTCCCAACTACAAAGGTTATTTTCATCGGCAGGAACCAACCGATTCCAAATCGTTTTGGGCACTACGCCAAACATAGCCCCGCCGTCGAGTTTAAAATGTCCTGCGTCAATCACGTGTAAATTCATATGTGCAAAAAAGGATAAGAGTGATGGATGAGTTTGTGAAGGTGTAATTGGCTCAAAACAACTAAATTCTCCCAAAACTCGTTATATTTACCGTATAAAAATTACTTTCCGATGACAGCGGTACTTGTAAATGACTTTGCACCTGGACAAACCGAGGCTTTTACCTTGGAGTTAGAAGACGACATGGACGATGTGGCGTTCTATCGGTTTTGCCGCCGCAACGACCACCTTCGCTTTGAACGTAATCCAGACGGAACCATCTTAATCATGCCAAACACTGGAGGAAAAACAGGCATTAGAAACACAAAGATTGTTTCTCGCCTAGACATGTGGTCTGAATCCCACGATGGAAAAGTATTTGATTCATCAACGGCATTTAAGCTTCCCAACTTCGCCACTCGCTCGCCTGACGCCGCTTGGGTAAGCGATGAACGTTGGAATGAATTGAGTGACGAGGAGCAAGAACGTTTTCCGCCCATTGCCCCCGATTTCGTTGTTGAACTCATGTCGGCCAGTGATCATCTCAAAAAAGCCCAAGAAAAAATGCTCGAATACATCGAAAATGGCGTTCGACTCGGTTGGTTGATTCAACCCAGCTCCGAAACCGTTTTTATTTACCGCGCCGATGGCACCATTAGCAAAGTAAACACTTTTGACCAAACGCTCTCAGGTGAAGATGTCCTGCCCAATTTTGAATTTCCACTCCGTCTTTTGCGTTAAAGTTTGATTACATTGTCAATTTGCGGTTTGCCTATTGCTTACTTTCATTAACTGAATGAATACAGATTTAAAGAGAATACTCATCGTCGAAGACGACTCCCGCATTGCCCAGAACATCAGCAAAGGACTGCGCGAAAAGGGTTTTGATACCGAAGTAGCCTACGACGGGCTGATTGGTAGCAAAATCGCGTCGGCCAATCATTTTGATTTAATTATCCTCGATATCAACCTGCCGTCGATGAACGGCTACGAGGTTTGTAAAAATATTCGTCAACGCAATCCCAATGTTCCTATTTTGATGCTAACGGCACTGGGCGAAGCCGATGACAAAATAGAAGGTTTCAACGTCGGAGCTGATGACTACATTGTCAAACCATTCGACTTTCGGGAACTACTGGCACGGGTTAACGTATTTCTCAAACGCTCACATTCGGATACCGAACCCGCAGGCGGCAACACCCTTCGCGTGGCCGACCTCGAAATCAATGTCGATACCAAAGCCGTTACGCGCTCAGGCCAGACCGTTGACCTTACGCCCAAAGAACTAGCCTTGCTCGAATACTTGGTACGCAACAAAGGCCGCATTGTGTCCAAAGCCGACATCGCCGAAAAGGTGTGGGACATGAATTTCGACAGCGGCACCAACGTCGTTGAGGTATATATTAACTTTCTCCGCAAGAAAATTGACCGTGATTTTGAAACCAAACTCATTCATACCAAGTCGGGAATGGGCTATGTTTTGAAAGAAGATGCCTAGTTTTCAAGGGCTAATCCCTCACTTTGGGTGATAAATTTGTACAGAATCTGCCCTAAATTGCTGCACTTTTTCAACTAACCACTTTATTTGTTCCATGAAAACAAACTGTTTACTCGCGGGTCTGCTCGTTAGCAGTATGGCCTTTGCGCAAACTAATCCGCCAATCATGAGTGATAATCCACTTTTGCAGCCCTTTCCAACGCTGCACCAGACACCGCCTTACGACAAAATTAAAGTTGAGCACTTTTTGCCCGCCGTCAAAGAAGCCATGGTAGAAGGCCGCAAGGAAATCGACGCCATCGTCAATAATCCTGCCAAGCCGACGTTCGACAATACCATCGTGGCGCTTGAGCGCGCAGGCGACTTATTGAGCCGTATTACGCCCATCATGTTCCACTTAAACGGTGCCGAAACTACGCCCGACCTCCAAAAGTCCATTCGCGAAGTTAGTCCATTGTTGACCGAATATGGCAACGATATTTCGCTCAATGAGAAGCTGTTTGCTCGGGTAAAAGCCGTTTGGGACCAACGCGATAAACTCAAGCTTGGGACAGAGGAAGCCATGTTGCTCGAAAAAAGCTACAAGTCGTTCTCACGTAACGGTGCTAACCTCAACGCCGCCGACAAAGAAAAACTTCGCGGCATGAACAAAGAGCTTTCACAACTTTCTATTGAATTTAGCGAACATAATTTGGCCGAAACCAACGAGTACGCACTCCAAATTACGGACGAAAAAGACTTGGCTGGCCTCCCTGCGTTTGTAAAAGATGGTGCCAAAGCTACTGCGAAACGCCTCAACAAAGAAGGCTGGGTATTTACGCTTCAAGCGCCTAGCTACGGGCCGTTTATGCAATATGCCGACAACCGTGAGCTTCGTAAAAAACTTTGGTTGGCTTACAACAAACGCGGTTTTAACGGCGACAAAAACGATAACCAAGCCATTATTCAAAAAGTGGTAAAACTCCGCCACGAAAAAGCCAAGTTGTTGGGGTACAAAACGTGGGCAAATTACATTTTGGAAGAGCGCATGGCCGAAACGCCCGAAAAAGTATTGGCCTTTGAAACCGAAATCCTCAGCTACGCCAAACCTGCCGCCCAGCGTGAGTTGAAAGAATTGACCGATTACGCCAAGAAAAACGGTTTCTCGGAAGATGTGTTGCAGCGTTGGGATGCGAGTTATTATGCCGAAAAACTCAAAAAAGAGAAATACAGCATCAACGACGAGCTATTGAAGCCTTACTTCAAACTCGAAAACGTACTTGATGGCTTATTTACGCTTACCAACAAGCTGTACGGACTTACTTTCAAGGAAAACAAAAACATTCCAGTATGGCATCCAGAAGTAAAAGCCTACGAAATTTTTGACGAAAAAGGCCAATTACTTTCGGTATGGTATGGCGACTACTTCCCACGCGCAGGAAAACGTGCGGGTGCTTGGAACAACACCACGCTTTCGCAGCATTTTGAAGGAACGAAAGATGTTCGTCCGCACGTGGTAAACGTTTGTAATTTCACTCGCCCAACTGATTCTCAGCCATCGTTGTTGACCTTCCGCGAGGTGCAAACGCTCTTCCATGAGTTTGGTCACGCTTTGCACAGCATGATGTCGCACGTGAAATACGAAACTGTGAGCGGTACCAGCGTATCGTGGGATTTTGTGGAGCTTCCAAGCCAGTTTATGGAAAACTTCTGTACTGAACCAGAAGTATTGAAGCTTTTTGCGAAACACTATCAAACGGGCGAAGTAATTCCTAATGAGTTGATTGAGAAAATCAAAGCCTCGTCAAACTTCCTTTCGGGCTTAGGAATGGCGCGCCAAATCAACCTTGGCCTAACCGACATGGCGTGGCACAACGGCGAACCTACGGGTGCATCAGTAGCTGAAGTAGAGAAAAAAGTAGCCGAGAAAACCGACCTTTACCCAATCGTGCCTGGTACGGCGGTGAGTACGTCGTTCTCGCACATTTTTGCGGGAGGATACTCGGCAGGATACTATTCGTACATGTGGTCGTCAGTATTGGATGCCGATGCGTTTGAAGCCTTTAAGGAGAAAGGCGTTTTCAACAAAGACGTTGCTAAATCGTTCCGCGACAATATCCTTTCAAAAGGAGGAACCGAAAAGCCGATGGTATTGTACAAGCGTTTCAGAGGTCGGGAACCAAAACCCAATGCCATGCTAAAACGCGATGGATTAGCCTTATAAAAACAAAAGAGCCGCTCTCGAACAGAGCGGCTCTTTTGCTAGTTAAGCGACAAACGTCGCCTCCTAAAATACTGATTAAGGATGAAGGTGTACTTGTCACTAAAACGTTCATAGCACCAAGCACGTAATTGCTTAACATCTTCCGGCAAAAGCACCTTTAATGCCTTACGTAACTCTTTTTCAAACAGTTTCTTGTCAAAACTCACTTTCACAAGCACGGTTTTGATGAACTCTAACATAGTTGCCATAATCATAACAGGATTTTAACGAACGCTAAGAGAATGATGGAATAAGTACTTTCACAAAATTAACGTCAAAGGTTAGGAGTTTTATACGCCCAGTATGTTAATTTTGCATTAAAGATAACGATGAAACAGGGGAATTTATATATACTTTTTTTAATTTTTTTTTGCACTATATCTTCATCGTGGGCGCAAAATGACGAAAACCCCTTTTCCGTTGAATTTAGCGGGACTGAAATAGGTATTAACGAGCCTTTTGTCATCTCAGTAAAAATCACCGACATTGACCCAATCCCGCTTATTTCGTTTCCTGATAACATCAAAAACTTTCAAAAGCGGGAAAGTTCGCGATCGAGCTTTACGAGCAAAGTTGGAGGCAAAACCGTTATCACCTACACCATTTCCCAAAACTACTACCCCATCAAAACGGGAACATTCTTCACGGGGCCGCTCGAAATTTTGGTGAATAAACAGGTATTACGTTCGGAAGGAACGTCGGTGGTAGTAGGAAAAACCGCCAATTCGGAAGAATCAGCTGACGAAATGGAGGCCATAGATTCTGAACTTGCGCAAGAAGCAACTACGGGTGCGTTCTTGTCGGTACGGGTAGATAAACGCAAAGTATATGTCGAAGAAGGGTTTAACCTGCGGCTTTCGCTGCTTGTTTCGGAAAGTAATGCTACTGAAATGGATTTTTTTGAGGTAGAAAAACAACTCGAAAAAATCCTTAAAGCCCTCAAACCTACCAACTGTTGGGAAGAAAATTTCGGCATCCAAGAGATTCCCGCCATTCCAATCCTAATTGGCGGCAAAGCTTTTACCGAATACCGCATTTACCAAGCGTCGTTTTTCCCCCTTAATAATCAAGCTATTCGGATTCCCGCCGTGACGCTGACGATGCGCGTAATGGCCAAAAATTTATCCGAAGAACAAACACCTTCCTTTCTTAGTTTCTCGTCGCGCCCCGTGTCAATCCAAGTCCAAACCCTGCCTACTCACCCGCTTCGCAATCAGGTATTGGTAGGAAATTTTCGGCTTGAAGAAAAAATTAGCACGACTCAACTAGAAACGGGCAAAAGCTACCGTTATGATTTTAAAATCATTGGCGACGGCAATATCAAGTCGATTCAAGAGCCTACGTTTACCAACAAAGCCCTGTTTGATGTTTATCCGCCCGATGTAGAGGACAATATTTTGCGAAAAAAGGGGCAAATTGCGGGCGAAAAAACATTTCGTTACCAAATCATCCCCAAACAAAACGGATCTTTTGATCTGAGCAACAACGTTTTTTGGGTATTTTTTAATCCTCAAAAGCAGAAATACGACACGTTGCACTCAACCTTAAAGCTGGTCATTACGGGAAAAAACATTCAAAATACCCAACTAGCGGGGGAAACGGTGGAGTCGATTTATAACGGAATTGAACACTGGGACACCACCAAGTTTGTGTTTGACTACCAAAAAATCATTCGCAATGTGGCCAACGTTTTGGTCGTCCTTATGTTAATAAGTATGTTTCTTATCTTTCGGAAATAATGAGTAGTACCTACGGAAAACTTTTCAAAATAGCCACTTTTGGCGAATCACACGGCGCCGCCATCGGCGTAGTTGTTGAAGGCTGCCCAGCGGGTGTTCCTTTCGACTTGGCTTTTATTCAGCAAGAACTCGACCGCCGCAAACCAGGCCAGTCGCGCATCACTACCCAGCGCCGCGAAGCCGATACCGTGCAGGTATTGTCGGGCGTTTTTGAAGACAAAACAACAGGCACGCCGATTGCCATGATGATTTGGAACGAAGACCAACGCAGCAAAGACTACTCGCACATTGCGCAGCAGTTTCGTCCTTCTCACGCCGATTTTACCTACCAAACCAAATACGGCGTTCGCGATTATCGCGGCGGTGGGCGCAGTTCGGCCCGCGAGACGGCCGCCCGCGTAGCCGCAGGCGCTTTGGCAAAATTGGTACTGAAAGACCTCGGCGTCGATGTACAAGCATACGTATCGCAAGTAGGAAAACTCAAACTTGAAAAAGAATACCACGAACTCGACCTATCGCTTACCGATACCAACGCCGTGCGCTGCCCTGACCCCGAGATGGCGCAAACGATGTTTGATTACATCGACGACATTCGCAAACAAGGAGATTCGATTGGCGGAGTGGTCAGTTGTGTCGTCACAGGCGCGCCCGTAGGTTGGGGAGAACCCGTTTTTGACAAACTCCATGCCGAAATGGGCAAAGCGATGTTGAGCATCAACGCCGTCAAAGGCTTTGAGTACGGCAGTGGTTTTGCTGGCGTAGAACTGCAAGGCTCAGCCCACAACGATGCTTTTTATACCGACGAAACGGGCCGCGTTCGTACCCGTACCAACCATTCGGGCGGCATCCAAGGCGGTATTTCCAACGGCGAAGACATTTTCTTCCGCGTGGCTTTTAAGCCCGTAGCAACCATTATGCAAGACCAAGAAAGTGTGGATCAAAATGGCGAATCTATTACGGTTCAGGGAAAAGGCCGCCACGACCCATGCGTATTGCCACGGGCCGTACCGATTGTCGAAGCCATGGCCGCACTGGTGCTGGTTGACTTCTATCTACGCGATAAAAGCGTTAGGCATAATTTTTGATAGTATGCTACTTTATCGTAAATTTGTTGTTTATTAAACATACGTTTTACTATGAAATTTACCGTATCGTCGTCAGTATTGCTAAAGCAACTTGCCGCAATCAACGGCGTCGTTTCAACCAACCCTATCGTACCGATTCTTGAGAATTTTTTATTCCAACTCGACGGTGGTTCGCTTACCGTTACGGCTTCTGATTTACAGACCGTAATGATTACCGAAATCCAAGTAGAGTCGTCGGACAAAGGAGCGATTGCCATACCTGCTAAATTACTTTTAGATACCTTACGCGGTCTTCCAGAACAGCCCATCGCCATCAAAGTAGATAGTGATACGTTTGGGATTGAAATTGTGTCTGAAAACGGTCGTTATAAACTCTCGGGCGAAAACCCGATTGACTTCCCTAAGATTCCCTCGGTCAATCGAGCGTTTTCAGTAGAGTTGTCTTCTACCGCCCTTATGAGTGCCATTGTAAATACCATTTTCGCCACTAGCACCGACGAACTTCGTCCTGCCATGACGGGCGTATTTTTGCAACTAGGCGCCAACCACGCAACGTTTGTAGCTACCGACGGCCACCGCTTGATTCGCTACCGTCGCTTTGATGTCAA
This sequence comes from Runella sp. SP2, assembly GCF_003711225.1. Taxonomy (NCBI): domain Bacteria; kingdom Pseudomonadati; phylum Bacteroidota; class Cytophagia; order Cytophagales; family Spirosomataceae; genus Runella; species Runella sp. SP2. The sequence goes on along the minus strand of NZ_CP031030.1, from coordinate 6,531,852 downwards.
ATCAAACGTAGATACAACGATGATTATTCCGCGCAAAGCGCTCAACTTGCTCAAGTCGTCGTTGCCTGACAACGTTTCTGTAAAGGCTGAGTTTAGCCAATCAAACGCGTTTTTTAGCTTTGCCAATATCAAAATGATTTGTCGGTTGATTGACGAGCGTTTCCCAGATTACGAAAACGCCATCCCAACCAATAACCCGAACGTGCTGACCATCAGTCGCGGCGAAATCTTAAACTCGCTTCGTCGTATTTCAATTTATTCAAACCGTACGACCCACCAAATCCGTCTTAAATTGACGCCTCCTAACGAATTGGTCATTTCGGCCGAAGACTTGGATTATTCAAACGAAGCCAACGAGCGTTTGCTTTGTGAGTACAATGGTGACGAAATGGAAATTGGATTCAACGCGAAGTTTTTGATTGAGATGCTTAACAACGTTAACTCAAACTCCTTGTCGTTTGAATTGTCGGCGCCCAACCGCGCGGGTATCGTTGTTCCGCTAGAAAAAGAAGACGACGAAGAGATTTTGATGCTCGTGATGCCAGTGATGCTCAATACCTACGCATAAGGGATGAAATCATCAAAAGAATTACTAATGCCGAGTCTCTCGGCATTTTTTTTGACCGTGCTACCTTTCATTACCAGTTCGGCGGTAGGTTGGTGGCTCGTTCAGAACGAAGGTTACATTCGGAGTTTTAGCGCGACCGAGTGGTTCATTGCGTCGTTGGTATGCGCGTTGGCTTGTGCCTTGGCCCTCACACCTCCTACCCTTTTGGCCTTTGTTTTTGGGTATTTTCTAGGTTGGATTGCGTTGTTACCATTGATCTTGCTAAACCTCGCCGCTATCGCTCTGGTGTACGCCTTCATGCAGCGCCTCAACCGCGACAGTCTGCTGCGCTACTTGTCACAGTTTCCCAAAGTAGCGCGTTTTCTCCAACGCATCCACGGGGATGAAATTCGATTTGTATTTTTCACCAAGCTTTCGCCTGTCTTGCCTTTTGCCCTTACCAATCTCATGTTTGCATTGATGGGACTCCGCTTTCGGAACATCATTTGGGGAGGATTTTTGGGCATGATTCCCCGCACGGCGCTTGCGGTGTGGGTCGGGATGGAAGCCCAACAAATCAAACAACTCCTTCAAAACCCCAACCAAGGACTTGAAAGTAGGGTTATCATCATTGGCTTAGTCATTCTCTCCGTCGTTGGATTGCTTCGAGTGGTTGCTCCTAAAAATCAATAAGATACTACTAGCGATCATTAAGCGTTAAAGAGCAAAACCTCTTTGCCAATGAAAACTGCGACTATTTGTATCTTTCTCCTAATCAGTGGTTATCTCTTTGCCCAAAGTAAAAAAGGAATTTTACTAGGCTATCACGAAAGTATTCACGCCTCTAAAAACGGGGTTTCGTTCCGTCATAGCCCCCAAGTGGGCTATTTTTTGCGTCAAAAATGGCTCGTAGGGGCTTCGCTTCCACCTTCCTACAAAAGCCAAACACTTCTCAATACGTTTCTATCTCCCGATGAATATGTCCAAAACAAAGGAATCGTTTCACCATTTGTCCGACGGTATCTATTTGACGATGCCAAATGGCAATTTTTCATCCAGGGTTCTTTTGATATTTTTCGGGTTAAATCAAAAGTCGCTTCGTTGCAAAATCTAAATAATAAATGGAACCTTGGAAGTTCATTTACCCTTGGACTTACTCATTTTATAGGCTCCTCTGTTTCCCTTGATTTTTGCTACATTCGCCCCCTTCTCAAGGGCCGAATTGAAACCCTTCCTATCAACAGGATTCCTTATCTTAAATTAGGCATTAATTATCACTGGAAGGTAAAAAATAACTTCAAAGAGATCAATTTTAGACGAGGCGTACCAAGTTTTGAAAACTTGGAAGGGCTAACTTTTCCACCATTCCGCTACTTTATCCACAAGTCGATGATGGCCTGTGGATAATACCACTACGGGGATAGAAGGGAGGCGTTTGGTGAGGGGTAAAATGTATTTTTGTGGCAAAAGAGCGTCGTATTTTCCCAAGAAAATACGTACATCTACGTCATTTTTTTTTACCAATTCCGCAATCAGCGCACAATTGGGACGAATTGTACTAAAACCAATCCACGAACGATATACGCGCTCACGTTGGGCGGGAGTAGCGAGTGTGGATTCGGCAAATTTGACTGCACTTTTGTTCACTAAACCTATTTTAGTGAGCATGTTTGCCAAGGTTTTAAAAGAAGAGAGGTTATGAACAAAGAAAGAGAAGAGTTTTTTTGCCACCCAAAAACGCGTTGCCAAACGGTACCACGGGCTTTCGGTGATACCGTCGGGAGCTAGTAACCAACACGATTCTATCTGAGGAGCTAACAGCTGAAGGGTCGCCAAGGCAAACTTTCCACCCATACTAAAACCCATCACCGAAAATCGCTCAATACCTTCTTCCGACAATACTTCTTGGATGTACGCTTTCCACGCCTCCATCGACAGTTTTTCGTCCGTCAGGGCGGGGCTTTGACCATGAAAAGGTAGGTCAAAAAGGTAAAAGGTGTATTGTTCTTTTAAGACTTCGACCAAAGGTAAAAAACAACGGTGGTCTTGGCCAATGCCGTGAAAAGCAAACATAACTTTAGGGCCATGTCCGTGGACAAACCTTACAGGTTTTGGAAACCTGTAAGGTTTAGAATGAGGGTTAGAATCATTAGTATCCGATGCTCGTATCATCGCCACGCGGGTCAGAGCCTCCTTCCATTGTTCCGTCAGGACGGATTAAAATACAATCCATTCGTCCAATGGTATTTCGTTGCATTTCAAGAATATATCCTTTATCCTGCAAACGTTTTATGACCGACTCCGTAAACGCACCATTTTCAAACGTCGTTTTGTCGGGCAGCCATTGGTGGTGAAACTTGTAGGCATTGACAGCCTGCTGCATGGTCATACCGTGTTCAATGACATTCAAAATCGTTTGAAACACCGACGTGATAATCGTTGAGCCACCTGGAGTTCCTACCACCATGTACAGTTTTTTGTTTTTCTCCAAAATCGTTGGTGTCATTGATGAAAGCATTCGTTTGCTGGGCGCAATGGCGTTGGCTTCGTTGCCAATCAGACCAAACATATTTGGAACGCCAGGTTTGATGCTAAAGTCATCCATTTCGTTATTCATCAAAAATCCTCCGCCTTTGACCACCACTCGGCTGCCATAACCTCCATTGAGGGTCGTAGTGATAGATACCGCATTTCCTTCCTTGTCCACAATCGAAAAGTGCGTTGTTTCTAAGCTTTCGTAACCAGGAATAAGCCCCCCGTCAATTTCTTTGCTATTGGTTGCCTTGTTGAACGTAAAATCCTTCCAACGGTTTTTCAGATATTCGTCTGATGTCAACTCTTTGATAGGTACTTTTACAAAATCGGGATCACCCAAAAACTTCGCACGATCGGCATACACGCGGCGCTCAGCTTCAATCATTACTTGAATCGTAGAATCGGAATGCCAGCCCCAACGCTTGAGTGGATACGGCTGAACAAACTTCATCAATTGCAATAACGCCACGCCCCCACTCGATACTGGCGGCATCGTAATGAGCTTATAATCTTTGAATTTCCCCACTAAAGGTTCACGCCAAGTGGCATGGTATTGCAGAAGGTCTTCGGAAGAAATAATACCTTTTCCGCGCTCCATTTCGGCCACTAACAAAGCCGCCGTTTCGCCTTCGTAAAATCCTGCACGGCCTTTTTGTTGAATACGGCGCAGGGTTTGTCCGAGGTCTTTTTGCACCAACAAGTCTCCTTCTACCCAATCTTTACCATCGGGGCGACGGAAGTAAGTCGTATCAGTATTTAGTTTTTTAAGGTCATTTTTAATTCGGTTAAGTCCCGTAGCCTCTTTTACGGTCAGCACAACTCCCTTTTCGGCCAAATCAATGGCAGGTTGGAGCAACGTAGCCCACGCAAGTTTCCCAAACTTTTTGTGGACTTCCACCATTCCGTCCACCGAGCCAGGTACTCCACTTGCCAAGTGCCCCGACAGGCTTAACCCCTGGATGACATTCCCGTCGGCATCGAGGTACATGTCTTTATGGCCTTTGAGCGGGGCTTTTTCCCGAAAATCAAGGGTATAATTTTTGCCTTTTTTGGTGCGATACACAAAAAAACCACCACCACCGATATTTCCAGCCGAAGGATGCACCACCGCCAAGGCAAACTGTACCGCCACGGCAGCATCGGCGGCATTGCCTCCCATTTTTAAAATTTCAACGCCTACCCTAGAGGCTTCTGGATGCGCTGATGCCACCATGCCATTGGAAGCAATAACTCCTTGGCGGTCAGAATAAAAGGGCTTTTGAGTTGGGTCTTCGGTCAGGAACTGGTAAAACCCTTTACTTTCTTTCACATCTTGTGCCAAAGAAAGCGAGCTAACGAAGGTAGCTGCTACCAAAAAATAGGAAAGTTTGTTCATAGAAGTGCGAAGGTGAATATTTCGGGTTTCAAGTTACAAAAAGTATTTTATTACTGATAGTAGGCTTTTTCGTTCTGTAAAATACCCTATCAATGACTTTCACCAAATTTACCCTTCTAACCACAAATTTTAATCTGTCTTAATCTACATCTATTTTGCTTCAAGACGAAAAGTTTTACAAATTGCACGTTAATAACCCTACTCATACAACATAAACATGTCTAATTTTAACGATGATGAAAACTTCAGTTTTGAGGAGAACTTCGACCCTGAAGAAGCTAAACACAACTATGAACAAGAAAGAAGTCGCGTAGAGAGCCTTCCCATTATGAAACAAGCCCGTGAAATCTACAAAATTGTAGATTCATTAATGTCTCTTATTGAAGACGACGGCTGTTTCATGGATCACTACCGCGAGACCATTTTTCAGGATGCTGCCTTGATTCGCGCAAAAATTGCAGCAGCGGAAGGGGCTGACTTGTACAGCCTACGAATGGAAAATGCCGTTCTTGTTAAGATTCACGCACGGAGCTTAGAGGCTCACACCTATGGCCTTGAAATGATGGATTTCAAGGAAGTACATTACCTTGAAGTATTGCGCGAAGCCATCGAAGATTTTCGATTGCTTTTTATTCAATGGGTTGCCTCGTTTGACAAAGCCAATGACATTCAAGACAATTGGGGACCCCTGTTTTGCTAAAAGTGAAAGCACAGTGTGTCATCAAGAATTAGCGGCTAAATCTCAAATAAAAAACCTTTAGCGGCTAATTCTTGATAACGTTTCTCATCAAAACGAAAATAATACGCTCCTCTCCGCGAAGTCCCTTTTTGCTTCTCTTTTAGTTTCTGTAACAGGTTCATGTTCAGAATCTTCTTACTAAAATTTCGTTTATCTAACGGCCGTCCCAAAATCGACTCGTAAAGATTTCGGAGCTCAAGCATGGTAAATTTATCGGGCAAAAGCTCAAACCCAATCGGCTGGTAACGCACCTTGCGGCGGAGTTGTTCGAGGGCTTTTTGAAACATCTGAAGGTGGTCATAGACCAAGTCAAGTTGCGGTATTTGGGAAATAGGATGCCAAGTAGCACCGTACTCGTGAGATAGCTTCGGCAAGGTCGGCTCTACTTCGATGAGAGCATAGTAGCAAGTCGTTATTACACGCTCGGTAGGCACACGATACACCGCCCCAAACGTATATACCTGCTCCATATACACATTATCGAGCCCCGTGAGGCGTTCTACAGTGTTGCGTGCGGCATCATCAATGTTTTCTTCAGGATGCACAAACCCGCCCAATAACGCCCAATAGCCCTTGAATGGATCGTACAAAAAGCGGTGCAACAGCACGTGTAACTCAGTGCCATAAAAACCAAAAATAACGCAATCGACCGAATTGAGTAAGCCTATCTCTCCTTGGTGGTAGTGAGGACTAGCAGAGGCATCACGGAATTGTGCAATAGCCGAAGAGGCCGAACGAGCGGGGAACGAATCGAGCATGGAACCGAATACAGATAGGTTGATGACTTAAAAAGCTACAATGAATTTAAAAATACCGTATTTTTAGTAGTAATCACTGCGCCTAACGGCTTCTATTTATTGGCTTTCGGTACAGGAAAAGCCACATCTGCTAGAAATTCGTATATTTGACGCCACTAAACAATATTCTCCTATTCCATTCCGTTTTTGACACAGCAAAAAACCAACAGTAATGATCCTACTTCAAGCGCAAACCGCCGTTGACTCTGTAGCTACCGCAGCCTCTGCACAAGGAATTTCTCTATTTGATTTAGTAATGAAAGGTGGTTGGGTAATGATTCCCCTCCTCATCATGTTTTTCCTGACGTTGTTTTTGATTATTGAACGCTGGCTCGCCATCAACGCCAACGGCAAGCTCGACGAAAGCTTTATTGATAATTTAAAGGATTTTATTCAACAGGGAAACATCAAATCGGCCGAATCGCTTTGCCGTAATCAACGTTCAGCAGCGGGTCGTATCTTTGAACGAGCCATTGGCCGCATCGGTTACTCAATCAAAGACATCGAAAGTACCATCGAAAACGCCAGCCAAATCGAGTTGTCTCGTCTTGAAGGTAACCTTTCGTATTTGGGGGTTGTGGCAGGTATTGCCCCTATGTTAGGGTTCGTCGGAACGATTTCGGGTATCATCAATATTTTCTACAGCATTTCTCAATCCAACGACTTCAATATCAGCACCGTAGCAAGCGGTATGTACGAAAAAATGGTCACGTCGGGAGCAGGTTTGATTGTGGGTTTGATTGCCTACATGGGCTATCACTTGCTGAACATGAAAATCGACCGCATTGCGCTTAAATTGCAATCAGGCGCGTTTGATTTCTTGGATGTGTTGCAAAAGCCAATCACTCGCTAATTTTGTCAAACGCATTGCTATCATGAAAATACGCCGTAAAAGTAAATTTGCCCCCGAGGTATTTACCCATTCTTTGAACGACATCATGTTTTTCTTGATGTTGTTTTTCCTCATTATTTCGACCATGGTCAACCCCAACGTCATTAAGCTCATGTTGCCCAAGGCGTCGGCGGCCCAACAAATGCAGAAAAAACAAACCACCGTGGCAGTCGATTCTGAAAAGAACTATTTTATCGACCGCGAACCCGTTGCCAAAGACCAACTTGAGACGCAACTTGCCACTATTTTTAACGGTGTAGAAGATAAAACGGTCATTCTGCAAGTCGATCAAACGGTTTCGGTGCAAGACCTCGTAGATGTATTGGCCATTGGTGCCAAGCTCGACATCAAAATGGTGATGGCGGTTAAGAAATAAGTACAGGATTTTAAAACATTACGGCCACTGCTTCGGAATATCTAGCGTTCGCGCGTAGTTTCGGGGGCAGTGGCTGTGTATATAATCGAGTAGCTGCTGCACATCTCTTTCAAAGTCCACGTAATAATCCGTGTCAAATTTGGCCAGTTTTTTCATCAAACCGTCGGCCTTCTTCGCAATGTACTCCGCACACGAATCACTCTTGCTGTTATGAACACGTAACATCTCAGACTGATACTCAAAAAACGTGAGCAACAAATAAATCGTCAGTTCAATTTCGCCGTACTTATCTTTCGTAATCTTAATATGCTGGCTTATGTCCCCGCTAAAAGTCCGCATGTCCATCATCATCCAACCTGGGCTATCGTGGGTCATTTTGGCTACTTTCAGAATCCGTCGTTTGATGTCGTCACGGCGTTCCTGAACGGTATCTCCTTGTTCTATCAATTCAAACTCCAAACGTTTGACCAACATGTCATCTTTTGCCACCAAACGCAACAAGAGTTTGTCTTTTTCTTTTTGGGGCATGGCTACAATAGCCCTCTTCAATTCGTCTTCCAGCGCCATCTGCTAACTCTCTTGAACTGTCTATAGAATGTGAGCTTCCCGAAAGTCTGAAACTTTCGGGAAGCTTACTTCTGATGTTATATTCCTTTATAATCTTTCTTTTTCTGTCGTTTCTCTAACTCCTTGACAATCTCACCGTAGATACGCTCCATAAAGGCTGGATTGGTAGAATAGAATTTATAACTGCGATTGTACGCTACAGAGTCTATTCCGTACTTCTTAAAAATTTTGCCTTTCAAATACTCAGTAATTACCGTCGAGGAATCGAGTGAAGGCATGTTGAGCCGCCCAATTCGTGCTTCTAACAAGTGAATATCGGTCAAGATTTGTGACATTTTCTCTTCCGAAAGCGTTCCTTCGGGAACTTGGGGTTCGTCTTGGCATCCAGAAAACAAAGCTCCAAGCAGTAAAAAAGAAAACAAAAGACGTGGTATCATGGCCGATTTTTGTATTTTTGAACAGTTACAGCGACAAAATTACGAATGATTGAGCAATTTATAACGAAGATTCGCCAGTACGAAATTCGGATTCGCAAAGCGGTCAATGCCGACATGCGAGGCAGTTTCCGTTCGGTTTTTAAGGGATCTGGTCTGGAATTTACCGACCTTCGCGAATACCAATACGGTGACGACGTTCGGACGATTGACTGGAACGTGTCGGCCAAAGGCCACGGGACGTTTGTAAAAATCTTCCGCGAGGAAAAAGAACAAACCGTGTTTTTTCTGCTCGACGTCAGTGGCTCTCAGCAAGTAGGCGACGCCACCCAGTCAAAACTCAACACGGCCAAAGAGATTTGCGGGGTGTTGGCGTTGTCGGCCATTCAGGAGGCTAGTCACGTGGGATTACTGTGTTTTTCTGACCAAAAAGAAAAATACATTCGACCCTCCAACGGCATGAAACACGGGTATCAGTTTATTACGGAACTTTACAAGCTGAAACCACAATCTACTAAAACAAACCTTGCCGACGCCATTTTGTTTACACTTAACGTACTCAAACGCCGAAGTGTTGTCATTTTCATTTCTGACTTTATTGACACTAACTACGAACACAGCTTGCGCGCCCTTGCTCGTAAACACGATTTGGTGATGATTCACTTGCGCGACCAACGCGAGACTGATTTACCTCCTCTGGGTATCATCCCCATGCGCGACCCTGAAACTAATAAAACGACGTGGGTGAATACCTCTTCGCCTTGGTTTCGGAAACGGATACGCCATGAGTTTTCGCAATTGGGTCAAAAAATGGAGCAGTTTTCCCGACAAAACGACATCAATTACGTCGGTATCGACTCCAAGGCGGACTACGTTGGGCCGCTGGTGAAGCTCTTTAAAGTCCGACGACAACGCTAATTTAAACTTGGAAAGTCCCTCCTAAACACCACATTAGTTGAAAAAGCTCTTTTTATTTTGTTGGCTAATTGCCTCCCAGCTCCACGCCCAAACGCTTGATTCTCGCCTTTTGGAGCAAGTATATGGTTCACCACAGCCTGCCGACGTTCGGTTTGAGAAATTCATTTCTTCTACCACTACGCCCATCGGAATTGGCCTTCCTGTGGTTTATTTAGCCTCGGGTTTTGCCACCAAAAACAAAACCTTACAACAACACGGCTGGCACGCATTGGGGAGTTTTGTCGTGGCCAGTTCTATCACCCAAATCACCAAACGAATTGTATTGCGAGAACGACCATTCGTTGCTGAACCTCAACGATTTACCGCGCGCATTCCAGAAGAAGACATCAACTATTCGTTCCCCTCGGGGCACGCTACGACGGCTTTCAACGCCGCTACTACCCTGACTTTACATTACCCAAAATGGTACGTAGCGGTTCCTGCCTACGCTTGGGCCAGTGCCGTGGGGTATTCGCGCATGAGATTGGGGCTTCACTACCCCAGTGATGTGTTGGCGGGCGCAGTGACGGGAGCGGCAAGTGCATGGCTGACGTACAAAATCCAACAAAAATGGCTACGTCGGAAAGCAAAATAGCGCACATATTTGCATTTTTCTAAGTTATGCGCTTACCTTTGCGTTGCTTTTGCGCAAAAGCATATCTCAAAAAGGGGTGCCCCAAAATAACGGGCTGAGATCATACCCTAAAACCTGATCTGGGTAATGCCAGCGGAGGGAAGTTACAATGCGAAAATTTACATCTTGGTTTTTGGCCCTAGCAACGGGAGTGTTGCTATGCGTGCCTGCACTCGCCCAACTTAGCGTTTCGGGCAAAATCGTTGACGCGGAAGACGGAAAACCTTTGCCAGGAGCTACAGTTCGGGCAGGGAGCTTTCGAGGAACAGCAACCAACGAAAAAGGCGAGTTCTCTCTCAAAGATTTACCTAAAGACACTGATTTACTGGAGGTTTCATACGTTGGCTATGAAGCTAGTTTTATCAAAGTGCAGGACGTTGACAAAGTAATTAAACTTCAACGTAGCACTTTCAACGCCGACGAAGTCGTCATCAGTGCGACTCGTGCCAACGCGAAATCAGCCGTGGCTTTTACGAATGTTGACAAACTTGAACTCAGCAAACAAAACCTCGGGCAAGACCTGCCTATTTTGCTCAACTTTACGCCGTCGCTTGTCACTACTTCCGATGCGGGTGCGGGAGTGGGCTACACAGGAATGCGCATCAGAGGAACGGATGCGACGCGTATCAACGTGACTATCAACGGAATTCCGTACAATGACGCCGAAAGTCAAGGAACTTTTTGGGTTAATATGCCCGACTTTGGCTCGTCGGTAAGTAGCGTACAAATCCAGCGAGGCGTCGGAACATCCACCAACGGAGCGGCGGCCTTCGGAGCCACCGTCAACGTCAATACCAACGAATTTAGAAAAGAAGCCTACGCCGAAATCAACAACTCGGCGGGTTCATTTAACACCTTCAAGCACACCGTATTGGCAGGAACGGGTCTTATCAACAACCACTTTACGGTAGATGCTCGTTTGTCGAAAATCACCTCCGATGGTTTTATCGACCGCGCCAAATCCGACTTGAAATCGTTTTACTTGTCAGGGGCTTATTTTGGTAAAAAGAGCTCTGTCCGTCTCAATGTTTTTTCAGGGCGAGAAATCACCTACCAAGCATGGGAAGGAACTCCTGAAGCCCGCCTCAAAGGCGACCGTGAAGGGATTTTGGCCTACATTGACCGCAACGGCCTCAACGAGCGTGACGCCCAAAATTTGCTTAATTCCAACAGCCGTACGTACAATTTGTACCTCTACGACAACCAAGTGGACAACTACCAACAAGATCACTATCAACTGATTTCGTCGCATACACTTTCTAAAAACTGGACATTTAACCTCAATGGTTTTATGGTGAAAGGACGTGGTTTTTATGAGCAATTCCGCGACAACGACCGACTAGTCAACTATAAATTGCCCGACGTAGTGGTAGGAAGTCAAACCATTAGTCGGAGCGATTTGGTACGTCGTCGTTGGTTGGATAACTCATTTTACGGAACGACCTTTTCGTTGGATTACAACAGTTTTAAAAAGCTCACCGCCAACATTGGTGGAGGTTGGAACCAATACGACGGAGATCACTTTGGCGAAGTTATTTGGGCTCGTTACGCCAGTAACAGCGCCATCCGTCACCGCTATTACGAAAACGTCGGGCTAAAAACGGACTTTAACTTGTACGGAAAAGTATATTACCAACTTACCGACAAGCTCAACGTGTTTGGCGATGCCCAATTACGCACCATTGGCTATTTTGTAAAAGGAGACGATAACCAGCGTCGCCAGCAAAATCACGACGTTAATTACAACTTCTTTAACCCTAAAGCGGGTTTGACGTACCAAGTATCGGAAAGCAGTACGGCTTTTGCTTCTTTCAGCATTGCCCACCGCGAACCCAATCGCGATGACTTTACGGAATCAACGCAACAAATCCAGCCCAAGCCTGAAATGTTGCAGGATTTGGAACTAGGCTATCGTTTTCAGAAAGGTCGGGTAGCGGCTTCGATTGGAGGTTACTATATGAATTACAAGAACCAATTGGTGGTTTCGGGGCAATTGAACGACGTCGGGAATCCCATCAAAATCAACGTTCCCGAAAGTTTCCGCGCAGGGATTGAAATTGAGGCAGGTGCCCAGCTTCACAAGCAGTGGAAATGGAACGTAAACGCGACATTTAGCCGCAACAAAATCAAGAATTTCACCGAATACGTCATCAACTACGACGACGAAAACGGCGGCTACCAAATAACGAATCATGGCAACTCAACCATTGCTTTTTCGCCCAACGTCGTGGTAGGAAGTCAGTTGGTCTTTACACCTGCTAAAAATCTTGAATTGGCTTTGTTGAGCAAATACGTAGGCAAGCAATACCTCGACAACACCTCTAACGAGGCTCGTCGATTGGAAGCATATTTTACCAACGATTTACGTTTGGTGTATCGTATCAAACCCAAGTGGTTGAACGAAATCACGGTAAGTGCGTTGGCCAACAACGTTTTAAATGAATTGTACGAATCAAACGGCTACACCTATAGCTACGTCTATGGCGGGCAAACTAACACTGAGAATTTCTATTATCCACAAGCTGGACGCAACTTCTTAGTGAGTTTGGGGTTGAAGTTTTAGGAACTGAGTAGCCTTACCTAGATCAATTTTAAGATTCGTTTAAATTCTTTGAATGATACAATAGGAACAGGCGGAAATAAATCTTTTACTTTCAGAAGATTACGTATGTGTCTATCATCTGAAACGAGATAATCAGCATTTACCCCGATGGCACAATCTACAAACTTGTTGTCGTCGGGGTCTTGTTCGACTAATTGCCATTTATAAGAGGGTTCATATCGTAAATGATTCGCAGAAGTTAAAAGTGAGCTCATAACAAAATCTGCGGTAATACTACTAAACTTCTCACCCACCTGCTCGGTATATTCTTCAATAATTTCATTACTTAAAACCCAAATAAACTTCTCTGACATAAAAGCGTGGTAAAGCCATTTATTACGTCCTTTAGAGGGTACTGCTGCCAAAAAACCATTCGTATCTACAACCACTTTCATGATTTATTTCTCAGGTTTTTAAGCGCATCAGTACGGCTTTTTTCATTTAACTCACGGATTTCTTCATCGAGCTGAGCGATTGTTTTCCCTTTGGCTTTCATAGCCTTATCAGCTTCTTGTTCAGCCTTTTGAAAAAAATACTGAGTGAGTACATTTCGTACATTTACTAATTCTTCCTCTGGCAAGTCTCTTTCGAATAATTGAAGCAACATTGCTTGCCCATTAGTTAATTTGCGCGGGTTGGATGCTTGTACCATAGTTTATTTTTTTAACAAAAATACAATTTCTTACAAAGAAGTTTCCTTCATCTATTCAACAAAAAACTCCATCTGCCCAAACCTACACTTCGTCGGGAAAGGGCTAGAGAGTTGTTCTTTGTGCTCTACCTTTGAATCATCAAAACAGCCAGAAAACACAAACTCGTTCAATAATCTAAACTATAAACATCCTTACGACCATGAACACTAACATGACTTCTGCCAATCAAAACAACTACGATGAATTTTTGATGAAAGCTGCTCGCCGTCGGGTAGGTTTTCAAACGCACGCTTTTGTTTACCTTCTTGTTAACTCTTTTATTTCGGCGCTTTGTTTATTTTCTGATGGCAAACTTCCCATAGGCTTGTGGCTATCGTGGGGATTTGGACTAGCCATTCATGGCATCGTCGCCTACTTTGCCTTCGATACTAAAAAAGCGACCGAGCGAGAGTACGAGAAACTGCTCAAAGAGAAGAAAATGGACTAAATATCGTGGGTCGGGTAGTGTGGGCGGGTTGCTCACAACCCGACCCTCGCAGCCTGGGGTTGTGAGCAACCCCAGGCACATATTTAGCAACCCCGAGCACTTATTTTTAAGCTTCTCCTAAGAAAGGATAGCGGTAGTCGATAGGCGAGACAAACGTTTCTTTAATCGTACGAGGCGATACCCAACGCAACAAGTTGAGGATAGAGCCTGCTTTGTCGTTGGTGCCTGATGCTCTCGCTCCCCCAAACGGCTGTTGCCCCACTACGGCACCCGTTGGCTTATCATTGATGTAAAAATTACCTGCGGCATTCACCAATTTCTTGCTGGCAAACTCAATCGCATAGCGGTCTTGGGCAAAAATCGAACCCGTCAACGCGTACGGCGACGTCGCATCTACCAAGGCCAATGTCTCTTCAAATTTCTCTGGCTCATAGACATAAATCGTCAACACAGGGCCAAAGATTTCTTCACACATCGTCGTGTAATTCGGGTCAGTGGTTAGAAGTACCGTGGGTTCGACAAAATACCCCTTCGATTTATCACAATTCCCACCCGTAACGACCGTTACCCGAGGGTCGTTTTTGGCGTTGGCAATGTAAGTAGCAATTTTATCAAACGATTTTTCGTCAATCACCGCATTCACAAAATTGGAGAAATCTTCGGTTCCACCCATTTTTATCGTGGCAAGGTCTTCCACCATGTAGTTTTTGATGCTATCCCACAGATTTGAAGGCAAATACGCCCGCGACGCAGCCGAACATTTTTGGCCTTGGTATTCAAAAGCTCCGCGCACCAATCCTACTGCTACCGCTTTGGCATCGGCCGACGAATGCGCTACCACAAAGTCTTTTCCTCCCGTTTCGCCCACAATTCTTGGAAACGATTTATAACGCGGAAGGTTTTCGCCAATGGTTTTCCAAATGTGCTGAAATACTTTTGTACTTCCCGTAAAGTGGATTCCTGCAAAGTCGGGGTGACTAAAAATCACATCGCCCGCCACGGGACCATCCACGTAAATGAGGTTGATGACGCCGTCGGGGAGACCTGCCTCTTTGAATACTTTCATCAAGACGTTAGCCGCATACACTTGCGTCAAGGCAGGTTTCCACACGCACACGTTGCCCATCAAAGCGGCTGACGTAGGTAAATTTCCAGCAATTGCCGTAAAGTTGAACGGAGTCAGTGCAAACACAAAACCTTCGAGCGGACGGTGCTCAAGGCGGTTCCAGATACCATCCGACGACTGCGGTTGTTCTTTGTAAATTTGAGAAGCGTAGTAAACGTTAAAGCGTAGAAAATCAATCATTTCGCAGGCCGCGTCAATCTCGGCTTGGTACGCATTTTTTGATTGTCCAAGCATGGTTGCCGCGTTGATTTCCGCGCGGTATGGGCCTGCCAACAAATCGGCTGCTTTTAGGAAAATACTGGCACGGTGTTCCCAGCTCAAGTTTGCCCATCTTTCGCGCGCGCCCAAAGCGGCCTCAATTGCCTTTTGCACGTGCGACGCATCACCCAACGAATAATACCCTAACACGTGTTGGTGGTCGTGAGGGGGAGTTACGGCGTATTTTTCATCCGTCATAATTTCCTCACTTCCAATGTACATCGGAATATCAATTTGTTTGCTCCGTGCTTCCGCCAAAGCCGCTTTCAAAGCCGCTTTTTCGGGCGAATTGGGGGCATACGATTTTACAGGTTCATTTTTAGGGGCTGGTACATTAAAAAATCCAGTAGCCATGATTTGGTTTGGTTTGAAGTTTTTTATAAAAGTCCATGGTTAATGATTCACAGTTCATGGTCGATAGTCCATGGTTAATGATTATCCTGCTTTATTAACCATCGACCATGGACTATCGACTGTCAACTACATTTACTTCCACGTAAGTCCCATGTTTTGGAACATAAACGCGTACGTATCGGCAGTAGTTTCAAGCGCCTTTTTGGTATTGCTTGCCCCGTGTCCACTGTTCACATCCACCCGAATCAATAACGGATTGGTGCTACTTTTTCCCGCTTTTTCTTGCAATTCGGCGGCGTACTTAAACGAGTGAGCAGGTACTACTCGGTCGTCGTGGTCGGCGGTGGTTACGAGCGTGGCAGGGTAATTTACTCCTGTTTTGATGTTGTGCAAAGGTGAATACGCATACAA
The DNA here is from genome assembly GCF_003711225.1 of Runella sp. SP2. Lineage (NCBI taxonomy): Bacteria > Pseudomonadati > Bacteroidota > Cytophagia > Cytophagales > Spirosomataceae > Runella > Runella sp. SP2. The sequence goes on along the minus strand of NZ_CP031030.1, from coordinate 6,516,108 downwards.
CGCTTTGAATTCTTCGGCATTATCGCTGCTGCCGTAATCAGCAATCCAGTTCCAACCAATGGTAAACTTATGGAAGCGGAGCATGTCCATTACTCCCACCGCAGGGAAGGCTACTTTGCACAAGTCGGGGCGTTGGTTAATGACAGCCCCTACCAGCAAGCCCCCATTAGAGCCTCCTTGCAATGCCAAACGCGCCGATGAAGTATATTTTTCTTTGATAAGAAACTCAGCCGCGGCAATGAAATCGTCAAATACGTTTTGCTTTTTTAGTTTCATTCCTTGTTTGTGCCATTCTTCACCGTACTCGCTTCCTCCGCGTAAGTTGGCTTGGGCATACACTCCACCTTGATCCAAAAACGGCATTCGCGTTGGGCTAAATGAAGGCGTCAAGCTAATGTTAAAACCGCCATAACCGTACAAAACCGTAGGGTTAGTACCGTCCAATTTCAATCCTTTTTTGTAGGTGATAAACATTGGCACTTTGGTGCCGTCTTTACTGGTATAAAATACTTGTTTTGTTTCGTAGTCGGTAGGTTTGAAACTCACCTCTGGCTCGCGGAACACCGTGCTTTTCTTGGTGGCGATGTCGTAGCGGAAAATCGTAGGAGGATAATTAAACGAAGTGTAGGTATAAAACACAAACTTATCGTCGTCTTCGCCCCCAAAACCACCTGCCGAACCTAGTCCTGGCAACGGAACTTCGTTTTCCAATTGGCCTTTCATGTTATAGACATACACACGCGTCGTCACATCTTTTGAATAAAGTGCAAACAACTTACCACCTGCCGTACCAACACCCGTCAATGGTTCAGGTTTTTCGGGCAAAAACGGTTTCCACGTTTTAGTAGCGGTTTCGTAGAGCATTACTTTTTCGTTGGGGGCATTTTCGTTGGTATTAATCAAAAATCCACCTGCCACGTTGTCAACCACACTGTAACTAAAATTAGTAATCTCGCTCACAATCGGCGTAAACTCCTTTTGGCCTTTGGCACGATAAAACAACGCATTTCCGTCTTTTCCTTTTCCACGGTCTGAGAGATTTAAGAAGGCAAATTGCTCATCTTCACTCACATACACCCCGTGAAAACGCTGTAAGTTTACTTTGTCTTCATACACCAACTCGTCGGCAGCTTGTGCGGTTCCTACTTTGTGGTAAAACACTTGGTGGTTTTCATTTTTGGCCGCCAAAGCGCTTCCTTCAGGCTTGGGATAACGGCTGTAGTAGAAGCCATCGCCCTGCCAAGAAGCGCCTGATACCTTTACCCATTCAATTTTATCAGAAAGCATTTGAAGGGTTTTCATGTCCATAATTTGGTATTCTTGCCAATCTGAGCCTCCTTTTGAGAAGCCACAAACGGCATAATTTCCATTTTTGGATAAATTAAAAACCGTCAAGCGCGTCGTACCATCGGCTGAAAGCTTGTTAGGATCCATGACCAATTCAGGCGTTCCATTAAGCCCTTTTTGGCGATACAACACCGACTGATTTTGCAAACCGTCGTTTTTGTAGAAATAAAAATACTCGCCTTTTTTGCGGGGGGCCGAATACTTAGGGTAATTATAGGCTTTTTCTAAATCACTGAATATCTTCCCTTTAAACGGAATTTTATTCAAGTACGCAAACGTCACCTCATTTTGGGCTTTAACCCACGCGCCTGTTTCGGCCGAGCGGTCGTCTTCGAGCCAGCGGTAGGTGTCGGTTACTTTGGTTCCGTGGTATTCATCCACGTGATCTACTTTACGGGTGGTTGGGTATATCATTTGAGCAGAAGCTGTGGCGGACAATAACGCCAAGACTAGAAAGGATTTGGACATGGGTGACTGTTAGGTTTTTAATTAGTGTTGACGAAACGAAAGTGTCGAACAAAAATAGAAAATGTCGCCCGCTTGTTAGCAGGCGACATCAAAAAATCTTGCTTTGACAACTTTTTATTTCAATTTATCCCCTACTGCGTCCGAAAAGTAAACGAAAAATGAATCGTGATTTCGTCCTCAATCTTTACGAAAAGCAGCGAAGGCCGATCGACCTTGAACTCCGATAACTTTACGGGAAAAGCTCCCTCTACCCGAATCGTGTTTCCTTCGGTATAGGTTTTTGTCGTGATGCTCATCGGTTTAGTCACGCCATGAAAGTTGAGACTTCCATTGATGATTAAATTCGATTCATTTCGCGAAAGTTGGGCGCTGGTAAAATTGATTTTAGGGTACGTCAGTGCTTCAAGCGCTTCCAAGGCGTGCGAGTCGCGGTTGGTATTGCGACTATCAAAAGCCATTACTTTGGCACTAATGGCGACAGTTTCGAGTTTCGCCTCGTCTTCGTCGTACGTCACTACGCAATCCACTTCGCGGCATACAGCTTTCCACGAATGCAATGGATGTTTTCCTTCGTAGCTAATCCACGAGCTAGCTTTATTACTGAATAATTTACGTTTAAGTGTTTTAGGGCCAAACGTAAAGCCCGATAGCAACCCAATGGCTGCTAAAGCATAAAATATTATCTTTTTCATACTAATTTACACGATTAGGGAAGAAACAATAAAACCAATCATCGAAACTGAAACACCACGATACTAGCCGTAAAAGCCCCCACGGTAGTATAGGCTACCGCGCGGTGATAGGGTTTTAGCTCAGGATTTTTGGAAATTTGGTGGCCTAGGACGTTGGTACCTATCATGCCCAATAAATGCACCATGGCCAACATTCGATGCACTTTGGCGCTACTAAATCCTTTTCGATGGACGATGGCAGAAGGAGCGGTAAGCGCCATCGTTGCCGTGAGGGTATAACCAATATTCACGCCTTTGGCAAGGACGCGGTGGGTAGCGCGGAGGTCGTCACTGTAGTTTTTATACATTTTTCCTCCTACCACTCCCTGTGCCACCATCCCCACAAAGGTCAGCAAACCCGCTGCTTGGTGGATATTGAACATGGTTCGACGGATTTTAAACTCTTGCTGGCGATTTTGGCGGTTGAGCGGAATCCAGTGGCGCATTAACCCATGATGTCCCCAAAGCATTTTTTGGGTAAAAATCATTTTTTGCGGAAGTAGAACGGGAGATTGCAAGCTGTCTTTGATGTCCACCAACAGCGTGTCGGTCAGACTTAGTTGGGCGTAGGCGCTGCTCGTCAGGCACAGCAGTGCCAGAAGTAACACTTTTCTCATAAGTTTTCAATTAAGTAGGGTAGTAAAATATATGTAGCTACATCTACGAAAAAGAGAGCGTTATAGATGCGTCGGCACAAAAAAAGCCGCACTTTGAGTGCGGCTTAACGAATTTTTTTCTAAAATCCTAAGGAGATACCAAGGCATAGTTGTTAATCGTTCCGCCCGTTTTTTGGCTGGCAGTCGTACGAGTAAGTACCAATTCCGTTTCAGAAGCAGAATTAATCGTAAACTGAATCGTGCCCGAAGTTCCTGTAGGTTGTGGCGTCAAGCTTTTGAGTGTCAGGGTATTTCCTGCCGCACTTTCTTGTACTTCCCACTGACCTGTAAAAGTATTTCCGTCAAATTCTTTGTACGACACCGCCGTTGGGCTACTCAAATCCAAACGAAAGTTTACGTATCCCGCTTTGGCGTTACTCGCGCCACCTTTGGTATAAACCGTAGTCGTGCCTTCTTTAACGGTCTGGGCACTCCAAACTCGTCCTATAATTTCGCTGAGAGGTTTGGCATTGGGCTTGCACCCCGATAATAGGAAAATACCTACCACTGCAGCTCCTAAGAATGTACAAATGCGTGTCATGTTTTCTGTGCTATGTTTTAAAAACAACCGTGTCTTTCTACCTCAATACATACAAAACCTAAGCCAAAGCTTAAATATTGCGCCCGAATATCAGTTTTTTTTGAAAATTCTGCAAGTTTTTGCGGTAAAAGCTAGGTTTAACCGCCTATTTTGAACGTTTTGAACGTCAGACGGTCGTCAGACGTCATTGGTTCGGCTATTCGCTCTTTATTTTCGGTTTCGGTCTGACTATCGTCTGACCTACTTTACGTCAGACGGTAGTCAGACGTCATTGGTTCGGCTATTCGCTCTTTATTTTCGGTTTCGGTCTGACTACCGTCTGACCTATTTTACGTCAGACGGTAGTCAGACGTCGTTGGTTCGGCTATTGGTCGCTCTTCATTTTCGGTTTCGGTCTGACTACCGTCTGACCTACTTTACGTCAGACGGTAGTCAGACGTCGTTGGTTCGGCTATTGGTCGCTCTTCATTTTCAGTTTCGGTCTGACTATCGTCCAGTTTCGGTCTGACTACCGTCTGACCGGGGTTTTAATAAAGACGTAAACCACAGCGCTGGGGTTGTAATTACTTCAGAAAATAAATTACGGCATTCTCAGCGACTGCCAGCTTACCATTTGCCAACCTGCTTTATTTTTCACATAGACATCCGTAAATCGAAAGCGTGTGTTGAGCTGTTGGCCATTGCTCAGCACTTTTGCCGCACACATACCCGTGATAACAGCCGTCTTACCATAAACACGCACCTTCAAATCTTCGGGTACCATTTCTTGGTAAGTAAGCTTTCCATCTTTAATAGATTGTACAAATGACGTTTTGGTGTCAATCAACCCGTTTGAATGGCAATAATATAGGTCTTCGGCGAGTACTTTGTCGAGATAAGCGTAGTCTTTGCTTACCAGCGCAGCAAAACGATCTTTTTCAATGGTAGCAACGGCAGTTTCGGTCGAAGTTTGCGACCAAACCACGTAGCTTTTACATATCCAAAGCGTTAGCAAAGCTGCAATGAGGGTAAAACGAGAGATGGTTTTCATAAGAGATGGTTTATAAATTTTTCTTTTTTAATTCTGCAACGGCATGATTAACGGCCCGCGCCGTAAAGGCCATAAACGTCAATGAGGGATTTTGGGTACTAATCGAAGTCATCGCAGCACCGTCGGTCACAAACACGTTTTTACAAGCATGAAGTTGATTCCACTTATTGACCAGCGACGTCTTGGGGTCGGCGCCCATTCTAACTCCACCCATTTCGTGAATGTCAAGCCCAGGGGATTGTTTGGTATCAATCGTCCGAATGTTTTTACAACCTGCTTTGGTTAGCATTTCAACGTTGGTTTCCCAAAAATGTTTCAACATTTTCTCATCGTTATCATCGTAGCCAATCGACGTAATTAACTGCGGAATACCGTATTTATCTTTTTTATCTTGGCTCAAACGCACGTGGTTTTCGTACTTGGGAATGGTCTCTGCCTGAATCTGCACAGACAAATGCCAAGGGCCAGGTTTTGCATTGGCCTCTTTCCAAGCTGCCCCAAAACCCTCTTCGCCAGCGGCGCTTCCCCAACCGCCTCTTGCTGCACTCATCGCCACCAAGTAACCCCGCAAAAAGTCGGTTTCTTGTTTGTGCACATTCTGATACCTCGGCATAAAACCCGACGTAGGTCGGCGACCAAAGTAATATTTATCTTCAAAACCGTCGATGTCGGCATACACATGACCTCGGTAATTATGAAAAGCTACATGGTGCCCCAGCATACCATTGTCGTTGCCCAGTCCGTTGGAAAAACGATTTGAGGTAGAATTCAACAAGATTTGGTTGGAGGCCAAACAGGAAGCATTTAGGAAGATGATTTTTGCGTAATACTCAATCGTTTCGAGCGTATTGGCATCGACGATTCGTACTCCTGTCGCCTTCCCTGCTTTTTCATCATAAATAATAGAATGGACCACCGAATGCGGACGAATGGTCAGTTTACCCGTTTTGCGAGCCGCAGGCAATGTAGCCGACTGCGAACTAAAATACGCCCCAAACGGGCAGCCACGGTAGCACAAATGCCGCGCTTGACACTGTGCCCTCCCCAAAGCTGTATGCCAAGGCTGAGGCTTAGTTAAGTGTGCACACCGCCCAATAATCAAATGACGGTCGGTATAGTGTTTTTTAAACGACTGCTGAAGGTGCTTTTCCACGCAATTCAACTCCCAAGGTGGCAAAAACTCCCCATCGGGTAACCCTTCGAGTCCGTCTTTATTTCCTGATATACCCGCAAAACGCTCCACGTAACTGTACCAAGGTGCGAGCTCGTCGTAAGTGACAGGCCAAGGCACCGCAAAGCCATCACGGGCAGGGCCTTCAAAATCGTATTTGGCCCAGCGCTGCACCTGCCGCGCCCACAGCAGCGATTTGCCACCTACCTGATACGCCCGAATCCAATCAAATGGCTTTTCTTGGATGTAAGGTTGTTCGTCATCTTTCGTAAAAAACTGTTGCGTAGCCTCATCTAGTGCGTAACAGCGGCTTACAATCGGATTTTTTTCCCGAAACGAAGGAGGCAGCCGATTGTGGTGCGGCAAATCCCACGGGTTTTTCATGGCCGTGGGATAGTCAGTAATATGGTCAACGTTGCGCCCTCGGTCAAGTACTAAGGTACGCAAACCCTTTTCGCACAATTCTTTGGCCGCCCATCCACCCGAAATCCCCGAGCCAATCACGATGGCGTCGTATTGATTCCCCTGTTTAGCATCAATATTAAAATACATAAAGTACTGATTTATAAAGACAAAGTAGTAAATACAAACAAAATACTCTCTCCTAAGGCATCAATAACCTCGTTTTGATTGCGTCGGGAATCGCCGCTTTTTGTTTATTGAGATAATCATAAAAAACAATGCGAGCTACCCCTTCTGCCGCTACCCGCTCGTAGGTTTTACTTACTACTAAATGTTGAATTTGGACGCTAAATTCATCCCAACTTTCGGGGATAATACGTGACGTAACAATGACTGTGTCAGGATAAGTTAGCGGGAACTTGTATTTACACCTGATTTCGGCCAAAATAGCCCCTACACCGTCTGGCGCAAAACCAATGCGCAGAATATCTGAGAAAAACCGAATCCGACTCGATTCCATGTAACGCAAATACACCGTATTGTTGACATGTTGCATTGCGTCCATATCGCCCCATTGTACGGGAATTTCTACGTACGAAGGATAGTCTTTGATGAGATCTTTTACTATTTCCATGACATATTGAGCTTACTGTTCCTCTTTGTTTGCCAAATAGGCGTAATCGTTGACGACTGTCAGCAAAAATGTACGGTATTCTAACGGAGACGTTATTTCCAATACTTCGGCTACTTTTTCAGCAGTCCGTTCCAACAGTTCGTCGTTTGATGTACGCAACACCTGACGAATGGTTTCGATGTCGGCGTCTTTGAGCTGGTTGGCAGTGGCATAGGTCACCAAATAATCGTCTGGCAGTTCTTGGTACACCACCTGACTGAGCAAGACACGCTTGGTGGTTTTGACCACCGTTGTTCCCGCCGCAATGTCCCCAATTCGTTGCCCTTTTCCGTTGGCCGCAATCGTAATAATGGCCACTAATGGCGTCAAGATTTCGGTATCGACCAATATCAACAACCATCGCAAGAGATACGCCCCCAGCGTGGCTGGGCTTCCGTCAAGCAACACTACCCTGATTCGCATGGCGCGCTTACCGAGGGTTTGACCATTCAAAAAATATTCTGTTAAAATTGGGTACAGCATGATGGGCAAAACAACGATTACAATCATCACAAACGTACTCGTGCCGCTTCCTCTGCCCATTGCGCCGTAGGCAACTATCCAAGCAATCACCCAACCAATGTAAATAAGGCGGTCGATAAGATTGGCAGCGATTCGTTCCCCAATGCTCGCAGGTTCATATTCTAAATCGACATTTTGGGAGGTTTGGATTCTAACAGACATATTTTTATAAAGAGTGTGTAAACAATTAGCAAATGAGTGAGGAGTTTTTCCTAACTTTTGCGCAAAATAGAAAAATCAGGCAGTTTGTTACTACTTCATTTGCGCATTTTTCATGAAAGAAGCCGTATTTGTAAAACGAAATACCGAAAAGTGGCAAGCGTACGAATCGACGCCCACCCACGACCCCGACCAACTCACCGAACGGTTTATCGAACTGACCGACGACCTTTCATACGCTCGGACGTTTTACCCCAAGGCAAACGTAACGCGCTACCTCAATGGTATCACGGCACAGTTTCACCAAAAACTTTATTCCAACCGCCGCGAAGACCGCAATCGTGTTGCCCGTTTTTGGCGCGAGGAGCTGCCTCTGCTCATGTACGAATCGCGGTTTAAGCTCTTGTATTCTTTTGTGTTTTTCATGGGGGCTTGCGTATTAGGTTGGGTTTCGGCGGCCAACGATGACACCTTCGTTCGGCTTATTTTGGGCGATGCTTACGTCAATCAAACCCTCGAAAACATCAACAATGGTGACCCATTGGCCATCTATGGCCATACGGGCCAAGTAAGTATGTTTTTGCAAATTACGTTTAACAACATTCGGGTTTCCTTCGTAGCTTTTGTATTAGGCATTGTTTACTCATTTGGTACCATTGTCATTTTGTTCAAAAATGGGGTCATGCTCGGTGCGTTTCAGTTCTTTTTCTTTGAACGTGGACTACTGCTTACCTCCGTACTAAAAATTTGGATTCACGGGACGCTCGAAATCTCGGCCATTGTAATTGCAGGGGCGGCAGGCTTGGTGATGGGGCACAGTTTGTTGTTTCCACGCACTTACAGCCGACTCGAATCTTTCAAGCAAGGTGCCAAAAAAGGGGTAAAAATTGTCATTGGCCTGGTACCTATTTTTGTCACCGCAGGCTTTCTCGAAAGTTTTGTCACACGCCTCACCTTGCCCGCTTTTGTTAGCGGAAGCATTATTTTGATTTCGGCCGTATTTATTATTTGGTATTTTGTAATTTATCCTCGACAACTCTCTCAACACAAATGAAACCACCTGTTATACTTCTCCAACAACGCGATTTTGGACAAAAAATCAACGCGACGTTCGACTTTGTTGTCCAAAACTTCAAACCATTGGCAATTAGCCTTTTATACATAGCAGGCCCTCTTTCGTTGGTGGGTGGTTTTTTTATGGGCTCTTACCAATCGGGTATCTTAGAAATGCAAAAAAGCGTACTCGAAAGTGGCTCTTCTTCTTTTGATGGTATCTATCAAATGGTAGGAACCGTGTTTTTGTTGAGCTTCTTTTTGATTTTAGCCAACATTATTTCGTCCCTAGTCATTGGGGCTTACTTTTTGGAATACGAAGCTGGAAATCGAAACATCACACCCGAAATCGTCTGGAATCGTTTGAAAGGCTATATCGGCAAAGCGCTCATTTTCAACTTTGTGATGGGTATCGCCGTTGTCGCTGGTATTGTATTTTTCTTACTTCCTGGCATTTATCTGGGCGTCACGCTTTCGCTCATGACCATGATTTTGATGCGCGAAAACCTCGATTTGGGTGATACTTTCCGTCGCTGTTTTTACCTCATCAAAGATAAATGGTGGTCCACGTTTGGACTTCTCTTTGTGATGGGCATTGTGTCATCCATCATTGGATACGCTTTTCAAATTCCGACCCTTATCCTGACAATCATGAGTTCGTTGCAGGTTAAGCTGGCAAACACCGAAGTATTGATGACCATTAGTGGGGTCATTGCCACCGTTGGAGGCGGACTGGTACGGTCATTGGTGCTAATCGCCATTGTATTTCAATACTACAATTTAGTCGAGCGCCGCGAAGGCTCAGGCATCCTCGGCGCCATCGACAACATTGGCAAAACAGACACTCCCCGCACCGATTTACGCGAAGAAGAGTTTTAAATGCTTGCGCACAGTTAGCAAAGGGCAAATTTTATTATACTTGTCAACTTGCCCTTTGCCAATTTGCCCCCTTGCAAATTTTACTTGTCGTCCAGTGCTTGATAAATCATTAAATCAAACTTGCGGTCGAGTTCGCCGCCCATGCTGGTAGGCCACATTTGCTTCATTAATACGGCACAAATTTTCTCCCTTGGGTCAGCAAAATAATGCGTACTGAAGGCCCCGCCCCAGCTAAAGGTGCCGACGCTGCTGTAAATGTCGTTGGCGCGCCCTGCTTCATTAATCACGCTGAAACCTAAGCTGAAATAATTACGAGGGTCGGGAAATAGCGTACCGCTTTGGTTGGTATTGGTAAACAACTCTACTCCTCGGCGACTTAATAAGCGCTTGCCGTTATAAGTACCTCCATTGAGCAACATTTGCAAGAAAACCGCGTAGTCGTAGGCCGTACTGGTGAGACCGCCACCGCCCGAAAAATACGATTTAGCCCCTTTGATGGGATAGTCGGGGTCGCTTCCAAGGTTATCGAGCGACCCTTTTATAAGGGTTTTCTCTTTGGTTTCGGAATAAATCGGCACCAAGCGGTCTTTCTTGGCATCGGGCAAATAAAAATGGGTGTCTTTCATGCCCAAGGGTTCAAAAATGTGTTTCTGAAAATACTGTTCTAGCGTTTCTCCCGAAACCACTTCTACCAAGTACCCCAACACGTCGGAGCTGAGGCCGTACGTCCATTTTTCACCTGGCTGATGCGTGAGAGGTAGCTTGGCTAATTTCTTGATGTTTTCGCCAATGGTCAGGTTTTTGGTCGTGAAGGCATCCACAATTCCCGCTTTTGAATACACGGCCTTGATGCGGTCGTCGCTCCCGATGGCGTTGTAATTAATCCCCGACATGTGCGACAACAAATGCCGAACCGAAATTTCGCGTTTGGCAGGAACGGTCGTGTAGGTGCTGTCTTTGGGGTTAAATTGGTCAATGACGACGGGCTTGGCAAACTCAGGAATGTACTTGCTGATGGGGTCGTCGAGCATGATTTTGCCTTCTTCGTGGAGCATCATCACCGCCAGCGACGTAATGGCCTTGGTCATGGACGCGATGCGGTACATGGCATCTTTGCTCAAAGGCTTGTTGGCGTCGAGGTCGGCCTTGCCAAAGGCTTTGTGGTAAACGATTTTTCCATCCCTAACAACGATGGCCGCCACGCCAGGAAATGCGCCTTTGTCGATGTACGACTGCAAAACGCCATCGAAGCGACTGAGGCGTTCGCTGTACATCCCGACGGTTTCGGGAGCAGCAGCAGTCAGCAAAGGTGGTTTTTGTTGGGTGCCTGTTTGGGCAAAAACGGTTGCAGTTGTCAACGCTACAAACGCCGACGTCCGAAAAAAAGTCAGAAGATTCATGTGATTGGTTAAGGTTTGATAGTCAGTAAAGTTATACAGCTATCAAGTCATTTGCAAACTCCTCAAACGACTTAATTCGATATTGACTTTGAACCAAACCGTTGAGTACCCGATAAGTAGGCGAAGACAGGTTTTTGAAGATGTCTGCCAGTTGCTCCGTAGAACGTACATCGTTTTGAGGAGCGAGTTCAATTAAATGTCGGTCGTTTTGGTATTGGTGAATAAAACCGTACAAACTCAAACCATCGGTAGAAGTATAGCCAAAGTCGAGCATAAACGAAGGCGTGTCGGTAAAACAAGCCTCCAAGCCCATGGTCGTTCCCATGTGAAAAAAGGCATCGGCATTGGCAATCTTCTCAAATTTCTCCAGAATATGGCTGTCTTTGACCGACAAATCCAACGTTCGGAAACCGTCGTCCATCACCACATTGGGTAAGCTGCGCAACGGTGCGTACAACTCCCAATTACCCTGCACAGGATACGGCCGAACCACCAACTTCAAATCGGGGCGGGCTTGTTGCAGGGTTTCAGCCACTTGTTTGACCACACTCACTTCGTCGCGGACAAGGTCAACGACGCCAATCGCGCAGCCGACATAGACGTAAGGAAAATGGTAGGTACGGGGCAACTGAGCCGCCACTTTGCGGTACTCGTCGATATAGGCAAACTGACTGGCACCCACTACACTCGCACGTGAAGGCGATACGTGCTGTAAATGAATCAAATCTTCGCGAATGCGCTCGTTCCAACACACGTAGGTCGCCCGCGACGAAAAACAGGTATGTTTACAGGCGTGGTCCCAGCTATAGACATAGACCTTCACAGGGTGGTTTTCGTGAACCAAACGCGCCATCAAAAAATCGTCGGCAATGGCCGTAAAACACACAAACTGGTCGATGCCCGTGAGGTCGGTTTGGGCTCGGTACCGAAGTCGGTTCAGATAAAAATCGTAGGAAATGATTTTGGGCAACCGACGCACCCACGCCAAAATTTGGTGATTTTTTTTCAGCACGGCAGCGTCCGTAGCAAGCGATGCTTTAAAAAGCTCCATCAAAAAGAAATTGTGACGGCTTTCGGGAATTTGTCGGAAGAGGATGTAGAGTTTTATCCAGAGGCTATTCCACCAGCCTCCCTTTTTTTCGTTGATGAGCCGAAACTCCACGCCCGAAGGCAAGTGACGTAAAATCTCCTCTTTGTTCTCAGGACGACCAAAGATGGTAACCTCATGCTGCTGGGCAACTTCCGTAATAACTCGCCGCACATCGTTGCGGAAATCAAAAAAAGAAACGACAAATCCGATTTTCATGGGGAATGTTTGTGTCACGGACGTCCCCGTCCGTAAATGTCATCACAATAAAAATATAAATTACTCACACCCCCAAATCCGTGTTATCAAGAAAAATTTGGTACATTATTACTGTTGTGTTAGTTTTACGTCTAAACAGTCATCAAACGTATGAAAAAAATAACCTTCGCATTCCTCTGCTTCGTAAACCTAGCAGCCAACGCCCAAACCATCTTTCAGGCCCAAGAAGTTGACAAAGCCGCTACTCCCCAAGGCGGAACTCCATTGTTTCAAGAATACATCAAGGCCAACTTACAAGTACCATTTGCTACGCGCGTGGCGGGCGTAAAAGGACGCGTATTTCTGAGCGGGGTAATAGAACCCGACGGAAGTGTGTCGGAGTTAAAAGTGACTAGAGGAATTCAACCCCAAGCCGATAAAGAAGCCTTACGGGTAGTAGGGTTATATCGCGCGTGGCAGCCAGCAGTCAAAGACGGTAAACCCGTACGACAAGCGTTTAATTACTCGGTCGTTTTTCCCGACAACCCCATCACCAATTACGACAGCACTTCGCACAGCTTGGTTGATTATTTCAATGATAAATTCCAATATACCCAAGAACCAAAGGAATACCACTTCCGCCGCTTGATTCCTGTCGATAACAATGGGGTATTGACTGCGGACGTGGTTTTTGAACAGTTTAAGAAAAAAGAGTGGAAACCATATATGTCGGCCAACTACTCCAAAAAGCCGATGATGTACAAAGTTGAAAACGGAAATAAGATTGATTCGTTGCCTGCGTACCGTATCACTGCTCGCGACCAAGACTGGAATTCGTACGTCCCCGAAATGATAGTTCAAACCAATGGGCAGTTGCTTTCCACGACAGAGTATAAAAATAGCCTTGCCAAAGCGAACTATTCGCATTATTACCTCAATGGAGTTTTAAAAGAAAACATGATGGTTGATGGCCCCAATTTTAGGGAGACACATTGGTACGACAATGGGCAAATTGCTGAAATCATTCAGAGAGAGCCTAAAAACGAATCAGGCTCCACGACAGTTCGCACGATAGCGCTTTGGTCAAAAACGGGGCAGCAGTACGTCAAAGACGGCAACGGCTGGGCGGTAAAACAAGAAGGAGAGCAAGGATTGCTGGTCAATGGTAAGAAAGAAGGACGGTGGGTCTCTAAGCTCGCCGATAGTACTTTGTATATTGAGGAGTTTTACTCCGCAGGGGTGTTGACCAAAGGTACAATTTATGACAAAGACGAGGTACGAACATACACGGAAGCTGAAATAAACGCTCAATTTAAAGGGGGATTCCCCGCATTAGGGCAGTTTTTAGCCCAAAACCTACGCTACCCCGCAGAGGCATCTCGTAAAAAAGTTTCGGGGAAAGTATATCTAACGTTTGTCGTTTGTGAAGATGGTTCTTTGTGTAATTACGAAATACTAAAAGGCATCGGAAGTGGCTGCGACGAAGAAGCGCTACGGGTAGTGAAGGAAATGAGTGGCATGTGGCAACCTGGCATACAACGCGGCAAAAAGGTGCGGGTTAAGTATAATTTGCCAATATCCTTTATTTTACGATAAGTATTAACCCACTAGTAGTTAACTAAACCTACCACTTATTACATTGTTCAGTAAATAATTGCATCGCCGAAAACTGGATGGCATAGTCGGCAGGTAATCAGAGTTTTGTATAGCGACTTCGAACGCCTGTGTTGCACAGGTCGGTTATCAGTTGGCCGTTTTCTAGTTCTAAATACCACGTATCACAGGCCAAGCACAGCACCAACGCACACGAGGGATTAGGAGCAAGTTTTTTTTTCGGTTCGACGGTAAACTTTTTACCCTGATACACCAAATACTTTGGGGCGCAGCAAGCAGGCAAGCCGTTGGCATCAAGAACAACGCCGTCGTAGCGGATTTCAAATACGGTGGCGTCTTTGGGGTCTATTAGTTCCCATTGTTTTGCATCGCCCCCTTGCTTTACGGCATTGAGCATCCATTTTCCAACTACAGGTTTTATTTCGTCAGGAGCTAGACGCTTTTCATCACACGACCATAATATCACCGTTACTAAAAAAAACAGTAGTCCTTTCGCTTTCATCGATTCATTTATTTGATATTCAGCGGCTTATATTTTTCAAATCTTAACATACCGAACCCGTGCTAATCCATTGCAATAACTAACCGTTAGTACGTTGTCTTGCAAATCCATGTTCCATGTTTCACAATAAACACAATTAATCAAAGCACACATCGGATTGTCGGGAACTGTTTCTTTGGGAACAATACTAAATTTTTTACCATTTAGATTGAGATATAGGGGGCCACAGCAGGTAGATAAACCATCTGAATCAAGAACGACACCATCATAGCGGATTTCAAATTGGTGTTGACCACTTTGCGTCACAACTCCCCATTCCTTTTTGTCGGCCTGCTCAATGGCAGTCACTCGCCATTTGCCTACCAAAGGCTGTATTTCTTCTGGGGTAAGCTGCTTTTCTTTGCACGAAAAAATACCTAAAATAAGAAAGAAAATCCAAACAACATTTTTCATCAAGTTCACAGTTTTTAATGGTTGGGCCTAGTTAGTAAAACACAGATTATCCGTGACAATCCGTCCAATCAGTGTCATCCGTATTCCATCATACAGGATAATATTCTAACAATCAAAGTTTTGTAAATCTATTACGACCACCCGAATTACAGGCATTTGTTATCAACTGGCCGTTTTCTAGTTCCAAATACCACGTATCACAAGCCATGCACAACACCAACGCGCACGAGGGATTAGGTGCAAGTTTTTCTTTGGGTTCAATGGTAAACTTGTTGCCCTGATATACCAAGTAGCTTGGAACGCAGCAAGCAGGCAAGCCATTGGCATCCAGAATAACCCCGTCGTAGCGAATTTCAAATACGTAGCCATCTTTAGAAGCTACAGACTCCCATTTTTTTACATCTCCCGCTGGTTCAATGGCATTGAGTTTCCATCTTCCTACCAAAGGCTGTATTTCTTCTGGGGTAAGCTGCTTTTCTTTGCACGAAAAAATACCTAAAACAAGAAAGAAAATCCAAACAACATTTTTCATCAAGTTCACAGTTTTTAATGGTTGGGCCTAGTTAGTAAAACACAGATTATCCGTGACAATCCGTCCAATCAGTGTCATTAGTGTTCCAATTCGTTAACCAATGACGCCCAAACACCCCAAATAGTTGGAAACAAAAAAAACGTCAGCCGTTTTACCGACCGACGTTTAATTACTTTAACTCAGATTGTGAGCAAACTTCGACACAAAAATTCGGGTTGTGAGCAACCCTCAACACAAAAATTCAGGTTGTGAGCAACCTTCGACACAAAAATTCAGATTGTGAGCAACCCTCAGCACGGAAAGCAGCCCTCAGCACGGATTCGACATTCTGCATTCAATCACTCGACACTCCAGAACTCTAGCTCCAATCTCTGTCCCACGAATCCTTGGCGTTCCATTCGTCAGTGGGAGCAAACCATTTTTGGTCTTTTATCAAAAACTTCTTCGCTACTTCTTCGTTGAGTTCTACCCCTAAACCTGGCTTATTAGGAACGGGAGCAAAGCCATTGACAACCAAAGGTTTGTTACCCGTTACGATATCCTCCCAGCCTTCCACGTCCACGCCGTGGTGTTCCAATGCCACGAAGTTTTCGGTAGCAGCGGCACAGTGTACGTTGGCCATAAACGAAATCGGACTACCTGCAAAGTGCATTGCCATTGGGATACCGTGTTCTTCGGCGTAGTCTCCAATTTTTTTGGTTTCCAAAATTCCACCCGACGAGGCCAAATCGGGGTGAATCATGTCAACTGCTTTGGCATTAATGAGTTTGATAAACTCTTCTTTCAAGAAAATATCTTCGCCCGTGAGGGTAGGCGTTTCGATGGCGTCTGAGATTTGCTTCCATTGGTCGGTATAAAACCACGGCACCAAGTCTTCGAGCCACGCCAACTGGTATTTTTCAACGGCTTTACCCAAGCGAATGGCCGTATTGACGTCAAAATGCCCGAAGTGGTCGGCTGATACAGGAATGTTGTACCCTACCCCTTCCCGAATTTTGCTAACGTATTCGGCAATGTATTCCAAGCCTTTGTCCGTAATCTGAATTCGTGTAAATGGGTGCTTGGTCATGCCATAGTTTCCTACGGTTTTGGTTTTATTGTCGCGGTGCGAAAGTTTCCAAACATTGTCCCCGATAAGCATACCGGGTTTGCCCGCCAACAGCCCAATTCCAAAGTCCATCTTCAAAAAAGTGTAACCTTTATCGAGGCGGGTTTCTTTGAGCTTTTTGGCAAAGGTAGTTGGGTCGCTGATTTCGGGCGTATCGGCATAGAGGCGAACTTCGTCACGGTACTTTCCGCCAAGCATCTGATAAACAGGAACGTTATAGGCTTTCCCTGCCAAATCCCACAGCGCCATTTCTACCCCGCACACACCACCCGCAGCCCGCCCGTGACCGCCAAACTGCTTGATTTCTTTGAAGATTTTCTCGACGTTACACGGGTTTTGGCCTAACAAACGACTCTTGAGCATCAGCGCGTAATTGGGACTAGCGCCGTCGCGCACTTCTCCCCAGCCTACTAAGCCTTGGTTGGTATCTATGCGAATGATAGGACTTTTAAACGGAACTCCCTGTAAATGAGCAATGCGCATATCGGTGATTTTAAGCTCCGAAGGCTTAGAATCACGTTTTACTTTTTGGGTGATAAATTCCATTTCTTTTTCGGGCCTTCCGTCAAACATCAAGCCCATGGATAATCCGCCAAGTAAGCCTTTGCGTAGAAAGTCGCGGCGATTATTTTCGGAAGCGGTGTGGGAATCGGGCAACTTAAAACGTTGTGTAAATTTTTTCATTGGGGTTTGTCAATTAGGTGCGTACGCACGGTTAAGAGTTGTATTAACGATACAAGATTAGGTCAATTTTTTCTGAAAATATTTCAAAAATCACCGATGGAAAAAGATAGAAGTGTAGGAAGTAAAATTGTATGAATTTTGTCAGCCCCCTAACCCCCAATGGGGGAATTACTACATCTAAAACAAACTCCCCCATTGGGGATGGGGGGCTGTTACTTATGAAAAAAGTTATCCAAGCCCTTTTCTTGGCGGCAATAAGTTCTCCGTTATTTGCCCAAATTCAAGCACCCAAAGAGCTTATTCAGTTTTATACCCAAGAGTGGAAAGGCGAACGTTTTCCCGATGGCCGTCCTAAAGTACCCGATGAAATTGTGAAGCGTTTGGCCAATGTATCTATCGAAGAAGCGTGGGGCATTATGCGGGGAGATGGTTACAACAATCAGTTTGAAGGAAATTTTCAAATCATTCACCCCGAAAAACCGCTCGTGGGACGCGTACTTACGGCGCAGTATATGCCTGCCCGCCCCGATATGGAAAAGCCCATCAAAGAAAAAGGCAAAGCCGAAGGCCGCCGAGGCAACACCAACTCATGGCCCATAGACGCGCTTCAAATTAATGACGTGTATGTAGCCGATGGGTACGGAAAAATCATCGACGGCACGCTCATTGGCGATAACCTTGGCAACTCGATTTATGCCAAATCCAAAACGGGTGTGGTGTTCGACGCGGGCGTGCGCGACCTCGAAGGCTTGAGCGCCATTGATGGTTTTGTGGGCTTCACGCGTGGCTACGACCCCTCGGCCATCAAAGACATGACCATGACCTGTATCAACTGCCCTATTCGTATTGGTCGGGCGTCGGTATTGCCAGGCGACTTGGTATTGGGCAAACCCGAAGGCGTGATTTTTATCCCCGCGCACTTGGCCGAAAAAGTAGTGAATCAGTCCGAGTTTATTGCGTTACAAGATGAGTTTGGGCACAAAATGCTCCGCGAAAATAAATTCACCCCAGGCGAAATCGACATGAAATGGAGCGATGCCATCAAAAACGCCTTCCGCGAGCACATCAAAACCCGCTCGGGAAAAGTGTATTTGACGAGCGAGCAGATTGAGAAGTTTTTGTCGAGGGAGTAAAAAAAGTTGATTTACTTCGGGCCAGTAATTAAAATTGATTACTGACCCGAAGTAAAAATTTAGAGAGCCCCAATAGCAATAATAAGCTCTCTAATCAATCCGTGTTCCACTATTTGTATGCCAATAACATCTCGCAGTTTTACTGTAAACTTACATACTTGCGCTTAAAAAATCCAAACGACACCACCACCAGCACCACATATACTACTGCCAAAATATAGCCCCCGTAGATAAAGAAATCCAGAAAACTGATGTTGGGTTGGCCGAAGTTTTTGTAGAGCAGCACCAATACCGTTCCCAAGTACCCCCACCAATCGGCGAGCGTCACCACAAAACTCACCGTGCTCACGTACTTAAACGAGGCCACAAAACGCTCAAAATAAAGGCCGTTGCAAGGTACGTAGGCCAAATACAACCCCACGCCCGTCAGCGTAAACCATACACCCGCCGAAAGCATTCCTTGCTGGTACATCCACGTACTAACGCCCACGGTAAGCCCACCCGCCACCAAAAGCACGTTGATAAGCATAAACGCTTTCCAGTTGTCTTTCACCCAGCGCAACGTTCCCATCAAAATCAGGATAAAAACCGACACAAAGGTTTCGGTTTGGGTAAAAATGAGTGGGTCGTCCACGCCTGCGGTTTTGAGGATTTCAGGGGCAAAATTGTCGCGAAAATCGCGGAAAGCCGTCAAAAAAACGTAAGAGACAATCAGGGTAATCAACCCCACCGAAAAGGTACTGATGAAACGACTACGATCGGCGGCATTCATGGGCGCGCGTTCGGTACGTTCGGCGCGGTCTTCGTCCGAAGGGGCGGGAAGTTTCGCCAATGCCCAAACGGCCAACACCAGTGGTACGGCAAACATCAACCCCGTCAGAAAAGGCATCCAAAACTCTGAAATACCGTTGTTGAGCAAGGTTTTTCCCACCGTTTTCACAAAACCCGACGCAAAAATAAACGAAGCCGTCAGCCCCGCCACGAGGGCGTCGGTTTGGCGGCGTCCTTCCAAAAAGCCCAAAACGGTGCCATAGACCATCCCGAGCGGAAGGCCGTTGAGAAACAGAAACGGAATATTATAAGGGGCTGGGACGAGGGCAAAACCCAACAAGGCAAGTTCGGCAAATCCTACAAACGACAACAAATAAATAGCGCGTTGGGCGGGTTTCATTTCCGAAACCACCTTAATACCAATGAGTTTGGAAAGTGCATAGCCAAAAACCTGTAAAGTAATCAGCCAAATTTTGTAATTAATCCCCCAGAAAACCATCCCATCAAAAGTAGCGGCGGTAATTCCTCGTCGGAAAGCGTACATGCAGGCATAAGCACAAAAAGCAGCGGTAGCCCCCCAAAGCATGAGGCGGGATTCTGAAGGTCGTTTCATAAAAAGGGTTTAGAAATAGTAAAAAAATGGGTGTTTGTTGATAAACACCCAAAAATAATAAAATCTATGTTGCGGCAATATTATTTACAAAAAAGTACACATAAATCCTCTGATAGGGGTTTTGCCTAAAGGCCTTGGGAAGCATCTAACGCCTATCTTTATTCGTTCAAGGGTATAACACACAGATTACTTTTTTCAATTATATAGAAAAGGATAGCAAATTATTTTTAATTATTGGTGATAGTTGTATATTTGCCTACATTTTACATTTAATTAAAATTGTATAATCAATGAAAAGATTTTTACTCTATTTTATAACTTTTTTTAAAATATTTACAGCACATTCACAAACGGCTGAGCTTTTTTCTGAAATTGCAGACCAGTATTGCCAAAAATACACAGAGTTAGTAAAAAAAAATCCGTTTTTCTATGACTCTTATTCAATTTTAAATGAGACAGATACTCTTATTCTTCACACAATTAATAATCCTTCTTTTGCTAAGTTATGGGCTACTATGCCTAATGATACAGCCAGTCGTAAATATATTTCAAGGAAAATTATTGCACATTTGATTGATAACTGCCATTTTTTTAGGCAAAGTGAAAAACTCGTATTTACAGATTCAGTTAATATCAAATATTATGAGGCCATTAATACTGCAGTTTGTAAATGTTACTCAGAAAAGGAAAATCGTTTAGCACAAGAGGGCCGTTCTGATTGGGCTAAAGATCTTTATCTACCGTGCGTAACTGGGGTACTTAAAAAGAGCGAGGCGTTAGTTGGACTACTAAAAGAAAGACAAGTTGATGTTAATTCCATATCATTTTTATCTCAAATAGAAAGTTATTCATTTGATAATTGCCCCATGTACAAGGAAAAATGGATAACTTCTTTAGCAGAAAAAGGAAGGGTCTATTTTTTAATTTCAAGAATTGGTAATAGGGAAAGTAAAGGACGTGTCCAAAATAATATTTATAGTACTAATTTGGTGTTTTTAATTAATGATTTTGTAGATAAGCAAGCATATGACAATGCTTTGATAAATATCAAAAATTTTAAAAATAATGTAAAATCGTATAAATATTATTTTACTGATTACTCAGAAAGAATATACTGGGGAAGTATTGAATACTATTGGTTTGAATATAGAAATAAACGGCCTTTTTTTCTGGGAAAATTATCATTTATTGCTCATACAGACTATGGAAGTTATGATCAGAAAGTAAAAGAATTATGTTTTACAGGCCGTAATTCTTTTAAGGAATTAGATATTAGAAAGTTTGAGAACGAATTTGCATCTATGCACAAAGATGCGCCACCACCGCCACCTAAAATTTTATTACCAGCATTTCCAAAGTAACAATAACCCTTATATTAGTATTCAAAATGGCTTTGTTGCCTGGCTATAGTAAATCATCACAATCTGCATAAAAAAAGCACTGGAATAGCGAACTTTGAGATTGCCAAACCTCCAAAGTTATCGCCCTATGGGCACCAGTGCTATGCCAAAATTATACTTTTTTACCCAAGCTGACAACCAAGTTCCCAAAAAACCAAAAAAGGCTAAAAAAACACAATCAGCTAAAGAAAAGTACCGACTAAGCAACTGGCCTGATTACAATAAAACATTGATTTCCAAAGGATTTGTTACGCTTTGGCTTAGTGAAGATACACTGGCAAATTGGTATTATCAAGGTCCACGCGCAGCTGGCGGCCAGTTTCGCTATTCCGACGAGTGCATTCAGGCTGCTTTGGCTCTCAAAGCCGTTTTTCGACTTGCATTTCGACAAACACAAGGACTGATTCAGAGCATATTAGCCACTATGAAGATGAATCTACAGATGCCAAGCTACACCCAATTATGTCGCCGACAGGCCAAAGTAGTCACTTTTACAGCCCCAGTTCCTTGTGAGGATGGCATTGTCGAAGCCCTTCATATCGTCATTGACAGTACAGGAGTAAAGGTGTATGGTGAAGGTGACGGGGTCGCCCGCGCGGTGGAAGGTAAAAAAGCACGGAGCCGATAAACGCCGTACCTGGCGCAAACTACATTTGGCCATCGATGAGTCCACCAACGACATCCACGCCGTTGAGTTGACCACCAATGCCGTCAGTGATGCCGATATGGTCAAGCCCTTATTGGATGATATTAAACAGCCTGTTGCTAAAGTGGGTGGCGATGGGGCTTATGACCAAGTCAAAGTATATCAGCAATTGGAAATTAGTCACATTCAGCCCTTAATTCCCCCTCGTGCGAATGCGATTATCTGGATGGACCAAGCAGGTAATGATTTAGTTCATCCTCGTAATGAGGCTATTAGACAAATAGAGGTAGTCGGTTTAACTATATGGAAGCGGCAATGTGGCTATCATCGTCGTAGTAAAGCAGAAACAGCCATGTTTCGATGGAAGGCATGCTTTGGTGAACGATTAGCTACGCGATTGTTGACCCATCAGCAAACAGAGACTCAAATCAAAGCAGCTTGTCTAAATCGATTCACTAAATTAGGAATGCCGAAGACGGTCAAAAGCAACCAACATAGTCATGCAACAAAGCCATACAAAAGGATTAAAGCTTACGGGTAAGTAAATGAGCAAATTTATTCACGCAAAGGCGCAGTGACGCAAAGGCTATAAAAGCCTGATTATCTAAAGCTTAGCGACTCTGCGTGAAACCTTCATTAATTTTGCACAAATACTTAAGTAATTATGCAAAATTAATTGAGACTCAAAAATTTACAATACCTTGATATTCAGCTAGTTTTGCACTTTTGCTTCACTTGCAAAATTTGCCTTTTTACTTAAGTAATTATGTAGAATTAAACTGGACATTATTAACAATATGTGACTCTTTTAACCCCACGCCTTTAGGCTGGGGTCTAAAAAAGAACACAACTTAGGGCTTTAGCCCTGATTTTTAATGTTTTGTCATCAAAAAATCAGGGCTAAAGCCCACGCAAAGTAACTTCCATTATATTCACAGCCTAAAGGCATGGGGTTAAAATAGACGATATTCTAAACTAGCTTAATTTTGCACTTTTACTTAATAATCACTTCTAGCCATATTTGCTTCTATTTCTTCACATGGTCTTGGTTAAAATGTAACCCGACATTTTCTCGCCGCGCCATGGCCATCTTTAAGACTAAATAAGATACATTAATCATGTTGCGAAGCTCCATAATCGGCACCGACACTTTCGACTGCCAGTAGAGCTCTTCGTGTTCTTTATAAATGAGCTCTACGCGGTCGTGTGCGCGTTTCAAGCGGCGATTGGTACGGACAATCCCGACGTAATTCGACATAATTGCCTCCAATTCTTTGGTCATCTCAGTCACCAAAATAGCTTCCTCGGGGTGCGTAGTTCCTTCATCGTTCCACTCAGGTATATTGTCAGGGATACGTGCTTCATCCAAGTTTTCGATGGTTTTGATAAACGCACGATGCGCAAAAACCACCGCCTCCAAGAGCGAGTTAGACGCCAGACGATTGGCACCGTGCAAGCCTGTGCAAGCACACTCCCCAGTCGCGTACAAAAAGAAAATATTGGTTTGTCCAAACTCATTTACCTTGATTCCGCCGCACATATAATGCTGTGCTGGCACGACAGGAATGTAATCTTTACGAATATCAATTCCCAACTGTTCTTTACAATAGGCAGTAATGTTGGGGAAATGTTCAATGAATTTTTCGTAGTCACAATGCGTCACGTCGATATACACGTGATCATCTCCATATTTTTTCATTTCAGAGTCAATCGACCGCGCTACGATGTCACGTGGGGCCAACGAAAGCCGAGGGTCGTAATGCTCCATGAAAGTTTCCCCTTTTTTGTTGCGAAGAATGCCTCCAAAACCCCGAACGGCTTCCGAAATCAGGAAATTGGGTTTTTTGCCTGGCTGATAAAGCGCCGTTGGGTGAAACTGAATAAACTCCATGTTGTCGCAAACGCCCTTGGCGCGGTAGGCCATCGCAATACCATCGCCCGTTGCAATGCGAGGATTGGTCGTATTTTGGTAAATATTTCCAATTCCCCCCGTCGCCAGCATAGTGGTTTTGGCCAAAAATTTCTCAACCTTTCCCGTTTTTGTATCTAACACATACGCCCCAAAACATTTAATATCATCGCGGTGGCGATAGACGGTTTCCCCTAAATGGTGCTGCGTAATCAAATCGACGGCGAAGTAATGCGTAAATATCTGAATAGAAGGATGGCGTTTTACCTCATCGAGCAATGCCCGTTCAATTTCGGCCCCAGTCGCATCTTTAAAGTGCAAAATTCGGTGGTCGGAGTGTCCGCCTTCTTTGGCCAAATCATAATCACCGTCGGCTTCCTTGTCGAAGCGAGTACCGTATGAAATCAGCTCCATGATACGCTCAGGGGCTTCTTTGACGACAATTTCCACGATATTTCGTTTGCTAATGCCACCGCCAGCTACCATCGTATCTTCGATGTGTTTTTCAAAAGAATCTTCTTCCGACCACACGGCAGCAATGCCACCCTGGGCGTATTTAGTGTTGGTTTCATCGGCTTGAACTTTGGTAATGACGGCAATCGAAACTTTTTCTTGTTGCGTATCAAAATGACGCGCTAACTTGGCCGCGTAGCTAAGGCCCGCAATCCCCGAACCTATCACTAAAAAATCGAACTGAGGCATATTGATGTAGAATGACGAAGGTTTGAAATACGAATGTTAAAGTCTTAATAAAACAAAAACTACCAACACAGCCATGGTGGCGCAGGTGGTTATCAATTTGGAAATGACGCGCCCTTCTGCGCCTGCAAGGATAAAGAATAAATCAGTAAAAATTTAATTTTTTGAATCATTTTGTGTTTCAAAAATCAAACCGCTATATTTGCAGTCCGATTTTCGCCTCATAATGCCCGTTTATATAGTTAATTAATTGATTTTCAACGAAAAAACACTTAACAAAGTGGATACACTCAGTTACAGAACCGTTTCGGCTAACGCTGCTACCGTACAAAAGGAATGGATAGTAGTAGATGCTAAGGGTGAAGTTTTGGGACGTTTGGCTAGCCAAATTGCCAAAATTTTACGCGGTAAGCATAAGCCGTATTTCACTCCTCACGTAGATTGTGGAGACAATGTAATTGTCATCAATGCCGATAAAGTGCGTTTGACTGGCAAGAAAATGACCGACAAAGAATACGTTCGCCACACAGGTCACCCAGGTGGTCAGCGTTTTGCTACTCCGCGTGAAATTTTGGCTAAGCAACCACACAAAGTCATTGAAATGGCCGTGAAAGGTATGTTGCCAAAGAATCGTCTTGGTCGTAGCATTTACACTAATTTGCACGTGTATGCAGGTGCAGAGCACCCACATGCCGCTCAACAACCGAAAGAAATTAAATTTTAATCATGGAAGTTACTAACACAGTAGGTAGAAGAAAAACATCCGTAGCTCGCGTTTACGTATCAGCCGGAGAAGGCAATATCAAGGTGAATGGCCGTGAGTTTGCTGAGTACTTCCCAATCGAAACGCTCCAAATCATTTTGAAGCAGCCTTTGACAACCGTTAATGTAGCTTCAAGTTATGATATTAAAGTGAACGTTCGCGGTGGTGGTGTTCGTGGTCAAGCGGAGGCAACTCGCATGGCGATTGCTCGTGCATTGTGCGAAATCAATGCGGAGTTCCGTCCAGCTCTCAAGAAAGAAGGATTCTTGACACGTGATGCTCGTATGGTTGAGCGTAAGAAATACGGTCGCGCTAAAGCTCGTCGTCGTTTCCAATTCTCAAAACGCTAATACCTTTCAATTTGAAAATTGGAGAATTAGTAAATTTGAAAATTAAGGGCTTACAATTCACCCATTTTCAAATTACTGAATTATCAAATTTTCAAATTAGCCAAGTCCAGACTACGCTTATGGTGTCCGTTGCGTGGTGCTGCGTATTTAAAATTTTTCTAACAACATTTACATTTAGCTAATAAAATGGCACAATTAGAGTACAAAGACCTGTTGGATGCAGGTGTACACTTTGGTCACTTGACACGTAAGTGGGATCCTCGTATGGCTCCATACATTTTCATGGAGAAAAACGATATCCATATCATTGACCTTAATAAAACAATCGCATCACTTGACGAAGCTTGCCAATACGTAAAAGGCGTAGTTCGTTCAGGCCGTAAAGTGATGTTTGTAGCTACCAAGAAGCAAGCACAAGAAATCGTGTCGGAAGAAGCACGTCGCTTGAAAATGCCATTCGTAACCGAGCGTTGGTTAGGTGGTATGTTGACAAACTTCGCTACCATTCGTAAGTCATTGAAAAAAATGCAGAGCTTGGAGAAGTTGTTGAGCGACGAAGCTACTGCAAGCAATATTGCAAAGCGTGAGCGCCTTATCAAAGGTCGTGAAAAAGATAAATTGGAGCGTTTGTTGGGTGGTGTGGCTGATTTGACGCGCTTGCCAGCAGCTTTGTTTGTAGTAGATGTGAAGCGTGAGCACATTGCTGTAGCTGAAGCAAAACGTTTGGGTATTCCTGTGATCGCCATGTGTGATACAAACTCAAACCCTAATGAAGTAGATTTCGTAATCCCCGCAAATGACGATGCTTACAAGTCAATCTCATTGATTACCCTTGCCATCGGTAAGGCAATCGAAGAAGGACTCATCGAGCGTAAGCAAGAGCGTGATGACGCACGTATGGCCGAAGAAGAAGACGCAAAGCGTTCGGAAGACACAGGCTCAGAAGCGCCAGCAGCTAAAGTAACTGACGAGGACTAAGAGTTCAATATATATACCACCGCTTCGGCGGCGGTCGGATAGCCCGTAGCTGCTCATAGGCTATGGGCTATTCCGTTTAACGATTTCATAAAGTAAGAGGTAAAACAAATACAAAACCGATTGCGTAGTTTTACCAAGTCACTTATTTTACTGGAAATCAGTACCTATTAATCATTAAATTACTAAAATTAACTTTTATAAAAAATGGCAATTACCGCAGCAGATGTAAACAAGCTCCGCCAAATGACTGGCGCAGGTATGATGGATTGCAAAAAAGCCCTTACCGAAGCAAATGGTGATTTTGAGCAAGCGGTTGACATCCTTCGTAAACAAGGTCAAAAAGTAGCAGCCAAACGCGCTGACAACGTTGTATCTGAAGGCGTAGTATTGGTTCATGTAAGCCCTGATGGCAAAAACGGCAAAATCGTTGCATTGGCTTGCGAAACTGAACCTGTATCAAAAGTAGAAAGTTTCCAAAATTTGGCCATGAACATCATGAGCCAAGCAGTAGCTACTAACGCTGCTGACAAAGAAACTCTTTTAGCAACTCCTCAAGCCGACGGGCAAACACTTCAGGAGCTTATCACAGAACTGATTGGTAAAATCGGTGAGAAACTTGAAGTTATAGGTTACGAAAACGTAACAGCCGACGCGATTAGCTCATACATTCACTCAAACAACAAGCGCGGTGTATTGGTCGCATTTGATGGCGTAACTGAAGGAACTGACCTTTCAGAAGTAGGTCGTGACATTGCGATGCAAATCGCAGCTATGAAGCCAATCGCAGTGGATAAAGGCGATGTGGATGCCGCTGTTATTGAGCGTGAAATCGAAATTGGTAAAGAACTAGCCCGCAACGAAGGCAAAGCAGAAGCAATGCTTGAGAAAATTGCTTTGGGTCGTTTGAACAAATTCTACAAAGAGAATACTTTGTTGAACCAAGAGTTTATCAAAGATGGTTCATTGACAATTTCTCAATTATTAGACAAAACTCAAAAAGGTCTTACAATTAAGGCATTCAAGCACATCGCTATCGGCGCCTAGTTTATTCCTTTTAGACATAATAAATACCCTCAGAAAATTATATCTGAGGGTATTTTTATTATATAAATAAACGTATTTAGCTTATTAAATAGCCATAACGAGCAAAATTAAATGCCTCATTGTGTGCAGTGTGAGAAGATTTTCTGTATTTTACTTCAATTTTTCTTGTTACTCTAAACCTATCTTCCCGTCCTAATGAGCGTACACTCAATTGGAATGAATCACTATACCGACGAGCAGTTGGTGCGCATGTATGTTGACACGCAACGCAACACTTTTTTTGAAGCACTTTATGAGCGATACGCTGATAAGGTGTATAGGAAGTGTCTATCTTTTGTGAAAGACCAAGCAAAAGCAGAAGACTTTACCCACGATATTTTTCTGAAATTAATCGTACGGATTGGCACGTTTAAAGAATCTTCAAAATTCTCTACTTGGCTGTTTTCTATTACCTACAACTATTGCATGGATCAGTTGAGGTTAACGAAGAAGATGGCCGAAGATGAATTGACCGAAACAATTGATGTGGCCGAAGAAGGCGAAGATATTGAAGAAATAGAAATGGATGCTAAACGTCTTCGTCAGGCTTTGGATGGAATTTCGCACGAAGAGCGAACAATTCTACTCATGAAGTATCAAGACGACTTTAGTATCAAAGACATCGCAGATACGTTTGGGTTGACTGAGAGCGCCGTTAAAATGCGACTAAAGCGCACCAAAGAAAAGCTCAAGAAACGCTACCTAGAAGGCGCGATGTTCACAATGCTGATTATAACCAAATTGACACTCTTGGTGAAATGGTGGCTGAAACACTAACACTAGGAATACTAAAATCGCAAAATGAGTAATCCTTTTTTCGACATCGACCCCGACGATAAGGTACCTGAGTCGCTAAAAAAAGCAATCGTATCAGAAATTGACACGATTAGAAACACCATGGAGCTGGTAACGCTCTATGTGGGGCATTTTTTTAGTGCCGCTGGTGCTATGGCAAGCAATGAGCTAAATAAAGCTGTACCTAATCAAGACAAAACCTCTAGCTAGAATGAAACAATTACCAAACCTCACCGAAATACTCATTAGTACGCTTACCAAACTGATCAATCAATTTGTTGAGTTTGTCCCCCGATTTATTTTTGCTGCTTTCATTTTGTTGATTGGGTATGCCGTCGCCAAAGGATTAGCAGTAATTACAAGTAAGGTATTATCACGCGTAGGTTTTGATAAAATTGGCGATAAACTAAACGAAGTCAGCATTGTAAAACAACTTCAAACCGAAATTAAACTAAGTCATATCGTATCTAAAGTATTGTACTACTTTATAATGCTTGGTTTTATCACGGATGCTACGCGTACATTAGGCGTCGGTGCAATTACCAGTTTGGTAGAGAAGCTTGTCAATTTTGTACCTCAACTCATTGTGGCGGCTATCATGCTCCAAATTGGCGTTTTAGTGTCAGAAGCCATTAAAAATGCGGTGGTATCTATTTGTAAATCCTTTAATGTACCTTCTGCTAAATTGATAGGAACAATTGTATTTACGTTCTTTTTGGTAATTACCATCATCAGCGCCCTTGGCCAAGCAGGTGTAAATACCGAATTATTGGAGTCGAGTTTTAATCTCTTGATGGGTGGTATTGTTTTGGCCTTTGCAGTTGGATATGGCTTTGCCTCAAAAGATATTTTAGCCAACCTCCTTTCCTCATTTTACAACAAAAACAAGTATCAAGAGGGCCAAATTATTCAAATAGACGATGTCAAAGGAAAAATCATTGCCCTTGATACCACCTCTATTACCCTCGAAACGGGCGAGTCAAAAACCGTCTTCCCACTTCAAGCATTGCAATCTAAAAAAGTAGAGATTTTTGATAAATAGACCAAATAGCGCTGAAAACAAATCAGTTTTACCATGAAAAAAGTTAGTACATTAGTTGTAATGATGGCCCTTACAATCATTGGAGCTTGGGCACAAGAAGCAGTAAAAGACACCAGTTACTGGAAAAAAAAATCACAGTTTGGGGTAAATTTAAGCCAAGGTACATTTAGTAATAGTTGGCAAGGCGGAGGTATCAATAACATTGCCTTAGGGATTTATCTTAATTCTAAAGGGGAATACACCAAAGGTCCAACGAACTGGGTAAACGATTTTCAGTTCCAACTAGGAGCCATACAAAACCGAGGTGATGACTTTCGGAAGAGTATCGATCGACTTTTTTTTGATTCAAAGTACGGGTATAAGCTCGGCACAAATTCACAATGGCTGTTTTTTGCCAACATAAACTTTTTGTCACAAGTAGCCAATGGCCGTGATTTTACCACTGATAGACGACCATTTATCTCTGGGTTCTTTACACCAGCCTACATTACGGAAGCCATCGGATTGGAGTGGAAACCTAATAAGTTTTTCAACATGCAATTTGCTCCAGGGGCGATTCGACAAACGATTTTGGGCAATAAGGACTTATATTTGGATATCGACCGTTTAAGTCCAGAATATAAGTTTTCAAACTACGGTGTAGAGCGTGGAAAAGCAGTTCGGAACGAAGTGGCAATAATGCAATTGGTGATGAACTATAACAAAGATTTGGTGAAAGACGTCAATTTAAAATGGCGTTATCAAGCCTTTGCAAGCGCAAAAGACTTGGCAGCCATCGATAACCGTTTGGATGCTCAATTGACCGCAAAGTTTGCCAAGTACTTTAATGTCAATATTGGCCTGATTGCCATTTATGATCAAGACCAAGTAGCTAAAATGCAATTAGCGCAATCAATCAACTTTGGCTTTTTGTACAGCTGGTAATTGGGCACTTTAAAATGATTTTGTAAATTAGCTACACAACCCTAAACAACTACTAACTATGCTTCAAGAATTCAAAAAGTTTATTGCCCAAGGAAATGTCCTAGATTTAGCCGTCGGGGTATTGGTAGGTGCTGCCTTTGGAAAAGTAGTAACTGCCTTTATGGATGACATTATCAACCCTGTCGTAGGACTAGCTGTCGGCGGTGTTGATTTATCAGCGCTAAAAATTGTTTTGAAAGCTGCGGATCCTGCTACACAAACTGCCGAAGTAGCAATACGCTACGGTAGCTTTATCAATGTGGGTATTCAATTTTTGATTACAATGTGGGTAATCTTCCTCATTGTGAAGGCTGCCAACAAAGCCAAACTTTCAAACTCACTAGCTCCCAAAGAATAATTAGCTTTTGCCATTTACCCTAGCCCTGTTTGCAACATGCGAGCAGGGCTTTTTTATATACGTATTTCTACGTGTTTTGTCAAGTGGTAGTACGGCATTCTCAAGCAACCACTCACATTAAATAATTGAATTACAGCAACTTACAAAACACTACGTATTTATACGTATTTTACTCCCCTCTTTTTTTGTAGTATGTTTGTTGTGTCAAATTAGAAGGCAAGCCCCTATCCCTCACACGCTAAAACTGACATAATCATGAACACACAACCTCTACTTACTAGCTTTCCTGCTTCGTCAGGAACACATTCAAACAATAGCATTATTATTCCGAATGGTACGCGTCAAATAGTAATTCCTATGAGTCAGTTGGTGTGCATGGAAGGCTCAGGAAACTATGCCTATATTTATACAAGTGACGGAAGACGGTATTTGGTGTCTAAAACACTGAAGAGTTATGCCGATATTTTGGACAAGACTGTGTTTTTGCGTGTACACAAATCTTGGATTATCAACTTGGCGTTTTTGCAAGATTACTGTGAGGATGACCGATCATTGCGGTTACAAGGGGGGAGAGAAATTGCCATATCACGCCGTCGGATTCGCGAAGTGTGCCCAGTATTGCGGCGTGTAGCTTAAACAGAAAACAATTCTATCAGAATAAAGATTTTTTTTAGTGGGTTAATTGATAAAATATCGTCCTGCCGACTCATCGGCAGGACGAATTCATTTTAGAACAGGGTAAAACCCGCCGTAAGTTGCCATAGTGACACTTTGCTGTTGAACTGCGCATTGTTCTGTAAGTTCAACTGCGAAATATTAGAAAGCCCACTTTCGTAACGTAAATCAATATTAAACGACCGAATGTCTAAGCCAATACCTGCTTGGTAGCCAAACGTAGCTTGTTCGATGGTCTTGTTGATATTCTGAGAAGAATATACCTTTAAAGCATCTCCCAATTGGCTTCCTTGTGCAACATTGAGTGATGCCATCGGACCCGCATTAAAACGCAACGGCCCCAATTTAAAACCCACCAAAACAGGAATATCAATCTGGCTAAACTTGACATCAACATTGACGGGAGAACTGCTACCACTTTTGAGAATTTCAAATGTCCCACCTTTTGAGGATAAAAGAATCTCTGGTTGAATGAATAATTTTCGACCAATACGGGCATAAGCTCCAACTACATATCCTGTGCGATTGGCTGAGTTATTTTTAAAAAAATCTTGAACAGATGCTCCTGGACGGCTTATGCTCAGTCCTTCGGTTTGAAGTTGTGAGAAGTTTGCTCCTCCGCGCACACCGACAAAAACTAATTTGCGATTAAATTGCGCATTGGCTTGTAAAGCAGCAGATAGAACCAAAAACGCCAAAATTGCCTTTTTCATGGTTTGTTATAGAGAGTTATTGTGTAAAAATAATAACAATGATGACGGATTAACGCCCACAGTATCGTCGAGATTGTTTGCAGAATTTTCTAAATTTGAAAATGATACCAATCTTACTTAAAAAACGCACCTCTTACACCCCCTTAACCACTCATAAAAATCTTACAAATAGCACCCAACTACCTTATACATTTGAACCGTTAAATCAATGAATCGTTCGAGTAATTGAAGTAAAACTATTGTTTTACAGCGATTTATGACGGAGAAGTGCTATTCCTACTTGATTCTGTTAAAATAGTTTCGGTACTTCGTTGAATACTCGAACAGCTTAGTTGCTAAATCTAAAACAATTAACAATCATTAACCAATCATGGAACCTCAACAAGAACGCGGATTTTGGTCACAACTCACTACTTTTTCAAAAGTACTCATCTTTTTGGTCGTTGCAGGGGTGTTAGGTGGCTCTGCTTGGTATATTTTGAAGAACGGAAAAGAAGAACCAACTGCTACCACTTCCACAAATACAGATACGGTAGCTGTGTCCAATGGAGCAAGTACTTCGGTTTCGACGGATAAAGTTGCTTCGGACAGCAAAGAACCCGCGAAAGTGGAAGAGAAAGTTCAGCCTAAAGTAAGCGATGTGGCCGTTGATGAGGCTCCTGCGGTGGCAAAAGCTGCCGAACCTGCAAAAAAGGTGGCAACAACCACACCTAAAAAAATAAAAGCAACGACCAAAAAATCGGTAACGAAAAAAGAGTCGGCAGAACCAGCAAAGCCTAAAAAGAAGTCGAAAAACAACGAGGATGTTGAAGTAGATATCTAGGTTTAAACTTTTTGAAACATGAAAAAATACTTAAATAAAGGCTTACTCATGCTTCTTGTTTTTTGCATGGTAGCCTTACAAACACTAGCTCAAACCCCCAAATACGCGGGTTATCGCGGCGGGTTTGACATTGGCTCGCAGGGAGTAAAATTATCGGTGATGGGCTTTTATTTCCAAAACAACAAACTGCGCTATAAGCTGGTTTATGACCGCCAAGAAACAGTAGGACTGGTGAAAGGGATGGAAACCAACGGGGGAAAACTTCGCCCTGCGGACATTCAAGAAGCAATTGCGTTTGTGCAAGAAATGATGGAAGACGTAAAGTCAGTATATAAACTCACCAATAAAGACTTTATCATTTATGCGTCTTCGGGGGTGAATATTGCTTCTAACATTGGCGATTTAGACGCACTAGCCCAGAAAAACCTTGGAATGCGCGTAAACATCAATATGCCTGCCAAAGCGGAAGCCACCTACGGCGCAAGGGCGGGGTTGGCCCGCGAAGACTTCGATTCAGCGATTTTGGTCGATGTGGGTGGGGGAAACACCAAAGGAGGGATTTTGCAGAAATACGTCGGTGCCGATGGCCGCGAACGTTATACCTTCAAATCGTATAACATCGAGTACGGAGCCCGCCGCTTGTCGGAACGTATTTTGAAACGTACCAACGGATTTGAAGCTTACGTTCAGGATTTAAAAAGTATGGTCGAAGACTCCATTGCACCGCTGATTCGTTCGTCGCTCAACGATAACCCTGAGATTCGGTCGGCAACGCGTAACATTGTTTATACCACAGGTGGCGTTTCGTACCAGTTCATCACGTGGTTGGTACCCGAAAAAGTACAGGACGAAATCATTGAGTTTAAGTACGATGACTTGTTGAAGTTTTACAACATGCTTCGTACGCCCGACGGATGGTCGGAGTTTGAAACTCGAAAGTTTGATAACGTCAAAGATGCAAAGCTGAAAGAGTTGATGGCACGCGACCTCGACAAGGCGACTAAAAAGGTGTATAACCGTGATGCGTGCTTAGCGGGGATTTCGTTGGTACTACAAGCGATTCGCGAAATCGGTAATCCAGAGCGAAAAACCTTCTATTTTACCCGAGATGCGTATTGGATCAACACCACGGTTTATGATACGTACAAAGGTGATTTTCAAGCTAAATAAACCTATTTTTGACAAAGTATAACCAATTTTCTTTTTCTCATGGACAATAATCAAGCATTGACAAAATTGAGCGACCTGCCCATCTTGAAACATTTGGAAGGTGGAGAAAATAAATTAAAAGTGTTGCCAGAAAACATGGCCAACTGGAAAAAAGGCGAGAAATCCATCGCTTGGTTTGTGGGACTTATCCTGATGTTGGGCCTTTTATACGGCTTTTTTATGTTCGTATTGCCCGTCATTGTGGCGGCTTTTACGAAGGCACTAGCCGCATTGGTGGTTGTAGGTACGGTGGTATTAGGTGTAATGCTGGCACCGTTTATTTTTAAACTATTCCGTCGTTTGGTGCGTGGATTGCACAAGTTTTTGATTAAAGTGGATCCTTTTGCAGAGCTTGACGATCAATTGGACAAGATGAAAGATTCGCGTCAACAATTTGAAAAAGTAAAGGCCGAAATCAACGCTTGTAAGATTCAAATGAAACAAGAAGCGGTGAAAGCCGAGAAACTAGCCAAAGATGCGGGTCAAAAAGTAGTGTATTGCCAAGAAGAAGCCAAAGCATTGAAAGTGAAGCTAGACAAAATGATTGAAAAAGGCGGTGATGCAGCACGAGAAACCGACGATTTTGTACATTTAGAGGGAAAACTTAATTCAGCCATTGGCGACGGGAACCGTGCCGTATCGGAAGCAGAAACGTACAAGCGATTAGTGGACACGTTTGGTTCTCGGGCCAATGTGTTTGCCAAACTTGATCGCAAATTGGTAGGCTACGGCCACGCGTTTGACGAAAAATTGAAAGATTTTGCCACAAGCATCAACTTGCTTAAAACGGAGTCTCGTGCAATGGCTGCGGCCAACAACGCTACCACTCGTGCCCGGAAGGTGCTGGGCCAAGGCCAAGATTGGCAGCTAGACTATGCGTTGGAAGTGATTTCGGGACAAATTGCCAGCGACATTGCCAGCACACAAGCCAACATTCGCGATTTGGACAGCATTGTGAGAGACTTTAATCCAAACGATGAACGTGCATACGCTCGCTTGGAGACCTTTGCCAACCAAATCAAAGGAGGTGAGTTTGAAGTAAGCGACCCTAATCGAATTTCAAACCCGAACTACAAGCTCACTTCTGAGCAGAAAAATGCGGGTGGCGGTATTACGGATATTTTTAACTAGGATGATGCAACTTCCCGAAAGCTACAACCTTTCGGGAAGTTTTTTTTGACGCAACCCATGACCTTACAACAGTTTTTTGACCGAATTGGAGAACGCCCTGATTGGGTGCTTTTTTATTTTGCAGTAGTGCCATTGATGGCGTTTTTGGCAGGACTTCTAGGTAAGAATGAAGGACATATTCCGCCGTGGAACTACTTCTATGCGTTCCTGATTTATTTGATTTGTATTCCAGGGATTTTCTCCGTGACCCTCAACGTGTATCTGTTTTTGTTTGAACGGCGAAGCATTTTCGATTTCAACATTTACACCCAAATTCTTCCTTTTTTTTCCATGTTTCTGACCCTGTGGCTAATTCGCCGAAACGTAGTGTCGTTTGATTACATTCCAGGATTTCAGAAGCTGAGCGGCTTAGTACTCATGATTTTTGCCACGATTGCCATCATGTGGATTGTGGATCGTACGCGCATAGTGGTTTTCTCGTACCTCAAATTTGAGTACGTGCTGGTCATTTTTGCGTTGCTGCTTGTGTTGTTGTTATGGGGGTGGCGCAAGCTTTTTGGCTAGCCACTACAATTCTTCTACCGAACCCGCTCCCAACTCTTGAAGGAGGGTTGACCAATACTGCGTCACCGTAGGGTTGTTTTCTTTCGTACTGCTTGTGGGCTCAAACGGCAACGCAATTTTGATAGAAGACGCACTCAAGGCATACTGCTGCATTTGTTTGGCGTCGGCCTTGGCCCATTCATCCGCTTGCGCATTGTCCTTGGGAGGGTTAGAGTGAAAATCGCGGCGATTGGTGCCTTTCATGCTTTCAATCATATCACTTAGGTAATATACCCGTACCTCAGCACCCGTTTCAGCCGCTTTGGTAATAACGGGCAAACTCGCCCAAATGTCGGTTTGGCGCTGCGACGCTCCTACATTCTGCACATTAAGTTTTGTCAACAATTGTTTCAAGAAAATCATGCGCTCCCGCTGAATGCCAAGGTCGGCAGTGGTTTCGGCCGCTTCACGGTCAGTAGCATTCATGTGACTGACATCATCCACCTGGGTGCGGCAAGTGAGCGACAAAGCACGGGCTTTTTGGGTATTTTCGTGAATAAAATAGACTTCCAGTTTATCACCTTTTTGGTGAATGTTTTGTTCGACCAAATCAGTTAGAATCTGCTGGTATTTTTGCGTAACAAAAGCTTTGTTAACGTTCACACTTTGGGTTTTGTCCATAAAAACCAAGGTATAAACGGGGCCTTCGGTAACGGTTTTTTTTTCGTTTTCGGTAGAACAGGCAAAAAAGAATGCACTTGTAGCGAATACAATGAAGTAGGATAAGAGACGAGTCATGGCTATGTGAGATTTGACGCGAAGGTGGTGATTGCGGTGTTAATTCGCAATCCAAAACGGATGAGTGGTTTAATTATTGCAAAATAAGAACGAAAAAAGCCCTTAACCAAACGAGCTAAGGGCTTTTTTCAAAGGCAGTTAGGTACTCTACCAGCAATGTCTATCTTACAAGTGAATCACTTCGCCATAGGCTGCGGCAGCCGCTTCCATGATGGCCTCAGACATGGTTGGGTGAGGGTGTACCGATTTAACGATTTCGTGACCTGTCGTTTCGAGGTTACGAGCTACCACTACTTCGGCAATCATTTCGGTTACGTTGGTTCCAATCATGTGCGCGCCAAGCCATTCGCCGTATTTCGCGTCGAAAATCACTTTCACAAATCCTTCGGGAGCGCCTGCAGCTTTTGCTTTACCTGAGGCTGAGAAAGGAAACTTACCTACTTTGATTTCGTAGCCTGCTTCTTTGGCCGCTTTTTCGGTATAACCTACCGAGGCGATTTCGGGTGAGCAATACGTACAGCCAGGAATGTTGTTGTAATTGAGTGGGTGCGGATGCTCTCCTGCGATTTTCTCCACACAAATAATACCTTCCGCTGAAGCAACGTGCGCCAAGGCTTGGCCTTTAGTAACGTCACCGATGGCGTAGTAGCCAGGAACGTTGGTTTGGTAATAGTCGTCCGTAACGATTTTGCCACGTTCCAACTTAATACCTGTTTCTTCCAAACCGATGTTTTCAATATTGGCAACCACACCCGCCGCTGAAAGTACCACGTCAGTCTCAATTTTGATTTCGCCAGAAGGAGTTTTTACGGTCGAAACGCAACCTGCGCCGCTGGTATCTACTTTCTCAACGCTTGAGTTGGTATAGATTTCAACGCCTAGTTTTTTGTATTGTTTTGCCAACTCTTTCGAGATTTCTTCGTCCTCTACAGGAACGATGTTTGGCATAAACTCTACGATGGTTACTTTGGTGCCCATGCTTGCGTAAACGTACGCAAACTCAACGCCAATTGCTCCTGAACCAATCACCAACAACGATTTAGGTTGTTTTTCGAGCGACATTGCTTTGCGGTACTCGATTACTTTCTGACCGTCGATAGGGACGTTAGGAAGTTGGCGAGCACGGCCGCCAGTAGCGACGATGATGTGGTTGGCAATATATTCAGTTTTTTTACCGTCTTTTTCAACTTCTACTTTTTTGCCAGGTTTAACGCGCCCGAGGCCATCGATGATGTCGATTTTATTTTTCTTCATCAAGAAATTTACCCCTTTGCTCATTCCATTGGCAACGTCGCGGCTACGCTTAATGACAGCACCGAAATCAGCTTCTGCGCTACCTACCGTGATACCGTAATCTTTGGCGTGGTTGATGTACTGAAAAACTTGAGCACTTTTAAGCAACGCTTTGGTGGGAATACAACCCCAGTTTAAGCAAATTCCACCGAGGTGTTCTTTTTCAACGATGGCTGTTTTCAAGCCCAATTGTGAGGCACGGATAGCAGCTACGTAGCCACCAGGCCCGCTGCCGATAATTATTACATCGTACTGTGAAGCCATTTCTTCTAATTTTGAGTAGTTGGATGTTCGAATTGTGGGGAGATTGTTGCTGGGAAAGCAAACAACCTCCCTGAAAACGAACGCAAAAATAGGCTTAAAAGTTGGTTTGACAAGTAACTATCCGCAAACCCTAACCGAGTGGCCCATCTTGGTCGGCAAATGGCTGATTGTAGAGGCGTTTTCCTGTGGTTTTAAAAATCGCATTGGCCAATGCACCTCCCGTTGGCGGAAGGGCAGGCTCGCCCAAACCTGTTGGGTCGATACCGTTATTCACAAAATGTGCCTCAATTTCGGGCACTTCATTGTATCGAATGAGGCGGTACTTGTTGAAATTTTCTTGCTGTGGAGCACCGTCCTTAAATGTCAAGTTGCCGTACATGGCGTGGCCAATTCCATCGACGATTGCACCGTAAATTTGGTTTTTGGCGCTACTTTCGTTGATAACAATTCCGCAGTCAACCGCCGCATATACTTTCTTCAAAACGGGCTTTCCTTTAACCATCGTCATTTCGGCTACCTGCGCTACGTACGAGGCGTGAGAAAAATAAACGCTAAAGCCTTGAGAGACTCCTTTTTTCTTCTTGCCCCAGCCCGATTTTTCGGCCGCGAGTTTAATCACTTCACGGAAACGATTGACTTCGTACGTGATTTTTCCAACGGGCGCTTTTTGTACTTTGTCCAACAGCTCAAGGCGGAACTGCACAGGGTCTTTGCCCGCAGCCATTGCTACTTCATCCAAAAAGGCTTGTTCGGCATAGGCCAAGAAGTTGGTGATGGGGGCTCTCCAAGGGC
Source organism: Runella sp. SP2 (assembly GCF_003711225.1). Lineage (NCBI taxonomy): Bacteria > Pseudomonadati > Bacteroidota > Cytophagia > Cytophagales > Spirosomataceae > Runella > Runella sp. SP2. The sequence continues at coordinate 6,477,154 of NZ_CP031030.1, read as the reverse complement.
CTGTCGTAATCGGAGATTTATAATCAGAAGATTGAATCAATAAGTTGTCAACCGCTCCTGCTGGGAAGTTATCTTGGCGGGTAGAGTTACCTGCGTTTAAACCTGCTCCGTGGAGCATGAAGCCCGTCATATTTCCCGCTTTGTCGATGGAAGCCTTGAAACGATAACGAACCGCAGGGCGATAAATACCGCCTGTCATGTCGTCTTCGCGCGTCCAAGTTACTTTAACAGGTGCTTTGATGATGCTCGACAGTTCGGCAGCTTCTACGGCATAATCGGTATTAAGACGGCGTCCAAAACCACCTCCCATGCGCGTAAGCTCCAACGTTACTTTTTCAGGGGCAATGTTGAGCATTTTGGCGATTTGTTTCTGCGCAGCTTCGGGCGTTTGGCTAGGCCCCGCTAACTCAATGCTATCTCCTTTGAAATGAGCAAAGAAGTTCATCGGTTCCATGGGAGAGTGTGGCAAAAAGGGGCACTGGTATTCTGCTTCAATGATTTTATGGGCATTCTTGAACGCGGCCTCTACATCGCCGTCTTTGCGTTGTACCGTCACGTTGGTGCCGTTAAGCATTTCTTTGAACAAACGGTCGTGGTCGGCAGAGCTTTCAAGGTCTTTTTCTTTTTCCCACTCAATTTTCACCGCCTTGCGGGCTTGCATTACTTCCCAGTTGGTTTTACCCACAATCGCCACTTTGTTTCCAAACGAAACGACATTGACAATCCCTGGCATCTTTTTAGCTTCGGTGGCATCAAATGACTTGAGTTTAAGACCAAAAGCAGGTGGGCGCTGCACCTGGGCGTGGAGCATACCTGGGCGTTTGTAATCAATTCCAAATAAGTTTTTGCCCGTCAAAATATCTTTATTGTCAACACCTTTGACGCGGCTTCCGATGAGGCTGAATGATGAATTGGCTTTTAATTTAACTTCTTTCGGAACGGGTAATTTAGAGGCTGCAACGGCAAGGTCGCCGTAGCCTAATTTCTTGCCCGAGCTGTGTACCACCATTCCTTTTTGGGCGTTGCATTCGCTAGCAGGCACGCCCCACTGCTGGGCAGCTGCTTCGATAAGCAACGCACGGGCCGTAGCGCCTGCTTTGCGGAGGCGTTCCCACGAGTGGCGAATCGCACCGCTTCCGCCCGTCAATTGGCGTTCAAATTTTTTGGTATCAAGGGGAGATTGTTCCACTTTTACCTTTTCCCAGTCAGCATCGAGTTCTTCAGCAACGATGATAGGAAACGCTGTTTTAATACCCTGACCAATTTCGGGGTTGGGAGAAAATATGGTAACAGTTCCCGAGGGAGAAATAGCTAAAAAAGCATTGAAGTCGATAGCGTCAGCGGCGGCTGTACCTACCACTTGAGGTTGAAAAGCCTCCGAGGAGAACCAACTAAACCCCAACACCAAGCCACCACCTGCGGCGGCAGTCGTTTTAAAAAAATCTCTTCTGGATTGATTTGTGCTCATGTTCGTAGGGTTATTTTTTCATTTTGGTTGCCGCCACTTTTACTGCATCATGGATACGGTGGTAAGTACCGCACCGACAAATATTGCCGACCATCGCTTCTTCAATGTCTTTATCCGATGGGTTGGGATTTTTAGAAAGTAAAGCCGAAGCTGTCATGATTTGACCCGCTTGACAATACCCACATTGCGGAACATCCACTTCATCCCACGCTTCTTGGACGGGATGCGTACCTTTTTCTGAAAGCCCCTCGATCGTCGTGATGTTGGCAGCAGAAACCGCCGAAATTGGAAGCACACACGAGCGCGTTGCATCGCCGTTGACGTGTACGGTACAAGCACCGCACATGGCCATTCCGCAGCCGTATTTAGTGCCAACTAAGTCGAGGTGATCGCGCAATACCCACAGAAGCGGCGTATTGGCATCTACATCGACGGGGTAGTTTTTGCCGTTGATTTTGAGTTGAAATAATGCCATGTTAGAGAAGATTAAAGTTGGAACTATAACATAAAGTCAGTCTAAAAAGTTAGCCTTGACGCAATGAAAGGTTATTTTTCGCGACGAATCGTGGAAGATTCAAGATTAATAACCCAACTAGGTAACAGCTTGATACTTTGGGTGGTTGATTTCGTCTAAACCTAAAAGCTAGACTTAATACAAAAGTAATTCATCGTCAAAGTTTATCTATAAAAGGGTAACTTTGTTTAAAATTAGTAACTCATGGCCTTAGAAGATAAATACGTAAACCCTTTCACTGACTTTGGTTTCAAGAAACTCTTTGGTTCTGAACCCAATAAGGACTTGCTGATTGATTTTTTGAACGAAGTCGTCCTGCCAAGTCGTCATAAAATCGCTGATTTGTCGTATGCTAAAAACGAACATCTTGGACAAAAAGAACTTGACCGCAAGGCCATTTTTGATTTGTATTGCGTAGGGACAAACGGAGAACGCTTTATTGTAGAAATGCAAAAAGCGAAACAAAATTATTTTAAAGACCGAAGCGTATTTTATGCGTCTTTTCCGATTCAAGAACAAGCAAAACGCGGAGATTGGGACTTTAAATTAGCCGAAATATATACCGTTGGGATACTAGATTTTGTTTTTACGGAAGATAGCGACAAAAAAGAAGTCCGCCACGAAGTAAAGCTCAAAGACCAAAACAACCGTATTTTTTACGAAAAACTGACGTTTATCTATTTAGAAATGCCTCATTTCACCAAAACGGAGGCTGAGCTTGAAACAGCTTACGATAAATGGCTGTATGTACTGAAGCATCTTCCTTATTTGGAAAAGCGCCCTGTGGCTTTGCAAGAGAAAATTTTCACTAAACTATTTGAAGCAGCTGAAATCGCTAAGTTTTCGGCAGCAGAGTTGGCAGGATACGAGGCCAGCCTAAAATATTACCGAGATTTAAAGAATGTGATTGATACGGCAATCGCAGAAGGTGAACTTAGAGGTAAAACGGTAGGGCATTTAGAAGGCTTGCAGGAAGGATTAGAACAAGGTTTACAACAAGGTTTACAAGAGGGTCTAAAACAGGGTATTGAAAAAGGAATAGAACAGGGAATAGAACGAGGAATTGAAAAAGGAATAGAACAGGGAATAGAACGAGGAATTGAAAAAGGGATAGAACAGGGAATGATTGAAAGCAAGAAATTGATTGCTCGTTCTGCATTGGCCGAAAATATGCCTATTGAAATTATCATGCGCTTAACAGGACTGTCGCAAGAAGAAATCGAAGCCTTGCGGTAAGGCTTGTTTATCGTTCTCATTTTCAAACAAAGTGTTCGAAATCGAACACTTTTTCTTTTTTAAAACAAAGCTAATATTCTGATAAATAAACAATTGACTTCTGGTACAGGTATTGAAGCCATTAATAGAAAAACAGCCAAAATTTTTCAAAAATGGACAGAGAGTTACCAGAAGAAAGTAAAAAGCAACAATCGCGCCGCCGTTGGCTTTGGATAGCTGTAGGCACAAGCGGGATTGTCCTTGCCGTATGGTTGCTGCGAAATTCCTTTGGAAATAGCATCAACCAAAAAGATGTGCGGCTCGCTACCGCAGAAGTGGGCGACGTGGAAAATACGCTCACTGCATCGGGCGAAGTACAGCCCGATTTTGAAGCCGTTATTACCAGCCCCATTACCGCAGTCATTCAGCAAACGTACCTAGAGCCTGGGGCTTCGGTGAAGGTAGGCGACAAAATTTTGGAGTTGGACAAAGAGTTTACCCAATTAAGCTTTGACAAACAAAAAGACCAACTCGAACTGAAACGCAACGGAATCGTCAAACTCCGCTGGGAGTTGGATAAAAGCGTGTATGATTTGAAAATCAACGACTCCATCAAAGGCTTAAAAATCAATAGCTTTCGGGCGGAAGTAGAAAATGCCAAGCGACTGTTTCGTGCAGGAGGAGGCACACGGGAGGCCATTGAGCAAGCAGAACAGACGTTACGCATCGCCCAACTCGAAAAACGCCAACTCGAAAATGATATTCGGATTAAGCAACAAACGGTGAAGGCCGACATCAAAGAGTCGGAAATCGAGGCGCAAATTCAGGCGAAAGATTTGCAAGAACTTCAACGCAAACTGCAACAAGCAAATATCACGGCGAACCGCTCGGGGGTATTGACCTACGTCAACAAAAATATTGGCTCCAAAGTCGCAGAAGGAGAAGTGTTGGCGCGTTTGGCCGATTTGAGTGGATTCAAAATCATTGGTGCCATCTCGGATAATTATGCCGAACAAATCCGAATCGGAATGGGAGTCGTGGTCAGGGTCAATGAGACGTTGCTTAGAGGTACGTTGACGAATATCTCTCCTTCGGTTCAAAACAACATCGTCAATTTTGACATTCAACTCGACGAGAAAGGGCATAAACTTCTACGCCCCAAAATGAAGGTCGAAGTCTTCCCCATTACGGATGCGCACTCGAAAGTGGTCCGAGTGACCAATGGCGCGGGTTTTACGGGAGTTCCTGTTCAGGATGTGTTTGTCCTTCGCAACGACGGCAAAGCCGAGCGCCGCACGGTAAAGGTGGGCTTGGCCAACTTTGATTATGTCGAGATTTTGGAGGGTATCAAAGCGGGAGAAAAGGTGATTATCTCAGACATGAGCAAGTTTAAAAACGCGAAAGAGGTCGAACTTATCCCCTAACAACAGCATGAAAAAGAGATACATATCCGCATTTATTGCGCTTATACTACCCTTTTGGGGAGAAAGTGGGTTGCTTTGGGGGCAAGTAGGGGTGACCCTTTCGGAAGTAGTAGAAATGGCTCGTAATCAGTCGATTTCGGCGCGGCAAGCGGCTACTACCAAAGAAACTAAGTACTGGGAATACCGCACGTTTTTGTCGAACTACAAACCTCAACTAACCCTCAACGGAAACTTGCCCGCTTTCAGTCGGTCGTTTATTGAAGTACGTCAGCCCGATGGAACGATTCAGTTCCAACCTGTTCGGAACAATAACTCTTCCTTGAACCTATCGCTGAGCCAGAGTATTGCTGCCACGGGAGGAAGTATTTATGCGACATCGCAGTTGCAGCGTTTTGATGATTTTGACCGTAAAAATACCCTTTACAACGGTACCCCATTTGCCGTTGGGTATATGCAGCCGTTGCTACGCTTCAACTCGTTTAAGTGGGACAAAAAAATTGAGCCATTAAAATTTAACGAAAGCCAACAAGCCTACGTAGAATCGTTGGAACAAATTTCGTTGCAGGCCAGTGGATTATTTTTCGATTTGTTGTTGGCGCAAGTCAATTTACAAATTGCCGAAACAAACTTGACCAACACCGATAATATTCTAAAAGTAGCCAAAGAGAAATTTGAATTGGGAAAAACAAGTCGCAACGAAATTCTTCAACTACAGTTAGAATTGCTCAAAACCCAAAAAGCAGTAGGTGTTTCAAAGCGTGATTTAGAAATCGCGTCGCTCAATTTGAAAAGCTTTATTGGTGTTCAAAACGAGGGAAAACTCGTTTTGAACACGCCACGTCCTCCAGTTGCGATGCTATTATCAACGGACAAGGCCATTGCGGAGGCATTTGCCAATCGGGCCGATGCCATTGGGTTTAGTCGTCGAAAATTAGAGGCTGAACGAGCTGTCTCCAAAGCCAAAGGCGACAACGGGCTGAATGCCACGCTGACGGCTACGATGGGCTTTTCGAACCGAGGACAAACCGTGCCTGAACTGTACCGCAAACCCCAAGACCAACAAACCGTCGAACTACAACTTGACATCCCGATTTTGGACTGGGGGCGGTCGAAATCGCGTACCAAAACCGCCGAAGCACAGCGCCAGCTAACGCAGTATGCTGTGGAGCAAGACCAACAAAATTTTCGCCAAGAAATTTACACCCAAGTATCTCTCTTTGAGATGCTTCGCGACCAGCTAGCGCTCACCGTCGAAGCCGATAGCATTGCCTCAGAAAAATACAAAATTGCCCAAGAACGCTACGTATTAGGCAACTTGAGCATTACGGATTTGAGCATTGCTTTTACCGAAAAAGACCAAGCCAAGCGCGATTATATTTATGCCTTGCGCGATTATTGGGGAGCGTATTATAAACTCCGTCAGTTGACGTTGTACGATTTTGAAACCAACAGTAAATTAAAATAACCCCACCCTGGCCCTCCCCTGTAGGGAGGGGAGAGTCATTCTCTTTCCCTACAGGGGAAGGTTAGGGGACGGGGTAAAACCAAAAACAAACCATGATACAGCTAAAAAACATCGAAAAAGTCTATCGCACAGCCACGATAGAGACAGTCGCGCTCAACAAAGTGAATTTGAGCGTCGAAAAAGGAGAATTTGTGTCGATTATGGGGCCTTCGGGTTGCGGAAAAAGTACCCTGCTCAACATCATTGGGCTGCTCGATGAGCCTTCCAAAGGGCAAGTGGAAATTGACGGAAAACAAACCAACGGCCTTTCGGATGCACAATTGGCGAGTTTCCGCAACCAAACCCTCGGATTTATCTTCCAAAGTTTCCATTTGATTAATGACTTGCCTGTTTTGGACAACGTAGAATTACCCTTGTTGTACCGCAACGTGTCGGGTGCCGAACGTAGTCGCTTGGCCTCGGAAGCGCTTGAGAAAGTAGGGTTAAGCAACCGCATGAAACACTATCCCAACCAGCTTTCGGGTGGGCAAAAACAACGCGTGGCCATTGCACGAGCCATTGTGGGGCAACCCGAAATTATCTTGGCCGATGAGCCAACGGGAAATTTGGACAGTAACATGGGTAACGAGATCATGGACATCTTACTCACCCTCAACCAGCGCGATAACACCACGATTGTAATGGTAACGCACGACGAAAACATGGCCAAGCGCACACATCGTTTGATTCGATTATTTGACGGCTCACAGGTATCCTAACTTTTAAAGCTATGCTATTTAACTACCTCAAAATCACCCTTGCCGTGCTGAAACGTCGGAAGTTCTTTACGTTTATCAGTTTGTTTGGCATCAGTTTTACGCTCACTATCTTGGTGGTGGTCACGGCTTTTTTCGACCACTTGGTGTCGGCAGGTTATCCCGAAGTAAACCGCGACAATTCGCTTTATGTATGGAATATCAAAGAAAAAGATACCAAAAATGGAGGCTCAAGCTCTGGCCCTGTTAGTTTTTCGTTTATCAATACCTACATTCGGACGCTCAAAACGCCCGCAAAAGTAGCGGCAGTGAGTATGTTCAATACCATTAATATTTATCTCAATAACCACAAAATCAAGGTGATGTATCGCTACACCGATGCTAATTTTTGGGAAGTTACTTCTTTTGAATTCTTAGAAGGAAAAAGGTACACCGCTCAAAACATCGCTAACAACGATTATGTGGTGGTTATCAATGACAATGTACGTGACCAGTACGTAGGAAAAGGCCAGCCAGCCGTTGGAAAAATGCTCGAAGTCGATAACGTAAAATACCGCATCATTGGGGTAGTGAAAGGATGTCCCGTCACACGCCTTCATACGTCTTCTGACTTGTATTTTCCTTACAATACCTCAAAAGCCGATTTGAAAAAGACAAGGCTAAGGGGAGATTACATGGCACTTATTTTGCCTAATAATCCCAACGATAAGCTCAAATTACAGGAAGAATTTAAGGCAGTTGCCTCTAAAATCAAACCTACCAAAACGGACGACAAATGGTTTAACCCTGACAAATTATACGTATTTGCCGACACCTATTTTGTGAGCTTTACGCGCGAGCTAAAAGGTTCGGGTGACGGCGACGGGTCAACGCTCATTATTTCTATTCTCCTTGGTGTTGTTCTGCTATTTATGTCGCTTCCCGCCATCAATTTGGTAAACGTCAACATGAGTCGAATCATGGAACGAGCGTCAGAGATTGGCGTGAGAAAAGCGTTTGGAGCGTCAAGCAAGACGCTTGTGATGCAGTTTGTCATTGAAAATATCATCCTGACCCTCATCGGTGGTGTAATTGCCCTAATTTTGTCATCGTTGGTGATTTTTTACATTAACCAAAGCAATCTCATTGCTTACATCGACCTGAGTTTCAACTGGAAAGTATTCTCAGTAGCGATTCTAGTTAGCCTAATATTTGGGTTATTATCAGGGGTTTATCCTGCTTGGAGAATGTCAAAATTACAGGTAGTAGATGCCTTAAAATATTAAAAGCCATGATAAAACATTTGTTTAAACTCATCTGGAAGCGAAGAAAAAGTAACTCCCTGATGATGACCGAAATCTTCTTTTCTTTCTTGATTTTGTTTGCTGTTTGCTCGCTCGGGGTGTATAATTTTCAAAACTACATGACGCCCGCTGGCCTAGAAACCAACAACGTTTGGGTAGCTTTTATCAACTTCAATACCTCAAGCGATACGGCGAAGGCGGAGTACAAAGAGCTGATTAGTCAGCAATTGAAGCGCTATCGAGAAGTAGAAAGCTTTTCCTATACAAGCTCCAACGCGCCGTTTACGTTTAGCACAATGAGCAATAGCCTATCCTATAACAAGAAAAAAGTGTCGAGCGACATTGTCTCAGTAGAGCCCGATTTTCCCAAAGCAATGAGCATGGAAATAACGCAAGGCCGTTGGTTTACGAAGGGCGATATTGCGGGGAATTTTGTGCCTGTGGTTATCACCAAACACTTGGCCAAAGAGTTATTTAGCACAGAAGACGCCGTTGGAAAAATAATTGGAGATGGCGAAGAGGCAGCAGTAAGTAAGAAAATGAAAGTAGTAGGCGTGGTAGATTACTACAAACACAAAAGTGATTTTCAAGAACTTGACAATACCCTCTTCCGCCCTTCTTCTGACAAATGGGACGATACTATGGTGCTAAAAGTGAGAGCGGGAAGTGGGGCTGAGGAGGAAGCCAAAATTGTACGGGAACTAGCACGCCTTGGCAAAGATTGGACAATCGAAATTCAGCAGATGGGCGAAATGAAATCGAACCGTAATAACTTGGTGTTGGTGCCTGTTTTGATTTTGTTGATTATCTGCGGCTTTTTGGTCTTCAATGTCGCTTTGGGGATGTTTGGGGTATTGTTCCAAACCATCAATCGCCGCAAGCAAGAAATTGGCGTTCGCCGCGCTATGGGCGCTACCAAGGGAGCAATTTTATGGCATTTTATTGGAGAAACGGCCGTTATCGCCACCTTTGGGCTGATTCTGGGCTTGTTTTTCGCCATTCAATTTCCGCTACTAAACGTCTTTGACGTGGAAGCGAGTGTATATTTGTTTGGTATGTTATTGGCTGTCATTGCGATTTACGTACTCGTCGGTATCTGTGCCTTTTACCCAAGCCGCCAAGCCTCGGTGTTGCAGCCTGCGGTGGTGCTGCATGAAGAATAAAAAGCAGAGGGCAGAGGGAGAGTGGCATGGGGATGGTAAATTCGGTGTATCTTTGTTAATTTTTGAGCTTTCAGCACCTTTCTCAGTAAGCTATGATTGAACGTAAGTTTAGGTTTGAGGATTTAGAAATTTGGAAAATTGCCATAGAAATAGGCGATGAGTTGTATGATATTGCGGATAGACTCGAAGAAAAGAAAAAATACCGTTTTGCAGAACAACTTAGGGGGGCAGCGATGAGCATTTCAAATAACATAGCAGAAGGAGCTGGATCTTCATCGAAACCAGAATTTTCCCAGTTTTTGAATTATGCCAGACGTTCTTGCTATGAGTGTGCTAATATTCTAATTATTTCAGAACGACGAAATTATGTCTCACTTACGGAAAAAGAGGCGTTATTTGCTCGTTTAGAAGAATTGAGTAGAAAAATTACAAATTTTCAAAAGGCCCTTAAATAATATAACGCCCGTGCCCTTTGCCCAATACCCTATGCTCTCCTCCCCATGCTTCTAATCATTGACGACGATATTGCTGTTTGTACTTCACTTTCACTTTTGGCGCGGAAGGAGGGGTTTGACGTGGCCGTTGCGCACAACCCCGACGACGCGTTTCGGATTCTGAAGCGGCACGAAGTGGCATTGGTATTGCTCGATATGAATTTTTCCAACGAAACTTCAGGCAGAGATGGGTTACAGATGCTTCAGGAGCTAAAAACCTTGAAGCCAACACTACCTGTGATTCTCATTACGGGCTGGGCTACCATCGACTTGGCCGTACAAGGAATGAAACTCGGCGCGGCTGATTTTATTAACAAACCGTGGCAAAACGCGCATTTGATACAGTCAGTGCGGACGGCCCTGGCTTTGGCCCATTCAGAAGCAAAGGGCAAGGAGCAAAGGGCAGAAGAAATGCCAGATTCCTCACCGATTGCCCCTCGCCCCTTGCCCACTGCCCTTTCCCGCCGTGCGTTGGACAAGCAGTTTGATTTTGCGCAAATCGTAGGAGAGTCACCACAATTGGTACAGATTTTACAGACCATTGGCCGCATCGCGCATACCGATGCCTCGGTGCTGATTTTGGGAGAAAGTGGCACGGGAAAAGAATTGGTGGCCGAAGCCATCCATCAAAATAGCCAACGTGCCAAGCGACCGTTTGTCAAGGTCAATTTGGGTGGAGTTTCGACCAGCCTTTTTGAGTCCGAGATGTTTGGGCACGTTCGCGGAGCGTTTACCGACGCTCGTTTTGACCGCACAGGGCGCTTTGAAATGGCGAACCGAGGAACCATCTTTTTGGACGAAATCGGCGAACTCGACGCCAGTAGTCAAGTCAAGCTGTTGCGGGTATTGCAAGACCGAACCTACGAGGTGTTGGGAAGTAGTAAAACCAAATCGGTGGATGTACGAGTGATTTGTGCTACGAACCGAAACCTCGAAGAAATGGTGGCAAAAGGTACATTTCGCGAAGATTTGCTGTACCGAATCAATTTGATTATCATCCACTTGCCCGCTTTGCGTGAGCGTCCCAATGATATTCCACTGTTGGTGGAGTTTTTTGTGGATAACTTGCGCCAAATCTACCAACGCCCCCATTTACAAGTAACACGAGAAGCATTACAGTGGCTAAAAAACCTGAACTTGCCTGGAAATATTCGACAGCTTAAAAATTTGGTAGAACGTACGGTACTGATTAGCCATCGCGACGTACTAACGATTGAAGATTTTCAACAAAATTACCAAGGTTCTAAAAATTCGACACTCTCCACTCCTCCTTCGACCCTCCCAGATGTGGGTAGCATGACGCTCGAAGAAATGGAAATTCAGATGATTCGTCGGGCAATGGAGTTTCACCGCGGGAAAGTCGCTCGCGTAGCCAAATCGTTGGGCATTACTCGTTCCGCACTTTACCGACGTTTGGAAAAGTTTAATATCCCTTTTGATGAAGAGTAAAGTAAATAAATGGGCAAATTTGCAAGTGAGGCAAAAAAGCAAAATTAATGGATACTTCACGTAGAGCTTCTAAGGCTTAGATAATCAGCTTTTTGTATTCTTTGCGTCACTGCGACTTTGCGTGAATAGATTGGCATTAACTAGCCCAAAAAAATGGCGCTAGCAGCAAGGAATTTTCAGTACGCTGGTACCAATCGTTGAAAACAAGCTCCAACATATTGACGTCAAACGTACCAAAATCGTACACATAAAATGCTTGAAGACGCTCCACAAAAGCAACGGGCTGCACGAGCGGGACATGGAAACGAATCACGGTCGAATGCGCCGTTTGAATGCTATAACGTTTGTCAATAGAATGCTGCAGCGATGATGTTTTGAAAGTCGTTCGGAGGTCGTTACGAATGGCAGCTAGGGTATCGTCCATCGGAAAACCTTGTACAAGTACACAGCTTGAGGAGGCAGTAATACCCGAAAAACGCACCCGAAAACCCGCATATTTTTTAACAACCTCACGGATACGGTCAATGTACTCTTGCGGATGAATCGTTGAAAGTGAAAAACCTTCGTAACACGAAATAATCGACAAGACTGTCAGATGAATATCCGTCAAAGGGTAGTAATATTGCTGAGGTTCTAGGAGAAATAACGCATCAAGCATCGTACGAATTTGCTGCTTACTTTCTTCCGACGGCCGTGCAATAAGCGTAATACCACGACGTGTATCAGCGGGGGAATCAATCAGCGGGTCGTACTCAAAAAGACCCTTCGCGAATCCTTCGTTGGCCGCGAGCCACATCTGTTGGTAATGCGCTTCTAAATTCATGGAGTTATGAGACTAGGCACCAAATTTATCGTTTTTATTGCTATCATTCATTTGGTAGCCTTGGGACTTTCGTTCGCGATTTTTTTTACAAAACCGCTGTTGTTTATACTTTCGGAAGCGTTCATTTTGCTTTCATTGTTTTTTTCGTGGCAGGTATATCAAGACCTGATTCAGCCGCTAAAGCTGTTGATGACGGGCGTGGAAGCCATTCATGACCGCGATTTTAACGTTAAATTTTTAAAAACGGGCAAGTACGAAATGGATCAACTCATTGAGGTCTATAACCAAATGATTGACCAACTTCGTACCGAACGGACACAGCAACAAGAACAGCATTATTTTCTCCAAAAACTCGTTGCCACTTCGCCAACGGGGATATTGATGTTGGATTTTGACCAACACATCACCGACCTAAACCCCAAGGCTGAAGAAATAGTGGGAATACCTGCTCGACAACTTCTTCAGCAGTCGCTGACCGAAAGCTCACATCCGATACTACAAGCATTGAGTCGTTTGAAAACGGGCGAAGCACGTACGTTCAATTTCAACGGGGTAGCGCTCTTTAAATGCCAAAAAGCCCATTTTATCGACCGCGGTTTTCCTCGGTATTTTGTGATGTTGGAAGAACTAACGGCGGAGATTTTGGCCGCCGAAAAAAATGCCTATGGGAAAGTCATTCGCTTGATGGCGCACGAAGTCAACAACTCAATTGGAGCCGTTAACTCGATTTTAGACTCGACTTTATATTATTTGGGCGAAAACCCTGACGTCCAAAGCGCGGTGCGGATAGCGATGGAACGCAACGACCACCTGAATCAGTTTATGCGAAATTTTGCGGACATTGTCCGTTTACCAATGCCCCAAAAACAGCGCCTTGACTTGCACGAATTGCTTGAAAACATGGCCAAATTGATGGAATTCAACGCCCGAAGCCGCGAAATAACATTGGAATGGGCGCTTCACCCCCAGCCGATTTGGCTCGACGCCGACCGTCAGCAGTTGGAACAAGTGCTGGTAAACGTGATTAAAAATGCGTTTGAAAGCATCGGAAGTGGTGGAAAAGTCGTCTTCAAAACATCTCCGTCCCAGTTAGAAATCATCGACAGCGGCGCAGGAATCTCCGCCGACGTGGCGGCTCAGTTGTTTACCCCATTTTTTTCTACCAAGAAAAACGGGCAGGGGATTGGTCTTACCCTTGTGCGTGAGATTTTGCACAACCACGGCTTCTCAGCCTCACTCCAAACCGAAGAAGTGGGTAAAACGGTGTTTCGAGTGGGGTTTTGAGGGTGGGATTATAACCTGAGGTGCTTAGGGTCTCTTCTTGAAAAAGGCTTCAATCTCTTCTTGGTTCATTACGTTACCTTCCAGAATATCGTTTTCTGCTCTTTTGAGTTTGCTTGATAGTTCTTCCTGAGTCATGGGTTTCAACTTATCTTTTACGCGTTTTTGACGCTCTTGACGCAAAAGATTAGACAATTTGAGTAGTATCGTTTCATCATTAACTCGAAGATACTCTGACAAAAATTCTAATTTGTGGGCTTGAATGTCCATGAGTGGTTTACAGATTTCTTTGTTAACAAATATACATAATTCTTGAAGTATGTAGGAGTACGGGAAGAAAAACTTATTGCACGCCTTGATACCTAGAGTAGCATGTCTCTAATTTTTATCAAGAACTAGGTTGAACGCATTAAAACAGAAAGCTAGTATTTATTGCTCCCGAGGAGCTAGATCTTAGTAGTAAGATGAATCAGGTTTGAAAGCAAGCCCCTATCCTCGTTTTTTCTTTCCTCTCTTTCTTCCCTGACGGAGTTTTTTGTCGGCTTCGAGGTCTTCAATTTCTTGGAGAAGCGACTTGATATTGCCTGCGGGGTCGTTGCTTGTGTCCACAATACCGTCGTATTCGGCTTTGCTGAGTTGGAGTACCGTAACAGGTTTTCCTACGTATTCTTCAATGGCGGCCAGTTTCGGTTTTTCCTCCGTACTGCAAAACGATACCGCGCTTCCGCGTTGTGTCCCACGGCCCGTACGCCCCACGCGGTGTACGTAGTTTTCGACCTCGTCGGGCAAGTCGTAGTTAATCACATAGTCCACGTTTGGAATATCGATTCCACGGGCACTGATGTCGGTCGCAATCAACACCTTGGTTTTACCACTTTTAAACGCTCCTAGTGCCAACGAACGCTCTTTTTGCTCTTTGTCACCGTGCAGCGTCATGCTCTGAATCTCCATGCGCTCGAGGGCATGAGCCACCCGTTCGGCACGCACTTTAGTCCGCACAAACACCATGATTTTGCTGTCTGGGTGCTCGTTGATGAGGCGTTCTAAGAAAAAGCGTTTGTCGTCCATCTCGACGTACGTAACAAAATGGTCAACGTTTTTAGATACAGGGTCTTTGGGTGAAATCTGAATCCGAATAGCCGCACTGTGAATGATGGAATAGGCCAATTTTTTGATTTTATCATCAATCGTTGCCGAAAAAAACAGCGTTTGCCGACGGCGGGGCAAGTGTTTGAGCAAGTCGCGAATGTCTTTGATAAAACCCAAATCGAGCATGTGGTCGGCTTCGTCGAGTACTAATAACTCCACGCGTTCGAGGCGTAAATGACCTTGGCTCACCAAGTCAAACAAACGCCCTGGCGTGGCTACCACAATGTCCATACCCTTGTCGAGGCGGGCGATTTGCGGATCTTGGGCTACTCCGCCAAACAACGCCAACGTTTTTACGTCGCTTCCTTTGCCAAGGCGTTCAAATACCTCCGTGATTTGTAGCGCTAACTCGTGCGTAGGCACCATGACCACGCATTTTACGCCGTCAGGGCGGCGAGAATTGCGTTTGCGCTCGTGGAGCAAATGAAGAATCGGAATCGCAAAAGCGGCCGTTTTTCCCGTTCCCGTTTGAGCAATGGCCAATACATCTTCTCCTTTCAAAATCGACGGAATCGCTTTGTATTGGATGTCAGTGGGGCGGCGAAAACCTAGTTTTTCGAGGTTTTGTTTTACAACGCCAGAGATGTGATAATCTTCAAACTTCATTTGCAGCTAATATCAGAGGTTGATTCTGCAAAGGTACGAAGTAGATTGGTGATTTGACACTAAGTGCGCTTTTAGGCCAAAAACCTCATCAAAAGCAGGGCCAAACGAAATCAAATAGGTGTCAAAAATAGTTACTAAACCAAACCTAATGCGAGTTAACCATGCCTGAGCTACCTGAAGTCGAAACCTACCGCCATTATTTTGAAGCCACTTCTCTTCACCAAGCCATAGAGGCCATTGAGGTAGAAGACCGAAAACTACTTACGACCGACTATGCCACACTCACTGAAACACTTGTGGGACAGTCGTTTGTGGCTACTCGGCGGGTGGGCAAAAATATGTTTGCGTTGACTGACGGGGGACATACGCTACATCTTCATTTTGGGATGACGGGCGATTTGGAGTATTATCATTCGTCGTTGCCTCGGCCTCGCCACGCACGCATCGTTTTTGTCTTTCGTTCGGGCTTCAATTTGGGCTTTATTTGCCCTCGAAAATTTGAACGCATTGGACTCGTTTCTAGCGTAGAAGATTATTTGAAACGAAAAAAAATTGCGCCCGATGGTTTAGAAATTACCTTGGAACAATTGACTGAAACTATCCAAAAACGTAAGTCTCCGATTAAGCCTGTGCTTCTCGACCAAAGTACCGTAGCAGGGATTGGCAATTGGATTGTCGATGAAGTCTTGTTTCAAGCCAAAGTACACCCCGAGCGGCTGGCCAATGAACTTACTCCGTCAGAGCTTGAACGGATTCACTCAGCGATTGGATTTGTGTTGCGTACCGCCATCGAGCACGAGGCCAATTATGGACTTTTTCCACGCTCGTTTTTGATTCATGCCCGTGAGTGGGACGCCTCGCCGTTTGAGCATCCCGACCAACACAAACGCTGTCCCGAAGGCCATGCCGACATTGCACAGACCCGAGTAGGCGGGCGAGCTACGTACTTTTGCCCTGTATGTCAAGTAATTCCCTAATATTTTTCAAACAGAAGTTGCTAAATCCTACGGAATCCATTATTTTTGCACTCCATTTTTGGAAAAAACTGTTTTAATCATAATCATCATGTACGCAATCGTAGAAATCGCGGGACAGCAATTTAAAGTAGAAGAGGGCCAAGAAATCTTTACCAACCGTTTGGCTGGTGACTTGGACGCTGCGCTCGTATTTGACAAAGTTTTGTTGGTGGACAATGCAGGTGCCATCAGCGTAGGCGCGCCGACGGTAAACGGTGCGAGTGTAAAGGCTACAATCGTAGAACACCTTAAGGGAGAGAAAGTAATCGTTTTCAGAAAGAAACGCCGTAAAGGATACGAGAAGAAAAACGGTCACCGTCAAGCTTTGACTAAGGTTAAAATCGACGCAATCCTAGCTTAATTTTTTTCTTAAATAGCTTTTTGAAATTTTTAAATACCTAAAGAAATGGCACACAAAAAAGGTGTAGGTAGTTCGAAAAACGGTCGCGAATCAGAAAGTAAACGCCTTGGCGTTAAAATTTTCGGTGGTCAGCCAGCCGTAGCGGGTAACATCATCGTTCGTCAGCGTGGTACTAAATACCACCCAGGTCGTAACGTAGGTGTAGGCCGTGATTATACGCTTTTTGCTTTGACAAACGGTGTGGTTAAGTTTAGCCGTGGCCGTGACAACAAGTCATTTGTTCATATCGAATTGGCTGAAGCATAAGCTTTTTTTACAGAGAAATTTTGGTAAAAAACCCGTCTGAAGATATTCGGACGGGTTTTTTGCTACCATGCTCTAAAAATAATCCCATGGCATACCAACGAGACGAAAATCCAAAACGCCGCATTCATACCACCAAACCCGTGGACAAGGCTCGCGAAAAAGAGCTTATTTTTGGGTTACAACCGCTTTTAGAAGCACTCCGTGCGGGGACCGAAATTGATAAAATTATGGTCTATCGCGAGCAGAGTTTCGCCGAAGTGATTCAGTTAGCCAACGAGCGCGAAATACCCGTTCAGCGCGTTCCGATGGAAAAACTGAACAATATTACGGGAAAAAACCACCAAGGTGTCATTGCGTTTATGTCCGCGATTCGCTACGTTTCGCTTCACAACGTATTGGCAGACATCTACGAAAGAGGCGAAGTGCCGTTATTGTTGCTTCTCGACCGCATCACCGATGTCCGTAACTTTGGAGCTATTGCCCGTACGGCTGAGTGTATGGGTGTTCATGCGTTGGTAGTCCCTATGCGTGGCGCAGCCCAAATCAATAGCGACGCCCTCAAAACCTCTTCAGGGGCGCTCAATCACCTTCCTGTCTGTCGCGAAAATAACTTGATAGATACAGTGCAGTATTTGCAAGATAGCGGTGTTCAGGTTGTAGTTTGTACCGAAAAAGCGGCACAAGTTACTTCAAATATTGACTTTACAACGCCTACGGCTATTGTGATGGGCTCGGAAGAAGATGGCGTATCCATTGATGTGATTCGCCGCGCAAACATGGCCGTAAAAATTCCAATGACTGGAAAAGTAGCTTCCCTGAATGTATCAGTGGCTGCGGGAATGATTATCTACGAGGCAGCCCGCCAAAGGGGATAAAAATACACGTCAAAACGGTTATGAGGCGAGTTATTTCAAGCTCCGCCTCATGCGTTTTGTAACTCGTTGTTGTGTGAAAAATAATCAAATTCTGTACAGCCTAAGTAACAGCCCGTTAATAGTTAATCGTTATCTGTTAATTGTAAAATTCAGATTGTCAGCCAACTAAGCCTGTTGAATAACAAATAATAGAAACTAACTTTGCCTAGCTACTTAGCTTATATAGTTTTTATAATTATAGTAAGCTACTGATTATTTAGCCGTTATCAACCTCCCACAATGCGATTATTCTATTTTCTTCTTGGCTATCTTTCCTTAATTGCCTCTGCCTATGCCCAACAGAATCTAATAGGCTTATATGAAGGTACATTCATGGAACAGCCATGTGTGTTGTCACTCAACGTTTCTAAAGAGAAAGTCACAGGTACTTTTTACACCAGTTATTACAGTAATCATGGTTTAGAGGGGACTTTAATAAATGGAGAATTAAAAGCCCTTTTACATCATAAAACGCTCGGCACCTCCCCTCTGACGGGAGCACTGAAGAGCGATAAATTGGACGCAACTATCGTTTTTTTAAACAACACACCCCCTTTTCAAGAAACGACTGTCTCGCTAAGGTTAGAACGTAAAAACAACGATACTACTTTCCATTTAGAGGCGTATTTTGAAAAACCCAGGCTAGATACCGATTTGGTGGGGCCATGGAAGGTTATTTCTGAGACGGATTATAAAAATGAACTGCCTCTTAGCCACACTAAAAAACACTTCTTTAAAGAGGGCGAGATGCGAATAGAAGGCATGGATCTAGGTTCAGAAAAGGATTCTTTTCCCCTCGAACTTAAGTGGTACATCGTAAATGAGTATCTCTATTCTGCCATTTTTATATCGGGAGCATTTGTGCTTGAATCAAAAGAAGGACGGTACAACATCAACAACGATATATTGACGGTGCTGGGGGAAAGAAAAACCATGTACCTAAGAGAACCCTAATCTATTCGCCTCAACAATTCCCTTTTTCATTTCACCCAGCATTTTACCCGATTCATCGGGCAGAAGAGCCAGTTTGTCAATTTTTTTTGGTGTGATGCAACCTTTCATACCACCTTTGCATCATATAATCGACGCCGCTAGAGGCAACGGTTATTGGATGAAAGGAATTATTTCAGTACAAGAAAAATGACTTGCCATTCGTCCTTAAAATTTGCCGCTTAACACGAATCAAACAAAAAACAAGGTACTTTGTATTGCATAATACCAGACAAAACACATATCTTTGTTTCAACATTCAGCCAGAAGACAAATCAACCATCAAAATCACCATCAAAACTCATACAGTCATGAAAGCCATTACCTTCGCCGCCGTTCTGTGTTTGTTAAGTTCTTCAGCCTTTTCAATTGGCCGCCCACACAATGTTTTTGCTACCCGCAAAGCTATGCAAGAGGCAAGCCAAGTAAAGAAGGAAGTGGTGCCACAGCGTTCGCTTTTGAAAGAAGTGACGCAGCAAGCGCAGAAAGGTGCCGAAGGCACTCGTCAAGCAGTTTCGACGGTTACTAAAATCGTTCGTTTCTTAACGACACTTGCCGACTAATCATTTGTATCCTATTTTTTAATGTAGTTAGGGTTTAGGATTGCCAATAGACGCTGCTCTTGTGGGTGGCGTTTATTTTTTTGCCGTAAAAAACACTTCACTTCTTGCTCGTGGTGGAATAGAAGCAGGAGCCAAATCGAAGGTAACTTTAAAACCAGCCTTATCGAAAAAGGCTTGGTACTCTGCCACACTTCCGCCAAAAGGCGGCCCGCCTTCAAAGGCACGATTGAACAAAAGTCCCGCAAGTAGTCCGTCTTCCGACAACAATTTCACCATTTTTTGGACATAGTTAGTTCGCAATGAAGGAGAAATGGCGCAGAAAAAGGTTTGCTCCACAATGAGATCATACACGCCCGAATGTTCAAAAAAATCCCCACAAACGACTTGTAATCCTTTTTTTTGGTAGTCATCTACCAAACGTTGGCATACCACTTCCGAAATATCCACCACCGTTACGTTGTCAAATCCTTGCTCGAGCAAGTAAGCTGCTTCATAGCTATTTCCACCCCCAGGAATAAGAATACGGAGGTGTTTGTCGGTGAGGGTATCAAAAAACTGTTTCAAAGGTGGTGACACGTAGCCAATATCCCAGCCAGTTTGGTGGTTCAAATAACGTTCGTCCCAGTAATTTTTGTCCAAAAAATCGCCCATCGTAGTATCTTCAATCAGTCTTATCTCTCATAACTCATCTCTTATAACTAATGTCTCATCGTTCTAAAACTCACTCATACACTTTCTCTCCTTTGTTGAGCCAAATTCCCCACGTCCGAGAATAGGCGTGTACTTTTTGGGTAGGTTTCCCTTGGTTATCCACGACGGTATTGCCCTGATTGACCCACTCAAAAATGCTTCCGTACAGATTACGAACGTTCTGAAATCCTGCAGCTTTGAGTTTCTCTCCTACCCGTTCACTACGGACACCCACCGTACAATAGACCACAATCGGGGTATTTTTGGGCAAATCAGCTACGGATTTTGGATTAAATTCATCGTAGCCCACCCAACGCGCTTCGGGAAGATGGCTCACGTCGTATTCGTTTTTAGCGCGGGTATCAAGCAACACCACGTTTTTGAGTTCCTTTTTTAAATCGGTACAACTCACCGTAGGCACCGTATGTTTATACATGCCTTCGAGCATTACTTTATAGGCACGGCTATTGGTTTGGGCGTTGGGTTTCAACCACGAAAACATGAGTAACAAGAAGGCAAGAAGGGTACGCATTTCTATAATTTCAGGAAATTTTCAAAAATCCGTTGTCCTACATTTCCGCTGATTTCGGAGTGAAACTGAGCGGCGAAGAAATTGTCTTTTTGCAACATAGCCGAATACTCCAAAATGTAATTGGTTTTGGCGGCCGTTTGGTCACAAAGCGGGGCATAATAGCCGTGGTTATAATAGACGTAATCGTGTTCATTGAGTCCTGCACACAGTGGGTTATTCAACTCATAAATGTCGTTCCAACCCGTTTGGGGCACTTTAAAGCCCGATACGCGCGGAAAACGCAGTACATCCACGTCAAAAATCCCCATGCAAGTGGTATCGTTTTCTTCCGAATAGCGACACATGAGTTGCATCCCCACGCAAGTACCCAAAACGGGTTGGCGCAGGGTCGGGATGAGCTGGTCGAGTTTCCGCTCTTTCAGGTAAGCCATGGCTGTACTGGCCTCACCCACGCCTGGGAAAATAACTTTGTCAGCAGCCAAAATGGTTTCGGGGTCGTCGGTCCACTCGTAAGCAGCCCCAATGCGGTCGAGGGCATACATCACCGACTGCACATTGCCCGCGTTATATTTGATAATGACAGTTTTCATGGTTAACCTCACCCCTAGCCCCTCTCCTAGCAGTAGAAGGGAGTTAGAGGGCTTACTTTATGCGTATAACTTTTTATTTATTGTAAACTCAGCATTTTGATAGCTGTGATAGCTGCTTCGTCGCCTTTGTTGCCGTGGATGCCTCCCGCGCGGTCGAGGGCTTGTTGGAGGGTATTGGGCGTAAGGACGCCAAAAATAACGGGCTTGTTGTACTTCAAGGCCACGTCGGTGAGGCCATGCGCGACGGCGTGGTTGATGTAGTCGTTGTGCTTGGTTTCTCCCTGAATCACGCAGCCAATGGCAATCACGGCGTCCACGTCGGCTTTTTGGGCATATACTTGTGAGCCAAAACTAAGCTCAAAACTTCCTGGAACGTTGGCACGAAGGATATTTTGCGTTTGCGCTCCGTGGTCAACAAGCGTTTTGTAGGCTCCTTGAAACAAAGCTTCGGTTACTTCCGAATTCCACTCGGCTACTACAATCACAAACTTTTTGTGGGTGATGTCAGGCAGACCGTCGGTGGTAAAAACGCTCAGATTTTTATCAGCAGATGACATGGGTGAGTTGGTCGTTTACGATGTTTGGGGGAAAGAAAAACCGATCCCTCCGCAAAATTAGGGTATTAGCGTCAACATTCCATTTTTTATCAAGCCCGCCTCCAAGATTTGTAAAGTTTAGCATCATCTTTGCTCAGAGCTAAAAGGTGAATAACGATAAACGATGAGCAACCTTTTCAGCAAAGTTTTATTAGTAGTCGGTGTATGGATAATGGCTTTTGAAACAGTACAAAGCCAAAATCGTTACTTGGTTTATTTCAAAGACAAATCAGGAACGTCGTATTCTACGGCTAATCCACAGCAATACTTATCGGCGCGGGCCATTGCTCGTCGTCAGCGGCAGCACATTGCAGTTTCCGAACGCGATTTCCCCCCGAATACTTCGTACATTCAATCCATCAAAAATTTAGGAGCGAAGGTATTGTACAAAACGCGTTGGCTCAATGGTGTACTTGTTGAAACCAACAGCACCACACTTTCGCAAATTTTGGCTTTACCTTTTGTCAGAGGCATTGAAGGCAACGGTGATATTCGCAACGCGCGGGTATCGACTGAAAATCGTTCCAATAATAAAACAGACAAATGGGGGACGACCACAACCGAAGGATACGGTTTTTCGGAAAACCAAGTAAAAATGCTGTGTGCCGATAGTATGCACTCAGCGGGGTATCGGGGCGAAGGAATGCTCATTGGCGTACTTGATGGCGGATTTCAGAATGCCAACCAACACCCAAGTTTGCAGCCGTTGTTTAGCGAAAATCGGGTGCTTTCAACCTTTGATTTTGTGGATAACGAAACCGATGTCTATGACGACCATAGCCACGGCACCAATGTACTTTCGTGTATGGCAAGCTACATGCCCGACACCCTTATTGGGACTGCCTACAAAGCTTCATATGTGCTACTCCGCACCGAAGACGATGCCACCGAAACCAAGATAGAAGAGGCCTATTGGGTGTTTGGTGCAGAGTACGCCGACAGCCTTGGGGTGGACATCATCAATTCTTCGTTGGGCTACAGTGAGTTTGACAACCCTGCCCAAAACTATACCTATTCCCAAATGAACGGCGACGTGGCGCTCTCTACCCGTGGCGCTGATTTGGCCGCGCAAGCGGGTATTTTGGTCGTTGTTTCGGCTGGTAATTCAGGAAGTTCACCTTGGCAGTACATCACTGCGCCCGCTGATGGCGATTCGGTGCTGGCGGTAGGGGCCGTCAATCCAGCGGGGATTCGGACGAGTTTTAGCTCAATTGGCCCCTCTGCCGACGGGCGGGTGAAGCCCGATGTGGCCGCACAGGGGAGTTTTGTGGTCGTGGCTACGCCTAGCGGTAGTTATGCCTATAGCCAAGGGACGTCGTTTGCGGCACCGTTATTGGCAGGAATGGCAGCAGGTTTTTGGCAGGCGCATCCCAACCTAACCAACGTTCAGGTGATGAACTACCTCAAACAATCGGGTACGCAAGCCCAGTCGCCCGACTATCTGCTGGGTTATGGTATTCCTAATTTCAAAAAAGCGGATGCGCTTGCGAGCGAATGTGCTGCCCAAAAATGTGTACCTGTTACGGCTAGGATTGTTAAGTAGGAACTCTTCTCACTTCCGATGGCCTGCTTCGTAGTGGGCTTTGAGGAGGTCTTCGCCCCAGTCGTTGGTTAAATCGCGAACGACGGTATGAACGTGATTGGCATTGTTTTGGGTGTTATCGTATTCTATCAAAAACGTAGGCCCGTGAATGCGGTAATAATGTCCTTTCCCTGCACCTCTGACGGGCTCTTGGTCACCCATCCAACAAAAGACAATAGACCTTAAATCGGCTTGGTTGAGCTTCTTGAGGGCTTGATTTTTGAGCGTAACGTGATAACGTTGAAAATATACTTGAAGTAACTTTTTAAAAAGCTCCTGCTGCGGGGCGGTCATGTCTCCCCAAGATAGCCCTTCGCGTTTTTCGAGCATGACGCGCCGTGTGTTAGTCGTGACAATATCGCTGGGCGCTCTGTCCGAAAGTACTACTTTGGAAAGTTGTGCGGGGGTCAATGAATGTAAAAGGGTAAACGCCGCTTCGGCTTCTTCTTTCAGTACTTGTTTTCCTTCTTGGATAAAACCAGGCAAAACAAGGGCAGGATTGCTCCCAAAAAAGCTGGGTAAAAACTCAATGGTCTCCCCCACGAGGGTAAAATGCAGCGAGATATGGTGACCTTCTACGCTCCATCCCCAAGGCTGTGTGGGAGAAGGCGTACCAAACACCAAAAAGGCGTAATTCTCGGGGTCGCGGTAGGTGTCGTTTTCGGGACGTTTTTCTACTTGGCGCAGCACGTATTCCAATGCGATGATGTCGTTTACTTTTGTTTTTCCCGCGTCGCTCAAAGCCACTTCCAGCAAGTGCATGGCGGCTTTTCGCTGGGCTTCGTTCATCTTTTTGAGGGGAAGCCCCTTGCGTGAGCGCGGGGTGTAGTTCCAATCATAACGCCAGTCTGAATCGAAAGCTAAATAGGCTTCTTTTTTCTGTTCATCTGACAAGCTGCCAAAAAACGCCTCGGCGGAGGCTCGCATCTGCTGGCTAAGCGACGACTGAGCGAAAACAGGGGGGAGAATCCTGCCAACGAGTAGAAAGAGAAAAACAAAAACAGGCTTCATGGTTCTTTTTTAGACTGAAAATCAGTTTGTTAAAATTTTCTACTCTATTCATGAATATCATTGGCTTTGCAAAGAGCGACCACATAAAAAAACCAGAAGCATTTGCCTCTGGCTTTTCTTATAATCTGACACCAATATGAATTTATTTCAACGGAATGGCTAGGTTGTTTCTAGGTACCCATTCGTGAATGTTTTTATCGTACTTGAGGGTGGAGTCGGGCCACTCAACGTACATTTTCATGGTCAAGTATTTGTCGATATTTCCTTCTTTTGTCATTGCTTTGAACAAAAATCCGCCTCGTTCAAGTACCACGGTTTCCTCCTTAAAATGAGGCGTACACCAAAGCTCTTCGTATTCGGTGGGCATTTGTTTAGGGCCTAATTTAAACTTCCCTCCTACGCCTCGCCGAAACATCCCACTGCCTACGGGGCGAGTGATAAAGAAATAGTGCGTGGAGTCGGGAGCAATGAAATAATTGACCAACTTATATTGTGACAACCGACCGACGTACTCTTGCCGAAACTTTGATTCAAAGCGAGTAGCATTGGTCGCTCCACGGGCGTACTGACTCGTGTAAGTAATGATATTGGCCAACAACGTATCTTGTTCGGCCTGCGAAAAGTACGTTTTGGCTTGGTACGGGTCTTTTTTACACCCCCAAAAAAGCGGAACGCTTAAAGCAACAATAAAGAGAAAGAACGCGGTTGAAAAATGTGTTTTCATAGTTTCGGAGAGTCTGCTTTTAAAGACTCCCCGAAATATAATCAGCAAAAGCTTATTTGCTGTAGTCTGTTGTACCAGAAGAGAAGTTAGACCACTTCGCTGTCCAGTCGTTATCTTTGAAAGCTCCCACAAAGTCGGTAGCTGTGAAGAACGAACCTGTAGGTGTCGCTCCGCCTTTAGTGAGGGTCTCAGTTGCAGCAGTACCTACTGTAAATGTAGGGCGCCCTGCTCCGAAGAGATTTTCGTTAAGTCCAGTGAGCGTCCAGTCTCCAAGGATTTTGTTGCCTGTTTGAGCCGCAAACCAGTCTGATGGTTTTTTATCTCCGATATTTGCCAACGCAACTGGTGTAGAAGCGGTGTTTACGTCACGTACTGCAAATCCGTTCGGGTTGCCTGCGCCTGCGCCAAAGTTATTGCTTCCCCAGCTTTTTACACCCGATACTACTACCTGATTCAATACTAACTTACCTTCTTCTGCATTTTTCAAAGTAGAAACCGAACCACTTGGGTCAATGAAAATGCCGTTAGGGAAGCCTGTAACAAAGGTATTGTAGATTTTTACTTGGGCATTGCGACGCAAGTGCATACCGTTTTGGTATTGAACACTTATCTGCGTAGCATTTGTTTGTTTTGGCCCAATCAATGTGAAGTTTGAAAGGGTAGCTGCAGTGACAGGCGTATTGGCTGTACCGCTACCGTCGTTATCAATTTCAAATCCGTTTGAACCTGACTGGTCAGCAATAGCCGCTCCACGCAAACTGATACCGTACTGTAAGTTACCACGGAAACCATTGTCGATGTCAAAATCATCATCAAGTCCACGGTAAGCAATCAGGTATTTGGCATTAACACTTCCGCCAAACCACTCAAATGAGTCATCGCCACCGTATGAAGCTTGCAAATATTCTAAGGTTGTAGCTGAACCCACTGAACCAAAGGTGAACGAGTTCACTTCTTGGTTGGGGTTGATTGGAATACCAGCGTATTCAACACGAACGTATTTCAACGAACCAGAGTTGTCGGCATCATCGGTACCGCCGTGGAAAGCACCGTATTGACCTTCCAATTCAGCTACTCCTTTTACTCCACCAGTAGTAAGGTTATTGAGTGCTTTTCCGCAAATCACTAAGCCACCCCAGTCACCAGCTTCACGCTCACCAATTGCACGCTCAGAAGTGAATACAATTGGCTCGTCGGCAGTTCCGTTGGCAATGATTTTGCTTCCGCGTTGTACAACCAAAGTCGCTTTTGACGAACGCTCCCCAATAATAACTGTCCCTGCTTGAATCGTAAGGGTGCCCGTTTTAGTAGGAGTTCCGTCAATTTTTGGATCTTCACCAACACGAACAAAACCTTTCAACTTATAGATTTTGTCTTTTGTCCAGTTAATATTTCCTTCCAAAACTCCCGAAACGTCCACCACTTGTTTGGCAGGTACGGCTGAAACGGTAACGACCTGCGTAGCGACAGTAGAAGCTTGGTCTTTGTTATCAGTAGCTTGGAATGTGAATACCACAGTAGAACCTACTGGAAGTGATTCAATCGTATAGTCTTTTGAATACGAAATGCTGGTTTCGCCTGTGTAGGCTTTGCTCTCAAATGTCTGACCATTTTTAAGAATTGTCAGGGTCTTTAAGCCACCTGGTGCATTAATAGTAGCCGTAATTTTGGCAACATCCCCTACCTTGCTACTCACAGCACTTCCTGCGGTAATGGTTGGGACAGGAACGATTTCTTCTTCTTTTGTACAGGCATTGAAGATAAACACTGCCGATAGCATCATGGCTATTGTACGAAGAACGTGTGTGTTTCTAAACAAATTCATGAGTTTGAGAATTGATTTGATTGGTTATTTTTATAATATCCGATACGAAAATCCGAATTGAAGCATTCTACCTGGACGGTACGTTTGGATAAGCTGATCGTTTTTACGGTCAAACTTCTTGTCGCCATTGCCGTTTTGGAGTAATACATTCGTCTGATTGAGAATGTCAGTTACCCCTCCTTTAACTACCCAACGCTTGCCGACTTCTTTGGAGAAAGTAATGTCCAATACATTGCGGGGCATTTCGTAAATATCAGGATAACCTTCAAAACCAGCGGCGAAGATTCGGCGACCAATTACGTTGTATAAAAGATTTACTTGTAAACCTGATTGGGTATTGTTGTAGTTAAGACCCACATTCACAATATATGGCGACTGGCCTTGAAGTGGGCGGTCGTCTGATTGGCCCAAGCCCAACGTTCCTAATTTAATGCGGCTAAAAATAAGCGCAGCGTTGAACAAAAGGCTCATGTTTTGCAAAACAGGAGACGACCCAAATGAGGCTAAACCCTTACGAACTTCTAGTTCCATTCCTGAGCTAACAGAGCTTTTAGCATTGGCAAACGTAAATGTTTTTGCTCCACCCGAACCTGCTCCTGGAACTACAATCACCTCAATCGGATTAGTGAAATATTTGTAGAACCCTGCCAAACTCACCACTTCGTTAGGGGTTGGATACCACTCATATCGAAGGTCATAATTATCAACGTTGGCCGTTTGTACCTCAGGGTTTCCTTTGTAAACGATGTTGTAATCAAAATCATAGAACGCAAACGGCGCTAATTCGCGGAATTCAGGGCGGTTAAGCGTTCGTCCGTAGGCAGCTCTCAGGAGGCTTTTTTCTGAGAAATTGTACGTAAGATTAAGAGAGGGCAACAATTTATTGACAGGAAAACTTACGTTGACGGGTTCGCCATTGATGGTGGCTGAGGATAATTTTTGGGTATTTGCTTCGTAGCGTACTCCTGCAATTAGGTTCAATTTCTTGGCCAATGGCACGTTTGCCGAACCGTAGAAGGCAAGAAGGTCGTTGCTTGCTTTGTACGAATCACTGTTGTTTGTCTGTTCGTCAATGCGAATTCCGTCAGTGTTATTGATATTCGCAGGCTGGAATAATTGCTCAATTGAGCCTCCTAAAATTTCTGGATTGGTACGACTTGTACGAACATATCCAAGGTTACGTGCCTTGAAATCACGTTCTTTACTCTCGTAGTACGTTCCTGCTTTGAATTCTACTTCTGAACCATTTTTAAGTTCTAATTTTTGGGTAAGATTCACTCCACCCGTAACCGCTGACTCTCTCATTTCGGAAGAAAAACGTCCCAAGAAGAAAGCCGCCGCTGTTCCTACTGGTACATAAAGCGTACGCTGTCCGTTTGACTCATCAATATCCGAACGATAACGGCGGTAGTCAGGCTGGTCACGATAGGCGTTGTTATAACCAACTACCCAATCAACCAACGTTTTCTTGTTGTTAAATTTGTGATTACCCGTTATTTGCCCTGTGTAGATACCGCGATATACTTGGTCGAAAGAATAACTGTCAGGAGAGAAGTTTGATTCTAAATTGCGCCCTGTACGATTAACCGTACTCGAATTGCTCAATTGATTAAATAAGTTTTTGAAGTCAACCGAGTGATTTTCGTTGAAACGAACCGACCAATTGTGAAGTACCCCTACTCGAATGTTACGGTTTGACTGAGCGTCGTTGTAATTGTAGATGACTGACTGTTGGTCGTTATTGCTTTCGTTGAAATCTTTACGGTTGATTTCAAAAGCGGTGCGTGCATCGCTATAATTGAGGGCGGTGACGTTTCCAAAACGGATATTTCCTGCTTGGAACTTGAAGTTTCCAGTTAACGAATACCGCTGGTCAGGAACTGCCAACGTACGGTTTGTAGTCCAGTTGTTGCGAAGCGCTCTTCCTGCAAGTTCAAGTTCAGCAGGAGTGGCAAAGTTTAGGTTTTTCTTAGGAAAACTACTTGGAATATCTTGGTAGCCATTGTTGAAGCCCATCCAATAATTTTTGCCCTGTTCTGGTTGGAAAAAGTCGCCAAAAGATGTTCCCTGACGAATGCTCACCCCATAGTCGAATACGATACTTGTTTGGTCAGGGATGTTTTTGGTAAAAATTTTAACAACACCTCCTGCAAATTCGCCAGGGAGCTCGGCCGCAGGACTTTTAAAAATCAACAAACGGTCGATTTGGGAGCTAGGAATAATATCAAACGAGAATGACTTTACGTCGGTTTCCATCGAAGGAGTAAAGGCATTATGAAGCATCACGTTATTGTAGCGAGAGTTGAGACCGCGAATGTTAATAAAACGGTCACCCACAATCGTAATCCCAGGTACGCGTTTTACCACCTGTGCGGCATCGCGGTCGAGGGAGCGGGCGATTTGCTGCGACGAAATTCCGCTAACAATATTCTGCGAAGCCTTGATTTCACTAATCACCGACACTTCTGTGTTGGTTTGGCGGGTCGCCACTACTTTTACTTCAGCAAGTGTAGCGGCCGACTCGATAAGCACGGTATTGATTTCGGTTACTTTGTCAGCCTCAATTTTTACGTTTGGAATCGTCTCTGTATTGTAAGAAACATAAGTAACTTCTACTGTATAGCTTCCTGCGGGTACTTTTGCAAAGGAAAAGAAGCCGTTAATATCGGTAGCAGCTCCAAATTGAGTTCCACCGATGCGTACGGTTGCGCCAATAAGCGTTTCTTTTGTTTTGGCATCGGTGATTGTTCCGCGAAGTGTTCCTGTTTGGGCAAATGTGGCAAAACTCAGAAGAAGCATCGCCAGTAAGGCAGTAAATTGTCGTAACATTTTTTGAATGGTCAACATTTGGGAGTTGTAATATTTGATTCAAGTTGGTGTCATAAATCCTTTATCAGGATTACGCAGCAAAGGTAGAAGTACAATATTAAGTCAATGTTAACCCAGTATTACGGCTAGGTTATATTTGAAAAACCGACGGATAAGTACCTATAATTCACCTCATTTCAGGCAATAACCTGTTCATTAAATTTAGTTTATAAATAATAAACAGTTCAGGTTAAATTGTACCAGAATATCGGTTTTGTACAATTTTTGTGGAGAGGTTTTAGTAACTTTGTCGCTATTTTTAAATCAGTGAAATGAAGATTTTTTGGACGAATTCTATTGTAGGAATTATCATAAGTGCAGGTGCTGCGATGGGGCTAGTGGGCTCATACCACAAAGCAACCGACGGAAAGCCAGCACAACAATGGGCGCTAAAAGAAGACAATACTCCCTCTAAAGCGGTTTTTGAGGCAAATCGCTGGGCAGATAGCGTATTTAATAATTTAACCCTCGAAGAAAAAATCGGGCAGGTTTTTATGGTTGCCACCTATTCGGACCGTAATGAAACCTACTATCGACACGTGGATAACCTCATTAAAAATCACCATATCGGCGGCCTTATTTTTTTCAAAGGAGGCCCTTCGCGGCAAGCAAAACTCGTAAACCGCTATCAAGCGCTTTCAAAAGTGCCCCTGATGGTGGGTATCGACGGAGAATGGGGGCTAGGAATGCGCCTCGACAGCATCGACGATTTCCCCAAACAAATGACCCTCGGTGCCATTCAGGATAATCAATATATTTATAAAATGGGGCGGATGATTGGCCGTCAGTGCCAGTTGGCGGGTATCCAAGTCAATTTTGCACCCGTTGCCGACATCAACTCAAACCCCCGTAACCCCGTGATTGGACTACGCTCGTTTGGCGAAGACCGCGAGAATGTAACCGCCAAAGCGGCTGCGTATATGAAGGGACTTCAACACCAACGGGTAATCGCCACTGCCAAACACTTCCCAGGCCATGGCGATACGGGCACCGACTCCCACTTTACCTTACCTGTGCTTTCACACTCGACCGACCATCTGACCCAAACCGACTTATATCCTTTTCAAAAACTGATTGCTGACAGCCTTACGGGCATTATCACGGGGCATTTATACGTCCCCGTGCTTGACAATCGTCCTCACCTTGCCTCTTCTCTTTCCGAAAAAATAGTAACCGATTTGCTCAAAAAACAAATGGGCTTTCAGGGATTGGTCTTTACTGATGCCATGAACATGAAAGGTGTAGTGCGTGGCCGAACGCCCGTTGAAGCTAACATAAAAGCATTGGTAGCAGGAAATGACGTACTGCTATACCCCGAAAGCGTGATTGAGTCGGTGCGGCGTATCAAAGAAGGGGTATCGAGAGGGACGATTCCGATGGATGTTATCGACGAAAAAGTTCGCAAAATATTAAGAGCTAAGTATTGGACAGGCTTGCACCTTACCAAGCCAATTCCCGTTGTCGCCCTCAACGCATCGCTACAGGCCCCCGAAGTAAAAGCCCTCACCCGTGATTTGTGCGAACAAGCCGTCACTTTGGTACGAAACGATAACCAACTCCTGCCACTTTCATCGCTCGATACGTGTACTTTTGCCTCAATTGCCATCGGCGGCGGGGGTATCAATCTCTTCCAACAAACTTTGAGCAAATATGCCCCGTTCAAGCATATTGTGTATGCCGACAAACCTACCACCAACCAAGAAATAGAAGGTCTGGTGGCACAAACCGCCAACGCCAACGTGGTGATGGTTAGTTTGCACGATACCCGACGCAATTTTAACCGTCCTTTTACCATTACCCCTGCTACGGTTGAGCTTCTCAACCGCTTGCAACAAAAAGCCAAGGTGATTGTGAGCATTTTTGCCACCCCTTACGCCTTGAAGCAACTGCCCGTCACTTCCGCAGTGGTATGTGCTTACGAAAACCTACCCGACCTGGAAGTAGTGGCTGCGGAGCAAATTTTTGGGGCGTTGCCATTCAAAGGTAAATTACCCGTTTCCATTGAAAACACCTACGAGCTAGGCACGGGCATTATTACTCCTTCGCTCAATCGGATACAAATCGGCTACCCAGAACAGGTGAGTATGAGTGCCGAGGTGTTGAACAAAATTGACACCCTCGTAGAACGCTCGATTCAGGCGCGCATTTTCCCAGGCTGCCAAGTAGTAGTAGCGCGCAAAGGACGCGTGGTGTTTCAGCGGAGCTACGGCACCTTGACTTATGATAATCTCAATGAAAAAGTAACCAACGAAACCCTCTACGACGTAGCGTCGGTGACCAAGGTAGCCGCAACCCTCCAAGCAGTGATGTACCTACACGAAGAAGGTGTTTTGGACTTAAAACAAAAAGCGGCACACTATTTGCCTGAACTCGTAGGAACAAACAAAGCGGCAATTACCATCGAAGAGCTACTGCTACACCGTTCGGGCTTGGTGTCATTTTATCCCAAACTTTGGGAGCGTACCAAAACAGGCGGCGGCGGGCTGATGACCGAGTATTACAGCTCGATTCGTGACAGCGTATATTCGATGCAAATTGCCCCCAAGCTTTTTGCCAAACCCGCCCTACGCGACTCGGTTTGGAAAGGTATCATCCAGTCACCGATGCGTAAAGAGGTCAATGGGAAGCATTCGTTTGTGTATAGTGATTTGGGGATTTTGGTGCTACAAAAAGTAGTCGAACGAATCACCAATCAGCCGTTAGATGAGTTTTTGGGGCAAAATTTCTACGAACCACTCGGAATGATGACGACGACCTATTTGCCTTTGGGGCGTTTTCCAGAAAGTCAGATTGCACCTACTGAAAACGACTTTTCGTACCGAAATCAGTTGCTTCGGGGTACAGTTCATGACCAAATGGCGGCGGTTTATGGCGGGGTGGCGGGCCATGCGGGCTTGTTCAGTACTGCTTACGACTTAGCCATTTTGATGCAAATGAACCTACAAAAGGGACACTACGGCGACCGTCGATATTTTCAAGAAGAAACCCTACCCTTATTTTCAAAAATGTATGACTCAGCCCACCACCGTGGGTTGGGCTGGGACAAAGCTCCCACCAGCGGGGAGAGCAATTTTGTGGCTTCCGTGGCTTCATCAAGTTCGTTTGGGCATTCAGGTTTTACGGGCACCATGGTGTGGGTTGACCCTAAAGAAGAGCTTGTGTTTGTGATGTTGTCAAACCGTGTGCATCCTAATGCCGAAAACAACGAAATCAACCGAAAACGAATCCGTCGGAGGGTCCACGAAATCGTTTATCAGGCCATTCGCAAAGACGGAAAATAAATCTCATTCTTTGAAAAGTGATGATGTATCAATAAAGAGGTAATTTTAAGCGTTTTTATCAAAATCAATACATTAACGGATTATGTTCAAAAAACTACTTTTTCTAAGCTGCGCTGCTTTGCTGGTTTGTGGGGTAATTTTTGAGAGTGCAGCTCAAAGTATTAGCTCCGTTATAGTCACCAGTACGTCGGGTGTCATCCCTGCGGGTGGCTATTGCGCTGGCCAAGGAGTACGGGTGTCGTTTAGTGCAACAGGCTTTGCAGGAACTCCTACTTTTTCGGTACAGTTATCGGACGCTGCGGGGGTCTTCCCTGCTACTCCCAACGTCATTGGCTCGGGCAACACTAGCCCCATTTCGGCCAACATTCCTGTGGGTACAAGTGCAGGCTCAGGCTACAAAATACGCGTCACTTCAGGACTGACTGCTTCGGCAGGTAGTGCCTCATTTACGGTCAACCCCGTTGCCACTGTGAACCCCGTTAGCAATGTAACCGCTTGTAGTGGAGCAGGTGTAAGTGGTATTTCTTTTAGCAGCTCTAGTGCTGGTGCAACGTTCTTTTGGACGAGCTCCACCAACATTGGCTTTGGCACATCGGGTTCGGGAAATATCCCTAACTTTACCGCTGTCAACAATGGAACGTCAAACGTCACTGCCAATGTGACCGTTGTCCCTTCGGTCAATGGCTGCGTAGGACTTGCTTCTAGTTTTGATGTGACCATTCGGCCCGTCGCAACGGTCAACGCCGTGGGAAACGTCAATGTTTGTAATGGCACGGCCAATGCGGCGATTAATTTTAGCAGCCCAACGGCTGGTACGACCTTCACCTGGACCAGTTCGGCAAACGTAGGGTTTGGAAACTCAGGTTCAGGTTCTATCCCTGCTTTCACCGCTACCAACCCAGGCACTTCTTCGGTGACTTCGACCGTCACCGTCACGCCCAATCTCAACGGGTGCCCAGGCCCAGCGCAGTCATTTAACATGACCGTCAATCCAACGAATGCCACTGTCAATTCCGTTTCCAATCTTTCTTATTGCGACGATACCTCAGCCCCTTCCATCAACTTTACCAGTTCGTCAGCAGGGGCGACATTTGAATGGACATCTTCGGCTAACATTGGCTTTGGTACTTCAGGCACGGGGAACATCCCTGCATTTATTGCCAACAACAATAGCAATGCTGACGTAACCGCAACCATTACGGTTACGCCACGCGTGGGCGGTTGTGCGGGTACTCCAACGACGTTTTCTATCACGGTCAAACATAAACCTACAGCCAACACCCTTTCAAATGTGGTTACTTGCAATGGTACCAGCAATCCTGCCATCGCGCTGACAAGCTTCTCGGCGGGTACAACATTTTCGTGGACCAGCTCAGTAAACGTCGGTTTTGGAACCTCAGGTACTGGAAATATCCCCGCCTTTACGGCAATCAATGCAGGGGCAGGTATTCAAGTTGCTACGGTTACCGTAACGCCTTCGGTGGGAGGATGCACAGGAAACAGTACTTCTTTTAGCGTGACTGTCAATCCAACAACCAGCGTCAATACCGTTGCTAATGCCGCTTTTTGCGGTGGAATCCCAGTAGCAGGAATTAACTTTTCTAGCCCTGTGGCAGGTACCACGTACAGTTGGACAAGCACGGCAAACGTGGGCTTTGGCACGTCAGGAACAGGCAACATTCCTTCTTACACGACCACCAGTTCTAGTACCACTCCCGTCGTTGCAACCGTTACGGTTACTCCTAGCATTGGCGCTTGTCCAGGAGCATCAAAAACATTTACTGTTACTGTAAACCCTGCGCCAACTGTCAACGCCATTTCTAACGCCGTCTATTGTAATGCGGCCTCGGCTTCGGCCATCACGTTTTCTAGCCCTGTTACAGGAACGACCTATACTTGGACAAGTTCAGTAAACATTGGTTTTGGGGTTTCGGGAACGGGAAATATCCCTGCCTATACCGCTACCAACGCTACTTCAAACCCCGTTATTAGTACCATCACTGTCACCCCAAGCACAGGAACATGTACTGGCCCAGCGTCAACTTTCACCATCACTGTCAATCCTACACCCGTTGTTGGCACAGTTGCGAATGCCGTTTATTGTGGCAATGCAAGTGCCAGTGCGATTCCGTTTATTAGTTCCACATCGGGTACTACTTACGCTTGGTCAAGCAGTACCAACGTAGGTTTCGGAACGGCGGGCACGGGAAATATTGCCGCTTTTACAACCGTTGATAGTGCCTCTGTCGTTTTGGGCAACATCACCGTTACGCCTACTGCCAATACCTGCGTAGGAGCCTCCAAAACATTTACCATTACCGTAAACCCTTCGCCTAAAGTTACGACCGTAAACAATGTAGCCTACTGTAACACTGCCCCAGGCGCTGCCATTGCTTTTACGAGCCCAACTTCAGGAAGTACCTATACGTGGACATCTTCGGCTAATGTTGGCTTTGGGACGTCAGGTTCGGGAAATATTGCCGCTTTTACGGTGGCCAACGCGGGCGTAGCACCTATCATCTCGACCGTGAGTGTGACGGCGAGAACCGCTACCTGTACTGGCCCAGTAAAAACTTTCACCGTCACTGCCAACCCAACTCCAGTAGTTACGACACTTAGTAATTTGACGTATTGCGGAACAGAGACCGCCCCCGCTATTTCTTTTACAAGCCTCACCTCAGGCACTACCTACGCCTGGACAAGCACGGCTAACGTAGGGTTTGGAACAACAGGCACGGGCAATATCACAAATTATACAGTAGCAAACCCTATCGTATCTGCCACAACCGCTACGGTAAGCGTCATTCCAACCGCCAATACCTGCGAAGGAACAGCCAAAACGTTTACCATCACAGTAAACCCAAGCCCAGTTGTTAGTAACATTGCTGATATTACCCTTTGTGCGGGAGAAAAAGGAAACGCTATCTCGTTTACAAGCGCCACTCCAAGCACAACATTTAATTGGTCAACTCCTACCAACGTTGGTTTTGGAATAGCAGGAACGGGCAATATCGCCGCTGGGTTTAGTGCTTTAAATAACTCGCAGAATGTTGTTTCAACCACCATTAGCGTTGTGCCCGCAACATCTCTTTGTACTGGAAAAACAACCACTTTTTCTTTTGTAGTCAATCCAACGCCTGCCAACCCCACCGCTGCGTCACCAGTTGTGTATTGTGCAACCGCTAACGCCACTGCTTTGGTAGCTAATGGAAGCAACATCAAATGGTACACCGAAGCAACAGGTGGCAGTGGAAGCGGCGTAGCCCCTACCCCATCGACCAACAACTCAACCGATAACTCCATCACAACAAGCTATTACGTTACGCAGACCAATCAATACACCTGCGAAAGCCAGCGTAGCCAAGTACAGGTAGTCGTGAAACCTCTTCCTACGACGGCACAAGTGGCAAAGCAAGAATACCTTCTTTGTCAGTTTGACCCCGCCATTCAGTTGGATGCCAAAGTACAAGGAACGGGCGAGTCATTGCTCTGGATTTATCCAAACAGCAGCGAAACGGGAGTTATTCCTACCATTACGACCGACACGGGCTTTGAAGGAACGTATTCTGTGCTACAACTACGCGATGGCTGTCGAGGCCCTCGTACCGACATTCGGGTAAACGTACGCACAACGCCATTGCCTGCCGTAAGCCAAGTGCCCATTGTAACTTGTCAAAACGCAACGCCACAGGCATTGTCTGCCACAGGTACAGGCTTAAAATGGTACAATACCAACAAAACAGGGGGCACTCCTCAGAGCACACCCAATATTCCACCGACACAGACGCCAGGTACTTACAATTTTTATGTGACCCAAACAGGAACCAACGGTTGTGAGAGCCCACGTGCGGAAATTGTAGTTGTCATTCAGCCACTTCCGAGTGCAACCATTAGCGGCGAAGGCACCATCACCCAAGGTCAATCGGCACCATTATCGATTGCATTTACGGGCCAAGGCCCTTGGACTTATACGTTGTCTAATGGACTAACATTTACGACGTCTCAAAACCCGACCAACATCACCGTGAGCCCGTTAGAATCTACCATATTTACGGTAACAAAAATTACCAACAATTGCGGCGAAGGTAGTCCAGCAGGAAGCGCTACCATCAATGTACGGGTAGCCACCATCGACGTTGGTAATCCAAGTGCCACCACCGTTTGCGCGGGTCAAACGTTCGGTATTCCGTATTTTTCATCGGATTTCTTCCCATCAAATACCCAGTTCCGCGTCCAAATCTCGAAGACAAACGACGACGCAAGCTTCCAAACGATTTCGACGGAAGGCTCTAGCACACCGCTCACCGCCACAGTACCTGCCACCGCTACAGCTGGAACATACTTTGTACGCGTGATTGGAGTTGCCTCTAACTTTACAGTGAAAGGGAAAGTAAGCCCTGTTCAAATTGTGGTGCGGGAATTACCAACGGCGACCATTTCGGGGCCATCAAACATTTACGAAAATGAAAGCGCCAAACTTTCGATTGCCTTCACGGGTGAAAATCCTTGGCGCGTAACATACCGCGATAGCTTGGCCCAGAAAGACACCACGTTTTCAACCACTGTGTCGCCTTTTGAGTTTACCGTACGTCCTGCAAAAACAAACATCTATCGTATCGTTTCGATTAGCAACGGTTGCGGGAACGGGCCAGCGACCTCACGTCTTACCCTGACGGTCAACCCGTTATTGTCGGTCAATCCAAACCAATCAAGCGATTGGTTAAGCGTATATCCTGTGCCTGTTCAAACGCGTTGTACCATCGAAATCCAAGGAGGTGCGCCTGCGTCGATTACCGTCACTGATGGCTACGGGCGCGTTTTGTTACGACAACAAACCGCCACCAGCAGAGACGAAGTTGACTTTACGACGCTTACCCCAGGGGTTTATTTCTTAAATGCAGAACAAAATGGGCGCATAGCGCGACGAAAAATCGTAAAAGTGCAGTAGAATTTAAGTACTTCGGAGTTTGTTTGTCGAAACAAACGTACCTTTGCAAAAGGTAAACAAGTAAGCCGAAGCACTTTTGACTATGAAAATACGCATTGCATATCAAGCCGGCTGTCTTCTTTTGGCAGTCGGTTTTGCTTTTTCAGTACATGCCCAAAAAAATGGCATGACCCAGCTCCCCACCCACGAAGGCGGAGCGTTCCAATTAACAGGAAGCTGGAAGTCAGCACAGGCGGTGACGATGCACCCCGACAAAAAAGATTTTGTAAAAACAACCGCTCTTGCTGACAAAGCGACGGGGATTTTGGTTGGCAGTTCTTCGGCCAAAGCCACCACCGAATTAGGCACAGGCGATGTGGTTCTACAACTTGATTTTATGTTGTCGCCCGCAGGAAGTGCCGTAGTGAAACTTCCTGGTGGCTATGACATCCAGCTGAGCGATAGTTGGAAAAATGCCAAACTCGATGGTAGCGCAAGTGGGTCAGTAGCGGGACTAATGCCGCTTCAAAATGCCAGTAAAGCACCTGGGCTTTGGCAACAATTATTGGTTCAGTTCAAACGATCGACCAAAACGTCGGCAGCCCAAATAGAAAAACTCACCCTCAACGGGTCTGTGATTCAAGAAAATACTTTTTTGAGTGCCGCCCCTTCTGCCCAATCTAGCATTGCATTAGAAGTAACCTCTGGCAATGTGGCGTTTAAAAATGTGTATTATCAATTGTTGAACGATACACACCCGTTGACCCTAAAAAACCTCACTTACACCCTTTACAAAGCAGGAAACGACCGCCCAAAGGCATTGTTAAGTGAAAATATTCTCAAAAAAGACACAACCTCTATCCTAACTAGAGAATGGGGGATGGGCAACAATAGCTTCTATTTGGTTTATGAAGGAAACATGGACGTAGCCCAAGAAGGCGACTACCTGATTCAGCTTATCTACATGTCGAATGCGTCGTTGGAGATAGATGGAAAACAAGTACTTCCTTACCAATGGAATGATTTTCAGCAAAACTACGTCCCCGCAACCGTACATTTGACCAAAGGTTCGCATCCGTTTCGCTTAGATTTCCACAAATTTACCTGGCGCCGCCCTGCACTTGGCATGATGGTTTCGACCCAAGGCGTCCGTCCGTACCCACTTCACGTATTGTCGTCGGTGCCCGAACCACAGCCCATACCGACCATCGAAGTAACCACGACGGGAGGCAAAGCGGAGTTAGTCCGTTCATTTATCCAACGCCAAGGCGAAAAAAACAAACGCACCCACTGTCTTTCAGTAGGCACGCCCGAAGGTGTACATTATACATTAGACCTCAATTGGGGTTCTTTGTTGCAGTTCTGGAAAGGGCCTTTTGCCAACGTGACCGAAATGTGGTACGAACGCGGTGAACCGCAAATTTTATCCCCAATGGGCACCACAACAACGACCAAAGGACAGGTAGATTGGGCAGTGCTAGCCGATATGAATGCAGCTTGGCCCGATTCTCTTTCACAGCTCACTTACAAAGGTTATCGCTTATCGCCCGAGGGTGTCCCAACCACTACTTATCGCCTCAACAATGCCGATATTACCGATGAAATTACGCCCGATAATGGCGGTTTAACGCGCACTATCAACGGAAATCTCCCCAACGGCTACGTACGATTGGTGAGTGGCAATAGCATTTCACAGCTCGAAAAAGGTCTTTATGAAGTAAATGGACAAAGTTATTTTGTACGCATAGACCCTAAGAGTAAGCCCGTGGTTCGCAATGTGGGTGGACAACAAGAATTGCTTTTACCGCTCAACGGCACCGTACGTTATTCATTGATTTGGTAAGTTTTATGGGTTGACCAAACCATTTTGCACGAAATTTGCGTTTTATGCTCAAACGAATTGACAATCTAATTATCTAAACCGATGCAACGTTTCATTTTTGTTCTCGCCATCGCGGCTGTTTTGTTTACAGGCATGGCAGCGACCACTCCATCTGCGCCTGCACCTTCTACCACTGCCCCTAAAGCAGATGGTATTCAATTTGTGGATTTGCCTTGGGCCAAAGTCCTCGAAAAGGCTAAAAAAGAGAAAAAAATCATCTTTTTTGATGCCTACGCAAGCTGGTGTGGCCCTTGTAAAATGATGCAAAAAAATGTGTTTACGCGCAAAGACGTCGGCGATTATTTCAACGCGACGTTCATCAATGTGAAAAAAGACATGGAAATAGGCGAAGGACCACAGTTGGCCAGCCGCTACCCCATCGAAGGCTATCCTACACTTTTCTTTGTGGACGGCAACGGCAAATTAGTTACCACGCACTTAGGCGCCATCATGGACGGCCCTGAGCTTATTAAATTTGCCAAAGCGGTAACTGGCAAAAAATAATTTGGGACTCAGCCCCACAAAAAAAGCCGTGAGTTTCACGGCTTTTTTTGTGGGTAATTGGTTAAAATCATGGATAGACAAGTTTCGGCTTTATTTACGATTACAATGGTAGATGCTTGTCACATTGTACCATTTGCCAAAAGTTTCGACAATAGCCTAACCAACGGTATCGCGCTTTGTCCCAATTTACACCGCGCTTTTGACCGAGGCTTGATTTCAATCAATGATAGCTATGAAGTGATACTTTCCCCATCCTTTAAGGAAAACACTCAGAGCGAGTACAGTTTTTCAAAAATGGAGGGTAAGACAATCGTACTGCCCAATGACAAGGATTTTTGGCCGTCGTTGGCTAATTTTGAATGGCATCGAAAAAATGTGTTTAAGAAATGAGGTGTGGATAATCGCTCTTTTTCTACTAAGATTTCGCCCCGCTGGGGCTGTTGGATGATTGGCTTGCACTGAGTCTCAAACCTCTGAAAGATGCGTTTTTAACGCGTGGCTTCTTTCCCACAAAATTTCAGACGCTTACATCGTGACAAAAGGGTAGGTTTGGTGAAAGAATCGGCTTTTTGTATCTTCGTCATATAAACTAATTATTCTTATAACGTCTGAGCCATGAACTTACAGTACCTATCAGACCACACGGGGCATATTACAGGGGTATTTATTCCGATTGAAGAGTGGGAAAGCATCCGCAAAAAGTTGGATTTGCCCGATACATCAAAGCAACTACACCGCGAAGAACTGCTTGAAGCATTTGAAGAGGTCAAACTAATACGTGAGGGAAAACTACCCAAGCCAAGTCTAACCGATTTTTTAAATGAGCTTTGATATAATACCTATTTCCCCTTTTCAAAGGCAAGCTAAAAGGCTCATTAAAAAATTCCCTTCACTGAAAGGCGAGCTTTTGAGCCTCATTGAAAGTCTTAAAGACCAGCCCTTTCAGGGAACCTCACTGGGTGATGGTTGCTATAAAATACGACTCTCAATAGGCAGCAAAAACAAAGGAAAATCAGGTGGGGCAAGGGTTATCACTTGCGTGTATGTTAATGATAATGAACTTTATTTACTTTCTATTTATGATAAATCAGAACGTTCAAGCCTCAATGATAAAGAATTGAAAGAACTAATCCGAATAGTACAGGAACTTAAATGACTCATCTAATTTCTAATTTAGAAGAAGTCAGACGCTTACAGCGTGACAAATTAACGTCCCTTATACCCACCCCTACGGGGCTCCATGGGTGGGGAAATTACCTTTTTTCTACCGCACGGGCGGCCCCGCAAGATTTTGCCCCGCTGGGGCTGCCCACGCTGGTTTGTGTTTGGCTAAAAGCCTTTATCTCTAACCTCTGGAAGATGCGTTTTTAACGTCGGGCACTTTCCCAAAAACGATTTCAGACCTTGAAGCGTGACAAAAGATAAAAAGCCTATTTCGATGACAAACAATCCTAACATTACCTCTTTAGAAGATATTTTAGACCTCAAATACGGCCCTCGTGGTACTGAGGCACGAGAAAACTGGGAACAACGCTATGAAGCTTTCAAGATTGGGGTATTAATAGAAGAAGCCCGTAAAAGCAAAAATATGACCCAAGCTGAGTTGGCCGCTAAAATAGGGACTAACAAATCTTACATTTCACGTATTGAGAATGATGCTTCTGATATTCGCCTTTCTACGCTTTTTCGTATCATACATGAGGGACTGGGAGGTCATTTAAAATTAAAAGTGGAGTTTTGATATTAAGGGTTTCAGACGCTTACAGCGTGACAAAAGAGCTTATTTACCACTCATCGCCCGCAATTGTCCCACCACCTTCTTGACTTCCTCTACTACTTGCGGGATTTCGGCATCAGTATTAAACCGCCCCAAACTAAATCGAATACACGAAAACGCCTCGGTTTCGGTCATTCCCAAGGCCATCAATACGTGCGAAGGGTCAATCGACGCCGAAGTACAGGCTGACCCGATTGTTTCCAAGACGCGTGGGTAGATTCAAGTAGTAGCGTGTCCTTACTTCATCAACATCACAACACCCGTGAAAGTGTAGGAGTTCAGTTCGGGGTCGGTAAACTCAATCGTGATTCGGTAAGGAAACGTACCTACACCTAGCAACTGCCCTAGGTACTTACCATCCCAACCATATGCAGGCTGAGAAATGGGAACATTGGCTTGGTGAAATATGACTTCTCCCCAACGACTGTAAATCGTCATTTCTTTGATTTGTTTGACGCAATCACCCGCTTGCACAAAAAATACGTCGTTTTGTTGGTCATCGTTGGGTGAAAAAACATCGGGTGTATAAACACCACACTGAATAATTTTGACGCGTGCCTCGGCTACCTTCTGGCAAGTTTTATCCGCATTCGTGACCGTCAATTTGTATTTTGTGGTCATTTCTGGATAAGCCCACGTTACGGCACAAGTGGCACACGACAGCCCTTGTTCGGGTTCCCAGCGGTAAGTATAATTGGCATTGGCAAAGGTCGAAACCAGCGTCGCACGTAGCTGTGCGCTATCTCCTTCCGCAACCGCT
This sequence comes from Runella sp. SP2, assembly GCF_003711225.1. NCBI lineage: Bacteria > Pseudomonadati > Bacteroidota > Cytophagia > Cytophagales > Spirosomataceae > Runella > Runella sp. SP2. The sequence goes on along the minus strand of NZ_CP031030.1, from coordinate 6,434,366 downwards.
ACTTCGGTGGGTTGTACGGAAAGTTCTATTTTGTCCACCACCAACGTCGTCGTAACAATACTGTCGCAAAGCGAAGGACGTGAGATAGTAGTGGTATATATCCCTGCCGTTGTGTATGCAACTGTACCAACGGTCAGCGTTTGGCCTTCACAAATCGTTACTTTTTGGGAGTGGCGAGCCAAGGGTTTGACCGTAAGATTGAGCGTGACTGTGCTGTCGCAACTTTCCCCACGGTCAATTTTTGTAACGTACTTTCCTGATGTTCGGTAAGCCGTAGTTCCTACGGTGAAGCTTTCACCTTCACAAATGGTTTTGTTAATGGTTGTATCCGCTTTTTGGTGTTTGACAGTATAATCCAACTGCAACTCACAGGACTCGTCCAAACTCGACGGCGCTACTACTTTTACAAAATACTTATCCCCTATTTTGGGTTTTATTCTAATGCTTGTGGTCGTTTCACCCGTATTCCATTTGTAGGAAGCAAAACCATCGGGAGCGACCAAAGTCAAATAACCGCTGGCATCGGGACAAATTGAACTAGCCTTAATTTCGGCCTTCAAACACTGCGCATCAAAATACGCATAACCGTAGTGGCCTCGTTGCGTACACCCGTGGGCTGTTACCTCAACCGTCAGTTGCCTACCGACGTAATTACGAAGGTCAATCGCGCCCGTAGTCCAAGGGCGGTATTCTACCGTGGTACTTTGCGCTTTAAATCCAGCAACCACCCCTGCCCTAGTTAGCTGCACATCGTAATAGCTACACCCAATCGGCGTTTTATTTTCATCATAAATCAGTAAACTAAAGCCAGGCTTTTGGTGGGACTGGTGGGTATCATTTTGGTCTTTGTTGAGTACAACGGCAAATTTGTACTGGAAAAGAGTGTTATCGGGCGAAACAATAAACGTGGTTTTAATTCGGTCAAATCTCGACCCACGGTTAGCGGTGCCGTTACCAATACGAATCGAATACTGGCTTCCTGGCGCCACCATCGGTAACGCTTCACGTGTGACGTTGGGGTCGTTGCCATCGCTTATTTTGGTAATCAGGTGGCCATTGTCGAACGTACCCGCGACTTCATTTAGATAAATAAGCTGAATTCCCGCAAGGCCAATGTTTCCGTTAGTCAACGTCCATCCTTGGGTTGTTCCTGTTTCAAAACCGATGTTTCCACAATCTACCTGACCATAACTCCACAGCCAACTCCCCCACCAAAACCCCAATATCCATAGAATTTTCCTCATTGCCGTCGTTTTTTGAGTGCCCTAATCACCTATACGCACATCCCAAAACGACTGTTGCACGTGAAGGCATTACCACTTCTTAAAGATAAAGAATACCGCAAGTATAATCAAGGCAAAACCCACAAGATAATTCCAGCGAAGTTCTTCTTTGAGGTAAAAAACAGCAAATCCAACAAAGACGACCAAGCTGACAACTTCTTGGATGGTTTTAAGCTCGAATGCGTTGAATTCATAAGAGCCAATTCGATTGGCTGGAACGGCAATACAATACTCAAAAAATGCAATTAACCAACTAATAACCACCACCTTCCACAAGTCAGTATCTTTGTATTTGAGGTGCCAATACCAAGCGGTTGTCATAAAAACATTGGAAAGAAATAACAAAATAACAGTGCGCATATACGTGATGTTTTAAAGCACAAAGATAGAATTTTGCACAAAAAAACATCGGCCAGTTATTCACCGACCGATGCTTAAAAATTATTGATTTGGAAACCTATACGCTAGTTTAAAAATGCCAACGAACGAAGGCTTCCATCGCCTCGTATTCGGCCAAGCCAAGCTGGTCGTAGAGTTTGGCCGTTCCGCTGTTGCGTTCTTCGGCACGTTGCCAAAACTCACGTGAGTCTTCCCCTTGAAACACCACTCCGTCTTTTTGTGATTGGTGTTTGAAGATACCCATCCGCTTTTTCACCACTTGGTCGGGGCTCATTGGCACCGCCATTTCGATTTCGTGAATATCCCACTCCGCCCAAGCGCCACGGTACAACCACACCCAGCAATCTTTCATAAAGTTTTTGTGCTTCAATTGTCCCAAAGCCGCTTCAATGGCATCCCAGCATACTTTGTGGGTTCCGTGAGGGTCGGCAAAGTCGCCCGCTGCGTAGATTTGGTGTGGCTTGATTTCCTCAATCAAATCGGCAATGATTTTGACGTCCTCTGGGCCAATTGGCTTTTTCTGTACCGTACCTGTTTCGTAGAACGGCATGTCGAGGAAATGAAAATGCTCCGTTCCGACAAAACGGCACGTTGCTTTTGCTTCTCCGCGACGAATGATGCCTTTCACGTAACGTACTTCTGGCGTATCTATTTCGCTGTCTTTTTTCGTTTTCAAAAACGCTTTTGCGTCATCAAAAATCTTCATCGCGGCAGGGCTTTCGATACCGAATTTCTGGTTGTAATCCACCACAAAGTCGATAAAGCGGAACGCCTCGTCGTCGGCCACGGCAATGTTCCCTGACGTTTGGTACGCAACGTGAACCTCGTGTCCTTGGTCCACCAAACGCTGGAACGTCCCTCCCATCGAAATAATGTCATCGTCGGGGTGTGGGCTGAAGAGAATCACGCGTTTTTTCGCAGGATGCGCGCGCTCAGGGCGGTGCGTATCATCGGCGTTTGGTTTACCTCCTGGCCATCCTGTGATGGTATGTTGTAACTGATTGAAAACGTTGATATTAATATCGTATGCAGAACCGTGAGCAGCCAACATATCACTCATACCATTGTCATTGTAATCTTTGGTAGTGAGTTTCAAAATTGGTTTTTGAAGGGTCAATGAAAGATGCGTTACCGCCTTCTTAATCATTGAATTGTCCCATTCAACGGTATCCACCAACCACGGTGATTTCACTCGGGTTAGTTCTGAAGCCGCCCGCGTATCTACAAAAAACGCCACGTTAGGATGTGCTTGCAAGTACGACGCAGGCACAAGCTCGCTCACGGGGCCCTCTACCGACGACTTAATCATGGGGGCTTTGCGCTCGCCCCATGCCAGCAACACCACCCGTTTGGCGTTCATGATGGACGAAACTCCCATCGTAATCGCTTTTTTGGGTACATGGTGAAGCCCTCCAAACTCCATCGCCGCAGCAGCGCGGGTAGAGTGGTCGAGCGTCATCAAACGGGTACGTGAGTTAATCAACGAGCCTGGTTCGTTAAAACCAATGTGACCGTTTCCTCCAATTCCAAGAAGTTGAAAGTCGATACCGCCCATTGCGTTCATTTTGTTGTCGTAACGCTGGGCAAAATCAGCGATAAGCGCCGAAGGTACCGTTCCGTCGGGAATAAAGTAATTTTCCTTAGGAATGTCCACGTGGTCAAACAATTGCTCGCGCATAAAACGCACGTAGCTATGAATCGAATCGGGCTGCATGGGGTAGTATTCATCCAAATTGAACGACACTACGTTTTTGAAACTCAATCCTTCTTCGCGGTGCATTTTGATGAGTTCGGCATACACCGTTTTAGGTGACGACCCCGTCGCCAAGCCTAACACACAATTTTTGCCTTCCTTCTGCTTAGCCCGAATCAAATCAGCGATTTCTTGCGCCACGGCGCGCGAAGCATCTTTGGCATCGGCGTAAATCTGAGTCGGAATTTTTTCGTAGGTGATAGCCTGACCTACCATACCGTTTGACAAATTGCTGTCAGCGGCTTGTGCTTGAATCATTAAAGGTTCGGTAATCATGTTTGTCAAAAGAAGGAGTAGTTTACGGCGACAAAGGTATCTATTTGTAAGATAATAAGCGACTTAAATTAATAAAAAAATTTAATAATTGTCTTTTTTATCATTTACAGCTTCTACTACTGACCTGATTTTGAGGGCATCACTGTAAATAATCTCGTACTCGTCGGTGGGTAAGACGGAAGCCATACTCACTCCTTCTTTCTGATAAATCATTTGGCCTTTTCGAGCGGCCTTACCCGTAAGGTGGAGTGCTTGCACGCCTGTTTGCGCCAATTGCACGGCATTCATAACATTTACTCCACTTCCTGCCATTAAGTCTATTCGTCCTGCGGCTTTTTTGGCTAATTGGGTCAATAACTCCGCGCCGTCCAAAGCCGAATTTTCTTGTCCCGACGTCAAAATACGCACTGCCCCCGTCCGAATAACCGCCTCTAACGCTTCAAATGGATTTTTGGCCACGTCAAAAGCACGGTGAAAAGTTACTTGCAAAGGCTTCGCTAATGCGACCAATTCGGCCGTACGTACTTCATCCACTTCACCCGTTGGTAAAAGCAATCCAAATACGACACCATCTGCCCCCAACTCTTTGGCCAATTCGATGTCTTGTTTCATTACTAAAAACTCTTCGTCGTCGTAACAAAAATCCCCACCCCTGGGGCGAATCATGACGTATAGTTGAAGCGTTGTTACTTCTCTGGCTCTTTTTATCAACCCATAACTGGGCGTCGTTCCTCCTTCGTATAACCCGCCACATAACTCAATGCGCGTAGCTCCCGCCTGCTGGGCATTCAGACACGACTCTATCGAAAACGCACAAACTTCTACCTGCATTCTTATTTATTTTTGGTTTGTTTTTTATTAATTCATTGGGCTACTAAAAAAGGCTAACCTCCCTTATTAAACCTTTTTTATATACCTTTGTCTAACCTAAAATGCTATCAGCAAAGTACCCTCTAATCACTATCTACTATGCCAGTGTGGGATGTTTCTAACGCCAAACACCTGCTGTCTCGCTGCCTGTTTGGTTATTCTCGCAAAGACCTCGACAAAGCGTTATCATACACAACGCTCAACGACTTTGTTGAGAAGGAATTATTGGCCGACCGACCGCTTCCTTCATCTCCAGGAGACTGGGTAACGGAAACGCCTGTCAATAACTCACTCGAAGGCGACCGCTACCGCGCCATGACGTACTGGTGGTACGACCTCATGCTGTCGGAAGGTACAAATATGCGAGAAAAAATGACACTTTTCTGGCATAATCACTTCGTTTCGGCACGAGATAAAGTCAACTACCCGCAGCATTTGTACATTCAAAACAACTTATTTCGGCGTTCGGCTTGGGGAAATTTTAGGCAATTAACCAAAGATATTTCCATCGACCCTGCCATGTTGATTTACTTGGACGGTCGTTTGAGTAATGGAACCAATCCCAACGAAAACTACGCCCGCGAAATCATGGAGCTGTTTACGCTTGGCGTTGGGAATTATACCGAAAATGACATCAAACAAGCCTCCCTTGCTTTTACAGGTTGGCAAGTAAACGGGCTCAATGCGGTATTCAATCCAAACCGTTTCGCCAATATCAATAAAACTATTTTTGGAAAAACGGGCAACTATAAACACGGCGACGTGGTGGACTTGATTCTCGAAAAACCCGAAGCGGCCGAGTTCGTTTGTCGCAAGCTATTCAAAGAGTTTGTGTTTTATAAACCCAACGAGGCTTTTGTCAAGCAAATGGCCGATGTATTTCGTAAAAATAATTACGAAATACGCCCCGTATTAAAGTTTATGCTCACTTCTGAGGAGTTTTTTAACCCACAATACCGAGGCGCCAAAATTAAAAACCCCATGGAAATTACCGTGGGTATTCTTAAAGCCTTTGATTTAACTCGTGAACAAGTCAATACGACCAACGATTGGCCGTACATCTATACGCAAACGCAAGCACTTCAACAACAACTTTTTTACCCCCCAGATGTACAAGGATGGGTAGGGCAACGCGATTGGATTAGCTCAACCACTTTTGTCACGCGCGGCAGTCTTTCCGACTATATCGTCAACAACATGGGAAATGCCAGAGCAACCCAATTTAAACAAATTAATACGCCTGTTTCCTACGCCCGTACCTTCAAAACGTCGGAAGATGCGACCAAATTGGTGGACGATATGGTGGGTCTCTTTTTGCAGTTTCCTATAAGTGCGGCAAAAAAACAGTCGCTGCTTTCGACCTTACTGGGCAGTACGATTCTCGCCAACTGGTCCACCAGTACCCCTGGCGCCGACAACCAAATCAAAGCGTTGCTCAAAGCGATTATGCGCCTGCCAGAATTTCAGTTTGCGTAACCCTTCAACCCTGAAAATAACTTATGAATCGGAAAGAATTCTTACAACAATTAAGCTTTTTGTCGGGTGGGGTCGCTTTTGGAATGGGCGGAATGTCCGTCAAAGCTTTTGCCCATAATCCGTTTTCCATCGATATGGAAGCAACTAACGGAAAAATCTTGGTTTTAGTCCAGCTTGCGGGTGGAAACGATGGCTTGAATACCGTCGTGCCGTACGAAAACTCGTTGTACTACAACAAGCGTACGAGCATTGCCATCAAAAAAGAAAACGTATTGCCCCTGACAAGTCAGATGGGACTCAATCCTGCAATGGCAGCTTTTAAAGACTTATACGACAAAGGTAAACTGACCCTTGTTCAGAATGTAGGTTATGCCAACCCCAACCGTTCACACTTTCGTTCTACCGATATTTGGTTGACGGGCTCTGATGCGGCCGAATTTTGGGATGAAGGCTGGGTTGGACGCTATTTGACCCAACTCTACCCAGGGTTTCCCCTCCAAATCCCCGAAGAACCCATGGCTATTCAGCTGGGTTCGGTGGAGTCGTTGTTGATTCAAACCGACCTCGGCTCAACGGGGGTAGTGTTTAGTAACCCTACTAATTTTTATAACCTTGTCACAGGAACGACCCTCGATAATGAACCTGTTCCTGATACCCTTGCAGGCGACGAACTTCGTTTTATGCGCCAAGTAGCGACCCAGTCGGTGGCCTACTCGGGCATTATCAAACAAAAATGGGATAAGTCTCTCAAAAATCTTTACACCTACCCTACAACAAACTTGGCAAGTCAGCTCAAAATTGTGAGCGAGCTTATTGGCGGTGGGCTTCAAACTCCAATCTATCTTACCACGATTGGGGGTTTTGATACCCACGCCAACCAAGTAGTGGCCAATGCCACCAACACTGGCACCCACGCCAATTTGCTCAGAACTGTTTCGGATGCCGTGGCTGCTTTCCAAAAAGACTTGGAAAAACGCGGCTTGGCCGACAAAGTAGTGGTCATGACTTTCTCAGAGTTTGGCCGACGGGTGTCGCAAAATGGCACCATGGGTACCGACCACGGCTCAGCGGCACCACTGTTTGTGATTGGTTCGGGCGTTAGGGGAGGGATATTGGGAAGAAATCCTGTCTTGAGTGACCTCGACGGCAACGGCGACATCAAATTTGAGTACGATTTCCGCCAAATCTACGCCAGCATTTTGCAAGACCACTTAGGGGTAGAATCTAGCACTGTCCAAAAGATTATGGGAGGAAAAACGTTCTCAACGCTTCCTATTTTCCGCCAATCGACGAGTGGATACGTGGCTACCAACCAAGAGTTTACGTTTGAACAAAGCGGAGCCAACCCATTCACGACCTACACCACCCTTTTGTACTCACTCAAAAAAGACATGTACGTCAAAATCGGCCTGTACGACATGATGGGTCGTGAAGTAGGTACGATTAAAGAAGGCAACATGGCGGCGGGCGTATATTCAGAGATTATTGACGGAAACTACTGGATACCAGGCCCTTATTTGTGTGCAATGCAATGCGACGCAGGGAAAAAAGTAATCCGAATTTTAAAAGCATAACGAAGGAAAGAAAGACAACGAAAGGCGAATAATTGGATGTACAACAAAATCAGCGGCGCAACGTTTTAAAATTTGGTATAATTTTGGCAAATGATTCGTTAGTTTCGTATCAAACACGTAGAATTACCATGTTTTTGCATTCGAGTATGTCCTCTTTCCGCTTTGTTCCTGCATTTGTTACGCTTTGTTTGGCATTTACGGCTGCTGCACAAGAGCAAAACCCTTCGTCGAGCAAAACCAAATCGCAACAACTTAAAGAACGAAAAGCGCAGGCCGATAGCATGCTCCAAAAAGCAGGCATTGCCACGCCTAGCCTTGGAGTTGGTGCCACCGTCGGAGGTAAATCCGTCAAACCCTCGGATGCTAAAGAGTTTTTCAGTGAAACGCTGCCCGACCTTGGCCTCAAAATCAAGGATATTAAGAAAAAAGAAAAGGCACGCAGGCAGAAAAAGAAAAAATACCATACCGATTACGAAGGGCTTGCCATCAACCGCATGACCTCTAGCACGGGAAGTGGCGACCGTATTACGCAAATCGAATTTCACGTTCTGAAAGAATACCGCCAACCACGTACCTACGATGGGCTGGATGTGTATTGGTACGATACCCGCAACCGCATCATTACTAAATCGGTGATGAAAGACAAAGAAGCGGCGCTGATTTTGCACGGCCCATACAAACGCTACGTGTCGGGAAATTTGGTCGAAGAAGGCAATTATTACATCGGCACCAAAGATGGGCGCTGGGAAAGTTACGACGGCGATTATAAATTGTTGGACAAAAGCAAATGGAAACACGGATTTCCTGCCGAGTCAAGAGTCACCTATTATGATTCGGCACACACCAAGGTGCGGGAAGTGATTCCAGTGCAGTTTGGCAAACGCAAAGGTGATTACCTGATGTTTTATGACGGTGGTCAGCTCATGGTCAAAGGCCAATACGACAACGATTTCCCCGTCGGAACCTGGAATGAATACTACCAATACCGTCGTCAACGCAAAAAAGTAACCCGCTACCCTCGCTACTGGTATGAAGACGGCGAAGCAGTGGTTCTCAGCGAATGGGACGATAAGGGCAAACTTATTTACGAACGCCCCAAAGACGCCGACACCACCGAAGAGTCTGAAAAATAAGCTAAAACCTGTTGGAATTTCTTTTTAGAAAGAACTACCCAACAGGTTTTTTAGTGAACTTTTTATAGTTGCAACTTCGTTGCAGATGAAGTACTTTTGTCCAAAATGAATAAAAAAGAACTTCCTCCTTCCTCAATATTCCCGACGCGCCCAAGACGCCGTTGGCAGCATCAATTCTTCACTGGATGGGTTCTTTTTTTGTTGTTTCACTCTGCTTACGGTCAAACTGCGAAAGATTGCCACTGTCTCATCAAGGGAGTCGTCAAAGACCGTGAAACCCGTCAACCCATCGTTGGGGCTATTTTACGCATCGAAGGAACTTCCTTTTTTGCCACAACGGACACCTCAGGACGGTATAAAATCGACCAAATTTGCCAAGGGAAATACACCCTCGAATGCCGAATCGTTGGGTATAAAATCATTAAAACCTCCATTGTTCTTGAGCACAGCGCCGAAGAGGACCTGAACCTGAGAGAAGATGAGGTTCACCTTCAGGACGTCGAGATTGTTGCACGGCGCATCCAAACGCCTCTTTCCCAAAAAAGTAGCCTTTTAGAAGGTCAAGCCCTCGACCTCACCCGTGGTGAAACGTTGGGCGACGCCCTCAAAAAAATATCGGGCGTCACAACCCTGCAAACTGGGGCATCGATTAGCAAGCCCGTCATCCACGGTCTGCACAGCAATCGGGTCGTCATTATGAACAACGGCATTCGCCAAGAAGGCCAACAGTGGGGCTCAGAACACGCGCCCGAAATCGACCCGTTTATTGCCAAACGCCTAACCGTTGTCAAAGGAGCAGCAGGTGTTCGCTACGGCTCTGACGCCATTGCGGGCGTTATTTTGGTCGAGCCCGACGAGCTTCCCAAAACCCCACGACTGAGTGGCGAAGTGAATGCTGCGGCGTTTTCCAACGGCCGCATTGGGGTTGTGTCAGGTACATTGCAAGGAGGATTACCACAGTGGAAAGGCTGGGCGTGGCGTATTCAAGGCACCCTCAAAAACGGTGGCAACATCCGCACTCCCGACTATTTTATGGCCAATACGGGCGTGCGAGAAAACAATTTTTCGGTCACAACAGGCTACCGAAGCAGCCGCTTTGGCGTTGAAGCATTTTTTAGCCAATTTGTTAATAACATTGGCATTTTTTCGGGTTCACACATTGGGAGTACGTCCGATTTATTAAACGTCATCAAAAACGGCGAACCATTTATCAAAACGGACTTCACCCGCAACATCGAACGCCCCAACCAGCTCATTCTCCATAACCTTCTCAAAGGAAAAGCATTTTATAATTTTAACGGCAACCGACTTAGTTGGACCGTCGGGCGGCAATTTAACCGTCGGGCCGAGTATGACTTGCACGGGCCGCAAGCATCCACTACTCCCGCGCTACTATTCCGCATCACTACCCTTACCAGCGACCTTGTGCTTGACCACAAGCCACTTGGCAACGGCAAAATGAGTGGACAACTTGGCCTAAGTGGACTGTATCAGTACAACTTTACGGACGGGCGGCCACTGATTCCTGATTTTGAGCAAACCAATATCGGCGTTTTTGGGCTAGAACGTTGGGTATTTCAACACTGGGAGTTGGAAGCTGGCGCTCGTTTTGACTGGCGCCAATTGGATGTTTTTCGCTTCATTGGCAGCACGCCTGACCCTCGACATCATTCATTTAATAATGGCTCTGGGACCGTTGGCGTAGTTTATACCCCCGACGAAAAGTTGTCGTTTCGAGCCAATTTTGGAACAGCTTGGCGGCCCCCTACGCCCAATGAATTGTACAGCAAAGGCGTTCACCACGGAGCAGCTTCGTACGAAGAAGGCGACGAAACTCTTCGGCCTGAAATCGCTTACAACCTCATCGGAAGTGTGGAATACACTGGCCAACGTTTTAAGGGAGAATTGGGAATGTATCACAACCAAATTTCTGATTTTATTTACCTAAAGCCCCAAGCCGAACCTATTTTGACCATCCGTGGCGCGTTCCCCTATTTCAAATACACCCAAACCGACGCCACATTTACGGGCTTCGACCTTGATACTCAGTGGGATATAATTCCAAAGCATTTTTCCCATAATTTAAAACTCTCTTATTTGCGCGCTTACGACCGCCGTGAGCAGGGGTATTTGGTGTTTATTCCTGCCAATCGCATCGAAAATGAATTGCGTTGGAATGTTGGGAAAGTGTTTTCTTCCAAAGATACCTATGTGACACTCAGCCACCTTTGGGTGGACAAACAGCGACGCGTACCGCCTAACAGTGATTTTATGGAACCTCCTTCGGCTTATCATTTGTGGAATATAAACATAGGGGGCATTCTGTCGCTCAAGGAATCGTCGCAATTACATTGGACTTTTGCGGTTCAAAACGCCCTTAATACTTCGTACCGCGACTACCTCAATCGGTTTCGCTACTTTGCAACCGAACAAGGCCGCAATATCTCCCTGAAACTTCGCTATACGTTTTAATTCCTTTGCAAAAAATTCTGCTCAAAAGTCAATTGCAACATTGATGCAAGTGAAACTTTAATTACATTTGCAACATTATTGCAAAAATAGCCACAAATGAAAAAAAAATTGCCCGTAACCGTACTGTCAGGTTTTTTGGGGGCAGGTAAGACCACCCTACTCAACCACGTACTTCACAACAAGGAAGGACTTAAAGTCGCGGTCATTGTGAACGACATGAGTGAGGTAAACATTGACGCACAGCTTGTAGCGCGAGAAAACACCCTTTCTCGCACCGAAGAAAAACTCGTTGAGATGTCGAATGGTTGTATTTGTTGCACGCTCAGGGAAGATTTGATGGTAGAAGTAGAACGGCTGGCCAAAGAAAACCGCTTTGACTACCTACTCATTGAAAGCACAGGCATTTCTGAGCCTGTTCCTGTGGCGCAAACTTTCACGTTTGTGGACGAAGAAAACGGCATTGATTTGTCTAAATGGGCACAAATCGACAGCATGGTCACGGTGGTGGATGCCTTCAATTTTGCCAAAGATTTTGGTTCGGTGGATACCCTTCAAACGCGCCAACTCAGTGAAGACCCGCAAGATTATCGGACAATTGTCAACTTATTGACCGACCAAATTGAGTTTGCCGACATCATCCTATTGAACAAAACCGATTTAGTCACCAAAGCACAGCTAGAAGAGTTAACAGCCATCATCAAGTCCTTGAACCCCGTAGCAAAAATTATCCCAACGACTTTTGGCAAAGTGCCTCCTTCCACGATTCTAAACACGGGTCTATTTGACTACGACAAAGCCGAGCAATCCGCAGGCTGGATTCAAGAGTTACAAAACACAGCCTCAGGCAAAGGACACACGCCCGAAACCGAAGAGTACGGCATCAGTTCGTTTGTATTTCGAGACAAGCGCCCTTTCCACCCTGAGCGCTTTTGGAATTACCTTTCCAACGATTGGCACGCAGGCATTATCCGCAGCAAAGGACTTTTTTGGTTAGCTTCCCGCCCCGACGAAGCCATTAACTGGAGCCAAGCAGGCGGCTCCCTTCGTGCTGAAAGCGCGGGAGTTTGGTGGTGCAGCATGCCTTTTAACCAGCGAATTCGGTATTCGGCTTACGTCTCAAATCAAAAGCTCATCGAAAGTAAATGGGATAAGCGTTTTGGCGACCGTCAAAACGAACTTGTGATTATTGGGCAAGATTTAAACCCCAAAGCGATTGAGCAAGAACTCCTTGCGTGTCTTTGTACCGAAGCAGAAATCAAAAAAATGGAAGCCAACGAACGTTTTTTTGACCCATTCCCAGTTTTATAATTTTTCATTCAACATATCCATCAAACTATGTCACTTTTTCACACCCGGCTTATCATTCTATTAGGTTTAGTTTTAACCCTTGGAAGTTGCAAAAAAGAAGATCCCGCTCCCGAGGATGAAAACGAGTTGATTACCACAGTTCGGTTAAAATTTACCGAAAATGGCACAACGACAACTCAAACTTTTGAGTGGAAAGATTTGGACGGCGACGGTGGTGCTGCCCCTACCATCAGCGCTATTTCTTTACGCCCAAGCCGCACTTACAAACTTGAGGTAGAATTTTTAAATGAAAGTGTGTCCCCAGCAGAAAGCATTAATAGCGAGATTTTGGAAGAAGCAGATGAGCACTTAGTCGTAGTAACCCCAAGTGCATCTAGCCTGTTTACTTACACCGCCACTGATAAAGACAGCCGCAACCTACCCATTGGATTGGCAGGTACGCTAGTGACAGGAGCAGCCAGCACAGGTACGATAAAAGTACAGCTTCGTCACCAACCGCCCGTTAATGGTCAACCAGTAAAGAACGGGACTGTCACTCCTGGTAGCGACGATGCCAACGTTACTTTTCCATTGTCACTCGTTCCCTAAAGCGTCAAGTTAATTCTCAAAACCTCTGAGGAAGGGATATATCTAAAAAAAAGCACCAAAGTAACTGAAAATCGCTTATTTATTAGTACTTTTGCGGTCTTAATTTTTTGAGGTGTCTTTTAGATAAAAAAGATATATGAAACTGTCCGAGTTCAAGTTTGACCTTCCTCAGAGCCTTGTTGCGCTCTATCCAGCCGATCGTGGCGACTCCCGCTTAATGGTGGTAAATCGTCAAACTAAGAAAATTGAACATAAAAAATTTTCCGAAATTATAGATTACTTCAGCGAAGGCGACGTAATGGTTGTCAACGATACCAAAGTTTTCCCTGCTCGTTTGTACGGACAAAAGGAAAAAACAGGGGCTAAAATCGAAGTATTTCTGTTGCGCGAGCTTAACCGCGAAATGCGCCTTTGGGACGTATTGGTGGATCCCGCACGTAAAATTCGGGTTGGAAACAAATTGTATTTTGGCGATAGCGATTTGGTAGCAGAAGTCATTGACAACACCACCTCGCGCGGCCGTACGATCCGCTTCTTATATGATGGCAACCACGACGAGCTCATGCGTGCCATCGACGAACTAGGCGAAACTCCCCTACCGCGCGACATCAAGCGCAAAGTAGAAGATGCTGACCGTGAGCGTTATCAAACTATCTTTGCCCAACACGTAGGCGCTGTAGCGGCACCTACCGCGGGGATGCACTTTACAAAAGTGATTCAGCGCCGCATGGAAATCAAGGGGATTAATTTTGCGCCTATCACTTTACACGTAGGCGTAGGTACTTTCCGCCAAGTGGATGTCGAAGATTTGACCAAGCACAAAACCGACTCAGAAAATTATGCAATTTCTGAACCAAGTACGGTGATTATTAACAACGCATTAGACAACAAGAAGAAGGTTTGTGCCATTGGAACAACTTCTCTCAAAGCACTTGAATCTTCGGTATCGGCCAATAATCGCGTTAAGCCATTTGTAGGATGGACTGATAAGTTTATTTTTCCTCCATACGATTTCAAGATTTCAAACGCGCTATTGACCAACTTCCACTTACCTGAGTCCATTCTATTGATGATGACTTGCGCATTCGGTGGACATGAGTTAATCATGGAGGCTTACGAGGTAGCCATCAAAGAAAAATATAAGTTTTTCAGCTACGGCGACGCCATGTTGATCATCTAAGCAAATGACAAAATTTGCCATTATCGTCGCTGGGGGAAGCGGAACACGCATGGGGAAAAAGATGCCAAAGCAATTTATTGAAATTGGCGGTAAACCCATTTTAATGCACACCATTGAGAAATTCCTTTCGTATGATTTCTCTTTGCAGCTCATTCTGGTTCTCCCAGCCAGCGAAATGCAAGCTTGGTACGCCCTGTGCGACAAGCACGAATTCTACCCTCCGATTGTCACCGTTACTGGCGGTGGCACCCGCTTCCAATCGGTCAAAAACGGGCTTCAACGCATCAGCACAAAAGAAGGACTCGTCGCTGTTCATGACGGAGTTCGTCCTTTTGTTACCCCCGAAATCATTGCCAAAGGGTTTGAGGTTGCCGCCGACAAGGGCGCTGCCGTCACGAGCGTTCCGCTCAAAGACTCTCTCCGATTTGTGGCCGAAGACGGCAGCAACCAATCAGCCGAACGCGCTTCTTACCAACTCGTTCAAACACCCCAAACTTTCCGACTCGATTGGATGCGCCCAGCTTTTGACGCTCCTGAGCAGCCTTTCTTCACCGACTGTGCCAGCGTTCTCAACTTTGCGGGCCGTGAAGTAACCCTCATCGACGGGGCGTACGAAAACATTAAAATCACAACGCCCGAAGACATTCTTTGGGCAGAGGCTTTTTTAGGTTCTCATCACTAACCAAAAGTCACTCCCTTGCGACATCGTCTTTCAGTTCAGGCTTATGTTGAAGGCGTTCTTTCGGGCAACCGAATGGTTTTAAGTCGTGCCATCACCCTTATCGAAAGTCAGCTTCCTTCCGACAAAGAACTAGCGCAGCAAGTTTTAGAGCTCATTTTACCGCACACTGGGCGTTCTGTTCGCATTGGAATTACGGGTGTGCCAGGTGTTGGAAAAAGCACGTTTATTGAAGCTTTTGGCAAAAAAATAACGGGTCTTGGCAAAAAGCTTGCCGTTTTGGCCATTGACCCCACCAGCCAACGCTCAAAGGGAAGTATCATGGGCGATAAAACCCGCATGGAAGAACTTTCCCACGACCCTTTGGCCTACATTCGGCCTTCTCCTTCGAGTGGCTCACTTGGAGGAGTTGCCAATAAAACCCGCGAAACGATGCTCTTGTGCGAAGCCGCTGGCTTTGAAATAATTTTTATCGAAACCGTAGGCGTAGGGCAATCTGAAACTTTGGTCAAAGGCATGGTCGATTTTTTCCTTTTGTTGATGCTGGCAGGTGCAGGAGATGAGCTTCAAGGCATAAAAAAAGGAATTATGGAAATGGCAGATGCCGTTGTCATCACCAAGGCCGACGGCACCAATCAGCCTGCTACCCAAAGAGCAGTAATCGAATATCAAAATGCGCTTCACTTGTTCCCCCCCACCGAAAATGGTTGGTATCCACAGGTAAAAACCTGCTCAGCCCTCGAAAATAAGGGTTTGGATGCTATTTGGGCAATGATTGAGCACTTTACGCAGCAAGTACAACAAAACGGCTTTTTCCATCGAAACCGTCAACAGCAAAGCCTCGAATGGATGCACAGCCTCATTCGGTATGCCTTAGAAGAGCAGTTTTATCAGCACCCCAAGGTTCTACAACAACTTGGCGAGATAGCGGCACAGGTAGAAAACGAAAAATGGCTGCCTATTAAAGCAGCCACCTATCTATTAGAGATTTTTAAAAACTCCCCTAATTAATAATTCGGAAAGTTACAGGTACACACTTAACATTTGAGCAGTCTGTACCAGCACTTTGAATAGTGACAGTCGCTGTTCCTTGTCCAGTTCCAGTTCCACAATCGCCCGTGACACTCTGTACCGTATAAGTAGTTGTATTGGTTGGAGTGACTGTTACGGTCTTGCTAGGCTCTTGTTGTGTCAGTGTTACCGAAATTCCACCGTTTAACGCTACCGTCGCTGGTAATACGCTATTTTGGGACGTAACGGTCAGCGTAGAGCTTCCTCCTGCTGCAATTGTTCCTCCACCTGACAATGTTACTGTAGGTGTAGCTGGGCATTGGTTATTGATAGGTGTCAACGCTCCTTGCGACACTTGTCTTGTCAATGACATATTATTTTGTGGGTCAGCAGGATCAGGATATGCCATTGTCACGACCGTTGACGGATTGCTTGAACTCACCGAAATACTATAACATTTGCTGGTATTTCCTGCGGTACTAAATGCCAAACACGCCACTGTTTTCCAGTTGGTATCCACCGTTGTTCCTTCTCCATTCACCCCATTATTTACGATGTTAATACTTAATGCACTGGTAGGATCTCCTGGCGTCCGGGTCATTCCAAGCAACGAATAGGTTCCTCCACTAAATACTCCCCGACTTCTATAAACGGGGTTACTCAACTGGTTTGTGGGATACGTTAACAAAATATTGGCATTCCCCATCACAAAGGCACTATCGGCAGAAGTAGCACGGATTTCTACGCACATCGTCACCGAATCTTTGGCGCAGTTATAACTCCCTGGAACAAGCCTCACCTCATAACGTCCTTGGGCCTTGGCAAAAGTTGCACTCATCAATAGCGCCCCGACAACTAAAAAAGATAGAAGATTAAACTTTTTCATATTTTCCGAATAATTGGTTCGATTTTTGTTAAAGCCCTCAACAGCCTGCCATTTATATTGGGCAATTAATATGCCGGTTTAAAAACTTACGCCTGAAAATTTTCCGTTGTTTTTCCTCCAGAGAATGTCGTCGTTGGCATTTACTTCTCCATCTAAATTATAATCCGTCAGTAAATAGCGCGCAAATTTCCCGTTGTCTAAGCGCCACGTGCTTGAGTCATTAGCATTTATCTCAGCAAAAGAAGATTTGTTTGAATCCCCCGCAAATAAGCAGTGAATAGCTCCAACCTGAAGCTGCCCCGACGCAGGTGCATTGGAAGGAATATAGGACTGTTGCTGGGTAAAATCGTACGTAATCTTATTGCTTGCAATGGCTACAGGTGTATGAGACGCCGCCCCAACGTGCGTTCGGTGTTCTACCAAAACATAATAAGACTGCGACGTGGACAAAGTAGGGCAAGCTGCCACCAAGGTCACATTACCATTTTTACGAAGTAAACCCGCAGTTCGATAGACCGTTGAGGAGGTATTGGTTACATCCGTTCGTAGTGAAATCAACACCCAATCTACCACATCGCTGTCGTAAGAACTTACCGTCTCTGTGCCCAAATAATTCCAAGGGGCTGTTTTATAAGGTTGACCAGCAGGAGTAGCTACTCCAAAGGGGCTTACGGGTGTTTGGCCAGGCAATAGCCCTTGTTGGTTGAGCGTCGTTGACATTTCAGTACTTCCCCAAACACCTTCCAAATATATTTTTATGGTTGGGCACGCCACAGAGGTTGACGTAGAAGTAACGTTTACAACGATGGTTGCCCGTGGGCTTTCACACGAATTTACCGTTTGGGATACATAATAGTTGGTGGTTCCCACTGCCGCCGTCGATGGTGTGGGGGCTGTCGTATTAAATGTTCCTCCCGTTGGGACCGTGTACCATTTTAAAGACGTACCCGTAGCGGTTAATGGGCTTGCTGTTTGTCCTTGTGTATAGTTAATTGGCGACGTAGCTGTAGGAGCAGCAGGCGTAGCCGTCACATTCACATCAATTTTTGTACGACTACTTTCGCAGCCACTTACCGTTTGAGATACCCAGTAACTGGCTGTACCTGCCGTTGTCGTTGATGGCGTCGGTGCCGTGGCGTTACCCGTACCACCCGTCCCTGCGGTGTACCAAAGCAAATTACTGCCCGTGGCCGTCAGCGCTACCGCCGTTTGGTTTTGGCAATAGTTAATCGGTGTCGTTGCGGTAGGAGCACTTGGCGTAGCTGTAACGACGACATCTATTTTTGCTCGGGTACTACTACCACAACTGCCCAAGGTCTGAGATACCCAATAACTGGTTATGCCTGCGGTCGTCGTTGAAGGCGTCGGTGCCGTGGCGTTGCCTGTACCTCCCGTCGCTACGGTGTACCAAAGCAAATTACTGCCCGTGGCCGTCAGCGCTACCGCCGTTTGGTTTTGACAATAATTAACAGGAGTTGTTACTGAAGGCGGAGGTGGCGTAGAACTCACAACAACGTCAATTTTTGTGCGATTGCTTTCGCAGCTATTTACCGTTTGAGATACCCAATAACTGGTTGTACCCACTGTCGTCGTTGATGGGGTTGGCGCAGTCGAATTGCCTGACCCACCCGTCGATACCGTGTACCACAGCAAATTACTACCCGTTGCACTCAACGCTACCGCCGTTTGGTTTTGACAATAATTAATTGGCGTCGTAGCGGCAGGAGAACTTGGCGTGGCCGTGACAATGACGTCAATTTTTGTGCGACTACTTTCGCAGCTATTTACCGTTTGAGATACCCAATAACTGGTTGTGCCTGCGGTTGAAGTCGATGGGGTTGGCGCTGTAGAATTACCTGTTCCACCCGCCGATACCGTGTACCACAACAAATTACTGCCCGTTGCCGTCAGCGCTACCGCCGTTTGGTTTTGACAATAATTAATTGGCGTCGTAACGGCAGGAGCGCTTGGCGTGGCCGTGACAATGACGTCAATTTTTGTGCGACTGCTTTCGCAGCTATTTACCGTTTGAGATACCCAATAACTGGTTGTGCCTGCGGTTGAAGTTAATGGGGTTGGCGCTGTGGCGTTGCCTGTACCGCCCGTGGATACCGTGTACCACAACAAATTACTGCCCGTGGCCGTCAGCGCTACCGCCGTTTGGTTTTGACAGTAATTAATTGGCGTCGTAGCGGCGGGAGCACTTGGTGCGGCCGTGACAATGACGTCAATTTTTGTGCGACTACTTTGGCAACCACTTACCGTTTGAGATACCCAATAACTGGTTGTGCCTGCAGTTGAAGTTGATGGGGTCGGGGCTGTCCCGTTGCCTGACCCACCCGTGGCTACCGTGTACCACAACAAATTACTGCCCGTGGCCGTCAGTGCCACGGCTGTTTGGTTTTGACAGTAATTAATTGGCGTCGTAGCGGTGGGAGCACTTGGAATGCTATTGATGGTAAAGGTTGCGCTGTTTGAACCCGTTACACTCGGTGAAACAGAATTGACGCGAACCCTGTAGCCCGTTCCACTTAACGTTCCAGCAGGAATTGTTGCGGTTAATGGACTACTTGTTCCCGTTGTTGGAATATCAACAAAATTATTTCCAGCCGCATCCGACAGCTGAACGACGTACGAAGTAGAGGTTAAATTGGAAGTTGTGAAACTAACACTGACACTTTGACCAGCACATACGGTACTCGGCGTGACGCTACCAGTCGTAATAGAGGGCGGCGACGCCCCTGAGACCATTAAGCTATAATCTTCGGCTTCTCCATAATTTAAGTTAACGCAAGGATCGGTAACTGCACTACCCGACCCCGAGTTATAACTTGACCTTACCCGCATTCGTACCATTCCGCTTGCCGTCACTGGGATTGTGAAAGAGTTGGTTGCCGTAGGGTTCATCCTTGTCGAAGAAATATCCGTACTTTGATATACCCTTTCGGATGCTTCAAAGACCCCATCTTGGTCATAATCAAGCCATATCGTAATATGTTGGTCAAAATAAGTACCAACGCCCCCTGAAGTAGCCCTCGCCGTAAACGTGTAAGTACTACCTGCGGTTACGTTGTAAAGCGTGGAGGTGTAATCTCCAAAATTACCTGGCGAACAATTGGAGTTGACGTTGTTAATGATGGTTGTGGCTCCCTGTCTCAAGATAAAATCATCAATCAATACTTGGAGCGTCGAACATGGCGTAGTGTAGGTTGGAGTACAATAGTTAAGCCCTGTAGTGATGCTATATACAGCGCTGTAATCGGTCGAAGAATTGGATGCCTTTACGCGGTAATAATAAGTCGTAAACGCGGTGGTTGTTTGGTCTAAGTAAGTCGTAACGTTGGGTGCAATACCGCCAATAGGTACAAAACCCGCGGTAGCGGAGGTCGTTGAGCGCTCAATGATAAACCCTGACTCGTTAGAAGAATTGTCGGTAAATGTCAGCGTTACTCCCGATGGCCCTAGTATTCCTGCTAAATTACTTGGCACATTAGCTCCTGTGACGGTAGAACCACAAGTGAGTGAATATTGGTTTGCACCATCAGTTCGTAACAAAACCCCTCCGCTGATTCGGTTCATTTGCCCTGCCGTAAAAGTATTTCCGCACGCAATCGGATAATACGACATGATGTTGGAAAGCGACGGATTGTACAACTGATTTTGGGGATCTCGTGCCGTTCCAGTATAACTACAGCCGAGCAAGCTTACCGAATCTCGTCCGTAAGGATCGGCAGGGGTGTCACAAACCAAATCTCCTTTTGTTGCACAGTTGCCTCCCTGAACCAATTCACGGTTGGCTAAATTGGGGTCTGTGCTTCCTTGGAAAGTATGTAATAAATTAAAATAGTGGCCTAATTCGTGCGTAAACGTTCGCAAATCGGTAGCATTACTGGCCTGTACAAAAAGTCGATTAGTGCTTGCCAAAGTACTCGGAAAGTACGCGTATCCTGACACTGCCAAACTGCCAAACTGTATGGTATTGGGAAAATAAACGTTGATGGCGTTCGTCACATCGTTGGCATTACAGAGGGGAGACTCTTCGGTATTGTCGTAATCGTAGAAAGTGGTGTTATTGACGTAATTGGGAGAACCACAAAAATAAAATTGGAGCCCGCTACCTACGTTGATATAATACGAATTGACTTGGGCAAGCGCGATGTTGAGATCTGCGATGCTAAGGCCGCCTGTACCATCTGTTCTTCTTAGTATATGCGCTTTTATTGGGATATACTGAACCGTTTGAATGGCGGCTGTTGCGTACTGTTCGGCAAACTTTTGTTTTAGCTGAATGACTCGGCTTTCTCGGCGCTGAATTTCGTCCGCATTTTCGTGGGGAGTTCCGCAGGGTACAGCCTGAGTGTGTGCTTCAAAATGAAGCAGCCACGCGGCCCAAAACACCGCACACCCAATAATGCGTAAAACATTTCGAATCATGCCCCTACTACATCGTTAATACTTGTTAAAATGACGTTACAGCTTCGCAACCCACAAGAGGGCAACTCTGTGATAATCAATTATTTAAGTTTACGTAGGGTAATTGGTATAGTATAATTTTACAGGCAATAATTATGCCAAAAGTTGATATATCTAGTAGAATATACTTTTCTACCGATACAAAAACAATCTAAAACACACATAATGAGCCACTTACAAGAAAATTTAACTCAGAAAATAAGCATATTCTTACAGTTTTGCGGTATAATCTCGGCCCAACATTCGCATTTGGCGAGCTATTTGCTGTGTACGTCTCAGCGTATAACTCGACGGGTTTTTAATTGAAAAACGTAAAGGGCTTGGCAATACCGCTGCGATACGGGCTGCTTCAGTACGAGTTAGATTGGCCGACGATTTTTGAAAGAAACGTTGAGCAGCAGCCTCGTACCCAAAAGTCATATTGCCTGTCTCAGCTACATTTAAATATACCTCTAAGATACGTTCTTTTCCCCAAATCACCTCAATTAAGAGCGTAAAATATACTTCTAAAACTTTACGAACGTAACTGCGGCCTTGCCACAAAAAGACGTTTTTGGCTACTTGTTGCGAAATGGTGCTTGCGCCTCTGATTTTTTTTCCCTTCAAATTGGATTGAAATGCGTTGCCCATGGCTTTAAAATCAAAGCCCCAATGCTCAGGGAAAAGTTGATCTTCGGAAGCTACTACCGACAACGGCGCCTCTTTTGACATGTCTTCAATGGGAGTCCAATCCGAATAAATTTTACTACTACGACCATCCGTAATAGCCTCCACTTTTCGTACAAGCATGAAAGGCGTAAACCAAACGGGCACAAACTTGAGCACTGTCACCCAAATCACCGACCCAACCAAAAAATACAATATGCTCTTTAACACAAAACGCGTTAGAATCGATTTCCAACTTTTTGTTTTGGGCAAGGGCGCTGATGCAGGGGTGTTAGGGCGAATTCGGTTAACAGCCATAGAGGACTAAAAGGTGATTAGCAAATAGTGTGACAGATTAGATGTAACAAAAATCGAAAAAGGAATTCAATTGTTCAAACTAAAAACAAATCAGACGCAATTCGGTCGGCAAATAATTTCCCCTTGTCGGTGAGAAACAGTACATTGTTTCGTACTTCTACCCAATTTTTTTCAAGAAATTTTTCAACGTACTCCTTTTGTTCTTTCAGCAAGTCAACTTTCCCTATGTCCCAGATAACCGCCAAATCACAGCCCCAAATCGTCCTAAGACTGGTCAAAATATAGTCATTTACTTGGTCAAAGACTGACAATTCTTCTAGTTCAAAAACAGGCTTTTTCGCCTGAATACCAATAAGATACATAGCGTTGTTAGACACGTTGTATTGCCTCGAAACACCATTGAATGAATGCGCGCTCGGCCCAACGCCTAGGTACGGCCGCCGCTTCCAGTAGCTGCTGTTGTGGCGGGCATATTGGCCATTTTTAGCAAAGTTGGAAATTTCGTATTGCTCGTACCCAGCCTGCGTCAAGGAGCGAACCATCTGCTCAAAATGCCGCGCCGATAACTCTTCGTCAACGGGTTTTATTTTTCCTTTTTTGAGCCAATTTCCCAACGCCGTTTTTGGCTCAATGGTCAGGTTATAGGCCGAAATATGCGGCGTTTCGAGTGCCATTGCTTTGTCAAGGTCTTGTTGCCAGAGTTGTTCGTCACTGAGGGTTGGAACCATCCCCAAATGCGCTTGGCTCATGCCATAAATCAGGTCAATCGTCAGGTTATCAAAGCCATGATCTTGGGCCAACTTTACACATTGCTCCGACTCTTGCGCGTTATGCGCTCGGTTCATAAAACGTAGGTAAGGCTCATAAAACGACTGCAAACCAATGCTTAAACGGTTCACAAACAGTTTCAACGCACGGAGTTTTTCAGATGTTAAATCATCGGGATTGGCTTCAAGGGTAATTTCCGCCCCTGGCTCTACTTTAAAAAAACGGTGAATGGTTTCGAGGATTTGTTCCAATTCGTTTTGGGTCAAAATGGAGGGCGTTCCTCCCCCAAAATAGACGGTTTCGAGCATTCGCGTTGGCAAATAGTCTTGTTGTAGCTCTATTTCTCGACAAATAGCCGCCACCATTTCCGTTTTTGACTTCAGTTGGGTACTGAAATGAAAATCGCAATAGTGGCAGGCTTGTTTGCAAAAAGGAATGTGAAGGTATAAGTGCATGGGTATTTACTCCAGCGACGCTGGGTTCTTAGGTGATTTCGATGCCCTTTTTCGTTTCTTGAGCGCATCACTTAGCACGTATTCGATTTGGCCGTTAGTACTTCTGAACTCTTCTTGAGCCCATTGTTCCAGCTCTTTGAGCATTTCGGGGCTGATTCTGAGTACAAACGCCTTTTTTTCGGTTGCCATTGAATAAAAAGATAATGGTAAATAACGCAAAAAAGGAATGTTCAGACAAGTATCTAAACATTCCGTAAGACCAATCGGTCTGACTATCGTCTGACCTGGGTGCCACTAATTCTACAAAAGCCTGATTGTATAATTTATCGGTCTGACTATCGTCTGACCTAGGGCTTAATTGTACAACGTTCCCGCATTGACTACGGGGCTCACCGATTTTTCGCCGCAAAGCACAACCAATAAATTGCTCACCATGGCTGCTTTACGCTCTTCGTCTAAGTGAACAATCTCTTTCTCAGAGAGTTTGGCCAAAGCCATTTCGACCATTCCCACGGCACCGTCCACAATTTGTTTACGGGCAGCCACCACAGCCGACGCCTGCTGACGCTGAAGCATAGCCCCTGCAATTTCGGGGGAATAGGCCAAGTGACTGATACGCGCCTCGATGACTTTTACACCCGCCCGCACCAAGCGTTCGTTCAATTCATGCTCAAGCATGTCGTTTATTTTACCCGAACCGTCGCGCAGGGTAATGTCTGCATCTTCGTCTTCGATGTTATCGTAGGAATAACTTCCTGCCAATTTACGCACCGCCGCTTCCGACTGAATCTCAACAAACTTCTGATAATCATCGACTTCAAATACCGCCTGAGCCGTATCTTCTACATTCCAAACGACAACCGCTGCAATTTCAATCGGATTTCCCATTTTGTCGTTTACTTTCAGTTTTTGGCCGTTCAGGTTGCGCGCTCGCAAGCTTATTTTCCGACGACGGTACAAGGGATTGACCCAACGCAATCCATTTTGTTTCATGGTTCCAACATACTCTCCAAAGAAAGTGGAGACAGCCGCTTCATTGGGGTTGATGACTGTTAAACCCACAAACATAATACATCCTAGAAAAAACAGCAGTCCTGCTAACAGGCCCGTTTGGGCACTTGCCATCATTCCGCCCAAAATCCATAGGGCGAATCCCACACCAATAAATGCGTAGCCAGAGGCTGAGGTAAGTTCTTTTTCTTTCATCGTTTTTTGATATTAAAATGATATTACAATACTATCTCAATAATACCAAAAAATCACCCATTATCGGACTAACGGCCGAGGGAATTTATAAACGGTAATGGGGCATTTCGTAAAATGGGATTGAAGGAATAAATGGAGATGGACTGGGTTCTGGGCAGCGACCCGCTCGGTGTTAAATCTTTCTAACAATTTTTCATCGCTTAGTTTTAGATAATGTTTAAGGAGCACTAAGCCAAAATAGCCCCGTTTAGGAAGCCATGAGGGAGCTTTAACCATCGTTTTTTAGGAAGTAGTTCAACTAAAGACGTCCAATCAATAGTTTAAATAAATAGACCCTAAATCAGTCCGATTTAGAGGCATTTACAGCATTAAGGTCGAAAAGTGTATCTTGCATTTGTACTTCAGTTTTGTCGCAAAAACAAAACATACAAAAAACCCGAAAGTGGCCAATTTTGACTCTCTTTCGGGTTTAATTTATTTATAAAAAACTGTATATCAAAAGGTTAAGCCTAAAAAGGAAAGCCTACTTATAAAGAGGCACTTCTGCCATCCAGTTGTTTACTTCTTGTTTTACGGCTTCGATTTTTGCTTCGTTTTCAGCGTTCATTAATACCGCATCCATCAAATCTACGATACGCTCCATATCCGCTTCTTTCAAACCACGGGTTGTCATGGCAGGCGTACCTACACGCATCCCCGACGTTACCATTGGCGACTTGGTATCAAATGGAACCATGTTTTTGTTTACGGTAATGTCGGCTTTGATAAGCGTATTTTCGGCCAATTTACCTGTCAAACCTTTGCTGCTCAAGTCGATGAGCATCAAGTGGTTGTCGGTGCCGTTTGAGATAATCTTATAGCCTTTATCGACAAACGCTTTTGCCATTGCTTGGGCATTTTTGCGAACTTGGTGAGCGTATTCTGTGTAGTCATCACTAAGTGCTTCGCCGAACGCGACGGCCTTGGCTGCAATCACGTGCTCAAGTGGCCCGCCTTGTGTACCAGGGAAAACGCCAGAATCCAACAACGAAGACATCATACGAATGTCGCCTTTCGGTGTTTTCAAGCCAAATGGGTTTTCAAAATCGTTGCGCATCATAATTACCCCACCGCGAGGCCCACGAAGCGTCTTGTGTGTCGTAGTCGTGACGATGTGGCAATGCTCCAGTGGATCGTTCAATAATCCTTTGGCAATCAAGCCCGCTGGGTGCGAGATGTCGGCCAACAACAACGCGCCGATTTGGTCAGCGATGGCACGCAAACGGATATAGTCCCAGTCGCGGCTATAAGCAGATGCCCCGCAAATAATCATTTTTGGGCGCTCTTTCAAAGCGGTAGCTTCTACTTTGTCCCAATCAATAAGACCAGATTCTTGTTCTACACCGTAGAAAAACGGCTGGAAGTATTTACCCGAAATATTCACAGGCGAGCCGTGTGTTAAGTGGCCACCGTGTGCTAAGTTAAAACCTAAAATTTTGTCGCCAGGCTGCAAACATGCCAAGAAAACGGCCGTGTTTGCCTGTGCTCCCGAGTGCGGCTGCACGTTTGCCCACGTAGCACCAAACAGCTCCTTGAGGCGGTCAATCGCAATTTGTTCGATTTGGTCCACCACTTCGCACCCACCGTAGTAGCGTTTGCCTGGAAGGCCCTCGGCGTATTTGTTGGTCAATACGCTTCCTTGCGCTTCCATTACTTGCGGCGAAGTAAAGTTTTCAGAAGCAATTAGCTCAATTCCAGACTCTTGGCGGTGGTGTTCTTGGGCGATTAAATCAAAAATTTGGGTATCGCGGGCAATCGTGGTAGAAACCATTGTATGTACGATTTTGGGATGATACAAAATACGATTTGGAAGAAATTTTCGGCAAAGGTACTGCTTCCGAACCACATAGACACACCCAAGCTTGAGAAAATTAGAATTTTGTAGGCTTCTCTTGAAATTTTACAGAAATTAGATTTTTAGTATCATTGTCTTACTAAAAAAAAGCCCAACGGGCGAACCGAAGGGCAGGCGAAGCTCGCCTAAGGAATAATCCTTATTGTGATAAGCTTTCAGAAGCAAAGATATGTTTTAAACGCCAATTTATCAATCAACATGCACTACACGATTTCTCTTGACGCGGGTACAAATTCAATTGGTTTTGCCCTCTTAGATAGCACCAACACCCTATTAGAACTAGGCGTAGATACTTTCCCAATGGGAAATAAAGAAGAAAAGGGTGTTGAAAAGTCAAGAAGTGCCGAGCGTCGGGGGTATCGTAGTGCACGGAGAAATCGTTTTCGCTATCACTTACGTAGAGCGCAACTCAATACCCTTCTAAAGCCATTAGGAATGATACCCGATTGGTCTCACAAGATTACTGCATTTGATTTGTACAAGATGCGCAAAGAGGCAGTTGAGCAGCAAATTACGCTACAAGAACTAGGTAGGATTTTATTTTTATTCAACAAGTACCGAGGTTTTAAAAGTAGTAGGAAGGAGGTGGGAAAAGACCCAGAGAAGGAAAAAGAGGAGGGGGCGATTCAAAGCGAAATTAGCTGGCTCAAAAACCGAATGTCTGCTCATAATTGTAAAACTGTTGGGCATTACTTTTTCAAAATGTTTGAAAAAAGCCACGAACTCCAACAGCGTGGTGAATGGCATAATCCCGACGAACCCTACGACGAAAGGGGCCTGGATGGTGCAGAAAAGTTCTCACTGGTAAATTCACGCGGTATTCGTCGAGAAGGGCGACACCTTGAAAGAACACTCATTGAAGCCGAGTTCGACCTGATTTGGCAAAAACAGCGTACATTTTACCCTGCTATTTTAACCGATAGCAACTATCACCAAATTAAAAATCGTTGCATTTTTTATCAACGACTGCTCAAGTCACCCAAAAAATTCATCGGGAAATGTAGCTATGAGAAGTCCAAGCCTTGTGCACCATTGAGCTCTTTACCATTCCAAGAATTTAGGCTACTGAAACAACTTCTTGACATTCGTATCACGGACGAAAAAAATCCAGAGATGTTTAATGTGTCTCTCGACGACGAACAACGAGGAATGCTATTTGAAGAACTTCAAAATCGCAAAAGTCTGAGTTTTGGCGATGCTAAAAAGCTATTGAAACTACCTAAAAATGTAAAATTTAACACAGATGAGCTTGGTAAAGACTTGATGGGTAATAAGACCCGTGCTTCTTTACGTCAGGTATTGGGAGAAGGGCTTTTTCAAGAGATTGAACAACAAGGCCAACTTGAAAAGCTTTGGCATATCATTTATATGCACCAAGATGAGGCTTGGCTTCGCGAAAAGCTCGCCCAAAAATGGGAGTTTAGCCCTGATATTATCAACGCTATAACAGAAATTCACTTGGAGGAGGGGTACGGAAGCTACTCTACTACGGTGCTTCAAAAGCTACTGCCTGAACTACGTAAGGGAGTACATGAGCGCGATGCGCTGAAAAAAGCAGGTTACGAAGTAGAGCAAAACGCCGCGAACCGCCCCCTTAAACCTAGAATCAGCGAGCTCAAAAACAATGAGCTGAGAAACCCAGTAGTTGAAAAAGCAACCATGAGAGTGATTCGCCTAGTGAATCAACTCATTAAAAAATACAGTATCAATCCCGAACAACTTACGATTCGAGTGGAATCTACCCGCGAGTTGAAAAAACCAAAACAAGAACGTCAAAAAATTAGAAACCAAAATTTGGACACAGAAAAGCGTCGTAAAGAGTACGCAGCTTTTCTTACCAAGTACGGAAAGTTTGGTATCGTATATCCCAACAGTGCCGTCATCAATAAATTTGAACTTTGGCTTGAACTAGGGGAAAATCAGGAAAATTTGAAAGATTTTCAGAAGTTTATTCTTGATTCAAAAGGCTTTGACCTTCACTTTGAAAAGTATCGTTTATGGTTGGAACAAGGCATGAAATGCCCTTATACTTTTAAAACGATTCCACTAGCTGATTTGATGAGCCCAGAAATCGAGATAGAACATATCATTCCATACAGCCGTAGTATGGATAATTCATTCGTTAATAAAACCCTTTGCTTTACGGAAGCAAATAAACAGAAAAGCAACAGTACTGCTTTTGAGTTTATGAGAGACAAAGGGGAAGGGACTCTTATCGCTTTTAAAGAGCACATCAAAAAAGTATTTTCAAAAAGTCCCGAAAAACAGAAACGTTTCTTGCAAGAAGAAGTACCGCCGAGTTTTCGCCCAGACCAGCTTACCAATACGTCGTACATTGCTCGGCAAATTCGCTCAAAACTTCAAGAAGTAAGTCGTGATGTGCAATTTACGACGGGGGCTGCCACCTCCGAACTGAGGCGTATTTGGCGAATCGGTAGTTTGCTTGAAGAAGTAATGTATGAAGAAGCGACGGGTATAGAAATGTGGCGTCACTTTGCGAATCGAGCCGACGAAAACAACAAAATTGAAATAGAGAACTTCAAACAGTGGCAAGCTCAGTTTGGCAAGGGTAAAAACCGCTCCGACCACCGTCATCATGCCCTTGACGCCTTGGTGATTGGCTTTTGTACGCCCGCTATCGTTCAGCAAATCAGCACATTTCACAGAGTGAGGGAAGAATTGAAGATTGCAAATGCCGACCACGATGGCTTGCTTTTTAGCAAAGAATTGGAATATCGCTTACCTCGTTTGCCTATTCAAAAATCATCCATTAGAGAAGCACTCAAACAAATTTTGGTTGCGTCTCAGGTGAATCAACGCTTATTGGTTGCCCAGCAAAATCATAGTAAAAAGAAAGGAGGAAAGCATACGCAAGCCGTTCAAAGTGTGCGAGGGGCTTTGTTTAAAGAAACGTTTTTTGGTAAAATTCAGAAACCCCACCCTAATGCCTTTGACAAACATGAGGTATTTGTGACGCGAAAAGCACTCACTCCTGAATTAATCAAAAGTTCAAAAGACTTAGAAAAAATTGTGGACGTCCAAATCCGAGAAATTTTAAAACAAAGGCTTGCACAATATGGCGATAGGGGAGACAAAGCCTTTTCGGAAGAGGAAATGCGACGAAACCCTGTCTATATGTACAGCCTGAACGACTATCCGAATCGTTCGACGAACCCCAGCAGTAAAAAAGGAAATACGCTTCCCGTCATTAAAAAAGTTAGAACCATCAGTAAGAATGTACGCAGTTTTGTGGCGATTCCTGCCAAAGATGCCGACGGGGTCATTGTTGCTTCTAATCGGTATGCTGAAAAAAATGAAAACTATATCATGGCTTTTTACCAGCTTCTAAGCACCAACAAAAAAGGCGAAACGAAGCGTATATGTGATTTTAAACTCCTTTCTACTGTTGAAGCGGTGCGCAAACGCCAACAAGGTGAACCTCTTTTTGCCGACGAACTTACCAACGAAAAAGGAGAGACACTTCCGCTTAATCCGCTCTGTCCAAATCTAAAAAAAGGCGATTTCGTGGTTTTCTATGAAAATACCCCCGACGAAATTCAGTGGAATGACCCCGAGGATTTATCCAAACGACTGTATCAAGCAACAGGACTGAGTGAAGGAATAAAAAGCAAAATCTATCTTTTTGGCTATGTCTCTTTTGCCAAACATAACCATTCGCGTTATAATGCAAGTTATGAAAGCAAGGAGTTCTCGCTTAGTGAATCTATGCCTTTTCTAATGATGTCACACATTCAGCTAAAGGCTGTTAAAGTGAAGGTAAGCCAACTTGGTGAAGTAACTGTTTAAATTTATTTTACCCGCAGAAGACCGCTGAATAGTATAAACGCAGATTTTCGCTGAAAAGGTATTTTATGAAGCTATTCGTCAGCGTTTATCTGCGGCTATCAATCTGCGAAATCTGCGGGTAAAAATTTGAAAAAATGTATTTCAGATTTATGCGTACCACTCTTTTATTCTTGAAAATAACGTCTAAACAACTTACTCTTTTTTAATTTGTCAAAACTTGGCAACTTGTTGATTTACTGAACGATAAATAACGTTCTGTTGTGTTAAATATCGTCAATGTTCAATTTGAAAGCAAACCACAACCCGTGAGCTTATTGTACTCCGACACCAGCGGTTGTGTTAAATATCGTCAATGTTCAATTTGAAAGCAAACCACAACCGAGCGTAGCGGTTAATCTTTTACTCGAAGGTTGTGTTAAATATCGTCAATGTTCAATTTGAAAGCAAACCACAACCGGCCATGGCTTTCTCTAAAATCTCTCTTGGGTTGTGTTAAATATCGTCAATGTTCAATTTGAAAGCAAACCACAACAAGCTGACGTTTTTCCTGACTGCTGAGTAAGTTGTGTTAAATATCGTCAATGTTCAATTTGAAAGCAAACCACAACCTTTCAGGGTCTTCGATAGTGTACCCAATTGTTGTGTTAAATATCGTCAATGTTCAATTTGAAAGCAAACCACAACCAGAAATGTATCCTTTGCTTAGCGGCGGCAGTTGTGTTAAATATCGTCAATGTTCAATTTGAAAGCAAACCACAACGCACAATGACTATGTTCGTTGTCTGCACAAGTTGTGTTAAATATCGTCAATGTTCAATTTGAAAGCAAACCACAACTCTCTTAGTTTTTTTGGAGTTAGTTCGTCGGTTGTGTTAAATATCGTCAATGTTCAATTTGAAAGCAAACCACAACCGATTCGTACTGCATAGCTAAGCAGAAGAGGTTGTGTTAAATATCGTCAATGTTCAATTTGAAAGCAAACCACAACTACTTCCGACGCCTCCGAAACCGCCCCCCCGGTTGTGTTAAATATCGTCAATGTTCAATTTGAAAGCAAACCACAACTGTTTGGGCGCATAAGTTCTTGCTCAAGCGTTGTGTTAAATATCGTCAATGTTCAATTTGAAAGCAAACCACAACTTAGAATCTAGCCCGCTAAAAAGTTGGACACAAATTAGGGTACAACTTTTAAATTTGTGATTCAATGGGAAAACATCAAAAATCATGGAGTCAGGAGGAAAAACTGACCATAGTGAAGTACTACAAAGAACACGGAGCTGCTAAGGCTTCTAAGGAGTTTAACGTCTCCAGTGCGAACATTTATAACTGGGTCTCCCACTACGAAAAAGGAGGTTTTTCAAACCCATCGGGTGTTAGTAACTCTAATAAGGACAAAGAAATTCTTCGCTTTCAGCGGGAGATTCAAGCTTATAAAGAGATCATCGCTGAGAAAGAATTATCACTTAGAATCAAGGATGCTTTGTTAAAAAAAAGCCTTTAAGTAAGCAAATTCGCTTGGAAGTAGCCAATGAATTTATTCTTTCAGGAGGTAGTATTAAAACCGTTCTAAAATCCTGTTTTATCGCCAGAAGCAGTTATTATTACAAAGCTACTTTAGGCAAATCTGGGCGCAAACCATATGCCGAATTTCTCAATGAAGAAGGTGGTAAAATAGAGGCATATCATGTGATTGAAACGTTGAAAGAACTGTTTGAAAAACCCTTTGTTGATTATGGTTATTACAAAGCCTATATCTACCTGAGAGATGAATTAGGTTTTAGAGTAAGTAAGCATTCTGTTTATAAACTAATGAAAGAGAGTGGTTTACTTCAAAGCAGGTACGCTATTAGTTCTAAAATGGGGAAGCGTAATTGGGTAAAAAATTTGATTCCACAGACTCAAATCCCATTCGATTACTGGGAGTTCGATATAAAGTATGTCTGGGTATCAGGGAAAAAGAGAAGTATGCAGGTATTGACGGTGTTAGATGTAAATTCAAGGTGGAATTTAGGCCAATATTGTGCTTTTACCATCAGGAAAGAGGATGTCATTTCATTATTTGATAGCCTCTTTGAAAGTTACGAATTACCTACAGGAGTCTGCGTAAGGAGTGATAATGGCAGCCAGTTTGTAGCCACTGAAGTCCAAAAATATTTTCGAGATAAACAAGTTAAACAAGAATTCACAAAACCTGCAACACCACAACAAGATGCGCACATGAGACTGTAAACTGAACTCTGTCTAAAAGTTTTAACTTTAAGACAGAACAATGGAAAAGACAGAATTTGAACAGATGCGCGACAAAGCGCTGGAGCAGTTAATGAAGGGACAATCATTAACTGGCAAGAATGGGGTTTTCGCTCCCTTACTTCAACAATTTTTAGAAAGTGCGCTAGAGTCGGAAATGAATGCTCATCTTGATGAACAGGAGCGAGAATCAGGCAACAAGCGCAATGGCAAAGGCAGCAAGCGTCTCAAAACCACCTCTGGTGAGATTATTTTGAGTACTCCCCAAGATCGAAAGAGCACATTTACTCCTCAAATCGTCAAGAAACGCGAAACAGTTTTAGCTGATAACCTTGCCCCTCAAATCATCGGACTCTATAGTAAGGGGATGAGTTTGCGAGATATATCCGATCATATCCAACAAATGTATGATGTGGAAATATCTCATTCTACCCTTTCCGAGATTACCGAACGTGTAATTCCGCAGGTCAAAGAGTGGCAGAGTAGGCCTTTGGAAAGTCTCTATACCATTGTTTGGTTAGACGCCATGCACTACAAGGTAAGGGAAGGTGGTCGAGTTGTTACTCGTGCTGTTTATAATGTATTGGGAGTTAATCGACATGGCTACAAAGATTTGATTGGTATGTATGTCTCCGAAAGCGAAGGTGCCAATTTTTGGTTATCGGTGCTTACAGATTTAAAATCCAGAGGGGTAAAAGATATTTTGATAGCCTGTACGGATAACCTCGCTGGCTTCTCGGAGGCAATATTGGCTTGTTTCCCTCAAGCTGAGGTTCAGACTTGCATCATTCACCAGATACGCAACTCGCTTAAATATGTGGCCTCCAAAGACCAAAAGGCCTTTATGCAGGACTTAAAAACAGTCTATCAGGCTCCTACCAAAGACAAAGCTGAATTGGAATTGAAAAAACTTGAAGATAAATGGGGGGTAAAATATCCAGTCGTGCTTAAATCATGGCAGAAGAACTGGCATAAATTATCCACCTATTTTGCTTATGATGAGCATATTAGAAAGCTCATCTATACCACCAATGCAGTAGAAGGATTTCACAGGCAAGTCCGTAAAATTACCAAGACCAAAGGCGCTTTCCCAACTGACATGGCTCTACTTAAATTGATTTACTTGGCCGTTGAAAATATAAGCCGAAAATGGACGTCTCCTTTGCAAAATTGGGCACTTACCGCCCAACAATTACACATTAAGTTTGGTGATAGAATGCGAATAGACCTGTAGTTTTCCTTTCAATTGTAAAACGCAAAAATAGCCTGTTATTGGATTTGTCAAGGGTATATAAACGGCCTCGTACCTCAGCCGCCCTTGACAAATCCAATAACAAATCAAAAAAGCATTTGAAATCGAAAAGAAAAACTAAATTTGACCCAAATTAACCACTAGACAGAGTTTATATTACACTCCCGCGCACATCGAAGCCTATCATTCCATTATGGAAAGTTGTGTCTGTCAAAGGTTTGAGTTTAACGATTTGAAGCATGCTCGAAAAACATTGGAAGACTTTAGAAACTTCTATAATTTTGAGAGGATACATGGAGGAATTGCTTTCCAAAGTCCTTACAAGTATTTGCTCAAACATAACATTGATATGAAAGAATTAACGCAAAATAAGACTAAAATCTGTGCTTACAGTCTCTAACTTTCTATCATTTACGTGTCCAATAATTAGCGGTTAGCACACTTAAATGGGCATCCTCCGACGTAAAAACAGTTGTGTTAAATATCGTCAATGTTCAATTTGAAAGCAAACCACAACTTATTACAGCGTTTGTAGTGCATCCTTATGTTGTGTTAAATATCGTCAATGTTCAATTTGAAAGCAAACCACAACTCGCGAATTGCTTCTACTTTCTGCCCTTCTGTTGTGTTAAATATCGTCAATGTTCAATTTGAAAGCAAACCACAACTAGTCTTATGCTCTTACGTGCGCTTCGCCTGTTGTGTTAAATATCGTCAATGTTCAATTTGAAAGCAAACCACAACCAACTTCTGTAATTCTGAATAAGGCCCTGTTGTGTTAAATATCGTCAATGTTCAATTTGAAAGCAAACCACAACCCAGAACATTTCGTAAAAAGCTTCCATTGAGTTGTGTTAAATATCGTCAATGTTCAATTTGAAAGCAAACCACAACTCGCGAATTGCTTCTACTTTCTGCCCTTCTGTTGTGTTAAATATCGTCAATGTTCAATTTGAAAGCAAACCACAACCTACCCACGGTTATGTTCTGCGAGGTTGCGGTTGTGTTAAATATCGTCAATGTTCAATTTGAAAGCAAACCACAACTCAACCTTCTCTATTGTAGTTGAAAGTTTTGTTGTGTTAAATATCGTCAATGTTCAATTTGAAAGCAAACCACAACAAAGCACTTCATCATTGCGAAGTGACAGTGGTTGTGTTAAATATCGTCAATGTTCAATTTGAAAGCAAAAATTACAACAATCGAAACGACATCCGATGGTAAGAACAGGGACCAAACTCTCGAATGCCTGCCCGATGCACGGGCGTGGGGTAGCCTACATTTCTTTCCCAACCATAGTGCGGAAACTCCACCGCGAGGCGCTCCATGAGGTCGTCGCGGTAGGTTTTGGCCAGTACCGAAGCCGCCGCAATGCTCATAAACTTGGCGTCGCCTTTGACGATGCAGGTGTGGGGTAAAAACGGGTAAGGCGTAAAGCGATTTCCGTCCACCAACAAATGCTCGGGGCGTAGCGCCAACTGATCCACGGCGCGGTGCATGGCCAAAAAGCTGGCTCTGAGGATGTTAATTTTGTCAATTTCTTCGTTAGAAACTTCCGCGATGGCCCAAGCCAAGGCGGCCTCTTGTATGTCGTTGCGAAGGGCTTCGCGTTGATTTTTATTCAACTGCTTCGAGTCGTTAAGCAGTTCGTTGGTGTAGTCTTTGGGAAGAATCACGGCCGCTGCTACCACAGGACCCGCTAGGCAGCCTCGCCCCACTTCGTCGAGGCCCGCTTCGGTGAGTTCGGCATGGTAGAAAGGTTTTAGCATACATCGGGTATTTTGGACAGGCGGGCAATTTACGTATTTTTGTTTCGAGGTTATCCCTCCTCACTATTTTTTGCTATGCGTTTTATCGTTTTGCTTCTGCTTTTTTGTGGCCCTCTGTACGCCCAAAAAAGCACCTCAGATACCACAAAACCTACTCAGACGATTGGTGTTCAGTCTGAGTTGTTGTCAGATACAACAGAGTACCGCCTTAAACCTGGAGATCGGTTGCGCATCAGAAGCCTCAACGCGCTTGAGATTATTTTTCCGCAAAGTGGCAACATCGCCGTGGCTTCCACGCCCATGTCGTCGGGACAAGCAGGGGCTTCTGCGTATTTGATTACCGTTGATCGTCATGGTCAAATCGTTTTACCACAAGTGGGACGCGTCAAAGTGGCAGGACTGACCAAAACGGATGCCACCAAGGCCATTGAACAGTATTACAAAGACCTCATCAACGACCCTATTTTTGACATTGAGATTTCCAACCTACAAATCAGGGTCTTGGGCTCGGTGGCGAAGCAAGGCATGATTTATCTTGATAATGAAAAATTGACCCTGGGAGAGGTCATTGCCATGTCGGGGGGGATTGATTTTGCGACGGCCGAAAAAACCATTAAGCTCATACGAAAACGCTCAGGCGTGCAGCAGGAAGTCAATTATGACATCCGTAACCTCGGCGACCCCGCCGTGGCCAACATTCCCGTTTTTGACGGAGATTACGTCTTTGTTCCGCCTTCTAAATGGAGCCTTAGGATTGTTAAAAACCAAAGATTCTCCAGTATATTATCTCCAGTGGTTATTGGACTCAACGCCGTTGCGGTTGTTTTAGGGCTATACCTTACACTTAAATAGCAGCAGATGTTTTCGTTTTTTAAGAAAAAATCTTCTAGCGCAACGGCTCCTTTTTCACTTGATTTTATGGAAAGTGACTGGCATTGCCACGTGCTTCCTGGCATCGACGACGGTGCGCTCGACGAAAACGTAACGTTGGCAATGTTGCAGGAGTACGTACAAATAGGCATCAAAAAAATTGTTGCCACGCCGCACGTTCGGGCCGATTATTTTAAAAATACCGTCGATACCATCCGAGCCGCCGCCGCAAAAACCAACGCCCTCATTGAAACCCATTCGCTTCCTTTGTTGCTAGAAGCATCGGCGGAATATTATGCTGACGAAAATTTTGTCCAACTCATTCAAGAAAATCAGCTGCTACCCATCGAGGGCCAGTATATTCTATTTGAATTTTCGATGCAGGCGCCTAGCCTTTGGGGGCACAAACTGATTGAAAAAATTCAACAAAAAGGATACACGCCCTTGCTGGCGCATCCCGAACGCTACCGATACTGGCACGGCAAGCCGAGGGAATGGCAAAGTCTAAAAAACAGGGGGGTTTCTTTTCAACTCAATTTGCTGTCGTTGGTGGGGCAGTATGGGTCGGCAGAGCGGAAAGCGGCCGAACAATTGATAGAAAAAGGGTATTATGAGGCATTTGGTACCGATGCGCACGGGATTCATCACTTACAAAAATTGAAGGATTTGGGCCGAAACCCGCACTTTGACACGTTACAACAATTACCTTTGCTCAATCGTTTGGGGTAAACAAATTAGAGGGAAACAGCTATTATGCAAAACGGAAACTGGAGCCAATCACAAGATAGATACACCGAAGTGTCTGCTGACATTGACGTTAAGCGGATTCTTAAAGTCATTCTAAGTCGTTGGTATTGGGTGATTGGAGCATTGGTTTTGACCGTTGGTGGGTGTGCTATTTTTCTTCAAGTGGCCCATCCTCGTTACATGGCCGAGATGGTGTTAAAATACAACGATAAACAAACTGAGCTCGACGAACTTAACCGCCTCATTCAGTCTGATGAATCCAATTTAGAATACCTTACCGAACTGTATGTCATTAAATCGGAAGAGGTCATCAACGGAGCGATTAAAAAACTCAATTATCCGTTTACTTTTTATCGTGAGCTTACCTTTCGTCATGATGACGTGTACCCTTACCAGCCTTTCACGTCACAACTTATCTCTTATGACCCCAATAAGTTTCAGTTTGGGCTTTTTGAAATCAAACAATCAGGCGTAATCACGTACAAAACCAAAGACGAAACCGAAAATCTAACTTTCGATTTGTCAAAAGATACCCTCGTTTCGGTACGAGGACTTTCGTTTAGTGTCAAATCTGTAGAGAGGCTTTCGCAGGATTATGTATTTTCTTACAATGACCTCAATGACCTGCGTGGGCGTCTTGACGGTGGAATTAAAGTAACCGAAGAGGGAGCGAGTTTACCCATTTTAAACGTTTCGTTTTCGTATTACAACCGACAGTTTACGCAAGATTTTCTTCAAAAACTCATTGAATCGTACGAAGAATATAACCTTGAACAAAAGAAGAGGTCGTCTAACCTGACGATTAATTTTATTCAAGAACAAATCAAAATCTACGCGACGGCGCTTCAAAAAGCATCGTCGGAGTTAGAACGTTACAAACAACGCAGTTCGGTGCCTAGTTTGCAAGCCTCTAT
The DNA here is from genome assembly GCF_003711225.1 of Runella sp. SP2. Classification (NCBI taxonomy): domain Bacteria; kingdom Pseudomonadati; phylum Bacteroidota; class Cytophagia; order Cytophagales; family Spirosomataceae; genus Runella; species Runella sp. SP2. The sequence goes on along the minus strand of NZ_CP031030.1, from coordinate 6,396,113 downwards.
GTCGGACGTTATGGGGCAAATGACGCAGCTTGAAGCGCAAAAAAATACCCTAGAAATTGCAAAGTCGTACATCAATTTGCTCGAACAAAGCCTGAGCAATCGTTTTGAGCCCGTCAATGTGGGTAGTCTAGGACTGGATGGTACCAGCGACGGTGTTCTTCTCAAGTTAGTCTCGGATCTCAATCGCCTCATTCTTGACCGGAAAGCGTATATAATTGGTAAAAACCTGAGTGTCAATAACCCAATTGTAAAAACTGCCGACGACGAGATTGATCGCGTGCGGGAGCAGATTCTCACCAACATCAAGGTACAGCGCCAAAAAAATGAGAGTACATTGGGCATTATCAGTCAAAATTTGGCGCTAATTAAAAGCCGAATGAATGCCCTGCCATCGGTAGAGCGAGAGCTTGGGTATCTTCAAAACGACCGTGATGTTAACGAAAAAATATACCTTTTGTTGATTAACAAAGAGATTGAAACCTCCATTGTAAAAGCAGGTGTTTTGCCGTCGTTTACGGTACTTACCCGCAGTAATGCGTACCAGACTTACCCACAAGCGCCGCGTCTTATTTCAGTGTCGCTCGTTTTGGGATTATTGATTGGGTTTGGTTCTATTTTTTTGGCCCGTTTTGCCAACGGGAAATTTACCGAAATTTCCAAAATTGGTGCTTCTGAGCACGTCAACTTGCTAGGGCTCATCCAGCGATTTCCGCACAAAATCTCCCAAAATGAAAAAGATTTGTTGCACTTTTTGGAAAACCGTTCGTTGTTTTCTGAATCGGTCAACAGCATTCGTACCAACCTCAGCTTTTTGACCGACGTTCCGAGTCAGCAAGGCAAATTGCTGGTGATTACATCTGAACTTTCGGGCGAAGGCAAATCGTTTGTGACGCTGAATTTGGCGACGTCTTTGACCAAAATTGGGAAAAAAGTGCTGGTGGTTGTGTCAGACTTACGGCGGTCGAACATGCACCGTTATTTTAACCACAACAACAAAATTGGGCTTAGCACGTACCTGTCGGGAAAGGCAGATGATTTTCACCAGACGATTCATCACTCGGTCATCGAAAACCTCGACTTTATTCCTGCGGGGCCTTCGCCTTTTAACCCGACTGAACTTATTCAAAATGAGCGATTTGAGGCATTTATTGCCAACGCTCAGCAAGAGTATGATTTTGTGTTGGTGGATACTGCCCCCGTTGGTTTGGTGTCGGACAACGTGCCTTTATTGAAGAAAAGCGATTTGGTGATTTACATCATTCGTTGGCTGTACTCGCACAAAGAATCGTATTTGTTGGTCAACCAAATTGCGGAAGAATATAAAATCAAAAACGTAGGCGTTATCATCAATGATTTTTACAAAGATGACCTGTACGCCAACCTCATGCCAGCGGCTTATTATTCGTCGAAAGGCTACGGGTACAGCTACAAGCAGACGTACGATTATTACGGCAAGAAAAATAATTACTACCACAACGAGACGCCATCCAAATCTATTTGGCGAAAAATGATTCGTTGGGTCAAAAAAGAACAGTAAAGAATGGGCAGATTTTGGCTGTTTTTTTGTTCTGACGAAATTTTTGGCACTGTTGTTGTCGAGCAAAAGAACGAAGTCACTTAAATAGGCGCTCAATCCGTATAAAAAATAGCTGAGTTCTTTTTGAGTTTCAAGAGTTTTCCTAATTTTGCACTCCAATTTGAAAATCAATAGTAATGAGCAATAAAGACACAGATTCGGGGCTTGATTTTTTAGAGAGCCCAGAAGGTTTGGCAGGAGAGTTAACCAAATTTGAAAAAAGCATCGAAAAAAACCGCAATATCTTTGTGATTGCGGGGGGAGCAATTGTCGTTGCACTAGCAGGATGGTTCGGATATAACTATTACGTAAGTAGCCAAGATGAGCAAGCTCAAGCTGCTTTGTACGCTCCTGTTTTTGCCTTTGAATCCGATTCGCTTAACAAAGCGCTCAAAGGTAGCGGTGGTAACCCAGGTTTGGCGACTATCGCTGACGAATACGGTGCGACACCAGCAGGTAACCTTGCGCAGTTTTATGCAGGTACGGCTCTTTTGAAGCAAGGTAAGTTTGACGAAGCCATTGAGCGTTTGAAATCTTTCAGCTCGTCTGATTTGTTGGTTCAAGCCCGCGCTTACTCATTGATTGGTGACGCTTACATGGAAAAAAATAGCGTAGAGGATGCCATCAGCTACTACCAAAAAGCAGTTGATTATAAGCCCAATGCGTATTTTACACCTTCGTACATGATCAAGCTTGGTGTGGCTTACGAAAAAGCAAAGAAAAACACGGAAGCTATTGAAGTGTATAGCGAACTTATTGAAAAATATCCTCAGTCGTCAGAAGTGCTAAACGCGAAGAAATTTAAAGGTTTCCTCGAAAGCGCTGCTGAATAAGTACAATATGAAAAATCAAGAAAAAGGATAAGGCTGCTATGGCTTTATCCTTTTCTTTTTTAGAACAATACAATCATTTATTTTTTACTGATTAACAACGAAAACTATGAGTTTGCTAACCGTTGGGTCGGTTGCTTTTGATGCCATCGAAACCCCTTTTGGAAAAACCGATAAAATTGTAGGTGGCGCGGCTACTTACATCACGCTGACTGCTTCGTACTTCACCAAAAAGAACAACATCATTGGGGTTGTGGGCGGTGATTTTCCAAAAGAAATGATTGAGACCTTAGAACAACACGGTGTCAACACGGAAGGATTGGAAATCAAACCAGAAGGAAAAACATTTTTTTGGTCGGGTAAATACCACAACGACATGAATAGCCGCGATACGTTGGACACGCAACTCAACGTTTTTGGCGATTTTGACCCAATCATTCCTGCCTTATACCAAGATTGTACCTACTTGATGTTGGGTAACATGGTACCCGCGCTTCAAATGGCCGTTTTGGATCGTCTTAACAACCGTCCAAAGTTTGTGATGCTCGATACCATGAACTTGTGGATGAACATTGCCCTCGAAGACCTCAAAGCGGTCATTGCAAAAGTAGATTGCTTGACGGTGAACGACGAAGAAGCGCGGATGCTTTCGGGCGACTACTCGTTGCGTCGTGCCGCAAAAACCATCATGGCGATGGGGCCTAAAACCCTCATCATCAAAAAAGGCGAGCACGGTGCGTTACTTTTCCAAGGCGACGAAGTATTCTTCTGCCCTGCGCTGCCGTTGGAAGAAGTATTTGACCCAACGGGAGCGGGTGATACCTTCGCGGGTGGCTTCATTGGGTATTTGGCAAGTACCGACGACATTAGCTTTGCCAACATGAAACGTGCGATTGTGTATGGTTCGGCCATGGCGTCGTTTTGCGTGGAAAAATTTGGCCCTGAGCGCATCATCGACCTTACCCAAGACGAAATCGACGCACGTGTGCAGGAGTTTGTGCTTTTGTCAACATTCCATATTTAATAATTAGCACCGATAGATTTATAGGGGGTACGAAACTTTGTAGGTAATTAGTAAAATTAAACACATAGACCACATAGAATTTTCACATAGCACACAAATCTAAAGGTCGATGCGTTGGCTCGATTTCTTTGTTTACTATGTGTTTATTCTAATTGTGCTCTATGTGTTTCAAAAGGAATGCTACTAAATTCTGCATTTATTCGTACACCCATTTACGAGAGTAATTTCTTTTCTCCTATCGGGGCTTTTTTATTAGAAGGTAGTCATCAAAAATCGTCACTTGCCCTGCGATGAAACGGGAAATTCTTTCAGAAATAATCGCTTACCTCTTCCTAGTACTGATAGCGGTAGGACTGGTTAGGTGGATTTTTAAAAAACTATTTAGAAACCATACTTCTCTTATAATTATCCTTCGTTTTTGGACTTTTCTTCGGCAGCCTTATTACACTGACCATGCAGTTCCTGTTTCCGTAACGCCATTGCGTTGGCTATGGCAATTATTTAAAGTAGATTTTGGAATTACTTTTTTCGCAGCGATTATTTCAGTTACGCTAACCAAACTTATAGAGCGGTTAACTTTTCTCAATTTTCATGAAGACCATGTGTATAGTACACCTTACCAAGCACTATTTTTTTTGGTAATATTTGCCCCCATCATAGAGGAAGGTCTTTTCAGATTATCACTACGGCTCTCTCCCTTTAATTTTGCTCCCATGATTGGTCTTATAGGAATGTATTTATTTTTGCCAATCCTATCCTCGTGGTTTCAACCTAATACTTATATCGTCTTGGCGGTTGTATTCTGTATGCTATTCGTGCCAATGTTAGTTTTAGTAACGCGTCAAGCATTTATAATGGAGTGGCTTTATCCAAGATTCAAAAAACATTTTCGTTGGATTTATTATTTCTCATCCATTTCCTTCGGGTTTATTCACCTCAGTAATTTCGAAAATACAACCCTGTTTCATTATTTGCTTATCGTATTGCTGACACTGCCTCAACTTTGTTCAGGTTTCTTTTTGGGTTATGTTCGAATGCGCTACGGAATTGGGTATAGTATCGGGCTTCACGCACTCAACAATCTGGTACCTGGATTGTTATATGTATTTTCGCATAGAACCGAACTCTTTTAAAAAATTTAGGCTTTCTGACAAATTTTGTAGTCAATGACAAAGGGGACACAGAGTAACACAGAGTTCCTCAGAGAAATCTAAAAAAACCTTGTGTAACATTGTGAAAAACTCCGTGCGACTCTGTGTCCACAAAAATTGTAGTACAAACAAAATTATTGCTCAAAATCAAAAATTAGCTCATGAATTACACCATCACCCGCCGCCCTCGTCGCAATCGCCAGTCGGCGGCCATTCGCGCGCTCGCGCAAGAAACTACCCTCTCCGTCAACGACCTCATTTACCCGATGTTTATCGTCGAAGGAAGTGGCGTACGGAGTGAAGTAAAATCAATGCCAGGCATTTACCGCCACTCGCTCGATACACTTTTAGAAGAACTGAAAGAGGTTACCGATTTGGGCATCAAGTGCATTGATCTGTTTCCCAACTATTCGGAAGATAAAAAAGACAAATACGCCACCGAAAGCTACCGTGAAGGAACGTTGTACCTTGATGCGCTCAAAGCCATCAAAGACAAATTTCCTGAGTTGGCATTGATGACCGACGTGGCGATGGATCCTTACAGCAGCGATGGGCACGATGGCTTGGTCGAAAATGGAAAAATCCTGAACGACGAAACCCTCGAAATTTTGGCAAAAATGGCCGTGGCTCAAGCTCGTGCAGGGGCTGACATCCTCGGCCCAAGCGATATGATGGATGGCCGCGTAGGTTTCATTCGTGAAGCACTTGACGCCGAAGGCTTTACCGACGTGAGTATCATGTCCTATTCGGTCAAATACGCCAGTGCCTTCTACGGCCCGTTCCGCGATGCGCTTGATTCGGCGCCGCGTTTTGGTGACAAAAAAACGTACCAAATGAATCCTGCCAACGTACGCGAAGCCCTGATTGAAGCAGAACTCGATTACCAAGAAGGAGCCGATTTTTTGATGGTAAAGCCCGCCTTGGCGTATTTGGACGTCATCAAGACGTTGAACCAAAACTTTGATTTACCGATTGCGGCCTACAATGTTTCGGGAGAATATGCCATGATTAAGGCCGCTGCTCAAAACGGCTGGCTCGACGGCGACCGTGCGATGTTAGAAACCCTGATGTCGATTCGTCGGGCAGGGGCAAAGGTCATTTTGACCTACTTCGCGAAAGAATTTGCGCTATTGCAAGCGTAAAGTGTTACAATTTTCGCCTTTTCTATGCGTTTAGTGAAAAGTCATGCCCGTGTGTATTGGCAAGGGCGTGGCTTTTTATTCTCAGCTATAAACTTAATTAGAAAGATGAAAAAACTCATTGGGGGCTTGATGTTACTGGTAGTGGGTTTGATAGGCTGCAAAGAAGACGACCCTCAGCCCAAAAGCATTTCCGACGTATTGTTAGACCAAGAAGATTTAACCATTTTGCGCGCGGCCATTAGCCATGCGGGGCTTCAAGATGCGTTTAAGACCAGTTCTGTGACGCTTTTTGCACCCAACGACGAAGGATTTAAAGCATCAGGTTATGCCGATGCGGGCGCCATTACTTCTCTTCCTCCTGAGCAAGTCCGTGCGCTGATTACCAACCACGTCATTACCTCGCCATTGCCCGTAGAGTCGATGCCATTTGGATTGAGTAACCCCGTGAAAATGATGTCGAATGCGCGCTTGTTTTTATCAAACCCCGATGGAGTGCCTTACCTTAATCACGGCAAAAGTGTCAAATCAAACATTTTGGCCAATAATGGGGTGATACATATTATCAATAGGGTAATTCCGATTCCAACGCAATCATTGGCCCAAATCATCAAAAATACGCCTGACTTTAGCCTATTTCGCCAGGCCACGCGACGGGCCATTGCGGGCGATCCTCGTCTAGCCACGTTTTACGCCGATACGTTAGGTTCGTTTCCCGTTGACCCTGCTTACACGATGTTTTTACCCACCAATCAAGCCATGATTGCGGGGAAATTTTCGCAAGCAGAAATCAACGCCACTAGCCCAATTGTCTTGGCGCGAATTGTGTCGTATCACATCATGTTGAGTCGGCTTTTTTCTAGTTTTATGGGAAATTCTACCTTGAACATGTTCGATGCTTCTTACACGGCGACCCTTGCCTCTAAATCAACAGGGTTGACGATTACGGGGCGGGCAAACCCAACTCAACCTGCCAATATTACCAAAACTGACATCACAGCTACTAACGGACTTATTCATGTGATAGATAAAGTTTTGATTCCGTGAGGCGGGAACGTAAATTTGTAAAAAATTGTATTGAACGTACTGTCAACTCATCCACGAACACATGAAACGTCTTATAGTTGCTATTTTACTAAGCACCGTCGCTTTTACGGGTTTTATAAGTACCAACACTGCCAAACAAAATGAAGGAACGGGGACGAAGTTTCGTTACCGCGCCCTAGCTGGGAACAATCCCGTCAAAATTTCTTGGGAAACATTGCGAGATGTAACCTTCAAGAAAAAATGGTATCCTGAAGAGTCAGTGTATATGTTGTATCCAACGTTTGGCCCCAACATCAACAAACTCAACGGCAAAGAAATATTGTTGACAGGTTATGTACTTCCCATTGATGCGGAGTCAAATCTATACGCCTTGTCAGCCTTCCCATTCAGTGCTTGTTTCTTCTGCGGTGGCGCGGGGCCTGAATCGGTGGTAGGCTTAAAGTTCAAGAAAAACGGACGCAAGTTCAAAACGGACGAGCGCCATACCATGCGTGGTATCTTAAAATTGAACGCCGATAACATCTACGAATTGAACTACAACATTGACGGCGCAGAGATTGCCGACGAATAAGTCGTAAAAAACAAAAAAGAAGCCCCTGAAACAATGCGTTTTAGGGGCTTCTTTTTTTGAATGAGTTTATACCGATTATTTTTACCGCGCTAATTGATGCCCGTCGTACACTGCTAAAATGGTGTTACCGTCCACCTTGATGCTGTATAACTCCTTCGTATAAGGCGAAGCATCAGACCGATAGCGAAACTCCGTTATAAAATAATCACATTCCAACGCTTCTCGCTTCAACGTATCGCGTACTGAGGGTTTTAAATAGATACATTCCAGCCGTTCCCGCTCCGATTTGTCCAAAAGCATTCGATTATAAACCCCTGGGGTCAGGTTGGCTACTACCTTGATGTGAGGACGTTTGTCGTGTTGGACAATCCATTCAAGCCCTTGTTTGTACGACAGTCCCCAGTAATCTATTTCAAAATTTTTAGCCACGGGTTCGCCCGCAAACGCGTTAAAATAGGTTTGCTGAAACGGATGGTTGAGTCCCATCCACCCGCCAATCACGACCAATTGCACCAGTACGATTGCTTGACCAGCCCTCAATACCAAAGGCTGCTGTTTCCCCCACTGAAAAACCCAGTCTAGGCCGTATAAGGCTATCATCAGAAATGCGCCGTAGGTAAAATATAGCTGCCTCCAGCCGTCGTACAAGGTGGACTTCAACAAAATTACGAGCGCAAACGGAGCGGTACTTATCACCAAAAAAGTCAGTTGGGTGCGCCAAGGCTCAAAGTTGTCCCAGAAAGCCGAGAAGTGCCTTACGCTGTCTTTTAGTACATTTACTACCCCCAGTACCCACAACAATACGTAAAGAAGCGGAGTTGTAATCATCAAATACCCGATGATATAATACCACGGCAGCTCCATCGCAGGAATTCTGTCGCCAAAAAACAACACCTCCATGTTGGCCCGAAACTTACTCATGTTGGCAAAAGCAAACTGAAAATTGGCAAGGGGAGCTTCCCACAAATACGGCCAAAACATCACCGTAAACGCCGCCGTAAGCAGGGCATAGACTCCTAATTTAAGGGCGATGACAGCTGCTTTTTCTCTTAAACGGAGCAAATCAATCACGCCCCACCCCAACGCGATGGCAGGAATGATGATACCCGTTAGGCGAATATTGATGGCGATGGCACTACAAATGCTGAACAACAACAGAGGCCTCCAAGCGTAGGTTTTGAGGAATTGGAGCAAAAAATAAGTACTAATGATAAAGGCCGAAAGGCAAACAATGTCTTTGCTATTGTAAAAAGACTCCGCAAATATCCTCGGGCTTAGAATCAAAAAGAGGGTTCCCAGCCACGGAAGCCACTTATTGGTAAAAATGCTGGCGGCAGTGGCGTAAAAAAAGAGCGTAGAAAGGAAGAAAACCAAAAAGGTCATCAAGTGACGAAAGTGGTACAATTGTTGGCTTTTGTCATCGGAATTGTAACCGAGTGCTTTTTCGCCAATGACCAGCGGGACGTCAAATACCACGCCGTAGTCTCTATCATAGTACTCTTGCAGTTTGGGGATTTCTTTGCTTGGCGCTAAAAAACCTAACTTTTCACCCACATATTGGATGGAAACGATTCCATTCGCCCGATTGATGGGTTCATCAAACGAAATACCGTAGTCTTTATAAATCGCCAAGCCTAGCACGAGATAGGCACTAAAAAAAGCAATAACTCGCCAATTGGTTATTTTCATTCTTATTTTTTCCACGTCAACGTAATTTTAAACTCTGCCCCCGTGGCTGCCTGACAAATGGCAAAAAAGCCCGCTTTCCCTTCAGCTTTGAGGTTGAACTCTACCGAAAACTCATCGGGTTTTACCTCATCTACCACGTTTTTGAGCGCGCTTGCGGCCGCTTTTACGGTTCCTAGCGCTTCCTCAAAACGTACTTGTACTCTTTTGATAGTTGACTCTTCGCTGTCTCGGCCTCCACGGACATTGGAAGTACTGCGCATATCCTCGGCTTGCACCAAAATGGTTTCGCCTTTTTCGTTTTGGTATTCGTAAATGATGTTGGGCATAATGTTGAACTATTTTTATGATTTGGGCGGAATACCTTTTAGTAAAATCGGGATATCGGCTCCTGGCAAATCTTCATCCTCAATTTCGATAATCCCTAATTCAAATGCTTCTTCTATCGTCTTATTAGCCGCAATACCTAAATAAAATCCCCGTGAAAAAGCGACTGCTGTATCATCATTAATTTCGGCTTGCGTAGCTACTACATACGGTACGTATTCAGCTATTAAGATAGCTATTTCAAACGAATTGCAAGCATTAAGGATAACGCATTGAACATTTGCGGATAGTTTTAGGTAGCTTTTTAAGGTCTCTGCTTTCAAATCTCCTTTTTCTAAAATAATACCTTCTTTATGTCCGTGACCGCCATAATGTAAAATATGGGGGTTTTCTGTGATAAGAAATCCTTTAAATAACGTCTTATCTAAACCATGTTTGTCCTTGACTTTGTCAAACTTATTACTTTCATCCCAAAACCTGACAATATCTTGAAAACGACTTTCCAATCCTGTATTTAACGTACCAGCCGCCAAAAACAAAATCTTAATCTTCCCTTCTATCTCACTAAAAGGCACAAACTTACGGGCGCCTTCGGCCATTGTTACTTCGTGGGGTGTTGAGTTGTCTATCATTTTTTTTGTTGAGGGGTGTTCTTTTTCTGATCTTTGCTGTTCCGATTCTTTAGGTTTATCAAAACTTGCATTTTCATCTCTTTCCAAGAAAACTTCCAACCCAGCGGCTTCTATCCAGGTTCCATGCACTGTTTTAAGTTTAGGATTGTCTTTGGAGTGATTTTTCAATTCATCTAACTGCACGTAATTTTCTCCGTCAAGGCTGACGGTTTCTATGCCCTTGCTGTCTCGCAGTTTTTCAAACAAGTTCCGAATTTTATTAAGCAGTACTCTGCCTCCCGCCGTCACTCGTACCCGAATTTCATTGCCCTGACATTCTACCAGGGCGTAATGAACGGCTCCATCGTGCGTATCTTTCAAAGAGATGCCTGATTTCCATATATCCCGCATTTCGGCAAGAGTTTGAGTACGTACAATAAAACTTTGAATAACTCCGTAATGCAGAAAATCGTGGCGATAGGTTAAATACCAACTCGAACGCCACTCCCAAAAATCTTCTACGCTCTTGGACTTATTTTCGGGCATCAACTGCGGGGCTACAAAACTTCTCTGCTCAAAACGAACTTCCCATTTTTTGAGGTCAGGATGTTCTTGGGAAGTAATTTCAAAACACATTTCACACGAAAGCATAAAGCTTACGAACAAATTTTGCTCTTCTGGACTGTATTTTTCTTCCCAAATTCCCTGCAAGTCCTCTCCCGTGAATCTGCCATTGCGGCTTTGAATGTCGTAATAAGTGGCGTTGCGGCGGCCTTTTTCGTTGGTTCTTCTGAAAATTGTATAAATCGCCTCAATCGCCCAAGCCTGATCCAGAATGATACTGTCCTGAAACAAACCCGACCGATAAAATACTACTCCTGTTTTGACCAGCCAATTTTCCAAAACACTGATTGGATTGGTGACTTTCTCTGCCAAAATCAAATAATCGTCTAAGGAAAGGTATTTTTCGCCCGCTTTTTGTTTTAAGCGCAATGCCTGACGTACCTCGGCCCTGTTTTTAGGCGTTTGCTGTTTTCGATTAAAATGCTTTGCTGCCAAACGCATAGTGGTCAGTAATGGGTTGAAGCCGTTTTCGTCCCAGTCGTCTTCCTGAGAGTCAATGTGCTCAAATTTCAGAAAAGAAAAAACGTCATTATAGGCGGCCCGAATCTCAGCCAAATCTTTCTCCCCGTCCCGTTTTGTTTTTGTTTGAACCACCATCACGGGGCTGTTTTTGCCTTGATTGTGGGTGTAGTCTAACCAATAACCCAATGGATAGTTCTCATACTTACGGCACTTCTCTTCTATCTGATGCTCCGTGAACGCGCTCTGTTCGGTTTTTGAATCCCACAAGACCAAATAGAGGGCGTTGGACTGCATAAAAAGGCGGTGCGTGGCATGGTAAATATCTTGTCCGCCAAAATCCCAAAGGTTGAAGACGTAGTCTTTATGTAGAAACTGTTCCAGCGAAATTCCATGAGTCGAATCCCATTCGTTTTTAAATCTATTGTGGACCAAACGCTCTACCAAACAGCTCTTACCAACATTGCCATTGCCTATAATGAGTGTTTTGTACTCATTGTCCAACGTTTCTCCTTTGGATAAATCCTTGAAATAGGCTTTGATTTCGTTTAGGCAATTATCGTTATTTTCGACAAAGCCTCGAATATCATCAGGCAGTGGGTTAGCAGAAAGGCGTAAAGACTCTAAAGCCACTAAAGGGGCATTGGATAACCACAGTTGTATTTCGCCTGATTGGGTATTTTGAAAATGGAATGGCAGGTTTGAAAATTGATTGTTTTGAAGGTACAAAGTGCTCAATTTCGGCAAGTTAGCCGCCTCAAGGCTTACTAACTGATTCCCGCTTAAATACAGGTAAGTCAAATTGGCAAAGCCTTGAGGCAACGAAAGTTGAGTCAGGGCATTCCCACTCACATCCATCAATACCAACGATGGGTAATCTCCCTCAAAAACAAGCCGTTGCAGGCCGTTTTTTTGCAGATAGATTTGCTGCAAAGACCTGAAACCCGCAGGGAAAGTGATTTGCTTGATGGCGCAATTGTTCAAATACAAATGCGTAAGCTGCGGCAAAGGCACTTCAAAAACCACCTCCGTGAGTGACTCACTCCCGCTGAGGTAGAGGTATTCTAACGCTTCTGCTTCTTTGCCCAATACCAACTTCTTGAGTTGGCTATTGCCAAGGCTCAAGGCCGTGATGTGCCCTGCGGCATTGAGCGCGTAACTGTTGTCGTAGCCTTTCACCAAGCGCACGGCAGTGATGGGGCCGTCGTCTTGTTGGAGGGTGAGATTTTGGGTAAGTTCGTTGAGCCTTGCCATATTCTGTTTTGTCAAAAACGAGTTTCGACCCGCTTCGCGGGTATTTATGTATTGCCGCCGCTTCATTTCGTCACAAGGCACTTGGTCGTCGTCCCTCCTCCCTGCGTCGCCTTGTCACTCCATTCCGCTTTCTTTTTTGCTCACGGGATTTTACCCGCCTGAACTACAGAGAAAGAAAGAACCAACCGAAGACCTACGCCGCCGCTGCGATGCCCAGGCCAGTCGTTGCTGCGGTACGTAGAGCGGCAGTACTTCTCATTGCGGCCCCAGCTACCGCCGCGACCCACGCGGTGCGAGCCCGTAGTAGGGCCTGTAGGATTGTCTGATATATTAGCTGTAGAACTACTATAGAAATCCCAACCATACCAATCACTACACCATTCATATACATTCCCGCTCATATCGTACAAGCCCAATAGGTTCGGCGTTTTTAATCCTACTACCTGCGTTTCATTCTGGCTATTTTCATAGTACCAGCCTACTTCCTCCAATTTGTTACTGCCCGCGTATTCAAATGGGTATTTTTGTCCATATTTCCCTCCTCGTGCAGCGTATTCCCATTCGGCTTCCGTAGGCAAACGGTACTGTTGGCCTGTCATAGCCTTCAATTTTGGCAAAAACTCGTACACAATATCATTGTAAGATACCCTTTCCACAGGGTGGTTTGCGTCTTTAAATCGTGATAGGTTTTCTTCGTCTGTACCTGCCATCACATACGCCCATAACGCCTGCGTCACCGCAAACTCTCCCATCCAAAAAGAGTCTATCTTTACTCTATGCACAGGCAAAGCATCGCCCAATACACTTTCACCACCCATTTCAAATACACCTCCCTCCACCCAAAGCATCTCAAACGCGGCGGGGGTGTTTTTAAATTCGGTGTAAGGGTTTTGCATATTTCTAGCCTTTCTTTTTCTTAAACGCAAAGTACACAAAGTAGGGCACAATGGCCACAAAGTATATGCCTTTCATTGCGTTCTTTGTGCAAATTTCTTTGTGTCCTTTGTGGTAAAATGAACCCTTTTTTTGCTCACGGGATTTTACTCTACTGAGCTATATAAAAGAGCCAGTCGAAAGCCGACATAGCTAATACAGATACCTGAAAAATCTTTAGTAGAACGTATTAAATTACACTTGTCCTGGGTATCTATCCACCCTCCTCCACGGTACGGAAATGTGCCACGAAACAGTAATCCGTCTACAATAAAGTCTGTATTATCACCTTCCTTACTACACCACTCACATACACTGCCACTCATATCGTACAGCCCCAAGAGGTTCGGTGTTTTCAAACCTACTACCTGCGTTTCATTTTGACTGTTTTTATCGTACCAGCCTACTTCCTCCAATTTATTACTGCCCGCGTACTCAAAAGGGTATTTTTGCCCATATTTTCCACCCCGTGCTGCGTATTCCCACTCGGCTTCCGTAGGTAAACGGTAGTCAAGCCCCGTCATATTCTTCAGTCTCGGCAAAAACTCGTTCATAATATCTTTATAAGACACATTTTCTACGGGACGGTTTGCTCCTTTAAATTTCGAGGGATTTTCTTGCATTACATACGTCCATAACGCCTGAGTAACAGCAAACTTTCCCATCCAAAAACTATTTACCTCAACTTTATGAACAGGCAAAGAATCAGAATATTCACCTTCGCTACCCATTTCAAATACACCTCCCTCCACCCAAAGCATCTTAAACGCGGCGGGGGTATTTTTAAATTGGGTATAGGTTTCTCTCATGTTTTTAGCCTTCCTTTTTCTTAAACGCAAAGTACACAAAGTAGGGCACAATGGCCACAAAGGAAAAGCATTTCATTGCGTTCTTTGTAGAAATTTCTTTGTGCTCTTTGTGGTGCAATGAACCCTTTTTTGCTCACGGGATTTACCCTTCTAAACTACAGAGAAAGAAAGAACCAACCGAAGACCGACGTCGTTGAAGCGAAACACAGGCCAGTAGTTGTTGCGGAACGTAGAGCGGCAGTTCTGCGCGTTGCGGTTCCAGCTACCGCCGCGATACACGCGGTCCGTTCCCGTAGTAGCTGTAGGATTGGATATAACATTCTTAGCTGAGCTTGGATAAGAACCGTACCAATCAATACACCATTCCCATACATTCCCACTCATGTCGTACAAACCCAATAGGTTCGGCGTTTTTAATCCTACTACCTGCGTTTCATTTTGACTGTTTTCTGCATACCAACCCACTTCCTCTAATTTATTACTCCCTGCGTATTCAAATGGGTATTCCCACCAGTACTTTCCCCCTCGTGCCGCGTATTCCCATTCGGCTTCCGTGGGCAAACGGTACAAGGTTCCCTCGGGGCGTTGGGCTTTGGTTTGATCATTAAGTCTGGGTAAAAAAAGTTGGTCAATATCATTCCAACTAACTCGCTCTACAGGGCGGTTGGCATCTTTAAAACGAGAGGGGTCAGCACTATCGGTATCACGCATCACGTAGGCCCACAAGGCTTGGGTCACGGGGTATTCGCCCATCCAAAAATCGTCTAAGCGTACTCGGTATGTATCGCTCATTTTAAACGGGTCGCCTTGCCTGTTTCCTTCAATCGCTACCATAGTGAAAGCAACGGGGCTATCGGGAAAAGTTTGGAGGTGGTTTTTCATCACGGGTACGTTGTTTTACTGGAAGATGCTAATTTACCGCAACTACGTTAATCCTCACATCCGTATTTCGCCCTTTATCGTCGCTGCACGAGATTTTTACTTTTCCCAGCGGTGGGGTTACAAAAAGCGGTTGCTGGGGCGAGGTTTTTTGGTACAAACGGTCGTTGAGGTACCAATACACTTCTTTTACGTCGTTGGCGGCTTGGCAGGCCAATTGCATCTGCTGCCCTTCCAAAAAATACTCACTGCCGTCGTTGGGGCTGATAATCACGGGCGCGCCCACCTCCAGCACCCGCGTGCAGGCGGGATTGTGCGGTGGGATTTTGGCGTAGGGAACGCGATTGAGTTCGTAATACGCCATCAGTTCGGGGGCGAGGTTAGGATACAACTTTTTGACGTAACCACTGTCGGGCAAGCACTCCGTGCAGTACGAACGCTGCCCTGTCGGGTCGGTAAACACCCATTTTACGTGTTGGCATTTGCGCGTCGAAGACACGCCCATGATGGCGTAATCGAGGAGTTGGTGCGTACAAAACTCGCTCGGCACGTCGCCGCTTTCGGCACACACTTTTCGGCGAACCACATCGGGTGCTGATTTGAACCAACCCGTAGGAGAGTTATAGTCGAGGGTGTTAAAAATATCAAACAACAGAGGAGTGGCAATATTGGCGCCATTCAGCTCAGGCACACCCGCTCCCGAAAAATTTCCCACCCACACGCCCACCGTAAAACGGCGGTTGTAGCCAATGCTCCAAGCGTCTTTTTTACCGTACGAAGTGCCCGTTTTCCACGCAATGCGCGGCAAATGGTAAGTATTATCAAAATTATTGGGCAAATCGGGGCGCGTTACTTGCGTCAGGATGCTGGTAATGAGGTACGTGGCCTCGGGAGAAATTAACCGCTCCCCAACTCCCTCCGCACGCTGCGAGTTAGGTTTTTTTTTACCCCCTTCTCCTGCAAGGAGAAGGGCTGGGGATGAAGTTGCATTTAACCTGTCATCCAACGTATAATGCAGCCCCTTCAATTGCCCTTCGTGCGCAAAGGTGGCAAAGAGTCGGGTGAGTTCTTCGAGAGTGACACCGCAGCCGCCCAAAATCATCGACAAGCCCAACCCCGCCGATTGTTTTTTAACAGTTTGAAAATCGGCTTTTTTGAGGTAGTCAATCAACACGCTGGGCGTCAGGTCGCTGAGGACTTTCACAGCGGGGATGTTGAGGGAATTGGCGAGGGCAAACTCAACGGTCACTTTTCCGTTGAACCGTCGGTCAAAATTTTCGGGTTCAAAGCCTCCAAAATTGGTCGGAACGTCGTTGAGGGCCGTCTTGGGCGTAATCAATCCTTTGTCAAACCCCACGGCATACAGCAAGGGTTTCAGCGTACTGCCTGGCGAGCGTACCGCCCGTACGCCATCCACTTGGCCACCGTCGTAGGGGTTGTTAAAATCGGCCGACCCTACATAGGCTTCCACGTTCATGGTTTCGTTGTTGATGACCACCACCGCCGCGTTGTGGATGTTCATGCTTCGCAGGCGGTTCACGTAGTTGCGGGTCAATTGCTCGGCTTGGGTTTGGCGCGCAGGCACGAGGGTACTTCGGACGATGGGGAGCTGAGGATATTGTTTCCGTAAACGAATCGCCAAATGCGGAGCCAACTTGGGCGCCTCCCGACGCTCGGCGCGGAGGGGTTCGCGCAGGGCATCTTCAATCACTTGCGGGTCAAACAAACCCGCCTTCTCAAAGCGTCGAAGCCATTTGTTGCGTTCTTGTACGATGTAGGGATTTTTTCGTCCCAAACGTAGGCTAGAAGGGCGGTTGGGAATAATCGTCAGCGTCGTAATTTCGGCCAAACTCAGCACTTGAGGTAGTTTTCCAAAATACAACATCGACGCCGACTTAATGCCTTCCACGTTGCTGCCGTACGGAATCAGGTTAAGGTAAAGTTGTAAAATTTCGTCTTTCGAATAATGCCATTCGAGCTGCATCGCCCGCAACATTTCGATGATTTTACTCCCGTACGTACGTTTTCGGGGTTCGAGCAGGCGCACCACCTGCATCGTAATGGTCGATGCCCCCGACGTGCGCCGCCCCGTGGTGAGGTTTTTGGCCAATGCCCTTCCTACCGACACAGGATTGATGCCAAAGTGGTAATAAAAATAGCGGTCTTCTTTTTGGAGAATAGTCTGGCGAAGTAGGGGCGTAATCTCGTCGAGTTCGGTGTAGAGTCGCCATTTGTCTTCTTCGTTGAGGAAGGCGTGCAGCACTGTTCCGTCCGATGCCGTCACTAAGGTGGAGTAGCGAGGATTTACCCGAAAAGGGAAAGCTAAATCAATCACTAACAACGCGATAAAGAGGCTTATCGGAAGCCAAAAAGCCCGTTTTTTTGTCATGCTCAAGGCACTTTCCAACAACTGTTTGGCGGTTTTAGAGGCATTTAGCATGACAAAAAACAACGTTAAACTTCTTCCAGAAGCGTTCTAAATGACACGTACTTATTAACGTAACGGTCGTGGTGCTTTTGTTGAAGCTCCGACGAATGAATTTGTTGATACGTAAAATAAGCCTCCATGGATGGAAAATAGTATTGACAGGAATACGTAATTCCTTCACTCTCAATTTCGGTAAGTAAGCGAAGCAATTTGCTACCTTCGAGCAGTCCTGTTGCCATTACTTCGGGCATGTGTATTGCCTTCATCCACTGCAACCAGTCTTGTTCGATGGCTGGGTCAATGTTTACTGTGACGCTATACAGAATCATATTTGCGTTTTTTTTGTTTTAATTGTGGGCGCAATATTTAAAAAAATGAGCAGCTTTTCGGTACCACAAAAAAATAATGTTCAAGCCTTGGGGAGTTCGTCAGGAAATAGTAGCTTTAGTCAACACATTCGTTCCTCCGAATTTAGACCCTTTCCCATGGACTACAAGACACTCCGCGAATTGGTCAGGCAGGGTGAAGGAAAGCACATTGAGTTTAAACTCAAGACCAATCACCCCGAAAAAATTGTCCGCGAAATCGTCGCATTCGCCAACTCGGGCGGCGGCTACCTCTTTATCGGAGTAGGCGACGACCGCAGCATCAAGGGCCTCAAATACTCCGACGAAGACGAATACCTGCTCGTGCGAGCCATTGAAAAATACTGTTCTCCTGGCATTGAGTACGAAATCGAACGAATTCCTATTGGGGAAGAGCGTGATGTTTTGGTCTTCACCATTTTGCCGAGCCCAAAACGTCCTCACTACGTTTTACAACCTGCGGAAACACCCGTAGTCACGGCTAAACCATTGGCAAAAACGCCCCCTCAAAAGAGCCATAAAAACGCATCGTCATCCCCTAACTTAGTCAAAAAAACCTACATCCGCGTAGCCGACCGCTCGATTCAGGCGAGTTGGGAAATGAGAGAAATTTTACGCCGTCAAGACGACGACCGTAACGTCAAATTTCAATATGGCGACAAAGAGCGAAAGCTTATGCAGCACTTAGACCAGCACCAGAGTGTGACGGTGGCGGATTTTGCAAGTGTGGCGGGAATTTCGCGAAATATCGCCTCTAAGACCCTCGTATTGCTCGTTTTGGCCAACGTTCTGGATGTTCATCCCGACGAAACGGTTGACCGTTTTACGGTACACGCCTAGCCTAAAAACAAAATCCGCTTTCTCCAAAAAAGAAAGCGGATTCTTGTACTACCTAAACCTCTACCATTATACTACTTTCGATGTCACTAATCCAATTTAGTCACATTGAATATGGTAATAGTAAAACTTGATTGAGTAAGAAAATGTTCGCCAGCTTAGGCAATTTTGCAAAAAAGTTTGAAAAACGTCGGGTTCATGACTCCCTCTTCGCTTAGCCTTTACCCACCAAGTTGCTCTTACGATAGCCATAGCCAAAGTAAATCACTAGGCCGATAATCAACCAAATCAGGAACATTATCCAGTTGGAGATACCCAATTCGGTCATCAAATACAAGTTGGTTAAAATTCCCAAAACAGGCAGTAAAGAAA
This sequence comes from Runella sp. SP2, assembly GCF_003711225.1. Lineage (NCBI taxonomy): Bacteria > Pseudomonadati > Bacteroidota > Cytophagia > Cytophagales > Spirosomataceae > Runella > Runella sp. SP2. The sequence goes on along the minus strand of NZ_CP031030.1, from coordinate 6,377,191 downwards.
AGCTTTGCAGAAAACTCGCGATGGCTAAACCCAACCACACCAACCACAGCACAATCAATAATGGCTTTTCGCTAAGGTGTTCTACAAAACCTCCTTGTGAGTAAGTCCAAGCCAAGGCCGCAACCATCAATACGCCTACGGTATATTTCCCGTTTACATAAGGTACTTTAAACTTAGAAGGAGTTTTATGCTTGTCGAGGTACAAAATACCCGCACACACGATGATAAAGGCAAACAACGTTCCTACACTGGTCAGGTCGGTGACGAACTTCATGTTCATAAACAACGATGGAATAGCTACCAGAATCCCCGTCAAAATCGTTGAAAATGAGGGCGTTTTGTACTTAGGGTGAATTTTACCAAACGACTTTGGCAGCAACCCATCGCGGCTCATCGTCATCCAAATCCGTGGCTGGCCGATTTGATAGGCCAACAGCGCACTCGTCATCGCGACCACGGCGCTCACGGCGATGATTCCTGATAATGACGATAAAAACGACTTCTGCCAGCCTACCGCATTTTGAGAAACACTCTTGAACACGTAAGCCAGTGGGTCATCCACTTTGAGTTCTTTGTGCGACACCATACCGTTCAGAACAAGGGCAATGGTTACGTATAAAATGGTACAAATGATGAGCGAATAAATAATCGAACGCGGCAAGTCGCGCTGCGGATTCTGACATTCTTCGGCCGTTGTTGAAACGGAATCAAAACCAATAAACGAGAAAAACACCGCTGATACACCAAGCAACACCCCGTTCATGCCATTGGGGGCAAAAGGCTTCCAATTTTCTGGGTTAACGTAAAAAGCCCCAATGATGATAACCGCCAAAATCACAATCACTTTAAACAATACCAACGCATTGCCCGTCGTACGGGATTCTTTGATGCCGATGTAGGCCAAAACTGTGATGAAAACCGTCACCAATGCCGCAGGAATATTCATCAATATTTTGAATCCGCCAATCATGGGTGCCGTACGGAAGGCTTCTTCTTGAGACACCAAGCGTGGATTAGGAACTCCTCCCGCCTTTATTACTTCCTGAAATTCGTTAAATCCATCGCGGGCTGAGATAAAATCTGTGGCTAAGTATTCGGGGAAATGAATGCCAAATCGCTCTAACATTTCCATAAAATACCCCGACCAACCGATGGCAATCACCATGTTACTAACGGCGTATTCCAAAATCAGCGCCCAGCCAATAATCCAAGCCAATAGCTCCCCAAACGAAACGTAGGTATAGGTATAAGCACTTCCACTAACGGGAATGGTGGAGGCGAATTGGGCATAACACAAACCCGTAAACGCACAGGCAAAGGCAATAAAAACAAATAAAAGCGAGACCGCCGCTCCTCCGTCGTAGCTGGCGTTTCCGATGGTACTAAAAATTCCTCCTCCAATGATGGCCGCAATTCCAAATGAGGTCAAATCTTTTACACTCAAGACTTTGGCCATGCTGCCGTGGCCATCTTCGCCCGTTTTGATGTCTTTCAAAACTTGGCTTACCGATTTCTTTCGAAAGAGAGAATTACTCATCGTGACTATGATTTAGGGTTTAGTTGTTGAATACGATTGGTAAAAATAGAAATTATTGAGATACCTTCTAGCATTACAGTGAGGGAAGCCGTGCAGATTCCCGCAAATAATCCTCCCACGTATCAATGTCTGACAGGGTTTCTCCCAACTTAACCGTTATCAGATGCGCTTCGGCATCGACCAACGTCTCCGCTAATAGCGACGGCTGACTCCATGATTTATTTTCAAACAAAAAAGCATACATCTGCTTCATTCCCAGCAAATAATACCCTCCATCGTCGGCAGGACCTATCACTACATCGTACTGCTGAAGTTCTGAAAATGCGTGCGATAGATGGTGGGCACATAACGCTAGGCAATCGCTGCCTACAATCACTACGCGTTCTGCGTCTTCATTGAGTTCTTCTTCAAACGCGGCTTTCATTCGAGCGCCTAAGTCGGGGACGCTGGGTTGCATTTTTTTTAGAAAACCGACGTTCGACCACACATCCTCTCGGTTTACGAAATCGCCATAATAAATCACCACTTTTTTCTTTTGGCTTTCTTCACGGGTTAAAAACCATTCTTGAATTACCCTTTTGGTGTGATTTAGCAGTTCTACATAGACTTCCACGGCTTTCTCATCCCCTACCGTAGCTGCCACTCGGGTCTTCACTTTTCCTCGAACTGGATTTTTTACAAAAACAATAAGCGTACAATTCATTCGTTTGCGTTGGATAGTTGACAGAAAGATAGTAAGATTGACAAAAATTAACGTTGTACCCCCTTGCAAATTTCATGAAACGACTCCTTTGGATAGTATTCCTCACCACATCAGTGCTTCGTGCGCAAAACGTAGCTTTCAAAAAACTCATTGACAACAGCCCCCTTGACACCAAACTGGCAACGCTGACCGAGAGCGAACAAAAAGAATCGGGCGTGATGCTTCGTCATCAACTTTATGTCGAATATACCTTCGATTCACTTGGGCAATTATCGTGCTTACAAGGCATTGTGAAGCGCATTCGTATCAATGACTCCAAGGCCATTGAGATGTATAACAAAATCGTTCTGCCTGTTCCCAACACCAACGACCTCCTTTACCTCAAAGCCCGCAGCATTAGCAAAAATGGGACGGTCAAAGAAGTAGGAATGGAAGCCGTGAAAGAGTTGGAAGAACAAGGACGGGTGTATAAAATTTTGGCCGTAGAAGGGCTTGAAATTGGTGGAGAATTGGAATATACCACGCTTTTTCGCCGTAGTAGTTCGCTGTTTGGGGGAGAAATTCTCCAAAGCGACATTCCCGTTCGGAAGGTAGAGGTAAAAATCATTACTCCTGCCTATCTTCAGTTTGAGGCCAAAGTGTATAATGCCCCCGCCACGATTTCGTCGGATACCCTCAATGAAAAGCGTACAATTTCAGTGGGACTTCAAAACCTTTCCCCAATTTATGAGGAAAAGTACGCCAACCTCAAAGCCAACTTAATCCGCCTCGATTACAAACTTTCGTACAACCTTAGTCGCGGCCCCGAACGCCTTTATACGTGGCAAAGTGCCGCCGAAACGTTCTTTGATTACCTTCGGTCGGGGATAGATGATTCGAAAAAAGACATTGATGCTTTACTGGCCAAGGAAAAAATCAAAGGGTTAGCACCTGAGTTGGCAATAAAAAAATTAGAAAATTACGTCAAAACCAACATTGCGTTGAAAGAAGAAGAGGACGCCGACGTGGCTTCGGATGTGCTCAAAAAGCAGTATGCCTCAAAAGCAGGCATGATGAAACTGTACATCGCGGCCCTCGAATCGTTGAACATTCCGTACGAAATTGTCATTGGATGTAGTCGGGCTGATGCGGTCTTTGATCCAAAATTTGAATCCTGGAATTTTTTGGATGAATACCTGCTCTATTTTCCAACCACCAAGAAGTTTTTGGACCCAGGTAGTCCGATTTTCCGTTACGGGATGATTGACCAAACGATGGAAGGAAATCAGGCATTATTTATTAAAAAGAAAAAAGAAGGCAACGACATCGTGCCCGAAAGTGAGATTCGTTTGGTACCTTTCTCCACCATCGCCGACAACCACGACGACTTGTTGGTGGACGTGTCGTTTTCGCCTACCATGGACCAAATTCAGGGCAAAGTAACCCGCCAAATGACGGGGCATCAAGCCGCTCAATTGCGCCCGTATTATCATTTTGTCAAAGCCGAAGAAGAGCGTAAGGCGCTTACCAATGAAATTGTTAAATCGACCCTCAAGCCTGACGTTACTTATACCAACCCCCAAATCAAAAATACCAATCTCAACTCAGACGAAGTAAACAAACCGTTTATTTTTAGTGTTGACATCGTCCTAAAAAGTGTGGTAGAACGGGCGGGGAAAAAGTATTTGTTTAAGGTAGGAGAATTGATTGGGCCGCAGGTAGAAATGTACAACGAACGCGCCCGTCAGTATCCCATTGATATGGGCAACGCTCACGCCTACAAACGCCTGATGAAAGTAAAGATTCCTGAGGGATATAAAGTGAGTGGTTTGGAAAGCCTTCGCCGCAACATCACGGATGGCAGAAATCCCGCAGTTATGGGCTTTGTTTCTGATTATAAATTGGAAGGAAACCTACTCACAATTACCATCGACGAGTTTTACAAGGAAGTATTACAACCGATTGATATTTACGAGCCTTTCCAAAAAGTGATTAACGCCGCTGCTGATTTTAACAAAGTAACGCTCTTATTGGAGAAAAAATAAAACTCTAACGGAGATTCCCTACTTTTGTATTTCAGAAACAGATTAATCGCTTTTGAGCATGATTTTCAAGTATTTGGCATTGGGAATGGCGTCAGCAGTACTATTGATTGGTTGTGTTACCTCCAAACCCGTCGGCACGAAATCAACCACCACTGTGGACCCTTACAGTACGTATGACGAAGACTTTACGGCAATTCGTCCGCGTTACAAAGAAACCGTAACTTCGGAAAGCGCTACGGCCAAAAAGCCCGAAGTAAAACGCGTACTTTCGGACCAACCATTGCACATCAATCGCCAATTAGACGCGGTTGTGGATACGATTGCGCTTCGCAACAAGTCGATTCGGTTTGCGGGAGGCTTCCGCATTCAGATTTACGTTGGAAACACCCGTAAAGAAGCCGACGATGCCCGCTTGTATTCGTACCAAACTTTTCCCGAACTCAACCCATATATGGTATATAACCAACCCACGTATCGGATTCGGATTGGCGATTTTATGACACGCTTAGACGCCGAGCGTTATCTTCAACAAGTACGTCAACGCTACGAATCAGCGGTAGTTGTGCCTGAGAAAATAGATTTGAAGAAGAGTCTATTGGTAAAATAGTTACTTTTGTCGTTCTGTTTTTGTCAAAAGATTAGATTGATTGCTTAACACAAAGTTTTGCCTCCGCTTAGCGGCACAACTCTTTTTATAAATTACGATGAAAAAACGCGCACTCATTACGGGTATCACGGGTCAGGATGGAGCTTATTTGGCCGAATTTTTACTAAATAAAGGATACGAAGTTCACGGCATCAAACGCCGTAGTTCGTTGTTTAACACCCAACGTATCGACCACCTCTACGAAGACCCTCACGAAAACGACGTTCGTTTGGTGCTTCACTATGGAGATTTATCGGACTCGACCAATATCATTCGATTGATTCAGGAAATCCAGCCTGATGAAATTTATAACCTAGGAGCGCAGTCGCACGTACGAGTGAGTTTCGACGAACCTGAATATACCGCGCAAGTTGACGGTTTAGGGACGATGCGTATTTTGGAAGCAGTTCGTTTATTGGGTCTTACCAAGAAAACGCGTGTCTATCAAGCCTCTACGTCCGAATTGTACGGTTTAGTACAGGCCGTTCCCCAATCAGAAGCTACGCCTTTTTATCCACGTTCTCCTTATGCCGTGGCTAAATTATACGGCTACTGGATTACGGTCAATTACCGCGAAGCCTACGATATGTTTGCGGTAAACGGGATTTTATTCAACCACGAATCGCCCCTTCGCGGCGAAACATTCGTGACGCGTAAAATCACCCGCGCCGTAGCACGTATCGCTTTGGGGCTACAAGAGAAAGTATTTTTGGGCAACCTTGATGCCCAACGCGACTGGGGCCACGCCAAAGATTATGTAGAAGCGATGTGGTTGATGTTGCAACAAGACACTCCTGAGGACTTTGTCATTGCCACGGGCAAAACAACTTACATTCGTGATTTTGTGCGCATGGCGTTTGCCGAAGTAGGCATTGAGTTAGAATTTAAAGGCGAAGGCGTGGAAGAAACAGCCGTTGTTGTTAAGTGCAACAACCCAAGTTATCAACTACCTGTGGGCAAAGAAGTGGTAGGCATCGACCCACGTTATTTCCGTCCAACCGAAGTCGATTTGTTAATTGGCGACCCTACCAAAGCCAACACAAAACTAGGCTGGATTCCTAAATACGACCTTCCTGCGCTCGTCAAAGAAATGGTAGAGGCAGATTTGGACATCTTTAAGCGCGACCAACTGCTCGAACGCGAAGGCCACCGTACGTTGAACTACTACGAATAGTATATATTTTTCCCATAACAGAAACGCCCTGAAGCTTCGACTTTCAGGGCGTTTCTGTACAGCCTATCTTATATAGTTGCACCCTTTGCATATTCGCCACCTGTAAGAAAATACTGTATGGCAGAATTTCCTCTGCAAGTGAAGGGAAAGTTCACTTTTTAGAAATAGCCCAACAGAAAAGTTGAATGACAACTTTATATTCTTCCCAGCTTTTCGATACTAGTTATCAAACCATAAGCGACAATAACTAAAGCTAGGGTTGTAAGCAACAATACAAAAAAGTCGCTTTTAGGATCAAAGAAAGACCTAGCAACGGCGTACGCTCCAGGAACAATCAGGCACAAATGAAGGCCATAAGCAATCGCTTTTCGTCGGATTGAATTAGCCGTTTTTAAGTTAGAGATACTAACAAGTACAATACCTATCACCAATAAAAAGTACCCGTAATTCATAGATGTACAAAATTAAACTGAACATTACAGATTCTCTAATGTAAGTCTCCTTAAACCTCACGCCAAGCAAAATAGAATCTAAATAATGAAAATTTAAGCTTTGTTCATTCACTTTCTTTTGTATCTTCCCTACCGCTCAAACCGCAAACGCTTACCCTTCGCAGATTCATCAAAAACGCCATTGGCATACACCAAATGCCCCGATACGAGTGTGTGCGTTACGCGCGAATGAAGCGTTGTCCCTTCCAACGGCGACCAACCGCACTTGAAAAGAATGTTTTCTTTAGAAACTGTCGTCGTGTCGTTCAAGTCCACCAACACCAAATCGGCCCAATATCCTTCGCGGATGTACCCACGGCGGTCAATGGCAAACACGTCAGCAACGGCATGGCTCATTTTCTCTACCACGCGCTCGATTGAAATTTTACCCTGCTGCACAAACTCCAACATCATGTTGAGCGAATGTTGTACCAACGGCAAGCCCGACGGGGCCTCCCAGTAGCCTTTTGATTTTTCGTCCCACGTGTGCGGCGCGTGGTCGGTCGCGATGACGTCGATGCGATTATCAAGGACTGCTTGTAAAATCTGAGCTTTGTGATGCGCGGCCTTAATCGCGGGGTTACATTTGATTTGGGTTCCCAAACGACGGTAGTCTTCCGAGTCGAACCAAAGGTGATGCACACAAGCCTCCGATGTAATGCGTTTTTTGCGTTTTTCGGACATCGCTACGGTCGAGTCACCGTAGGCACCCACCTCAAACAAGCTCGTTTCGTCGCCCGTCGAAATGTGAAGTATATGGAGACGCGTTCCGTGTTTTTTAGCCAATTCTACCGCCATCGCCGACGATTTGTAGCAGGCTTCTTCGTTGCGCACCAGCGCGTGAATGTCGTACGGAACGTCGTTGCCATATTGTTCTCTAAACATGGCCGTACGTTGTTTTACCGTAGGCTCGTCTTCGCAGTGGGTTGCAATCAAACAAGGAGCATTGGCAAACAACTTTTCGAGTACTTCGGGCGCATCTACGAGCATGTTACCCGTGGACGAGCCCATAAAAATTTTTATCCCACAAACATCGGGACAAATGGTCTTCATCACCTCGTCGTAGTTGTCGTTGGAAGCCCCCATGAAAAACGAATAGTTGGCCAACGACGTGTGCGCCGCAATTTGGTATTTATCTTCTAACAACCCCTGTGTCAGCGCATTAGGGACGGTATTGGGCATTTCCATAAACGAAGTTGTTCCACCTGCTACTGCTGCTTTGGCCTCGGTATAAATCGATGCCTTGTGCGTAAGGCCAGGCTCCCTGAAATGCACTTGGTCGTCGATGACCCCTGGAAGCAAGTATTTTCCTTGGGCATCAATCAATTGCGAGACCGACAAATGGCTCAGATTTGCCCCAATTTGTTCGATAAAACCGTCTTTGATAAAGACATCTTGCGTGGTGATTTTGCCCTCGTTGACAAGACGTGCATTGGTAATTAGAAGCGTAGTCATACTATATAACAAAAAAGCTCGTTAAATAAATTGAAGTCAAACTTAGCACTCATTCACTAAACAGCCATCACCTTATGCGTTTATTTTTATGGGCTTGCCTGCTCTCTCTATCTACACATGCGCAACAACGTTACACCATCAGTGGCTACGTCCGCGAAAGTGGCAGTCAAGAACAGCTTATCGGCGTCAATGTCTATCTCCCTGGGACCGTCACGGGAACGACCTCCAACACCTACGGTTTTTACTCGCTTACACTACCCGCAGCCGATTCTGTCACCTTGGCATTTTCATTTGTGGGCTACGGCACGGAAATCCGTACCGTTAAGCTACAAAAAAACCTTGAACTCAACATTTCACTCGAAGCCCTCGGAAGGCAGCTCAACGAAGTGGTGGTCTCGGGCAAACGCGAAGCAGACAAAGTAAGCCAAACGCCCCAAATGAGCCGCATCGACATTCCTGTCCAGCAAATTAAAAAAATCCCTGCTTTTCTGGGCGAGAAAGACGTATTACGGGTTATTCAACTCATGCCAGGGGTTCAAAAAGGGTCGGAGGGACAAACTGGCATTTACGTGCGCGGTGGCGGCCCTGACCAAAACTTGATTATTCTGGACGATGCGCCCGTTTACAACGTCAGCCACTTGTTTGGATTCTTTTCGGTGTTTAACGGCGATGCCCTCAAAAGCGTTGAACTTACCAAAGGCGGATTTCCTGCCCGTTTTGGCGGGCGACTTTCGTCAGTATTGGAACTGAACATGAAAGAAGGGAACAAAGAAAAACTCCACGGCGAAGGCGGAGGTGGGCTTATTGCCAGTCGCCTGACGCTCGAAGGACCACTCAAGTTCCGAAAATCAAGCCCTGCCAAATCTTCTTTTTTAATCTCTGGACGGCGCACCTACCTTGATTTATTAGCCCGACCGCTCATTGCTGCTCAAAGCAACGGCACTAGCACAGGAGGCTATTATTTTTACGACCTCAACGCTAAGTTGAATTATGATTTTGGACAAAAGAATAAACTCTACGCCAGCGGGTACTTTGGCAAAGACCGTTTTTTCTTCCGCGATAAAGGTACTTCTTCGACCAGCGAAGGGGGACTCAACTGGGGAAATGCCACGGGAACGTTGCGTTGGAATCACCTTTTCAACGAAAAACTATTCTCCAACGCCTCCTTAATTTTTAGCAATTATCAGTTTCAGATTTATGCCAAAGACAGCCAAACCAACGCTACCACGACCAACCAGTATGAACTTCGTTATACGTCGGGGGTAAGAGATTGGGGATTAAAATATGACGTTGATTATTTCCCTAATCCGCAACATGCCCTCCGATTTGGAGCCTCGACTACCCTCCACCGATTTACTCCTAGTGCAGTAGTAGTAAAAGATTCGGACATCGACCGTTTTTCAAAAGAAATTGAGGCCATCGACAACGTGGAATCGGGCGTGTATGTTGAAGATACGTGGAAACCCACCCCTTGGTTCAAGATGAATGCGGGCTTGCGTTTGAGTTATTTTAAGGCCGAAAATCAAAACTACCTCCGCCCTGAACCGCGTATTTCAACGGCCTTTATGCTCCGCCCCGACTTGTCGTTTAAGGCATCATACGCGCGCATGAACCAGTACATCCATTTATTGTCAAACACAGGCATCGGCCTTCCTACCGACTTGTGGGTACCTTCGACCGATAAAATTGCTCCGCAGCAGTCGAGCCAAGTAGCCGCAGGTTTTGCCAAAGATTTTGAAAAACAAGGACTCGCCCTCACCATAGAAGGATACTACAAAAACATGAACAACATTGTCAATTACAAGGAAGGCTCAAGCTTTTTGCTGATTGACGACCCATCGAGCGCCGACAAAGTGCGCTGGGACGAAAACATTACCAGTGGACGCGGCTGGTCGTACGGGGCTGAAGTGTTGTTACAGAAAAAAACGGGGAAATTTTCGGGATGGATTGGCTATACTTTGTCGTGGACACAGTGGCAATTTGCAGAACTTAATTTTGGACAAAAATTCTTCCCTCGCTACGACCGCCGCCATGATTTATCAGTGGTAGGTATTTACGAAATCAGTCCCCGTATCACGCTATCAGGAACGTGGGTATATGGTACTGGCAATGCCCTTACGTTACCACAGAGCAATTACACGGCTTATCATCACAATATCACGCCACAGGCTAAATATGTCCAAACGGGCAGTAATACTTTCACTCCCGTTATCTCTAATCCACCTTTTAGCTACGGGCGCACCGTCAGTGACTATGGCCCCAAAAATAGTTTCCGAGCTGAGCCTTACCACCGTTTTGATTTGAGCTTGCAGTTCCACAAGAAGAAAAAATACCACGAACGTACTTGGGAGTTAAGCATATACAACCTGTATAATCGACGAAACCCGTTTTTCTATAACCTTACGTCGCGGCTCGTATATGATGCCAACGGGCGTCCTGTAGGCAACCAGACTGCCCTCCAACGCATTTCGATTTTCCCGATTGTGCCGACGTTGAGTTATAACTTTAAATTTTAAACTTAGGTCAGACGACAGTCAGACCGTAATTTGAGCAGACAAAAATCAGGTTGTATATCACTTGAGGTCTGACTATCGTCTGACCTCGTAACAACAAAACTTAGGTCAGACGACAGTCAGACCGTAAAAATTTACGCAGGCAAAATCAGGCTGTATATCACTTGAGGTCTGACTATCGTCTGACCTCGTAACCCTCGTAACAACAAAAAACATGAAACATATACGTATTTTCGGACTCATCCTTTTTGCGCTTGGTTTCTATTCGTGCGAAACCCTTGTGAATGACGTGGACCCCGACCGTTTGCCGCGTACTGACAGAAAATTGGTGGTACACGGGTACTTGTCACCTCAAGATACACTTATTGCCATAAAAGTTTATTACAGTACCCAAGTTGTCGGAAACGACCCTTACCTTACTGGTAACGGGATACCGATTCCTTTGGCCAATGCAAGTGTCACCCTTTCGACCCAAGGAAAGAGCGCCAAACTTTCGTTTAACGGCGAATTAGATGCCTATACCATTAAACCCAGTGAATTTCCAATTATAGAAGGGCAAACCTACACGCTGAAGGTAGAACGAGACGACCAAATAGCGGAGTCTTCATGTACCGTCCCTCGAGCGGTGGCTATTCAGCAAGTACTGCAAGACTCGGTAGAGCGAAGCACTTCTAACCCTGGTATTACTCCTCCAAAAGATTACTTATATACGCTAGTTTGGACAGACCCTGTAGGACAAAAGAACTATTATCGCGTAGGAGGCTATGTCTATCTAACCCAGCGCACCCAAACAAGTCAAGGTAAGTTTATCGACTATCCCAATTTTAGCAATCTAAGTTTTCGAGACAATAATCGTTCGCGTGAATTTATCGACGACCAAGATGTTGATGGTGTACAGATTACCTCGGGTTCGGGTCGGTTTTTTAATTATTATTCTTCGATAAACACTAATTCGCCTTTTACCCTTCATTTTGTGGAGGTATCGCTCATTCATTGCGAAAAAACGTACTACGATTACCACCAAGCCATTCAAAATTTTGACCGTGACAACCCCTTTGCCGAGCCGTCTCTGATTCCTTCCAACATCAAAAATGGTTTGGGGTGTTTTGCGGCTTATAGTCGTAGCTCCATTGTGATAAAGAAATAAGTGTAAGAAGTTGCAACACCCACACAAACGGCTGCGTAAAAGTAGCTGATATTGTGGGTGTTTGCTTTACAGTAATTATCCCATAAAATCAGCTTTTAAATTCGTTATTATTTTGCACTTCCTTTATTCACACTACATGAGCAAACTTTTCCTTTCGCTTTTCTTAGTCTGTCAATTAGCGCTCACGGTACTGGGGCAAACCGCCAAAGTAGCCGATACTTCTCCACAAAAGCCTATTACAGAGACTCTTTATCAAAATGCAACGGAGCTTTCGCAGCACCTCTACAATGGTCAGCGGTACCATATCTATGACAGTCGCTCAAAAGATCATCAGTTTTTTCAGGTAGAAGACTGGCGGCCAGGAAGCTTTGACTACGATGGGCAGCATTTTGAAAATATCCCAATCATGTATGATATCGTCAAAGATTTGGTGGTTATTTATTACCAAGGGCGCTCAGGCTTGATTCAGCTACAGAGTGAACGGGTTAGTCGATTTTCATACATCAATCACCACTTTGCGCGAATCGAGCAAAATAAAGCGCTTGGGACGACCGTACCAACGGGTTTTTATGACTTTTTGTACGATGGCAAAACCAAGGTGTTGGCTCGCTGGACGAAGCAACGACAGGAGCAAATTGAGAGCAACAGAGTGAATGTCTATTTTTTGCCCAAAACCTTTTTTTACATTCAAAAAGAAGGCGAATACCATCTTATTACGTCAAAAAAATCGGCATTGGCCTTGTTTGGAGAACATAAAAAAGAACTCAAAAAACACCTCCGCGAAAAGCGCATTAAATTCCGTAAAAACCGTGAAGAAGCCCTCGTTACAATTGCTAAACACTATGACCAACTTGTCCACCCATGAAAAAACAGCTACTTATTTTCTTCTTGCTTAGTGTCTTTGGTAGTGCGACATGGGCGCAAAACAAAACCGAAAAACGAATCAGTATTACGCTCACCGACGGTACTTTTGAGCAGTTTGTGAAAGAGGCAGAAAGCCAAACAGGCTGCTTTTTTTACTACGAAAAAGGGCTAATTGATAGCCTAAAAATTACCATTCAAGCTCAAAATCAGTCGCTGACGAGTGCGTTGTTGCAGGTATTCAAAGGCACCGATTTTAAGTTTTCTATAGATGAGCAGCAACGCGTTTTTGTTACCTCCGATCAGGCCATCATCACGGCGCTTCCTTCCAACCTCTTTGAAGGAGACGACACTCCTGCGGATCAAAACCAGTACGTGGCTCCTACCACCGACGAATCGGACAAACTGCTATCGACGGCGGAAAGTAAGACTTATAACATTGGCCCTCAGCGCCAGCGTATTATGGAAGGCAAGTCGGCTATTTCGGGTTATGTGCGGAACGCCGTTACGGGAGAGCCCGTCATCGGTGCGGCCGTCTATATCGAGTCGCCGTCGATTGGAGTTTCTACCGATGCCCTTGGCTTTTTTGCGCTCAAGATTCCGAATGGTAAGCATACACTCAAAATCAAGAGCGTTGGGATGCGGGACACCTACCGCCGAATTGTACTTTACGGAGATGGGAAACTGGATATTCAAACCCAAGAGAGCGTAACGGCATTGAAGGAAGTATCGGTGGTAGCAGGAAAAGATGTCAACATTGCAGGTACGCAAATGGGGCAATTAAAACTGAGCATCAAAACCATGAAACAAGTACCTACGGCGTTTGGCGAAACGGATTTGCTTCGGGCTGTATTGACGCTCCCAGGGGTGAAGTCGGCCAGTGAAAGCAGCGTTGGGCTCAACGTTCGGGGAGGCTCTACCGATCAAAACTTGATTTTGCTCAACGATGCAGTGATTTATAACCCATCGCACTTATTTGGATTTTTCTCGGCTTTTAACCCCGATGCCATCAAAGAAATTGAGCTTTACAAAAGCACAATTCCTGCACGTTATGGTGGACGTTTGTCGTCGGTACTCGAAATCAATGGCCGCGACGGTAACAAGAAAAAGTTTGTCGGTTCGGGTGGAATTGGACTTTTGACGGGACGTTTGTCGCTCGAAGGGCCTATCATAAAAGACAAAACATCGTTCTTGGTAGGTGGTCGTTCGACTTATTCTAATTGGCTTTTCAGACGTCTGGATAACAATTCCTTCAACAAAAGTACCGCCAATTTTTACGACGTAAACCTTCAATTGAGCCACGAAGTCAATCAAAAAAACAGCTTGACGCTTTCGGGTTATTTTAGCAATGATAAATTTAAACTCTTTGGTGATACCGCCTACGCTTACCGAAATCAAGTAGGGTCGTTTAAATGGAAACATACCTTCAACTCCAAGTTGTACGGCACTTTTACGGGCGCATTTAGCAAGTATAATTATTCGGTGGGTACGTCGCGCGTTCCCATCAATGCGTTTGACCTTACCTTCGACATTCAGCAAAGCAATGCCAAGCTGGATTTCACGTATTTTCTCCACCCAAAACACACGCTTGATTTTGGGGTAAGTAGCATTTTGTACAAACTTTCGCCTGGAACTATCACGCCTACGGGAGAAAAATCACTCATTCTTCCCGATGTTTTAGAACAAGAACAAGGCGTAGAAAGCGCCATTTACATTGAAGATCGCTATGACGTCAATTCGCGACTTTCGTTGAGTGCGGGTCTGCGTTTTTCTACCTATTCGTTTCTGGGTCCTAAGACAATCAATAATTATACAGCAGGGTTTCCCATTGAAAAAATCTACTTAGAGGGTACTACCGAATACGGGAAAGGCAAAAATATTCGTAGTTATCAAGGCCCCGAATACCGCATTTCAGGCCGTTATCGGCTAACAGATAATACGTCGGTGAAAGCGAGTTATAACACGACTCGCCAGTATATTCACTTGTTGAGCAACACAATGGTCATGTCGCCAACCGACATTTGGAAACTCAGCGATACCTACATTAAGCCGCAGTTAGGAAGTCAGTGGGCCGTAGGATTTTACCGAAACCTCCGTGGCAATAAGCTAGAATTGTCGGTCGAAGCCTATTACAAAACCATCCAGAATTTCTTGGATTACAAAGGCGGAGACTCATTGATTATGAACCACCACATCGAAGCGGCAGTCATTTCGACAACGGGGAAAGCCTACGGAGTGGAGTTGATGGCCAAAAAATTGACGGGAAAACTCAACGGCTGGGTGAGTTATACCTACGCCCGTACTTTACTTCGGGCCGACGACCGCACGTCGCCAGAAGCACCTAACAACGGGGACTATTATCCAAGTAACTACGATAAGCCCCACGATTTTACGCTCGTCAGCAACTATAAGTTCTCACACCGTTTTAGTTTGTCGTTCAATTTTACCTACAGCAGCGGACGGCCTTACACGCCGCCTATTGGAAAATACATATTAGAAGGTGTCCAGCGTATTTATTATGCCGAACGAAACCAATACCGAATCCCTGATTATTATCGGGTGGATTTTTCGATGAACGTAGAAGGCAACCACAAAGTCAAAAAGTTAGCGCATAGTTCGTGGACTTTTGCGATTTACAATTTGCTAGGTAGAAAGAACCCTTCGTCGGTATATTTCCGTTCTCAAAACGGCATCATTCAAGGTTATATGCTGTCAATTTTTGGGCGACCTATTCCTACCATTACGTACAACTTCAGGTTCTAGCCTCTTCATTTTCACACTAATTATATGAAAAAAATACTTTTGTTTATCGTTATCATGACGGGGCTTTTGGTACTTGAAGGCTGCGTAGTGCCTTTTTCACCTCCTGAGGTTTCGTCGGCCAATCGCTTTTTGGTTGTTGATGGCTTTTTTAATACCAACGGAATCGACAGCAGTAGCATTATGCTGACTTACACCCAAGTTGTTTCCAATAAAAACACTTTTGGAACGGAGTTAAGAGCACGGGTGACTGTGGAGGGAAATAAAGGAACTACTTATACCTTTACCGAAATTGGGAAGGGATTATATCGGCTTCCAGCTCAAAAAGTTAACCCTTCGGAGCAGTTTCGGGTTCGTATCAAAACCACCACCAATAAGGAGTACCTATCGGAGTATGTAGAGGTAAAACAAACGCCCCCGATTGATAGCATAACTTATAAAGTTGCTTCTGATAGGAGCTCGGTTCAGGTGTTGGTCAATACCCACGACCCCCTCAACAAAACCCGCTATTACCGTTGGCGTTTTGAAGAAACTTGGGAGTATCATGCCCCTTTGATATCGGTCTATGAAATTAAGAATAAAGCCATCGTAGATCGTACTTCGCTGATCAATGTTTGTTGGCAAACGGCCCGCCCTTCAAATATCTTGTTGGCATCCACTGCTAAACTATCGCAGGACATTATCAGTGATTTTCCTGTAACAACCATCTCGGCCGTTTCCAACAAACTCCGAGTGAGATATAGCATTTTGGTAAAACAAATCGGGTTGACGGAAGATGGATTTGCGTACTGGAATTCACTTTCAAAGACGACAGAAAAAACAGGAAGTCTTTTTGATCCACAGCCGTCGCAAGTGACAGGAAATATCAAAAATACGAGCAATCCTCAAGAATTGGTGTTTGGACATTTTAGTGCCGTTTCACCCCAAGAAAAACGTTTCTTTGTCCCTGTGTCACTCGGCTTCCCAGTTTTCTGCCCGCCTTCGGATACCCTTAGTTTGGCAGATGCCCTCAAATGGACAGATATTATTGTGAGCCAATACTACCCAGAAGGTGCCCGCTTCCCTGATTATATTGTTGGTACTTCCGAATGTGCCGATTGCCGAACCCAAGGTGGTACGCTTGTTCGTCCTAGTTTTTGGTAATAACCCTCCTTATGCTATGAAATTCCGTTTTCTACCAACGCTATATTTTACTTTTTTGCTTGGGGTAGCCGCAGGAGTGGCCCAAAACCCGACGCAGCAACTGACCAATTACCGTCAGCAAGTACCGCAAGAAAAACTTTTCTTTCACCTCGACCGACCGTTGTATTTGGTGGGTGAAATGATTTGGTTTAAGGCGCATTGTGTCGATGCGGCCTTACATACGCCATTGGACATGAGCAAAGTGGCTTATTTGGAGGTGTTGGACAAAGACCAAAATCCTGTGTTACAAACCAAAATCACCCTCGACGGTGGTAAAGGGTCGGGTTCGGTGTTTATTCCGCCGTTTTTGGCCAGCGGCAACTACCTAGTGCGCGGTTATACACAATGGATGAGAAATTTTAGCTCAGAGTTTTATTTCCAAAGCCCCATCACCATCGCGAACCCATTTAGCAAACCAGCCGCCGCTCCCACCACGGCAAAAGCAACAACACCTTACGATTTGCAGTTATTTCCCGAAGGTGGCCAATTGGTGCAAGGGCTCGAAAGCAAAGTGGCGTTTAGGGCTGTGGGCGAAGATGGAAAAGGAATCGCATTTCGGGGACGGGTTGTCAATCAACAAAACGACACAATCGCTCGTTTTGAACCGCATAAATTTGGCATAGGTACTTTTGGGTTTACGCCAGAAACAGGGCAGTCGTATCGTGTTTTGTTGCAAGATGCTCAGAAACAATGGTTTGTTTATAAACTCCCTGATGTGTTGGCGCAAGGGTATGCCATGCAAGTGAGCGAGTCAACGGCCAATACGCTTGATGTTATTGTTCGAGCTCAAGGGAAAGAAGGAGCTGTATCTTTGCTGGCACATACCAAAGGAATCGCTAAACATGCCGCTCAGGCTACCTTCCAAAACGGTCAGGCGCGTTTTAGCCTCAACAAAAACGTGCTTGGTGATGGCACTTCGACTTTGACAATTTTTGATAATAATCAAACACCAGTTGCTGAACGTTTGTATTTTAAGCGTCCAAAAGAGTCATTGACGGTTTCGGTCCAAGCGGGCAAAAGCCAGTACAACGTTCGCGAAAAAGTAGAACTAGACCTTGGAACGCAGATAGGCGCTGCCGCGACCGCCGCCGATTTGTCGGTATCGGTTTTTTTGGTGGATTCGCTGCCCGCACCTTCGCCTGTGTTTATCGACAGCTATTTAGGGTTAAGTTCCGACCTCAAAGGGAATGTTGAATCGCCCCATTATTATTATCAAAACGATGATGAGGTGGCGTTGGATAACCTGATGCTGACCCACGGTTGGCGACGTTTTACTTGGGATGACGTTAGGCATACCAAGCCAAAATTTGCCTTTCCTCCCGAAATGACGGGGCATTTTATTACGGGAAAAGTGGTGGATGCCAAAACGGGAACGGCCGTTCCTGACATTGATACTTATTTGGCCGCTCCAAGCAAACGTCCTCAGTTGTTTGTTTCGACGAGTGATTCTTTGGGGCGTATTTTGTTTGAATTAAAGCATTTTTTGGGGGCAAAAGAGGTCATTGTTCAGACCAATACCCGCAAAGACAGCACCTATCGCATCGAAATCAACAGCCCATATTCCGACAAGACGTCTTCGTATGTATTGCCTAAATTCCATTTTGATGCTTCGTGGAAAAACGATTTGCTGACCCGCAGTATCAACATGCAAACCCGTAATTCGTTTTTGCCCAAATCGGCCCAACAAATGATGACTACCGAGGCTGATACGTTGGCCTTTTTTGGAAAACCTGATGAAAAATACCAATTAGATGCCTACACGCGCTTTCCTACGTTGGAAGAGGTCATGCGGGAATATGTACCAGGAGTGGCTGTGCGCCGCCGACAAGGTAAGTTTATTTATAGGGTGTATGACAAATTACAGTCAAATGTTCCGTTTGAGGAAGAGCCGCTTGTGATGGTGGACGGCGTTCCGATGTTTGATACCGACAAAGTGTTGACTTTTGACCCGCTCAAAATCAAAACGTTACAGGTGATTGACGGACTTTACTACCTTGGGCCACTCTCGTTTCCAGGCATTGTGAGTTATTCTACTTACAAAGGTGATTTGGCTGGTTTTCCCATCGACCCACGCGCGTTGGTGCTTTCGTACGAAGGTGTGCAGGGAAAGCGGGAGTTTTATGCACCGCGTTACGATGCAGCCGAGCAGCTTAAAAGTCGTGTTCCCGATTTTCGTAACCACCTGTACTGGAATCCGCAGGTAATGACAACTAGCAACAAACAAACCCTCAACTTTTATACTTCAGACCAAATAGGTACGTACCGAGTTGTGGTACAGGGCCTGACCGACAAAGGTGTTTCAGGTAGCAAAACATTCACGTTTGAGGTCAAAAAATCGTCTTTGTAAAATAGGTTGCATTATCCCACCTTATTTTATACATGTTAAGACCAATTTTATTGAACCCGAAGATTTTTATTTTATCCGTGTAAATCAGTTCAATCTGTTTCATCAGTGTGCTAAAATCGTCGATAATAGAACACGGATGTTCATAGATTTGACACGGTTTTTATGGATTTAAAAAATCTTCGGGTGTAGTAAGCTTTCTGAACCTTCCTTTGCCATTTTTTACCAAATATAACATTCTTTTTAAAAATATTTCTTCGACTCATAGGGGGAAGGCAATCACTGAGTTGTCATAGGAGCAAATGAGTGCTTTATCCATCGTTTTCGACAACTCGTCACAAAAAGAAACGGTACGTTGGCCGCAAAATCGTACTTTTGCGACAAAACGAAGGGAATCCTATTACGTGCAATTGTCGGACACACAAATACTTATAGCCATCAGGGAAGGCGACGAACGGGTTTTCGAACAAGTGTTTCGGAAATACTACGGAGGGCTATGCACCTACGGGCGGTCGATTTTGCGCGATGAAGAAGAATCGGAAGAGATTGTTCAAAACGTGTTTGTGGGTATTTGGGAAAAACGGGCGGAATTGGAAATTACGCAGTCGCTCAAGTCGTATTTATATCGGGCGGTGCATAATCATTGCCTCAACCGCATCAAACACCAAAAAGTGCGCGACGAACATCAGCAATACACGCTTTATTCGCAAGAAGAAGCGTACGAATCGGTGAGTCAGACGGTGTATAAAAACGAACTCGAAAGCGAACTTGCTAAAGCGATTGGGAAGTTGCCCGAACAATGTCGGGTGATTTTTAAGTTAAGTCGTTTTGAAGAATTGCGTTACCAAGAAATCGCGGATCAATTGGGCTTGTCGGTCAAGACCGTCGAAAATCAGATTGGAAAAGCGCTCAAAATATTACGCACCGAATTGGCAGACTTCCTGCCTGTGGTAGCGATTGTCTATTGGTTGACCAAAAATCTGTGAAGTTTACAAGAATAGAGTGCATGACAAAAATTTACCCATGAGTGCAAACGAACCCATTTCGGACGATTTACTGGCGCGGTACGTGGCGGGAACTACCACCCCCGACGAACAAGCGCAGGTAAAAGCATGGCTGGCCCAGTCGGCTGACCATGCGCAGGAATTGGCGCGTTTTGAGCGGGTGTGGGAGGCTTCGACGCAGGTAGGCCCTCCCGCCATGGAGGTGGACGTAGAGGCTGCTTGGAGTAAGGTAAACAAGCGAATAACTGCTAAGAATGAGCAAGTTGAGCCAAAAGTGTTGCCGTTGCGAAAGTCCTCTTTTGCCGCATGGCGCGTAGCAGCAAGTGTGCTGGTCGTGCTCGGTTTAGGCTGGCTGGGGTATCGTTGGATGACCCCGATAGAAAAAGCTGAAATCGCTGTGGTGAAGACCAAAAAAAATACGCTTGAGCAGACCTTGCCTGACGGAACAAAGGTGTTCTTAAACGAAAATTCTACGCTGACCGCTGCCGCCGATTTTAACGATGAAACGCGTACGGTCACGCTGAAAGGAGAGGCGTATTTTGACGTCAAACGCGACGAAACGCGGCCTTTTATCATCAATGCCAACGGTACGGAAGTACGGGTATTGGGGACATCTTTCAACGTAAAGGCGTACGACAACCACGTCCGAGTCGCAGTTACAAGCGGAAAAGTGCAGTTTTCGACCCCAAAACAGAAAGTAGTTTTGGTGAAAGACGAAGCTGCTGCTACTTCTGAAGCCGATACCATCGTCAAATTACCCGCGTTGAATTTCAACGAAATGGCCTACCGAACGCGGGTTTTTGTGTTTGAAAAAACCAACTTGAGCGACGTCGTTGCGTCGCTGCGCGAAGGCTACCATGCTGATATTCGTCTCAGTAGTCGTCGGTTAGAAAACTGCCTGTTGACGGCGCGTTTTGAAAAAGAAAGTTTAGATACCACGCTCTCCGTCATTGCCGAAACCCTGAACCTACGGGTCGTTCGGCGCGGGAATTCCATCTTACTGGATGGAAGCGGATGTGAATAATGTACTTCACAATCAACTGTTTACCAACTAACAGCCATGAAAATTTGCTTACAAACCATTGGGTTTTGTCTCGTTACTCTTTTCTGTTTTGCCCAAAAATCGGTATTAGATAAACCCGTTACGGTACGCGTTGCCAACGAACGATTAGAAGAAACGCTCAAACTAATTGGGGACAAAAACGGGTTTAGTTTTTCGTACAATCCCAGCGATTTTGACGTCAATCGCCGCGTGTCTTTAAACGCGTCGGGCAAGGCCGTGCGCCAAGTACTGGACGAGATTTTTAAAGGAACAGCTACCTACAAAGAGCGCCGCAACCACGTCATTCTTCAGAAAGTTACCCCCACCAACGAGCCTCCGAAAGAGGTATTTATCAACGGATATATTTTTGACCAAGAAACGGGCGAACGCATTGCCCAAGCGAGTATTTACGAAAAACGAACGTTGGTTTCTGCCGTGTCTAATTCGATGGGCTATTATCGGTTGAAATTACCAGCAGCGTTGCCCAACCCTCGCTTGGAGGTGCGGAAAGAAAAATACCTCGGGACAAGTATGCCCATTAATAACCAACTGTCATTAGATATTGGATTGATTCATACCAAAATCGACGGAAAAACCGAACCTATTCGTCCCCAAACACTTCCCTCGACAACAGTAGCGCGAAAAGATACCTTCAAAGTAAAAGTTCCCGTGGCTTCGATGCCAGTGTTGGTGGCTTCGGCAGATACCAACGATGTTCCTGCCAAAAAACGCGAATTGAGTTTAGATAAAGTCCAAGAAACATTCGTGGATGCTTTTACCACGGCCAAGCAAGCCGTTCACATCAAAAACGTGGACGATACGCTCTACCGTCCCTTTCAAGTGTCGTTTTTGCCGTTTATTGGAACCAACCACGTATTGAGCGGGCACGTTATTAATGCGTTGTCGTTCAATGTGATAGCGGGTTATTCGTTGGGAGTCAATGCCTTGGAGTTTGGAGGGCTGGCCAATTTGGTGCGTTGGGATGTGCACGGCGCTCAGTTTTCGGGTTTTGTCAACCTCGTTGGGCGCAATGTCTTTGGCTTACAATTTTCGGGTTTTGGCAATGCCGTTTTAAGAAATTTTGAAGGTATGCAGTTTTCAGGTTTTGCCAACCTAACGGGCGGGCACCACAGCGGGATTCAGGTGGCAGGTTTTGCCAACTTAACGGGACGTAGTTTTAGCAACGGCCTCCAAACGGCAGGCTTTGCCAGCGTGACACTTGGAAGTTTACAAGGGGCTCAAGTAAGCGGTTTTGCCAACGTCGTGCTCGGAAATACCCGTGGTATGCAACTCAGCGGCTTTGGAAACGTGGCCCTTCGCCGCTTGAAAGGGGTGCAAATCAGTCCGTATTTCAACTATGCGGGTATTCACGAAAAAGGACTCCAATTAGGCTTATTCAACTATGCCGACTCCTCAGGGGCAATTCCGATTGGACTTTTTAGCTACGTTCGCCGCAATGGCTACCGTCGTTTTGAAATCAGCAGCGACGAACTTAACTACGCGAACCTAACCTTCAAAACGGGCGTACGTGGTTTTTATAACATCGTGACACTAGGCGGTAGCTTTGGCATGGCCGACAAACCTCTCTATACTTTTGGCTATGGCATCGGAAGTTCGGTGTATTTTGGTCGTGGTTGGGCAGGAAACTTGGACCTAACCGCCAACAAAATAATGGAAGCTACCAACCGATTTGATTCGTCAAACGGAATGTTCTATCGGTTGAGCTTGGGATTGGAAAAAAAATTGTCGCGACAGCTGGCATTGTTTGCGGCGGGTACGTGGACGGCACTCACGGCGGAGCCTGGTTACATCAAGGCCGACTTATCGCGTCTGTATCAGCCACTTCCAGTCACCACTTTGCGCGATGGCCTTGATTTAACCAATTGGCTCGGTTTTCAGGCGGGAATTCGGATTTGTAATCGTTAACAATCATTAACGACGCGCGCCGTTACTTGCCAAAATACGGAGCGTCCAAAGGTCGTTAATCAAGAAATAATCGTTTACAAAACCATCTTCAGTGCCATGAAAAATTTCGCTTTTATTCGTTCAAATGTTGCTTTTATCGTAGGATTGATCTTCCTCGCCGTGACCACCCAAGCGCAAGTGTCTATTGGGGCGCGTGGCGGAGCATCGTTGGCCAAAACCACAGGAAACGGCGGTTTCGTTGAAAACTTTACAGGGAATCTTAATTATATCGTGAGCGGAAACGGCGGTGTATTTTTACAAGTACCCATCTCAGGCGGTTTGTCGTTCCGTCCCGAAATAGCCTATACCCAAAGCGGGGCTGGTATTTCTTCCAATGATTTGTTGGATTTGGTAGGTGTGAATCTTCCTTTAGGTGGGTCGCTCAAGCAGCGCCTTACGTACATTCAAGCGCCGTTGTTGTTGCAGTACGAGTTTGGAGATGCAGGCAATCGGGTAAAACCTTACGTGGTAGCAGGGCCTACGTTTAGCTATCTTGCCGACGGTAAAATTGTAAGCCGCGCCGATTTGATTCTTTTCCGCACGCAGCCCAACCGCACGAGCATCGGTTTGGGTGGTTTCAACCGCTTTGAAGTAGGCGGAGCAGGAGGCGTAGGATTAAGCTTTGATTTGGGAGGTGCCAAACTTTTTATAGAAGGTCGTTACCAACGTGGTTTTACGCGGGTATATGATACTCCGATAGTACAAGTGCCCGTTCACAATCAAAGCTTCACGGCCTTGGCAGGATTTTCAATTCCGTTGGGAAGATAAAAAATCGGTTTTATTAGGCATAAAAAAAGTGGATAGGTTCAAACCTTATCCACTTTTTTTATGCGCTTATCAGAAGTTATTCTTGATTCAAATTACTCGTCTTACGACTATATAAAAAGTAAATCACTACCCCCAAGGCTCCCCAAACAAAGAAAGCGATGATTGTATCAGAACGTAAGTTATACATCAAGTACAGGTTTGTCAAAATACCAAGTGTCGCAATGACTGGTAAAGCAGGAGCTTTATACGGACGTTCGATGTTTGGTTCACGTACGCGCAACAACCAAACCGCTCCACAAATCATTGCAAAGGCCAAAAGAGTACCTGAACTAGTTAATTCTGATACTTTGTCAATGGGAGTAAATGCTGCTACACAAGAAACTACAAATCCCACTAAGATAGTACTTTTCCAAGGGGTTTTAAAAGTAGGGTGTATGGCCGCAAAGAAGCTTTTAGGCAATAAGCCGTCTTTCGCCATACCCAAGAAGATACGGGTTTGAGAATACATCATCACGAGCATTACTGAAGTTAAACCCGCTAAAGCTGCTATCGTAATGATATATACCGCCCATGTAATGCCATTATCAGCAAAAGCTTGTGCCACAGGTGCTTTCAAGTCAAGTTGGTCAAATTTAACCATTCCTGTGAGTACCAACGAAACCAAGATATAAAGAATGGTACAAATAACCAATGAAGCAATAATCGCAAATGGGACGTCTTTAGTGGGGTTTTTAGCCTCACCAGCTGAAGTGGAAACGGCATCAAAACCAATGTAAGCAAAGAAAATAATACTGGCAGCGGTTACTACACCTTGTAAACCATAGTGACCTTGTCCAGCGTCGTCGATTACACGCTCAGGGATGAAGGGAGTCCAATTGGTAGGATCCACGTAAAAAGCCCCTACTACAATAACGAAGATAACCGCAGTGGTTTTGATGGCTACAATGATGTTGTTGGCACCTGAAGCTTCTTTAATACCTTTTACTAAGACGGAAGTTACCACCCAAGCAATCAAAAAAGCAGGTAAGTTACAAGAGAATCCGCCTTCGTAGCCTTTAGAAGCAGCTGTGACGGGATCATTGACAAGCCAAACGGGCAAATGAACATTAAAAAGATGAAGGAATTTTTCTAGATAGCCCGACCAACTTACGGCTACGGTAGTGGCTCCCATCATGTATTCCAGAATTAAGTTCCAGCCAATAAACCACGCAAAAAATTCGCCCACTGTACCATAGGAATACGCATAAGCGGAGCCTTCAACGGGCAAAATAGAGGCAAATTCGGCATAACAAAGAGCCGCAAACGTACAGCCAATGCCCGCAATCACGAAAGAAAGTGCCAAAGCAGGTCCAGCAAACTGGTTAGCGGCAATACCTGTAAGTACAAAGATACCCCCACCAATAACCGCCCCTATGCCAAGTGAGGTAAGTTCCCACCTCCCCAGTACACGTTTTAGTTGGTTGTTTTTAACATCAGCTTCAAAGGCTGATAGGGGCTTTTTACGCCAAATAGAGTTACTCATATAAATTTGGTTTTTAGAAAATTAGGTTTGGTTTGTGATTCAAATACGGTTGAAAAATACGCGGTTATCGGGTTGTTACCAAATAAATGAGACGAAAAGTTATTTGATAACGAAATATTTTGATTTTTAAAACAAATGATAGTGAGCTAGTTATCTCCCCAAACTTGTAGCGAACCCTGATTTTTGTCATAGCTGTTTCGCGACACAGGCACCTATTTTGTGACACATTTGTTTAGAAAAATTATGCGAAAACAACTCGAAAACCGCGCAGATGTAGAACTGTTAGTGAATAGTTTCTACCAAAAAATACGGGAAGATGCCGAGCTTGGCCCTATCTTCGATGAGGTCGCACAGGTATCGTGGGAATTGCATTTACCCAAGATGTATGATTTTTGGGAAGGGATTCTCTTCGGAACACTTAATTATAACGGCCGACCTATGCCGCCGCACTTCCGCCTAACGGCAAAATATACCCTCACGCCCGCACACTTCGACCGATGGCTGGCGATTTTCTTCCAAAATGTCGATGAGCTTTTTGAAGGAGAAAAAGCCGACGATGTCAAGTACCGTGCCTACAGCATTGCAAGCATTATGAACAACCGAGTGCAGCAGGTCAATGACCAATTACGCGTCGAGAATTTATAAATACAAATGCCCGTCTGTTGTTTTTTTGAAAAAATAGTTCCCGATATACCAACTAGATTGATGAGTTTCTGGGAATTATTTTTGCTGTTTTTTGTAATGATGAACTATTTTATTGTATTATATTAACAATATGTTAATGTAACTGACTGTATATCATTGACTTGATTTGGATTTATTTTATATCTTTGCCCCCGCGAACTAAATAACCAAATAACGCTATGGCAATTGCAAAACAAGTATTGAAAAGCAAACCTGTTTGTAAAGTAACGTTCTCTCTTTCAGCTGACGAAGTCGCTGGTGCAAAAGATGTTGCTCTATTGGGAGAGTTTAATGGTTGGGCTACTGATGCCGCTACAAAATTGAAGAAACAAAAAGATGGTTCATATAAAGCTACTGTAGAGTTGGAAACTGGAAAAGAATATGCTTTCCGTTATTTGCTCGATGGCACTACATGGACCAACGATGAAACTGCCGACAAGTACGTTCCAACGGGCGTATCTTACGACGAGAACTCAGTAGTGGTTCTTTAATCGGTACTACAATTTTGAACAAACCCCTCCAAGCGTCCGTTTGGAGGGGTTTGTTGTTTATGGAGTTGAAAGAATGGCCATCGTTAGGCGACTAATGCAGACGAGCTTGCCGTCTTCAGTCGTGATGCGGATTTCCCACACGTGCGTGGTACGTCCAATGTGAATGGGCGTAGCTTTACCATACACCCAGCCACTTTTGACGCCGCGTATGTGATTGGCATTGATGTCGAGCCCAACGGCATATTGATGGGCTGATTCGGGTAAGATAAGGTATGAAGCAATACTGCCAACGGTTTCGGCCAATACCACCGACGCCCCGCCGTGAAGAATCCCAAAGGGTTGGTGCGTGCGGTGATCAACGGGCATTCGAGCAATGACGTAATCGTCGCCTACTTCTACGTATTCGATGCCCAAATGACCTGCAATTGTATTATTATCTAACTGTTTGATGCGTTCGAGTGCATTAAGTTTGTTGAACATAGCTAAAAGGGGTATTTTTGTCGTGTCGTCAAAACTAGGCGATTTCATTCGATTTTAAACGGATTTTACGTAGATTTTACATGTCTTCTAAAGTTATTTACCTCATCCGCCACGGTGAAACCGACTACAACCGACGAGGAGTTGTGCAGGGAAGCGGAATAGATGCTGAACTCAACGAACTCGGCCACGCCCAAGCCCAAGCTTTTTTCCAAACCTATCAAGACGTCGCTTTTGATAAAGTATATACTTCCAACCTCATTCGCACCAAGCAAAGTGTTAAAGGGTTTTTGGAAAAAGGACTGCCCCACGAAGCCTACGAAGGGCTAAATGAGATTAGTTGGGGAGTGAGAGAAGGGCGTACGCCTAATAGCATGGACAACGATTATTACCGTTGGCTGATTGAGAGTTGGCAAAAAGGTGAAGTAGAGCTACAAGCTGAAGGAGGCGAAAGTCCCGTGGATGTGCAAAGTCGCCAATTACCCGTGATTGATTTGATTCTATCTCGCCCCGAAGAAAAAACGGTACTTGTTGCCATGCACGGCCGCGCTATGCGGGTGTTGTTGGCGACCATTTTTAAGCGTCCTTTGCACGAAATGGATGAGTACTTACATACCAACTTGGGCTTGTATCTCCTGCATTACGATTATCACACGGGCTCGTTTTCGATTCAAAAACACAACGACATAGCTCATTTGGAGCAAGTTCCTCCGCATTTATTAGCCTAACCAAGCAATGACCAGAAACCAACTGATTGAACAGATAAAACGAAAAAAGTCTTTTTTGTGCGTAGGGCTCGACCCCGACCTCAAAAAGCTACCCAAGCATTTGTTGAAAGAACCAGATGCGATTTTTGAGTTTAATAAACGCCTTATCGACGCGACCGCACCGTATGCCGTGGCGTATAAACCCAACATTGCGTTTTACGAAGCCCTCGGCCCGCGCGGATGGAACAGTTTGCAGCGTACATTGGCCTACATTCCCAAAGACTGTTTCACGATTGCCGATGCCAAACGCGGCGACATCGGAAATACGTCGTCGTTGTATGCCCAAGCTTTTTTTGATAAAAACTCGTCGGGAATGTCGTTTGATAGCATCACGGTGGCACCTTACATGGGCCGTGACTCGGTCATGCCTTTCTTGGAGTTTAAAGACAAATGGGTGATTTTGTTGGCCTTAACCTCTAACGAAGGAAGTGCCGATTTTCAAACTCATTTACTCAATCCTCAATTGTCGCGCAACGATGAAGACGAGTTGGGGTTGGCCAATAGCCAAATTGTCGTAGAAAATCAGAATGAGTACGTGTTTGAGCGTGTACTGCGCGTGTCGCAAGAATGGGGAGGGGCCGACCGCCTTATGTATGTAGTCGGTGCTACTAAAGCCCCGATGCTCAAGCAAGTGCGGAAAATTGCGCCCGACCACTTTTTGTTGATTCCTGGCGTAGGTGCGCAAGGGGGAAGCATGGAAGAGGTGTGTAAATACGGCATGAACAAAGACTGCGGATTGCTCGTCAATGCCGCACGAAGCATTATTTATGCTTCATCGGGGACGGATTTTGAGCAAAAAGCCGCCGAAGAAGCCCAGCGAATGCAGCAAGAAATGGAAGCACAATTGAAGGCGTTTGGGATTATTTAGCCTATGGTACAGTTACTTGCAAAAGTAGGCATTAACGGTTTTTTCTTTTGCTTGCTGGCAATGATTGGACTGGCCTATGTTTTCCCTAGTTTGGGGCTTGAGCAAAGCCCCTTACATTTGCCACAAATCGCCGAATACGGAGTATCGGTGATTTTCTTTTTTTACGGCCTAAAACTAAGCCCCGAAAAGCTAAAAAAAGGACTGAGTAACTGGAAACTGCACTTGCTGATACAGCTGACGACGTTCGTTTTTTTTCCGTTGGTCATTATCGGATTGGGCAAGGTGTTGCCGATAGATACCACGTCGCTGCTTTGGACGGGGGTGTTTTACTTGGCGGCATTGCCATCGACGGTTTCGTCGTCGGTGGTAATGGTAGCGATTGCGGGTGGAAACCTTCCTGCGGCGATTTTTAACGCCAGTATTTCGAGCATCATTGGTATTTTTATTACACCTCTCTGGATGAGCAGGGTCCTGGAGCAACAAGACGCCAATTTCGACGTGACGCACGTGATTTTGCGGTTGTGTTTGGAGGTGTTATTGCCCGTGGTTGTGGGTTATTTGCTCCACAAAAAACTGGGAAAATGGACCGAACGCTACAACAATGCCCTTCGTCTTTTTGACCAAAGCATCATTTTGTTGATTGTCTATACGTCGTTTTGTGAGTCGTTTGCGGGCAATATGTTTAGCAATCAGTCCGCGTCGGAGCTTTTTCAGTTGGGAGTGGGGATGATGGCGTTTTTCTTATTCATGTTTGGCGCGATGAACCTCCTCAGTTACGCCCTCAACTTCAACCGACCCGACCGAATCACGGTTTTGTTTTGTGGCTCTAAGAAATCGCTCGTGCAAGGTGCCGTCATGGGAAAAGTACTTTTCCCGACGCCCGAATTATTGGGAGTGGCGTTGTTGCCTCTGATGATTTACCACGCCTTGCAACTCATGGTTGGGAGTATGATAGCGCAGCGGATGGGGGAAGGGAAGGGGTGAACTGTTTTTTGTTATTTACAATCAAAAACAAATCCTCGTCCTTCAAATGAATAGTTATTGGTAATCGTTTTTTCTGAAACAGGTTGATTATTACCATCTAAAATAATTGCATAATCAGTTCTATAAACAGTTGTTGTGAAATTTTCATAAACAGTTTTTTCTTTGCTTTTAAAATACTTCGGAGGTTGCTTACCCGTATTATACCCATAATTAACCTCATACTTTGGCAGTTTTACCTTGTCTGAATAAAGCGATACTGTTACGCTCGTAAGCTTTGATGTGTTTGTTCTTTTGTTATATTCAGTTGTCGTAACTGTTATTCCTGTTTCTGTATATTTATAGTGGCTACGATATTCAATGTCACTCGATTCAGATGAACTTATTTCTTGTTCCAAGAAACCATCACTGTTATACGTATATGTTACTGTCGAAAGGTAAAAAGAAAATTTTACGATTCTTTTTTGTAAATCACAATAAATTCTTTCTTGAACATCTGTATTACTATTTTTTTTTACAATATAGGGTTGTGTCAGACTGCCCAAGTTGGCTTCCGTTTTTTCGTAATTGGTAAAATAGGAAAAAATTACTTTACCATTCTCCCTATCAACATTTTCCTCTCTTATCACTTCGTTCAAAGCATTGTAGGTAAATGTAACTGCTGTTATCACTTCAAATCCATCAAAGGATTTAAAGTAAAACTCATTTTTTGTCAAATTGCATACAGTAGTAGCCTCAAAATCAGCATCAATAACTTTGTTTTTTCCGCATTTTGAAGTAAGATTTGCCTGTACGTTATATTTGCCTTCGGTAGCCAATGTAAGGGCGTAATTAACGGCATTCGACGTACTGACAACTGTACCATTGGCGCTTTTGATGGTCCATTGCAAAGCAGCTATATCGTTTATAGACTCGCTTATAACAAAACTGAATTTTTTCCCATTTGACGGGTCTTTGGTTACAGAAATAGTGGAGGGAAGTTGGCAATTGTACTGCTCAAATTCTTTGGGCTCTTCTAATTTACAGCCTAAAAGAAAAAGCAACGGGAGAAGTAGAGTGTATTTCATGGTCGTTAGAATTTGAAGGTAAGTCGAGCCCCATTTGAAGTAGGATTGAGACTGAGTTTGCGTTGTTTGGGCTTCTTTATAAACAAGTATGTTTCGGCCAACAATGCCACACCAGCCATGCCCAAGCCAATGATTATTTTGGTTTCAGCCACCGTTTTGAGTTTTTGGGCTTCGTCAAAACTACTCTTATATTTCTCATAGTCGGATTGTTGGTAGATTTTCCCTGTTGGATCTTTGTCAAATTGTCCTACCATTGTGTTCATGTCGCTTAGTTTTTTGTCATACCCTGCCTTTGCCAAATAGGCAAAACCAAGACCGCAGATGCCTACTGCACCAACAATGACTTTGGGTAACACAGCAGGTTTTTGAGTTACAAACTTTGGCAAACTTTCTTCTTGTTTTCTAGCAGGTTCACTAAAGACGGGTTCTACAGGTAACGGCTTGTATGCTGGTATTTTGTTTGTTTTAGGAGGTACTGCTTTTTCATTTTCAGAGCTCAATCCCGTCTTTTCTTCGATTTCCGTTTTCTTTCCACTGTAATACTCCGTACTTCCGTTCATGTATCTGATGTGGGAGACTTCTGACGTATTAATGGAATAAATCGGCCCTTCTAAATTTTGAAATTTGCGGTACTTGATAGTAGTTTCGGCTATTTCTACCACTTTTGCTTCAATCTGCGACTTATCAAGTTTGACGATAATATCTTGACTTTTTGTTTTGTGGCTTACCATTGCACAAAGCAACAGCAGCAACATAAGAATTTGTTTTGTTGTTGTTGTCATGGTTTCGAGATAACTGATTTTGAATTTCATAAGGTTTCTATTGTAATTCAGCTGCCTCAAGAAAAATCCAATAGCAATAATTAACTTTAACGGTTACTCTTTTGGTGAATGTCTTCCCATTGCTGGCTTTTGCCGTAATAGTCATGTTTAGTGAAGAATTGACAATGTTGGGATTTGAATTAACAATAGACCGTAAGTCTAATATAACTGTAGATTCGGTGGCTTGTTCGCAGTTTTGGGGTGCGGTTGGGTAGTATTTTCTAATGGTGGCACGGTTGCTAATACCATAGTTATCTAAGGTGTAAGTGACTTCAATCGGACCAACATTGAGGTCACTTTTTATAAACAATGTATATTGTACCGAATGAGTATAGTCGGTTGGCGGAGCTATAAAAGAACCTGCCGAAAGTTTTGAAGTGTACTCGTCTTCGTTGACTATACCTTCTATGATGGAGTATTCATTGCAGGAAATCAAGAATGATGACAGTAGCAATAGTGAAAATATATTTTTCATTTTGAAGGATTTGAAGATGGTAGGTTTTGATTAGAATATACCCTGTCGAATAAGACGCACTGAAAAATAACTCTTGTTATATTCTTTGGGTAAAATCGATCGTAGTGGGGTTAGTATAGTAGTCGGATAGTCAGCCTTTCCTGCGATGGCGTAATTTTTGCTGTACAAAAAATCTAATATAATAGTACTGCTCATGTTGATTTGTAAGCTACCTACCATTTGTGGGCTTTTGGATGCAAATGAGAGTTTCTCAAAGTAAATGCCTCCTTTTATATATGTTTCTTTAGGTTCGTTTACAAAATGGAGCATTATGCCGCCGCCAAACCTTGCAAGGCCGTAATTGTAAGTACCTTTTTCTACTAAGTCACTGGCCGTAGTACCGCCACTTGCCGCATCTTGGTCGTAGTTATAATTGCCGCTTCTTTTGAGCCATCCACCCTCCGCGTACAGTTTGAATACCGACTCGGCTTTTAAACCCATCTGAAGGGTGGCAATGCCTCCATAAGTACCATGCCTGCCATCCGTACCCTGTGATCCAGCATTAAAACCTAAGTAATAAACAGGGTTGAGGTGAAAACTAACACCATTTTGATTAAATAATCCGAGTTTTAAACCCGCCATTATAGAGTAATGCAAGGTGGTTTCAAAGCTTGATTTTTTATTGAAATCGTCATTGACAATTATCGGAATACTCTCCAAACCTAAGCCTACTTGAAATCTTAAATTAGCGGGTCTCTCGTCATATCGGTCTTTCATTATCGAAAACAGCGCAACGGCAACGGTAGTAGCAGCGGCGGCTTCGGTATTGACCTGTTGCTCTTGTTTTAGTTTATCATCTACCCGTGCTTTGCGAGCGGCCGCCTCCGCTTCTAAGCGTTTTTCTTCTCGTATTTTGGCTATCCAGTCTTGTACGTGTTTTTTTTGCTGATCGTTTACAGCGTAGTTGAGCGAAGTTTGCAGATTGTTGATAGCTCCGTCATAATTTTTAGAGCTATAGTTGGCCATGCCTTTCTCGTAGTAGCTTTTAAAATTATTGTCTCTTTCCGAACTGGCTTTGTCTTCTTTTTCTTTAGCTACGTCCTCTTCTTTTTTGGTGGTTGCCAGTGTGTTAGCGCGGTTTTTGGCACGGGTGAGAAGCGGCTCTAATTGATTGACTTTGGTTTGTTCAGAAGTGCTACTGTTGTTGATGATATTGGTAGCATCACGAATTATGGCCTGACTTTCAGAGTCGTCACCTGGGATTTTGTCTATATATACTTGAATGGCATCAAGTTTAGCTTGAACGTTGGCAGCACCGCTGCCTGATGCACCTTGCGCATTACTGTTGTCGGTATTACTGGCTTGGATATTAGTCTGGTCACTACCGCCACAGTTAGGAGGCCAGTTTGGTGTACTTGATCTTTTATCACATTCTGCATAAACAGATGACTCTCTCCCTTTACAAGGTGCGTAATCTTGATTACCAAAACGCACTTTATCAATTTCTATTTCTAAACCATTTTTACTTATCCCAAAAGTCCAATTACCAGCACCGGTACTAATTTCTCCCGGATTCAAAGAAGTTCTACCGTCCAGACCTGCACCACCATCGAATTTATAATTAAAATAAACTTTCTGGTTATAAGTGGACTTCATTTCATAATAATAATGATATTTCTTCGCGCTTGAATTGTATTCCGTTAATCTTGACCTAACTTGTATTCCTGAAAAACATTTCATAGTTATCCATGGGCCAAATGAAGTGCTTTTCTGACCAAATCCAGAAAAACTTATTACTAAAAACGAAACGAATAGGATATTTTTCATAATCCGGTTTTCATTAAGGGTAAATGTGAATGGGCGTGTTGATTTTGACGAGGCTGTATATTTCCTCGATTTCGTCGTTGGTAACAGCGATGCAGCCATCTGTCCAATCGCGTAAACGATGTAATTTGCCCCATTTTGCATATTTAGGGCCAAGTCCATGTACTTTTATGTCACCACCGGTACGGTTTTGGGCTTTGTCAGCAGCATTCGGATAGTTAATACCTAAGTTTTTATGAAATTTAGTATTGGACCCTTCGGCTTTATCATTTATTATGTACTTCCCTTCCGGTGTTTTTTCATCCTTTTCCTTCTCTTTTGGCCCTTTCGGATGTTTTCCAAGAGAGACTTTGTACTTCTTAAACTCAACCCCATTGCTAAATAAAATGAGCGTTCGCTGCGATTTGAAACAAACCAGCGAGTCTATCTCTCCTGCCCAAGTGTTGTTGGGGACTACCCCCAACACACTGATTAGGGCGCAGCCAATAATGAATAGTATTTTCATAGGGATGGTTAGAACCAATCTTTTGAGTCAGAGACCAGTACAAGTTTTTTAAATGCACCATCTCTAAATCTCATTTTGTGGTATTTTATAGCGATAGGGAAGGTTTCTCCCAAGGGTGCAGTCAGTACTATCTTAGTAGTTGATTCTCTTGTGAAGCCTATTTTGCCGCCAACAATTGCGTTTACCTCGGCATCAATGGAAGCATCAATCTCTGATTCACTTTCAATGATGGCTTTTAAGTTTTTGGCATAAACTACCCCTGTGATTACAATAAGGTTGTCGCGGTTGAGATCTTTGAGTACCCCAGGATTGGGGTGAACAAAGTCAGAAGCGGCTAAGAAGTTTTCCAAATCAAGCTGTTCAACTGTTTCAGAAAATGCATTAGAATAAGATATGTCAACCTTTTTACCTGATGAAATCTTGGTTCCCAAGTCGAGTTTACCGAGGTTGTTTTTTGATAAAATATCCTCTAAAACCGTGATACCTATATTGAATTTTAATTCTTGGGAAGCATTAGAAACAACATCTAAGGCCGTAGAGGTGGTTGTACCCAACGGTGTTGTTGCATTAAATATATGATGAATAGAAGAAGCCAACGACTCAATCGGGTTGTTGAATCGTTTTCTCCAAATTTGAAGCAATCGTTGCTCTCTCAACGTGCCGTCGAGCAAATCATACCCTTCTTTTTCTAAGTTTTTAGATAAGTCTTTCATTGCAGTACAAATTTTTATGGTTTCCCCTACTCTCAGTATTCAGGTGCTTTTTCGGGTTAGTCCACCTGTTGGTTTGATGGATACTATTGGTCAAAATGTTTTCGTTTAATCCCTCTTCTTCCACCCTACAATGAGCCATTGTTGTTCATCTAAATAAGCGTCGTCTTGAAAAAGCATCTTTTGGAGCAGTGCCATTTCTTCGAGTGATATTTTTTCAAATGAGTGGTCTTTCTGAGAATCGTCGGTAAGCGTTATATAACCTTCTTTTTGTGTGGTATTCCAACCAAGTGTGTAAGATTTGATACGTTTCATAAGGTTATTTTTATGAAGACAAAATTCTTTATTTGAACACCAGAAGACAATACCGGTGAAACCGTATTTTTACTGATATAGCCTACTGTCAAGGCAGTATTTTGCTGTTTTTTTTGATTTTATGGCTAACTTGTCGTCTCCTAAGCAACCCTTTATGAGAAGTATTTTTTGTTTTTTGCTGTGTGTGGCATTGATTTGGGGCGCTCAGGCGCAGTCTTCGCGGCAGCTCGATAGCCTCAAGCGCGTATTGGCAACACTCCCACCTGAGGGTAGTTCGTATAGCAGCGATACGACGCGGGTACGGGTGATGTGTGAGATGGCACTTCAAATGCCATTCAACCAAATAGATTCAACGATTTTATTTCTTCAAGATCCACTAAGAATAAGCAAGAAAATTCGCTGGGTTTTGGGCGAATGTATGGCCTACTATCATATTGGGTATTATCATATTGGCAAAAATGATTTGATGAAGGGGGTAGATTATTTATTCCATAGTTTGGCCATAGCCGAGAAAAATAGCATGGTTTTTCATATCGCCCGTAACAACAAAACACTTGGCGATGCTTATGCTCGATTGGGTGATTATGAAAAAGCAGAAATGTACCTCAAAAAAAGTGTGACATTATTTCGACAATTGAAAAACAAAAGAGAGGAGCTATTGGCTGTTAATAATCTTGGTCTTATGTTTTTTGAAAAAAAGGATTACAAAGCCTCTATTCCTTATTTCGAGTATTGTCTCACAAAAAACAAAAGATGGAAACTTGGTAATTTGGATGACATTTTTTTGGCCAATTTGGGGGCTTCGCTTCGTTTTTTGGGTGAATATGACAAAGCATTGCGTGCATTTGAGCAAACAGAAAAAGTTTTAAAAAACACCTTATACTATTATCGCCGCATTCTAAATCTTACCAGTGTCGCTGATATTTGGATATTTAAAAACGATTTTAGTCGTGCAAAAATGTACTTGGATCGAGTGCAAGCACTGCAAAATAAATATGGCACAAATGTTTCACAAAAAGATATATACCAAACCTATTACAGCCTCTACAAAAAAATGGGAGATAAGGAGAGAGCCTTAGACTATTACGAAAAATTTATCGCTTTAGAGAAATTGACTACCCAACAAGACAAAGACCAAAAAATTCAGAACCTTCAAGCATCATTCGACAACGAAAAGAAAAATAACGAAATTAATCTATTAAATCAAAGTCTTGAAAAAGAGGTGCTTATCAAAAGTATTTTCATAGCAGGAGCTATTTTATTGCTCTTGTTTGCTGTCTGGTTTTGGCGAAATAGCCAAAAGCTGTCCAAACAAAACAAAACCATCGAAAGCCAACGAACAGAACTTCAATCGGTAAATGCTCAATTAGAAACGCTCAATCAAGGCTTAGAACAAAAAGTAACCGAGCGAACTAACGAACTGCAACAGGCTAACGAAGCACTCATAAAGAAAAATGAAGAAATAATACTCGCCCTCGTAGAAGGCCAAACCATAGAACGCAAACGAGTAGCTTCTGAACTACACGATAATTTGGGCGCAACGCTTTCAGCCATCAAATGGCGATTGGAAGCTATCAATGGTCATAATCTCACTGATAAAGAGCGAAAAATACATGAAAGTACTTTAGAAATGATGAAGGGGGCATACTCTGAAGTAAGACTTATATCTCATAATTTATTACCTGCTGAGTTGGAAAAAGGAGGTTTTAAAGGGGCGTTAGAGAAATTTATTACTGACATCAACAGCAGCGAAAAACTCCATATCACCTACGACTTACAGTCCGAACATGTACCTACGGACAAAAAAATGCAATTAGAACTTTATAGCATTGCCCTCGAACTTCTCAATAATGTCTTGAGACACGCCAAGGCCAAGAAAGCACATGTTATGCTATATGCCAAAAATGGAAACACATACTTTGAGATCTCCGATGATGGTAAGGGGATTAAAAATCAAGTAAATGGTATGGGTACAAAGAGCATTCAAAGCAGGGTACAGTCATTGAATGGTACTATTGAGTATCTGCCACAGGCGGTTGGGAGTAAGATTTTACTTTATTTTTCCAATCTGTAAAATATTTTGAGCCTCCTTTTTACTATTTGAATACCAGTCTTTATAGAGACTTAAAAGCTCTTTTAAGTTTCTGGCTCTTGATGCCGTCAAAAATAAAAAACCCATTTTTAGTTTTCCTTTGTAGGTTGGGCAATATTCATAGTTGCCATAGGTATTTTTCATGGGTAAACTTAATTTTTCAAAATACTTATCAATAAGTTGTGCCGCCTTTTTTAAATCTTCTATTGATAATTTGGCCAAATCAGGTAGTGTGTCTAATTGTTCTTGAATTTCTACGACAATTTCCACAAACTCCTTATCAGTCTTATCGTCAAGGTATGCGAAAATTTCGTCAAGGGGGGTGGGGGCTTTTTCAAGTGAAGGATTCTTTTTTATGCTCTTATGGTTAAACTTTATTTTATCAGCTGCATTTTGGTAGTAATTATCACTGGTTATTTGTGCTAGTTCTGACAGGAATAAATGAATTCGGTATTTTTCTGTTTCATCTACCATTCGATAAAACTCCTGTTCATTGTCTTGGTCATAAGTAAGCCAATCATATGAGTCACTTTCTGGATTCCAAATAGCTTTCTCAATTAAATCTTTGCCATAGTTTTCTGCAATATTCTGAAATCGTAGCCTTCCAAAGTTATCTATAAAATTATTGTATTTTTCTATGGATTGAATATAAGAATTTGTGAATTCTAAAAGCCAATTCCATTGACGTTTGGGTAGTCCCCAATTTTTAAATTGTTGTCTTTCTTTGCTTAGATATGTCTCAAAATTATACTCGTATTTAGTTTTTGCGTGTCTGTAAAATTCTTCGGTATAATCTTCTTCTTTAAGTAATCTGATGATTTCATTTGTGATTATATTATTGTCTAAATTAACAAAGTTGCCATTAGTATAAGAAAGTTTATTTTTAATAATTTTCCAAATCAAAGCTCGGCGATGGGTGCCAAAACTTTCACTTATCGACAAAGGAGATTCGGCAAATCCAATACCATTATATAGCTTTAGCGTAAAAAGAGGGACATTAGATTGAAGAATGGATTTGAATCTATCTGCTATCTCTTGAATAATAGGGGCAACTAACGGAAAGTGGTTTTGGGTAATATATAATACTCCAGCATCGGCATAGTTATAATTTTTTAGATTGAAGGGGTATTTGACTCCAAAAGGAATTCGGTATTCATTGAGAGTATCTTGTAAAAATTTTGCCCATCTTAATATCTCTTCTTTGTTGTCGGGAGAGAGATGAAAATAAAACCTTATCATGGGTTTATCAAACATCTTAATTGCATAATCCCCTTCTATATATACAAAATAGCTTTCCCTTTTTAGGTCAAGTTTCCTATTACGGTACAGATATACAAACTGCTCGCCTAATGTAAATTTCGCATTTTGTTCTTCAAAAACAGAGTCATTTTCAGTAGATTCTTTTGGTTTACTAAAATACCCTCCATCCAAATACTCGCCTGCATTTACGACGATAGATTGTCCATCTTGAAATACTAACTTCTGCCCTCTGACAAGATGAATATTGCCGGATGTAGGCATTACCCACCAAAAACGCTTTTCATTGAATGTTTCAACAAAAGGCAATACTTCCTCTATGTTTTTACTTAGTAAAGATGAAGGCTTATTTGGGTTGCGATACCGTGATTTCAATTCAAGCAAGAAATCATCCTCTTCAATTTCTTGCTTGTTGAGTTTGATTACGTTTCCATCAAATGCAAATCCTTTAAGAAGTTTTTTTAATTGTTCCTGCAATCCCTCATTTTCCGATAAGGCGGTTGATTGTTTTTCGGTTAGTATCGACATATTGGCAAGTGATGAGTCTTAAATAAGTTTTAAGTTTTGTTCTATTTACATCGTAATTTTCCAATAACGTTTGAATCACCTTTTTTACTTGATCAAAACGAGCAGGTTCTTTGTTGGTAAAAAAGTTGTCATCTCCAAGCTTCTTACATAATGCTACAATGAACAAAGCTACATCCCAAACAGGGTCTCCAATCATAGCTAACTCCCAGTCAATGATTTTGATGTCCTTATTGACTACCAAGATATTTTGGAGATTTAAATCAAAATGAATCAACGATGTAGGAGTCCACTTTTTATACAAATAGGCCAAATCCGCAAAATATTGAGGTGCCTGTATAGTATAATCTATTGCACGGATTTGAGTAGGGCTGAGCATACGCAACTTAGGTTCATAATCAGGAATCTTAATTTTATGAAGCTCCTTTATTTTTACGATTACTTTTGAAAGAAACGATGTGATCTCTCCCCAAGTAGTATCTACTTTTAAATTGTTTATGTGCTGATACGCTATTGTATTGTCTCCCAAGTGACATGTTGCAAGAATAAGATTATCGTTATCAAAAAAACAAATATTGGGAATATCCGTAAATTTTTGATTGCGAAGATAATCTATTACAAGATATTCATTTTCAATATAGGAGCCAACACCCAAAGAGCCATATTGCTTCAAGTGAATTTTTAATTTATCTCCAATATAGACTCTTGCGTTAAGGTTTCGATGGTATTTATTTACTATCAAAACCTTAACAAATTCAGTTGGAGTATCTTTCTCAAAACTTAAATTATATTTACGCCATAAAAGATACTCCAACGTCAAATAGGATGATTGCAGAATAAGCCTCATATATTTCCATCTGGTCGTGGTGGACATGGAGGTGTCGAAACAGTATCGTTTATTGTCTCTCCACTTTTGAGTAAAGTAAATACCCGCTGCAAATAGCCATCATTCAGATTAAGAGTTTCTAACTCATTCATAATTCTTAAACCACCTCCGATAATTTTTTGAATTACAATAGTAAAATTGGCAGCATTAGTTACAGTAATTTTTGAAACAAAAAATTCGTATGTCTGGGTATCTTTTTTAAACTTAATTTTCTTATCCGTTGGTACTATTTCTTTGATGATATGACTTGGTATTTGTACCATGATATAGTCTTTTGAATCTCTACCTACTATTTCATTTTTGTAACCACTCAATCCCCCAAAAAGATAACAAACACTGATGTATGTAAGTGTGCCTCCTCCATCGTTTAGATTCTTATTCCAATAAGAAACTTTGCCTTCGCATACGCCACAAAATGTAATTTCTGCCATAATTAGAAAAAATTTAAAAGGTTAAAAATTAGTTTAAATCTCATCAATCAACTTATGTTTCAAGGCCCAGCGCATAAGGCCCACGGCAGAGCTTACGCCTACTTTTTTGAGGAGGTTGCGGCGGTGGGTTTCTACGGTCGTTACACTCAGATGCAGTCGGTCGGCGATGGCTTGGTTGCTTAAATCTTCGGCAATGAGCCGCATTATTTCGAGCTCACGCTTGGTCAAGGGTACTATATCATCAATGGCAGTTTTGCCATTGGTATTGTTGAGGTTAGGTATTTCGGCCAGTTTGCGTACAATCTTCTCGCTAAAATAATTTTCGCCTGAAGCTACCGTTTGTATGGCCCTGATAAGCTCGGCCCGTTCGGCACTTTTCATGACATATCCACATACGCCTGCTTGTAATGCTTCACGAATATGGGCAGCTTCCTCGCTCATAGTCAGTATGATAACTTTGATGAGTGGATGCTGTTCTCGTATGCGGACGGTCATGTCGTTGCCATTGAGCAGGGGCATGTGCAAGTCGGCTAATATGATGTCAATGGTATTTTTCTCTATAAAATTAAGTACTTGCCAGCCATTATTTACAATACCCACTACCTCGAAAGGCTCGAAAGCACCTAATAACATACTTAGGCTTTCGGCTACTACGTGGTGGTCGTCTGCAATCAGTATTTTGACAGGCATATCAGTTCTGTAAAGTTGAATAGAGGTATTTGGTTTGGCAAATATGGAAGTATAGATGTTATTAAGAAATACTGCCTAGACAGTATTTTTATAATTATTTATACCTTTTTAATAGTAGAAAAAAGAGGCAAAGACTATAAATACCATTACGAAGTACTGAGATTTAGTTGTTTTTTATACTTCTAATCGTTGTAAGTAGTATTTAGAGCCATCCTACTCTAAGCAAATGCGAAATAAAAACAAGAGGCGGCCTATGAAAGGCCGCCTCTTAGAATATTTATTATTTGAGTTGAAGAAGATGTCTTTCT
This sequence comes from Runella sp. SP2, assembly GCF_003711225.1. Classification (NCBI taxonomy): domain Bacteria; kingdom Pseudomonadati; phylum Bacteroidota; class Cytophagia; order Cytophagales; family Spirosomataceae; genus Runella; species Runella sp. SP2. The sequence goes on along the minus strand of NZ_CP031030.1, from coordinate 6,335,900 downwards.
GTCACTACTTCCTAGAAAACGAATACGGAAAACTGCTCACTTCTGTGCCACGGCTTTGGTTAGGCGTGGGCGACATCGTGAAGTTCAAGCTTCCGCCTTGTTGTAAGGCATGATGCTCCACAAAGTTCTGCGTATGGGGTTTTCCATTAAAGACCAACTGCTTCACATAAACGTTTTTGTCGCTGTTTTCGGGGGCGTTAATGGTGAGTTTTTTGCCGTTTTCAAACGTCATCGTGGTGCGTTTGAAAAGTGGGCTTCCCACTACGTATTGCGTGGTGCCTGGGCATACAGGATAAAAACCTAACGCACTGAACACGTACCAAGCCGAAGTTTGGCCGTTGTCTTCGTCGCCACAGTAGCCGTCGGGGGTAGGTTGGTAAAGCTTATCCATGATTTGGCGAATCCAATACTGCGATTTCCACGGTTGTCCCGCGTAGTTGTACAAATACGGCATGTGTTGAATCGGTTGGTTGCCGTGGGCGTACTGACCCATGTTCATGATCTGCATTTCGCGGATTTCGTGAATCACAAATCCATAGTAAGACTCGTCGAAAACGGGTGGTAATATAAATACGCTGTCTAGTTTTTGGGCAAAAGCTTCGCGCCCTCCCATCAACGAGGCCAAGCCGTCCACATCGTGGAAAACCGACCAGGTATAATGCCAGCTATTTCCTTCGGTAAAAGCATCGCCCCATTTGAACGGGTTGAACGGTTTTTGGAAATCACCTGCCTTGTTTTTGCCGCGCATCAATTTGGTTTCGGGGTCAAACAAGTTGCGGAAGTTCTGATTGCGTTTGGTAAAAAGGGCGATTTCGCTTTCGGGACGCTTGAGCGATTTGGCCAATTGTAAAATACAAAAATCGGCGTAGGCGTATTCGAGCGTACGGGCGGCATTTTCGTTGATTTTAACGTCGTAAGGCACGTATCCAAGTTCGTTGTAGTACTCGTGTCCAAAGCGCCCGACGGAACTTACTGCGCCTGCGTGGTCGGTGTTTTTAAGAACGGCTTCGTAGAGGGTATTGATGTCGTATCCGCGAATCCCTTTGATGTACGAATCGGCAATCAACGAGGCAGAGTTGGAGCCAATCATGCAGTCGCGGTGGCCTGGGCTGGCCCATTCGGGTAAGAAGCCACTTTCTTTGTAGGCATTGACCAAACCTTCCATGATTTGGGCGTTGAGCGTGGGGTACATCAGCGTGAAAAACGGAATGGCCGAACGGAAAGTATCCCAAAAGCCATTGTCGGTAAACATATAGCCAGGCAACACTTGGCCATTGTAAGGGCTGTAGTGGACGACCTGATTTTGGGCGTTTAGCTCATAAAATTTACGCGGGAAGAGCAAAGCGCGGTAGAGGCACGAGTAAAAGGTGCGAATCTGAGCGTCGGTGCCACCTTCTACGGCCAAGCGACCGAGCTCTTGGTTCCAGATTTTCTGGCCTTTTTGCAGGGTAGCATCAAAGGTATCGTTGCCCAATTCGCGGGTGAGGTTGAGCGCGGCTTGTTCGGCACTGATAAACGAGGACGAAACTTTGATTGTCACTACTTCGCCTTTTTTGGTTTTAAACCCAATGACCCCACCTGCGTGGTCGGCTTTCATTTCGAGGGTGTTTTTTGACAACGTTTTGTCGGACCAAGTGGCTGAGTAAGTAAACGGTTTGTCGAAACGCAATTCAAAGTAATTCTTAAAATTGGGAGGAACACCGCCGCTGTTTTGAGTACTGTACCCAATAATTTTTTGTTGTTCAGGAATAATCTTGATGTATGAACCCTTGGCAAAGGCATCAATAACGACAAAAGCGCTGTCGGTTTTGGGGAACGTCAAACGGAACTGCGAAGCACGTTCTGTAGGCGTGATTTCTACCTGGGTGTCGTGGTCGGCCAAATAAACACTGTAATAATGTGGTTTAACGACTTCCGCTTTGTGAGAAAACCAGCTTTGGCGGGCATCTTCGGTAAATTTGAGTTTTCCCGTTACGGGCATGATAGAAAACATTCCGTAGTCGTTGATCCACGGACTGGGTTGGTGTGTTTGCTTAAAACCTCGAATTTTATTGGCAGTGTACATGTACATCCAGCCGTCGCCGTTTTTGCCCGTTTGGGGGCACCAAAAATTCATTCCCCACGGCAATGCAACAGCAGGATAGGTATTTCCAGTAGAAAGCTCGTGGCGGGAGTCGGTACCCATAAGTGGGTTAACCCATTGGGTATAGTCGATTTGAGCGTACGAAAATGTAGCTCCCAATAGGAGAAGGAGGGTGGTACGGAAAAATGTTTGCATGAATAACGAGTAAATTTGATGCGATTTTACGATAAAATTACCGAATCACGCTCAAACTCCCCATGAATTTGTGTTCTACCTCGCGAAGATAAATCTGGTAGTAGTACATTCCAACGGGCACTAATTCGCCGTTCCAGCGGCCATCCCAGGCGGTGGTGTAACCTTTGCTGCTAAAAACTACATTGCCCCAACGGTTGAGTACTTCGATGGTACAGTTGGGATAATCGGTAATTCCCCCAATTTCCCACGTATCGTTACTGCCGTCATCGTTGGGCGTAAAACCGTTCGGAATATTCAAGTCAATGACGAGAACGGTGATTTTTTTCTCTGAAACACAGCCTTCGGGGGTACTTACGGTGAAGGTGTAGGTGGTGGTTCGGTCGGGGCTGGCGTAGGGACGTGCCGTGGAGGGATTGCTCAAACCGATGCTTGGAAACCACGAAATGGTTGAATTGAGCGGGGGAAGCATTCGTAGTTCGATGCTGTCACCTTTCACAACAATCCATCGGTCAGTACCATCGATGCGAGGTGGAGGAGCTAACCTTACCAAACGAGTGGCTTTGCCCGAACATCCTTCGGGGTTGGTATAGGTGTAAGTAATGGGATAAGTACCCGCTGCTAAATTTTGGGAGACAAAGCGATTGCCTGTTACTCCATTGCCGCTAAACACGCCACCTGCAGGGGTTCCTCTGAGGGTGATTGCTTGGAGAGCAGTAGTACAAAGCGGAGCAATAGAGTCTAATGCAACTTTGGGGGAAGGTTTGACGACAATCTCTAACACCAGCGAACGCGTGGCACAGCGTGTTACTGTATCAACCACTGCTACGCTATACTCCCCTGATTTTTGCGGGTATAATTCATTGGTAATGACCGAAAAAATTGGAACTTTTCCTTCGTACCAAACATATTCGTAGGTTTTGACGTTGGGCGTGGTGAGTTTGACCGAATCATTGGCACAAAAAATGGGTGGCCCCGAAATCGAGATAGGAGCAGGTGGGCCAGCTATTAATCTGACAATAACGCTGTCTTTGGCTTGGCATTGAGAAACTGCGTCGGTGGCGGTTACGTGGTACGTACCTGCTTGTTTGACATAATATAAGGTGGAGGCGTTGCTTCCAACGGCCTGTCCGTTGTATTTCCAAGCCACGGTAGAGCCTGCCGCTGTTTCGATGCTCAAATTAGTGCTATCGCTATCACAAATAGGAAGAGGGCGGCTTGAGCTAATCTTGACCGAAGGGGTGCTTTTGAGACTTACCGTGCTAGTATTCATAGAGGCTTCTTCGGCACTGCAACTTTGGGCAAAACGTTTGAGAAGTGTATAAACGCCTGCTTGTTTCACAGCCAGAGATGCCGATGTATTCCCTTCTATTGTTTTTCCGTCGCGCTGCCATTCGTAAGCCCATTGTGGGTCTTCATCGTCGGGCTTTAGCACTGCGCTGTCGATTCCACACATGGTTAATGCCGATACGTGTCCGTTAGATTGAATCGAAGGAACAACGCCCGAAGTTGCTGATTTTACGTTGATAGAAACAGCCGAAGGAGGCGTGGAAATGCAGTCAACGACTTGGAAAACAAACTCTCGTCGTACTTCGCCGATTTTTGTTCCGTTGCGGTATTCTTCACAACGAACGGCAAAGGCAAACGAACCTAGTTGCGAAGCGTTAACGGTGATTTTGCCCGTTTTAGGGTCAATTTTTAAGGGTGTTTTGCCCGAAATCGCTTTTGTACTGTCAAAACCATTAGCCCAGGTAGCGCGTTTGTATGGGCCTGACTGCGCTTTGGTAGGAAAAGTCCCACCGCCGTCGGTAGAACCAATAAGTGGCGTGACGATGCTGTACGAAAGCTCATCTTTATCGGTATCGCTGGCACTAAAATCTGCTTCTACGTCTTTTCCCACGCAGATGTATTTTATTTCGGGTGTTTTAAAAACAGGGGAGCTGTTAACGGTGGCAAGTGGAGGTAGTTCGGCGTAAAAAACAAGCCCAACGCGGCTGGGTGTCTGGATGTTGAGCAGACTACCGTTGCGGCAACATTCTTCCCACGCCAGATAAAAACCTCCCGCAGCATTGTAAGCCGCTGCCGAAAAACTGGCATTTGCCGTGTAGCGAATCAAGGTGTTTTTAGTGTCTGACGGACTACCAACACAACGAGTATTGGTGTACGGTAGTTCTTGTTTTGCAACGCGCGAGAGCGTTAAATCTTCGATACGGCTGTTATCGCTTTTACGAAAAACCGACACAAAGGCGTTGTCTTCGGTGCTGCGGAGGTTTGCGTCGTAAATGAGCGTGAGGGTAATGGTAAAATCGTTGGAAGAAGGGCTACGTCGGGCAACAGAAATGTCACCACCAATGATGTGATTGGCCCAACTGCTCACACTACACACCACCAAAACCACCGCTGTTAACCAACTTTTCATCACTGTAGGAATTTATTTTGCTAGACAGTGCGTCGGAAGCGCAATTTTTCGCCTGCTTAAAACGTTTTCGGGCTTTGCGCTGGTGGGCTTTTGAAACCGAAAACTGTCTGCTAGCACTAATGTTTATTAATTGCTCAAATGTTTATATTCGCACTGTCCGCCCACTAACGCAAAACCCGTGTTAGCGGTATGTGCTTATTTCTTAAGTTTCTCTTCGTTCATATTTCGCCACATTTCAATATCATTGTCAAACTCTTCTTCATCGTCTGATGGCGCATACTCAAATTGAATAGAGGTCTTTGTAGAATTTGTCAATTCTGCAATTTTCTTCTCGATCTCAAGTGCTTTACCATAATTATCAATCAAATTTCCATTGTCGTCAATTTTATTTTCTTTAACAGATATTCCAAATATGATTTTTCCATCAAACGTAAACTTTAAAATAATATGGTTGATTCCTTCTTTCAAATTGTCGCCAATATAAAATGCGAAACCAAAATTTTTATTTTCAAGTCCAAAGTCGATTACTTCTGTCAAAGTACTTATTGCTGTCCAAGTTTCTTCTGTATTATATTTTTCATTTTTGTAAACGGCAATTTCTTGCCCTTCTCTATTTTCAATTTTTTCCCTTATTGAAAAATAGTTTAGAAACTTCTCAATGGTTCTTTTGTCACGTTGTCTTGAAAGCCCGTAAATGTCATAATATGGAGGCATCTCTTTAATTTCGTTGTTGTTTTAGCATTACCGCTAACATTAGCTTTACGCATTCTTTATAGTTTTACAAGGTACCGTTGAGGCTGGATTTTGATAATTATAATGCGAACTTTTCAAGATAAGTGCTTGGTTTTGGGCCTCATAGAGGCTTAACATTTGTAGAACAATGAGGGCTTGTCCGATTTGGTGTGCCATAGGTACACCACTTGTAAGCGATGTTGTGTACCTACGGCACACTGAAATAAGAAAATAGGCTCCTATAACTACAAATAGGTAGTGCCTAAAGGCACATTTCTTGAAAAGTTCGCGTAAATTATAAACTATTGGGTAACATTAATAGGAAAGGCAGTGCTTTTGAATAGTCAAGCTCAGGATATTCTAACCCCAACAGACGTAAATTACGGTAATAGGTTTGGTGGTGTTCATAATAGTTTCTTTCGCTGGGTACAAACCATGCTTTTTCGCCTAATTTTTGAGCTAAAAACCATTTTTCTATCAATCTTCCACTTCTGCCGTTGCCATCGTTCCAAGGATGAATTTTTACGAATGCCAAATGAATCATAGCTGCAAAAAAGAAAGCTTTTTCTGTGGTTAGCTTTTGCTTCAAAAGCACTGCTATATCATGATAGAACTTTTCCATTTCGGATTCTACTTCATACGGGGAAACTGCTACATATTCAATCCTTCCATCGGGCGTACTTACATACATATTTTGTGTACGTAATTTGCCTTGTTGCTGTTTTGCAACTATATGTTTGCTTAATAATTTATGTGCTTTGCTTATGTTTGTTTTATTCAACACATTGGTTTTGGCAAAAGTATAAGCATCATACAGGTCGTCAATTTTCTTAGTATAGTCGGGTAAAAACTTAATGCCAAATTTTTTGTGTTTGATATAACTATCTAATTCAATCTCTTCGCCTTCTATTTTGCTTGAAAAAACCGAAGCTACTGACGTATGAAAGCTAAACGTATCGGTTGAAATGTCTGCATCCTTCAGGGCATCAAAACGTTGTGCTAAATCTTTGGGAACTAGCGTTAGGTAATCCTCCAATAATTCTGTTTTGATTATTTCCAGATTCATCGCCTTATGCCTCGTTTATCAATGCCGACAATTGGGCCTTTTAAAGTGATTTTTAGTATTAGAAAGCAACCGCATCACCCACTTTGATACCATATTTGTCACAGTAACCGCCGTTTACTTCCACTACGTATTGTGCTTCGCCGTAGGAAGGCAAACTTTCTTCCGAATAAGGTTTCGCGTTTTTCTGAATAGAAACGATTTTTTTTGCAGAGTCAACGTAAATAATGTCCAGCGAAATCATCGTGTTTTTCATCCAAAATGATTGAGGGGTAGCTTGTTCAAATACAAACAACATTCCTACCGAATCCGAAAGATAAGGTCGGAACATCAATCCTTTGGCCCGTTCTGCGTCGTTTTCGGCAATTTCAACGTCGATTTTGCGGAGTTGCTGACCTCCACGCAGAAAAGCGACTTCACCCTCTTTGGTAATGCCGCTGCTCGTAGCGGCGGGAGCCGTAGCTGGGGTCGAACTTTCGGGGGTTGCCGATGGCGCAGGGGCTTCGGCTACTGGTGCAGCCTCTTCACGATCTGCAACTAGCAGAGGTCTTGCAATGTACAAAACCCCTGCCAGTACAAAGATGGCTAATAGTATATAACTAAAATAAGCGCTTCTCTTTTGCATCAATGTGTTAGGTTGGTGGCCAGTTATTCTTCGTATGCCCAGTCGATGCGGTGTTTCATATCGCGAATGACCAGGTTTTGAGCTTTGAAGTAGGAACGAATTTGATCCACTTTCTCGTATTGTTGAGCGGCTTTGTATTCCCGATATAAGTTAAGCATACCGTTTAAGACAGCATCGTTTTCGCTGCGCTCTTCTACCAAACCCAGAATTTCTTCCGTAAAAGTGATAAAGTTGTTTTTAAGTGCCGCAAATCCGTCTTCTCCCAAAGCCGCAGGAACAAGCTGGTTCAAATAAAGCATGTTGATATATTTCAACATGTTAAATAGCTGCGCGATAGCCACGGCCGTGTTTAAGTCGTCGTTCATCGCATCGTAGAAGGCTTGTACTGATTTCTTGATGTCAGCGACTTTTTTCTCATCCACCTGAACGCATGGCGTCGATACTTTCAAGCCTACTTCATCGCTGCTAGTAGTTACTTCGGCAGGGATATACACCATTTCCTTGATGGCTTTTAACCCATTCATTAGACGCTTATAGGCTTTGTGTGAGCCTTTTAATGCGTCGTTGGAGAAGTCAAGCGTACTTCTGTATTGTGACTGTAGCATAAAGAAACGGCTCGTCATCGGGCTGTACGCTTGGTCGAGCAGCGGGTGGTCGCCAGCAAACAGCTCACGTGGTAAAAACGAGTTTCCAAGTGATTTTGACATTTTTTGCCCGTTGACGGTGAGCATGTTGGAGTGCATCCAATAGCGCACAGGGTCGGTGCCGTTGATGCCCGTTCCTTGGGCAATTTCGCATTCGTGGTGAGGAAATTTAAGGTCCATACCACCGCCGTGAATGTCAAACTGTTTCCCTAAGTATTTGGTACTCATGCAAGTACATTCGAGGTGCCAGCCTGGAAAGCCTTTACCCCAAGGCGATTCCCACTGCATGATGTGCTCAGGGGCGGCTTTTTTCCAAATGGCAAAGTCGAGCGGGTTGCGCTTTTCGCTGGTTCCTTCGAGTTCGCGGGTTTCGGTCAAAAGCTCGTCCAATACCCTACCCGAAAGCTTTCCGTAGCTGTGCCCTTGGCCGTTGTATTTATTGATGTCAAAATAAACCGAACCGTTTGATTCATAAGCCAAATCTTTTGAAATAAGATCTTTAACGGCCTCGATTTGCTCAATCAAGTGACCCGTGGCAGTAGGCTCAATGCTCGGCGGACGGAAATTAAGTTGGTCCAACACTTGGTGAAAATCGTTGGTATAGCGCTGAACAATTTCCATGGGCTCCAACTGCTCCAATTTTGCCATGCGGCCGATTTTGTCTTCGCCCTCGTCGCCGTCGCCCACAAGGTGACCTACATCGGTAATGTTCCGAACATAACGCACTTTATAACCGATGTGCGAAAGGTAGCGGAAGAGCGTGTCGAACGTCAAAAAAGTACGTACATTCCCAAGGTGTACGTAGTTATAAACCGTCGGCCCACATACGTACATTCCTACGTACGGAGCGTTGATGGGTTCAAAAAGTTCTTTCTGTCGAGTGAGGGAGTTATAAATTTTGAGTGGTTGGTTCATGAGATATATAAGTTGCTACTATTCAGGTTTTAGACTAAAATTCAAAACAGGTTAGCAGCAACATCGGAAGTAGGCGATAGTAAATTTTGTGATGGGCATAGTTAAAAATAGAATAAATGAATGCAAAACTAACAATTTGTTGTGGCATCGTGTACAAAATCCGTGCTGGAAGTTCAGTATTTGCGGATGGAACTGTAACTTTACCGGATGAAAAAACCTTTTATCGTTGGTATCACGGGCGGGAGTGCATCGGGAAAAACGTATTTTTTGAATAGTTTGATGGGCGCATTTTCAGATGATGAAATTTGCCTTATTTCACAAGACCACTATTACCGTCCTCGGCACGAGGTCCCAGTGGATGAAAATGGGGTTCATAATTTTGATTTACCTATTGCGATTAACCACCGTTCGTACGCCGAACATATCATCCAACTTCGAGAAGGTAAACCAGTTGAAAAACTAGAATATACCTTTAATAATCCCAATATTATTCCACAAATGCTAACTTTTCGGCCTACTCCCATTATCGTGGTCGAAGGTATATTTGTGTTTTATTTCAAAGAAATTTCTGAGTTGCTCGACCTAAAAATATACATTGACGCCAAAGAGCACATCAAACTCAAGCGACGTATCATTCGTGATCAAGTGGAACGTGGATACGATTTGACCGACGTGCTTTACCGCTGGGAAAACCACGTTTTTCCTACTTACGAACAGTTCATCAAGCCTTCCAAAGCAGATGCCGACTTGATTATTCCTAATAATCGTCATTTTCACCGTGGCTTGGAAGTCGTAAAATCGTTCTTAAAAACAAAAATATCCTAATTAGTAACTTACCATTCCCAAATGGTAGGATTTTTGTGACGGCGCAAATGTTTGCCAATTTCCATCCAAAAAGCCATGGCTAAATAAATGATGATGGGAGAGCCAAACGTCAGGAACGAGGCATAAATGAAGTAGAGGCGAATGCTGCTGACCGAAATGTTGAGAACTTCGCCCAACCTCGAACAAACGCCAAAGATTTGGTTTTCAATAAAATATCGGAAACGGTACATAGCGTTTTAGAAGAGTTTAGAAGCGAAATTACAGAACGAAAATGTGAATGTCAAGCCTTTTAATAACAAGTTAGATAACTTGACATGTAACATTTATTTTATAATTTTGTTTCAAGGTTGCATCAAAACTTCATTGTGAATGCAATGCAAAGATAGTCAAGGCATTTTTCTCATAGTGAGCTTGTTACTTTTTAACTCACTGACTAACGCTTGTCGGGCCTTTGTAATGTTCTTATAAATGAGGTGATTGGCAATCAATCCCTTAAATTATTTTCTCATTTTTCTTAATTTTAGTAGTACAATGCAAACAGGAACAGTAAAGTTTTTTAATGAAGCAAAAGGGTATGGTTTCATTATACTTGACGAACCGGGCGACAAACAACAAGAAATTTTTGTACACGTGACTGCTTTAGGTGGCCTTGTCATTCGTGAGAAAGACCGCGTTGAGTTTGAGGCTGTGGAAGGCAAAAAAGGCGTGAATGCAGCGAAGGTAAGGAAAATATAATCTTTACGTTGGCAAAACGGGATGGGGAACGCCTTAAAGCGTTCCCTATTTTTTTGTCCAGATGCCTTTGGCACGATTTATGATATTTTTATTAACTGAAAATTTTTAGGGTTTACAGTTATTTATGAAAATATCATTACCAATCGGCTTGTTTTTCTTGACAACACTCCTAGCTCAGCTCAGTTGGGCAAGCAGTGTGCAAGATTGCGATGGATTGTCGGCCCCCACGATAAGTAGTGAAAAGCAAGTGACCTGTGCTGGGCAGCCGATTATTTTGAAAGCAGCAGGGTGTAGTGGAACCGTGGTTTGGTCGAATGGCAAAACAGGTAGCCCACTGACGGTATATCCATCACAAACAACCACCTACACCGCCTATTGTCAAAAAGATAGCTGCAAAAGCGCTTCATCAAATACCCTCCCAATTACCGTTACGATTCCCGCAACGCCTGTTGTAAAAGCCAATAAAACGAGCGTCTGCTTGGGCGATACTGTTACCCTGACGGCCACGAGCTGCGCAGGGAACTTCATTTGGTCGAATGGCATGTTGGGGGCGAGCATCCAAGTGCAACCCATCAACACCACAAAATATACGGCCACCTGCCGAACCGAAGGTTGCGTAAGTTGCTTTGCCGACGACGTCATCGTGTCCGTCCTAGGAGGCGAACCATTACTGATTTCTGCCACAAAAGCGGCAGTATGCAAAGGCGAAAGCAGCACACTGACAGCCCGAGGAAATTGCAGCGGGCAAATAAAATGGTCAACGGGAGAAGTGGGGAAAAGCATAACGGTCAAACCCGAAACATCCACCAATTATACGGTGTTTTGTGCATCGTCAGTTTGTAAAGCAGTAGAAAGTACCCTACGGCTCGAAGTAGCACCACCTGTAACGCCCGTTCTAAAAACATCAAAAACCGTCATCTGTCAAGGAGAGGAAGTGGTGTTAACCGCAGAAAGCTGCAACGGTGCAGTGCTTTGGAATACGAATGACCAAGGTCGAACCCTTACCGTAAAACCAACGCAACAAACCCAATATACGGCCATTTGTGTGCGTGGCGAATGCCAGAGTGGCGTGTCGCAGCCATTGGTTATTTCAGTGCAAAGCCAAGCCCCTGCTACGCCTGTTGTGGTCGCCCAACTCAAAAATAATTGTCCATTTGTAACGGTTGATTTGTCCAGTGCGCTTCAACAAAAAGCTGCTGAAGGGGTTTATTACGAAGCTCGAATGGGTAACTCCCCTACTTCAGCGTTGGTAGCGGATGTGGGTGCCATCTCCGAAAATCGTACTTACTACTTATTCGCCCGTAATGCCAATGGTTGCTACAGTGCGCCAGCGGCAGTGGCGGTAAACATTACTCCTTGCGAAAAGCCATTGGCGGTATGTATCAATAACCCTGCGACAGCGCTCATCACCATAACGGAGCGGACAACCATTGGCAACCACTACCTTGAAGGTAAAATCGGAGGCTCCGCCAGCTCAGGGACGTGGAGTAGCAATGGCACAGGAACGTTTAACACAACCAATGGATTGTCAGTGATTTATGCCCCCTCGCCCGAAGATCGTCAGGCGGGAAAAGTGACGATTCGGTTTAGCAGCGACGACCCCGATGGAGCAGGTCCTTGTCAGGCAGGTTCGTCGTTGGTAGAACTAAAAATAGATGCAAATACCGACAAACCGAAAGAAATGATTGGGGTCAACAAAATGGTAAAAAGTTGGAAACGACTCAGTACCAATCTGTTCGAAATCGAATACAGCATTCAGGTAGTAAACATGGGCGCCAACGACCTCGTGGAAGTACGAATGGTCGATAGCCTCGACAAAGTGTTTAACAACGGTGCTGTGATTGTCGGAAAACCGTCGGTGGTAGTGATGGATCCTGTCACAAACACCGAAGTAAAATGGGGGCTTGATACTACCTTTACGGGTCGAAATGGCAACTATGAACTGCTGGTGCCCGAAGAATGCAATCTAATGGCAGGGCAGGCACGGGCGGTCAATTTCAAAACAACCATAGATTTTACCAACGCCCAAGACTCGGTTTTTTACAATACAGCTTTTGTAACGGCATTGGACATGAACGGCCATCTTTGTGCTGATAAATCTGCCAATGGCAATTGGCCCGACATTAACCAAAACGAAGACCCTACCGACGATGCAGAACCAACGCCCATTGCTTTGAACACCCTCCGTGGTGACGACAAAGACGTGTTTATTCCCGAAGGTTTTTCGCCTAATTCAGACGGTATCAACGATTTTTTTGTGATTAAAAAGCCAACCGCACTCAAGGCTTCGGTGGAGATTTACAACCGCTGGGGAGGAGTTGTGTATCAGGCCGATGATTATAAAAACGACTGGAACGGAGGCCTGCAAGGGGCACTCACGACAGGAACTTATTTCTATGTTATTAAACTGAGTGATGGACGCGAGTTTTCAAGATTTTTGACAATAAGTCGTTAAGCATCATTCGTTAAAAAATTATTAGGAGAACCCTACTGGGTAAAAATGCAATCACCCATGAATAAACTCAAGCATCTTTGTTTAGCTGCATTGGTTTCAGTTTCAGCAATGGCACAAACGCCCGTTCGTGAGACATTGCTCCAACAAGCCAATCGTCAGTTTGATACACAAGCTTACGCCAAGGCAATTGCATTGTATCAAGACGTGATCGACGATGGATTGCTACCTGCAAATCAACGTCAGATAACCTTTCTCAACATGGGGTATGCGTATCTCCAATTGGGCGATAGCGAAAGAGCCGCTAGTTTTTACCAGCAAGCATTGGCAGAACAAGGGCTATCGGGAGGACTTACTACGCACTATTTACACTACGCAAAAGTGTTAGCCAACCTCGGGCAAATGCAAGAATCGCAACGGTATTTTGAGCGCTACCAAGCTGAAAAACAGCAAGAAGGCCGACAAATGCAAAGTGCCCAAACTTATACTAAAAAACGAATTACGTACCGTTTAGATTACCTGGGAATTAATACCTCCGACGCCGAATTTAGCCCTATGTACTATAAAAACGGCTTGGTATATCTGTCGGGAAAAACCTCGGTGTCTTCGGAATCAACTCAAAAAGGTTACCTCGATTTGTTTTATATTCCGAATCGCGACGAAATCAAAGCAACGACCACGCTTCATTCGGATGGAACAGAAACAAGTGGCAAAGAGACCAATAAACCTACTGCCTCTGCTTCCAAAAATGGCCGTTTGGGCAGTGATGCCTACACGCGCCCAACCTCTAACGATTCGCGCACTTTAGGCAGCTATAATTCCTACGGACTTAACAGCGAAGCGGCTACATCCACGGGAGAAGTGGCCAAACCTGGCAAGCCAATTTCGTTTAGCAAAGAATTGAATACCCGCTTTCACGAAGGCCCCGCAACTTTTAGTGCTGATGGCTCACGCATCATTTTTACCCGTAATAACTTCAATGAAGGTCAAAAAGGGATGAGTGAAGACAAAAACATCAAATTAAAGTTATACACGGCGCAGTGGGGAAATGGCGACTGGACCAACGTGCAAGAACTTGGGTTTAACAGCGACGAATATTCTACAGCCCACCCAGCGTTGAGCAAAGACGGCAATTTGTTGTATTTTGTATCAGATATGCCAAAAGGAATGGGAGGAAAAGATATTTACGTATCGCGTTGGGAAAATGAACAGTGGTCGAAGCCAATTAATATGGGCAAAGAGCTCAATACCCGCCAAGATGAAGTGTTTCCGTTTGTGGATGAAGTAGGGAATCTCTATTTTTCTACCTCGGGAAGAAAAGGGGGATTGGGCGGCCTTGATTTGTACTATGCCGTGTTGAGCAAAGACGGAACTAAGGTGATTGAGGTCATTCACCTCGACGCTCCTATCAACTCTAAAGCCGATGATTTTGGCATTGTAACCGACGGCGCACGTACTACGGGGTATTTTAGTAGCAACCGACGCGAGGGCGACGATGATATTTACCGCTTCACGCGTGAAAGCTCGTTGTACGAATGTCGGGAATTGTTATTGCGGGTGTTTGACGCCGAAACCATGCAACGCCTCGACAGTGCAACGATTGCCATTCGTTCCAAAATCGGAGGAGAGTCAACCGAGAAAACACTGCAGACTGATGCCGATGGCTGGGCACACCTTTGTTTGGCGTCTGATAACGATTTTATTTTTACGGTGTCAAAAGAGGGTTTTGTTGATAATACCGTTGGTTTTTCTACCCACCACCTGACCGACGACAAACCCACGCGACTTGAACTTAGTTTGGCGCATCCTGTGGTGCTTCAAACCATGGTGAGCCAAAACGAAGACCCTCAAAAAAAAAAAACATCCCTGACTGATTCGCTCCAACACCTCAAACATTCGCGCGTTAGGGGAATCGTACGGACCGAAACCGACCGCCAACCGATTGAAGGAGTATTGGTAAGGCTACGAAACGAATGCGATAAAAAAATATACGAAACGATTACAGGGCCTGATGGTAAGTATGATTTTGAGATCCTGGAAGGTTGTGACTATACCTTGATTTACTCCAAAGATACTTACGGTACAAACACCCTCAAAATCGCCAGAGTACCGAAGAAAACCGCACCAAAAGTACTATCAAACGACGTGGGGTTACTAAAAAAGGGGGATATCGTGCAGTTAGACAATATCTATCATGACCAAGGCAAACGTACCATTAGCCCCGACGCCGCCCGTGAACTAGACAAGCTAGTGGCTACGATGAAGCGTTATCCGTCGTTGCAAGCAGAAATTCTTTCGCATACCGATAGCCGTGGTGAAGCCAGTCGCAACAAAACAGTATCCCAAAACAGAGCACAAGAAATTGTTAACTACATGGTAGCAAAAGGCGTAGCTCGTAAGCGATTAAAAGCAACAGGAATGGGCGAAAGTATGCCAGTAAACGGGTGCGTTGACGGGGTGATTTGTACGGAAGCCGAATACAGACGCAACCGCAGAACCGAATTTAAAGTCGTAGAGATTAGATAAACAACGCTTTTTTTGAGCAAACGCCATAAATCGTCTATTTTTGGTGCGTCGGTAGGTGTATCGCCTTTCCGTATAACCATTATAACTACGAAAAAATGGGCTTTCGCTCTTCGCTTAGTAAGCCGCTGGCTCGGTACATTGCTAACCAGCAACAAGGGTGGATGTACAATGCACCCGCCGCTCAAGACAATTGGCGTCAGCGCCTAATTGGTCAAGCCAAACATACGGTGTTCGGACGAGAGCACTTTTTTAAGGACATACATTCGTACGAAGATTTTAAACAAGCCGTCCCTGTGCGGGATTATGAAGACTTGAAAGGGTATATCCAACAAGTCATCGACGGTAAAGACGATGTGCTGTGGCCTGCCAAGCCTATTTATTTTGCCAAAACTTCGGGTACTACTTCTGGCACCAAATACATCCCTATTAGCAAAGACTCTATCTCCAATCACATTGATTCTGCTCGCAATGCCCTTTTGAATTACATTCACGAAACAGGCAAAGCAGAATTTTTAGACCAAAAACTTATCTTCTTGTCGGGCAGTCCCGTTTTAGATACGAAAGGAAGTGTACCTACGGGTCGTTTGTCAGGTATCTCTAACCACCACGTGCCCGCGTACCTGCGCACCAACCAAATGCCCTCTTACGAAACCAACTGCATCGAAGAGTGGGAAGAGAAGCTAGAGCGTATCATCGACGAAACCATCAATCAACGGATGTCCCTGATTTCGGGCATTCCGCCTTGGGTGCAGATGTATTTTGACCGTATCATTGCGCGTACGGGCAAACCCATCAAAGATGTTTTCCCTGACTTTCAGTTATTTGTTTATGGTGGGGTAAATTTTGAACCGTATCGTGCCAAATTATTTGACTCGATTGGCAAAAAAATTGATTCAATTGAAATGTACCCCGCTTCGGAAGGTTTTATTGCTTACCAAGATTCTCAAGATTCTGAAGGCTTGTTGTTGTTGGCCGATACAGGTATTTTCTACGAGTTTATTCCTGCTGACGAGTTTTTCAACGAAAACCCCACTCGCTTGACCCTCGAACAAGTGGAAGTCGGTAAAAACTACGCCCTGATTATCAACAACAATGCAGGACTGTGGGGGTACTCAATCGGTGATACCGTGAAATTTGTGTCTAAAGACCCTTACCGTTTGCTGGTAACTGGGCGCATCAAGCACTTTATTTCGGCCTTTGGTGAGCACGTCATTGGCGAAGAAGTGGAAAAGGCACTTCAATACGCGATGCAGCGCCACCCCGAAACTGAAGTCGTAGAGTTTACGGTGGCTCCGATGGTGACTCCTTCTGAGGGTTTGCCTTATCACGAGTGGCTCATTGAATTTGCAACACTCCCTAAGAACATGGAGCAATTTGCCAAAGACATTGACGAACGTTTGGCAAAATTAAACGTCTATTACGATGACTTAATTTCGGGAAGTATTTTACGGCCGCTTAAAATCAATGCCCTGCCCAAAAATGCGTTCATTGATTACATGCGTTCGCAAGGGAAATTAGGTGGGCAAAACAAAGTCCCTCGTTTGGCAAATGACCGAAAAATAGCCGATGCTTTGGCCAAATAACCAATAAAAGCCCCAAAGGCCAGAAGAAAGGTTGCTGTAAAAAGGCAGCCTTTTTTTATTGACTTTTGCCCGTAAAAACAGCTAAGAATTAGGCACGGTTTTTGATTCCTTTGTGATAAAACGTAGAGTGGTTTTTTGCAACTACCTGATAATCTACCGATAAATAATTGGGTAATTGTACAATTTTTTACTAACTTTACGTTAACAAAGCAAAATCAGCTATGGAAAAGCGGCGTCCTGTGACTTTTTTAAGACTATACGTCGCAATGTTTAACTAACCAAAATTTGTTTTGAAAAGGAAACAATGTCTTATTCTTTCAACACTTCTGTTGTACACAGTAGGAGCGCAAGCCGAGGGCTTTAACGAATCTACTTGTATCCGTTTTTGTGACGAACCATTGCCAGTTTACGAAAAGCAGGTACTTACTTATTTTCAATCTGCGTTGATGCATACAGCTAGTATGCCCCTTCAAGAGATAAAACCTCGCGCGCAGAAATTCTTTCGTGTGATTGAACCGATTCTAAAGCAGTACCAAGTCCCTTCAGATTTTAAATACCTGTGCGTAGTCGAAAGTGCACTTGAAGCAAAGGCAGTTTCACACCGAGGTGCTTATGGGTACTGGCAATTTATGCCACAAACAGCCCGTGCGATGGGCTTAGTCATCAACGAAAACGTCGATGAGCGGGAAGATTTAGTGAAATCTACACACGCTGCTTGTCAGTATTTTGTCAATCTGTACCACGAACTTGGGTCGTGGTCGATGGTAGCCGCTGCTTATAACGCAGGGCCTACCAAAGTAAGAAAATACTTGGGTAGGCACGGTAAAACGGGGTATTACAAACTTCGTATCAGTGCCGAGAACCGTAAGTATCTCTACCGCGTATTGGCGGCAAAAGAGCTCTTTACGCGCCCAGAGGTATATGCACCAGTGATCCTGGAAGAGATTTCTCTCGTTAAATTTATGAAGCAGTTTGGACTGGCTTTGGGCTTGGTAGCACCACCTAAAATTAAGGTAAAACCAAATGCTACCAACGAATTGCAGCTTGCGGAAGTTGTAACTTCGCTCAATGAAGCGATGGTAACAGGCTTTGAAGAGCTAATACCGCTTTCGTTCAAACGAACAGGGGTATTTCATTTTCCTTATAATGAGGAAAAAGCAGATCTCGAATTGGCACAAAATTCGGAAAAGCACCAGCGCTACATTTGGTGGCGTGCCATCCGATTAAACTACCGCCGCCGCAACGACCTCAAAGCGTTGTTGGCTGAGTCGCGTAGCCTAGATTTAAGCACTGCTTCGCCTTTAGCGGCTTAGTAGTTCTTCTAGTAGTACAAACAAAAGCGGCGATTTCCATCTGAAAATCGCCGCTTTTGTTGTAAGTAGCAAAGCAAATTTAACTTTTGCTTTGCTACTCAAGTCTCATTACGCTTGTTTCGCTACTTGGATATTGAAGTGAAGTTTTACTTCGTCGCTTACTACCACACCACCTGCTTCGGTTACTGCTCCCCAGTTCAAACCAAAATCTTTACGGTTGATTTTTCCTGTAAGTTCAAAACCTGCTTTGGTATTTCCGTAGAAATCTACCATTTGACCACCGTAGTTAACGGCAAGGCTGATAGATTTTGTTACACCTCTAAGGGTCAAATCTCCCGTAAGTGTAAATTCATCATCACCTTTTTGTACAAATGACGTAGAAGCAAACGAAAGTGTGGGGAAGTTTTCTGCATCAAAGAAATCAGCGCTTTTCAAGTGACCATCGCGCTGTTCCATGTTGGTGTCAATGCTGTTTACGTCGGCTGTAAATTGGATGCTCGCCCCGTCGAAGCTATCGCCTTCGGTTTGAACTGAACCTTCAAATGATTTGAAGCTACCTGTTACGGTTGAGATCACAAGGTGCTTTACTTTAAACTGTACTTCTGAGTGTGTTGGGTCGATTACCCATGTTGAAGTTGCCATTGCTGTATTGTCTTAATTGAGTTATATCAAAATTGATGATGCAAATATATATGTATATACATATAATGTCAATACATTTTACGAAAAATATTTTTTACAACATAAAAAAACCGCTTTAGGAGTGTCTAAAGCGGTTTTTGGGAAAAATAAAATTGGATTACGCCATTTCAGTAATGCCCATGATAGGCACCTCTTTCGGCTCATTATGGCGAATGTAGGTTTTAAAGAAGCTGCGAATTTTAAGATAAAGTACGCCTAGTACGGCTTCTTTGAAAATTTTGGTGGACATTTTAGAAACGCCTTTGGTACGGTCGGTGAAAATGATGGGCACTTCCGTAATTTGGTACCCGTATTTCCAAGTATTAAACTTCATTTCAATCTGGAAAGCGTAGCCCACAAACTTAATGTCGTCGAGACCAATGCCTTGAAGCACTTCGCGTTTGTAGCAAATGAAACCCGCCGTAGGATCCATGATTTGCATACCCGTTACGAAACGCACATATACCCCCGCAAAGTAGGACATTAGTACGCGCCCCATTGGCCAGTTGACCACGTTAACACCCTTGATGTAACGCGAACCAATCGCCATGTCGCTACCGCCTTCGGAACAGGCTTGGTAAAGGCGTTCTAAATCAGCTGGATTGTGCGAGAAATCGGCATCCATTTCAAACAGATAGCGGTATCCTTCCCGAATTGCCCACTTGAAACCGTGGATATAGGCCGTACCTAATCCCTGTTTACCTTTTCGTTCCAAAATATGTAAGCGACCAGTAAATTCGTTTTGAAGCTCTTTTACTTTGAGTGCAGTGCCATCGGGCGAGCCATCATCCACAATCAGGATGTCAAAAGGCTGCGAAAGACCCATCACACGGCGAATAATCGCTTCAATGTTCTCAATCTCGTTGTACGTCGGAATCACTACCACACACTCTTTCATAGCTTTAGCGGGTTTGGGGATAATAACTGCTCTAATACAAAAACGATTCCAAACTATGATAAGTATGTGACAAAATCGTTAAAAAGAGTTAATTTTTATAGGTTGCTAGAATATTCCTTCACAGTGTCGATAAAACAACGCACTTTGTCGGGGTCGGTGTCAGGATAAACGCCGTGTCCTAAGTTAGCGATGTAGTGTTGTGTTCCAAAAGTATCTATCATCTTGCGCACCTCCTTACGAATTTGGTCATAAGGCGCGTACAATACGCAGGGGTCGAGGTTGCCTTGGAGGGTTTTGTTAGGAATCAGCACGCGCGACTCAGCAGCGTCCATGTTCCAGTCCAATCCTACTACCGAACAGCTTAACTGACCGATTTCGTGTCGGGCGAAAAACGCTCCTTTGGCAAAAACCGTAACGGGGGCTTCGTTAATGGCATCGCAGATTTGTTTGATATAAGGCAACGAATACTCGCGGTATTGCTCTGGAGAAAGAATTCCTGCCCATGAATCAAAAATCTGAACCAAGTTAGCACCTACGGCAATTTGGGCTTTTAAATAAGCGATGGTACTATCCGTAATTTTTTGGAGTAGTTTATGCGAAAACTCGGGGTCAGCATACAGGGCTTTTTTAGCTACCGAAAATGTCTTTGACCCACGGCCTTCTACCATGTAGCAAAAAATAGTGAATGGAGCGCCCGCAAAGCCAATGAGTGGTACGCGGCCGTTGAGGTCACGCTTCACGATTTTGATGGCTTCCAGCACATAGCCTAAGTCCGCTTCGGGGTCGGCAATGCGCAAGGCGTCGATATCGGCCGTGGTTTTAACAACGTTCGGAAATACGGGGCCGCGTTTTTCTTCCATTTCATAGGGCAATCCCATGGCCTCGGGCACTACGAGAATGTCAGAAAAAATGATGGCAGCATCTACGCCCAACAAATCAACGGGCTGGATGGTCACTTCGGCGGCTAGCTCGGGCGTGGTGGCCAATTGGATAAAACTTCCTGCTTTCTCGCGCACAGCACGGTACTCGGCTAAAATTCGACCCGCTTGACGCATCATCCAAACAGGTACACGTTCGGTCTTTTCTCCGCGTGCAGCACGCAGAAACAAGTCATTTTGTAGTAATTCCATACTGCAAATGTACGAAGAAGCGGGCAGTTGAGATGGGGGTAGGGGTAGAAATATCCGTTTAATAAAAAAGCCGCCAGCGGGTTTGATCCCAATTGGCGGCTAGGGGTTTATAGAGAAAGGTTACGATGCTAATCCGTCGAGGGAAAGATGGCTATTGTAAAAACGTAAATCAATCAAATCGGGAGGGAGTGTTTTGGTGTTCCAGTGGCGGTGAATGCTCAACGCCGCCCCCAACGAAGTCGCCTGGGCAACCGATGCCGCAAATACCTCTAGGTCAGGAAAAGCCCCTGCCAACAGATTCATATAAATTGGGTTTTTGGAAAAACCACCGTCCACAAAAATCCGCTTGACAGTTGAGCCTCTTAAAACCAACTCCGTCGAAATGATTTGCTGACCGACAATGTCCAAAATCAACTGGTGATACGCTTGCTCATACGAGTCGAAAGCTGCCAAATCACGTTTCCCAAACAATCCTTCCGTCATCGGAGGTTTTGAGAGACTTTCAAAGTCGATGCCTTCGGTTTTTTTATCGGTTTTGAGTTGCTGAATGAGAGCCGCATCAAACGCTACTTTTTTGTAAAAATCCAGGTCTTTGTCGAAATGAGTCGCCAATCGCTTGGTTTGCTGTTCGTGTTCATAGCCCGCAAATAAGCGCGATGCCTTCACAGGTTTGCCGTTGTACTGCATGTAGCACAAACAGTCGTATTGAAGCTCTTCGGCTGTGAGCGGCGTATGATTGTAAGGATTGAGGCTAATGCACCACGTTCCCGTTGAAATCAATACAAAGGGCTCTAAAAAGCTAACCAAATACGGAATCAAAGCCGATGAACTATCGTGCAAACCGACGCCCACAATGCGCTCTTGCTCATTGAGCACGTGAGTAGAAACCACGTCTGCGGACTGAATAGGAGCAAGTTTATCTCCGATTTGCTCATTGGACACCCAAGCGTGGTAATCATTTGTATCAAAATCCCAAAGGTTGGTATGGCAACCAATGCTCGTAATATCGGAAGCAAATTGCCCAGAAATCAGCGAACTGACGTATTGGGGTAAGTGCAGTGAATACTTTATTTTTTCAAATAACGCAGGGTTTTCATGCTTCAGGCGATAAATAATCATGCCCGAATTGAGGCTCCCTAAAATAGGAGAGGCCGTTTTGCGCGAAAACTCTTGCTCCCCGCCGTAGGTATCATAAAATTGTTTCTTGAGTGCCTCAGGGTACGGTTTTAGGTAATTGTACAAAGGAGCAACGGGCTTGCCGTCTTCGCCTACGTGAACAAAACTTGCTCCGTAGGTTGAAAAGTTAATGGCTTTGACGTCGTATTCTTCGAGCGATAACACTTCTTGGAGCGATTGGATGACCCAATCGGTCAACAGGGCTACGTTTTCGCAAGGGTCGCCGTCTTCGTCGGTTGTTTCGGGAAATTGCCCCGATTTTTCCAAAACGATACGGTAGTTTTCGTCAAAGAGGAATACTTTTTTGTTGGTTTTACCAATATCCAATACGGCACAAACAGGAGTTTTCATCTTACAAGCCAGTCGCTACAGTTTTAAGACCTCGTTCGGCAATGAGATTTTCGCGTACTTTTGAGTGGCGGAAAAGACCCAATGGATTTAACGCTCCTCCTGCCCGAAGACGAGCCTCGGCAACGAGCGAACGCACGTCGGTACGGAACGCATTTTGAAGAATTTCTTGGCAACGAACCACATCGCTGACAGCTTGTGCTTCTTCGAGGGCTTTTCTATCGACCGAAAGTGCCTGGGCATAAGCCATCATAATTCCTTCTACAGATTGTAGTAAGTCTTCTAGTGGGTCTTTGACATTGTGAGAGGCATCAATCATCCAGCCCAAATCAGTAGCGTGATTCATGCCACGAGCGTCCATTCCATCGACTAGTTCATTGAAGATAAGGAACAATTGGTAAGGCTTCATGGCACCTGCAGTGAGGTCATCATCGCCGTATTTTGAGTCGTTGAAGTGGAAACCACCAAGTTTTTCTTCCATCAACAACAAGGCTACGATTTGCTCAATGTTGGCATTAGGTAGATGGTGTCCCAAATCGACAAGCGTATAAGCGCGCTCTCCAAGTTTCTTCACGTAAGAGTAGGACTGTCCCCAGTCGGCTACCGTAGTCGAATAGAAGTTAGGTTCGTAGGCTTTGTATTCCAAGAACATCTTCCAATTTTCGGGCATGGCCGCATAAATTTCGTGAAGACTTTCGAGGGTATTTTGGTAAGCTCTACGGAAATTGAGTTGGCCTGGGAAACACGAACCGTCTGAAAGCCAAACCGTCAACGATTCCGAACCAAGCTCGATACCGTGCTTAATCACTTCAATATTATGTTCAATGGCTTGTTTACGAACGCCTTTGTCAACGTTTTGTAACGAACCAAACTTATAACTTAACGCTTGGTCGGCTTGGTCTTGGAAGGTATTGGAGTTAACGGCGTCAAATTTCAAACCGTGTTGAGCTGCCAATGCTTTAATCGCTTTGGCATCTTTTGGAATATCCCATGGAATGTGAAGGGAGATTGCGCCCGATGCTTGATTCAAGGCGTGTAATAGACCTACGTCTTCAATTTTTTCTTCAAGGCTACGAGGTTCGCCACCGCCCGCAAAACGGCCAAAGCGCGTTCCACCCGTTCCAAGTGCCCACGAAGGAATGGCAATTTGAAAATCAACCAATTTTTGAATGATGGCTTCGGCATTTTCAATTTCTGAAACAGCGAAGCTCAAACGGCGTTGATGTCCCGTAAGTAGGTCATCGTTATGCTGTTGTATTTTATACTTTTCGAGTTGCATAATTGAACTTTAGTTATCTTTGTTAATGGACAAACCTATTTACCAGCTTCAATCCTCTTCTGATAATTTGCAATTTGTTTTTGAAAGTATCAGTCAGGAAAGAATTATTCGCAAGGCAGTCGCGTATATTTTGTCGGATGATAATCCAGATTTATATCAATTGATTTTTGGCGACTTAAAAGAAAATGGCGACATTGATATTCTATCAGCTAGTAATAATAATGACATGAAACAAGTTTTAACTACTGTAGTTGATACGTTATCTACTTTTTTCGAGCATTATCCTATGGCTACTGTAGCATTTACAGGAAGCACTTCTAGCAGAACGAGGTTATATCGTGCCGCAATTACGCAATTTTTAAAAGAAACCAATCTCTATTATGACGTAGTCGGAATTACTGAAAACGGGATACTTGAAAGTTTTAACAGTAAGGGCAACTATGTCGGATATTTAATAACTCAAAAATCATGAAAACCAAAAAAGCAGTATCAACGTACTCTGAAAAAACGATGCCATATATCAATTTGAAAAGTCCTGAGATTAAAGAGCAAATAGATAAAATGGCTAACATTTTAAAAAAAGTACAACTACCTCTTACTAAAAAATGAGCTTCGTAGGTAAAATCTAACGCCTGAATTCAGGCGTTAGATTCGAGTATTAAACTAACCTATGATGAAAAAACAATCTTTTTTAGCGAACAAACGCCATGGCTACTCCGCCATCAACGTTCAAAACGTTGCCCGTTGACTTGCTGAGTAAGCCTCCTACGAATGCGAAGCACGCATTGGCGATATCGTCGGGTAGAATGGCTTCGTTGAGAAGCGTACGTTTGGCATAATAAGCAGGAAGCTCTTCAATCGTAATGCCGTAGGCTTTGGCGCGTCCTTCGGCCCAGCCACCTGCCCAAATGTTTGAGTCAGCGATAACGGCGTCTGGATTGACAGTATTAACGCGAATTTTATCGCCGCCCAATTCGGCTGCATTCAAGCGGCTCAAGTGCAACTGAGCTGCTTTAGCCGAACCATAACCTGCGTTGTTTGGCCCAGAAACAAGGGCATTTTTACTCACAATATTGATGACATCACCCCCAAAACCTTGCTTGCGCATTACTTCTACCCCTGCTTGAGTCACAAGGAACTGCCCTTTGACGAGGATGTCGTACAAGCGATCCCAATCTTGAAGAGTATGGTCTTGGATGGGTTTTGAAATACTGATACCTGCGTTGTTGACGATAATATCGACGCCACCAAACGCAAGCGCTGCGGCATCCATCGCATCCACAATGCTAGCAGCATCGGTTACGTTGAGAAGCGTGGTAGCTACTGAATCTCTGCCAAATTTCTTCACAAATTCGTCTTTTGCTCCCGCAAGACGTTCTTCGTTGATGTCATTAAGAACAACCACTGCGCCTTCTTCGGCAAACTTTTTCGCAATAGCTTTACCAATTCCCCCTGCGCTTCCCGTTACGAGTGCTACTCGCCCTGACAAGGCTTTGGGTTTGGGCATTCGTTGAAGTTTGGCCTCTTCGAGCAACCAATACTCGATATTAAACGCTTCTTGACGGGGCAATGCCGTATATTCAGATACCGCTTCCGCGCCCTTCATTACGTTGACGGCATTGATGTAATACTCCGACGCCAAACGGGCCGTCGTTTTATCTTTTGAGAAGGTAAACATTCCGACCCCTGGATACAAAATAACGACAGGATTAGGGTCGCGCATGGCAGGGCTATTAGGGTGCTTACAAGCTTCGTAATATTCGGAGTACATCGCACGGTAGGCTTCAAACGCAGGTGTTAATTTCGCTTTGATAGCTGCTACGTCCGATAGGTCTTCGTCGGGAGCAAGCTCAAGTACCAACGGAGAGATTTTTGTGCGGAGGAAGTGGTCGGGGCAAGAAGTTCCGAGGGGAGCTAGTTTGTCCAAATCATTTGAGTTTATAAACTCCAGTACGCGCGCATCGTCGGTAAAATGGCCGACCATCGTGCGGTACGACGAGCAGAAACCACGCAAAATAGGTGCTAATTTTGACGCTTGTTTTGTGCGTGTTTCTACAGGAAGGCTCTCGATTTTGGGCCCTCCAAATACGGGACGAGTCTTACCGTAATTTGCTTCTAAGTATTCGGCACATTTTTCGATGACTTCGAGGGTATTGAGGTAGCTTTCGTAGGCAGTGTCACCCCACGTAAACAACCCGTGTGAACCAAGCATGATACCACGCAATTTGACACCGCGAGAAGCGGCCTCTTCCAAACAAGCGCGGAGCTGAAGACCAAGCTCAAACCCTGGGCGTTGCCAACCTACCCAACCTACTTCACCACCAAACAATTCTTCGGTGATTTTCTTCCCGTCTTTGGCTGCGGCAATGGCAATGGCGGCATCTGGGTGAAGGTGGTCGATGTGCGCAAAGGGTAAAAATCCGTGGAGAGGAGTATCAATAGATGGTGCTTTTGAGGCGAGATCAAAGATACAGTGGTTGAACAATTCTACCATTTCATCTTCAAACTCCACACCACGATAGACGTTTTCGAGGTTTCGTAGGCGCTCCATGTACAATGCCGCACATCCTGATTTTTTGAGCGTACCAATGTCTCCGCCTGAGCCTTTTATCCACATTACTTCGACATCTTTGCCAGTAAGTGGGTCTTTATCCGTAATTTTAACGGACGTGTTACCGCCTCCGTAGTTGGTCAAACGAAGATCGGCGCCCAGAATGTTGGAACGATAAATAAAAAGAGCTACTTCGTCGCCCGCGAGTTCGGCGGCTTTGGCTTCGTCCCAAAGATAGCTCACATGTTTGAATTGCGTGGTAGTCGCTGACATGGTGTTTTGTGCGATTATGAATAGTATAGTACCTGTTCTGAGATTGATAGTACAAATTTAGGTGACGTTTCTTGGGATAGTGTCATGTACCTTCATGGACTATTTTTATATTTTCTTATCTTTTATTTTTACGACCATGAAAGCAATGATAGTTACCCAAACTGGAGGACCTGAGGTTTTGTCTTTAGAAGACCGTTCTGTCCCTATTTCTACTGGTACAAAGGTGCTTATCCGCGTTTATGCGGCGGGCATAAATCGTGCCGATATTTTGATGCGTCAAGGTCGTTACGGGATTTCGTCGCAGCCGCCTACCGAGCCATTGGGGCTTGAAGTTGCGGGAATCATCGCCGAAATTGGCGAAAATGTGTCGCGTTGGAAAGTCGGCGATAAGGTGTGTGCGCTCATTAAAAATGGCGGATATGCCGAGTACGCCTTGGCCGAAGCAGACCATTGTTTGCCTGTTCCAACGGGTATGTCGTTTGAAAAAGCTGCGTGCTTGCCCGAAACGATAATGACGGTTTGGAGCAACGTGTTTCAACGAATGCAGTTGAAAACTGGCGAAAATTTTTTGGTACACGGCGGAACGAGTGGCATTGGTGTCACGGCGATTCAGTTGGCAAAGGCGTTTGGCGTGCAAGCGTTTGCGACAGCGGGCAGCGACCAAAAGTGCCGTTTCTGCGAAGAACTTGGCGCCGTTCGTTGTGTCAATTATAAAACACAAGATTTTTTGGAAGAATTAAAGCCCTACGGAATGGACGTGATTTTGGACTACGTTGGGGGAGATTATACCGCAAAAAACATCCGTCTGCTGCGTCCTGATGGCCGTTTGGGTTTTATCGCGAGTTTAGGAGGAGCGCAATCTCAATTCAATATTTTGGAAGTAATGAGCAAGCGAATCACGATTACAGGAAGTATGCTTGCCCCGCGCGACGATGCGTTTAAGGCGCAGTTGGCCGCCGAGGTGGAAAAACAAGTATGGCCGTTGATAGAAGCAGGTACTTTTGAACCTATTTTGTATAAAACGTTTCCCTTGGAAGAAGCCGCTGAGGCGCATCGTCTGATGGAAAGCAGCGAGCACATTGGGAAGATAGTGCTATCGGTCGGGTTGTGAGCAACCCGACCCACGCTTTGTGCTGAGGGTTGCTCACAACCCGACCGAACTAACACTATTTTTTCTCCTAAACTCCTTCAAATTGACGCAAAAAACGAACGTCATTTTCGGAATAAAGACGAAGGTCGCGAACGCCGTAACGGAGCTGGGCAATGCGCTCAACGCCCATCCCAAACGCAAAACCTGTATATTCTTCGGGGTCGATGCCGCAGTTGGCCAACACGTTCGGGTCAACCATGCCACTTCCCGCAATTTCTACCCAACCCGTTCCTTTCGAGAGTCGATACGTTTCTTCGGTGTCAGTTCCTAACCAAATGTCGATTTCGGCGCTAGGTTCGGTAAAAGGAAAAAACGAAGGACGCAGACGAATCTTCACGTCTTTGTCAAACATCTCTTTTGAGAAGTGGTAGAGGGTATCTTTTAAGTCTTTGAAACTTACGTTTTTGTCAATGTAAAGCCCTTCTACTTGGTGGAAGAAGCAGTGAGCGCGGGCCGAAATGGCTTCGTTGCGATATACCCGCCCAGGCATAATGGCGCGAATAGGCGGCTTTTGGCGCTCCATCATCCGAATTTGGACGTTGGAGGTGTGCGTACGCAACAGCATATCTTGGGTAGGGTCTTCGGCGTTTTTGGCCACAAAAAACGTATCCTGCATTTCTCGGGCAGGGTGATTTTCGGGAAAATTCAACGCGGTGAAGTTGTACCAGTCTGATTCGATTTCGGGGCCGTCGGCTACGCTAAAGCCCATGCGTTCAAAAATCTCGATGATTTTGGCGCGTGCCAACGTCAGCGGGTGAATGCTGCCTAGTTGGTTTGCCGCAACGGGCAGGGTTAAATCAATGGCTGGGCCAGCATTGCCACCGTCGTTAGACTCGAATTCTGCTTGAATGGCCGTAAAACGGTCAGTAGCAAAGTTTTTGAGGGCATTCAGTTCTTGTCCTACCGCACGACGGGCTTCTTTTGGGATGTCTTTGAGTCCTTCAAACAAGGCTTCCACGGCTCCTTTTCTTCCTACAAATCGTTGGCGGTATTGTTCTAACTGCTCTTTGGTAGCAACTTCAAACTGCTCAATTTCTTGATATATCTCTTTGACGCGTTCTGTTAGCATGGGGGTGATTGGTGACTTTAATAGGTGCAAAGTTAAACATTCTTCCCTATTTATTGCTACCCGACACTTTGCCTGCTTTTTGGGGAATACCAGGCTGGGTGATTTCAAAATTCTCCTCTTTTTTAGCATCAGCCACAATCTTACGAACGTCGGCTAAAAGCTTTTTTGCATCATAAACAATGCCATCTTTGACGGTATATTTGACGCCACCCGCGCGGACCACCTCGTTTTTGTCGTTCAGACGAATCGCTCCTGTGCCATAAAGGACTTTCAAGTTGGCAAGCGGATTTTCTTCGGTAATGACAAAGTCGGCCAATTTCCCAATTTCAACCGAGCCAATTTCTTTGGCCATTCCCAATGCTTCTGCCCCTTTGATGGTGGCCGCCCGCACGACTTCCATTGGGTGGAAACCTGCTTCGCGCAGCAATTCCAGCTCGCGTATGTACGCAAAACCGTACAATTGGTAAATAAAGCCCGAATCAGAGCCCGTCGTGACGCGACCACCTCGGTTTTTGTATTCGTTGATAAACGCCATCCACAACCGATAGTTTTCTTTCCACGCCACTTCTTGTTCTGTTCCCCAATTGTGCCAATACGACCCGTGAGAAATTCGGCTTGGGCCATAAAACCGCCAAAGCGACGGCAGGGTATATTCGTCGTGCCACTCGGCACGGCGGGCGAGCATTAGTTCGCGGTTGGCTTCGTAGATGTTGAAGGTAGGGTCGAGGGTAAAATCTAGCTTCAACAATTCTTCCATCACGTAATTCCAGCGTTCTGAACCAGGTTTAGCGGCTTGCTTCCACAATTTTCCTGCTTCTTCAAAGCGATTTTGCTCGTTGTTGTAATTGTAGTCGGACGGATAATTTTGGACGGTTTTATCGTCAAAAAGGGCTTCGGGTAGCCCGTACCAGTGCTCCATGCTGGTCAGCCCCGCTTTGGCAGTCGCCAGTACATTCATGCGTGCTACTTCGGTTTGGGCGTGGTGGCAAGCCGAACCAAGGCCGAGTTTTTTGTTTTCTTCCAACGCCGCCTTGAATACATCGGGTTCGGCTCCGAAAAACTTGATACCATCGGCACCCTTCTGGGCGTTTTGGCGTACCCATTCGCGGGCTTGCTCGGGAGTGGTGATAAAATCTTTCGCCCCTTGCCCAAACACCGTGTAAGCCTTGATGCGCGGGGCAGTAATCAAGTTTTTGTTGCTTTTTTCTTTTTGGTCAAGGACCCAGTCGAGCCCATTCCCGCACGATGGGTCGCGGACGGTAGTGACACCGTGGGCCATCCAAAGTTTAAATACGTATTCGGCGTTGGCACCTTGCTGCACGCCACCGATGTGTCCGTGCATATCCACAAACCCTGGCATAAGGTACATCCCACGGCAGTTCAGTTCTTTATCGGTGGAGGTTGCTTTGATACCGTCTTGGGCGGGCATACCAGGGTAACCTGCTTGGCGAATTTGGGCAATTCGGTTGTTTTCAACCAAAATATCCATGGGGCCAATTGGAGGCGAACCTGTGCTATTGATGATGGTGACGCCCCGAATGATAAGGCGTTTGTGAGGCCCATCGCCTTCGGCGCGGTTGGGGGCTTTTTGGACTTGAGCCAAGAGCCCAAACGCATGAAAGCAAAGGAGTGAGGTTAGGAGAAGTTTACTTTTCATGTAGTGTTCAAAAGGGTTGATGAGTAAAACTCAAATGTACAGAATTGAAGAGCGAATAACGAATAAACAACGACTGAATTTTAGGCAACAAAAAAGAGCGAGGATGCAGTCCTCGCTCTTTTTTTGGAAATCTGACTTATACTTCGTCGATTTCTACCTCTTCTTCTACCTCAGTGCCGCTTTGGACATCTTTGATGGTTTTATTTTCTACCTCTTGGCGTTTCGATTTGAACTTCTTGATTTGGCTTTTGAGAGCTTCCAAGGCAAGGTCAGTGGCTTCTTCAAATGACTTGCCTTTCTCTTTGACAAATAGCTCACCGTTGGGAACCTTAATTTTTACTTCTAGGATTTTATCTTTGATTTTACTGCTTTCGCTTTTATCTAATCGGAGATACACTTCTCCTCCTGTTATTCGGTCATAAAACGTTTCGAGTTTTTCAAGTTTTTTCTGGATGAATTCGAGCAGTTTTGGATCTGCGTCGAAGTGGATAGCGTGCATTTGCAGTCTCATAATTTTACGCTTTAAGTTTAACAATCATTTGCAACCGCATTTGTGGATTTGAAAAGGGTAAAAAATAGCGGTCTGTCATAAGCAGACCGCTATTTTCAGGACTTCGGTCCACCTCTTACGATTGTGAGTCTAAACTGTGTATTTATTTTGAGAAAATCAAGGACTACGGCTACTTTTTTTGAAATTTTATTTCAACTCGCTCAAGGCCAATGTGTCCATATCGGTATAGACATAGTTCTCGCCAGCCATTGCCCACAAGAAAGAATAACTCGTTGTGCCAGCTCCCGCGTGAATCGACCAAGGAGGTGAAATGATGGCTTGTTCGTTGGCCACTAACAGGTGACGTGTCTCGGTGGGTTCACCCATAAAATGGAAAACGCGGTGGGCGTCATCTAAATCAAAGTAAACGTAGATTTCGGTACGACGGTCGTGGACGTGCGGCGGCATCGTGTTCCACACACTGCTGTATTTCATGGACGTCATCCCCATCACCAGCTGACAACTTTCGAGGCCATCGGCATGGATGTATTTATAAATAGTACGCGTATTGGCCGTTTCGGGTGAACCCATATCGGTTGGACTTGCGTCAGCGGCTTTCATCATAGCCGTAGGTACGGTGCGGTGAGCGGGCGTCGAAACGAGGATAAACTTAGCTGGAAATTCAGGATCAAGGCTTTTGAACGTGACGGTTTTATTACCCTTCCCAACGTACAAGCAGTCCCGCTTTTGAAGCGTAAACAACTCATCTTCTACCATCACAAAGCCATCGCCACCGATGTTAAGAATGCCCAATTCACGACGTTCCAAAAAATAATCAGAGCGGAGCTCGTCGTAGGTTGGCAGTTTGTGTAACTGGCCTACGGGTTTGATTCCCCCCACAATCATGCGGTCGTAGTGAGAATATACAAAATGGAATTGGTCGGGGACGAACATTTTTTCCATCAAGAACTCTTCCCGAATACGTTGAGTCGTGTAATTTTTAAAATCGACGGGATTGGTCGTATGGCGTACCTGAATGTGCATGAGTAAAGGTTATTTTAAAATTGGTTCTAAGGCTTTGTTGTTTTGGTCGAGCCATTCGGTGATTTCTTCGACAATTTGGCGAACTCCAATTTCTGGTTTCCAACCCGTCAGGCGAGTCACTTTGCTGTTGTCCGTAATGTACATCCGAATATCCGCCGTGCGCGTTTCGGGTACTTGCTTAATCGGAATGGTTTTGCCCGTTACTTCTTGGCAAATCTTGGTCAATTCTTGCAACGACGTGCTGCTTTCTACGCCTCCACCTGCGTTCAAAATTTCGCCATTTACTTGGTCGATGTTATGCAATTGCCAGTCAATCAAACGGTACAAATCTGCCACGTGGAGCATATCGCGGGTTTGTTTTCCCGTACCACCGTAGCCAAAATACCCAAGTTGCTGTTCCCAATAGTGTTTGGCAATCCAAAGCACCATCACACCTTGGTCAACTTTTCCCATTTGCCAAGGTCCCGTGATGACCCCGCAGCGATTAATCACCGTGCGAAGGCCATAAAACTCGTTGTATTCTTGAATCAACAACTCAGAGGCGAGTTTGGTGGTGCCGTACAACGAACGAGCGCCGTCGAGCGGAAAATCTTCGGCAATTCCCTTGGACGATACGCCTTTGACGGGTTGGTCGTCGGTGAGAGAAAAGCGCGTTTCTTCTTCCACAAAATTCAACGTTTCAATCGTCTTGATGGGATAGACGCGGCTGGTTGAAAGGAATATAAAATCAGCTTTGTGCTTGAGGGCGTAGTTGAGGCAGTTGACTGTCCCGAACAAATTGGTATTGATGAGGTAGTCAGGCGTTCCGTCAAGCCCTGCCAATACCGAAGGCTCGGCCGACGCTTCGATGACCGCATCGACGGCGGGCAGCGAGTCAAAATCTTCTTTGCTACGGATGTCTCCGTGGACATACGTAATGCCCGCTTGCGACAAGCGTGAAACGTTGAGTTCGGAACCTTTTCTTTTTAAGTTATCTAAGCAAAAGATTTCGTACGATGGGTAATTGGTTTTGAGCGCAATGGCCAACGATGAGCCTACAAAACCAGCTCCACCTGTGATTAATATTTTCATTTTTAACTATAAATACGTTTTAATTTGATGTTTTCGGCTGGACGAATAATAAGCGGTACTTTTTCGATTTTTACCGCGCTACTATCCAATCCAAACCACTTGTCTTCGCTGGTGGTAAAGCCTTTGATAAAGAAATACGCTTTCATAATGGCTTGTTCAAATAGCGGAAGCTCGTTTTCAAACGATAAGAACTTCTCTAATACTACAAACCGAAAATCGCCGATAACATTGTGTCGGTTGAGCGATTCGTAGCGGCTTGTGATGTCAACTTCCTTATTTTTTACCATTTCTTCAATTACTTTCTTGAAATAAAGGTTGACCCGTTGTTCGATACGAAAGCCTAGGCGGAAGTTGACCCGAATGACGTCGTCGGGTTCGATGACGTTCACTTTGTATTCCATTGTGTATGGATCATCAGTGGTATCGACGTGAACAAACCAATAAATATCGGCGCGTTTGGGGCGCTTTTGGAAGATAGAATAAATCACTTTTGATTCGATTTCCGACATCCGCGAAGCGTTGCTCATAAAAATAAGGTGGGTAGCGTATTTAGGAATCGAAATATCGCGACTAAGTTCTTTGAGCGAATCTACATAATCGTTGAGTTTGACGTATTCAGTCAAGCGAAGTTTGATATAAAACGCGCGGTACCAAACAAACATCAACCCTGCAATCATGGCCCCGATAACGAGCGAAACCCAACCTCCGTGCGTAAACTTCACTAAGTTTGCAATCAGAAATGACCCTTCAATCGCAATGTAGATAGCCATAAAAATGACTACGCCCCACATCTGATATTTTTTGGCGTAAAGGTAATAGGACATCAAAATCGTGGTCATCAACATGGTGAGGGTAATGGCAAGACCATAGGCCGCTTCCATGGCCGATGATTCTTTGAAATACAACACCACGCCAACACAACCCAACCACAATAACAGGTTGACGCTTGGGACGTACAATTGTCCTTTTTGAAGGCTTGGGTAGCGCAAACGAACTTTAGGCCAAAAATTGAGACGAATGGCTTCGCTCACGAGGGTAAACGAGCCAGAAATCAAGGCTTGGCTGGCAATGATAGCCGCCGAAGTCGCAATCGCAATCCCTGGAAGAAGAAACCAATCGGGCATGAGTTCGTAAATGGGACGGCGTCCATCCAAAGACTCACCCGCGTGAGAAAGCAACCAAGAACCTTGACCGAAGTATTGGAGAATCAAACAAATTTTAACAAATACCCAGCTGACACGGATGTTGGCGCGGCCACAGTGTCCCAAGTCAGAGTAAAGGGCTTCGGCTCCCGTGGTACACAAGAAAACAGCTCCTAACAACCAAAAACCTTCGGGTTTTTCAAACAAAAGCTGGTAGGCGTAGTACGGGTTAAGCGCCCGCAAAATGGTCCAATCTTTCGCAATCCAGATGATACCAAACGTCCCTAACATCGAAAACCAAATAAACATAATGGGGCCAAAAGCACCTCCCACCTTGTTGGTTCCGAAGACTTGCACTAAAAATAGAGCAGTGATAATCCCGATGACGATGGGAATGGTCTGAATGTCAGGATAAATGATGCGTAACCCTTCGATGGCTGATGATACCGAAATGGGGGGTGTAATGATTCCATCGGCTAAGAGCGCCGCTCCCCCAATGATGGCAGGAACGGTGAGCCATTTCGCATGGCGACGTACTAAGGCATACAAGGCAAAAATCCCCCCTTCACCACGGTTGTCGGCTCGAAGAATCAGTACCACGTATTTGACAGTAGTTTGGAGAGTCAGTGTCCAAAAAACGCAAGAAAGGGCTCCCAAAACCGTTTGAGGCGAAATGATGGGATCTTCCTTAAAAATACTGTCCATCACGTACAAGGGAGAAGTACCAATGTCGCCGTAGATAATTCCAAAAGCAATCAATAACCCAGCGGCTGAAGCTTTATCTAGGTGGTGGTGATGCCCGTTATTACTTTCCATGAAAAAAATATTGTGAATGAATGATTGGAAACACTATCTGCAAGAGTGATATCAATGAATGAAGACCAAATACATGGAGATGTCCTAAAACGTAGTTTATCAGTGGGTTTTTAAAAAATCGGACAAATATAAAGGTCTGTAACATCCGTTGTGCTCGGAAGGCCAAAATTATTCGTCATACCGACTAAAAGTGGCTCAAAATTCATGCTAAAAGCCATAAAATCACCCACTAAAGCTGCTTTATCCAGAGCATCAACCAGTCAGTTTTTAGAAAAAGTACAACGATAAGCACCGTCAGCGCTACTACCAAGGCCGTTCCAGCAGGCTTTGGGGTTTCGTGGCTAGCTTCTGGCGCCTCCTTGAAAAATAAATAAAAGGGTATTTTGAAGTAATAGACCAAGGAAATGACAGCGTTGAGTAGCCCTACCACCAAGAGCGTGGTAAGCAACGAAGAAGGAGCGGTCGTATTGGCCTCCCAAAGGGCAGAAAAGACCAAGAGTTTGGAGGTAAAGCCCGCCGTGGGAGGTAAACCTACCAAAGCCACCATGACTATCACAAAACAAACGGCAAGCACGGGTAGCTGTGCCCCTTTACCTGACAATGAAAGTAAGGTCGGGCGGCCAGAACTTACCAAGTCAACCAATAAGAATGCGGCGAGGTTGGTCAAAACATAAATAACAATATAAAACGTAGCGCTTTCAAAACCTGCTTGGCTGAAAGCCACCACACCTACGAGTACAAAACCCGCTTGCGCAATGCCCGAATAAGCCAAAAGACGCTTGAGGTCATTTTGCCAAAGTGCCGACAAATTTCCTAGCAAAATACTACTGAGTGCCAAGAGCGCCATCAGCTGCTGAAAATCGGCAGGAAGTGCACTCAACAAACGCATCAATAAGAGCAGCGCAGCGGCTTTGGGAGCGGTTGATAAAAAGGCAACAATGGGTGTAGGGGCTCCTTCATATACGTCGGGTGCCCACACGTGAAAGGGAACCAAGGAGAGTTTGAAAAGAACGCCACCAAGTGTCAGAAAACCCACAACGAGTATTATGACGGGGTGATTTTGAGCCAGATGATTGGCAAAAACTTCGCTGGTGAGGTCGAGTGAGCCCGTCATTCCGTATAGAAATGAAAGGCCGTACAGCATAATGCCCGAGCTCAGTGCGCCAAAAAGTAGGTACTTGATACCGCCTTCTGCGGCGAGCTTGCCACGGCCCATACTTGCTAACAAATACGAACCAATCGAAACGAGTTCAATCGATAAGTAGAGGCTAAGGCCATTGACGGCCATGGTCATAAAACAAAGCCCCAACACAATGGCGAGTAGAATGGCGTAAAACTCAGGCGGTAATTGGGCGTGAGTGACGCGTATATGCAAAAGAACAAAAAGGGTAGTGATGAGTATAAGCCCCTTGAAAAAAACGGCCTTCGTATCAAGATAAAGCAGGTGGTGAAATAAATAGCCTTCGGGGGCGTTCCATTGGAGAATAACCAATAGCAGCCCAGCCAAACTTAGTCCAAACGCTGAAAACCACAAAACAGTGGACGTCTGTTGCGACCAACGCGTTAGTTTCAATACTAACTCGGCCGTAATCAACAGCAGAAAGGCAAAAGCCAGCCATGTTTCGGGCACTACCCGTGGAAGGCTTTCGATGATATGGAGTAAATGCTCTTTGAGTTGCAAGGTTGTTCGATTAATTTGCCAGCAAAAGTACAATTCAACATGAAAAAGTCATTACTCTGTCTCGGATTGATTTTAGCGACCATCGCTGCCCATGCCCAAGGAATGTTCATTCAGGACATCAACGGGCGTCCTATTTTTGAAAACGGCTACACCGAAATCGAAGGCTCTCCTTACCTGAAAGATGAGTGGGCGAGAGGAACGGTGAAGGCCAAACACAACGGCAAAACCTACGAATTGGCCAAAATGCGGTACGACACGTACAAAGACGAACTGGAGTACGAAGAGAACCAAAAATCGTATCGGTTTAGCAGTGAAATTACCGAGTTTGCCACCACAGATGGGGTTTTTCGTAACAATTTCCCTGCCTACGAGTCACTTTCTGGCCGTAATTTTTACCAAGTACTTTCTGACGGCAAAGTAAAATTGCTGAAGCGAACAGTCACTAAAATTCAAACGGAAAAGCTGTACAGCTCGGCCACAGCGACTAAGCGTTTTGTCAAAGATGAGTTTTTGTATTTGTTCAAGGACAGCGCGATTATTCGCCTCAAGAAAGACAAGAAGGCGTTATTAGAAGCCCTCAGCGATAAAAAAGCCGATTTGGAGGCGTTTATCAAAGAACAAAAAATTAAATTATCGAAAGAAGAAGATTTCTTGCGCGTGATTGAGAAGTACGAGCAGTAAATACGGTGAAGAAACAAAAATGATTTCGCCCCGACATGTCATCGGGGCGAAATCATTTTTAAGCCAATGCTGCTACTCCTGGAAGAACTTTCCCTTCCATGTATTCAAGAAGTGCACCACCACCCGTCGAAACGTAGCTTACGCGGTCGCCGTAGCCAGCGTTGTTGATGGCAGAAGCAGAGTCACCACCACCAATAAGCGAAAACGCATCGTTCTGCTCAGTAGCTTGTACGACTGCCTCGGCGATGGCGTTGGTGCCTGTCGCAAAGTTCGGGAATTCAAATACGCCCATTGGGCCATTCCAAAGAATCGTTTTAGAATTACGAACGGTTTCTTCAAACAAGGTGATGGTTTCTGGGCCAATGTCCAAACCTTCCCATCCATCTTCGATTTCTCCCGTTTTCACGATTTGGCGGTTGGCATCATTTGAGAAAGCATCCGCGCAAACGTTGTCCAAAGGCATCAATATGTTTACGCCTTTTTCTTTCGCTTTTGCCAAAATTTCTAAGGCTAAGTCTTGCTTATCAGCTTCTAAAAGCGATTTTCCAATCTTTCCGCCCAAGGCTTTGGTAAAAGTATAAGTCATACCACCGCCGATGATAAGGTTATCTACTTTGTCCAACAAGCGCTCAATGATGAGAATTTTGTCCGAAATTTTGGCGCCTCCCATGATTGCCGTAAATGGACGTTCGGCTTGTTCCAACACGCGTTGTGCGTTGTCGATTTCGGCCTGCATGACGTAGCCACACACGCGGTCTTCAAAAAACTGCCCGATAACGGCCGTAGAAGCGTGGGCGCGGTGAGCCGTTCCGAAAGCGTCGTTTACCCAAACATCTCCCAATTTTGAGAGTTTTTCGGCAAACTCAACGTCTCCTTTTTCTTCTTGTTTGTAAAAACGTAGGTTTTCCAACAACAATACTTCACCTGGTTGAAGCGCGGCGGCTTGTTCGGATGCCGAAGCACCGATGCAGTCGTCAGCAAATTTTACAGAGACACCCAAAATCACCGAAAGTGGATTGATAAGGTGTTTGAGCGAATATTTTTCGGTCGGGCCATCTTTCGGGCGACCTAAGTGCGACATCAAAATGCAAGAACCGCCGTCTGCCAAAATCTTACGAATGGTAGGTAGCGTAGCTTGGATACGAGTGTCGTCAGTAATTTCAAATTTTTCGTTGAGAGGAACGTTGAAGTCAACGCGAATGAGGGCACGTTTGCCCGCAAAATTGTACGAATCTACGGTTTTCATAGGATTCAAGTGGGTTGAAAGATTGTTTTTCATGGCAAAAATAGTTTTTTCGCTCTATTAACCCTAGCAAAAGGTCATTTAGCCGTGTTTTTGGTAAAATTCTTGGAAAAAGAAAAAAAAATCTGTGAATTGACTAAGGGGAGAAGCCGCTTTTTGTGACTTACCTTATAGAACCCGAAAAAAAACAATCCATGGCCGAAAATCAACCGAGCCAACCCCAGCCTTCCACCCACCCGTTTCAAAGGCCAGATGTTGAGCCCATACTCCTTGACGTTGAGTATCTTATCCGACAAGCGTTTGAAGAAGATGCACGGCGAGGCTATGAACTGTTGTTTCGGCGCTACTATCGTCCGCTGTGTAGTCAGGCGGTGCGTTTTGTGTATTCACGGGCGGTGGCCGAAGATTTGGTGAGTGAAGTGTTTTTTAGCTTTTGGAAAAACCAAGCCCAGCTTCATATCACAACCACCTACCAAGCTTATTTATATTCGGCCGTTCGGAAGCGGGCGTATTCGTACCTCCAGCGCGAGTTTCACCAAGAGATGTCCATTACCGACGAGAATGCAGAAGGCATCAATAACAATGTAGAGATTGATCCCGAGCAGTTGTTGCAATACACCGAATTATACCAGCGCATCGAAGAAACCGTACGTACGCTGCCACCGCAGTGCCAGCGGGTGTTTGTGATGAGCCGTTTTGAAGGAAAAAAACACCGCGAAATTGCCGACGAGTTGCAGATTTCCCCAAAAACGATTGAAGCCCATTTGAGCCGTGCTTTGTCACAACTGCGGCAAGTACTACGAATGGGGCTTTTTTGCGGACTTGTGTTTTTTGTCCCAGCCACTTCGCCTTCCGAAATATCCACACCATCACCAACATACTGTCATCAATGAACAAAGCCATAATGAAAGAACTGCTGTTTGCGCATTTTAGCGGACGCTCAACGGCACTTCAGCGAACGACGATTGCCGATTGGCTGCAACAACCCGAAAACCAGCTACTGTATGTGTCTTGGCTCGACGAATGGGAGCGTCAGCACCTTCAGTACATGGCCGAAGAAGAGGATGCTTTGGCACTGCTAAACGCACGCATTGAGTCTTGGAATCAACAACAAAATATAGAAGCAACCGAAGAAAGCTCAGAACTGCCCATTCGCCGAAGGTTTGCTTTTACCCAGTGGCTGGCGGCAGCTTCGGTGGTGTTGGTATTGGTGGCGGGAATGTATGCGGGAAGAAGCTATATTTTTTACCAAAAGATAGAGACGGCTTTTGGAGAAACCCGACAACTTACCTTGCCTGACGGCTCGCAGGTATCGCTCAATGCCCATTCGTCTTTGCGTTTCCCAAGGTTTGGATTTGGCCCGCGCTCACGGGTAGTGTGGCTGACGGGAGAAGCAGCTTTCTCCGTACAACATACTCCTACGCACCAACGCTTTTTTGTAAAAACAGCCCGTGGCGTGCAAGTGGAGGTGTTGGGAACAGAGTTTAATGTGTTTGACCGTCCCAGCGGAACCAAAGTCGTATTGAGCAAAGGGGCGATTCAGCTCAATTATACGGGAGCTAAAAAAGCGGTGAGGGGCCTGCGGTTGAAACCAGGCGATGCCGTCAACGTGGATGCCAAAGGAAACCTGACGCAGACGCGTATCAAGGAGCCCGAAGTAAGTTCGGCTTGGAAAGAACACCGCTTCAATTTTAACAGTACGCCCGTTCGGGAAATTGTGGAATTACTCCACGACAACTACAACCTGCGCGTTGTCCTTAAAAATCAGGAGATTGGTGAGCGAACGGTGACAGGCTCATTTCAGGCCGATAATGCAGACGAGTTTTTACAAGTAGTGGCCGAATTGCTCGAAATCAACTACAAACAAAAAGATTCTACGGTTACCTTTTTTGAATAATAACCAAAGTTTACCCTTTTCTAACTACACTCTTTATGCGCTCTATTTTTATTCCAACCACGCTGGTAGGGTTGCTTACTGGCGCGTTGTTGGTCGAGCCTCAACTTGCCAATAGTCAGGCAATGGCGATGGTGAGCTCGCAACAACGCCCCACTTACTCCGCAGCATCGGCAACGACCACCCGCCTTTCGGATGCCTTAAATGGCTTGAAAGTCAAGTACAAAGCTGATATTTTGTTTGAAGACCGAACGGTTGCCAATCTGACGGTTTCGACCGATGTGTTGGCGGGAACTACGTCCCTCGAAAATGCTCTTTCTCGTTTGTTAAAGCCCTTTAACTTGCGTTATAAACAAGTAAAAGCAGGTACATGGGTGGTTTTGGCCAAAAAATCGTCGGCTTCGGTCGGGAATGCCCGATTTCCCGTTACGCCCATCAACGAAGAAAACCAACCCCAAGCCGACCCCGCCTCCAACGGCTCATTGACCACGGTTGTGGCATCAAGCCCGCTCGAAACCCGTGCCGAAGAAGTGACCATTAGCGGGACGGTAACCACTGTGGGTAATAATGGAGTAATTCCTGGCGTAAATGTAGTAGTAAAAGGAACTGTCCGTGGGACAACGACCGATGCCAACGGGCGTTATCAGTTGCGTATTTCTGAACCGGCTGCCAAAATGAGTGGATTGGTGCTGGTGTTTTCGTACGTTGGCTACGAAGCACAAGAAGTGACGGTGGGCAACCGAACGGAAATCAACGTGCAATTGAAAGAAAGCGACCAATCGCTCAATGAGGTAGTCGTGGTAGGATACGGTACCGTACGCAAAAGCGATTTGACGGGCTCAGTGATGTCGTTGAAAGCCCAAGATTTGACCCGTGGCTCTAATATCAACCTTCAACAAACCTTGGCAGGGCGCGCGCCTGGGGTGCAGGTTTACCAAAAAAGTGGTGAGCCTGGTTCGGCCATGAGCGTGCAAATCAGGGGAATAACTTCCATTACAGGAAACAACGACCCGCTTTATGTAGTAGATGGCTTACCCGTAAACGATGGAACAGCGATTGGCTCGGCGAGTGCGGGCGGAACTACCAGCAATCCTAACAACCGTACGCCGCTCAATAGTTTGAATCCTGCCGATATTGAGTCCATAGAAATTCTAAAAGATGCCTCTGCTACTGCCATTTACGGTTCGCGCGGAGCAAACGGGGTGGTACTCATTACTACCCGCCGTGGTAAAGATGGCAAACTCAAAGTAGAATACAACGGAACGCACGGCGTCCAAAAAGTGGCCAATACACAGCGCTTTTTGACGGGAGCTGAATACACCGATGTTATCAATTCCATCATTGATTTGGGAAAACTTTCGACCCCAAAAGTGACGGGAACCAACGCCAATACCGATTGGCAAAGTCTATTGCTTCGTGATGCGCCCATTCAGTCGCACGACCTCTCGTTTAGCGGGGCGGGAGGAAATACCCGTTACTACATTTCGGCGGGTTATTTTAACCAAGATGGGATTATGCTCAAATCAGGGACGAGCCGTTACAGCGCTCGAATGAACCTCGAAAATGGCGTGGCCAATAAATACAACGTAGGGGTAAGCCTGAACACTTCCTACACCAGAGATTACTATAATGCAACGGGGGTAGGGCTAAACGACAACGCTAGTGCGCTATACATGGCCCAAAACTACGATCCCACGGTGCCTGCTTATAACCCCGACGGAACGTACTATCGCTCGTCGTTGATGGCGCCCATGGATAGTCCATTGGCGGTGATTAATGGACAGTATGGGATGGGCGATACGTACCGTACGTTTGGAAACATTTATGCCGAATATTACTTCGTTCCTTCGCTATCGGCCAAAGTACGCATAGGGGCTGATTTCAATGATAACCAGCGCTATTTCTGGATTGACCCCAGTACGTTGACGGGGCTTTCGTACAACGGTTATGCCGATGTTCGCGATGGGAAACGAGGCTATTACCTGACCGAAGGAACATTAAATTTTAACAAAGAGCTTAAAAATCACCGTATTAGCGCCGTGGTAGGAGCTACTTACGAAC
This sequence comes from Runella sp. SP2, assembly GCF_003711225.1. NCBI lineage: Bacteria > Pseudomonadati > Bacteroidota > Cytophagia > Cytophagales > Spirosomataceae > Runella > Runella sp. SP2. Next base: position 6,293,458 of record NZ_CP031030.1, on the reverse strand, counting down.
GCTACACTTCCAGCTCTATCATTGCCAATTCGCGTTCTTTTGCTTTGCCCGACCTTACCTTCAACGCGCTCGGTACGGGCGATAATACCCTGAATGGCGTCGGAAGTGGCCGTCAAGAAAACAAATTGGTGTCGTTTTTGGGACGAGTAAACTATTCCTTTAACAGTAAGTATTTACTAACGTTGTCGATGCGGGCCGATGGTTCGGCGCGGTTTGGCCCCAACAAGCGTTTTGGCTATTTCCCGTCGGCGGCCTTGGCGTGGCGGATTCAGGACGAGGCTTTCTTGAAAAATGTAAATTTCTTGAGCGAACTTAAACTACGCGCCAGTTATGGAGCAACGGGCAACCAGCCGACCATCAATTACTTGTATTTCTCTACTTTTTCGGCAGGACGCAATGCCGTTTTCAATGGTAACCGCTACAGTTCATTGCAGCCTTCGCGCAGCGCCAATCCTGATTTGCAGTGGGAAGCCGCCGTTCAGGCTGACTTAGGAATTGATTTTGGCTTTTTCAACGGTCGCCTTACGGGTAGCATCGACTACTATAACCGCAAAACTTCTAACTTACTTTACGACATTCCACAACCTGCGAGCACGGGTTTTGGAAGCCGCATCGAAAACGTGGGAAGTATGCGTAATACGGGAGTTGAGCTTGCTTTGAAGGGTATTTTGACCGATAAAAATGGCTTTCGTGTCGATGCTGGTTTTAACATTACCACCCTCAAAAACCGCGTGTTGAGTCTTGGAAAAGTGCCTCAGTTCATCGGTTCAGGCCCAGGTAGCATTGGCCAAGTGAGTATTCTCAAGCCAGGTGAGTCGATTGGGTCGTTCTATGGGTATTTGGTGGACGGCGTTTGGCAAACGGGCGAAGACTTTACCCAAGCGCAGTCAGGCGTACGCCCAGGCGATTTGAAATACCGTGACCTTGACGGAAACAAAGTCATCAATGCCAACGACCGCGTGGTGCTTGGTAAATCGCTGCCCGACTTTTTCTATGGCTTCAACACCAGTGCTTCCTACAAAACCTTGGCATTGGATGTTTTCTTGGAAGGTTCGCAGGGAGCTAAAATGCTGAACAGTAGTTTGGTGGACGCTTATTATCCAGTGGACTATCGCCGAAACAAATTGGCAGTTCCTTACCTCAACCGTTGGACACCAACCAATCCTACCAACGACTACCCTTCGTTTTTGCCCAACGACGTGCAAGGCCAACGCCAAGTAACCAACAAAACCGTCGAAGACGCTTCGTACCTGCGTGTTCAGTCGGTGCGGTTGTCGTACAAAATTCCAGTACCTAAAAACCGCTATGTGGGCAGTGCTTCGGTGTTTGTGAATGGTCAAAACCTGTACAATTTTACCAAGTACTCAGGTGCTGACCCAGCAGCCAATGCTCTGGGAGACAATATCTTACGGATCGACTACAACACCTATCCGCTGACACGTACTTACACTGTGGGGGTTAATTTACAATTTTAGGTAAGGGGGTGTTAATGGTTAACTGTTATTTGTTAATAGTAAATTGTAGAATGGTGAAATCGCTGTAATTCGGTGATTGTGAATGGTTAATCACAAGGAGGCGCAGTTAACAGATAACAAGTAACGGTTAACAGATAACTAATAACAGTTAACAATGAACAAAATGACAAATCAAATGAGACAATCATTCAACTATAGCTTAATCATCGGAGGGCTTCTGATGTTGACGTCGTGCGAAAAAGCGCTGGAAGTATCGCCGAGGTCTGAGTTTTCGCCCGACAACGTACTCACGTCGGAAAGCGGCATCAAAGCGTTGCTTTTTTCGGCGTACGCACACCAGCAAACTCAATCCAACTCGCGCTACGTGATCAACGATTCGGAAGTTTGTACTGATATGGGATTTAACACGGGTGGCGCTGAAAATGGACAACTTATTCAACTAATCAATTTTACGTGGGATCCAACGCTCGGAACGTTGGCAGCCGATATGTGGGACCCTAACTACCGCGTGGTACGCGATGCCAACGGTGTCATCGAAAACGTAGGAAATGTGACAGCGGCGGAGTCAACAAAAAAACTCTTTAAAGCCGAAGCAAGGGTCTTGCGGGCACAAGCGTATGCGCTTTTGATGACTTTTTTTGGAACGGTCCCCTTGCGGACTTCCACCACACAACCCGCCGATTTGGCACGGGCAACGGAAGAAGAGCTAAAGGCGTTTGTTGAAAAAGAAATCACTGAATCAATTCCCGATTTACCAGATCCAGGCAAAGAAGAAACTTATGGACGGTTTAGTAAGGGCGTTGCGTATAGTATTTTGGCGAAGTTTTATCTCAACACCAAGCAATGGCAAAAAGCGGCCGATGCCGCCAAAGCCGTAATGGATTTTAATTACTACGCCCTCAATCCAGATTTTGTGGGGATGTTTAGAGTCGAAAATGAAGGTGCGGCCAACCGTGAAATGATTTTGGCACTTCAATGCCGCCCCGAAGATCCTTTTGGCAATTGGTACCAAGCAGGAGCACTGCCGCCAGGCTACAAGAGCAGCCCTCAGTTTCCGAATTTTACCTACAAAACCACTATGTCGAATTTTGCGACGCAGTACCGCTTGCGGACGGCATTTACCAGTTCGTTTGCCGCCAACGACAAGCGTTTACAGTTGATTTGTACGAGTTATGTCAATACCAGCAACCAAACCATTGATTTGTCAACGGGAGATAATGCGCGTAGTTTTAAGTATTGGGATAACAACACCGTCGGAAACAATAGCGGAACGGACGTTCCAATACTGCGTTACGCCGATATTCTACTTACCAGAGCAGAGGCCCTGAACGAGCTCAATGGCCCCACTGCGGAGGCATTTACATTAATTAATCTCGTTCGTACACGAGCAGGGATTCCCAATTTGACCCAAACGGACACTCCTACAAAAGATGCTTTCCGTACGGCCATTTTTAGAGAAAGAGGTTGGGAGTTTGTCTCAGAAGGTAAACGCCGCGAAGACCTTGTTCGCCAAGGGACGTTTATTTCATTAGCTCAAGCGCGTGGCATCACCAATGCCAAGCCCGAACGCGTACTGTTTCCGATTCCGCAAGCGGAAATTGATGCCAACAAGCTTTGTGTTCAAAGTCCTGGTTATTAGCAAATTAGCCAACGGATGGGTCTGCAATCGATAGTTGAAGGGCTTTCGTAGTATTAGTTTTTGGCTCAAATTGCCTTAAACTATTGATTGTAAATTTTTTCACTTTGAACTAACTATCTAACAAATCATCATTTTATGAAACAAGTAACACTTTTTGCGATTGCGTTGCTCCTCACGGTATCTACCCTCAAAGCGCAACCTCGCTGGACGGCCCAACAGGCAAACGACTGGTACAAAAAACAGGGTTGGATTAGAGGTTGTAACTTTCAACCAAGTACGGCCATCAACCAATTGGAAATGTTTCAGGCGGAATCTTTTGACCGTCAAACGCTTGACAAAGAATTGGGCTGGGCTGAAGGGCTTGGCTTCAATGCCATGCGGGTGTATTTGCACCATATTGCTTGGACGACCGATGCGCCAGGTTTTAAAAAACGCCTCGATGAGTACCTCGCCATTTCGAGCAAGCACGGAATCAAAACCATTTTTGTGTTTTTTGACGACTGCTGGAACGACGAATACCACCCAGGCAAGCAGCCTGCCCCTAAAACTGGCGTTCACAACAGCGGTTGGGTACGCGACCCAGGCACGATGATTCACAATCACCCCGATAGCTTGAGCATGTTGGAAAAATACGTGAAAGACGTGATGACTACTTTCAAAAACGACAACCGCATTTTGTTGTGGGATTTGTACAACGAACCTGGCAATAACCAATACTTTGCAAAAAGCCTGCCTTTGTTGAAGTCGGTCTTTGCTTGGGCCAAAGAAGTGAATCCTTCACAGCCAATCAGCGCAGGTGTGTGGAGCTGGGGTGAGAAATTCAAAGAATTGAACAAGTTCCAAGAAGAAAACTCAGACGTGATTACCTACCACCACTACGGCTACGTGGACAAGCACAAAGAATTGGTTGATAAACTTCGTCAGTATGGCCGCCCGTTGATTTGTACGGAATACATGGCACGCCGCAACGGTAGCTTATTCCAAACCATCATGCCGATGTTGAAGCAAGAAAACATTGGAGCCATCAACTGGGGCTTTGTGGCGGGAAAAACCAATACCATTTACGCTTGGGGAACACCTATGCCCGATGGGAAAGAGCCTGAATTGTGGTTCCACGACATTTATCGCACCGACGGAACGGCTTTCAGCCAAGATGAAATCAAAACAATTAAATCCTTGACAGGAAAAAAATAATAATTCGATGAAGAAAAAAGGGGTAGTGGCTTCGGTTGGATTGGCCGTGGCGGTGTCGGTAGGGCTAACGGCGTTTTATTCAAAACCGTCGCGTTCAAAAGCGGATGCACGTCCGAACATCATTATCATCATGGCCGACGACATGGGGTATTCGGACTTGGGCTGCTATGGCGGTGAAATCAAAACCCCTAACATCGACTACCTCGCCAACAACGGGTTGCGTTTTACTCAATTTTACAACACATCCCGTTGTTGTCCAACGCGAGCCAGTTTGCTCACAGGCTTATACAACCACCAAGCAGGCATTGGTAAAATGACCGACGAAGAATCGACACCAGGTTACCGTGGGCATTTGGCCGAAAATACCGTGACGATTGCGGAGGTATTGAAGGCAGCGGGCTACCAAACGGGTATGACGGGAAAATGGCACGTGTCGAACACCATTGTTCAGAAAAACCCCAAAGACCAGCTCGATTGGCTCAATCACAAAAAAGATTTTGGCGATTTTGGGCCATTGAACCAGTACCCCACTGCGCGTGGTTTCGATAAGTATTTTGGCAATATCTGGGGCGTAGTTGATTTCTTTGACCCTTTTAGTTTGGTCAACGGGACAAAGCCTGTAACGCAAGTTCCAAAGAATTACTACCACACGGACGCCATTAGTGACTCCACCGTGGCCTATATTCAATCGTTTGCCAAATCGTCGTCGCCATTTTTCTTGTACGTGGCGCACACTGCCCCGCACTGGCCGCTAATGGCCCTGCCCGAAGACATCGAAAAGTACAAAGACACGTATAAGTCGGGCTGGGATGCGGTTCGGAAAAGCCGTTACGATAGAATGGTAAAAATGGGTTTGATTGACCCCAAAACTACGCCGTTGTCGGAGCGCTGGGATAAACAACAAACCTGGGAAGCAAACGCCGATAAAGAATGGGATGCGCGCGCTATGGCCGTTCACGCGGCGATGATTGACCGCATGGATCAGGGCATTGGCCGTATGTTGCAAACACTGCGCGAAACGGGGCAGTTGGAAAACACGCTCATTGTCTTTCTTTCGGATAACGGGGCAAGTCCCGAAAACTGTGCGGCTTATGGGCCAGGTTTTGACCGCCCCAACGAGACCCGCGACGGTCGGCCTATCTCGTATGATTTGAAAAAGCAAGTAATGCCAGGGCCTCAGACTTCGTTTGCTTCGATTGGGCAGCGTTGGTCAAACGTGGCAAATACGCCTTACCAATACTGGAAAGCCGAATCATCCGAAGGAGGTGTTCGCACGCCAATGGTGGCATTTTGGCCCAAAGGAATCAAAGCGAAAAAAGGAAGTTACAGCGCCCAAATGGGACACGTAATGGACTTCATGCGTACCTGCGTAGAGATTTCAGGAGCCAAGTACCCACAGACGTTTCAGGGGCGTACTATTTCGGCCTCAACGGGGCAAAGCCTTGTACCAGCATTTCAGGGAAAAATCAACGGAGGGCATATGAATCTGTTCAACGAGCACTTTGGCGCGCGTTATGCACGGTCGGGGAATTGGAAGCTGGCCTCCGCAAGCCGCGATACTACGTGGCACTTGTTTGACTTAGCCAACGATAAAACCGAAACCAATAACCTCGCGGCTAAGTATCCCGAAAAAGTAAACGAATTGAAAAAACAGTGGCAAACGTGGGCCCAAACCCATCAAGTTTTGCCCAAGCCTAACACAGTCAGACGATAGTCAGACCGCAGACTAACCTCCTAAGGGAGAGGTGAGCCGTTTGTTTTCTGTCCAGAACATGAGCAGTTTCTGGTAGAGCAGGCGCCGCCTCTCCTTTTAGTGTATATTAAATTAACCTCTCAAAATTTCATTAACCACCATTCCAATGTTTTACAACAAACCAACTCTTTTGTTGCTTGCCTTGAGTGGGTGCCTCGCGCTAACGTCTTCGATGGCGCAGACGCTTCGCCCACCCGCCTATCCTATTATTACCCACGATCCCTATTTTAGCATTTGGAGTAACACCGACCAACTCACCGACGGCCCCACTCGCCACTGGACAGGCCGCCCGCATTCGTTGGAAGGCATTGTGCGGGTTGACGGCAAGTCGTATCAATTTTTAGGAGCTCCGCCAACTTTATATCAAGCCTTGTTGCCAACGGGTGAAAACAAAGCATACGACGCGTTATATACCACCACCAAACCTTCGGCAGGATGGGAACAGCCTGACTTTATCCCCCAAGGTTGGAAAACGGGCTCAGGGCCATTTGGTGATTCGCCCGCTTCGCGCACGCCATTTCACAATGGAAAAATTGACAAGGACGGAATTTTTATCCGTCGCGAGTTTAACTACGACGGGCAAGTGGAGGCGTCCAAGTTGTTGTTGACCCTTATCAACGACGACGATGTGACGGTGTATTTGAACGGTACGCGTATCTTCACAAAGCCTTGCTGTGCAGGCGAATACATCCACTCACCTCTTTCGGCCGAAGGCCAGAAGGCACTTCGTAAGGGGCGTAACGTCTTAGCCGTGCATTGCATTAGTCCCATCGGTGAGTCGTTTGTGGACGTAGGGTTGGTAAGTGTCGTTCCTACGGCGCAGGCGGTTACGGCTACGCAAAAGAAAGCCACCGTCACGGCTACCCAAACCAGTTATGTGTTTACCGCAGGGCCAGTGGAATTGGACGTTAACTTCCTGTCGCCTCTGTTGATGGATGAATTGGAAGTAGCGGCTCGCCCCGTAAGTTATGTGACGTTTTCGACGCGTTCGTTGGACAACAAACCACACTCGGTACAGGTATATTTCGGCGAATCGGCCTTGGTCGCTACCAACGTGCCTTCGCAAGAAGTAGTGGCCGAAACCAAGAAAGACGGCAAGCTCGTTTATACGTCAGTTGGAACCAAAGAGCAACCTGTGTTGGGCAAAAAAGGCGATAACATCCGCATCGACTGGGGCTATGCCTACTTGGCTGTGCCTGATGCGGCAAGCAGCGTAGTAACGGGAAATCCTGACCAATTGAAAAACGACTTTAAATCAAAAGGTCAACTGACGGCTACTTCTTCGACGGTCTCAGGAACGGCGGGCGAGTTAGCAATGGCGACGGTCGTAAACTTTGGCAATGTTTCGGGAAAAACTTCTTCAAAGCATTTGCTTTTGGGCTACGACGATGTGTATTCGGTGCAGTATTTTGGTCAAAACCTCCGTGGATGGTGGCGCCGCGACCCTGCTACAACGATGTTAAAAACATTACAAACCGCCGAAACAGACTACCCACGTTTGTTGACCAAAAGCACGGCATTCGATAAAAAAATGTACGATGACGCGACCAAAGCGGGCGGAAAAGCGTACGCTGATTTGTGCCAATTGGCCTACCGACAAGCGATTTCCGCCCACAAAATTGTGGCAGGGCCGAAGGGGGAAGTGTTCTTTTTGTCGAAAGAAAATTTCTCAAACGGTTCGATTGGAACGGTGGACGTAACGTACCCGTCGGCACCCATGTTTTTGTTGTATAACAACGAGTTGGCGAAAGGATTGCTACGTTTTATCTTTGACTATAGCGAATCGGGGCGTTGGAAAAAAGACTTCCCTGCCCACGATATTGGGACGTATCCGCTTGCCAACGGCCAAACCTACGGCGAAGATATGCCCGTGGAAGAAGCTGGAAACATGATTATTTTGACGGCGGCTTCGGTGAAAATGGACGGCAATCCCAGCTTTGCGCGCGAACACTGGCCGATGCTAACGAAATGGGTAGAATTCCTAAAACGCGATGGATTTGACCCCGCCAACCAACTTTGTACCGACGACTTCGCGGGGCACTTAGCGCGTAACGTCAACTTGTCGGCCAAGGCCATTGTCGGGATTGCGTGTTATGCCCAAATGGCGGCTCAATTGGGTGAACAAAAACTAGCCGATGAGCACTTTACGTTGGCGCGCACCTTGGCCCGTCGTTGGATGGAAATGAGTGCCGATGGCGACCACTATGCCCTTACGTTCGACAAAACGGCAGGAAGTTGGAGCCAGAAATACAACATAGTTTGGGATAAATTGCTCGGATTGAACGTATTCCCGAAAGAAGTTGCGCAAAAGGAAATCGCGTTTTACCTCAAAAAACAACAAGCCTACGGTCTTCCGCTCGACAGCCGTAAGACTTATACCAAGTCGGATTGGATTGTGTGGACGGCAACCATGGCCGATTCGGACGCCGATTTCAAAGCGTTGATTGACCCCGTATGGAAGTATGCCAACGAAACCCCCACCCGCGTTCCACTCTCGGACTGGCACGAAACCATTAATGCCAAGCAGGTAGGCTTCCAAGCTCGCTCCGTAGTAGGAGGGTATTTTATCAAAATGCTGGCAGAGCGTTTGGAGAAGGGGAAGTAGAGGAAATCTTCACAATTAGCTACCTTTTAGCCTTTCCAAGTTTTTGAAACTTGGAAAGGTTTGCTGTTTTTACTTCCTAAACACACCACGAAGATGCTCCAAATATTCTACTTTAAACGAAGCGGTCAGCTCAGGCGAGCCATTTTTTTCAACATCGTGAAAATGCTTGCTAGGCAGCGGTTCTAGTCCACAAAAAGCATTCATGCGGTGGAAGGGAAACAACACGCCATCATCGACACTGCGGCCCTGAAAAAACTCCTCGGGCAACGTAAAAGCAGTTTTAGGAGCATTCCAAGTGGTAGTGACGAGGTAGCGCGTTCCTTGCATCAAGCCGCCTGTTCCGTAGTTTCGTTCGGGGTTATTGGCCTTCCGTCCGTCGCTGTAATACAGCCCCTTCCGATGGCCTGCCGTAAGTACTTTATCGAAATATTCCTTCAATGAAAAAGGAAGGTACATCCACCAAATGGGGAAGTGATAAATGATGACATCCGCCCACACAAATTTCTCCACTTCTTCGTTAGCGTCGTAGTTTTCTTCTCCTACCTGCGTTATTTTCAGCTCAAAGCCATTTTCAGGGGTAAAAAACTCGCCATCCCATTCGGTAAGGGTAGTGTTGAGGCGGCCGCCCGAATGGGCAAAGGTTTTTCCGCCGTTGATAACCAATATTTTTTGCATTGTTTTTCGGTGTTATAAATGACAATGCAAAGGTATTTGAAGAGTATATGTAATTAAAATAATACAAATTATAGAAAAATATAATAAATGTTATATAAAAATGTTTTACCCGCAGAAACTTGCCAACTGTGCGCAAGCATGAATATCTGCGGGTAAAACTAGAACACCTTAAAAAATGTAATCAGTACTCAAAAAGTTAGAATCGTGGTCGCGCACGATGGTATTGAGTAATACCTTGTTGCTTTCGGTCAATTTGGTAGCTACCAACGAACGAATCGAAAAGGAGCGAAGCGCGTCAAAAACCGAAAGCGTTCCTTCGGCGCTGTCTTTGCGCCCCGTGAAAGGAAATACGTCGGGCCCTCTTTGCGCCTGACAGTTGATATTTACCCGACTGACAAGGTTTACAAAAGGATCAATCAACTGAGCCACTTCTTTGGGGTCTTCACTAAAAATACTCACCTGCATTCCATGCGACGCGTTGACTTGGTAGTCGATGGGTTCGTCGATGGTCTCAAACGGAACAACGGGAATAACGGGGCCAAATTGCTCTTCGTGGTAGAATTTCATCTGATTGTTGACGGGATACACCACCGCTGGAAACACAAACGACGCCTCAGTGTAGCCTCCGTTTTCGTTTTGCACAGCAGCCCCGTGCGCAATCGCGTCTTCAATGCACGCTTTCAAATAATCGGGTTTGTCTTCTTCTGGTAGGGGCGTAATTTTTACACCATTTTCCCAAGGCAAGCCAGGTTTTAAGGCCGATACGGCCGCGTTGAGTTTTTCAACAAACTCCGTGGCAATTTCTTTTTGTACAAAGATGAGCTTCAACGCCGTACAACGCTGCCCGTTGAACGAAAGTGCTCCAAGAATACACTCGTTCACGGCCACGTCAATGTTGGCATTTTTGGTAACGATGGCTGCATTTTTGGCGTCAAGGCTCAAAATAGCGCGGAGGCGGTTGACTTTAGGGTGCAGTTTTTTGAGGCCGTTGGCTACTTTACTTGAACCGATGAAAGCCAACACGTTCACTTTGCCGCTTTCCATAATGGGCGAAATAATTTCCGACCCTCTTCCGTATAGCGTGTTCACGGTTCCTTTGGGGAAAGCTTCCTTAAAGGCATTTAGCAAAGGATAGTGCGCCAATACCCCGTGTTTGGGAAGTTTGAAAAGTATGGTGTTGCCCATAATTAGGGCAGGGATGAGCGTCGTAAAAATTTCGTTCAAAGGATAGTTAAAAGGCCCCATGCTCAGCACCACGCCCAGCGGCGCTCGACGGATTTGGGCAATGGTACCTTCGGCTTCCTGAAAACGTGAGGATTCACGGTCGAGGTCTTTGAGGGCGTCAATTGTGTCGTTGATGTAATCGACAGTACGGTCAAACTCTTTGGTGGCGTCGGACAGCGTTTTCCCGATTTCCCACATCAACAATTTGATGACCAAATCCCGTTGCTGAATCATCAAATAAACAAACTTCTGCATACAATTAATCCGCTCGCCCACGCTCATCGTAGGCCATTCACCCAGCCCATTGTTGTAGGCATTGACAGCGGCGTCCAGCGCTTCTAGGGCTTCTTTGGGCGAAGTACGCGGAATACTTCCTAAGAGTTTTCGCGTTAAACCGTTGGGAGTCGGAATACAAACGGGCGAATAAATAGATGTAACGGGTCCATCCCACTGGACAAGTTCACCGTTTAAGAGGTATTCTCGTTGGTGTACTTCTTCTAATCTAAATTCTTGGGGAATGGCATCTTCTCCTTTAAAAATGGGGGAGAACGGGTGGTGGGTTGTTGTTGGCATGAGATAAATGTTTTAGTCACTTTTCAATTAGGTAACAATAGCTGTCTAAACTGGGTTCTCAAACGTTTATATATATTTTTATTTATAGTATCTTTGTATTAATATCATAAATATTATAAATGCAAACGAACTTAGAGTGGTTTCGCACGTTTAAAGCGATTTACGAAACAGGAACGCTGAGTGGAGCAGCCAAGCAGCTTTTTGTGTCTCAGCCTGGGGTTGGACTTCACCTCAACGCCCTAGAATCGTACACTGGATATGCCTTGTTTGAGCGAACGGCCAGAAAGATGATACCTACCGAAAGGGGACATCTTTTATACCAACAAATGCAACATTCGCTCAATGTGTTGGAAGATATTGAAAGCCGTTTCCGACGAAAATCAGGCAAAGACCGCCCGACGGTGAGCATGGGAATGTGCGTAGAAACGTTTCAGCAAGCGCTAGAAAAGCACATTCCTGAGCTGGATTTTAACCTAATTATGCAATTTGGCGAAAGCGAAAAGCTGATTGAGGCGTTAGAAAACGGGGTGATTGATTTGGTATTAGCCTCCCAAAAGAAAAATACTCTCAACATCGAATGGGAGGCGTTTACGACCGAACAATTGGTGGTGGTAGCAGGGAAAAAAACAGATTTGACTGACTGGAAAACCCTCCATTTAAATAACAAAGAAGCGTTGTTGGATTGGTTTGGAGAACAAATTTGGTACAATACCGCCTCCGATATGAAGTTATTGAGTCGGTTTTGGGAAGCTAATTTTGAGACGCAACCCGAGTTTGTGCCCAATTACATTGTTCCCAATAAGTTTTCCATTATTCGTTGTTTGTCGGCGGGCAAAGGCTTGGCCGTTTTGCCAGACTTTATCTGCCACGAAGCGCTCAAGCAAGGCGACATTACCCTGCTCTGGCGGGGCTATACCGAAGTCGCAAACACCCTTTATTTTGGGAAAAGAAAGAACAGCTTACAAGCAGCGCCCATCGCCCGCATCGAAACGCTATTGAAAGGTGAATTTAGTGAAGCGTAACTAACTCGTTCAAGGAATTATGACAGAATTGTTGTTGTTTTGTTCTTCTAAGTGAAAAAAACGTCCCAATATGCTCCGTTACGAGTTCAAAGACCTCATATTGTTTGAAAACGAAGACTACATCGTTATCAATAAACCTCCACACGTCGCTACCATCAACGAACGTACCGCTGATAAGTCGATAAGTATTTTGCGCATGGCCAAAGAATACAGCCATGATGCCCAAGTTGCCCACCGCCTCGACAAAGAAACATCGGGGGTGTTGGCTATTGCCAAAAACCCTGCGGCATATCGGCACATTGCCATGCAGTTTGAGTACCGCGAAGTGACCAAACGTTACCATGCCGTTGCCAATGGCGTCCATGATTTTGACAGTATCTCGGTATTTTTACCTATTGCGCCGCTTAAAGATGGCACCGCCGTGAAAATAGACCGCCAAAATGGAAAAGCAGCCGAAACCGTTTTCTTTACAAAACAGGCTTTTCGGAAACATACGTTGGTAGAATGTATCCCCATTACGGGCCGAATGCACCAAATTCGGGTGCATTTACAGTGCCTCAAAGCGCCAATTGTTTGCGATCCTACCTACGGCGGAGCAACGGTTTATTTGTCGGAATTGAAACGGAATTACAATTTGAAGAAAGACTCAGAAGAGCTACCCATCATTCAGCGCGTGGCTTTACACGCGTTCTCGCTTACATTCAGGCTTATGAACGACGAAACAGTTGTCATCGAAGCGCCTTATCCTAAGGATTTTGGGGTATTGGTGAAGCTGTTGGAGAAGAATAGTTGATGGTTTCCTGTTTGAGGTTTTGAGTTTCCTGTTCCACAACCCGAAACCCCAAACTGAAAAAAGACTTCCCTTGCAAATTACTTTTTCAAGAAATCCACTCCAAATTGAGTGGATTTCTTACTTAAAAAGCATCAAATTGTAGAAATAATGCTGTTTATTACTCTTAAAACGTACTTCCAGATTCTTTAAGTTTGTTTTTATGACAAATCTTTGGAATCATTTTCTTTCAAATCCACTGGCATACTTCGCATAAAAGTTTGACCGCCCCAGCGGCCTAGATACGTGGGAAATCCAATGTAAACTTCATAATATGTCGTATCCTGCAAAAAGATAGTTTTATTTGGAATTTCGTCACGCCAATTCTCCATAATTTCCCACTGAAACTCTTCAAAATTTACATGTTCACCTAGGTAAGAACGGGCTTTTGACACAAAATAATCACCTCTAATTGTCTCATCATCAAATAGTAAAGCACCACAAAACCATTGAATTGTGTTGTGGTGGCAGATTCTCAAATCTGCCACGCGAGGTTTCTCAAAACCTCGTGATGTACAAAAAAACCTGCATGACGGTTGTGAACAAACGTCATACAAAAGTACTAATCTATCTTTAAGCAAAAGCTTGAGGGTAGAGGCGTTTGCTTTCGGCCATGAGGTGTTCGTAGATTTAACCCCTTTCTTTGAAACAAACGCATAAAGAGCGTCGATTTGGGTGGGAGTGAGTTCAGTCATCATACAAATTTGGGAACTGATTTGAACACCTCAGGGTAAAGTTGGCGGCTGTACGCACGGAGTTTTTCGTATGCTTGAATTTCCGCAATCCCTAACAGAAAAAGAACAGAAATTAACAAAGTAGCCACCAAAGGATACGTTGATTCTCCCAACATTGTGAATTTCAGCACCAGCTTGACAACAGAATAAAAGTTAATGATTACAAGCCCAGTCCCTACACCTCTATAACTTGTCAGTGATAATTTTTTTGGCATCATTACATTACGAAAAAATATAAATATGCCGTACACAATACCTAAGGAAATACACGGCCATAAGATATTCTCATTTACAATCTTTACCTGTTCAATAGATGCTTCTTTTAAAAAAATATACAAAACCCCCATCAAAACTATTGAGAAGAAAATTTTCGACCCAATAAAAAAGTCTTTGAACCCCTCATTCCAAAAACGACGATACAAGCGCCCTACTTGTTTTTCCTTCTCCTTGACGACCTGTTTAAAATCTCGTTTTTTAAACATTTTCAAGGTTTTCTTCATTACTTCTTCGACCGATTTCTCTGGGTGTTGGTCAAGTTCTTCCTCTATTTTAGATGCTATGTGATCTACCAGTTCTACCTGTACATCAAAATACTCGACCTCTCGATCGGCTACGTACTTATACAGTAAATCGATTTGTTCTTTTGTAAGTTGAGAATTCATCATCCAAGCGATAGTTTAGGATTAAGCAATAACTGCATGTGTTTGACAAAATCGGCAAGTTCTTCCAAGCGGTTGATGGTTTCGGCTTCGCCTTTTTCTGTCAACGAATAGTATTTGCGCGGGCGGTTGCCCACTTGTTCTACCGCCACCGTCAGCAATCCGTCGGCCTCTAACTTGTGCAACGCGGGGTACAGCGCCCCTTCGTTGATCACCAGTTCTCCGCCCGTTTGCTCCTTTACTTTTTGCGTCATCTCGTAGCCGTACATTCGCTTGTTTTCTTCTAATAGCTTCAGAATAATCAGCGAAAGGCTTCCCTTGTACAGTTGTGAATTGTTCATGGCACAAATATACCTCAGAAATTGATACATCAAAATCTGAGGTATTATTTTTTTACATTATCCATTTGTTAGGAAAGTCAATGAAAACTTTTTAAAACCTTAAAAATCAAGCAATAATAAAGTAATAGATGAAATGCAATTTGCGAACATGAAGCAGAAGACGCACTATCGTACCATTGTGATTTCGGACGTTCACCTCGGAACTGGCGGCTCCAAGGCCAAAGAAGTCACGCATTTTTTGAAGCAATACAAATGTAAACGGCTTATCCTAAACGGCGACATCATCGACGGATGGCAGTTGAAAAAATACGGTACGTGGAAGCGTCGGCACACGGCTTTTTTTAAAACGGTGCTAAAAATGATGGATGACTACCACACCAAGGTCATTTATATTCGTGGAAATCATGATGATTTTTTAGACCAAATCATGCCTCTACGCCTCGGAAAACAGTTTCAAATTCGCAAAGACTACATCCTAAAATCGGGACAAAAACGGTTTTACGTTACCCACGGCGATGTCTTCGACAGCATCACAACGCACATGAAGTGGTTAGCGTATTTGGGCGACGCAGGCTACACCTTCTTACTGTGGATCAACAAGTTATACAATCACTACCGCGACTGGTGCGGACTTCCGTATTATTCACTTTCGCAATTAATCAAGCAGAAAGTCAAAGCAGCGGTCAATTACGTCTCTGATTTTGAAGAAAAACTCACCGAACTAGCCCGCTCTCGTAACTGTGACGGAATCATTTGCGGGCACATTCACCAACCCGCCATGCGCGACATTGACGGCGTACTTTACATGAACTCAGGCGACTGGGTAGAATCGCTCACGGCCTTGGTCGAAGACCACGATGGCAACTGGACACTGGTTTACTACAACGAGGCCCAAATGGGCAAAGCAGACGAACCAACGGTATCCGAATTTTTTGGCGTAAAAGAGCGGGCTGCATCGTGAGTAAGTTTCTGTTTATTATCCAAGGCGAAGGTAGAGGTCACTTGACCCAAGCCATTTCGTTGGCGCAGTTATTGCGCGCCAACGGCCACGAAGTGGTAGCTGGGCTGGTCGGAATCGGAAAAGGGCGGCAATTGCCTTCTTTCTTTTACGATTCGTTTCCCACTGATATTCACTCGTTTGACAGTCCACATTTGATAATGGGAAAACGGGGAATTAGTTTTTCCAAAACGATTACGCATCATCTTTTTCGGATTCCTCTTTACGTCAAAAGCCTCCAAGCCATTCATACCCACGTTCAGCATTACCAACCCGACGTCATCGTTAATTTTTACGATGTACTTGGCGGTTTATACGCGCTGACGTATCGGCCTACGGTTCCGATTGTCGCCGTTGGGCACCATTATTTGTTCCTACGTAACGATTTTATATTTCCCGCCAAACGAAGTTTAGACCATTGGTTGTTAAAGATTAACACGCGCCTAACGGCAATACGGGCTCAAAAACTGCTGGCTCTTTCGTTTTATCCCACTGCTATTCCTACCCACCAGCGCATCGTGACCGTCCCACCCCTTCTTCGTGGGACGGTCAAAGCGCTGACGCCTACCCAAGAGCCCTTTTTTCTGGTCTATGTCACCTACGCTGCCATGAGTAAAACCGTGATTGAGTGGCATTTACAGCATCCTGAAGTGAATTTACACTGTTTTTGGGACCAACCCGACCGCTCATTTGACGCTACGCTGACTTTTCATCAAGTGGATGGAGCTAAGTTTTTAGACATGATGGCACGTTGCACGGCATTGGTGACAACGGCAGGATTTGAGTCGGTCTGTGAAGCGATGTACCTTGAAAAACCAGCTTTGATGGTTCCTGCGCACTACGAACAAGCCTGCAACGCCCTCGATGCGCAGCGGGCGGGCGCGGGGATTGCCGCCGAAGCATTTGACCTGTCGCTGCTCCTCAATTACCTTCCCAAACACGTACCCGCACAAGCCCATTTTCAAGAATGGTGTGCTCAAGCAACGCCCCTTTTTCTAGCTCAATTAGAAGAAGTCGCACTTGGGAAGCAAGTTTTGGTGGCTTTTATCTAATTTTGCAGCAATATTAAAAAAAACAACGAATAGTCCCGTATCTGTACATTTCCCCAGCGAGGGGTAAGGGGCTTAAAACAACCAAGTAAATGTTGAGCGAACAAGAACTCCTCCGCCGCCAAAAGCGCGAAGATTTGATGAAAATGGGGATTGACCCCTATCCTGCCGAATTATTTGAGGTAAACGCTACGGCAGCCGATATTCATAAAAACTACGAAAACGATAAGCTCAATTATAAGAGTATCTCCATTGCAGGCCGTTTGATGGGCTTCCGTATCATGGGAAGCGCGTCGTTTGTTGAATTACAAGACAGCACGGGACGCGTTCAGCTCTATTTCCGCCGCGACGACCTTTGCCCTGGTGAAGACAAAACGCTCTATAATACTGTTTTCAAAAAATTGCTCGACATCGGCGACATCATCGGGGTCAAGGGATATGTCTTTACAACTCAAACGGGCGAAATCTCGATTCACGTTGAGGAGTTTAAAATTTTGAACAAATCGCTTCGCCCACTTCCAGTGGTGAAAGAAGTAGATGGCAAAGTGTATGACGCATTTTCGGACCCTGAGCAACGTTTTCGTCAGCGGTACGTGGACTTGATTGTGAATCCTCACGTCAAAGATATTTTTATCAAACGCGCTCGCATCATCAGCACCATGCGTCGGATTTTTGACGACAGAGGTTGGTTGGAAGTCGAAACGCCCATTCTCCAGCCTATCCACGGAGGAGCTACGGCCCGTCCGTTTAAGACGCACCACAACACGCTCGACATGCCGTTGTACATGCGTATCGCCAACGAACTTTACCTAAAGCGCCTCATTGTGGGTGGTTTTGATGGGGTGTACGAGTTTGGAAAAATGTTCCGCAACGAAGGAATGGACCGTACTCACAACCCAGAGTTTACGTCGTTGGAGTTTTACGTGGCCTACAAAGATTATAACTGGATGATGGGTATCACGGAAGAAATCCTTGAGAAAGTAGCCGTAGCGGTAAACGGTACGACCAAAATCCAATCGTGGGGCAACGAAATTGAGTTTGCAGGGCCTTACACACGCTTGAGCATCTTTGAAGCGATTGAAAAATACACGGGAGTAAACGTAGAGGGCAAAACCGAAGCCGAGCTCATCGCTCAATGCAAAGAGTGGGGCATCGAAACTGACGCGACCATGGGCGTGGCCAAACTCATCGACGAGATTTTCGGGGCGAAGGTAGAGGCCAACCTGATTCAACCGACATTTATCATCGACTATCCCGTTGAAATGTCGCCATTGACCAAAAAGCACCGTAGCAAACCTGGTTTGGTGGAGCGTTTTGAGTTGTTTATCAACGGAAAAGAAGTAGCCAATGCCTACTCTGAGCTAAACGATCCTATCGACCAACGTGAGCGTTTTGAGGAGCAACTTCGCCTTGCCGAACGCGGCGACGAAGAAGCGATGGCAATGGACGAAGATTTCATCCGTTCGCTTGAGTACGGAATGCCTACAACTTCGGGAATTGGTATCGGTATCGACCGTCTGACGATGATGATGACCGACCAAACCAGCATTCAGGAGGTGTTATTCTTCCCACAAATGCGCCCAGAGAAGAAGGTAGAAATGGCCACCGAAGCCGATTACGTAGCGCAAGGCGTGCCCGCGATTTGGGTACCTGCCCTCCAAAAAATGGGTTTCTTGACCATCGACGCCCTCAAAGCCGCCAACCCCAACAAAGTATTCAACGACTTGGGTGGTTTGCGCAAAAAACTAAAAATCGACGCTCCCATGCCGAAAAAAGAAGAGGTTGAGGCTTGGATTGGATAAAATAGTAAAAAAAGCGGAGAACACTCTCCGCTTTTTTAGTTTTCCCCCTACCCAATTTGGCACTCTACCGAATACGCCTTATCTTGCCAAAACATTTACATTTCACTGAAACTCAAAACCATTTCGCGATGAAAAAGCTTTTATTGTCTTGCCTCGCACTGCTTCCTTTCTTGGCCGTAGCCGACCCTGCCCCCTTTTCGGTAACAGGCGCCATCAAAGGAGTAAAAGACCAAACCATTTATCTCCGTTACGGAAAAACCATTGATTCGCTCAAGTCGGCGAATGGTGAGTTTAATTTCAAAGGACAAATCGAAGACCTTACAACGGCTTACCTTCGCGTAGGCAAAACGCAGACTTCGTTTTTTGTGGAGAAAAACGCTACACTTACGTTTGCGGGTAGCCTAGAAGAACTTGAAAACTCAAGCGTAGCAGGAACCCGTATCAACGATGACTTATCACGTTATACTGCTTCCATTGCGTCACTCAACAACCAACGTCGTCCTGTCATGGCCGCGCTCATGGATGCGTACCAAAAGAAGCAACCTTACAAGGAGTTCAACGAGCAAGTTGACAAAATCGACGAGCAAATTACCACAAAAGCCAAAGAATTTATCCAGTCAAACCCTGAGTCGTTGGTAAGTGCGTGGTTGGTACGTAGTCGTTTCTTCTACGGCGAAGATAGCGAGTTGTCGAGCATGTATGGCTATTTAAAAGGTGACGCGCTCACGTCGAATTTTGCCAAAGATTTGAAGAAAAAAATCGACGTTAACGCCAAAACTGCCGTGGGACAATTGGCCATGGATTTCACCCAAAACGATGTCAATGAAAAACCTGTTTCCTTGTCGTCGCTCCGTGGAAAATACGTATTGGTTGATTTTTGGGCATCATGGTGCGGCCCTTGTCGCCAAGAAAACCCGAATGTGGTAAAGGCATTCAATGCTTACAAAGACAAAGGATTTACGGTTTTGGGCGTATCGCTTGACCAGAAAAAAGACCCTTGGCTCAAAGCCATCGAAAAAGACGAACTTACCTGGACACACGTTTCGGACTTAAAATTTTGGCAAAACGAAGTAGCTGTTCAGTACGGTATCAATTCGATTCCTGCCAGCTTCTTGTTAGACCCTAACGGCAAAATCGTCGGCAAGAACTTACGTGGTGAGGCCCTTACCAAAAAACTCGCCGAGCTGATGCCCGACAAAGAAGTAAAATAATACTTGAATACTTGCAGGCGAGGTCAACCACCTCGCCTTTTTTATACCCTTATGACGCCCATTACGCAACGATTAGCCATTCACGACATCATCGAAGAAACCGAAGACGCCAAAACCTTTGTGTTAGCATCCGTCGATGGACAACCGCTGGAGTACCAAGCGGGGCAATTTTTGACGTTTTTGTTTCAAGAAAGCGGGCACGAAGTGCGCAGGTCGTTTTCGCTGTCGTCGTCTCCGTCGGTCGATAGTCTTCCATCGGTTACAATTAAACGCGTTGCCAATGGCCTGATTTCCCGCCCATTGCTCGATTATAGCCGCATTGGCGACGTTTGGGAGTGTCTGCCTCCTGCGGGTCGATTTGTGCTTCCTGCTCATCCGCCGAAGCACGTTTTTTTGTTGGCCGCAGGAAGTGGTATTACCCCACTTTTGGCGTTAACCAAAGAACTTTTGGCCAAACATCCTTCTACGAAGATTACCCTGATTTACAGCAACAAATCGGTTGAATCCACCATTTTTTACGCCCAACTTACCGCCCTTCAAGCCGCTCATTCTGAGCAGTTGAAGGTTATTTTTTTGTGGGGGAATGCCAAAAATCTGCGTTGGGCTCGCCTCAATGGCACTTTATTGGAAGAAATTATTCAGCAAACCCTTCAAGGCGCTCCTTTTTCTGACGCCCATTTTTACGCCTGTGGACCATTCCATTATATGTTGATGGTGGAAATAAGTTTGCTGACGATAGGCTTTCACAAAGACCAACTCCAACGGGAGCATTTTGTGATTGAGTCCAAACCGCCAACTCCTAAACAGTATCCTGCCCAAACGATTTTGGCGAGCTTTCAAGGAACGCAACAAACGATTTTGGTTCGTGAAAATCAGACGCTTCTGGATGCGGGACTGGTGGCGGGTTGGCCTTTGACTTACACCTGCCGCGCAGGACGCTGCGGGGCGTGCATTGCCCTGTGCACTTCAGGCGAAGTAGAAATGGAATACAACGAAGTATTGACCGATGAGGAGGTTGCCAATGGGCAAGTACTAACTTGTATGGCACACCCCCTCACCGAAGGGGTTTCTATTGCTTGGTAGTTTTTACACCCCTACCGTTTTATACATATCCGCTACGGTCGCTACGGCGTAGTCGATTTCAGCTTCGGTGTTGTATTTACCAAATGAAAAACGAACATTGCCGCGCTCAGGAGCTACGCCCAACGCCGACAATACGTGCGAGCCGACCTCTGAACCGCTCGAACAGGCACTTCCGCCCGACGCCGAAATCTTGGCAATGTCCAAGTTGAACAACAACATATCATTGACGTCCGACGGCGGTAAACTCACGTTCAAAACCGTGTAATTACTCCGCTCAAGGTTGGCCGAGTCGCCGTTGAAACGAACATCTTCTATTTTTTCACGGAAGCCCGCAATCATTCTCTTTTTGAGGTTTTCCAGATGGGCGCGGTGGCTGTCCATGTCGCGGTAAGCGATTTCTAATGCTTTGGCCAAACCCACAATCCCATAGACATTTTCAGTGCCGCCGCGCATATTCCGTTCTTGCGCACCCCCGTGAATGTACGGATGAATGCGCACATCGTTGACGTACAAGAATCCAACGCCTTTAGGGCCATTAAATTTATGCGCTGCGCCGACCAAAAAATTGGTTTTCAAATTCTTTAAGTCATGTCGTAAATGCCCCATCGTTTGTACTGTATCGCTGTGAAAAATGGCGTTGTATTGCTCACACAACCCTCCTACCACGTTCAAATCCAACAAGTTACCAATTTCATTATTCCCGTGCATCAACGACACCAACGAGCGAGGGTTGGTCTTCAACAATTCCTCCAAGTGGTTGATGTCCACGTGGCCTTTTTCGTCGATGTTGACCATGCTGAGTTTGATTTTTCCTACTTTGGCCAAATACTCCAATGTATGTAAAACGGCGTGGTGCTCTAGCGGCGAGGTGATGGCGTGGGTAAGATTGTACGCCTCCACGCTGCAAAGGATGGCCGTGTTATCAGCTTCGGTTCCTCCCGAGGTAAAGAAAATTTGGGAAGGCGACGTATTGAGCAATCCTGCCACGGTTTTGCGTGCTTGTTCAATCGCCGATTTTACGACACGCCCGTGTCCATGAATCGACGACGGGTTTCCGTACTGCTCCGTTATCCAAGGGAGCATGGCTTCGATTACTTCCGCGTCGATGGGCGTCGTAGCGGCGTTGTCTAAATAAATACGGTCTGCAACTGAACGAATCATAAAAGCATAGATGAATGTGAGTGAGGTGCATAGTTGTCGAAACAACTATACGCAAAAATAAAGGGAATCTTTAAACCCAACAACCTACCGAGTCGATTGACTATTAACTTTTAAGCCCTTTCTGTTTTTATATTTTTTTGGAAATGAACCCATTCAGAAATCTAAGTCCTGCCTTTATTAGAAATGTGCAAAATAAATCGTTGCTCAATAAGCTAATTCCCAAATCCATAACACCATCACATTAAGGATAAGTTTCTGTGAATGAAGCTCATTTTTTAATCCAGCGGGTGCGAATTTTCGCTAAAATAGCCGCAATTTTGCAAAAAAACTTCGTTCTTATGCCCGTCATTCATCGTTCTAGTTACCCAGGCCCTCCGCGTTTTTTGTTCAACGGACACCTACAAACCGTGATTCCGAGTGTATTCCGAAAAATCAAAGGGGTTGATTATGAGCGCGAACGGCTGACGCTTTCCGACGGAGACTTTGTGGATGTGGATTGGCTTGATACAGGTAGCAAAAAATTGGTGGTTATCACCCACGGTTTAGAAGGAGACTCGCATCGGCATTACGTAAAAGGAACGGCCAAGCTCTTTGCCCAACATGGCTGGGACGTATTGGCCTGGAATTGTCGCTCATGCAGTGGCGAGATGAACCGCGCGTTTCGCCTCTACAACCACGGCGAAACGGGGGATATTTCAGAAGTAATTTCCCACGCCCTTCGTACCAAAAAATACGAACAGGTATCGCTAGTAGGGTACAGCATGGGCGGAAATATTTCGCTCAAGTACGTGGGCGTCAAGGGTAAAGATTTACCCGATGTGGTGCGGGGAGTAGCTGCTTTTTCGGCACCTACCAACTTAAAAACAAGCGCTCAGTTGTTGGATCTACCCCAAAACCGACTCTACCGCGAACGGTTTAAGAAAAAATTGCTTAAAAAAATAACCGAAAAAGACCGACTGTACCCTAATCGAATCGACCTAGCCAAGCTCAAAGAGGTGAAAATTTGGAAGGATTTTGACGATTTTTTCTCCGCTCCCGTCAACGGCTACCGCGATGCCAACGATTTTTACGAACAAGCTTCTGCCGCCAATTTCATTGAAAACGTCGGCATTCCAGTTCTCATTTGCAACGCCCAAAACGACCCCATTCTCAACGCCGACTGTGCGCCCAAGGCATTGGCGGAGAAAAGCTCCCATATTTTTGTAGAAACCCCAACTGAAGGCGGCCACGTTGGTTTTATGGTACCCAACGACGAGTTTTCGTGGGCCGAACGTAGAGCTTTGGAGTTTTTGAATGGGTAAGTACGTCTGGCTAGATGTGTCTGGATGTAAGCATCCAGACACACGCTACTCCACCACATGTCCCACAAACTGGGCAGTATTGTCGATGATTTTGCCGCCGCGACGGTAGCCCAAACCACAACCTTCTCCCGCCCAAAAAACGCCCGCTTGGTAGCGTTTCCCGAGCGAATCGCGCGAAAATTCGACGTACTCCTGATAGACTTTTTCGTAATCTCCGTAATCACCTTCTGCCGACGAAACAACGGCTCCGTTGCTTTCAATGATTCGAACATTGGCCCCTTCCCGTCCAAAAAGCACCTTTTCCACGCTGGTTTTGTCCGTAAAAGGCTGTAACGAGGTCGGCAGCAACAGCGGGTGATTGGGGTACAAATCCCAGAGTAACTTTAAAATGTATTTCGACTGAAAAAGCAAAGTATAAGCAGGGTTGACAATGACAGCTTTCCCGTTTTTGACGATGCTTGTCAGCAAATCTGCCAACTCAGGTTCTTCGTAACCAATGTACTCCCACGGTACGAGTTTGAACCAAAAATCGAAGGATTCAAATTGCCCATTTTGAGGATTCTGTTTAAAAATCCCGTCGGTAGGCGAAAACTCAATCTCGTCGATGTAGCTAAACTCCACGTCAAAACCCGCCTCTCGCGCGGCTTCGCCGAGCACAGCTACATTGGTATCGTCTTCGAGGGCGTCGCGCATGGTCGAAAACAACAAGGTCGGGTTTAAGTGGCGGTTGCGCTGACGAAGTTCCGAAAACTGCGTCTTCAATGCCTCATAAACGTTGTTAAACTGCTTACTCTCGTCCATTTGGTTGGCTTTGAGGTGCGCCCACTGCACTACGGCCGTTTCGGGAATACAAGTAGCGGTATCGGCGTTAAACTCAATGAGTTTGATAGGCTCGCGTCCTACCCCTCCCGCCAAGTCAAACCGACCATAAATGTGCCAATGACGCTCGTCTTCCCACGTCAGTTTGACCAGTTCAATCAAATTTTCGGGAATCCCCATTTCTTTCCAAAGCTGACGGTCGATGGCGTGCTGCGCCGCTTCGGCATAAATTTCGTAGAGTTCGTTGGCGGCGTTGTAATACGCCTCGGCCTCGTACGATTTGATAGCTACCGCCTCGTTGGTCAGGTAAGGCAGCGTATCAGCTCCGAGCATCCAATCCCAACCCACGTTACGAAGTTGAGTTTCGGGGCTATTATTCAAATAATGTGTTCGTATCATGGTTGTTATCAATAAAAAATTATCCACCAAAACTGCGTCCCGAGCGACTGAAAAATCCGCTACGGCTGCTACTTGGCCGTGAGGCGACGCTTTTGCGGTAACTATGGTAGTTATTATGAATACCTGATGAACGAGAATACACCGACGAGTTGGCATAGACTCCTGAGCTGTATTGACGTTCACGTTGTTCGTTATAAAACTGAGATGAGTTATTACGCCCCAACATATACCCCATTCCGCCCCAGAGTAGTGCGTTTGACAGCGAGCTACGGTGGTGGTGGTGCGTATGATAATGATTCGGGTTGTTGTAATAATCCTTTGTAGTGGAGTCGGTTTTCACCAGTCTTTGTGCTTCTGCTACACTCAAGGTATCGCGGCGGCCGTCGAAATAGCGCACAATGGCGCCCGCTTCCGAAGCATT
Organism: Runella sp. SP2; assembly: GCF_003711225.1. Lineage (NCBI taxonomy): Bacteria > Pseudomonadati > Bacteroidota > Cytophagia > Cytophagales > Spirosomataceae > Runella > Runella sp. SP2. The sequence goes on along the minus strand of NZ_CP031030.1, from coordinate 6,268,492 downwards.
TTTCACCTCAATTTCATCCGTAATTTTAAACTCACCTGGTTTCATTTCGGTGATGTAAGTTTTGACAGGGCGGCCTTTGTAGGGTGCTTCTGCTTGTTCGCGGTCATCCGACGACGAACCACCGCAGCTTTGCAGCATCATTCCCCCATTCAATAAAGCCACCGACAAAGCAGCTCCTATCGTAATTTCTCGGACGGTTTTAATCACCGCCCCGTTTCGTTTAAGTGTCATATTAGTAAAGGTTGTAGTAATAATCAATTGGTTAAAATTAACATTTCATGGCCGAAAAAGGCAATACAAAGGTAAGGTAGTGATTATACGGTTCACAATCATTTTGGGATGAGCAGCAATTTCCAAGAACAGTCTCCTTGTGAAAATCGGATAAACGGCATCAAACTATCTATTTTTAGCATTAAAAATACCTTTAAGAGTAGCTTCAAATGCTTTTCGCCCTATCTTTACGGCGTTTTTTAGAAAACTGTTAATTCACCAAAAATTCATATTCCTAATGAAAATTACCGTAGTAGGTGCAGGTGCAGTAGGTGCAACTTGTGCTGACAACATCGCCCGCCGCCAATTGGCTCAAGAAGTAGTATTGCTCGACATCAAAGAAGGCTTATCGGAAGGTAAAGCCCTTGATATGTTCCAGACGGCTACTTTGAACGGGTTTGATACGAAAATCACAGGTTCAACAGGTGACTATGAAAAAACAAAAGGTTCGGACGTAGTTGTTATTACTTCAGGGATTCCTCGCAAGCCAGGTATGACGCGCGAAGAACTTATCGGTATCAATGCTGGCATCGTCAAAGGCGTAGCAGAAAACATTTTGAAATACTCTCCTAAAGCCATCATCATCATCGTTTCTAACCCAATGGATACGATGACATACTTGGCGTTCAAAGAGTTGGGCTTGCCTAAGAAGCGTATCATCGGTATGGGTGGTATCTTGGATAGCGCACGTTTCAAAACGTATTTGTCGTTTGCTATGAATGTTTCACCTAACGACCTCCACGGAATGGTAATCGGTGGCCACGGTGATACTACTATGATTCCTTTGACTCGTTTGGCGACATACAACGGTATCCCTGTGAGCCGTTTCTTGTCAGAAGAGAAATTGCAACAAGTAGCCGCTGACACAATGGTGGGTGGTGCTACTTTGACAAAATTGATTGGTACTTCGGCTTGGTATGCACCAGGTGCAGCAGTAGCAACGTTGGTAGAAAGCATCGTACGTGACCAAAAGCGTATCTTCCCTTGCTCAGTTTATCTCAATGGCGAGTATGGCCAAAAAGACATCTGCATGGGTGTGCCAGTGGTAATCGGTGCAGGTGGCTGGGAAAAAATCATCAGCCTTCGTTTGAGCGAGTCAGAAAAAGCTGCCTTTGCAAAATCAGCAGATGCTGTTCGCAACATGAACAACGTGCTTACCTCTATGTAATATTTCCTCTTTGTAGGAAAAATAAAGCGGAGTACTCGAAGTACTCCGCTTTTATTTTGGGTAAAGACGGACTTTTTAGACCTTTGTATTGAAAAATTAAGATAGTTGTTCATGAAAAAAGGAATTGCTTATTCTCTCATTGTTTTGTTAACGTCGGTACTTGCAGGGCAGGCCCAAAACCGCCCCATGACCGAAGAAGACTATTACCGTATTGTTACCCTGCCTATCCCCGAAACAGTCCAATTGGAAGTGGGTGGATTGGCCGTCTTACCCGACGGGCGTCTTGCGGCTTCTACGCGCCGTGGTGAAGTGTGGATGATTACCAATCCCTACCTCAAAGGCTCGGGGCAGCCTTCTTACAAACGTTTTGCCCACGGCCTTCACGAACCACTTGGGTTGTTGTACCGCCCCGATGGTTCATTTTTGTTATCTCAACGCGGCGAAATCACGCACCTTGTTGATTCAGATAACGATGGCGTTGCTGACATTTACGAATCGTTTTACAAATGGCCACTGTCGGGAAATTATCACGAATATTCGTACGGCCCTGTTCAAGCGCCCAACGGTGACTTGCTCGTTACACTCAACCTCGACTGGATTGGCCGTGGCGCGAGTTTAGCCAAATGGCGCGGCTGGTTGCTAAAGTTCGACGATAAAGCTAACATGACGCCTATTGCAACGGGGCTTCGTTCACCAGCGGGCTACGTTGCCCTACAAAATGGCGACATGTTTTATACCGAAAACCAAGGTGACTGGGTAGGTTCAGGGCGTATGACCCACCTCGAATCGGGTGATTTTGCGGGAAATCCCGCAGGTTTGCGCTGGAGCCAAGAGCCCGAATCACCCGTTAAGCTCAAAACAGAAGACATTCCCGATACGGGCGAGCCGCTTTACGAAGTAGCCAAGCGCGTTCCAGGCTTGAAAGCTCCCGCTGTATGGTTTCCGCACACATTGATGGGAATTTCTACCTCCGATATTCGCGAAGACATGACCAAAGGAGCCTTTGGGCCTTTTGAAGGACAATTGTTTGTCGGCGACCAAGGACACAGCAAAATCATGCGTGTTATGCTCGAAAAAGTAAAAGGACGCTGGCAAGGAATCTGTTTCCCGTTCCGCGAAGGATTTCAGTCGGGAATTTTGAGAATGGTTTGGGGGCTTGATGGCTCTATGTTTGTGGGGCAAACGAGCCGTGGCTGGTCAGCGACGGGCAAAGACAATTTTGGGATTCAACGCTTGGTTTGGACGGGAAAAACACCGTTTGAAATGAAAACCGTGAAAGCTACACCCGATGGTTTTGAAGTAGAATTTACGTTGCCCGTTGACAAAAAAACGGCCCAAGATGCGGCTTCGTATCAGTTCAATACATTTACCTACAAATACCATCGCACCTACGGTAGCCCCATCATTCGTGCTTCTGAGCGGGTGATTAAGCACATTCAGGTTGCGGACAACGGCCTCAAAGCGCGCATTGTGTTGGATAGCTTAAAACTTGGCTACATCCACGAAATCAAAGCCGAGGGTATTCGCTCGGCGGCAGGTTTACCTCTTTTGCACAATGTAGGTTACTATACATTAAACGAAATTCCTGACGGTGAAAAAATCCCAACGTCGCAATGGAACGTGGTAGCGCCCGCCAAAATGGCCGATGCCAACGCCCACGCGGGTCATACCATGCCTGCTGCTACTACAACCACTCCCGCCAAAGCCAGCAATAGCCCCAAACGGATAGTTGAGCAGCCTGCTGATTGGAGCAATGGCCCCGACCAAGTGATTATTTTGGGAACCAAACCTGGATTGAAGTTTGACCTTGCCGATGTACAAGTGAAAGCAGGAAGTAAAATCAAGTGGGTTTTCAACAACAACGACGACATGCTTCACAACTGCGTCCTTGTAAAACCTGGTACCGCTAATCCAACGGGCGAAGCGGCGATTAAGCTCGGTCTCAAAGGCCCTGACATGCAGTACGTTCCCAAATCAGCGAATGTATTGTTTCACACCAATATTCTCCAACCAGAAACCAGCGAAACCATTTATTTTATCGCTCCTTCTGAACCTGGCGATTACACTTTCCTTTGTACTTTTCCTGGGCATCATACCTTGATGCAAGGTAAAATGAAAGTGACCAAGTAAGTCACAAAACAAAAAGACGTTCCAAGTTTGTTGGCTCAACCTTGGAACGTCTTAATAAAAAATGATAGCAGGATACTTACTGTGGACGGTAACGATTTCCTACTTCCAGCGGCGTAAAATCCTTAAAGGTATTTCCAATTGCCTTGTCAGTTGCTTCCTTTTTATTCTCCCAACCCGCATCCAAATCCAGCGTTACTAAGCCTTTAATGGCCAAAGCTGCCCTAAATTCGTCACGTTTTTTGGCATAATCATTTTGACGACGGGCTGCTTTCAGTGCAAACTCCCGCGCAAAAACATCGCCTTTGTTCTGAATCTCTATTTTCTTTTCCAACACATAATTATAACGGTCAAGCAAATCACGCAGTGGTTTTCCAATTACTTCGGCCGCTTCCAACGCCCCGATTGTGGCAATGGTCGTTCCACCGATTGCCGTTACAATGGTTTTAGTCTGAGCCGTCTTTATCAATGCAGGCGACAAACCTGTAGTAGCCCCCAACGACGCATTGACCATCGAACGGTTTTTCTTTCCCTTTTTGGCTTTTAAGTACGCTCTTTTGAGTTCTTGCTCTTTTTCAGAAAGCTGCGTTACCAAGTTCCACGCTTCTACCAATGCGTTTCGGTACAAAACGTACAACTGACGGTCTCGCTCGATTTCGTTGACCGCATTCATAATCGTAAACCGAATCTTCTGTTCTTTTCGATTTTGCTCTTTGTCCAACACAAAAAAGTTGATATAAAACGTCAACGAATCGTGCGGATCTTTTACAAAATCATAGGTGGGCGTCCAGATGAACTCGTATTGATTATTGGTGTTTTTCACCAACGCTTTGGAAGGTACGTCGGGATTATCCGTCACAAAATCAAAAGCTTCGATGTCATCGTCACCGTTAGGGTCTGACAAGAAAAACTTCAAATTAATGGTTGTATTTTCCTTTGCCTTGAAGGCATCTCCCTTCGGAATTTGAATGATATCGGGTGGTAAGTCCATTTGAGTAGCCTCTAATTTAAGGCGCCCTTTGGCCCGCGCTTTGCTTGGTTGATCTTCTACGTAAAAGTCAATGTAGATGGGTTTATTTTTCAAACTGTTGAATTGAGTCATCGAAGGATGCCACGTCAATTCGCCCGCTGCTGATAGCTTTGCTCCTTCGGGCAAACTTTCCGTAACGGGAATAATCGCGAGCGGGTCGTTGTCTTCATCCTTCAACGCATTGGCATCAATCTGATAGATGTTTTGCGTACGGTTTTGAACATAAAAAGGTTTTAGAATATCAATTTGCGGAGGCCGATTGACGTGAATGACCCTCAAATCAAACGAGCGGGTCGCCGTTTCATTATGGCCATTCTTTGCCTCTACAATCAACTGAATCGACCTTTGGGTATCGGTTCGATCAGCCAAGTCGTACGAGGGCACCCACTCAAAATACCCCGTCGAATCAAACTTCATATCGTCCAACAAACCCTGTTTTACCGTAAAATAAATCAGGGAATCAGACTTTCCTCCCAACGTTTTTAGGCGAAACTCAATACGACTTCCTTCATGCACCACATTCCAGTTTGGCTCATTAGGCAGCTCAATGTGGAAATTAGAGCGATTGTCTTGGGCGCATACGATTGTCTGAAAATGAATAAATAACAGGAAAAAGAAATGAATGGAATATCTCATGGTAGCTTCAAAATCTCATCTGATTGAATTAAACGCAAAATTACACCAATGATTTTACGTCTCCTCAAATAATTGCTTTATTTCTATACTTATCCAAGAAAAACTTAAATCATATCAACGTTTAATTGCATATTTTCAAGAAAATTTATTTTACATCTCCATTTTATTCGGCTTATTTCTTTAATTACTTCCTTGTTACCAAATCAGGCCTTTGTCTTTTCTAAATACTGCTAAAAAATCATGTTAGGTTTTAGACTACTCCTCCTTATGGTGGCATTTTCGTTCTCTTTTTACGGAAAAGCCCAGCGTGCTCGCGATTTAGGATTAAGAATCGGGGTACTTCCCACGGGTAAACTAAATGCCATTACCGACGTCAATGGCGTTAAAGTAGGCCATACGACCCTGTCCGTTGGTGACAGCGTCCGAACGGGAGTTACGGCCATTTTACCGCACGACGGCAACCTTTTTCAACAAAAAGTACCCGCTGCGATTGAGTTAGGGAATGGCTTTGGCAAATTGGCGGGTTATAGCCAAGTCACTGAATTGGGCAACCTCGAAACGCCTATCGTACTGACCAACACATTGAGCGTCCCTGCTGGCAGTGCTGCCTTGGTGGATTGGACGTTGCAACAAAAAGGAAACGAAAATGTACGGTCGGTGAATCCCGTCGTCGGTGAGACCAACGATAGTTACTTAAATGACATACGAGGTCGCCACGTCAAAACCTCCGATGTCCTTCAAGCCATCCAACGCGCCACAACTACCAACCAAGAAGAAGGCTGCGTGGGAGCAGGAACGGGTACGGTATGTTTTGGCTGGAAAGGGGGAATTGGGACGTCATCACGCAAGCTCCCCCAAAAACTGGGAGGCTATACAGTGGGCGTTTTGGTACAAACCAATTTTGGTGGGGTTTTGGAAGTGGCAGGCGCACCCGTTGGCGTGGAATTGGGTAAGTATTCGTTCAAAGAAACCCTCGATAAATCGGGCGATGGTTCTTGCATGATTGTAGTAGCTACCGATGCCCCCTTAGACGCTCGAAACCTCAAACGCTTGGCAAAACGCGCCTTGTTAGGATTAGGAAAAACAGGAGGAATTATGGCCAACGGCAGCGGAGATTACGTTATTGCCTTTTCGACAGCGTATCGGATTCCGCACGAATCCAGCTCTCCGCTCGAAACGTACCCTCTCCTGCGCAACGACGACACCTCACCGTTGTTTCTAGCCGCGATGGAAGCCACCGAAGAAGCCATCATCAATTCGTTGTTTATGGCTCAAACGACCAAAGGCCACCAAGGACATACCATCGAGCGATTGCCCATTGCTAAAACACTCGAAATTTTGAAAAAATACGGAAAAGTGAAGTAGAGCCCGTGCTGAGGGTTGCTCACACGTGCTAAGGGTTGCTCACAACCCGAATAAAGGCAAACAAGCAAAAAGAAACCTAAAACAGTAAACCCGAAACCTAAAACAGTAAACTCAAGAAAGACTAACGCCGTTCTGGTTGTTGCTCAAGGTTGAATAAGTCGTTTAGCACGTCAATCAACGTCTCTGCTTCGCCACGTTTACAGGCAGCTTTTAGTTGAAGCACGGGCAGCTTGATGATTTTTTGCATCATGCTCGACGTAATCTTGTCAATTTTGGCGGCTTCGTCCTCGTTCAAGTTTTTCATAAAACGCGCCATTTCCTCCTGACGAATCTGCTCAAGGGCATTTTTCAGCTTTTGAATCGTCGGTGACACCACCATTTCTTTCGACCAATCGCTAAACTCATCGAGGGCTTGTTCGATGATTGTTTGCACCTGCGGTACCGACGCCAAACGACGGTCAAGCGCTTCGTTGGCTTTGGCCTGAATATTATCGATGTTATACACAATTACCCCAGGGACTTGCTCCGCATCCGAAGACACGCTGCGAGGTACCGACAAATCGACCACATATTTGAACGAATGAAGTGATTTCTTTTGAAGAAGGGCTTTATTGATAAAAGGCTCATCGCGCAAAATCGACGAAATCACCACGTCTGCTTTGAGGATTTCCTCTTCTACATTCTCAAAATCAGCCACGCCAAAACCAAGCTCATTGGCCAGCTGCTCCGCTTTAGCCCGAGTACGGTTAACTACCGTGATATTTGTGTATTCTTTTTCTTTCAAATTGCGGCAAACGTCGGTTCCAATTTCCCCAACGCCCAATACCAGAATCGACGGATTTGCTTTCAACGCAGTTGCGTGTTCGATTAACTCTACTGCCACGTACGAAGTAGAAGCGGCACCATCGCGGAAGGACGTTTCTTGAGCAACGCGCTTGTTGGCAAAGAAAATAGTGTGAAGCAAACGGTGCAAAAATGGCCCCGCCATGCCCAAGTCAACCGACCACTGATAGGCGTGTTTTACTTGGTTCGGAATTTGCATATCGCCTACTACTTGCGAGTGGAGCCCCGTGGCTACTTCAAACAAGTGACGAGCAGCTTGGTTTTGCTCGGTATAGTCTATGAAATAAGAGAGATAGGCTTCGGTATTGGTTAAACCCTTTTGAATAAGAAGTAATTTAGCAATATCAACGTTGTAATTGGCCGCTGCATTGTAATAGATTTCAGTACGGTTACAAGTCGAAACCACCAAAATATCTGTCCCACCGAAGAACTCTTGCACTTTGAGCATCAAGCCTTTGGCTTCATCTTCATTTAATGCAATTTGCTCACGAATCTCTAGTGGGGCTGTTTTATACGAAATGCCAACGCTTCTAAACTGTAAATATTCCATGTCACTTGCCAGAAAAAAGTTCACAAAGTTACCTCAAACAACGCGTTTTGAAGAATTAAAATCCGAGTAAAAAATAATTTAGAATGAGTATAAACTACTAAAAGAAGTTACACCGCAATTAGAACCATTTTCAAAATTCAAAAGATGACTTTATACGGGTTGTAAAACTGATTTTTGTCATATTTTGGATAGTCGTTAAAAACTTTTTCCTTTGACAGCCCAATTCACAAGGTATATGTTTACTTTTTGATTTTTCGTTCAATATTACATACGACTTACAAAAGCAATTAGATGCTTCTGTTGTACTTATTTTACAAAAAAAATTTCGGTATCCCCCATGAAATTTCCAACGATAGACATTTACAGCCAAAAAAACGTGTACCAATTATTTATTGGTGTCAACTTGGCGCTTATCGGCATCGCTTCGATTTTTTATACCTACAACATCGTTGACAACCTCGATACCCGCGAGCATCGGCAACTCGCCATATTTGCGCAACTTATTGAATACCAAGCCAATCACCCCGACTTAACCGAAGATTACACCAAACTTTTCGAAATCGTCAGGGAAAATATCAAACAGAGTCGAATCCCTACGGTATTGGTCAGTGAAGACATGCTCCCCCAGGGTGACATCAATCTCGACATTCCCAGCAACGTTTCGGAAGCTGAACACACCAAACTTTTGAAGGAAGCCTTTGAAGAAATGAAAGAGGAAAATCCTCCTATTGTGGTTGACGTCATGGGGACAAAACAATACATTTATTACAGCGACTCTCCCCTGTTGGTACAAATGCGCTATTACCCCTACGCCCAGCTTCTAAGCTTGCTCGTGTTGGCATTTTTGGCGTACCTCATTTTCAGTTCATCAAGGGCTGCCGAACAAAACCGCGTATGGGTAGGGCTCGCTAAGGAAACTGCTCACCAGCTGGGCACGCCCATTGCGTCGTTGATGGGTTGGGTGTCATTTTTCCGAACCGACCCCGACCGCTATCCTGAAGAATACACCCGCGAAATTGAGAAGGACATCAACCGACTCGAAATGATTACGGCCCGTTTTTCCAGCATCGGTTCGGCTCCTACCATGAAGTACGAAAAGATGGTCGAAGTCCTCGGCCCATTCTTAGATTACCTCAAGCGGCGCATTTCTACAAAAGTCAAACTACAGTTTATCAACGAGTTAGACACTGAGCGCTCGATGTACCTCAACCGCAATCTGTTTGAATGGGTGGTCGAAAATATTTGTAAAAATGCCGTCGATGCCATGACGGGCGCAGGTGAGCTTAACGTCCGAATGTTTGCCCTCAACAAGCAAGAAGTAGCTATCGACATCAGTGATACGGGAAAAGGGATTCCGCGCGGCAGTTGGCAAAAAGTTTTTAAACCTGGTGTAAGTACCAAAAAACGAGGCTGGGGGCTAGGTCTAACGCTGGCCAAACGGATAGTGGAGGAATACCACGGCGGGAAATTATACGTCAAATCGTCCGAAGTAGGCAAAGGCACTACCTTCCGAATCATATTACGAAGGTAACGACCTATTCAGTAGCGGGACCTTCATCTCGCGTTTCTTTCTCTATCTTTTCTTGGGCTACTTGCTCTTCTTCCGCTGTCGGCTGCGGCTCGTCGTGTACCAAAACAGCCTTAGGTTCGTACTGTAGTTTTATGTACATCGGAAAATGATCGGAACCACTGTTTTGAAGGCGAGCTACTTTGATGAGTGTAAAATCGGTGGAACAAAAAACGTGATCGAGCGGAAAACGCAAAAAAGGAATTTTAGCATGAAAAGTATTGAAGAAACCTCTGCCACGGCGCGGGTCGAGTAAGCCGCTCATTTTCTGAAACAAATCGGTGGTGTAACTCCACGCTACGTCGTTCAAATCTCCGCAAACAACAACAGGCTTTGTACTCGTTTTGGCAAGTTCGGCAATGAGTAATAGTTCTTTATCTCTTTCCGTCGAGCGGGGATTTTCTTGTGGAACGGGCGGGGTCGGATGAATACAAAACAATTGTACTTCTTCGGCCGAACGAAGCTGTATTTTGGCATGAATCGAAGGAATACCTTCTTCAACCAAATAATGCACCTTTGCCTCCAGCAGCGGTAGTTTGGAGTAAAGAAGCATTCCATAAGTATTTTCCAACGGAACATGCACTAGGTGCGGGTACTTTTCTTCCAAGGAGCGCACATTTTCTTGCCACCACAAGTCTGTCTCCGCCAATAAAATAACGTCAGAATCTACCTTTTGGGCAAGTCGAAGAAAACGGGCAGCATTGCGGTTGTACTGATACACGTTCCACATCATCAAACTCAAAGTGCGGTCGGCGTTGATGATGCGCGTTTTAATGAGTTGTTTTGGGGCAAAAGGCGTAAACGGATACACTTGCCAAGCCAAGTATCCCAGCATCGCTACGAGCGATACAACCACTCCCCAATCCAACCACGACGCCACCGACATGACAGTGGCATACAAACCAAGCACCACTAGCCCAAGGAAAAATTTCTGCAAACGCGGAAATTCTACTACCCGAAAAGTCCAATAATCACTTCGGACAAACGGAAGCAAGGTTGCCATGAGCAGGAAGCTCGCCGATAGTTGCAAATAGAGTTTCAAGCAGTAGGAGTGGTAACTTTTACAAGGTTACTAACAAAATACGGCTAAATCAACAGTCAACCTCTTTAATTTGTTTGTTAAGATTTGGATTTGTAATGCTTCCATTTGTGGGTCAAACTCGTTTTCGCACAACATTTTTCGATAAAATAGGTCATTTCTATAAAAAATATCCAAAATAGAGATAACTGATTTTGGGTTTCAGAAAACAAACGCCTAATTTTGCGGCCTGAAAGGATGAGTTAATAGTTATCCGCGTATCCGTTGAGTGGAATTCCTTCAAAATTAGCGGGTAACGATAACATTAACGGACAACAGATAACTGATAACGCTTATTTAACAAATAATGGCAAACACAACAAGCATAGGCAAAGTAACGCAGGTGATTGGCCCCGTTGTGGACGTGAGTTTTGAAGGGGAAGGCAATCGCTTACCAGCTATCCTTGACGCTTTGGCAGTAACCAAGCCCAACGGACAAACGGTAGTTTTGGAATGTCAGCAGCACCTTGGCGAAGACCGCGTGCGCACCATCGCGATGGATAGTACAGAAGGTATCCAACGTGGAATGGAAGTAACAAACATGGGTGGCCCCATCTTGATGCCCATCGGCGACGATATCAAAGGCCGTCTATTTAACGTAGTAGGTGATCCTATCGACGGACTAAAGCCTGTTGATAAGTCAAACGGACTTTCGATTCACCGCGCTGCTCCTAAGTTTGAGGATTTGGCAACTGCTACCGAAGTACTTTATACAGGTATCAAAGTAATCGACTTGTTGGCTCCTTACGTAAAAGGGGGGAAAATCGGTCTCTTTGGTGGTGCGGGTGTAGGTAAAACCGTATTGATTCAAGAGCTTATCAACAACATTGCAAAGGCATACGCAGGTTTGTCGGTATTTGCAGGGGTGGGTGAGCGTACACGTGAAGGAAACGACCTTATGCGTGAAATGATTGAAGCTGGTATCATGAAATACGGAGAAGGCTTCAAACACAGCATGGAAGAAGGTGGCTGGGATTTGAGCAAAGTTGACTACGACGTACTCAAAGATTCACAAGCTACGTTCGTGTTTGGTCAGATGAACGAACCTCCAGGAGCGCGTGCTCGTGTGGCATTGTCAGGTTTGACAATCGCTGAGTACTTCCGCGACGGAGACGGTACAGGCCAAGGCCGCGATATTCTTTTCTTTATTGATAACATCTTCCGCTTTACACAAGCAGGTTCTGAGGTATCAGCCCTTTTAGGACGTATGCCATCAGCGGTAGGTTACCAACCTACACTTGCTACGGAAATGGGTGCCATGCAAGAGCGTATCACGTCAACAAAACGTGGTTCAATTACATCTGTACAGGCCGTTTACGTACCTGCCGATGACTTGACTGACCCTGCTCCAGCAACGACATTTGCCCACTTGGACGCAACAACGGTATTGAGCCGTAAAATTGCTGAGTTGGGTATCTATCCTGCGGTAGATCCACTAGATTCAACAAGCCGTATTCTTTCGGCCGAAACCCTTGGTGATGCACACTACAACTGTGCACAGCGCGTAAAACAAATCTTGCAACGCTACAAAGAATTGCAAGACATCATCGCCATCTTGGGTATGGAAGAATTGTCGGAAGAAGATAAGCAAACGGTAAACCGCGCTCGTCGTGTACAACGTTTCTTGTCACAACCATTCTTCGTAGCCGAGCAGTTTACAGGTTTGAAAGGTGTATTGGTTGATATCAACGATACCATCAAAGGCTTTAACCAAATCATCGACGGAGCTTACGATCACCTTCCTGAGTCGGCCTTCAACTTGGTTGGTACCATCGAAGATGCTATCGAAAAAGGTGAGCGTTTGTTGAAAGAAGCGGCTGGCAAATAATTTGAAAATGAGTTGATTTGAAAATTTGAGATTAGAAATTTTAATTTTCAAATTTTCAAATTTTCAAATTGATACACTATGACATTAGAAATCATCACTCCCGACAAAAAAGTCTTTTCAGGTGAGGCTACTGCGGTAACATTTCCTGGTACGGAAGGTCAGTTTCAAATTTTGAACAACCACGCCGCCCTTGTAAGTACACTTGGAAAAGGCAGTATCATCATTGAAGGTAACGGCAAAGAAACCTTTACCGTAGATGGTGGTGTGGTAGAAGTATTAAACAATAAAGTATTGGTGTTGGCGGAAGCAATTTTGTAAACATCACTTTGTACTATACGCTAAAGCGCGAGGCAACCTGTCTCGCGCTTTTTGTTTTTTCGCCCTCTCGAAAGTTTTAAAACTTTCGAGAGGGTTTACTACCAACCTTCGGGAAGGTGAAGGTTTTCCCGTATCTTCGCCATAAATACTTGAAGAAAATGGCACGTCTCTCTCGGTTAGGCTTGTATCTACTTTTAGCTGGTTTTGGGTTGTGGCTATACACCCTTACCCTCAATGACTTTACCCTTACTCCTACCCTGATTTCTTCCCATCTAAAACCCGAACACCAAGCTACACTGGGCGTACGGTTGCAGCCTTTGGTTCAAAAAACCTTCCAATCGGGTTGGGAGTTTACGTATGCCTTTGATACCATTCTCAACAACCTTAATAGCGAGTACCGCAATGCCCAACAATGGGACAAAGTCATCTACGATGAATACAGCTTTGCAATCACCAAAGCCGCCGCCTCAGGCCCGCTCAAACAACAACCTTGGTTGTGGTTTGGACTCTCCTTTGGGCTGGTTATCGTTGGGGCTCTCTTGTTTATTCTTCCCGCACTTATCCAATTGGCAGGCAATAAAAACAACGGTATTTTTCAAGATGCTTCAACCAACCGTGGGTGGATAGCCAAAGGTATCGGGGCATTTCTCATTCTTTTTTACATTACGCTGTATTACTATCCTCAATACTTGGTCAACTGGACGATGCTCGTTGACCCCATCAGTCGAATACTCAACGGTGCCGAGGCGAGTCGGTGGTTTCTATATGGGTTTATTTATACGGTTTGTGTGTTGGTGATGGGGGTAAGAATGGCCATCAAATACCGCCACAACCGCTACCAGCAAGTGAGAACGGTGTCAGTAGTATTTTTTCAAACGGCCGTCGCCTTTCTTCTGCCCGAAATCTTAGTCAGCCTCAATAAGCCTTATTTCGACTTCAAAAACATTTGGCCGCTCGACTACGACTTTTTCTTCGATTATAACCTCAACAGCATTCTCCAAAGCGGGAATTTGGGTATTTTTATGCTGGTTTGGGGCATCGTGTTATTCGTCGTAGGCGTACCTATTTTGACTTATTTTTTTGGAAAACGCTGGTACTGCTCGTGGGTTTGTGGCTGTGGCGGCTTGGCCGAAACCCTCGGCGATCCTTATCGACAACTTTCAGATAAATCTTTGGCCGCCTGGAAAATTGAGCGTTACCTCATTCATGCGGTGTTGGGCGCGGCAGTGGTGATGACAGTCATGGTGTTATACACCTACTTTAGCGGTTCTTCTACGGTACTTTTTATTGATAGTTACAGCGTACGTTCATTGTATGGTTTTTGGATTGGAGGCATTTTTGCGGGCGTTGTCGGAACGGGTTTATATCCAATGATGGGCAACCGCGTTTGGTGCCGTTTTGGATGCCCGTTGGCGGCGTACCTTGGTATGTGGCAGCGAAAAAAATCACGTTTTCGCATTACCACCAACGGCGGTCAGTGCATCTCTTGCGGCAACTGCTCGACCTACTGCGAGATGGGCATCGACGTACGTGCTTATGCCCAACGCGGCCAGGACATCGTACGGTCGTCCTGTGTGGGCTGTGGCATTTGTTCTGCCGTATGCCCGCGTGGTGTTCTCAACCTCGAAAATGCTTCTGAAAACTCTAGAGTAATGGTGGCGCCTGAAGTTTTACTTGGGAATAAGAAATAAAATGACGCTCATTTAGATGAAAAAAATCACCGTTTTTGGAGCTACAGGCTTATTGGGGAAACCCGTTGTACATGCGCTTGTAGAGGCAGGTTTTGAGGTAACTGCTTTGGTACGAAACCCACAAAAAGCAAAAGAAACCTTACCCGCAGCGGTCACTTTAATCAAAGGAGATTTGGCTGACACGTCGGCCATTCGTAAGGCGCTAGAAGGAGCCGAAGGAATCTATTTGAGCCTTTCATTTGAGCAAACGGCTCGCCCTTCCGACTTTATTGGCGAACGCGACGGTCTCCAAAACATTCTGTCGGTCGTTGGTGAATTTCCGATTCAGCGCATTGCGTATTTATCTTCCATCATCCAAGCTTATCAAGGATTTCAGTGGTGGATTTTTGACTGGAAACGAGAAGCCATTCAGCGCATCAAAGCGACGGGCATTCCTTACACAATCTTTTACCCATCGTCGTTTATGGAAACTTTCCCCGAACGAATGGTTCAAAGTGGCAGGATTTTATTGGCAGGGACTCCCCTTGTGAAAAATTACTGGATTGCAGGAGCTGATTATGGGAAACAAGTAGCGCAGTCTTTCTTGATTCTTTCCAGCCAAAGCAAAGAATATGTAGTACAAGGGCCAGAAGCGCTGACGGTTGACGAAGCCGCAGAAATCTATCGAGCACATTACACCAAGCGTTCTTTAAAAACGGCAAAACTACCGCTGTGGGTTTTAAAAGTAGCAGGACTACTAAACCGCCAAGCCGACTACGGTTATCATGTCATCAAATCAATGATAGAACACCCAGAGCCATTCGCTGCTCAAAGTACGTGGAAAGAACTTGGCAAGCCGACCACAACCATGGTACAGTTTGCCCAAAAAGCTTGACTAAAATCCATAACGAACTCCCGCGCCTACACCCATGAGCTGAGGACGAGCTTGGAAAGCTGCATTGGCTCGGGTTGTTGAACCTACCGACCGCTGATAATTCCCTGACAACAAGGTAGTCCAACGTTTGTTTACTTTATATTGAAGGCGCATACCCGTTGTTGCCGCAAACGACAAGCGACGATAAGGGCTGTCGTTACCAGTTACTGTCACCATGTTATCTTGCCCCGTTTGGAAAGAGTTTTTCAAGAAAATATTATTAATAACTCCCCCCAAAAGCCACAATGAAAACTTGCGTTTGGGTTTAATAAGCGCAAAACCCGTTTGAACTGGCACTTGTAAAAACTGATATGAGTTGCTAATATCCTGCGTTGTAGTTAAGGTTTGTACGAGTGATTTGTCTGAGCCAATCGTTGCAAAATCGTAGCGAGGTATGTTGTTATCACTCAAATTAACAGCACTTTCAAGACTATTGATATAACTGTTACTCAACGTACTAAACGCATTCACTCCTTGGTAAATAGAGTTTCCTTGAAGGTAATTGATTCCGCTTTCCAACGACCAACGTGAGGATAACTGCACTCCCCCTTGCCACTGAAAAGCGTACGAAAGCGCCGAGCGGTTAGTACCAGAAGAAGTTCGTGCGGAGTTGTTAAACGACGCCGAATTGTTATATAAAGGCGTGTTGCTTGCAGCAGCCAGCATTCCCCTTCCGCCGATTTCAACCCCTGCATTATAGCTTGCTGGCATCACTCCCACCGACGCCCAGTATTCTTTAGGCAACTGTTTGGGCTCTACAAAGTCGGTAGGTTCTGAAGGGACAGCTACCCAAGGTTGACGCTTTGGATGCCCCAACAATTGACGCATTTGTTTACTTTCTAAAAACGCCAATGTCATTTCAGGGCTTACTTTTGTTTCCAACGGGGAAGTAGTCAGAGCTCCCTCTGAAATCGCTGTCGCTGGCAATTCGGCTGATACCCCGCTTCTCGCACTTATTTTTTCTCCGCTGTTAGGCGTTGAATTTTGAGTCGTTGCTAAAGCTATCGTTTTTTCAGAAATGGGCAAATTCAAAGCTGGTGTAACAACGGGCTGCTTCGATTCTTGTCTCGCCTCTCTTACTTTTTGGGCTCTATTTCTTTTAGACGAACTAGCCATAAGCCGAGCAGTTTCTCCCAACAAAGGTGCAGCAGCAACTTGTTCTTTTGCCCGTGTCACTTTCGTTGGCGTCTCTGCAACACCGTCAGCCGCAACAGGTTCGCTCTTCGCAGCCAAACTTGTTGTTGGTTCATTTGCTTTGGCTGATGGCACACTTAGGTTTTCCGATTTAGTGGTTTCTGTAGCGCGTGGTTGTTGGGCCAACTCCGTCGAAGCCGCCACTGATTTTTCGGGAAGGTTGTTTTTTAGCCACCATCCGCCCACGGCCAAAAGCAAAGCGGTAACACTAGCCGCGGCCACCCAGCGAAGTTGTTGTGTCCGTTGCCAGAAAGGAATCACCATGACGCGCTCTTCTTCCTCCTCATCCAAGCGCGCCTCTATGCGCTCCCACAAAGCAGGTGGGGGCGTCTCAGAAGCGTCGTCGAAACGTCGCCGCCATTCGTTTTCAAATGTATGTTCTTCCGAAGAAGCCATGTTGGTTGTAGTATTCAATTGATGTACAAACTCTTTGTTTTTTTCCTCACTTCTTTCACTCTCTACGAAGAGTTCGTATTATTCGTTTCTAAAATTTTGGCTTGTAAAAGCTGTTTTGCCCGAGCATACTGCGATTTGGATGTTCCCTCCGAAATCCCCAACATCTGAGCGATTTCATTATGTTGGTAACCTTCAATGGCATACAGATTAAAGACCGACTGACACCCCGCAGGCAGCTCACGCACCATGCCTAGGAGTTGTTGGTATTCCATGCCCGAAACGGTCGTTTCGCCCTCCGAAACCGCATCGGCATAGTCGTCCACATCGGCTTGGTCTAGATAGGCTTTTTCCTTACGTAAGTACGAAATCGCCGTATTTATCATGATTCTTTTAATCCATGCCTCCAACGGACAATCGTAACGAAAGGTGTGTATTTGCGTAAAAACTTTCACAAATGCTTCTTGAAGTACGTCTTCGGCCTCAAAACGGCTACGGGTATAGCGCTGACAGACCGCAAACATCCGTCCAGCGAAGCGCTCATAGAGCGTTCGTTGGGCGATGCGGTCTTTATTTCGACACCCCTCAACTAGCGTACGTTCATCTTTCATGCAATCCGTTCTGACTTTATGACGCTGTAGAAGCTAAAATGGTTGGAATCTACTTCAAAGTTTTTGTTTTGGGACACACAGGGTTGGGTTTTGAGAAACCCTCAGCACACAAGAGAGCGGGTTTTGAGAAACCCTCAGCACACGAGAGGCGGGTTTTGAGAAACCCTTAGCACACGAGAGCGGGTTTTGAGAAACCCTCCACACAAGAGAAACCCTTAGCAAACTAACGCTAGGGCGTTTTTTACGCGATGTTCGAGGGCTTCCCAGTCTTTCTTTTGGAGAATTTCAGGAGTAAGCAAGCGCGAGCCAATACCTACCGCGTCTGCTCCTGCGCCAAACCATGTTTTTAGGCTTTCTTCGGTTGGTTCTACTCCGCCCGTCACAAGTACAGTCGTCCACGGCATGGGTGCTTTTAAGGCTTTCACAAAGGAAGGCCCAAGTGTGTCGCCTGGAAACAATTTAATGATTTCTACACCCCATGACTCAGCCGTTGAGATTTCGGTCAACGTGGCACAACCTGGCAAATAGCCTATTTTTCGGAGGTTACATACTTTGGCAACGTCGGCATCAAAACTTGGGCTGACGATAAAATTGGCGCCTAACTGCAAATACAGGGCCGCCGTAGCAGGGTCGATGATAGTTCCCACGCCTAAAATCAAATCGGGATAATCGGTACGGGCGGTTTTTACCAACTCTGCAAACAATTCATGGGCAAAATCTCCACGGTTGGTCAGTTCAAATACCCGAATTCCAGCCTTGTAACACGCGCTTAGGACGTTTTTGCAAACATCAAGGTCTTGGCTGCTGAAAAGTGGAACAATAGGAACATCGAGTAAAGTTTGATATACGTGAAGACGAGAAAAACGAGCCATGTGTAGATAGTTTTTTGAGAAATCGCAATTTGGTTAACTTTTTCAGAACAATTTACGGTAAGTTTTGAGTTACATTTAAAAATATTTTCTCCAAAACTCTATGATTACCATTGTTGTAGGTACAAATCGCCGCCGTTCTAAATCGAAGCAGGTGGCTATTTTTTACCAAAAGCTGCTCTCTGAACTCCATACCGAAAGTCAGATTTTAGATATTGCAGACCTACCCGATGATTTCATTCGATCGGCTTTATACGAAAACAACGGCAAAAATGAGTCTTTTAATGTATATCGCCAACTAATGAAGGAATCTGATAAATATGTTTTCATCGTCCCCGAGTACAACGGTTCTTTTCCTGGGGCGCTCAAAGTATTTATCGACGGGCTTGGCTACCCTAGCGAGCTGCTTCACAAGAAGGCAGCGTTGGTCGGAATTTCGGATGGCGTGCAAGGGTCGGCTTTGGCACTGAGCCACTTAATCGACGTCTTTAGCTATTTGGGAATGCACGTACTTGCCCAGCGGGTCAAAATTCCGTTTATGAAAAAGAATTTTGTCGATGGGGAAGTCATTGACCCACTCATCAATAAACTTCTCCGCGAACAAGCCGAATTATTGGTTAAATTTTAAAGAATTGCGTTCGGGCTATCACCCGAACGCAATTAACGAATTACACTACTTCAATCTTCACTTTGAGTAAAAACTCGTCCATTTCGATTTCGGAAGCACTGCCATTGAGGTCAGCAACGAGGTCGAGTTGAACGGCTTGGACTTCTTGACAGATGTAGTTTTTGTTGGTCTCAACGGCGTCGGCAAGCTCTTCGTTGTTGTTTTCCAACTGAATAGCGATTTTGTCCGTTACTTCAAAACCACTGTCTTTACGGAGGTTTTGGATGCGGTTTACTACGTCACGCGCAATTCCTTCACGGCGCAATTCCTCGGTGATGGTCACGTCAAGCGCCACGGTGAGGCTGCCTTGGCTTGCGACCAACCAACCTGGTACGTCTTCGGTCAAGATTTCGATTTCTGCCAAAAGAATCTCAAACGTCGTATCACCGCCAGTAAGAGTCACTTTTCCGTTTCTTTCGATTTCGCGGATTTGCTCTTCATTCATGGCGTTGATTACTTCGCCCACTGCCTTCATATTTTTGCCGTACTTAGGCCCAAGTGCCTTGAAGTTTGGCTTGATTTTCTTTTTCAAAATGCCCGAATCATCGCTCACAAACTCAACGCTTTTAACGTTGACCTCGCTCATGATGATAGGTGCTACGTGCTCAATTTGCTCCCGAACTTTGTCGCTCAAAACAGGAATCAACACTTTGGTCAACGGCTGGCGCACCTTTATTTTGTGCCCTTTCCGCAACGAGTGTACCAACGAACAAATGTCTTGCGCCAATTGCATTGATTGCTCCAACTCGGCATCTACCCAGAACTCGTCGTACGTATGCCATTCAGTAAAATGCACCGATTCGTGTTTGAACGGCGTATTTTTTTCGATTGATTCAACACGTACGTGGTCGGTTAGATTACGATAGAGCCAATCGGCAAAGAAAGGCGCAATCGGCGACATCAACTGCGCCACTGCCGCCAAACAATGTTGGAGGGTTTCGTACGCAGCGCGCTTGTCATCGGTCATTTCTCCTTGCCAAAAACGGCGGCGATTGAGACGAACGTACCAGTTAGAAAGGTCGTCGCACACAAAATCTTGAATCAAGCGCCCCGCTTTTGTAGGATTGTATCCATCAAACTGCTCACCCACGTTTTTCACAAGGGTATAGACCTTTGAAATAATCCAGCGGTCAAGCTCGCTCAATTGTTCGCGCGGAACGCGGTTAAACTGTTCTACTTTGTAGCCGTCGAGATTGGCGTACAAAGCAAAGAAATTATAGGTATTGAACAGCGTTCCAAAGAATTTCCGCTGTACTTCGGCGATACCGTCGAGGTTAAACTTGAGGTTGTCCCACGGCTCAGCATTGGTAATCATGTACCAGCGCGTCGCATCGGGGCCGTATTTATCAATGGTATCAAACGGGTCGATGGCATTGCCCAAACGTTTCGACATTTTATTGCCGTTTTTGTCCAACACCAAGCCCGTCGAAACAACGTTTTCAAACGAAACCGAGTCAAACAGCAATCCAGCGATGGCATGGAGGGTAAAAAACCAACCGCGCGTTTGGTCAACTCCTTCGGAGATGAAGTCGGCAGGGAACGACGTTTTGCTATCGCTTGCCGTACCGCCCATGCTTTGTGGATACTTGTCGAGGTTTTCAAACGGGAAGTGGAACTGCGCATACGGCATCGCTCCCGAGTCAAACCACACGTCGATGAGGTCAGGCTCACGAAACATCACTTTGCCCGAGGCCGATACCAAAAAGATTTCGTCCACGTAGGGGCGGTGCAAATCAAAGGCTTCCGTGCCTTTTGATTGCAGAAACGACTCATTCTTGGCTTGTTGCTCAGGGCTAAGTGCGCCGCTATCAATCGCCTTTTGGAGTTCATTGGTTAGCTCTTCTACCGAACCGATGCAAGCTTCTTCGCCCGTTTCGCTGCGCCAAATCGGCAGAGGCGTACCCCAGTAGCGGCTACGGCTAAGGTTCCAGTCCACAAGGTTTTCGAGCCAGTTTCCAAAACGCCCCGTTCCTGTGCTTTCAGGATTCCAATTGATGGTTTTGTTGAGTTCTACCAAGCGGTCTTTTTTCTTGGTCGTAGCAATAAACCAGCTATCGAGTGGGTAGTACAACACAGGCTTGTCCGTACGCCAGCAGTGTGGGTAAGGGTGCTCGTATTTTTCCACTTTAAAGGCACGATTTTCTTCTTTCAATTTGATGGCGATAAGCACATCCGTCGGGCGGAAATCAGGCTCGTTGCGTTCTTCGGTCGAGTAGTATTCTTCTTTGACAAAACGCCCACCAAATTCGCCGACTTCTTTGACAAAACGCCCTTGACGGTCAACGATAGGTACTTCTTTGCCGCTTTCGTCGCGCACCATGATGGCAGGTACGCCGTTGGCTTTCGCCACGCGGAAGTCATCCGCGCCAAAAGTAGGAGAGGTATGCACTACCCCCGTACCGTCTTCGGTCGTGACGAAATCGCCCAAAATAACGCGGAAAGCTTTGTCGGCATCTTGGAGCGGCTGCACGTAAGGCAACAATTGCTCGTACTGAATGTCTTCGAGGTGTTCACCTTTAAACTCCATCAATACCGACCACGGAATCACTTTGTCGCCGTCTTTATAGGCTACAAAATCGCCGTCTTTGCCTTTTTCCGAGAAATATTTCCCCACCAAATCTTTTGCTAACACCACATTGATGGGCAAAAAAGTATATGGATTAAAGGTTTTGATAAGGACGTACATAATGTCTTTTCCTACGGTCAAGGCGGAGTTTGCAGGAAGCGTCCAAGGCGTCGTCGTCCATGCTAGAATGTACACTTCATCGCTGTCGGCTGTGTCAAACAAATAGGCCGATTTACCCGTCAATTTTACTTTAAACTGGGCAACGATGGTGGTGTCTTTTACGTCTTTATACGTACCAGGCTGGTTCAACTCGTGCGAACTAAGCCCCGTACCCGCCGCTGGAGAATAAGGCTGAATGGTATAACCTTTGTACAAAAGCCCCTGGTCGTAGAGCTGCTTGAGCAACCACCAAAGCGTTTCGATGTAGTCGTTTTTGTAGGTCACGTACGGGTCGTCCATGTCCACCCAATACCCCATTTTTTCGGTCATGGTGAGCCACAAATCGGTAAAACGCATGACGGCCTCGCGGCACTTTTTGTTGTAGTCTTCGATGCTGATTTTTACCCCAATGTCGTCTTTGCGAATGCCCAATTCTTTTTCTACTTGAAGCTCAATCGGCAGGCCGTGCGTATCCCAGCCCCCTTTACGCTTCACTTGGTAGCCTTGAAGGGTTTTGTAGCGGCAGAAAATATCTTTGATGGTACGGGCCATTACGTGGTGAATCCCAGGCGTCCCGTTGGCCGATGGTGGCCCTTCGTAAAACGTAAATGACGGCGACCCTTCCCGTACTTCGACTGATTTTTCGAATATTTGATTTTCTTTCCAGAACTGCAGGATTTCTTTCCCTACCTGCGCGTAGTCCAGACCTTTATACTCTTTGTAGTTCATTGGGCAATTTTTTTAAATTGCCGTTAACCGTTAGCCGTTAATAGTAAACCGCATATTCTACGGATAACTGATAACCGATAACCGATAACGGCTTCAATTAAGAACCACAAAGGTAGGAATTTTTTGGCTTAATCTGGCTTTACGGTGCTTCCACCCGAAATATTGGAGCGCAATTCGGGCGTGCCACGGTAGCGCAATGTACTTCCTCCGCTGGCGTTGACTCTCAAGGTTTTGCCCACCAATACACGGGCGTTGCTTCCTCCCGAAAGATCTAAATCGACGTTATCAACGGGATAGTCGAAGGCATCCAAGCGTGAAGCTCCTGACAACTCGCCCGCAATTGTAAGCCCTTGCCCAAGCAAAGTAAGATTAGAGGCACCCGACAAATCCACATTAACACGGTCCCAATCGCTATCAATCACCGACTTCGAGGCGCCCGATAGTTCGACGTCGAGCGTACGGCCGTTGGTAAAACCCTCGATGGTAGAAGTTGTAGCTCCCGAGAAATCCACTTCGGTAAGGGTAGGCATCGTAATGTCCACTTCCATGTCGTAGCGGCGAACGCGCCAGTTTCGGTATTTCATCACCAACTTACCTGAGCGGTCAACATACACGTCCAAATCTTGAACGTCGCGGCGGTCGCCCCGCACCGAAATGCTGAACTGCCCCGACTGGCGGACGTGGATGTCAAAGGCATTGCCCATTTCGAGCTGGTCAAAATCGCGGAGATTGAAAGTTTGGGACGTAGGATCAAGGGGCGTAAGTGTGCCTTCTGAAATAAAAACACACGATTGGAGAGAGGCAAGAAGCGCAAACAAAAAGATGACTAATGACTTTTTCATAGCTGTTCGAAACGTTTTTAATTGACTGTTTTGAAGCTATGACAACTAACCGAAATACCACCCCTATGCGCACGTCAATATTTTCGTCAAGCAGCAGCTTCATAGTGATGCGTAGAGTTATATAACAAATTGGCTGCCAGCTCGATAACAGCCTCAGCTTGGTTACGCGTCACTGTAGGAAAACCTTCCAAAGAATTATCTAATGAACTGACTTCCAAATAATCAAAAAGTGTTTTGATAGCGACTAGGTCGTAGTCATGGAAGGATATAGTTTGATTCCCTCTGCACGCAGGCGGTTGTTCATTTGTTGAATGACCTTTTCATAAACCCCTCCGCTCAGTGCCGCAGGTGTTTGGTACGACAAGGTGATTTCGAGGCGGTCGCCGTTCCAATCGGTTACTTTTACATCGGGGGCAAGCTTCAATGTTTCATCGTTAAGGGTGCCCATTTGGTCCAAAATAATGGCTTTTAGGTGCTCCGTATCTACGTCAGAAGTGGTAAAAATCTTCAGTACCCGTTTTTCGTATCCCGCTCGGGTATGATTAATAATGGTACTGTTGAGCAGTGGTCCGTTAGGAATCATCACCCGACGGCCATCACCCGTATCCAAAACGGTATTAAACATCAAAATATCACGCACTTGCCCCGTGTAGCCTTGGGCGGTGATTTTTTCTCCCACCTTAAATTGCTTCATCAACAAGATGATAAAGCCTCCCGCAAAATTGGATAAACTCCCCTGCAGGGCAAAACCAATGGCCAACGTAGCCGCACTAAACAGGGCCACAATCCCCGTCACCCGAATCCCTAAAAAACCACCCGCAATCATAATGAGCGTAATTCGGAGGCTGATAAATAACAAACTCTTTAAAAAGCTCTTGACGGAGGGATCGATGGTACTGCGTTTGTCAATAAACGACTTGAGCGGTTTATCTAAAAAATTAATCAGCCCAAATCCCAAAATAAGTATCAGCGCCGCAATACCCAGTTTAATCCCCCAACCGACGGTCATTTCACCATATTCGACAAAGTCAGCCTTCATACGGGCAATGTAAGATTTGGCAACTGAAGGGCAAACCGAGGTATTTTCGTAAAAACGCAGTTCTTCAACAATGAGTTTTTCAGAACGATTGTCATTAAAATACCCTTGTATTTCGACGTACATTCTATTTTCACCCGTTTGTTTCACTTCTTGGTACGCCTCCATGAGGTCTTTATAGGCTTTTTGGGGCAAAACGTGCACAATTTTCCCCGTTTTACAGTCGCTGATGGTGGCCGTGTTATTAAGTTGCGAGAACATTCCTCGCATCGAGACACGGTTCAGGGTGTCTTCAGAAAAAGAAGGCAATTTAATCCCAGAAAGTGACTGACTATGAACAGCAAAGGAGCCGATTATCAAGAGAAAAAGGAAAACAAATTGGGGTAATTTTGAACGTAAAAACAACATAGGCAGCATCATTAATCGTCGTTGGTAAGTATCAATAATAGCAAAAAATTATGCCACTACCTTCCCGAAAGTTTTAAAACTTTCGGGAAGGTGGGTTTATTTTACAAAAAAAGAGTCGAGCAACTGCCCGACTCTTTTCATTTTCGTTGTTGTCTCACTTACTTTTATTTCAGGCTCACTTCGCCCGTTTTGCCTTTTTCTACGGCTTTCATCACGCGGAAGAAATTGCCGCTCCAAATTTTCTCAATGTCTTTTTTTGAATAGCCGCGACGCACAAGTTCGATGGTCATGTTTTCGTATTGACTTACGTCGAAGCAGTCGGCCAAAGCGCCACCACCGTCGAAGTCGGCACCCATTCCTACGTGGTCGATACCGATGAGCTTCACCATGTGGTCGATGTGATCAATGGCATCTTTGACCGTAGCCAACTGAACAGGGTATTTTTTGTTCAACTCCATAAAATCGGCACGGGCTTTTTGTTGTTCAGCTTCGGGCAAGGTCATCATTCCACGACGATCTTTGATGTTGTATTTGGTATATAATGCCTTCATCGCCGCTTCTCTTTCGGCACTTGGAGGAATGGTTTTAACGTAATCGCTCAACAAGTTGAGTTGAACAACACCGCCGTTTTTAGCCAATGCTTTTAGCATATCGTCGGTGAGGTTACGAGGGTGATTACAAATAGCCTTAGCTCCTGAGTGCGTCGCTACCACGGGCACTTTCGACAGGCGAACGACATCGTAAAAAGTAGAGTCTGACACGTGCGATACGTCAATAATCATCCCTAAGCGGTTCATTTCTTTCACTACTTGCTCACCCAACGGGCTCAACCCTTGGTATTCCGCCCCTTTTGGATCGGTGGACGAATCACAGATGTCGTTGTTGCTCGAATGACAAAGCGTCATATAACGCGTGCCCAAATCGTAAAATTTTTGCAGCATACCCAAGTCGTGACCGATGGTGTAGCCGTTTTCTACCCCAATAAAAATCGCGCGTTTACCCGTTTTACCAATCTTAATGGCCTCTTCGGGCGTTGTAGCCAAGGCGGCCATTGAGCTCGTATTTTTTAGCGAGGTATGAACCGCATCAAAAATCTCCAATGCCCGTTTTTTAGCCGTTTCGTGGCCTTCGGGCGTGCGTGGACCTTGCCCCAAATACACCGCAAAAAAGATGGCATCTAAGCCACCACGAACCATGCGTGGATAATCCACTTTGCTGTTGGTCGTGCGGGCGTCGTTGTCTTTGGTGATGTCAAATCCTCCGCGGGCCAGCAGCATCGGCGTGTCGGCGTGCGTATCTAGCGTAAAAGCTTTGTCGTGGATTTTTTTTGCTTTTTTTAGCAAAGCTGCGTCATCTTGTGCCGAAACGGTAAAAGTCGCCGCCGCCAAACAGGCAGAAAGGGTGGAACGGAAAAGGTATTTCATGGGAATGGTTAAATAGTTTATTGAGAAACAAGTGAACAATCAAAAAAACCTAATTATCAGCAAATTGCCAAAAACCCACAACCTAAAGAGCTGGGGTTTTTGGAGAGAACAATGTATGTATGAATCACTTACTTGGCAAACCAAAGTTTCAGCTTCATGTCGTTGACGCCTCCCTGAGCTTTCAACGCCGCACTAAAATTGGTATAATTCAGCGATTCTTCCGAACCTGGATAGGGCAAACGCGTTGGAATAACGCCACCGTTTACGTTGATTACTGATGGCTTTAATTCAGGAATGCCCGTACGACGAAACTCTGTCCATGACTCTATTCCTTGACCAAACAACGCAATCCATTTTTGTTCCATGATTTGTTTGTAACCATCAGTTCCTGATTTAAGCGCGTTGGCGGCTAAGTAGTTAGCCCCCACGGTAAGTTTATATTGGCTATGCGAAGCCGTAATGGCATTGGTATAGTTAGTAGCCACGTCGCCCGCAGCTGTGATACCTTTGTAGGCCATTTCGGCTTTGATAAACAACAATTCTGCATAAGACATGATTACGCCTGGTGCTGTCGCGCTCACAAAAAACGCTCCAACTTTCGACGTTTTCGATAAGCCTAATGCATTGGCATCGGCATTCGACAGCCCGTTTGGTACGCCTTTATAATCTCCTCCATCGGCAGGTTTGTCGGCATACACCGCCAAGCGCGCATCTTTCAAGGCCGCCAATTTTGTCACCAATGTAGCACTTATGCGGTGGTCGTCGCGCGTTTTGCGGTTTTGGTTAATCGGGTTGTTGTTGTTTGTTGCGTCGATGTAATTTAACTGAATATTCTCCGACACTGAGCCAATTACTGGGTACTTAGCAGGGTCGCTCAAAATTCGGTTGATTTCCGCCTTTACATCAATGGCTGCGTCGGTTTTGCTCAACATCCGATTCAACAAGCGAAGGCTCAAGGAATTGGCAAATTTTTTCCATTTGGTAAGATCATTGGCAAACAAAATATCACCCGCAATCGCCTTGGTTCTGTCAGTTGCATCAATCATGTCGTTAGCCGTTTTGAGGTCTTTGATTAAACCCGCGTACACGTCTTTTTGGGTGTCGTACGCAGGTTGCAACTCACCTTCCAGCCCTTGAAGCGACTTAGAATATGGAATATCTCCGTAAATATCCGTCAATAATGAAAACACCCAAGAACGCATAATGATGGCCACAGCTTGGTAATTAGGGTTTTTAATCTCCGCTCCCATCTTATAAATACGTTGGTAGTCGGCCAGGGCCTCGATGTGGAATGTCTGCCAAGCATCACTATACACACTGCTTGAGATAGAATACTGGTCAATGTCGGTGTATTGGATGCGAGCCCAATACTGCGAAATCAAGTTACCAATGTCCATTCCCAACGAACCACCCCAATAAACATCTACTGCACTCTGAATGCCGTGCGGCAAAAACAGGTCGGCCGTTGCCGTGGCAGGAGCGTTGGGATTGGTATTCATTTCGTCAAATTT
Organism: Runella sp. SP2; assembly: GCF_003711225.1. Classification (NCBI taxonomy): domain Bacteria; kingdom Pseudomonadati; phylum Bacteroidota; class Cytophagia; order Cytophagales; family Spirosomataceae; genus Runella; species Runella sp. SP2. The sequence continues at coordinate 6,240,699 of NZ_CP031030.1, read as the reverse complement.
GTCGGTGCAAGCCGAAACACTCAGCATCACCGCCGCCAAAGCGGCTTTGTATCGGAAAGAAGAAAAAAGTCTTTTCATTGTCGTAATAGAAAAATTATGTGATAGGTCAGACGACAGTCAGACCGTAACTTTTTATCTGAGGTCAGACGACAGTCAGACCGATGATTATGTGATAGGTCAAACGACAACCAAACCAATGGAAATACGGTCTGACTACCGTCTGACCTTGACACCTTTACAAGCTAAAACTGATGTTAAAACCAACCGAGCGGGTTGTTGGAATTTGACCGTTCTCGATTCCCTGCAAATTGCCATCGTTGTAGAAGCTGGTTTCAGGATCGATGTGTGGCACATTACTGTGAATCAACCAGAGGTTACGTCCTACGACCGATACCGTAATATCACGCACAGGCAGCTTTTTAATTAACTGATTGTTAAGCACATAACTCAATCTCACTTCACGAAGTTTTACATAGCTACCATCAAAAATCGTCATTTCGTTGTTGGTCAATGCGTAGTATTTGTGGTGCCACTCTTCCGACGAAATATTCTTTGTATTTGGCACATAGACAGGTTCGGTGGTCGTGCCTGTGTTCACAACGCCTTCGCCAACGATTCCTGTTTCACGCCCTAATACCGTTTCGGCCAATACACCTGTATAGCGACCGATATTCACACTTTGCGAGAAAATATCACCACCGTATTTCACATCAATCAAGGTACTCAACGAGACACTCTTGTACGTAAAGGTATTCTGTAAACCGCCTAACCATTTTGGTGTGAAACTTCCTAAGATACGGCGAGTTGGGTTGAGGGTTGGATAACCACTTTTGTCGTAAATGATGTTACCGCTCGGGTCACGGGCAAAACCTTGTCCGAAGAACGTACCATAAGGCTGTCCCACACGCGCTTCGATTGTCATACCGCGAACGGTTCCTAAAGTGTAGGTTGTTAGGCCATCTGCCAATTCGATTACTTTGTTTTGGTTTCGCGCCCAGTTGACTGCCACATCCCACTGAAAATCACGCACCTTCACAGGTGTGGCGCTGAGTTGTACTTCAATTCCTTTGTTCTCAATTTTCCCAGCATTCAACAGTTTTGAGTTAAAACCCGTTGTTTGTGAGATATTAACGTCCAAAATCTGGTTCGACGACTGTTTGTTGTAGTACGTTACATCCAAACCTACGCGGTTGCGCCAAAACTTAAATTCAGCCCCAATTTCGTACGAGTTTGTCAACTCTGGTTTGAGGGAAGCGTTCAACATCGCGTTGTTTTCTGACAACGAAGGCGTACTGCCCCAAGGGTTTTCGTACTTGTAGGCTTGAATCAAACGATAGGCATCGGTGTCGTTCCCTACGCGGGCAATCCCTGCGCGTAATTTGGCAAATGATAATACAGGTGAGTTTAGGCCCAAAATGTCGGTTACAATGGCACTCAATGCCGCCGATGGGTAGAAATACGAGCGGTTGTTGGCAGGCAAGGTACTCGACCAGTCGTTTCGTGCCGTCAAATCCAAGAAAAGATAATTGCGATAACCGAAGTTAGCCGCCGCATAAACACTGTTTACTGCTTTTTCGGAGAATGAGTTGTCAGCCACCTTTGCTTGGCGAGAGTTCCCGAGGTTCCACACGCGCGGAATGGCCAATTCGGTCGCTCCCATGTAATTCCGTTGGTAATAATTACTACGGTGGTTAGCACCCACGTTGGCCGACACGTCAAAATCACCAAACTTACGTGTCGCGCTCAACAATACATCCGAGTTCGATTCACGAATAAAAATCTGCTCTTCGTTGTAGCTGTCATACTGTTTTGCACCGTTGAGGTTGTCGATACGGGCGGCATTTTTGGTTTTGCGGCGGTCAATATATACATCGGTTCCTGAACGCCCTGTCAATGTCAACCAGTCGTTAAATTTATAGGTAGCAGCTAGGTTTCCATATACGCGGTCGCGTTGGTTAAACTTCGTACTCAAATTCAACACGTAGTACGGGTTTGTCCAATAATTATAGTTCCAGTTGTACTGATACACACTGTTAGGTGCTTGATAATTTTTCAGCTTTTCAATATCCACTTGGCGGCCAAACCAAATAAAGTAAAGCCCCCAGTTAGTACGATTATCACTACCATCCACGACGTAATTACCCGTTGCACGAATGCTCAATTTTTTGGTCAAATTCCAACCCGCATTCAACGAAACCGTACGGCGTTTGTAATCAGTATTTGGTAAAATTCCCGTTTGGCTCAAATTGGTAAACGAAAGGCGGAAATCGCCTTTGTCGTTTCCGCCCGTGATGGCGATATTGTTGGTGTAGGTTTTACCAACGTTAAAAAAGTTTGTAACATTATCAGGATGAGGCACAAACGGAGTCGCCGTACGAACGCCATTGGCATCCAGCGGCGAATCAAACTGTGGAAGTAAGCGACCGTCCATTTTAGGCCCCCAGCTTTCGTCCACCCCGTCGTTGACGCCTTTGCCCGTTCCATCCACAAACGAAAACAAGCCTTTGTTTCCTTGACCGTACTCATTTTGCCATTCAGGAAGTCGGAAAGGCGTATCAAAAGCGGTGTTAGAGTTGACCGAAACGCCAATACCTTTCGCGCCTTTTCCGCTTTTGGTCGTAATCAAAATAACGCCATTAGCCCCGCGCGAACCGTACAAAGCCGCCGCGCTTGGCCCTTTCAATACGCTTACGTTTTCAATATCATCGGGGTTAATCGACGCGGCACCGTTTCCGTAGTCAACGCCCGTTCCTGAGCCGTAGTTACCGTTGTCGATGGGCACACCGTCAACCACAAAAAGGGGCTGGTTGTTGCTACCAATTGAGCTTGTTCCACGAATCAAAATCCGCGACGAAGCCCCTGGCGCACCGTTCGAACCCGTAATTTGTACCCCAGCCACTTTACCAGCCAAGGCATTGACGAAGTTGGTGGTCCGAGCTTGTGTCATTTGTTTTCCACTTACTTCTTGGACCGAATAGCCCAAGGCTTTCTTTTCACGGGCAATCCCCAAGGCAGTAACAACGACTTCGTTCAAAATGGACGCATCTTCTAGCATTGTAATACTGAACGAAGTTTGCGCGCCGATAGCCATTTCTTGGGGCTTGTAGCCAATAAAAGAAAACACTAAAGTCGTAGCACTCGGAGGAGCAGAGAGGCTAAACTCTCCCGTAGAACTGGCCGAAGTACCTCGGTCAGAACCTTTGATGACGATACTTGTTCCAGGAAGGGGAGCACCGTCTTTGTCAAGGACTTTTCCTTTCAACACACGGTCTTGTGCGTGACTGACCAAGCATGTCAGCATCGCACCTACTAAACAGAGAGTGGATAAAAAATTTCTCATGGGCGAACTATATTAAGTTATTGGGTAATAATGGTAATTTTCCAATAATTTTCCCTTGCAAATAGTATGTACAAGAGAGGCTTAATTCTTACATAGTTGCGGCCATTCAGAATTAAAATATGTAATTACAAAGAGCGAAAAATCTTTTGTTGCTTGGCACTATTATTGCGCAAGTTTATGGTGATTTGTAATGTTTTCCAATGATTATTCTAAATATGTTTAAAAAATCAAATTATTTATTTATTAAATTATAAGCTAAAATTTCAATCAAAAGAATATAAGTAAACTTTCTAAGTAACTTCTTTTTCACAACACATCTTTTAGTACTATTTCAATTTTACTTCAAAAAAAACGTCAGACAAATCGCCTGACGTTTTTGTAACTGCTGCTATTGGTTTCGCACTTTGGTTATTTTGATAAGCTAAAAATTTTATACGCTCCTTGTCCAACGATAACAAAAACGATTGTACCAACAATCAAATCGGGGTACTTAGAGTTAGTCAAATACACCAGTCCCCCCGCAAGCATCACCCCAATATTTACAATCACATCATTGGATGTAAAAATCATACTTGCTTTCATGTGGACCTCGCTACTTTTACTTTTTTGCAATAAATACAAACAAAGCCCATTCCCCATCAAGGCTAACATTGAAACAACAATCATTGTTTGGAAAGCGGGCACCTCTTCAAACCCAAGAAAACGTCGGACTACTTCCACAAAACCAACGATTGCCAGTACCATTTGCAAATACCCAGCAGCTTTTGCACTATTTTTCTTTCGCGCGATAGCTCCGCCGACAGCAAAAAGCGCAAGGCCATAAACGATACTGTCGGCAAGCATGTCTAAGCTATCTGCGACCAGCCCCATCGAATTAGAAATGACGCCTGTTATGAGTTCTAGTACAAAAAACAGCATGTTAATCGCTAAAACTTGCCAAAGTAGCCTTCGCTCCTGTCCCAACTCCTCTAATGCTTTTTGATAACCCTCCGCCACAACACTATCTATGACCGATGTATCAAACTTCAGGCTATCAAGGCGTTGAAATATAGAATCATAGCCCTGTGTATGATACACCGTCAGCTGTCTGTCAGGAATATTAAAATCAAGAGACTCAATCATTGCCAAATCTGCCAACTTCATCCGTATCATTTGTTCTTCGGATGGGCAATCCATTTTCCCTATTTTGAACCTTGTTTTTTGCATTTTCATCGTTCTACTTAGTCTCGGCTTGAGAGCTTGGCTAACAAACGAAGCACTTCTATGTACAACCATACAATAGTAACAATCATCCCAAACGCGCAGTACCATTCCATGTATTTGGGTGCACCGTAGGCCGCGCCTTGCTCGATTCTGTCGAGGTCAAGTACTAAATTGAAGGCTGCTAACCCCACCACAAACAACGAAAAGCCGATTCCGAACCAGCCTGTATCGTAAATAAGCGGCATTTCGATGCTGAACATACGCAGTACCATAGCAACCAAGTAAAAAATAGCCACTCCCGCCGTAGCTGCCATCACCGTCCGTTTGAACGTGGGAGTTGCCCGAATGACGCCCGCTTTGTACAAACCGACCATCCCCGCCAAAATGGCAAAAGTGAGCAGCACCGCCGATAAGCCAATGCCTGGATACATACTTTCAAATACCAACGTGATGCCTCCCACAAAAACCCCTTCAACCAGGGCATAAATAGGTGCCAAGGTAGGTGCTAGCTGTTGTTTAAAAGCCAAAATGAGGGCAATCACGAAACCCGCAATTGCGCCACCGATGGCCAAAGGCATGATAAGTGCAGGATTGGAGGCAAACAACAACCAACTGCCCACAGCAGAGGCAATGACCAATGCACCTAATAAAATGATTTTGTTGACTGTACCTTGGACAGTCATCGCTCCTTGCCCAATGCCTTCTTGGGCGGCTTTGATGAATGATTTTTCGGATAAGGTTGGATTCGCCATAGCTGGATTATTTTTTGTAAAAAACGTTTGTCAACGACAATTTATGCAGTTTTTGGGAAAATTCAAAGACTTTTTCGTTGAATTAAATTCGCCGTTTCCAACTCAACGACATCTCGTCTCCCACTTTCAAGTCGTTGGGCCAAGGAGCAGAAGCACTAAAGCGTATTTGCATCGTATCGGTTTCGAGGTAACCATTCTCACGGTCTAATTTTGTGATGACACCCCACACAGGCGTGGGCTCAGGGGCTTTGTTTTCGTCCGCTTTTATCTGTCCACGTTCCAGTTCAACCTTTCGGTCGGCCAACTGACGAATGTCTTCTTGATTATGGGTCACCAGCAACGTCGTCGTTTGGGCTTGTTGGTGCAAACTCATTAATACTTCACGAAGGCTTTGAGCAGTGGTAGCATCAAGCGATGCAAATGGCTCGTCCAACAACAACACCTTAGGTCGCCGTACCAACGCCCGCGCCAACGCTACTCGCTGCCGCTGCCCTCCCGACAACGCATCGGGCTTTCGGTGCGCAAGCGACTCTAAACCAATTTTTTGCAGCAATTCATCAATCAACGCATCTTTCGTCGACGCGGCAGCGTAGGCCAAGTTTTCGCGAACAGTCATGTTAGGAAAAAGCGCCGAATCCTGAAAAACAAAGCCAATGGAACGTTGCTGAACGGGTACATTTATCTTGGAAGAAGTGTCCAGCCACGTATCGCCATCCACGACAATCCGTCCCGAAACGGGGGTTTCTAAACCTGCTAACAAACGCAAAAGCGTTGTTTTTCCAGCCCCAGACGCCCCGTACAAAGCCGTCAAGCTATGCGACTCCAACGAAAGCTGAATCCGTAGCTCTCCCCGACCATCGGCAAAAAGGCGCGGTAGCTGAAGGTCAAGTTCTATCATACCGTCAAGCGTTTATTGAAACGATACACAAGCACTAAAATCACCAAAGAAATAACCAACAATAACGCGGCATAACTGTGCGCAGCGGCATAATTGAGCGTTTCGACCTCGTCATAAATGGCTATCGACGCTACGCGCGTTTGCCCTGGTAGGTTTCCGCCAATCATCAACACCAGCCCAAATTCACCAATGGTATGCGCAAAAGACAGCACAATACCCGTCAGCAGCGCAGGCTTACTATTGGGCAAAAGAATCCGAAACAAAGTAGTAGTGCGTGATTTGCCGAGGGTAAAAGAGGCTTCCTGCCACGATGGCGGCAAGTTTTCAAGCCCCGCCTGAATTGGATGCACCATAAAAGGTAGGCTGTACACCATTGATGCCACAACCAGCCCTTCAAACGAAAACACCAGTCGCAGATCGAACGTTTGTTCCAAAAATTGCCCCAAGGTACTGTTTGGACTCAATGCCAATAAAAAATAAAACCCCAACACCGACGGCGGTAAGACCAAAGGCATACTGATGATGGCCTCTATCAAAGGTTTGAGTTTAGTTTTGGTGGCCGACAACCAGGCCGCAAGCGGTATCCCTACCAACAGCAGAAGTACCGTGGTAATGCTTGCCAAACGAAACGTAAGCCAAATCGGCTCCCAATCCATGTTTATCATTTTTGCTGTGTCACGATTCGATACCCAAACTTCCGAAAAATAGCTTGTGCACGTTTACTAAACAAAAAATCATAAAAACGACGGGCGGCCAAACTGGGTTCAGCGTTTTTCTTTTTGAGCAATACCACACCTTGCGCAATCGGACTGTAGGTTCTTGGGTCTATTTCTATCCATGTTCCCTGCCCTTTTAACGAAGGGTCGAGCACTACCGATTTGGCCGTAAAACCAACCTCCACAGCCTGCGATAAAATATACTGATTGACCTGCGAAATACTTTCTCCCATGACCCACTTGCTTTGCGTTTTTTCAAACAAACCATAATGCCTGAGGGCTTCCTGCGCCGCGACTCCGTAGGGCGCAAGCTTGGGGTTGGCAATGGCGATTTTTTTAATGGAAGGTTGGGTCAAAAACGACAAATCTTTCGTAGGCTTTGTCGCTCCGATGCCCCAAACGACCAAAGCTCCGTAGGCATAAATCTTGGGAGCGGCCGTGGTTAACCCTTCTTTAAAGAGCACGTCAGGATAGTGCATATCAGCCGACAAAAACACGTCAAACGGCGCTCCTTGTTGGATTTGAGTCGTGATTTTTCCTGAAGAGTTAATAATGGTTTCAAGCTCTACACCCGTTTCTTTCTCAAAAACGGCCTCCAATTCCTCCATCACAAACTGGGCATTGGCCGCTACGGCGACACGCACCGTTTGGGCATACAATTGCGGTACAATGAGCCACAAGAGTAATATTATTTTTTTCATTCAGTAGTTAATGCTTTCTAAAAGGGTTGGCAAACGCAGGATTTGTCACAAAAGTTGAATCCGTTAACGTATGTAAAAACGCAATAATATCCTTTTTTTCGGAAGAAGTCAGTCCCAAGCGCTGCCCAGTGGGTTCATTGTGAGAAGTTCTCAGCTCGTGACTAAGGTTAGGGCTAAAATGAAAGTGCTCGTTGTAGTGATCAAGTACTTGCTCGAAACTCGCAAAGCGGCCATCGTGCATGTAGGGTGCCGTCAGGGCAATATTTCGCAAAGTTACCACTCGAAAACGACCGTTATCCAGTCCGTCAGTCGTTATTTCTTGCCTTCCTCGGTCCGCGACGGCTATGCTATCAAGACCATTGTTATGAAATACTTCCTGCATCAATTTAGCCCCTCCGTGGCAATGTGCGCAATTGCCCCCGCGTACACCTCGCTCAGGAGCAGGCCCACGCATGAACAAATCTCGCCCCCGCTGCTCAGAAGCCGAAAGAGTAGTTTCACCTTTTAAAGAGCGGTCGTAAGGTGAATTAGCAGAAATCAACGTTCGTTCAAACTGCGCCAACGCTTTGGTGATTTGTTCTCCCGTAATCACAGAAGTGCCAAATACCTCTTGGAATAGCGGAGGATACAGACGCGTTTTGGCCAACTTTTTCGCCGAAGCCTCCAGCGACTGCCCCATTTCATCGGGGTGAGTCAGGGGAAAAACCGCTTGATTTTCGAGACCATTGGCGCGCCCGTCCCAGAATAAGTTCTTTACCCACAACAGATTCACCAGCGACATGGAGTTTCGACGAGTAGGTGTTCCTGATACGCCGATACTGAGTTGTCGGTCGTCCGAAAAAGCATTGGCTTGTTTGTGACAACTTGCACAAGCGACGGTGTTGGTACTGGAAAGCAGCGGTTCATAAAACAACATTCGGCCCAGCGCCACGCCTTCTTCGGTCATCGGATTATCGTCGGGAATCGTGAAACGACTACCAAATGAAGTTGGATACTCCAGCTTGTAGGGATGCAGTTTACCCTTTTTTTCTACCAAAAAAGAAGAAAAGAAAACTAACAAAGCTATTAGGAGTGGAAAGTATCGCATTGGGAAGGCGTTGTTAATTTGCGATTACACCGCGAAGCAGAAACATCATTTAGCAAATCGAATTTCGAGCGATTTTAACTCCCGAATCCAGCGAGCAGGGCGTTTTTCGTTGGGTATTACCAAGCGAAACGGACCTACCCCCTGAGCCAAAGGTGCACCATCGGCCGAGTCGGCCACTAAAATAGTACGTCCGCTAAACTCAGCATCCACCTCGGCTAACGAAAACAGCACTTCGTAGCCATCACCCGCTTTGGCAATCACGTATTTTGAGAGATTTTCACCGCGAAGTTCTCCACCCAAAGTTACGCCTGCTTTGCGAAGAACCGTCGTAAGCAGTACTCCCGCATAGCGGTGCTCTTTGCCGTCGCGGTCTTTGGCAGTTAGCTCGGCTCGTTCTAATGCTTGAAGGTCGGAGGCGGTCAGGGTCAGCGGCGTTTTTACTTCGCCCGTGACGGAGATGGTTTGGGCGAGGAGCCCTTTAGTAGCGAATAAAAGGACCAGTATTCCGCTTAAAAGTAGTTTTATGGAAGTATGTATCATTCCCCAAAGCGTTATTTTTTCAAAAATATAACGCTTTGGGGAAATTACCTAATAGAAAAACCTTGGAACGGTTTGGAACCGTTCCAAGGCTAAAAGTTTACTCTATACTTTTGCTTTGGTCGTGCCGCCTTTGGTCATTGAAATATCGACGGGCGCATTAGCTTTCCACGAGCCACCTGTAAAATCAGGTACATCAATGGAATTGGAGCGATTGGCCACCGACCAGCCACTCAGCGGTGCAATGCTGCTCCAAAGGGCGGCGTCATACACGTCTTGGTCGAGCGGAAGGCCATTGCGAAGGCAGTCGATGGTGCGCCAATCCATCAAAAAATCCATCCCACCGTGTCCGCCGACGTTTTTGGCCACTTCACCCATTTTTTTCACAATTGGCGGCAGGTATTTTTCTTCCAACGCCTTGTATTCCTCGGCCGACATCCATTCGTGACCCGTTGAATATCGCGCGGGTTCGGGGTATTTTAAACCTACCGCTTTGGTCCCACTCACCAGTTGAATCCGCGAATATGGCCTTGGCGATGACACGTCGTACTGAACCATGATGGTACGCCCTTTTTGGGTCTTAATCGTGGTCGTACTCATGTTTCCGTTGTAGGATTTTCCCACGTAAGGCTTGTAAAAATCGTCTTTGGCGGCAAGTTCTTTGGCCAAATTTCCCAACACAAAATCGCTACTCGACATCGAAGTCAGGTACTCCATTTTATCGCCACGATTGATGTCCATTACTTGACAAATAGGTCCCAATCCGTGCGTGGGATACAAGTTGCCTTTACGCTGAAACATCTCTTGAAGCTCCCACAATTGGTAAAAATGGGTTTTGGAAAAAACGTGCGTTTGTAAATTGTGAATATAAGCGGCTTCTCCGTGGATAATTTCCCCAAAAAAGCCATTTCGAGCCAAATTGAGCGTCAGCAATTCGGAGAAGTCATAACAGCAGTTTTCGACCATCATGCAATGCTTGCGCGTGCGCTCCGAGGTATCGACCAACTGCCACGCCTCCTCGATGGTTTTGGCGGCGGGCACTTCTACGCACACGTGCTTGCCGTGCTCCATCGAAAAAACCGCCATCGGCGTATGGAATGCCCAAGGAGTGAGGATATACACCAAGTCCAAATCGGTACGTTCGGCGAGTTTTTTCCAAATTTCGGGGCTGCTATCGTAGGTTTGGGGGCGGTGTCCCGAAGCTTCAACCAGTTTTTTGGCCGCGGCTGTTTTCTCAGAACGTAAATCGCACAAAGCTTTAATTTCGACACCTTCGATTTTATTTAATCGCTCAACGGCCCCCATCCCACGGTTGCCTAAGCCGATAAACCCAACCCGAACTACGTCCAGTTTGGGAGCGGCGTAGCCACTCATGTTAAATTTCTGAACCCGCTTACGGTCAGCTTGTTCGCGCACTTGTGCCCATTCTTCGGGGGTATTGGCGTAAGCGGCAAAGGGGTTAGCGGCAAAGAGCCCTAATCCCGTAGCACTTGCCGTTTTTAAGAAATTTCTACGGTTGTTTTCCATATTTTTAGTGGTTAAACCTTCTGAATATGCTCTAATCAAACTTTCTTTGAGTTTGAGACTTTGCAGGTCGCTCACGGCCGCTGGGCCTCGCCTTCTCCTTCAACGCTCTGTAATTTCGGGCGCGTTGCGCTTTATCCGAAATTACAAGCCGTTTCACGAGAAGACTAGAAAATTAAAAAATCAAAGATTTTGAATTGTTTTCATTTATGACTTATCGCCTAATTATCACATAATTAATTAACAACTATTAACGGTTAACTGATAACGGTTAACAACCTACTTCAGCTCTTAAAAAATGCAATCTCCGAGGAAAGCTGGCTGATAGCCCTTTTCGGTTGCCCAGCGCACACAAGCACGAATGCGGTCGCGAAAGTCGGGCTGATAGGCTTCATAAAAAGGATAATAGTATTGCTCATGTACCAAAAAATCGACGTACGGTGGCTGCCCTGACGGCAGATTGGCGTAGTTGTCGAGGTGAGGGACAATTTCGGGTAGTTCTTTTTTATCAATCACAATGCTACTTCGGACAAACGTAATGTCTTCTTCAGTATCGTGCCACACAAAGCGTTTTTTCAACTGACGGCGTTGCTCAACGGTCAAATAATACGAAACTGGCGGCAAATCATCGTCCACGTTGAAGTATCCCAATTGCCCCACATAGCCCGCATCCCGCAAAGCCCGCGAGCCTTCGACGGTGGCTTCGCCCCAGTGTAAAGTGGTAACAGGCCCTATCACGGCCTCGCCCGCAAATCTTCGAATTTCATTTTTGACCATTTCGCAATCGTCGGCAACTTGTTGGTAGCCTGCGGTACGGTAGGGCATATCGGGAAACTCCCCTCGCGCGTGGAAACTCAACCGCAACCAATCGGCATTGGCAGTCCACTCAGGTTTGAAGCGGTCGGTCAGTTGCGACAAATTAAAGCCGTCGGTTTCGTAAAAGAGATTGAGGTGAATTTTTGTCCCGTACTCGTCGTGAATTTGTTTCAAAAAGGCCAAATATTCATTATCAAAAATCGACGTATAGTTCGCATCGTTTTGGTGAATATCACGCAAAAACCAGATGTTATCATCAATCGACAAGCGGTAGTTTCCTGCAAAATTGGGCAGCCAAAAGACCTTGATTTGGGCGCTTTCTCCCGTGGTCATATTTTTTACTTCGACCGTATTTTGGTATTCGCTCAACGTCACCAAGGCTTCAAAAACACCTTCACGCTCGCGCGCTTCCACGCCATTGATGACAATAAAATGCTGCAACGGCGCTTTTACTTTTACCGTCGTTTGGAGTGTTCCTTCCACTACCTGTCCGTCCCATCCGTGAAGCATATCGCCTTCTATCGGGCTGATAAATTCTATGTTTTTCATGTTTTTATATGGGTAACCCCTAAGGGGCAAAATATATTTCTGTTTTCCCATTTTCTACAAATAGGTAGTGCCTAACGACACACATAATACCTAGAAAATTTGCATCGTAAAGGTTACCCATTGCTTAAAAATCAGGATTAAAGACCTCTACAAACGACTTTACGGGCGTATCTTTTTGGCGTTGAATCTGGAAATCAACCACTTTCAAGTGCAATTTTCGCCACAAGCTGTACTCCACCTCAAAACGCCCCAGAATACTATTTAGGCGATACGGCATACATTCCGACAACCACGCGGCCTCGTACTCACGTTTGAGTTCGCCCGTTTCGTCCATGGCGTCCACCAACAGACTATGACAAGGATAGGTCAAATCATAAATGACGTAATCTTCCTTTTTCTTCATCACCATTGCATAGTCCCAGCGATCCACCACCGTACGCGCCCACATAAACCGCATGGCCGAATAATTGATTAATCGAGCCGATACTAACAATGAATTGGCAAACTTACGTTCGGTTTTTGAGGCTTTTTTAAGAGCCGCTATCAGATTAGCCTGTGCCTCTTCGCTGTATTTCCGAACTTCCCTAAAATCAGCCATGTGCGCTTCGGTATTGGTCAAATAATACGCCGAAAACGGGTTCGACCACGCCTCTACCAGCGTCCCTCTCGGCATACTTTGGGTATTTTTTCCTAAACACTTTTTCAGGTATTCGACCGAAATAGCAATGTTATCAAAAGCTTCACCCATTTCTTGGGCGATGTTGGGATAGACCAACGATGCGTATTTTCGGGCAAACTCTTTTTGGTTAGGAGATTTTCCCTGCCAAGCCGAAATGCAACCGTAGGCCATAAACATCCACGACGACCGCACAAAGGGCTCTACCGAATCGGTCCAAACGGAGGTGATAAAGCCTAATGTTTGGTGCCGCAATCCTGCCCGCAAGCACAAATCAATATTGTCGTAGGTATAGCTTGCTTCGGGATAAATGTGCCCCCAGCCCGAAACCGCAGGTTGAATAAAAAAGGGTCTTTTTTCATTCAAAACAGGGTTTAAGTAATGGTAGGTTGCCGCCGAATCGGGCGAATATTGCCAAATAACGGGGATGACGTCGGCAGGAAATTTCTTGATAATATCGGGATAAAACGAGCTCATATCGGTCCACGCCAAAAGCGTTTTTCCGTATTTTTTGAGTTCTTCACTCACAAACGTCAGCTGTTGGATGTACAACGCTTCGGGATTCAGGCTTTTCTCACCTGTGCTGTTCAGACGCTTGGTTTCCCACGTTTCATCAAAACCCACGTGGATAAACGGGCTTTTAAACAACGACGTGTATTGTTTAATCCAGTTTTTGAGCAATTCTTTCACACCTGCATTACGAGGATCCATCTCGTGTCCGTAGCGACCAATCGCCAACGAAGCGTACTTTTCATTCCGAATAAGTTCGTGCAAATGCCCGTAAAAATTGACGAATGGAATGACATCCATGTGCCGCTCACGAGCATACGCAATGATGTTTTTCACCTCCTCTTGGGTGTAATTGGCTTTGTAATTAAGGGTAGAATAGCCTTCTAATTCAATGCTTACTTCGTTATAAAAATAATACTGGTTGGTTTTCCAACGTGCCAAAAAGTCGATTTGACGTTTGATTTCATCCACCGTTAGCAAGCCTCCGTGGGCAAAATCCATCATCACGCCTCGAAAGGCCATGGTGGGTCGGTCGGTGATGGTCACGTAAGGAATCGTAGCGCGTTCGCCTTCCCCTTGAATCAGTTGTCGCAGGGTTTGCACAGCATACCATAGCCCCGTTGAGGTCTCGGCTTCTATTCGGATTCCTTGCGCCGATACCGACAACGAATAGTGTTCGCGCGTACTTCCTTTAATCGCTTCGTCGGTTTCGGGCAGTTCTCGACCTGTCGTTTTTACCGTGTAGCGCACCCGCGACGTGGCGAGTGTGGAAGCCATTTTCACAGGCTTTCCACTTCGCTCACGCAGGGTTTGTTGTAATTCTTTAAGGATAAAAACAATGTCTTTGGAAGCAGTCGGAGGTACATAAAGCGTCAAGTTGCTCACTGCCAACGCTCCATTCCCGTACTGAACCGAAGTGGGTTCGGGCAGCAAACTGGGACGATTTTGGGCAAAAACCCCCGTAAACACCCAAAAACAACTACTTATTATCAGAATGAGGGATTTCATTTTTCTTTGTTTTAACCATTCCTATCCAATAAACTGGGTTCTGAGGAACCCTTTCTGGAGGTTTTGAGAAACCTCCAACACGCTTGCATGCTTTCGGATACTCATATCCGAAACAGGGTTTCTCAAAACCCCGTCAATAAAAGTCACCCGCAAACTGGGTTCTGAGGAACCCTTTCTGGAGGTTTTGAGAAACCTCCAACACGCTTGCGTGCTTTCGGATACTCATATCCGAAACAGGGTTTCTCAAAACCCCGTCAATAAAAGTCACCCGCAAACTGGGTTCTGAGGAACCCTTTCTGGAGGTTTTGAGAAACCTCCAACACGCTTGCATGCTTTCGGATACTCATATCCGAAACAGGGTTTCTCAAAACCCCGTCAATAAAAGTCACCCGCAAACTGGGTTCTGAGGAACCCTTTCTGGAGGTTTTGAGAAACCTCCAACACGCTTGCGTGCTTTCGGATACTCATATCCGAAACAGGGTTTCTCAAAACCCTGTTTTAATATGTCGCTCTGCCTCCCGATAAGTCGAAGGTAAAGCCCGTGGTGAAACTGTTTTTTGAAGAAACGATGTAGGCAGCCAAGTCGGCGGCTTCGTCTAACGTACCACAACGTTTCATTGGAATTTTGTCCGTCATGTATTTGACCTGAACTTCGGGCATGGCATCCACCAAAGGCGTCCGAATCACTGCAGGTGCCAAGGCATTGACCGTAATCCCGTCTTCGGCGTATTCTTTTCCTTGGACTTTGGTCAGGCCAATCACCGCCGCTTTGGAAGCTGAGTAAGCCAACATCCCCGCATTACCCTCTTTCCCTGCAATGGACGCAATGTGCAAAATACGGCCGTATTTTTGGGCTAACATCGAAGGTATCACTGCCTTAGAAGTATAGAAACAGCTCATAAAGTTGACATCAAACACCTTTTGCAAGTTTTCGGTGCTTACTTCATGGCTCTTCAAATTGGTTACTCCCGTGATGCCCACACAGTTGACCAAAATATCCACTTTTGAGAAACGTGCCACTACTTCGGCTACGGCCTCTTGTACTTGTGTTTCGTTGGTAATATCGAGTCCAATGCGTAGGGTCTGCTCGCCATAGGATTCAAATTCTTGTTGAAGCCCTTTTTCGTTAAAATCAAGCAATGCCACGTGGGCTCCTTCGGCAAGAAGTTTTTTGGCTATTGCCAAGCCTATGCCTGATGCCGCTCCTGTTACAATGGCTATTTGCCCGTCAAATTCCCCACAAACGTTTTGCCTCTCCGAGGCAATTTTTGATGATGTTATTTCCATTTTCTACAAACGTTGTGCCTCGCCGAGGCAATTTTTATCCATTCGACATTCTACACTCTGCCTTCGACATTTAACCTCTCGAAAGTTCAAAACTTTCGAGAGGTTATTTATACTGCTTCGGCTACTGGGCGAATGGCGTAGGTTTCGTCGTTGAGAACGTCAATGACTCGTTGGTTTAACTCTTTGATGTAGCTCACACTCGACGCGTCTGGAATGTAGGCTGCTTTACGGGCAATGCTGTTGCTCAACACACCCCGCGCAATAAGCAATTCTTTTTCGGCGTAGTGGAACAATTCCATGTTTTGCAACGAGAAGAAAATCTGCGGCATTACTTTTTCAAACAAATCAAATGCTTTGCCATCTTCACCATTGCGGCGCAGATCAAACACGCGTTGTAGAATATCGGCCACGGCTAATCCTGGCATTACTCCCTGAATACCAATGGGTATCAATTCGAGCATGTACAAGCCGCCCCATCCTTCAAACAAACCCACCTTGCCTTTCGTCGCTTTGATAATGCTTTCAAACTTAGGCGCACAAAGCGGCTCTTCCAGTTTGAGGTATTTGAAATTCGGGTTTTCGTCCATCAACTCTTTGATAAATTCTACGCTGATGGAAGCGCCACCTGGGTTAAAATCTTGAATCAATACAGGCGTATTGGGAATCGACTGAAGGAACTCCGATAGGTATTGTTTCAGCGAGCTTTCGGGCAGGCTAAAAATACGAGGTACGGCCAATGACACCACATCGGCACCTGCTGCTACATTGGCTTGGGCTAACCGAATCGCCACTTTCAGCGATGGGTGGTTGGACTGTGCCACAATCTTGATACGCCCCGCCGCGTGCTCCACCGCTACTCGTACGACTTGAAGCTTTTCTTCGTCCGTAAGTTTGTAAAACTCACTGGCATAGGCGGGTAAGCAAACTGCTTTGATGCCTCCTGCAATGGCGAAATCAATCAAATTGCGAAGGGCGTTTTCGTCGATTTCTTCGTTTTCGGTAAAGGGTGTGGGAACAATCGGGACAACGCCGAATAGCTCGTTTGTTAGCTCTGACATATCTGTACTGATTATGGATTATTATTAATCATTTTTTTCTGTTGCACTCTGCTATCTACAATCGAAAGAATAAGGGTAGAAACTAGCACTAAAAGACCGCCGATAATGGCCTGTGAATTAAGCTTTTCGCCCAACCAAAAAGCGGCAATCGGAAGCCCCATAAACGTAATGAGGTAGTTGGATAAAGCCACTTGGGTCGCGTCCAAGTACTTGAGGGCCTTAAAAAACAGCACCATCGAAAGGAAGTTATGAAACACCGTCAGCGAAATCATCCCAATCCAGGTATTGGTGGTAAACTCGGGGATTTTGCCAAACATTTCGGGTTCGTAATAGAGCACCAGCGGCGTAAGCAAAATACACATCACGAGGTAGGTATAAAACACCATTTCGATTTCGGTGTATTTCTCCGCAATTTTCTTACAGCCTACGTTGTAGTACGCATTTCCCAAAATCGCTAAGAAAATAAGGACATTCCCCAAGGCATATTTCGAGCTCAAATCGACTCGCTTAATATCGTCAGTAGAACAAAGGGCAACGCCAATAATCGCAATCGCAAAACTGACCCAACGGGCCGCGTTCATGCGTTCTTTGAGTATCAAAAAGGCAAAAACCGCCGTAATGACAGGCAATGTTAAGACCAAAATAGCCGCATTACTGGCCAAAGAATACTGCGTTCCCCATGTCATTAGTACTTGTGAGGGAAAGGCACCCAACGCCGCCAACTGCACGAAAACCAAGATGTCGGAGAGTTTTTTACCTCCTTTCTTAAAATCGCGTACCACAAACGGCCCCAGCAAAATCGTAGCCAGTAGCATGGGTGCCCATACCGTAAAATACGGCCCGACTTGGTCTTGCGTCAGCTTGATGCTCGTAAAATGAAAGGCCCACATAAAGTTACAAGCAAACAGTATGGTCCAAGACATTGCCGATTTTTTCATAGTAGCCCCCTGTCCCCCAATGGGGGAATTTTTTCCTTAACTTTTAGCAATTAGTTATAACTCATTTCACTCACTTTATACTTCTCCAATGCCGCTCTGTCTAGCTCAATGCCGAGTCCTGCGCCTTGTGGGACTAGGGCAGCGCCGTTTTCAAATTGAATGGGAGTTACAATCAGGTCATCTTCGCGCACCAATTCCCCAAATAAATCAGAGGGAATGGTACAGTTAATACTCGCCGCAGCGATGTGTAACCCCATGGTTTCCGAAATCCCTAGGTCCACTTCCGAGCCTCTCCAGCAGGCTTTTCCCTCTAAATGAGCGATTTCGGCCAACAGTACGCAGTTATAAGCCGAACCGTTAAAATTATACCCATCCACGGCATCGGCACGAACAAATGCAATCATGTCGCGGATGTCTTGGGTGTATGGCAACGAAATATGACGGTACATTGGAATACCCAGCGTTTCGCGTAAGTACTTAAATCCTGCCACGTCGGCGTGCAAAATGGGGTCTTCCAAACCCAGCATGATGTCGTTTTCTACGCCTTCCATCAATCGAAGCGTGGTAGCTACATCCGTCCAACGCTGGTTGGGGTCGAGCAATATTTTAATACCATCGCCGCATTTTTTCTTGATTTCGGCCGTCCACAAACGCACAGGGTCTTCGTCGGAGCACTTAAATTTGAAGGCTTTGTGGCCTTTTTGCATGGCTTCATACGCTTTTTGAGCGGCATCTTCGGGGGTTCGGCGACCTGTCCAACCAAAACAATCGACGCGGTCGCGGTAGGCTCCACCAAGCAATTGAGCGACGGGTACGTTCAGTATTTTGCCCACCACATCCAGCACCGCCGTCTCAAAAGCTTCGTAAATTCGTTGGTCGGTCACGGGCAATCGACGCCAGTTTAACTTGAGTACATCTTGCCCAACCAGTGTTTTCATGGCCTCAGACAACTGCTCTTTTGACACGCTTCGGTAGGTTTCACCGATGCCCGTCAGGCCATTTTTAAGCGTAATTTCAATGATCCACTTGGGCTGATTGGCAAACTCCGTCCAGCGCTCGCCCGTCAAAAACTTCTGGGCAAAGGCGGCGTCTTTGTCTATTACCTCCTCCGAATTTAGGCTTCCGGGCTTGGCAGGCACAATCACCTCCGTGGCTTTAATGGTGTGGATAGTCGTCATTAGATATTTTCAATCGAACTGGATGAATACTTTTTGGCTAATTTTCGGACGTCATAGCTGAATTCAATGAATTTTTCCTCCCAACGCTCGGCACTTTCGGGCGTGTAGGGATAAAATCCTTGGGCATTGCTAACGCCCTTGGCACCTGCCGACACGAGGTCTTCCATAAAAGCAGGTGCTTCGGTAGCGTTGCTGAGTTCTGGAAACAAGTCTTTCATAACAGTAAGGTACGCTGGAATACCCGTCAGGTCCATGAATCGGAACGGTCCTGCAAACGTAATCCAGTACCCCAAATCGTTTCGTAACGAACGGTCCACATCTTCCATGGTGGCGTAGCCGTTTTCGACCAAATAGAATGCTTCGCGCAACATGGCGTACATGATACGGTTGGTGATAAACCCACGAATGTCTTTTTTCAACAACGAAGGTTCTTTACCCCAACTTTCGGCCAGTTCGACCATTTTATAGGCATATTCTAGTTCCGAATCTTTACCACAAATTACCTCCATAAAACGAGTGATGTGAGCAGGCTCAGCCCAGTGAATTCCCAACACTCGTTCGGGGTGTTGGAGTCCACTTTGAAGTACCGTGACGGGAATCGCCGACGTATTGCTACCAATAATGGCCGTGGGCGAAAGCACCGTTTCAAGTTTTTTATAGACACTTTTCTTTTCATCAACATTTTCGATGATGGATTCAATCACCACTTCATGCCCCCCCATGTTAGCCACGTCATCGGTGATGGTATGGCGTTTTAGTACCTCTTCGGGACGCTCGGTCAGAATACTTTCTTGGTGGAGTTGTTCCAAAAAAGAATGAATACGCTGCCGTGCTTCGTCCACAATGCTTAGGTCTTTGACCAACGATGTCACCTCATGCCCCGCTGCCAAAATGCAGGTAGCAATGCTGCTTCCCATGAGGCCCAGCCCAACCGTACCAATGCGTTTTTTTTGATTCATACTCTACAAATTTGAAAATTTGAAAATGGGGCAATTTGAAAATTAGTGACAGACGGTATTTTCAAATTACCGAATTTTCAAACTGTCCCTCTATTTTTGAGCAATAATCGCTATCGCGTCAATTTCAATTTTAATTCCGTCCGACAATACCGATTGCACCGTGGTTCTGGCGGGTTTGATTCCCTGAAAAAACGAGGCATAGGCCGCGTCGTAGCGGTCGAAGTCGTTGATATTTTCCAAGTGAACGGTGCATTTAACGATGTCATCAATCGTTCCCCCTGCGGCTTCGACTACCTTCTGCACGTGAGAGAGCGTGAGCAGGGTTTCTTCTTCGATGGTACCGTGAATCACTTCTCCCGTGGTCAAGTCGAGTGGGCCTTGTCCGCTGATAAACAACCATTCGCCTACCATTACTCCTGCCGAATATGCGCCCGTATTGGCGGCTTTATCGGGATGTTTTATTTCTATTTTTTTTGACATAACTATTCTATGTTTTCTCCATTAAACTCGTGATACCATCAGGGCTAAAGCCCTTTTGTCGCTTTTGACCTTTTTGCTACGCCCTGAAGGACGTAGTTAAAAGAATTATTAGTTTTTTTAACCCCATCCCTTTAGGGTTATGCTCTTTTTTACCTTAAACTCTCCGACAGCGGCCAGTTTTTGAATGATTCTATAAATGTAATTAATCCTTTGATAGCCTGTTCTACTAAATGTTTTCCTTTTTCGGCCGTACCCAATTGAGGCTCGCCGCTGCTGCCATTGCTCGAAATGAAGGCCGTTTGTTTGAAGACCGTCACCCCACGGTACGGCTCATCGTCTTCCCACGGAATGTAGCCGTTGCTTTCGGGACGTTGTGCACGTTCCACTCGTTCCATCCACACTTTATCGGCAAATAAGTGCAGCATCATGCTTGTTTCGTATTCACACGCGTGGCTCAGGGCAGGGCTTTCCATTGGCGGTTCCCCCGCAAAGGCTTTTCCTCCAACTTCCCAATACGTTGCCAACGCAATAGTAGGCTGGTGACTTACGTCAAAACGCTTACTCAACACCGCCAATGCTTGGCGCACGGGGGTAATGTTTCCCCCGTGGCCATTGAGCAAAATAATCTTTTTAAAACCGCTTTCTACCAAAGACCCCACCAAATCCATCACCACTTGGGTATATAGTTCGGGCGAGATACTCATCGTTCCCCCCAACGATAAATGATGGTGGCTCGACCCAAAAGGCAGCGTAGGACAAAGCAACACCGACTCTGGTAAGGCTTTTTCTATCTGCTGAGCAACGTACGTGACAATGTCGGTATCGGTCGAAACCGACAAATGTGGGCCGTGTTGTTCGATGGCGCCCAAAGGCAACACCACCACCTTGTCTTTGGCTGCCTCGTTGAGGTCAGAGTATGTAGAAGCGTAAAAAAGCATGGTGTATTTGTTATTCGTTATCTGTTACTGGTTATCCGTTATTGGTTATCCGTTAACTGTTATTGGTTCAGATAACAGATACACAGTTAACGGATAACGGATACACAGTTAACAGCCTAATAATTAGGATTTTGTTTCAATACGGGTTGACCGTTTACTACACTTAGGTCGATTTGAGCCTGTGGAATTGGATAAAGTTCTGTTTTACCTTTTTTGAACGTCGCACCTTTCATGTAGGTAAAATCATAGCCTGGGATGGTCGTTTCGTGCTGAACGTAGGCATTGAGCACATTGGCCATGTAACCTGTTCCGTTGTCCCAACGGCGAAGGTCAAAATAACGATGGCCTTCCATTCCAAATTCAATTTTACGCTCAAAACGCACCGCTTCCCGCGCAAACTCTTTGCCTTTGGCCGTAAATTCGGTGGTGTATAAGCCTACTTTATAATTGGCCGCAGGTTCGCTGGTAAATCCTTTTAGAGGTGCAGTGTTGTCCACGTATTTTTTTACCCATCCCGCTGGATTTGCCGCCCGAGCACGCACACGGTTGACATACTCTTGCGCTTTTGCCAAACTTCCCACTTCTACCTCGGCTTCTGCTGCCCACAACAATACATCCGCAAAACGAATCATGGTGTAGTTGTTGGACGTCCAACGCGATGACGATGAAGTAGTTGCGGCCGCCGCTTGGTAATAAATGCTCTTGATAGGGCTATACGGCCCTGCGACCGCCTGAACGCGAATCCACGCTTTTCCTGGGTGCAATCCCCAGTCCAAATACGGAATTCCGCGACGACCTACCGTCCAATCCAAACGCGAATCGAGCGTTCCTGCGTAAGGCGTAAACGGCGTGCTACTTTCGATTCCTTGGTCGTTTTTCACATCCGAATTGTTGAAAGTATCAATCAAAGGCAAACCCGTTTCAGCATCGGTTTTAAAGGAGTTGACCAAACTAAACGACGGCTGATACGCCCCGCAGCAAGTAGCAGGGCCTCCCATCGGGAAGTTGAGAGCATCGCCGTAGTTTCCATTTTGGAACGATTCGGCAATCGACATTTGCACCGCAAACACCGATTCGGGTCCGTTTTTCTTGGAAGGGTTAAAGTTGTCGGCATAGTTGACCAACGCATACTTTGCTCCCGACGAAGTTACGCCGTTAGCAATCACATCTTCCAATACCGTTTTGGCTTCCGTGTATTTATCTTGGAACATGTACGTTTTTGCCAAAAACGCCTTCGCTGCCCAGCTATTAGCACGACCTACTTCGGTTTTAGTACCCGAGAGGTTATCTGCCGCAAACTTAAAATCTGCCTCAATTTTAGGCCAAGCTGAAGTCGTGTTTGGTACTTTGTAGTTGTCGTTGGCGTAGCTGATGCTTTCGTCCAAGTACGGAATATTTTCCCACATTTTGGCCGCTTCTAAGTGATACACTGCACGCAAAAACGTTGCTTCGGCTTTGATTTGCTTGGCTTCTTCGGCCGAAAGCGCGGGGTCATTGGTTTTGGCCAAAACCCGCAATACGTCGTTGGCACGTTGCACTCCTGCGTACAACACCATCCATTTGTTGTTGAACGGTGCCAAAGTCGCGTCATAATTGTAACTTTCAACGGCTTCCATTGGTGGCAACGCCGACGCTTGCGTTCCTGTGTGGGCGTCGTCAGAGGTTACTCCGCCGAAAATCCAGTTGCTCACTCCCACAAAATAGTAGGTGGTGTTGGGTACGCCCCAGCCGTCGAGTAGCGAGTAAGCACCCGTCAAGAGGCCATTCAAACCTGCTTTATTGGCCAATGTAGCTTCGCTGGTAGAACCCAACGCCCCAATTTCGAGGTATTCTTCCTTGCAGGAGTTGGTTGTCAGAATCAACCCCAAGCCAGTTGCATATAAAAGTGTTTTAAATCGTTTCATGTAAGTCAATGTTTAGACTGTTATTGGTTATCAGTTAATTCAGGATTAAATTCATTTTTTAACTGACAACGATTAATAGAGTGTTAGCCAAGTTTTTTAAAAATTTTACCCGCAGATTAACACAGATTGAGAGCCGCAGATAACGCCGATGAATGGCTTCATAAAGTCTTTAAAAAGAAAGGTTTAGACCAAAAATGAAATTCTTCTGGTTGTTGGGATAGTTGGCATAATCGATTCCGAAGGCCGAACTGTTTCCGCTCAACTCTGGGTCAAGACCCGTGTATTTGGTGAACGTAAACAAGTTCGCGGCCTGGGCGTACAAGCGAAGTTTGCTCATGCCATATTTTTTGAGGAACGACGGTTGCACAGTGTAACCTACCATCAACGAACGCATTTTGAGGAACGACCCATTTTCTACGTAGAACGAGTTAGAAACCCCCGACGAACTAAACGAACCCGTTGACTCAATTTTTGGAATGCTGCTATTGGGATTTTCAGGCGTCCAAGCGTTCAACAAATCATTGCTTTTTGCTCCTACGTACGTACTAAAGAAGTGCGTATAAGACCTCACCGTGTTGTAGATTTCGTTGCCTTGTGAACCGTACAAAATCGTCGAGAAATCGAAATTGCGGTAAGTAACACCTAAGTTCAGGCCGTACGTAAAATCAGGGTTAGGGCTTCCGAGAAACGTACGATCGCTGGCGTCGATTTTGCCATCTGCGTTAACGTCTTCGTATTTAAAGCGGCCTGGCGCGGCTCCCGACTGCGTGGGCGAAGAGGTCACTTCGGCGTCGTTTTTAAACAATCCAATCACTTTGTAGCCAAAAAACGAACTTACAGGCTGACCGATTTGGTTGCGAACAACGTTTCCGAGGTTTTGGGTGTTGGCACCGTCAAAATACCCTGGGCTTGGCGTGTTTACGACTTTGTTTTGGTAAGTCGTAATGTTGGCACCAATGCTAAATTTCAAACTTGGGCTAATCGTTTGGCGGTAGGTCAAAGCCAAATCTACCCCTTTGTTTTGGATGTCACCAATGTTCACCGTTGGTGCCGTAGCTCCTCCAGCCGTAGCAGGAAGCGGTTGGCTAAACAATAAGCCATTGATTGACTTTTTGTAATATTCGACCGAAACGTCCAATTTGTTGTTCAAAATAGTTCCGTCCAAACCGATGTTGGTCACGATGTTTTCTTCCCATCCTGTGTTCGGGTTTCCGATGCTTGTTTGGGCAAAACCCTGTGCCAACGCACCGTTTCCGCCAATGTCGTAATAGGCATTAGCAAACGTACCCCCGAAGAGCGTATAGGCATTCTGCGGACTTACGTTGTTTTGCGAACCAAGCACCCCGTAGCTTGCTCTCAATTTCAATTCGTTGAGCCAAGCGACATCTTTCAAGAACTCCTCTCCCGTCAAGCGCCAGCCGAGCGACACCGAAGGGAAAATACCGTAGCGGCGATTGGCTCCAAAACGTGACGAACCATCACGACGAACCGTTACACCTACCAAATATTTGTCATCAAACGAATAATCAACGCGGCTAAAAATCGAGAATAACGTATTGTTGTAAGCGCTGCTACCGTTGGTGATGTTGATCGTTCCGTTCGACAGGCTCAAATAATCAAAATTGGTTGAAAACAAGCGACTTGCCGAACCGATAAGATAACGCCCGTAGTTACGAATTGCTTCCGAACCCACAATTACTTTCAAATTGCTTTTGCCGAATGAGTTCGTGTACGTCAGCGTATTCGTCCACATGGTGTTGCTGTTGTACAACGCAATTTCCGAAAACGAGTTAGGGTTCGTGTTACCTTCTGAATTGTTATAAGGGGTAAAGTTAAAGTTCGTCGCATACTGGTTATCAATGCTTCCTCCAAAACTGGTGCGTGCCGTAAAGTGCTTCAAGAAATCAACTTCGGCATACACGTTTCCAATCACATCCCAAGCGTTGGTTTTGTTGTTGACGGTGTTCATTTGTACCGCCACAGGGTTAGAAGAGCTTCCCAATTCTGGCCCCGCAAATGTTCCACCGTAGTTTCCTCTGATGTCATAGACAGGGATAATCGGCATGGCACGGTACGTCCAAGCGATTGGGTTACCCGTGCTCAAGTTGTCAAACCCTGGGTTACGTTTGTAGAACATATAGACGTTTTCCCCAATCCGAATGTTGTTTTTAATCTTAAATTGGGTGTTAATACGCGCCGAATAACGCTCCAAGTAGCTTTTGAGCATCGTTCCTTGTTGGTTGAAATACCCCAACGACACCATATAATTCGATTTATCGGTGCCTCCGCTAGCCGTTAAGTTGTGGCTCGTCATTGCAGCAGGTTTAAACAACTCGTGGAACCAGTCGGTACCTTCTTTGTTTACGGACTGAATCAAGTAGTTGCGTCCTGGGTTGTTGGCATCAAAATTATACTTGGAAGGATCCACCGCTGCATCGCCTGCTTTACCCACGCCCGTTGCACCTGGACCTCTATACGTAAAATCAGGAAGGCCGTTTTGAAATAAACCCGTCGTTGGGTACGCGATTTTGGTCAAACGCGCAAAATCCGTTGAATTAAGCAAGTTGAAGACATTGCCCTGCAAAGGTTGCTGGCTTCCGTAGTAGGCATCGTACGAAATAACGGGTTGTCCAGACTTTCCTTTTTTGGTCGTCACGACAATCACCCCGTTCGAGCCACGTACGCCGTAAATGGCCGCCGCACCCGCATCTTTCAAGACTTGAATCGACTCTACGTCGTCCGAACTTACGTCGTTGAGTTCTGCCTGAACGCCGTCAACGAGCACCAAAGGCTGCGTATTTCCAAACGAAGTAATCCCGCGTACGAAGATATTGCTGGGGCTTCCTGGCGCGCCTGAGCTAATGACGTTGACCCCAGCCGCCTGACCTTGAAGGGCTTGCACTGCCGAACCAGAAGGAATCGATTTCAGCGCCTTCACATCCACCACCGACACCGAGCCTGTAATGTCTTTTTTGCGCTCAGCAGAGTAGCCCGTTACCACAACCTCTCCGAGGGTAGTGGTCGAAGGAACTAGTGAAATGTTAAAAGTCGTTTGCGAACCCACATTTACCTCCTGCGCTTGGTATCCAATGTACGAAATCACCAACACCGCATTCGAGCCAACCGTCAATCTAAATGTACCGTCGGCACCCGTGATGGCACCATTTGTCGTATTTCCTTTAATAAGCACCGAAGCGCCTGCAATGGGCTGAGCATCATCAGCCCCCACCACTTTACCCGAGATTTGGGTTTGGGCGTACACCGCAACGGACATAAGTAGGCAAAGCAATAGCATACTTACCCCTTTTTTTCGGAGTAGGAAGAAGTCATTCATGTGTGTGATGTTTTTTAAAGAAAAGAGTTAATAGTAAATAGGGCTTAACATTAATGGTGTTTTAATAAGGGTTATTGGTAACATTCTCAATTCTCCAAATCTAGTTAGGCATTACGCGACTTTCGCCTACATATCTTTGCTGAATTTGTTTACAAAGAAAACTTATTTTTGTAAACAAAAAAAGTTATGTTAATTTTTTTTTACGAAACCCTTCCCTACGCAGCACAAAAATGACGCTGTTGCCACGTAGTGGCTACTTATTTGTAGGAAAACACCAATAAGAAGAATAAATTTTTTGCCGCATAGCGGCTACCCTCCGAAGTTATTGCTCAATCCAGCTCCAACGCCTCCACTTCTCCACGAAGCAAATGCTTCGACAACGTTTCTTCCGCCAACTTGACATCTTTCTCTTTCAATGCTTTCAACAACTGTCGATGCTCTTGGTCGGTGAGTTCGTAGTCGTCCATGTGGGTTTGAGATTTTCCCAGCTTTTGATGAAACAACGGAATGTTACTAATTTCGTAAATGTCTTTTAGTTTGGTATTTTGGGCACAATCAATGAGTGTTTCGTGAAACTTCACGTCCGCTTCGCAAGCCCCGCCAAAATAACCTCGCTCCACCATCGACGAAAAATCATTACAAATTTCCTCTAACTTCCGAATCCCCTCATCATCAATCTTTTGAATTGCCAAACGAATTGCCCCCAACTCTAATATTTCCCGCAATTCGCGTATTTGACGTACATCTTCCACACTCATCGACTTCACAAAGTACCCTCCCTTTTCACCCGTTTCAATCAATTGCTCCCCCAATAACCGCGTCAGTGCCTCCCGTACGGCCATACGGTTTACATCCAAGCGCTTGGCCCATACATCTTCTTTTAGTCTAGTGCCCGACACCAATTGGTTCGACAGGATTTTTTTACGAAGTTCGTTATATACTTTATTAGCGAGGGAATCTACTTTCATTTTTTGTAGTCTAATTTTATGCAAAAATGTAAACAAATTTTAACTATCTTTGTAAAGTTAAAAAATAATTATCCAATGGCACCGTAATAGTAGTACAAAATGCCTTCCTAAATATAGATATAATATTGTCTATACCCAATCATCTGTTTTCATCATGAAAAAAACCACATTTACGAGAAGAAATTTTGTCAAAAGCGCTACTGTTGGAAGTTTGTCTTTGTCGGCCTTTGCCCCTTCCTCTTTTGCTTCTACGCCTCTATCAGTAGCAGCAGGAAAGCGAGTAGGTATTATTGGTCTTGATACCTCGCACAGTACTGCCTTTACCAAAGTTCTCAATGCCCCTGATGCCAGTCCCGATTTCCTTGGGTATAAAATTGTAGCGGCCTATCCATACGGCAGCAAAGACATTGAAAGTAGTACCAAACGTATTCCCAGCTATACGGAAGAAGTCAAAAAATTGAATGTCGAAATCGTCGATTCAATTGAAGCATTGTTAGAAAAAGTCGATGTGGTATTGCTCGAAACCAACGACGGCCGCCGCCACCTCGAACAACTTATCCCCGTGCTTAAAGCTGGCAAACGCGTATTTATTGATAAACCCATTGCCGCCTCGCTTTCCGACGTCCTCACCATCTTTGAAACCGCCAAAAAATACCAAATGCCACTTTTCTCTGCGTCTTCGTTGCGGCATATAAAAGGCGCAGAAAAAGTCGATAAAACCAAAGTCGTGGGCGCTGATACCTTTAGCCCTGCGGTGTTGGAAAAAACGCACCCCGACTTATTCTGGTACGGTATTCACGGCGTAGAAACGCTCTATACTGTCATGGGTACGGGCTGCAAACAAGTAATTAGAATCAACAACGAAGGGACCGACATTGTGGTAGGCACTTGGGCCGACGGGCGCGTGGGTACCTTCCGCGGAACACGCACGGGGAAACACGACTACGGTGGCACCGTTTACACCCAAAACGGCAACATCGTTCTTGGCCCTTACGGCGGCTACGAGCCTCTATTAAAGGACATTGTCACGTATTTTGAAACGGGACAAGTCCCCGTTACCCCCGAAGAAACCATTGAAATTTTTGCCTTTATGGAAGCCGCCGACGAAAGCAAACGTCAAGGCGGAGTCCCCGTAACGCTCGAAAGTGTGTTAAAAAAAGCAAGAAAATAGTAAAAACCTTGTAAACAACCTTTCCAAGGTTTAAAACCTTGGAAAGGATAACATTCATCAATATGCCTTCCCAACCCTTTTCACGACGAGAGTTTCTCAAACGAAATTCGCTCACGGGACTCGGCGCTGCCTTGGCTCCCACCCTGCTAACGACCTCACCCGCAGAAGCTAGCGCAAAATCAGCTACGTTTTCGTTGGCAGAGCCTCCAGCGTTGTTGGGAGGCAAACCCGTACGGACGCAACAATGGCCTACGTGGCCGATTTGGAAGCCCGAAACGGATGAAAAACAACTGCTTGAAGTCCTCCGCAGCGGTGTTTGGTCACGGGCCAATGTCGTCACCGATTTTGAAGCAAAATGGGCACAAGCCGTTGGAGCGAAGCGTTCGTTGGCGGTGGTCAATGGCACCAACGCCCTCATCACGGCATTGGCACAACTCAACATTCGTGGGGGCGACGAAGTACTGGTTCCGCCTTATACTTTTATCGGGACAGTAGCTCCCGTCATTGCCAACGGTGCCATGCCCGTGTTTGTCGATGTTGACCCCGAGACGTTTCAGATTGACCCTGCCAAAATTGAAGCAAAAATCACACCTCGTACCAAAGCCATTATCCCAGTGCATATTTTAGGCTTGCCAGCCAATATGCCGCAGATTTTGGCTATTGCCAAAAAACACAAATTGGCCGTGATTGAAGATGCTTGCCAGGCGCATTTGGCCGAAATCAATCACCAAAAAGTGGGAACTTTTGGCGATGCGGGCTGTTTTAGCTTCCAAAATTCCAAAAACTTAGCCATCGGCGAAGCGGGAGCGATTGTGAGCAACAATGACTTGTTTATGGATCGTTGCTTTTCGTACCACAACTACGGCAACCCCTACGGCATGGCTTCGGGGGTGATTGGCGCGGGCACCATCATGCAAGGTACCAAACAACGTATTACCGAATACCAAGCCGCCATTGGGTTGGCACAACTTAAACGGTTGGAAGGAGAAACCAACCTCCGCAACGAAAATGCGGCTTACCTAAAAGCCAAAATCGAACAAATTCCAGGTATTATTCCGTACAAATTGTACGACAACGTCACCAAAGCAGCCTTCCATTTATTTCCGTTCCGTTATCAAAAATCGGCCTTTAAAGGACTTTCACGCGACACGTTCTTAAAAGCGCTGACAGCCGAGGGAATCCCATGTTCGAAAGGTTACGCGACCCTCAACAACATGCCTTACCTCGACGATGCTTTCCAATCGAAAAATTTCCAGAAAATGTACCCCAAGGCCATGTTAGATTTCAAAAGCTACGTGGAGCGTAACCATTGTCCCAACAACGACCGCCTTTGCAACGAAGAAGCCGTTTGGTTTACGCAAAATATGCTCCTTGGTACACGCGCCGACATGGACGACATCGCCAATGCCATCGAAAAAATCTTTACCCACGTCGATAAACTCCTGACAATGAAATGAGAAAGCATCTTTGGCTGGTGGGGCTATTCATCATTTCAACCACTTTTGCAAAAGGCTGGAAAGCAGGCATTTCCAAAGTCGTTATTACCCCCAAAGAGGCAATTTGGCAAGCAGGTTATGCTTCGCGCACCCACGCTTCGGAAGGAAAATTGCACGATTTGTGGGCCAAAGCCGTGGCACTGGAAGACGAAAGTGGCCAACGCTCGGTGCTGGTCACTACCGATATGTTGGGGTTTCCCAAAGCCATGTCAGACCGCATCCGAAGCCAGCTACAAACACGTTTTGGTTTGAGTAAAGCGAATGTTCTCTTGAACAGTTCGCACACACATTCTGGCCCTGTCTTGTACGACGCCCTGCACGACATTTATCCCCTCAACGCCGCCGAAGAGGCCAAAATCGACCAGTATTCGCGTTGGTTGGAGGGGCAAGTGGTGGAGTTAATCGGCAATGCGTTGAAAAACTTAGAGCCCGTTGAGCTATTTTCCCAAAACGGCGTCACCCGCTTTCAGGTCAACCGACGCAACAACAAAGAAGGGGCTTTGCTTGAACAAACTGAATTAAAAGGTCCCAACGACTACGCCGTACCTGTCATCAAAGCCGTGACGCCCAAGGGAAAGCTCAAAGCCATTGTTTTCGGCTACGCTTGCCACCCTACCGTGCTCGACCTTTATGCCCTTTCGGGGGATTACCCTGGTTTTGCCCAAATCGAGTTAGAAAAAGCGCACCCCGAAGCTACCGCCTTGTTTTTTCAAGGCGCGGCGGGCGACCAAAACCCGCTACCTCGGCGTACAGTTTCGTTGGCCAAGCAATACGGCAAAGAACTCGCCGCCGCCGTAGAACGGGTATTGGAAGAACCTATGAAACCGCTTTCGGCGCAGTTTCAATCGGCCTATGCCGAGGTCACTTTACCGCTTTCGGCACCACCCACGGAGGCACAGCTGTTGAAAGTTCAGCAAACCGAAGCCCCCTACATGCAGCGTTGGGCTACTCGCTTGCTTAGTGAAATGAAGCAAGGAAAGCCGTTTGTGTCGTCTTACCCTTACCCCATCCAACTTTGGAAATTAGGCGAACAGGCTTTGTTCAGTTTTGGGGGCGAATTGGTCATTGAATACGCCATCGAATGCAAAAAGCGCTACGGAACGGACATTTTTGTGGCGGCTTATTCCAACGACGTCATGGGTTATATCCCTTCCGCCACGATACTGAAAGAAGGGGGCTACGAAGGTCAATCGTCGCAGATGGTCTATGGCTTGCCGAGCGTTTGGGACGCATCGGTGCCTTCCTTGATTTATGCCGAAATTGACAAACTAGCAAAGCAAATTAAGCTCGTACCGAAATAGGGTATCTAACACGCGGTTGTGAGCAACCGTAACGTGAGGGTATGAGTACCCTCACGCACATAGAACACGCGGTTGCTCACAACCGCGATGCGAGGGTATGAGTACCCTCGCTCACTAAGCGCGCACACCAACAATTATTTGTTCCAAAAAACCACAACCACATGAATTCACTTACTGCCAAAGCCTACTTTTCGGGTTTTGAGTTGGCTCACGATACCTACAACGCCATTTCAGTGGCGAGCAACGGCAAAGTTTATTACGTTCTTTGTTCAGAATCGTACGACATCGGGGGACAAATGTACGCTTATGACCCCGCTACTGACCAAACCGAATGGGTAGCCGACCTCACCGACGTCTGCGGCGAAAAAGAAGCTAACGCCATTCCGCAGGGAAAAAGCCACGTTCGTTTTTACGAAAACAACGGCAAACTTTATTTTGCTACCCACATTGGCGTCTATGAGATGATTGAGGGCATGGAACGCCTTCCTACCCAAGCGCCCAACGGAAAAAATCTCTACCCAGGTGGGCATTTCCTTTCCTACGATTTGGCTACGGGCGAATTTGAAGACCTCGCGCTTGCTCCTGAAGGCGAAGGGATTTTAACCATGACCATCGACCGTGCAAGAGGGCATTTGTACGGAATTACGTGGCCGTTGGGGTATTTTATTGACCTCGAACTTTCTACCAAAACCCTTAAAAAAATAGCGTTAGTTTCCGCCAACGGCGAAGCAGGAATTCCTGGAGACGACTACCGTGTTTTGTGCCGTTCGATGCTCGTTGACCCACGCGATGGTAACGTTTATTTTTCGACATCCGAAGGAGACATTTTTACGTATCATCCTGATAGTGAAGGAATACATAAATTAGAAAACGTTGACTTACGTATCGACTACTTTGGCAAATACGACCCCAAACACCCAGGCAGCATGGGGTACAATTGGCGTAAAATTTTCTGGTACGCTCCCGAGCAAGTCGCCTACGGAATTCACGGAAATTCGGGGTATTTGTTCCGTTTTGACCCCAAAGCTCAAAAAATAGAACTTGTTGAACGCCTCACGTCGGAGCCTTCGCGCAAAAGTGGCATGTTCGACCAATTTAGCTACGGGTATTTGGGCTTCCAATTAGGCCCCGACCAAGAAACCATCTACTACCTCACAGGTGGCCCCATTTACATCGACGGAAAACGCGTCAAAGGAGCCGACCAAATTGCCAAAGGGGCTGCCAAGGGACTCGAAAACCTGCATTTGATTACGTACCACTTACCGACTCATACCTACCAAGACCACGGCCCGATTTTTTACGCCGATGGCAGTCGCCCTACTTACGTCAATTCTGTTGCCATTGGCGCCGATAAGTCGGTCTATACCTTGGCACGCTTTGACCACCAAGGACACGAGATTCAAGATTTAGTAAAAATCAGCTTGTAATATCCCAATGAATGCCTCGAAAAACCTCCTCTTCTTCGCACTTGTAGGACTCAGTTGGTCGTGTGCGCATTATACCGACCCCCTCACCCCCGACGAAGCCCTCAAAAGCTTTACCTTGAGCGACGACCGCCTCCAAATCGAAGTATTTGCCGCCGAACCGCACGTACTCGACCCCGTTGAAATGGTGTTTGATGAGGAGGGAAATGCGTTTGTCGTTGAGATGCCCGACTACCCTTCCAAACCCGAAGATGGTACGTTGGGAGGAGCAATTCGGCTCCTGCGCGATACCAACCAAGACGGGCGCATTGATTCGGCCATTGTTTTTGCCGACAACCTTTCGGAAGCTACCAGCGTGTTACCGTGGGAAGGAGGACTGCTAGTCGCCGCCGCTCCCGATATTTTGTTTTTAAAAGATACCACAGGCGACTACCGCGCCGACATTCGTGAGGTACTTTTTACGGGCTTTTTTGCCAACAATTCAGAAGCGCAAATCACCAATTTGCACTACAACGTCGATAACTGGATTTATGCCTCCAACTGTGGGCAAGATGGGCTAGTAAAATTTATGCGAAACCCCAAACTACCGCCCATTTCGGTCAAAGGCGGCGATTTTCGTTTTCGTCTCGACCGAGGGCAGTTTGAAATTGAGTCGAGTACGGGGCAGTTTGGGATGTCGGTCGATGACTGGGGTAACCGCTTTTTTACCGAAAATTCCTTGCACATTCAGCACGCCCCCATCGCAGGACGTTATTTGTTCCGTCATCCATTTTTGCCGTCGTATGATGTGGCTTTGAATATCTCCGACCACGACCCTGAGATGTTTCAAGAAACGCCCGCTCCCTACTGGCGTCAAGAGCGTACCAAGCGCCGCAATGAGCAGTTTGCCGAAGCCAAACTCGACCGCCACGAATACGCCGAAGATCATTTTACGGGAGCTTCGGGAGGAACATTTTACGGCGGAAATTTACTTCCCGCCGACTACCGTGGCTCGGTGTTTACGGGCGAAGTAGCAGGAAATTTGATTCACCGTGACATTGTGCAACCTTTGCCCAACAGCCCAACGTTTGTTGCTAAACGCGGGGAAAAAGAAAAGACCACCGAGTTTTTGACCTCTTCCGACCCCTGGTTTCGGCCCGCGCAACTGAGCGTGGGGCCCAACGGCGTGCTGTACGTCATCGACATGTACCGTCAGCACATCGAAACTCCCACGGCCATTCCTGAAGATTTGAAAGAAGAAATGGATTTTTTCAACGGCAACAAACTCGGACGCATTTACCAGATTGTCCCAAAAGAAGCCAAATTAACGCACGAAGCGCCTAAATTACGTTCCAAATCATCGGCCGAATTGGTGGCGCTTTTAGCCCATCCGCAACAATGGTGGCGGCTGAATGCCCAGCGACTTTTACTCGAAAGGAAAGATAAGTCGGTACTTCCTGCCGTGACTGACCTTTTCTTAACGCACGCCGACGCTCGCGCCCGTTTGCACGCGTTTTTTGTTTTGGAAGGACTTAACGCACTGACTCTCAGTTTGATAAAAAAAGCTCTCGCCGATGCTCAGCCCGACCTCCGCGCCTATAGCCTCATCGAAGCCGAAAAGTGGTCTGAGTTGTTGCCACAACTTATCGAAAAGACCACCGACGTTTCGCCAAAAGTATCGTTTCAAGCCTGTTTAAGCCTTGGACAGTTTACAAGTCCCTCAGTTTCAAACGCATTAGCTAAAGCGCTCTCGCAGCACGTTCAGGACAAATGGTACCGCATGGGAATTTTAAGTTCGGAAGCAGGGGCCTCTTTTACGCTCATTGAAGTACTGCAAAGGGAAGGTTTTTTTGATCGAATGATACCCGACAAAGAAAGTTTCCTCAACGACTTTGCTCACGTGGTGCGCGCCCGCAATCGTTCGGGGGAAGTTCAGCGACTCGCGCTTTTGTTGAAAAAGAAGTAATCGTTTTTTTAGCATCAACCCGAATGAAAAGAAGAGAATTTATCACCATTGCGTTACCGATATTACCCACTACCGCATTTTTGGTGAGTAGCTGTCAACCAAAATCAGCTTCTCAGTCTGAAACGACCGACCCTTGCAAAGATTTTTCAACAGTTAGCGAAAATGACCTAAAAACTCGGAAAAAACTGGGATATGTCGATGCGTCCCCCCGTGCCGAATCTCAGTGTGGAAATTGCAATTTGTGGCTTCCTCCCAAAGATGGCAAAGCCTGCGGTGGCTGTATGTTGTTCAAAGGCCCCGTTCAAACGGCTGGTTATTGTACGTATTGGGCACCGCAAAGCAAATAACAAACCTTTCCAAGTTTTGAAAAGCGTCAAA
Source organism: Runella sp. SP2 (assembly GCF_003711225.1). NCBI lineage: Bacteria > Pseudomonadati > Bacteroidota > Cytophagia > Cytophagales > Spirosomataceae > Runella > Runella sp. SP2. Next base: position 6,205,623 of record NZ_CP031030.1, on the reverse strand, counting down.
AAGCAAACTTGGAAAGGCTAAGATACTTTCCAAGTTTTGTAAAGCGTCGAAAAACAGCCTTGGAAAGGTTAAAAACCTTTCCAAGGTTCACAAATCGCAGAAAAGGAAACTTGGAAAGTTTAGACAAAACCTCGGGCTAACCTTTATTTTTGCAGGTGTCAATAAACACATTATTTCTAACCAAAAACCTTTACATGAGCAAAAACTCAACTTCATCCAACAGCGCCTCTCGCCGCGATTTTCTCAAAAAAAGCCTAACAGGAACGGCCGTTTTGACCGTAGGCGGCGTTCTCCCTGGTTTTAGTGCAAAAAGTTATGCCAACATTTTGGGCGCCAACGATAAAGTACGCCTCGGTGTAATGGGGGTCAATAGCCGTGGCTTTGCTTTGGCAACCAACTTTGCCCTTCAGCCCAATTGTGAAGTCGTCAGTATTTCAGACGTTGATTCAAAAGCCGCTGCAAAGTGCGTGGCGGGGGTAGAAAAAATCCAAAACCGCAAGCCAAAAGAAACGCCCGACTTCCGCAAATCGCTGGAGGACAAAGACATGGACGGACTCATCATCGCCGCTCCTGACCACTGGCACGCTCCTGCGGCTATTTTGGCTTCAAAAGCAGGAAAACATGTGTATTTGGAGAAACCATGCAGCCACAACCCGCACGAAGGCGAATTGTTGATGGCTGTCGCCGCCAAGTACAAAAACGTGATTCAGATGGGAAACCAGCGTCGGTCGTGGCCCAACGTCAAACAAGCCATCAAAGAAATTCACGACGGAGTAATTGGTCGCCCGTATTTTGCCAAAGGCTGGTACACCAACAACCGCCCTACCATCGGAACGGGCAAAGCAACGGCCGTACCGTCTTGGCTCAACTTTGACCTGTGGCAAGGCCCAGCGCCACGCCGTGCGTACAAAGACAACGTCATCCACTACAACTGGCACTGGTTTTGGAATTGGGGAACGGGCGAAGCCCTTAACAACGGCACCCACATGCTCGACCTCATGCGTTGGGGATTGCAGGTAAGTTATCCGACCAAAGTTTCCTCTTCGGGTGGGCGTTACCGCTACCAAGACGATTGGGAAACACCAGATACCCAAGTCATTAACCTTGAATTTGGCAAAGATAAATTCATGACGTGGGAAGGCCGTAGCTGCAACAGCCGCAATATCGAAGGCAGCAGCGTAGGCGTTTCGTTTTACGGAGAAAAAGGTACGTTGGAATACGGCGGCGGCAATGCGTACAAAATTTACGATTTGGACAACAAGGTTATCAAAGACGTTACCAACGACATGCCGATTGACCCTCGCAACAAAATGAATCCTTCGCAAGCATTGGATGCCACTCACTTCCAAAACTTTGTGGAAGCCATCAAAAAAGGGACTCCGTTGGCATCCGATATTATAAGCGGGCATCAAAGTACGCTTTTGTGTCAGTTGGGGAACATCGCTTTGCGTTCCAACAGCATTTTGGACATTGACCCCACCAACGGACACATCAAGAACAACAAAGAAGCGCAGAAATTCTGGAAGCGTGAGTACGAAAAAGGCTGGGAGCCAACGTTATAACGATTCTTTCTAAACCTAACCAGCTTCCCGAAAGTGAGTAACTTTCGGGAAGTTCAAAACCATCCTTTCTATGAAATCCTCTACTGCTGCCGTTGAAGTAAGCAGCCTAAGCCCGCGCGAAACTACCGTTTCTATTTTCCTAATTGGGCTGATGTTTTTTATCTTCGGCTTCATCTCGTGGGTCAACTCCATTCTGATTCCTTACTTCAAAATTGCCTGCGAACTCACCAGCTTTCAAGCCTATTTGGTGGCGTTTGCGTTTTACATTGCTTACTTTATCATGTCGGTGCCTGCTTCGTATTTACTCAAAACCCAAGGGTTCAAAAAGGGCATGATGTTTGGCTTTTGGGCCATGGCTTTGGGAGCGTTTATTTTCGTTCCTGCCGCCATGACGCGCACCTACGGCATTTTCTTAATGGGGCTGTTTACGATTGGCATTGGGTTAGCCATTTTACAAACCGCTGCCAATCCTTACATCACCATTCTAGGCCCCAAAGAACGTGGTGCTCAACGAATTAGTATCATGGGCATTTGCAACAAAGCCGCTGGTATTTTGTCACCACTGGTATTTGCTGCCGTGATTTTACGCCCCACCGACACCGATTTATTTGCACAACTTGGCACGATGAATCCTACCGAAAAAAGCGCTGCTTTGGACGAACTCGTCCGTCGTGTGATTCAGCCTTATACTGTTTTAGGAATATTTTTATTTGTGTTAGGGTACTTGGTGTATCGCTCGCCACTTCCCGAAATCAATACCGAGCACGAAAGCCCCGAAGTCGCCACTGCCAATGCGAGCAAAACCAGCATTTTTCAGTTTCCGCACCTTATTTTGGGGGCTGTGGCCATCTTCCTGCACGTAGGTACGCAGGTGATTGCCATTGATACCGTCATTGGTTATGCCAACTCCATGGGCATTGATTTGCTCAAGGCCAAAACGTTTCCATCCTACACTTTGGCCTGCACCATTTGTGGGTACATCATCGGCATTATCACCATTCCTAAGTTCATCAGCCAAGTCAATGCCCTGCGCTTTTGTACGGTGTTGGGAACGGTGTTTACCTTGCTAATTATTTTTGCCAAAGGCACCGTTCAATTTCTAGGCCATACCGCCGACCTTTCGATTTGGTTTGTGGTGTTGCTCGGTTTGGCCAACTCACTTGTGTGGGCGGGAATTTGGCCCTTGGCGTTAGACGGCCTTGGCCGTTATACCAAACTCGGTGCGTCGATTCTCATCATGGGCTTGTGTGGCAACGCCATTATGCCGCTGTTCTACGGTTATTTCGCCGATTTGTACGACGTGCGCACTGCCTATTGGGTATTGTTGCCTTGTTATTTGTACTTGGTGTATTATGCAGCCTATGGCCATAAAGTGAAGCATTGGGGAACCTCACCCCAACCCCTCTCCTTTCAGGAGAAGGGCTAATTTTTTCAGCCAAAAAGACCTGCATTTTATGAAAATAAAAATCAGTAACGGGACTATCCTGACTCCTTTTCGTGCCATTAAAAATGGAACGGTGGTGGTGGAAAACGGTCAAATCGTCGGTGTGCATGAAGGCTTCGTTGACGTATCCGATGCCGAAGAAATCGACGCCCAAGGGCAATACATTTCTCCTGGGTTTATCGATATCCACGTTCACGGCGGTGGTGGTGCCGATTTTATGGACGGTACCGAAGAAGCTTTCCTGACCGTTGCCGAGCTGCACGCGCGTTTTGGTACAACGGCCTTGGTACCAACCACATTGACGGCCGAAAAAGAAGATTTGCTTCATACGCTCGATGTTTATGAAAAAGCCCATCGACGCAATACTAACGGCGCGGCCTTTTTGGGCATTCACCTCGAAGGCCCCTATTTTGCCCTGAGTCAGCGGGGAGCACAAGACCCGCGTTACATCCGCAATCCCGACCCCGCCGAATACGAAGAAATTCTGCACTATTCGTCGTCCATCGTTCGCTGGAGTGCCGCCCCTGAATTAGAAGGAGCAATTCCGTTTGGACAACGGCTACGTCAAAAAGGGATTTTGGCGGCCATTGCCCATACCGATGCTTATTACGACGATGTGTTGGCAGCCTACGAAAATGGTTATTCACTCGTCACTCATTTGTATTCAGCGATGTCGGGTGTGACGCGCAAAAACGCCTTTCGCTACGCGGGGGTGATTGAAAGCTCGTACTTACTTGACTTAGACGTAGAAATCATCGGTGATGGCATTCATTTGCCCGCTCCTTTGCTCCAATTTGTCTATAAATTCAAAGGACCCGACCGCACTGCCCTCATCACCGACGCCATGCGCGGCGCAGGGATGCCCGAGGGGGAAAGTGTGCTAGGATCGTTGAAAAATGGCTTGCCCGTTATCATCGAAGACGGTGTGGCCAAACTCCCCGACCGTACCTCGTTTGCGGGCAGCGTCGCCACCTTCGACCGACTGGTGCGCAACATGATTACGATGGCCAATGTGCCGTTGTTGGATGCCGTTCGCATGGCAAGTACTACCCCCGCCCGCATCATGGGCGTTAGCGACCGCAAAGGCTCGCTCGCCAAAGGCAAAGACGCTGATGTTGTTATTTTTGATGAAAATATCAACGTCGGGATGACGATGGTGGGGGGAAAAGTGATTTACAAAAAGTAAAATAAAAGTTACAATATGCCTCTTTTACAAGAAACAACCGTTGACAAACTCCACGTCAAATTAGCCCAAAACCGCCAAGAATTAGGGCAATATGCAGCCGAAATGGCCGCTACAAAAATTAAATCATTGCTTCAAAGCCAAGAAACCGTCAATATTATTTTTGCCGCTGCTCCGTCACAAAACGAGTTTTTGGACGCCCTCGCTGTCCAGCCTGGTGTTGAATGGCAACGGGTCAATGCCTTTCACATGGATGAATACATTGGCTTGTCGGACGAGGCACCACAACGTTTTGGCAATTTTCTCAAAGACCGATTTTTTGCCAAAGTACCGTTGAAAGAAGTGTTTTACATCAATGGAAACGTAGCAGAGGCCGAAGCAGAATGTCAACGTTACTCGGCTTTGTTGACCCAATACCCCACCGACATCGTTTGCATGGGTATCGGCGAAAACTGCCACATTGCGTTCAACGACCCGCACATTGCATTTTTCAATGACCCTGTACTGGTCAAAAAAGTGGACTTAGACCTTACGAGCCGTCAGCAGCAAGTGCACGACGGCTGTTTTGCGTCGTTGGAGCTTGTTCCCGAGTATGCCCTTACGCTTACGATTCCTGCGTTGGTAAAAGCGCCCACGGTGTTTTGCATGGTTCCTGCAGCCCACAAAGCCGAGGCCATTTACCATACCCTCCTCGACGACATCAGCGAAGTATATCCATCAACGATTTTACGTACCCACCCCAACGCCACCCTGTTTATCGATCCTAATAGCGCTCAGCAGTGGTTGGAAGCTACGGAAACTAAGTAAATTTGTGGCCACAAACGCTTATTCCTTAAAAAATCACCCACAAATTCTATGAAGAATCGCCTTCTAGGCTGCTTATTAGCTGCAAGTAGTTTAACCCTCCCCAGTATGGGACAACAAGCCAAAAAGCCCATTAGCCTCATCGTGCTTGAGCCTGGGCACTTTCATGCCGCACTGGTACAAAATACCCGCTACGACAACGTCAACCCCGTCGTGCACGTGTATGCCACCAAAGGCCCCGATGTAGAGGCGTACCTCGATAAAATTAAAAAGTACAACACCCGCTCCGACGACCCGACGCAGTGGGACGAGAAAGTCTATACGGGCACTGACTTTTTCCAGAAGATGTTGAGCGAAAAAGCAGGTAATTTGGTGGTTTTGGCAGGAAATAATCAAAAGAAAACTGACTACATCAAAAAATCGGTGGACGCGGGGTTGAACGTGTTGGCCGATAAACCCATGGCCATTGACGCCGCTGGTTTTTCGTTGCTGCAAGAAGCTTTTGCCCAAGCCAAAAAGAAAAACATATTGCTCTACGACATCATGACGGAGCGCTACGAAATCAGCAATGCCCTTCAACGCGAGCTTGCGCTGGTGCCCGCCATTTTTGGTACACTCCAAAAAGGCACACCCCAAGACCCTGCCGTTACCAAAGAGAGCGTTCACCACTTTTTCAAGTACGTTTCGGGCGAGCCTCTGATTCGTCCATCGTGGTTTTTTGACGTAAAACAACAAGGCGAAGGCGTGGTGGACGTGACGACCCACTTGGTGGATTTGATTCAATGGAGCTGTTTTCCCAACCAAATCATTGACTACAAAAAAGACATTAAGCTCCTCAATGCGACTCACAGCGCCACAACCATGACGCCTGAGCAATTTAAACTCGTCACCAAAAATGACACCTACCCCGATTATTTGAAAAAAGACGTCAAAGGAAAAAATCTTGAAGTATATGCCAACGGTCAGATTGACTACACCCTCAAGGGCGTACACGCTCGCGCATCGGTGATTTGGAACTTCCAAGCGCCACAAGGCACGGGCGATACGCACTATTCAATTATGAAGGGAAGCAAAGCGAACTTGATTATACGTCAGGGCAAGGAGCAGAATTTTAAGCCTGTGTTGTACATTGAAGCCCTTAACAATACGCCAGCGTACGAAAAAGCAGTGGCCGAAGCGTTCAAAAAAGTACAGACAACGTACCCAGGCATCGAACTCAAGAAAAATGACAAAGGCTGGGAAGTAGTGATTCCGAAGAAATATGACATTGGCCACGAAGCGCACTTCTCACAAGTAGCGAAGAAATACATGGACTTTTTGAAGGCTGGAAAACTGCCCGAGTGGGAAGTTCCTAACATGATTTCGAAGTATTATACCACCACGCAAGCCCTTAAAATGGCGCAGAGCAAAAGCACAGTTAATCGTTAATCGTTATCTGTTAATTGTTTGTCTTGTCTTAGCCTAAGTGAACAATTCTGTGCTGAGGGTTGCTTACAACCCGATTGTTGGTGTCGAATTGAGAATGCAGAGTGTCGAATGGTATTTTTCTTATTCGACACTCTGCATTCGACCCTCGACACTCCTAAAATGGTAAATTATCTTCCTCGCTGGCTTCAAAGGTGGTAGGTAGCGATGTTGTAGGACGGGTGCTTCCGCCAAAACTTGCCTCTTCGCTGGCACCACCGCCTCCGCTCATTGAATCAATTTTCCACGCTTTTACATCGGTGTACCAGCGGCCGTTGTACTCACGGCTTTCAATATCAAACGACACGTTTACTTCGTTCCCTACTTTCAACGCGCTTTCATTGATTTTATCTCCCCATGCCGAGATACACACTTTTTTGGGGTACTGTCCGTCAGTTTCAATGACAAAATCTTGTTTTTTCCACGTCCCATTTTTACCCTCGCCTGTTTGCAAAGGCAATAGCTGGAGTACTCTTCCTTTGATGTCCATAGTCCGTTATTCGTTTTATTGTTAATATTTGCTAATCCATTTGTGGTTGCTCACAACCACAAGCACATCATCCATTTGTGGTTGTGAGCAACCACAAGCACGTTTGATACGCACGTTTGCCCTTCTGACTACCTTCTCACTAAAAAGTTACATGGGTTATAAGAAGTGCTAGATACAAAAATGCGAGCTACTGATGTTCCTCAATAGCTCGCGTTTGAAATTGATGTATCGAAGACGATGAGCTTGCGCTCATGCGTTTTGTTAGTCTTCTTTGAAGTATTTCGTGTATTTACGTTCGTTTTTCTCTAAAAGGCCTCCTACCCAAAAAGAAACGCCTAACAATACTGCATAAAATATGAGGGTACCGATGGTTCTTAAGTCCATTATGATTCGTAATTTATTGTGTAAAACCTTATTTTAAAGATAGTACAAAAGTAATAGCATTCGGCATTTAGACCCAAAAAAACTGGTGTTTTTTTGTAAAATTATCCGAATACGTTCTTTCTAAAGTACTCCTTTGGTGGACGGTAAAACATCAAGGGCTTTCAAATCACGCTTCACGGCCATCTTGATGGCTTTGGCCCATCCTTTAAAAATTGCCTCGATTTTGTGGTGTTCGTTGCTTCCTTCGCACTTGATGTTGAGGTTGCACTGAGCCGTATCCGAAAACGACTTGAAGAAATGATAAAACATTTCGGTCGGCATTTCTCCGATTTTTTCCCGCTTGAAATCAGCATCCCACACCAACCACGGGCGACCCGAAAAGTCGATAGCTACTTGGGCCAAGGCTTCGTCCATTGGCAACAAAAAGCCGTAGCGACTAATACCTCGTTTGTCGCCCAACGCCTTGCGGTAAGCTTCGCCCAACGCCAAGGCGGTGTCTTCGATGGTATGGTGCTCGTCGATGTGCAAATCACCCACCACCGAAATTGTCAAATCGGCGCCTGAGTGTTTGGCAAGCTGGTCGAGCATGTGGTCAAAAAATCCAAGCCCTGTATTCATTGCTGACTTACCTGTACCATCGAGGTTGAGTTCTATTTTGATTTGGGTTTCTTTCGTCACTCGCTCTACCGAAGCCGTACGGGCAGGCAAGCGAAGGTGTTCATAAATAGCGTCCCAATCGGTGCTAACGAGCGAAATGGCATTGGCCAATTCAGAGGCAAGATCGGCAGGGAGTTCGTTGGCAATATAAATGGCTTTACATCCCATATTCACCGCCAATTGCACATCCGTCAGGCGATCGCCCAGCACGTAGCTGTTTGCCAAATCGTACGAGCCATTGAAATACTCCGTCAACAAAGCCGTGCCAGGTTTGCGCGTGGGGGCATTTTCGTGCGGGAAGGTACGATCCACGTGAATTGCTTGGAAAGTTACCCCTTCGCCTTCGAGAACTTGGAGCATTTTATTTTGGGCAGGCCAAAACGTATCTTCGGGGAAAGAATCAGTTCCCAAGCCATCTTGGTTGGTTACCATCACAAAACCAAAATCGGTTTCTTCGGCCAAACGACGAAGATTTGAGATGGCTTTGGGCAAAAAAGCCAATTTTTCTAAGGAATCTACCTGAAAATCGACGGGTGGCTCAACGATAATAGTTCCGTCGCGGTCTATGAAGAGAAGTTTTTGCATCAGTTTTCGATTTTGAACCGCGAATATCGAACATCCAAGGGCGTTTTTTGTTAAATTGCTCAAAATTTTTCCTAACGACAAACTAAAATCCGATGAAAAAACCTCTCCTAAGTGGTGCATTGTTGGCCCTGAGCCTCGGCACAGGATATGCACAAAGTGCCCTCAAGCCCGTTATCAACCAAGCGTCTGACGCTATCGAAAGCAAGGTAATTGCGTGGCGTCGCGATTTCCACGAGCACCCAGAGCTTGGCAACCAAGAATTTAGAACGGCAAATATCGTGGCCGAACACCTACGCAAGCTAGGTTATGAAGTCAAAGAAAAAGTAGCCGTTACGGGAGTTATCGGTGTACTCAAAGGAGGAAAACCTGGCCCCGTAGTCGCCCTTCGCGCCGACATGGACGGCCTGCCTGTAACTGAACGCGTGGATATTCCTTTCAAATCGAAAGTGGTAACGGAGTTCAACAACCAAAAAACGGGTGTCATGCACGCTTGCGGTCACGATAGCCACGTCGCTATTTTGATGGGGGTTGCTGAGGTATTGGCGTCGATGCAAAAAGACTTAGCAGGAACGGTTAAGCTTATTTTCCAACCTGCCGAAGAAGGCGTTTATACAGGTGGGACTTTTGGTGCCAATCGAATGGTGGAAGAAGGCGCATTGGACAACCCGAAAGTGGATGCTATTTTTGGACTTCACATCAACTCACAAACCGAAGTAGGCAAAATCCGCTACCGCCCAGGTGCGACCATGGCAGCCGTTGACCAGTTGACCATCAAACTAAAAGGAAAACAAACCCACGGCGCCAACCCTTGGTCGGGCGTTGACCCTATCGTTACGGCTTCTCAGGTGGTGATGGGTTTGCAAACCATCGTAAGTCGCAATGTTGACATTACGGAAAACCCTGCGGTAGTAACCGTGGGTGCGATTCACGGCGGTATTCGCTACAACATCATTCCTGAGTCACTCGAAATGATTGGCACCATTCGTACCTTCGGTGATGACCAGCAGGCGCTTGTTCACCGTCGCATCAAGGAAATTTCAACGAATATTGCTGAAAGCGCAGGTGCAAAAGCCGACGTAGAAATTGGCATCGGCTACCCAGCGACGGTCAACGACCCCGCACTTACCGATAAAATGATTCCGACGTTGGAGGCATTGGCAGGCAAAGACAACGTCCTTCTTTCGCCCGTTGCTACTGGTGCCGAAGACTTTAGCTACTTCCAAAAGAAAATCCCTGGGTTCTTCTTCTTTTTGGGAGGAATGGCCAAAGGCAAAAGCCCTTACGACGTAGCACCGCATCACACCCCTGATTTTTACCTTGATGAAAGCGGGTTTACGTTAGGCGTAAAATCTCTTAGCCACTTGGTGGTAGATTATATGGAGATGAACTCTAAAGCAGCAGCTTCAAGCACTACCAAAGGGAAGAAAGCAACAAAATAACGTGGGTGACCACATAGTTTAGATAGTTTTTTTCACATAGTAAACATAGCATTCAGCCGCATTAGCCGTTCGATATGTTTACTATGTGAAAACACTACTGTGCTCTATGTGTTTTAGAAATGAATATACCCGATTTAGACCAATTGCCCGTACAAGTCAAACTCCTCGGCGTTGTTGATTTTTACGTTGGCAAAGTCCCCTACTCGAACGTACTGTTCGGCCGAAATTAATACCTCATTATCTACTTCGGGGGAATCAAATTCGGTACGGCCAATGAAATAACCACCTTCTTTACGGTCGAACAACACCTTGTACGTATTGCCAATTTTTTCTTGGTTCAACGACCACGAAATGTCTTGCTGCACCGCCATGATGTCGTCGGTACGTTGTTGTTTTACGTCGGCAGGCACGTCGTCGGGCATGGTAAACGAATGCGTCTGGTCTTCGTGCGAGTAGGCAAACACACCCAAGCGATCGAAACGGGTACGTTCCACAAACTCAAGGGTTTCTTCAAACATTTCTTCCGTTTCCCCTGGATGCCCTGCAATGAGGGTCGTACGCAGCGCAATGCCTGGTACTTTATCCCGAATGGTCTTGATGAGGTCTTCGGTTTTTTCGCGCGTGATACCACGGCGCATGAGTTTCAGCATTTCGGTGCTACCACTTTGCAGCGGCATGTCCAAATACTTACAAATGTTGGAACGCTCGCGCATCACATCCAACACATCTAGCGGAAAACCCGACGGGTACGCATACTGTAAACGAATCCAGTCGATGCCTTCTACATCGGCTAGGTGATTGAGTAGCTCCGACAAATTGCGTTTTTTGTAAATATCCAACCCGTAGTAGGTCAAATCTTGAGCAATCAAAATCAACTCTTTCGTGCCACGACGCGCCAATGATTTTGCCTCAGTCACCAGCTCATCAATTGAACGCGACACGTGGCCTCCGCGCATCAACGGAATTGCACAAAAACTACAAGGACGATCGCATCCTTCTGCGATTTTGAGGTAGGCATAGTGCGCGGGCGTCGTCAATAGACGTTCTCCAACGAGCTCTTGTTTGTAGTCTGCTTTGAGGGTTTTGAGCAAACGCGGAAGTTCATTCGTCCCAAACCACGCATCTACTGTGGGGATTTCAACCGCCAATTCATCCTTATAACGATGTGACAAACAACCCGTTACATATACTTTATCCACCAGCCCTGCTTCTTTGGCATCGGCATAGCGCAGAATGGTGTCCACCGATTCTTGTTTGGCATTGTCGATAAACCCACACGTATTGACAATCACAATATTGGCATCGTCTTTTTGCGACTCGTGGGTCACGTTGTAGCCGTTGCCTTTGAGTTGGGTAAAGATATTTTCGCTATCCACCAAGTTTTTACTACAACCCAGTGTCACGATATTGACTTTGTTTCGTTTGGTTCCTTTGGTTTTCATTGATTCAGAGAATGGAGGCAGGCTTCATGAGTCACAAGAAAAAAACAGATACTCAACTTATTATGCCTCTACGTAATACTGTAATTTGAGCCACAAAGTTCGGCAACTGAATCGGAAGCACCAAAATTGATGACGGATTTAGGGGTTATTGTACTGCAAACTATCTCTAAACAGCTGGCGCGTACAAGCAGCGGTCTTGCCGACTAGGCGTCAACTTTTTGACTTTGGTGGGTTTGGACTGCCTATCAGGTTTTACGCTCAAGTTCCAATAAAGACCCAACGAGGCAAAAGAACCAAAGGGTCGTTTGAATGGAACAGCGACTTCTTTGAATTGGATAAAATGATTTCTTAAATAAGAGGCTTGCAGGGACACCCGCGTCGAGATTCGGTAGCGAGTCCCTAAGCCATACATAAAGCCTGCGGATTCGTCATGAACTTCAAAAGCCCAAAAATTGCCATTTCGCCCACCTTGATCTAATTCCAAATAGACGCGCCACCTTTTTTTGCCCGTTCCTAGCCGCATGCCCATAAGTATAGCAGAGTCTTCAAAATCATTTTCTAAGCATCGTGCATGAAGAAAAACTTCTGCAAAATGCCCTTCTATGGATTCAAAGTGCAACCCAAGGTTGGCATTGACTTGCCCCCGTGGCGTCCACGCATCAACTTGAGTTGAACCGTAGCGAATGGCCTGCGATTTCTGAAAAATGGGGGCGGCATAGCTCATTTCGGCTTGCCAATAGCTGGTGTTTGGGTATTGTGCCAAAGTTTCCTTGCCCAGAAGATACGCAAGCGTAAAGAAATAGAAGGTTCTCATGTCATAGCCGTTATAATGATAAAACGGCTACTGGTATGATTTATTTCTTTTTTAGTTTTTGTTTGTTAATAGGTGGTGAACCATATAAGAAACATAAGGCCATATTAGGGTAAAAGCATTAAAGGCAGACTCAAAGTGGCGGGATAGACTACTATTTTTTTCATAGTCCGTAACGGGTTTGAGTAGCGAGATGTATTCCTAAGGCGGTGATACTATTGGAGATGATTCCAAGCACGGGAATGATAAACCAAAGCACATATTCTTGCTTGATGGCAAAAGGTAAAATGAGTTTGCCACCCACTAAAACTCCTATCCAGACCGCTGCTGCGATGAGATTGGCCCCTGACCAATAGCCAAAGCGCCAAGAAGGAAATAACTTAAAGAAAACCCACTCATTGAAGCACTGGAATAGGTAGTACGTTCCGAAAAGGACAAAAAGGAGATAGTCATCGTATTGGTTTGTCCACATCTTATCCACCATCACTACAATAAGCAGACCTGTTACCAGCAAGGTCACTAAATTCAGTAGCCATAAAGTCATTGGTTTTTGTTTTTTATGAAAACTCTCCAATGCGACCCATTGTCCAGCGACCAAAAACAAAGGAAAAGGCATCATCATCAACAACCAACTTACGTAATAGGCGCCGACGGGCAATAATGCCCACAACCAAAACCATTTTTGTCGAAACGCCGAACGGATGTCTGGCGCTTGGGGCGGAAGGTTCATGACACGATTCATCTTTTTGTATATTTAGATATTTCAGAAATTATTGAAATTTAAAACCCAATAAATAGGCACCTAAGTGCCCGTTTGTTCGCCATTATTAGCGCAATAGCTTGATTAGCGTTCCTAAGATTAAGCTTTCTTCCGCCTTCATTGCGGCATCTAAAGCCCCGTCTGCTAAGTTTACCACTCGACTGATGCTTTCGATGGTCGCATGGAATGTTTCCGAATCGGCATCACCCGCCCGAACAGGGACACCCCGAAGCTCTTCTAATAACTTAATCACAGGCTCAATCTCTCTCCTTCGGCGTTCTTTTGCTACTTGTTTGGCTACTTTCCAAGCGTCTTTTTCGGCAAAAAAGTATTCTTTACGCTCTCCAGGGCGCAATTCTTTAAAAACCAATCCCCAATCCATCAAATCCCGTAAGTTCATGCTTACATTCCCACGAGAAATCTGAAGCTGCGCCATCAAGTCTTCGGTCGTGAGCGGATTAGGAGAAATCATCAATAGCGCGTGAATCTGCGCCATCGTACGATTAATTCCCCATTGGGTCGCTAATGTTCCCCATGCCTGAACAAAGCGGTCTTTTGCCTCTTGTAATTCCATAGCCAAAAGTAAAATAAATTATTGTATTTTCAAAAATATTTGAAAATAAATTTATTCTCCCAACACCACACAACTAAACGGCGCCAACGAAATGGTATCGACCTTTTCAAAACGCGACGCGGTGTCGGTGGTGAATAGCAGTTCGGTGGGCATGAAGGAAGCAGCGTAAATTACGGTTGTATTGGAAAGATTATGAAGCACCCATACTTCCTGCTCAGCAAGGCCACGCTTGAATGCGACCAAGCGAGGGTTGCGGTTGGGTAAAGGTTCGATTTGCCCGTAAAAACTACCGATGACGTCATTGGATTTACGGAAATGAATCAAGCGTTTGTAGTGATTATAAAGCGAATTGGGGTCGTTTTGTTGATTCGCCAACGGAGTTACGGTCACGCTTTTGCTGTACTTGGGCTTCATCCATCGCGCTCGTTCACGGTCGTGCTGACGGTACCCCCACAAAAACGGTTCACGGATAAACTCATCGGGCTTTTGTCCCAGCATCCCCAGTTCTTCGCCATAATAAACGTACGGCTGCCCTGGCAGCGTAAAAAGTAAATTCGCCGCTACTTTCAAATGGGTCTGCTTGCCGTGTAACACACTTCCAATGCGCGTTTGGTCGTGATTGGTCAGCATAGTGGCGTCAATAAAACGGGGATTTGTTTGGGCAAATACTTGACGATTTTTAGCCAAAGTAGTAATCAAATGCACGGTATCTCGCTCCTCGGCGGTGATTTTTTGAAGCGCCAAACTCAAATCAAAGTTAAAATTGGCCGTCAGCCCGCGAAAATAAGGAGCAATTTTATCGGCTGCGTTCCACACTTCACCGACCAAATACACCTGCGGGTTTACTTTCTGCATTTCCGTCCGAAATTCGACCCAAAAATCGTAGTTTTTGTACTCTTCCCATTCGGGATAAATGTGGCGGGCGGCGTCCAATCGAAAACCGTCCACGCCCATTTCTAGCCAATATTTGCCAATGTCATAAATCGCTTGGCGCACAGGTGGGTGGTCGCAGTTGAGGTCAGGCATTCCTTTCCAAAACAAACCGTAGTATTTTTCGGTATTGCCCACGGCACTGTGCCAAGGCTTTCGTTCCCACGTATCGGGGGTAGCCTCGCGCGTGGCAATCCCCAATGCTTCAATTTCCTTCGGGCTTTTCCAATTGTAATAGTTTCGGTAAGGATTGGCTTTGCCTTTCGCCGATTCTACAAACCAAGGATGGCGCACACTCGTGTGATTAATCACCAAATCTAAGATGACTTTGATCCCGCGAGCGTGGGCTTCAGTCAGGAGGTTTTTAAAATCGTCGAGGGTTCCGTATTCGGGTTCAATGCCGTAATAATCAACAACATCGTATTTATGATAACTGGGTGATGGCTGAATCGGAGTGAGCCATATTGCCTCAATGCCCAACTCTTGAAGGTAAGGCAGTTTGGAACGAATGCCATTCAAATCACCGATTCCGTCCCAGTTGGAATCGCAAAAAGAACGAACAAAAATTTCGTAACAAATTCGGGGGTGCGTCAAGATTTCCAAGGTTTATTTAACTGCAATGGGCGCCATTGATTTCGCCAAAATCTTCTGCATGTATTTCCCCAAAATATCAAACTCCAAATTGACGATGTCGCCGACTTGCAATTGATGAAAATTAGTATGCTCGTAGGTATAAGGAATAATCGTTACGCGGAAACCGTCATCGTGCGAGTTAAAGACCGTCAAGCTCACCCCATTGACACAAATTGAGCCTTTTTCTACGGTAATATTGCCCACAGCGGCATCGTACGTAAAATCAAACAACCAACTTCCACCCACTTCAGCGATGTAGGTACAAACCCCCGTTTGGTCAACGTGGCCTTGAACAATGTGCCCATCAAAACGACCGTGGGCAGGCATACATCGTTCTACGTTTACCTTCGTGCCTACTTTCCACTGACCTAAGTTTGTTTTTTTGAGGGTTTCGTCCACCGCCGTTACCGTGTAGGTAGTTCCTTCAATGCTCGTCACCGTCAGACAAACGCCGTTATGGCTCACGCTTTGGTCCACTTTGAGTTCGGGCGCCAAAGCTGCACTCAATCTAAACGTCAGGTTCGTTCCTTCCGCAATGATTTCGACGATTTCGGCCGTCGCTTCTACAATTCCTGTAAACATGGTTTTACTTCAAAATTCCTAGTAAATACTGGCCATAACCGCTTTTGAGCAACGGCTGGGCGATTTCGCGAAGTTCGTCGGCCGTAATGAATCCCATACGGTAAGCCACTTCTTCGATACAACCGATTTTAAGCCCTTGGCGTTCTTCAATTACTTGAACAAATTGCCCTGCTTGCATCAACGACGCAAACGTGCCTGTATCTAACCAGGCTGTTCCACGATTAAGAACGCCTACTTTGAGCTTTCCACGCTCCAAATACACGCGATTTACGTCCGTAATTTCGAGTTCTCCGCGCGGGCTAGGCTGGATATTTTTGGCGATTTCCACCACCTCATTGTCATAAAAATAAAGCCCTGGAACGGCGTAGTTTGACTTAGGTGCTTCGGGTTTTTCTTCAATCGAAAGCACGTTAAAATCTTTGTCAAATTCTACCACACCATAGCGCTCAGGGTCGTGAACTTGGTAGGCATACACCACACCTCCGTCGGGATCGTTGTTGGCTTGCAATAATTTACTGAGACCACTTCCGTAGAAAATATTATCGCCTAATACCAAGGCCACTTTGTCGTCTCCAATAAAGTCAGCGCCAATGATAAACGCCTGGGCAAGGCCATCAGGGCTAGGTTGTTCGGCATAGCTAAATTCACAACCGATGCGGCTTCCATCTCCTAAGAGTTTTTGGAAGTGCGGTAAATCATGGGGAGTCGAAATAATGAGAATTTCACGAATACCCGCCAACATCAAAATCGATAACGGATAGTATATCATTGGCTTATCGTAAACTGGCATCAACTGCTTACTAACGGCCAACGTGAGTGGGTGTAAGCGAGTGCCTGAGCCACCCGCCAAAATAATTCCTTTCATAGAATGCGGAAGTTCTAATTGTGTTTCGGTGATTTAGCGTCAAAATTAGCTATTTCATTGTGAAACTCAGCACCAAAAAATAAAGTCCGCCAAAACTGGCGGACTTACTACGGTCTGACTATCGTAAACCCAGTCAGACGGTAGTCAGACTGAGAGACGATTCCGAGGCGGTTTGACTATCGTCTGACCTTATTTCAGTCAGACGACAGTCAGACTGAGAGACGATTCCGAGGCGGTCTGACTACCGTCTGACCGAAAAATCGTCTGACCTTATCTCAGAGTCAGACGACAGTCAGACTGAGAGACGATTCCGAGGCGGTCTGACTACCGTCTGACCGAAAAATCGTCTGACCTATTAATCATTCACTGAGATAGAACCAGCACTTGCACGCATCGACACCAACGCGCCACCGCCGTTAAGTGAGCCTTTTACGCGGTCTTTTTCTACGATACCGTTGAAGTTTTTAAGTGTCCCTACGTTGACGCGATTGGCGCGTAAATCAAGCTCCATGCCTTTGTTGAATGGCATTTGAACGTGAATCCCGCCTGCTGAAGTTGACAAGTCTAAAAATTGTCCTACCGATACAATATCAGCGTGGATACTTCCTGCGCTTGTGGAAGCTCGCAACGAAGCTGCTACGTCGTTTAAACGAATCGAACCTCCCGAAGTTGAAGCCGTCAGTTCTCCTTTGATACCGCCTCCTCTAATGCTCCCACCACTCGTACTGGCTCTCAAAACGCCATCCACTTGGTTGAGCTCGATACTTCCTCCTGAAGTTACGAGTTTGATTTCACCTTTGCATTCTTCGGCATGAATACTGCCACCGCTCGTACTGAGGTCGATTTGCTCACGGCATTTTGCCAAATGAATACTGCCACCCGACGTGCGTCCTTTAACATTTCCGCTCAATTCGTCTAAATGCAAGCTCCCACCACTGGTAGAGAAGCTTTGCGTTCCCGACAAATTCGCCAAACGGATACTTCCCCCGCTCGTAACCAAATCGGTAGCGGTTTTTTCGGGAACAATGATTTTAAATGAAATATTCAATGAGCGTTTCCAATCCCATTTTTCGTCTTCGTTTTTGCGTTTTACGCGGCAAACGAGTGTTTCTCCTTCCATCGCTACGCGTACTTCGTATTCTTTGAGGCGTTCGTCAATTTCCTCTTTGCTCAATTCCGAACTGCCGTTCCAGTTGTTGGAGCGTACGTACATTTCGACTTTGGGTTCGTTGGTACTACCTGCTACACGAATGCTCCCGCCAGAGGTACGTACTTGAAGGGCTTTTACAGCCGAAGCGCTAAATGTTTTGGTAAAATAAGGAGTTTCGTTGTCCTTTTGAGAGAATGCGGCAAAAGCAACTAAAACGAACGATAGTGTAAAGACGATGGCTTTCATGGTTGTATGAGTTTGTGTTTTGTTAAATAGATGCAAAACCTTGAGCTCACGTTGCACGCAAAGCGCTGTTTTTTCAAAAAGATTTTTTCTAATTCAAAACGGAAAGGCTGGAAATTTTGGCGAATGATTTTGGAATTCACCGCCAAGAGTAAAGGGAAAAAACGGACTCTTTCCTTTATTCTTGTTGATAGATTTTTTCGCCCGCTTCTACCCGCACTGGCAGGGTATTTTCTTTGGGAGGAATAGGGCACGAATATTCGTGATTATACGCGCAGTAAGGGTTATATGCTTTGTTAAAATCAATGACCAATTTGCTGTCTTTCACGTCCTCTATTTTGAAATCTAAGTAACGTCCACCGCCGTAAGTTTCTTTGGGAGCAGTGGCGTCACGAAACAAAATCGACAGCCCTGATTCGTGTTTATAAATCAACAACCGATAAACGTTAAGGTCGGCAGCGGCGCTCTCGCCTGGCAACGTAAATTCTGCAAAGCCGTATTTTTCGTATGCTACCGTTGTGCCGTCGGTCATTGGCACGTTGACTTTTTTATCAGTAGCGTGGTAAGGCACCACCGTGGCAGTTACTTTATAAATAGAGCTCGGAGAAAAATAATTGATGCCTTTGAAATCACCCGTTTTACGAAAAGGAGACTCCTCTGAATCGCGGAAAAATTTGTCTTTGTCTTTACGCTCTTGCGCCATTTCTGCCGCATAATCCGCTTCTGACACGGTTGTTTCTTCTCCCAAAAATGTGTAGCCAATGACCCCGACAATAACCGCTACAATCAATCCGATGACAAATTTATTTTTAAACATACTGGCTTAAAATTAATGAGACAAAGCGACGGCATCGCTTGAGGCGATGCCGTCGCAAGTAATCTTTATAACTGATATTCTTACAAAATTGCTTTTTCGAGCGTTGCTTTGACCCCGTTGGTCATCATTTCGGTCAACAACTCGGTGACGGTTTCGGCAAAACCTGCCAATTTGGTCAAGTTAGTATCCCAAATCTTGGTATTACTCAACACCTCATTTACTAGCGTTCCTACCGTCTCTACGGTTACGCCTTGCCATTGTTCAGAGAAATAAGCCGCTTGGTCGTCGTTGATGAGGTAAAAACTCTCGCCACGCTGTCCAAAGTACTGATTATTTTCACTCTTAACGGCTTTCATAAAAAGCAAATAAGCCGCAAAACCTAACGCAAAATGCTTAGGTACAGTACCAAATTGCTTGTAATAACGCTGAATGGTCGCAACGTTACGGGCGTTCATTTTCGAGGTTTGTTGGAGCGTAATACCGATCAACTTTTGTTGAATGAACGGGTTACGGTAGCGACTCAAGATGTCGCCCGCAAAGACTTTCAACTCCGCTAGTTGGTCTTCAAAAGGCAAGGTTGGCACCACTTCATCGTAAATAACACTTTCGTAGTATTTCGACATCGCAGGGTCTTGCATACACTGGTACGTAATGTCAAAGCCACTCAAATATCCCAACGGAGCAGAAGCACTGTGGCTTCCGTTAAGGATGCGAAGTTTGCGCTCGCGGTAGTACGAAATATCTTCGTCAACAATCACATTGTCAAACAATTGCTCAAACGACAGCACTTTTTTCACGCGGTCGTCGCCCTCAATAGCCCACAAATAATACGGTTCGGCTACGGTCAATAGGCTATCTTCGTACCCTAGTTTTGCTTCTAATTGCGCTTGAGTAGCTGCATCGGGTTTCCCTGGCACAATCCTGTCCACCAATGAGTTACAAAACTTAACGTGGTATTTTAACCATTTATTAAACAATTTACCAAGCTCATTATAAGCAGAAAGTTTTTCGACACATTCGCGCAGTTTAAGGCCATTGTCGGTAATCAACTCCGTCGGAATTACAACCACGCCTTTGTCTCTTTTTCCACCATACGTACGGAAGCGCTCGTACAAAAACGCCGTCAATTTGGCGGGAAACGACTGAGGTGGATTTTGAAAAATATTTTCTTCCACGTACTGAATTCCCACTTCGGTCGTGTTCGAGATAATGACTTCGAGGTGCGGATTGCGGGCTACTTGCAAAATGCTGCGCCAATTGTCTTGTGCCGATACCACGCGGCTAATTGCCCCCACTGTCACGGCCTCGTCGATGGTTTCGCCGTTGCTATCCACGCCACGCACACAAACCGTATATAATCCATCTTGCTCGGCAAAATCGTCGGATAGACCTGCGGTAGATTTCACCACCACAATACGTCCGTTGAAAACGTGTTGTCTATTGGCTTGGTCAATCAAATAATCACACAACCCTCTGAGCAACACGCCCGTACCAAATTGGAGCACTTTTACGGGTAAATCAAAGCTATATTGGGTTTCGTTATCAACAATTTGTTTGGTTAATTTAGGCATGGTTCTAAAAGATTGAGCAGTTTGGTAGGTTAAAAATGTTTGTATTGGCAAACCTAATAAATTTTGCGCAAAACTTATCTTTGTGGCTACCAAAGGCTTACAAACTCTAATAGATTTTATTGATTTATGACCAATTTTATTTTGTACGACGACGCGGCCATCCGCCCTCATTTGCTCCCGTTCACGTTCACCCGCCCAGTTTCCGAAGTACGCTGTGGCATTATGACTTTGACCGAAAAATGGGTGCATTACCTTGGTACAACCCCTTCTTTTTTGACCGAACCTTACCTTCAGTATAAATTTCCGCTCATTACAACCCATGACAATACCTTCCTCAACGGGGCCGTTTGTGCCACCGTTGCTATCGCCAATGCGGTTGAAAAATTACAAGAAGGACAAGTATTAGTGGATTCCAGTGGCATTACAATTGCCTACCGTTCACCGTTTGAAGTGGTACAGCCGCAGACCGAGCTTTCGGTCATTTCTTTTCCCGAGCCTATTACAGTTATTCAACATATATGGGATATTTTTGTAGAAAACGGCGCACAAATCAACGCTGATTTTGCCGCCATCACCCACCAGCGAACTTCCCAACCACTGGCCGACCCACACACGCATTGTTACGCCCCCGAGCGTATTTTTATCGAAGAAGGGTCGAGTGTACGCGCTGCGATTTTGAACGCCGAAAACGGCCCTATTTACATTGGTAAAAATGCAACCATCTGCGAAGGTAGCGTGGTCATGGGTCCATTTTCATTGGGAGAAAGCGCGACTGTCAACTGGGGGGCAAAAATGCGCATGAACACAACCATTGGTCCTCACTGTAAAGTAGGAGGAGAAATCAGCAACTCTGTTCTTTTTAGTTATAGTAACAAAGGCCACGATGGTTTTTTGGGGAATTCTGTTCTTGGTGAATGGTGCAACCTAGGCGCTAACTGCAACAACTCCAACCTCAAAAACGATTATACCAATGTAAAGCTGTATAGCTACGCCACGCATACCCTTGAAGACACGGGGCGCTTGTTTTGTGGTTTGTTTATGGGCGACTACACCAAAGCGGGCATCAGTACTATGTTCAACACAGGGACGGTTGTGGGCGTCAATGCCAACGTTTTTGGGGCAGGATTTCAGTCGAAGCACATCCCTTCGTTTTCGTGGGGAGGCGCCGCGGAAGGCACCACCGAATACCGTCTCGAAAAGGCCATCCAAGTGGCCTACGAAACTGTTAGCAGGCGTAATGTTCCTTTTGGAGAAATAGAACAAGACATTTTAAGAAGTATATTTGAGCAGACTCGGGTACGTTCTTGAGTCAACTATTTTTAGAGCCATAACAACATATTCGTTCAGTACTCCTATGAAATTGCGTTGGTATTTTTTCTCAGCCCTCGTGCTATTTTTGTCCACCCAAAACACTTATGCTCAAACTGACACCCTAGTGGTGCGGGGAAAAATCGAAAACCTCACGGCACGTCTTTATCGACAAGCTCCTGAAGTTATCGTGGCGAGAGTAAATATTTTACAACCCAACCACGAAATCATACGGGCTGCTCCTTTGCAACCCAACGGTAGTTTTGAACTCAAAATGCCCCTTATTTTTCCCAAAGAAGAGTGTTATTTGACGTATAACAACGTCGTGATGCCCTTCTTGGGAAGTAAAGGCATTGTCGAAGTGACGATTTATGCCGATTCTTTGATCAAAAGCGATATTCCACTCCGCTTTGCAGGCGTCAATGCCGAGGTGAATAATTTACACGCTCAGTTTTATGTCCAACGCAAAAAGTGGCTAGAAGCCAACCCTGCAACAACGACAAACACGACTGACCCAAGCAAATACTGGCAGCACTTAGATACCGAAAGCAACCGACAAATTGAGTTTTTTCGCGCACTCCCAGCTTTTACTAAAGCGCCCCCTTTGTTAGAGGAATGGGTGGTTTCTTCGATTGAAAATACCGCCAAAGCGCAATTGTATTCTTTTTTGCAGCAAACCCTGCAGCGTGTACCAAATTCACTTTGGGTTATTTCTTCGACCGAGGCTGAGCAACGAACAACCCGCATGGGGCCGCAAGGCAAGCCGATTGTTACCGTCGCCGACTTAGACCAATCGAGTTTGCTTACCTTTGCGCGCGCAGATTTTTTTCGGCAATTCAGCGCTCACGCGCAGCTGACCACCCCCGCCCTTTCTGTTAGTTCACTTCCTGTTTCCAAAGTTGCTTCGCTCATTCTTACCTACATTACCAACATTACCGAAGAACAAAAAAGCAAGTTGCTGGAAATATCACAGGGTGGCTCGGCCAAAACACGCGACTTGACAATGCTAAATAACCTTTTCAACAAAAAACGCGATACATTAGAGGCAATCAACACGTTTGAGCTTGAAAACCGAAGATATAGCTTCTATTTTGGAGACAGAGGAGTCGATTACCTCAACGCGACGTTTTATGTCAGACATCTCTACACCGCACCTATTTTAAATAAAATGGTCTGGTACCAACACATTCGCCCTACCTTGACTTCGCCCTATTACCAAAAGTCGTTGGACGAATTGCACCACATCGAATGTAACGACTCCACCGCCATCAATGAAGCACACGACATTGTAGATTTGCAAACCCGAGGCAACTTCGAAGCAGAAGTGGGAAATGGCATTACGTTATACCAAAAAATCTACATGGGCGGGCGTGAGTTTTGGGATGAAATCAAAAGAAAAGTACGAGGAGCACCCACCTATTTAATCTTTTGGACCAACGACGAATACGGAATGCGCGCCCTCGCCGAAGCCCGTCAGCTAGAGGCATCTTTGCCCAAAGGGCAGCTTAATTTTGTCTATTTGTCAGAATATAAAGAGGACAATAACGTATGGGTTGAAAATGTAATCAAGCGAAAATCTAGGGGACTGCACGGGAAACTTACCCAAGATCAAAACGAATTCTTAGAAGCAGAATGGGAAATAACCCGAGCTCCTTATGCTGTTCTTCTGGATGCCCAAGGCAGGTACATCAAACGCGACGCCCCCCTTCCTGGCGACCGCGAAGGATGGAGCAAGATTTGGCCAAAGGTTTTTAAGAGATAGAAAAGACAGCGGTTATCCTTTAGAAAAACGGCTGTTGAGTATCGGGTACAAAATTACTGTCAGTAAAATAACGCCCGTTCCTGCGTAAAAACCTGCGGTCATGCGCTCATTGAGAATAAAATACGCCAGCGCCATGCCATACACAGGTTCTAGGTTGATGGTAAGATTGAGGGTAAACGGGGACATTTTTTTCAGCAAATGCACGCCTGCCGAATACGCATAAACGGTACAAACACTGGCTAAAACCCCCAGCCAAAGCCAATCCATGCTTTGAGGAACGACTTGTGTTTGAGAAAGGCCACTCACCATTCCGATACCCACTAACCCCAAAAACATCCCCATGGTGGCACCGCTCATTTCATAAAAAGTAATGACTAACGCAGGATGGGTTTTGACAAAACGGCTGTTGGCAATGGTAAACAAGGCCGCCAGCAAGGACGAAATGAGCGCCAAGCCCAAGCCCCACGATTGGTCAAACTCAAAACGAAAAATCAGGTAAAGCCCCAACATAACCAACAGGCTCATCAGAATTTCTAATGGTCGCACTTGTTTACGGCTAAACAACGGTTCTAGCAAAGCCGTAAACAATGACGTAGTGGACATTCCTGCCAAACATACCGACGCACTCGATACGTGGGCAGAGGCAAAAAAAGTCAACCAGTGAACGCCCATAATCACCCCAACGCCCAGCATTTTATTGCGGTCTTGAGGGGCTACTTTTTTCCATTCTTTGCGCAAGGTTAGTACCAAGGCCAAGCCGACGGCTGCTAATAGAGTGCGAAAGAACGTCAAACTAACCCGCGACAAATCGGCGTTGATTAATTTTCCCAAAATGGCCGTAAAGCCCCAAATGATGACCAAAAAGTGTAGGTGTAAGTAATCGAACAGGGTAGGTTTGGGCGAGGTGTTCATCAGTGTTGGTATTAGACAACAAAGGTACAATTATAATACAAAAAAGAAGGCAGCGCCGTGGCGCTGCCTTCTGTACGTACGAAATCAACGAATTACTTTTTGAGCCTAATTAGTCGATATCCCAAAAGATTTTAGTAGAAAATACGTCCACCGTTCCTTGGGCAGTTACGTTGGCAGAGTTTGAACCACCTTCCGTGTTTGGATAGAACAAACGAACGGGGCGTTTGGCATCAGGTACACCCAAGCTTTGTGGCGTAACAGGCACACCCGTTTTACGGTATTCTGCCCACGCTTCCAAACCAGTGAAGTTACAAGAAGCAAGCCATTTTTGGTAGGCAATTGCCGTAAGCTTATTGGTTGAAGCTACGTAGTCGTAGTTCTCAATTTTACTTCCTTTAAACGCCGCCGCTCCAGTAGTAGCTGCGCCCAATGCTCTGAATGATTGGACTAGACCTTCTTCAAAGTACGATTGTGCCGTACCTGGCAAGCTTACTCCAGTTCCGAATTTTTCTTTTGCTTCTGCCAAGTTCAATTGGATTTCCGCTGCTGTCATAATAAGGTACGGACGGTTAAACGCGCCTTTGGCAATGATACTTGGGCCAGGCGCCGAGACCGTAGTTGGCAGATAGCCTGAGCTTGCACCGAACGGTACTCCAGCGTAGTTAGCAGCAATTTCTGCACGAGTACTTACACCCGCTGTGCTACCTTCGCCACCAATGGCATATGCAATACGCTTCAAGCGAAGAGTATCGCCTGATGTTTTCAAACCATCAATCAAATACTTCGTAAGGCGAGGGTAATTGTTCAATGCTTTTTTCGCACCAGCGGCGCTATAACCCCAGCTTTCGTAAATTGGGTTCATTTGACCATCCGCTGGCTGCCAGAAAGAGGCACTACCAATACCTACGTCTTCGCCCGTGATGAAACCCGAACCTTCCGTTACGATTTTATTGATTTCCGTTTTGATAGTTGCTTCTTTAGCCGCTACACGTGCCTGACGCATCAAGATGCGTAATTTAACAGAGTTCGCAAAACGAATCCACTTAGTGTTGCTACCCGCAAAAACAATATCCGAACCTGCAAAAGCACTGGCAAACGCATTGGCCTTTAAGTCCACTATTGCGTCATCAAGAAGTTTGATAAGGTTATCATATACCGCCTGTTGCTCATCAAATTTAGGAGCCAACGACGACACACCTTTCAAAGCCTCGGTGTATGGAAGGTTTCCGTACATGTCCACCAATTGTTGGAACAATAACGCCTTCATTACTTTAGCTGGCCCTTTCAAAAACTTCTGATTTTGCGCATCCGCATTATCAATAACCACCTGATAATCTTGGAGGTTGTCATAATAGCCATCCCAGTAATTAAAATCACCATTGGTAAAATTATACGTAAAAATGGTTGTGCTCAGGATATACCCGTTTGACTGCGTCCATTGTCCCGACCAGTACGAAGCAGTTTCGTTTGGTCCCAGCATGTTAGATGCCGTTTGACGAAGCGCATTGGTAAAAATATAGTTTGGCGATGCCGTTGGCAACGAGTTGGGGTTGGTGTTTATGTCTAGGAATTGCTCGTTACAAGCCGTACTTAGCAAAGCCAACACCGCAATGAGAAAATATGATTTTAATTTCATTGTGTACTTCTTTATAAGGTTGTAAAAAATTGAGAAACATCCAGAAACTGTCTGCTGCTCTCCTCTTAGAATGTCAAGTTAAGGCTTACACCATACTGACGAACAGGTGGCGTTTGGCCAGTCGTGTTGATACCCACGTTGTTACCAGCACTTGGTGCAGTAACTGAAGAAATCGTACCTGTAAAGTTGTTGGTCGCTACGTTACTGAACTCAGGGTCGGTGTAGTAGTTTTTCTTATCAACAATCGTGAATAAGTTACGTCCAAAGAACGCGATTTCTGCCCGTGAGAATACCTTTGTTTTCTCCATAAGGCTAGTTGGTAGCGTATAAGCAAGGTTCACATCTCTCAATTTGATAAACCAACCTGGAGTGACGAAGTTTTCCGAAATCAAACGGTAATTGTCCACCCAATATCCATATTCTGACTCGCGAACGTTGATGTTGGTATTTGGCGTAACTGTTTTGCCATCGGCATTAAGCGTTGCGGAGTTTGGCACCATTTGTGGGTCGCGGTTCTCTGTCCACTTACCTGCCCCTGTAAAGGTCATCTGACGGCCTAAGTCGCTAAACATCACGTTTCCACCACGGTACTCAAAGTTGAAGTTAAACGTCAAGTTACCGTAGCTAACTTTTGAACCTAAACCCGCAATGTGGCGTGGCAAAGTACCACCTCTATTGGCCAAAGTACTGTTAAGAATAGGATAGCCAGTCGTCGGGTTTACCAGCACATATCCTGATCCATCTGGCGCGTATGTGTATCCGTTCGTTTTAAGCATTGGAAAACGCTCGCCCTTAATTACGTTGGTTGTGGCATACGCGAATCCGCCATATTGGAATTCATTGATCCCAGGATACAGGTCAATTACCTTGTTGTCGTTGTAAGAATATCTCACGCTCACATCCCAGTTAAGTTTGCTTCCACGAGCGATAAGATACTTAAATTCACCCTCATATCCCCAGTTTTTGGTTTCACCTACGTTGATAAGCAAGTTGCTAAAACCAGTAGTGTTTGGTACACGTACGGTGATTACTTGGCCCTTCGAAGTTTGGCTGTAGGCCGAGAACTCTAAGTTTACGCGGTTATTAAACATCTGAAATTCAGCACCAATCTCACCAGAATATACAATTTCAGGTTTGAGGTTGGCATCAGGAAGTGTGTTACCTACGGTCAACCCTACCGTGTTTCCGAATGGGAAACCGCTACCATTAGGATACGTCAAGTCCAATCCATAAAGAGGAATATTGTCGTTCGCATTTTTGTTGTAGTTCATGCGTACTTTAGCGAAGTTAAGTACATTGCTCTTCAAACTTGGAAAGGCGTCGGTTGGGATGAACGATAAACCTGCTCCGTAGTATAAATAAGACCAATAGTTTTTGTTGCGCGTTGGCTTATAAAAACGTGAAGTAGCATCGTAACGACCAGAAGCATTAAGAATCAACCAGTTTTTATAGTTAGAAGTTACGTCGGCATAATATCCATAACGACGCTCCATGGTGTTTCCTTCACCACCCCCTAGGATACCTTGACGGTTCGATACGTTATACACATCAGGCACAACAATAGATGACGAACTGATAGCAATCGCTTTTGTGTAACGTTGATACAAGCTTCCCCCCAAAATCAAGTTGTTTTTGAAGTCACCAAAATCTTTGTTTACGTGTGCTTGGAATTCGTTGTTGATGACGTTTTCTGTGCTTGAGTAGTCTGACACACCTCCTAAGATGTCAGAAATAGCACGGTAGATACCCGTTCCGTCCACATCATCGATACCCCAAGGCGCAGGAACAAATGCTTTTGTTTTTGCCCAGTCAGAATAAAGGAACTTGCTCGTGTAGTTTTTACCCGTACGTGAGTTGTTCATCACTCCCAAACGGTTTACCAATCTCAACCAATCAGTTGCTCTAAATTCCAAAGCAATGTTGCTTGAAATATTGGCATCTTTGTAGTTGTTACGGTTGATGTCCTTATTAAAATAAGGGTTGTTGTAGTAATCGTTGTAATAACCGTTAGGGTTCGCAAATTTGTTGTTTTGCCAATCCCGCAAGTCGTACAATGGCAAGTTGGCAGGTTGGTTCAATACGTCGTTATAGAAATCAGCAGACGTACGATCATACTTTGCTTGGGTGTAGTTGGCCGTGAAGCTCGCCGTCAAACGCTTGTACTCTTTCGACGCCGCGAAACGAATCCCCGTTCTATCACTTTTATCTTTAGGAACAATCCCCGCAATTTTCTGATTTTCCAATGACAAACGGAACGTTGTTGATTCATCACCACCTTCAAAGTTGATTTGGTTGTTCATTGACACTCCCCTGTCGAAGGTCTTACGACGAACATTGTCAAGGGCAGCATACGGAATTTCTAATTTTGAACCATCTTCCAACACCCGTCCTTGAATACGCATCGAGCCATCAAAAGCATCTCCGTACTGTTGGTTTTCGTAAGGGCGCCAGTTTTGCTTCATACGATCAGTGTGGCTGGTCAAATACCCTGCCGACCCGAAAGAGGCCGCGTAGTGTGACCCTGACCCGTATTTATTTTGAAACTGTGGTAAAAAGCTAATTTCTTCAAAGTTAGTACTGTTGGTATAGTTTACTTTTAATTTTCCTTTTGCACCTTTTTTGGTTGAAATAACAATCGCACCGTTGATACCTGCCGAGCCATAAAGCGTAGCCGCCTGACCACCTTTCAGTACTGTTACGCTCTCAATGTCGTTGGGATTGATAAGGGCCAATACCGTCGAGGTTGTTTGCATACCATCAACCACCACAAGCGCTTCGTTATTACCTGTCAATGACCGATACCCACGCAATACCACCTTCACCGAAGGGTCAACGCTGTTGTTTACGTTATAAACGGCCAAACCTGTTACTTTACCCGCAAGCGCTTGTGCCAAACGAGGTGCACGCCCAAGGGTGATGTCTTCGTTGG
Source organism: Runella sp. SP2 (assembly GCF_003711225.1). NCBI lineage: Bacteria > Pseudomonadati > Bacteroidota > Cytophagia > Cytophagales > Spirosomataceae > Runella > Runella sp. SP2. The sequence continues at coordinate 6,176,686 of NZ_CP031030.1, read as the reverse complement.
CTACTTTTGCATACGAGTAATTGATTTCGCGTTGGCTTTTACGAATTCCTTGCGCCGTTACCACTACTTCTTGCAATTGTGAAGCATCAGCAACCAGCTTTACATTAACTACCGACAGTGCGCCTACCGCAACTTCTTGCGATTTAAAACCAATGAAACTGAACACCAAAACAGCGTTGTTTGGGACAGCAATTTGATAAGTCCCTTCCGCTGTTGTGTTTGTACCGCGGTTAGAACCACGAAGCGTAATGTTTACCCCAGGAAGAACAGAACCATCGTCAGCGGTTACTTTACCCGTGATTGTACGGTCTTGGGCAAACAACGTGAGGCCACAAAAAAGCATCGCCACTGCGGCCAGCAGTGTAAACCTTTGTTTCATACTTTTACTTGTTTTTTAGTTTAGATTAAGAAATATTTCTGCGGGTAAATCTAAAGAAGATACTATCTGCCGAGATGAAAATTAGATTAAAGTTATTTTGTATATCTACAAAAACACCAAATCTAGCTACCAAAACCCCCTCTTTAATGACGTTTTGCCATTAAAATAGCCATTAAAACCTTTCTTTGTTCGTTTTACTCTCTCACAAAAAGCTTAAATTTCTATTTCTGTTTTAGTACTTTTTCAATAATGGCTTTTTGTCTTCTTCTTGCCCTAAACAAATATCAATTCATCTCCATCCTAAAAAAAAGACTTTAGTCATCTTTTCACCGAAATAAAAAAGGGCTTTCCTATTGACACAGTTGATTGGTTTATTTTACTTTGTATTTCAAAGTTCTTTTTTTTAAAAATGAAAAACAAAAACCATCTACTCGCTGCGGTGTCGCTCATAAGCATCATTTTGCTTTGTGGTCGCGTTACGTTTACCGAAAATTTTGGAGGAATTTTCCTTACTTGGAATCTTTTTCTGGCTTGGGTTCCGTTCGGAATTGCTTGTATTGTAGAAGATTTAGCTCAGCACCGTTTTGTCCACCAACGGGGAGTACTCTTGGGAGCAGCAGCTTGGTTGTTGTTTTTTCCCAATGCTCCTTACCTCATCACCGACCTAATTCACCTGAGGGCTTCCCCCGACCATTTGATTTGGTACGATGCTTTAATGAGTTTTTCGTTTGCGTTGGCAGGGCTGTTCACGGGTTTTTATTCTGTCCTAAAAATCCATGCACTTTTGGAGGATTACTACAGCCGAATCACAAGTTGGCTGCTAATTGGGGGGAGTTTAATAGTCGCAAGTTATGGAATCTATTTGGGAAGGTTTGGTCGTTGGAATAGCTGGCACGTGGCTACCCATCCATTATCGTTGGTTCGGTATATTGGGAATAATTTACTACAAAACCCCGTAGCGCTACAACTCACGCTGGCATTTTCCTTTGTGATGTTGTCCACGTACGGAGTCTTTTGGGTATTGGCTCGCTCTAATGCCGAGTAATGTGTTTCCTGTTTGGGGTTATCGGGCGGGTTGTAAGCAACCCTTAGCACAGCATTTGCCTTTTGCTTCTTGCCCTTTATTCGTTATCGGGCGGGTTGTGAGCAACCCTTTGCACGACGTGAGCAACCCTTAGCACGGCATTTGCCTTTTGCTTCTTGCCCTTTGTTCATTATCGGGCGGGTTGTGAGCAACCCTTAGCACGACGTGAGCAACCCTTGGCACACTTATCAATCCGTCCATTTCCAGTCTTTGCCGAGAATCAACTCTTTTTTGAGCCCTTGCGCAACCATTAAATCGCGGGTTTTGTAAGTATCTAGTTTTTGGGCAGGCAAATCGTTGGCATTGGCCAAAGCATAAAGCAGCATGGCCGAAAAACGAACGCCATTGACCATTTCACTGCGATTGATTAAATCAAATTTATCACAGTCAGCGTGATAGCAGCCATAAACATTAGCGCCGAGACGTCCCGCAGGTGCTCCCGTCGGAATGCCTTCCAACATAAACGGTTGGTGGTCTGAATGGAGCCCTGCGCGGCTGCTAACGATGTTTGAGTAGGTATCGTCCACTTTTTTGATTTGTTCCCCCACCGCTTGGAAAAACGGAATCAGTTCGTCGCGCCCTCCCACGCTCATTCCAAACACGTTGTTGGTCATGTCGAGGTTCATCATAAACTTGACCTTCTCAAGCTGTTTGGTCTTGGCCAATTCTTTCACCATTTGCCGCGAACCAAGCAAACCTTGCTCTTCTCCCATAAACAATACGAAGTCAATCGTTCGTTTAGGCTTAATTTTTAAGGCTTTAAACGTTCGGGCAATATCCATGACAGTGAATGAACCTAGGCCGTTATCGGCTGCGCCCGTTGCCAAATCCCACGAATCAAGGTGCCCCCCAATCACAATTCGGTCGTCGCTTTTGCCTGGAAGGGTAGCAATGACATTCCGTGCTTTTATTTTTTTACTCACGTTGGTCATGTCAATAATAGCATGGAGGTCGTTGTCCACCTTCATCCAACTCCGAATTTCTTCACCACTTTCGCGCGAGATATTCACGGCAGGAATACCAATCAACGCCCCTGTCACCGAGGCCGTTCCTGTCAAAAGCACATTCCCTACCACTTGGTTGACGGTGATAATCGCATTTGCGCCGTATCTGATGGCCAAAGCCGTTTTTTCGGAGCGGTGGAGGTTTTTCTGCCCAGCTTTTCCGTTAACCAATCCGATATTTACTAGCGCTACTTTACCTTTAATAATATCTTTGACCGCTTCAAAATCTTCTTCCAAGCCATTACCCACGTCCACTATTGCACCGCTAACTTTGGCACGCACGGGCGAATGCGCCAACGCCACCACGGGCACTGTCCTGAAATTATCACTTTTGTTGGGCACTACATCCAACGTCACGGTATCACGCATCCACGACTCTACCTCAAACGATTGAAATTTGACATCTGTGTAGCCATACTTTTTGAGAAGATTGAAGGCATACTGCTCTGCCTTGGCTCCGTTCGGGCTTCCCGTCAGACGATGTCCGATGGTCGAAGTAGCATCGCCGAGGGTTTCGTACGCTTGGCTATTTTTCAGGGTTTCATTGTTAATTTTTTGAAAAGCCGAGACAAATTCGCTGTTGTCTCGAAATGCAACAATTACGCAAAAACTCGCACTGACCAAAAAGGAAGGAAAAAGGTGGCGATACATGGGGGCTTGTATAGTTTTACAACTTTAAACAATACAAAAATAGTAAGTGTTTGGTTTAAAAAGAATGGAACTATTTATCTAACGGTCAGGGAGATTTCAGCAACGATGTACCAATAGCACACTGTAAACATCCCTTTTTTACACAAAAATGGGTATAGAGTTCGATAATAGCTTGGGAATCAAAGGCTGTTTTTGATTCTACCCCCATCTGATGCCACCTATCGGTGAGGTGGTTTGTTTCGGCAGGAAGTTGTTCCAATAATTCGGTTGCTTTGCTCATAAAATCTAGATTATCTTTTGCTTCCGCATAAGCTGCTAATAAAGGAACGACCGTATTGACGACAATATTTTCGACCGATGCTTTTCCTAAGGTAGCTACTTTCGCTGCCATTGTTTTTTGAAAGTGATAATGTGTCTGCCAATAGTCCGACTGCTTGACGCGGAGTACAGCCTCCAATTTTTTGACATTTTCCCCGTGAATAAAGAGCGAAAATAGGCTGGGTTGTTGCTGAATAAACGCCGCCAACTGCGCCAACCGAACCGTGGGAAAATTAGCGGGACGCAACCGCAAAAACTTCCATTCGTGGGCCTGCAGTTGGGTGGACTTTAAACTGTATTTCGCTGCTAAAAACGTGTATTCTTTTTGCAAAGACAGTGCGTATTCGTCTGCGGGTGTCAATAATCCTGACTGCCCAAACAGTAGGGCTTCTAATTGAAAAAGGTTATCGCGGTGTTTGTGAAGGATTTTCAGGGGCAATCCCTGCGCCAGCCGAAGCATCGGTTCAGCATTGACTTTAAAACCGAAATTTTGGGCTAACAATTGATACGTCGTTTCTTCCCAGTCTTGGTGGTTTTGGGTCAACAATTCCAATACGCCCTGTGCTTTACGCTCAAGACGCTGCGTAGCCGCGCGGTCGAGCATCATGCGTTTCTGCAAGCTTGAAACAACGTCCAATTGGTTTTCACAAGGAATCGTTTCTTTGCTTTCTATTAGTAGGTGATATTTGTGCAACAGTTTGGGAGAGGTAATGTCTTTCAAAGCCAAGGTAGGAACCACCGTGCCATCGTGCCGACAAATATCCGCATCGTTTTCCCAAACCACGTGCAAAACAACACTCTCGTAGGCACGGTCGGTGGTATGGGCATGTCGGTGCCAGTCTGAGCTTCGCAAGTGCATTTCGATACTTCCTGCCCATTCGATATTTTCTACTATGACGCGCCCATTGATAAAATCGGGGCCAGCATTGGCGTTTCGTTGTCCAATGGCCAGTACTTGGAGCGATTCTCCCGCCGTGGTGGTGAGGTGAGCAGCGTCAAAATACTGAAACTGCCACAAGAAGTACAGAAAATCTTCGGACATAGCGCTTTATTGAAATAATTTTGAATTAAATTGAGTTAAATAGGTATATTAATAGTTCTATACCTAGTTTTGGTTTCGACAAATTCCGCAGATACTATGAAACGTTTTACGCCCTACTTCATCGTTTTTTTATGGCTTACAGGGTTGGTTCTTCACGCTCAAGTCGTCAAACTTTCTGACGACCCTGCGCAGTTTATAGCCGACGTGCAGAAAATGATGGCTGCAAGTGGCAATCCTACCTATCTCAAAGCCGCCAAAAACCTCGAAACCCTTTGGTTGGACAGTCGTTTGACGCAGGCGCACCAAAAAAGTATCGTTACCCTCACCAAACGCATGGTAGCGAAAGGATACAAACCTACCACACCTCATTTTGAGCAGTTTTTCAACAGTCTTTACGCGGCTTTCAATGGAACACACGCCAATCCTAACGAAGTAGATGGCTACCTAACCACCACCACCCAAACCTTAGAAGCCTACGACACCAAAGCGACTTTAAAGTATTTTGAGACAGCCCGCAACTTGTTTGAAAATCGCCTGATTTATACCTCGAACTTCAACCGACTTTATGCGCTCGAAGGAACGTTTAGTTTCCGTTTTAGTGACGTCAATTCTGAGCTTATCAAGACCGTAGAATCGGCCAAAAATAGTGCAGCCAACGATGGCTGGGGAGCCGTAACCGATACTTCAAACGCCGTCACCCTGCTGCCTGCTTACGAGAAAAAGCCTCTACCTGACGTTTCAGGTGCCATTATTGAGTTCAAGAACACCAACCTCGTTATGCTCACCGCTAACGATTCAGTGCCTATTCTGCAAACGAGCGGGAAATTGGCCATTCGTGAAGGAAACTGGGTAGGTATGGGTGGAAAAGTAACTTGGGAAACAGCAGGCACACCCGATATTTTTGTCAACCTGAGTGCCTACAGCTTTAATGTAGGACTTCCTAAACTCGTGACCGACGATGCCAAACTCCAGTACGGTGCCAAGCTCAACGCTCCTGTCGAAGGGGTATTTGAATACGAAAGTAAACGACGCACCAAAGGCCAACCTTCGCCCTATCCTCGTTTTATTTCGTACCGCAACGACGCCCAAATCAAGGGATTAAGCAAAAATATCATGTACCAAGGGGGAATTTCGCTGATAGGGCAAAAAATGACCAGTGCGTCTTTGAGCCAATCGCCCTCTACGGTAATGGTCAATTACAACGGAAAATTGGCGTTCAAATCGAGCAGCAGCCATTTCGACATCACCGATTCCCTCATTACTTCTCCCATTGCGACATTCACGAGCTATATAGGAACTGATTCGCTGTATCACCCTGGCGTTCAACTTTCGTACAGCGAAGCCGCAGGGACAGTCAAAACACAACCCGCTTCGGTCAAATCAGGCTTTCACTATACGCCTTATTCCGACTCGTACCACAAAATGTACATCGACGCGGAAATGCTTCGCTGGAATTTCCCCAAAAATCAAATTGAGTTTTTGCGTATTTCGGGTAAAAACGTCGTTCCCATTTCGTTCGAATCGTTTAGCTATTTCAAACCCGAACGCTTCCGCGCCATGAACGAGCAGTCGGGTTTTCACCCGCTGCAAATGGCATCAAACTACGTTACCAAACAAAAAGTAACCAGCTTTGCACCCGAAGAAGTTGCCCAGTTTTTCAAACGCGACATGAACGCCGTACGCTCGGCTTTTATGCAACTGTACTACGACGGCTTTTTGTCCATCGATCCTAAAAATGGTCTTTTCCGCTTTACCAATAAAGGAGCTTTGTACGTGATGGCCAACAACAAACAAACCGATTTTGATAACTTCAAAGTCTCGTCGTTGTATCCTGCCAACAACGACGTCGCTAACGCCAGCATCGACCTCAAAGACAATGTGTTGACCATTAGAGGAGTTGATAAATTTACCATTAGCGACTCCCTTAAAATCGTCGCTTCGCCTTCAGACAAAGAAATCAAAGTCCTCAAAAACCGCGATTTTCGCATGAATGGTCTGTTGGTTTCGGCCAACTTCCGCTTCAATGGCCGCGATTTGATGTTTAACTACGACAAGTTTTTTGTCGATTTGAATAAAATTGACAATATCACTTTTGTGCCAAAAGCGGCCTACGACAAAGGAAGCAACACCGAGGTGGGCGGTGATATTGTGTATGAAAAATCAGGACGGATTTATCTAAATGACCCAACCAATAAATCGGGTGGACGTAAAAACTCTATTTTCCCCCGTTTGCACGTGCCCGAAGGCATGACAGTGTATTTTGACCAACCCGACCGTGGAAATTTCAAATACGACCGCAAAGTTTTCTTTAAAATTCCGTCGCTCGACTACGACAGCCTTGGTCTTCAAGACATTGTGTTTATTGGAACGTTTAATTCCAACGGCATTTTCCCCACCTTCCAAGCCGAACTTCGCTCCATGCCCGACAACTCGCTGGGTTTCAATTATACCCCGCCAGCTACGGGCTATAAAGTATATGGCACCAATACCGTCGTGAAGTTTACCAAAGAACTGGTCATGGACAATAAAGGTCTTCGGTCGCAAGGGGAAATTACCCACTTGAGTGCGCGTATTCCTACCGAAAGCCTGTTGTTTATGTCAGATTCGTTGATTGCCAACGGTGCGCAGGCCGAAGTCAAAGAGGCAACCATTGGAAAGGCGTATTTCCCTAGGGTTGACCTTCGTAACTTTACCCTACGCTGGACGCCCAAAGCGGATAGTATGTCACTGACAACCAAGGGAAATACCTTTAATTTTTACAACGGTACAACCAAACTCGACGGGCGGATTGTGCTTCGTTCGACGGGTTTGTATGGAAAAGGATTACTTCGCCGCGACGACTCAGAGCTTACTTCTCAAGACATCAAGTTTAACAAAGAAGGTTTTTTTGCGGGCGAATCGCAGTACAAAATTATCTCAGCCACCAATGCCACCCGCCCCGTTTTGTTAGGCTCTAACGTGGACGTGGACTTTAACCTTGTGAAGGGATTAGTCGGTATTTCGACCAGTAAAAATACCCTGGAAAACCCGCTCATGGAGTTTCCGTTTGCCTCATATCAAACCTCTATCAACCGCGCTCAGTGGAACATCAACGCCAAAACCATTGCTATGAAAGGCGATGTGGCCACTTCCACCTTTACCTCCACTGCTCCCGAACAAGCAGGGTTGACGTTTAATGGTTCTTCGGCCTTGTACGAAATCGAAAAAATGACCCTCAATATTGGCGGTGTTCCGTTTATCAAATCTGCTGACGCGAAGGTATTGCCAGATAAAGGACTTGTGGTCATTCACCGCAACGGCGAAATGACACCTTTCAAAAACGCACGCTTGGTACTTGATACCCTCAACGAATACCACCGCCTCAAAAACGGTAACATCAAGATTGAATCACGCACCAAATTTACGGGCGACGCCACTTATCTCTATGCTACCGTTACCAACGACACCATTCCTGTCAAAATGGGCAACTTTGGCCTGCGCCAAGGCGTAGCGGTGTCGTCGGGTAGCAACCGCACAGCGCCTTCCAAAGAAAAGACTTCTTACACCGTGGCCAAGGCGGAAATTGTGGAACTCGACAACTTTGTGGCGGCCCCTCGCTTGCAGTACAAAGGGGCTATGACCATGCTTGCCCCCGAACCGAACTTACAATTTGATGGGTACGTCAAGCCAATCCTCAAAAAACGCCCCGATTTGGTCGCTTCTTGGATTCCGTTCAAAGAAACCCCCACCAAAGACGTAGCCCTCAAAGTAACCCCTGGCCTCAAAAACGAAGCAGATATGCCAATATCGGTTGGGTTGCATTATCGGGCTGGGACTGATGGGTTGTATCCAACCTTTTTATCGGGCAAAGAAGCGCGTAACGACCAAGTGATTTTTGAAGCGTATGGACTTTTGCGCTTTGATGATAAGCTAAAAGCATTCCGCGTAACGCCCGAAGCCAAAACCGCCGATGAGCTAGTCGATGAAGAAAATGCTTATACTTTCAACGACACCAAAGGCACCATTTCGTATTCGGGTAAAATGAGCCTTATCAGCGACCGAAGCACCAAAGAAGCTGAGCAGCTCTTTATGGTTTCAGGAGGTGCGCAGGCCAACATCGACAGTAGTACGTACCGCTTCAACACCCTCATGTCGCTCAACTTTCCTGCGAACCGTGAGATTATTACCAAAGCGGCCGAAAACCTTGTTCAAACCAACTTAGACGAACAAAACAGCGACCCCGCCGAACCGAGTATCGAGCGTTTGGGTAATAAATTGGCCGCCCTCATTGGCCGCAAAGCCACCGACGGCTACATCAGTCGCAGTGCCGCCGCGTACAAACCGTTGTTTGATGCTTCTCCTAAATTCAACAGTACACTCGTTTTATCGAACGTCAATCTTCGCTGGTCGGCGCCTCAAAATGCGTTTTATAGTGTGGGAAAAATTGGAGTCTCCAACCTTGGCAATACCGACATCAACGCCGAGCTAGAAGGTATGGTGGAAATTCGTAAAAACGCCCGTGGCGACGAAGTCAGTATCTACATCGAAGCATCTGAAGATGTATGGTATTATTTTGATTGGCAACAAGACAAACTTGCCATGGTATCGTCAGTGCAAGAAATCAACGATTTAATTTCGGTGAAATCAAAAGACAAAAAAGACGGTTCTATTCTGCCAATCGGCTTTGAAGAACGTGATTTGTTTGTGGATCGTTTTACGGCCTATTACCGTCCGAAAGTCAAAAAACCGCTGGCAAACACCAAAGCCCCTGCCAAAGGCGCTCCCGCGAAAACAACTGCGCCATCGACTGCGCCAAAATCGGCACCTGCCGCTGCTCAAAAAGCAACGACAACGACTCCAGCCGAAGAAACGGAAGCTGAGGAGGAAGAGGTAAAAGTGGCAGATAAAAATACCAAACCTGCTGCAAAAGACGCCAAAGCAACAACAGATCCGAAAGCAAAAGATACCAAAACGGCAGCAAAGACGACAGCTACTGACCCGAAAGCAAAACCTGGTGCCAAAGTAGCACAAACGCCACCTGCTAAAACCCCAACGAAAAAGAAAGAGAAGGAGGAAGAGAAGGAAGGGTTCTAAACAAACTCGCCCCGAGTTCAGCTCGGGGCGAAATACTGTCTAGCGTCTCCGACGCAATTTCTACAAAGGTTGCGTCTCTCCGAGGCTATTTTTAAAAATTATTTGCGGCGCTTTTCCTTCGTTCGAGGGCGTTTTTCTTTCACACTTCCTCTACCACGGCCACGCGTAGGTAAAGCCGAAACGACATTAGAAGTAGTTTCTGTCAAAGTCAAATCCATGCTTCGGCGCGAAATATTCGTGTCTTTCACTTTTACTTTTACCGTATCCCCAAACGTGTAGAAACGCTGCGTGCGCTTTCCTACCAATCGGTAGTTTTCTTTGTCTAGTTCGTAAAAATCATCGTTCAGGTCATTCATTCTGACCAAGCCTTCGGATGCAGTTTCGGTAATTTCGACAAACAAGCCAAATTCGGTAACGCCCGTAATAATGCCGTCCCAAACGCGCTCAGGATCCATCGAAGACATAAACTCCACTTGCTTATACTTGATACTTGCCCGTTCGGCATTGGCGGCCAGTTGCTCCCTCGACGACGAATGTTTGCAAGCAGGCTCGTACTCGGCTCGGTCGGGCGATGGCTTTCCGTCCAAATAATGCTGCAACAAACGGTGCGCCATCATATCAGGATAGCGGCGAATCGGCGACGTAAAGTGCGAATACCGACGAAAAGCCAAACCAAAGTGGCCGACATCTTCGGTGCTGTACCGCGCCTTGGCCATGGTTCGAATCGCCAATTGTTCAAGCGCATTTTGTTCGGGTTTTCCCTCCAAATCCGACATCAGTTGATTGAGTGACTTTGCCACTACTTTTTCATCGTCGAGCTTCATTTTATAGCCCAGTCGGCCCGCGAAGGCGGCAAACATACGCAGCTTTTCCATGTCGGGTTCCTCGTGAATCCGATAGACCATGGTATTGGGCTGTTCCTTATTTTTCGATTTTCGGTAAATGTATTCGGGTACACGTTTGTTGGCCAACAACATAAATTCCTCAATCAGCTTGTGGGCGTCTTTGCGGATTTTGGTGTAAAGCCCCAACGGCTTGCCATTTTCGTCCAACCTAAACTTCACTTCGGTGGTTTCAAAATTGACCGCTCCTTTGGCAAAACGCTCATCGCGAAGTTTATAGGCCAGCTGATTGAGCAACGTAAGTTCTTTGGCAAAAGGCCCCGCTTCCTCTTCTCCACGCGCAGTCGCTTCGAGTACCTCTTGCGCTTCCTCGTACGTAAAACGCTTGTCAGAATGAATCACCGTACGGCCAAACCATTCGTTGACGATTTTAGCATTTTCGTTCAACTCAAACACCACCGAAAACGTCAATTTATCTTCATTCGGGCGTAAAGAGCACAAGTTATTGGATAGTTTTTCGGGCAACATAGGCACTGTTCTATCCACCAAATACACCGACGTAGCACGCGCATACGCTTCCCGTTCCAACGCCGTATTGGGGCGTACGTAATGCGAAACGTCCGCAATGTGAACCCCGATTTCGAAATGACCATTTTCCAACAACTGAACCGAAAGCGCATCGTCAAAGTCTTTGGCATCGGCGGGGTCAATGGTAAACGTAGTCACGTCACGCATATCGCGACGGCGCTTTATTTCATCGTTTTCTATCACTTCCGAAATCGCATTTGACTCCGCTTCTACATCTTCAGGGAACTTATACGGCAACCCAAATTCCGCCAAAATCGCGTGCATTTCGGTTTCATGAGCTCCTGCTTTGCCTAATACTTCCAGCACTTCTCCTTCCATGCGTCGCGAACGCGTTGGGTACTGCGTAATTTTCAACAGCACCTTGTCTCCGTCTTGTGCATTTTTGAGTTTGGGCTCAGGAATATACACATCGTCATAAATGCGACGGTTGTCCAACACCACTATGCCGTATTTAGGCCAAAGTTCTACTTCTCCGACCAATTCGACCCGTCCACGCTCCAAAATCTCCTCCACTCGGCCTTCGCGACGGCGGCCACTTCGGTAATCACTCAAAAGTTTTACCCGAACGGTATCACCATCAATCGCCCCACGCAAATCATCAGAATCCACCCAAATGTCGGTGTTTTCTAACTTAGGCTGCTCACTTGATTTTTGGGTATCTAGTACAATAAAGGCATAGTTTTTATTGACGTGTTCGACTTTCCCGATAAACACATTTGCGTTTTCGTTGGTCGCATACAGCCCTTCTTTCGTTCGGACTACTTTACTTTCTTCCACAAGTTCATCGAGCAATCCATTGAAAATAAGCCGAAGTTTTGGGTCGTCGGCATCAAAATGACTGTGAAGTTCATGCAATTCAAAAGGGCGCTCGGTATTGATTTCAAAAAAAGTAGCAATCTCGGATTTGAGTTCGTCCAAAAACGAGACTATTTGTCGGTGCGTACGCCCCCCTTGTTTCTTTTTGGGGCTACGCGTTTTCTGTGACTTATTCTTCATATTTTTCATACTTCTACTCAAATTAACCATTTTTTCTCGAAAATCATTGCATTTCTCTAGTTTTTAAAACCAAAACCCCTCTATTTGCGTAAATAAGTAAACACCCAAGACATTTTAAACTATGGCATCGTACTACAACTCTGAAGACCTTAAAAAATTTGGCGCCATTGGCGATTTTGGTGCAAAAAATTTAGCCCAAGACTTTTTCAAATATTACGGCGACGTGTTTGCGGAAGGCGCTCTTACCTCTCGCGAAAAATCACTCATTGCGTTGGCCGTAGCTCACGTGCTCAAATGCCCTTATTGCATTGACGCGTACACCACCGACACCCTCGAAAAAGGCTGCTCGGAAGATGAAATGATGGAAGCTGTACACGTAAGTGCCGTTATGGCCGCAGGAATTACGCTTGTTCACAGCACCCAAATGATTAATAAAGCCAAAGAAGTCACCATGTAGTTTTTGCAGGTTTTACCCTCCCTTTTCATGAATCCCGTCAAATCTCTCAAGGCACAAAAACACGAACTCGGAAACACCCAGTACCAGCTTGATGTACTGAACGATTCGGATAAACTAGGACATAATTTTCCGTTGTTTCGGGAAAAACTAGCCCCAATGGGTTTGTTTCCGTTGAAACCCACGCAAATTGATATTTTTCAAATCAACGTGGGCAAAATGTGCAATCAAGTGTGTAAACACTGTCACGTGGACGCAGGCCCCGACCGCAAGGAGATTATGACGCAAGACACCATGCAGTTGTGTTTGGATGTCTTAAAAAAGCATCCTTTCAAAATCGTTGACCTAACGGGAGGAGCCCCCGAAATGAACCCTCATTTTCGGTGGTTTGTGGAGCAAATTCGTGAAATCAGTCAGGAGATTAAAATCATTGTTCGCTGCAATCTTACCATTATTCTGGCTAATCCTAAGTACCACGACCTGCCCGATTTCTTCAAAAAGCATCGGGTGGAAGTGGTATCTTCGTTGCCATTTTATACCGCCAACCGCACAGATTCTCAACGCGGCAACGGCGTGTTTGAAGATTCTATCAAAGCGCTTCAGCTCCTCAATGCTGTGGGATACGGGCAAGAAGGCTCGGGCTTGACCCTCAATTTGGTCTATAACCCTGCGGGCGCTTTCTTGCCTAGCGGGCAAGCGGGGCTGGAGCGCGAATTTAAACGGGCGCTAAAAACCAAGTTTAACATTGACTTCAACAGCCTTTTTTGCATCACCAACATCCCTATTAGTCGCTTTTTGGACTATTTATTGGTGAGTGGCAACTACGGCTCTTACATGGAAAAGCTCGTCAATGCCTTTAATCCCGTAGCGGCGAGTAACGTCATGTGCCGCAACACCCTGTCGATTGGCTGGGACGGCTACTTGTTCGACTGCGATTTTAACCAAATGCTGGATTTAAAAGTAGCAGGCGGAGTGAAGCACTTAAAGGACTTTGACTTTCAACAACTTACCGAACGAAACATCGTCATCAACCAGCACTGCTACGGCTGCACCGCAGGCGCGGGCAGTAGTTGTGGTGGCGAAGTGGCTTAAATTGTCCAAAAATTGTTGACTCTTGAAAAAAGTCAACAATTTCTTACATTTGTGATTAAAAACAGTATGCTTGCATAATTTGTTAGAAAAATCACCCAATGGAAACCTACGGACGCATTCTTCTCATAGCCATGCCCATTTTTTTGGGCCTAGTCTTACTCGAAAAACTGTACGGATGGGCGGTAAAAAAGCACCCGTTCCGCACCATGGACGTAATTTCTAGCCTCAGTTCTGGCTATACCAACATCATCAAAGACGTACTCGGCATTAGTGTTTCGATTTTGACCTATGGCTACATGGTGGAACACTGGGCGCTGTACAAAGTACAATCTACGATTTGGGTATATATCATCGCTTTCATCGCCCTCGATTTTTCGGGTTATTGGGTACACCGTTTGAGCCACCAAATCAACTTTTTTTGGAACAAACACGCCATTCACCACAGCAGCGAAGAGTTTGACTTGGCCTGTGCCTTGCGCCAAAGCATTTCGTCGTTTGTCAATTTATTCACGATATTTTTGCTTCCTGCGGCGTTGCTAGGCGTTGAGCCGAAAGTCATTGCGATTGTCGCACCACTTCATTTGTTTGCCCAGTTTTGGTACCATACCATTTACATTGGCAAAATGGGTATCTTAGAACATATCATCGTGACGCCCTCGCACCACCGCGTACACCACGCCATGAACCCCATTTATTTGGACAAAAACCATGGGCAGATTTTTATCATTTGGGATAAACTCTTTGGTACGTTTCAAGAAGAACTCCCCGACGTACCGCCTGTTTATGGCATCACCCGCCCCGTTCAAACGTGGAATCCCATCAAAATCAATTTCCAACACTTGTGGTTATTGATAAAAGACGCCTATCGCACCAAGAGCTGGAAGGATAAAGCTAGGATTTGGTTTATGCCAACAGGATGGCGCCCTGCCGACGTCATCGAACGTTATCCCGTTTACAAAATCGACGACCCGTACCACTTCCAAAAATACGCTCCTGAGGCTTCGGTAGCACTACGAACTTGGACGTGGATTCAGTTTTTGTTCACTTTTGCACTCATCAATTACTTCTTTATCAACATTGCCAAAATAGGTACGCCCAACATTTTTGTGTATGGCGGTTTCTTGTTTTTGTACGTTTTTGCCTATACCGAACTCATGGATAAAAACCCCTACGCTTGGGCGTGGGAAGCGCTCAAAAACGCCATTGGCTTGTTTTTAATTTACCAAAACGGCTGGTTCGGAATGTCAGAAACCATGCCTTGGGGCACCGTAGTACTGGCGAGTTACTTTGTACTTTCGAGCATTGTGGTGGCGTTGTTTGCACGGTCGCTTAGTTTTTATTCATCCCAAAGGCTTTCCAATGTATAATCAGACCCTTCTAAACACCAAAAATTACCTTTGATGTAACGGTACTGCAAGTCTAATTCCCGCATGGCTTTCATTTCTTGCTCGGTGAGCTCAATGTCGGCGGCGGCTAGGTTTTCTTGCAATCGCCCTGCGTTGACCGACTTTGGAATTACGGACGTTCCTCGATTGACCGCCCACGCCAGCATCAACTGAGCGGCCGAACACCCGCGTGCCTGTGCCAAAGAGCGAATTACTTCATTTTCAAACAATTTGGGTTCGCCATCGACAATCCGATTAGCAGGTCGGTCTGACGAGCCTAAGGGGCAATACCCCGTCAAAACGATACCGTGCTCGCGGCAATAGTCCACCATGGGCCATTGTTGCAAAAACGGATGTAGTTCCAACTGATTTACTTCGGGACGAACGCCCGTGGCAGCAGTTACTTCTTCCAGTTTTTTGATGCTAAAATTGGAAACCCCAATGTGGCGGGTCAGACCCATTTCTTTTAAAACAATCATCTCTGCCCAAGTTTCTGAAAGAGGAATCTCCCTCAGACTAAGCATGTCCTCGCCCGTTTGGGGATAAGCTACTTCTCGTTTGAGCGCTACGGGCCAATGGATGAGGTACAAGTCGAGGTAATCGAGTTGTAAATCTTTTAAGGTGGTCTTGATGGAAGGCAAAATATACTGTTTTTCGTGGCTGTTGTTCCAGAGTTTCGACGTAATCCACAGCTCTTCTCTTTTTACCATTCCTTCTTTCATCGCATCCGCAAACGCCTGACCGATTTCTTGCTCATTGCCATACACCAAAGCGCAATCAAAATGCCGATAGCCAATCTCAATAGCGGTCTTTACGGCCGTATATACTTCTCCCTTGGCCGATTTCCAAGTCCCAAGCCCCAAGGCGGGCATTTTATCTCCGTTTTCAAAAGTTAAATAGTTCATTTCAAAAGTAAGTTATCTCAAAACCATCCGCTGGCCCTACGAGTTAAATAAAGCAAACTCCTTTTTCTAATGTCGTTTCAAGGAAAAAACATTCTTATCATCGGGGCAAGCTCTGGAATTGGCCTTGCCATTGCCCAAATCCTTCAAGCCGAAGGTGCCTCGTTGTTTACGGCTTCGCGCCGCGCCCCGCAGGGGATTCAAAGTAGCCACATTACATGGGACGTCACTCAGCCCGTTGAAGGTCTTTTTGACGCATTACCCGATACCCTTCACGGCCTTGTGTATGCCCCAGGCAGCATCAACCTCAAACCTTTTCAGCGGTTTTCGTTGGCTGATTTTCAGGCAGATTTCAACGTCAATGTCTTAGGAGCCGTCGCCGCGATTCAGGCCAACCTTGCCCGACTTCGTAAAGCAGGCGGAGCATCTATAGTGCTTTTTAGTACGGTCGCGGTTCAAACGGGCATGGGTTTTCACGCGTCGATTGCCACGGCCAAGGGTGCGGTAGAAGGCTTGACTCGTTCGTTGGCGGCGGAGTTGGCCGCCACCAAAATTCGTTGCAATGCCATCGCACCATCGCTAACCGATACGCCGTTGGCAGCCTCGTTGTTATCGAGCGATGAAAAACGAGAGGCTTCCAACAAACGCCACCCGATTGGGCGCGTAGGTACGCCTCAGGATTTGGCCGCCGTAGCAAAACTGTTGCTTTCTGACGAAGGCAGTTGGATTACGGGACAGGTTCTCAACGTAGATGGCGGAATGGGACGATTGAAGTAATCGTCCCATTTGTGCTAAAACTGAAAAACTTGCCTTTTTCTTTCTGATTGTGGCTTCCCTTTTTTATAGGTTGGCGTCCATTTTTCTCCCTGTTTGAGGATGCGAACGGCCTCCTCAAACAGCTGATTATTTGCTCCGTTTTTGTTCTCAAAATCACTTAATTCCCCCAACTCGTTTACCGTAAACTCTACTACCACTCGCCCTCGAGGGCCTTGGGGATTTTTTTCCAAAAATGCTTGTACTGATTGCCGTAAGTAATCCGAATACGCTTTTTGGTTTTGGATTGATCTGGGCTTTTGAGAACGTTTGCCATTACCTGTAACGACTACCTCACTCAGTGCATTTTGCTCTGCTTGTAACAAAACTGGCGCTAAAAGCGAATCTTTCACCGTGATTTGAACGGGAACAAAACCAATGGCACCAATACTTAGGTTATCATTTGGACGTACCCCTCGTAGGAAAAACGTTCCGTCGTTAGCCGAAGAAGTACCTCGATTGCGTCCCATCACCGCAATGATACTTCCTGCCAGTGCTTCTCGCGTTTCGGCATCCAATATCTTGCCGCGTAGCGTAAACGTATCGACTGGTAACGCCGCCGCAGGAGCCGACGCTACGCGACTTTTTGCCTGTGCGGGTCTGGCGGCCAATTCCTGCGCAGGAACTGCGGCGACTTCGTCCGCCTTTTTTTCTTCTACTATGCTTACTGCACTACTCTCGGCGGGGGCAGCTTCCAACATTTCTTGGGTAGGAGGCGCGGCGGCCACTTGTTCTTGGACTAATCTCTGAGTAGGAATTTTGGTGCTAGGTTTGGCAGCAAGCGTGGGTTGTTTTTCCGCTGAAATAGGCGCACTTTCAGGGACAGGAGCCGACGGCAATACCCTCTCAGCCGATGTTTTAGCCGTTGATTCGGGTAAATCTTGCCGCTGTACCAACCACCAACCCAACCCCACGGCCATGACCACCGCAGCGGCCGAAGCATAGTAATACGGCACTAGCCTCCGTCTTTTTGGCGCTATCCGTTGTTGTAGCCGCCTACGGACATCCAAAAGCGCCGCCGACTCGTCCATGCCCGCGTTTTTCATAGCTTGGAGTCCTTCCAACGTATCATCGACTTGTTGGTTTTGTAATGCCTCTTTTTCTACCTCGTGCTGGTCTCGGGGAGTTAGCTTTCCTGCCACGTACTGGCGCAGTTGATGCGTCGAAGGCGGAGTAGGTTGTTTTGATTTAGCCATGTTGTTTGCCCTCCATGCACAGTTTCAGGTTACGCTTTCCGTTTTGGAGATAACTTTTCACTTTTGTTAATGCAAATCCCGTTTGCTCGGCAATTTGTTGATAGCAAAGTTGTTGGAAATAAAATAGCTCTACACTTTTGCGCTGTTCTACGGCCAACGTTTGCAGGCAATCGCCCAAATCCGACAATTGCGTTTCAAGTGCTACGTCGGCTTCAGGAGCCTGTACCACGAAGGTTTCGTAGGCTTCATGTTCAAACAGCCCCTCGTCGCCCACCAACACGCGTTTGGAGCGGAGTTGCATCAGGCAATGATTGCGCGTTACGCTGTGCAACCAGCTTTTGAAGTTACGCACTTCGCTGATTTTCAACTCTTCTATCAACTGCTCAAACACCTGCATAACGGCATCTTTGGCATCGTCTTCGTCGCGCAAGTACTTGAAACATACCGCAAAGACCATGTCCATGTGCCGTTCGTACAACTCGCCCAGCTCGGCCAAATTGCCCGTTCGGCGGTACTCCGAGAGGTAATCTGCATCGGAGAAATCTGCTTTTCGACGAAATAGTTTTAAGAACAAGTCTTTGCTGCTTTTTAAGTATTGAAAATTAACAAGATAGCAGGGAAGTACCTCTTTTTATTTTACCACAGAGTACCCAAAGATATTGCACAAAGAACTCAATGAGATGGGACAACTGGTTCTTTGTCCGTTTGTCCTCTTCTTAGTGCTCTTTGTGGTTAATATAAATAGCTTCTGGTAGTAGATGAACAAATAGAGAAAATTCCACAAAAAATTTCAAAAACTTTTATGGAATCGGGCTGGCAGCTGCATCTAGTGGTTGAAACTAACAAATCACAACCATGAAAACAAATCTTTTTTGCCTGATTTTAAGCGTGTTTACGTTGTTTGCTTGCGCTCAATCTACGCCCGTTACAGTCACGGGTACTGTGCTTGAAGAAGGGCTGTTGACCCCCATTTCAGGCGTAACAATTGCTGTTAAAGGAAAAAACAAAGGCACTACTACCGACGTCCACGGGCGGTATTCGCTGGCTGCTCGCAGGGGCGACAAACTGGTTTTTAATTTCGTTGGCTATCAAACCGTCGAACGAACCATTGGTAAAGATTCGGTAGTGAACGTCAAGCTCAAAGTAGCTCACGAAGCCTTGCAAGAGGTCGTAGTGACTGGACTAAGTAAGCGTGAGGCAAAGAGCGCGACGGCTCCTGCTTCTTCTTTTGCCTTGATGGGTACGCCTCCTCCCATGCAAATGGACTTCAATGCCGAGGAATACAAAGGCATCAATGAAAACGGTTTTCACAATCCTAAAAACAACCCGCTCACCACGTTTTCGATTGACGTAGATCGGGCGGCTTATAGTAACGTGCGCCGACTGCTGAATTTGGGGCAATTTCCGCAGAAAGACATGGTGCGGATTGAGGAAATGATTAACTATTTTGACTACGACTATCCGCAGCCCAAAGGCGAACACCCCGTAGTTATTCAAACCGAACTGTCAGATTCGCCTTGGAATAAAGGATTAAAGTTGCTCCACATCGGGCTGCAAGCCAAAACCATTCCTAGCGATAACCTACCTGCGTCAAATTTGGTGTTTTTGGTGGACGTATCGGGGTCGATGGGAATGCCTAACAAATTGCCTTTGGTCAAAGAAGCCTTCAAATTATTGGTCAATCAGCTTCGTCCCAGCGACCGCGTGGCCATTGTGGTGTACGCAGGAGCGGCAGGAACAGTGCTCCCCTCTACGCCTGGTAATCAGACTTCTACCATCAAAGATGCCTTAGACAATCTTCAGGCGGGAGGTTCAACGGCGGGTGGCGAGGGCATCCGATTGGCCTATAAAATTGCCCAAGACCATTTTATTAAAGGAGGCAATAACCGCGTCATTTTGGCCAGTGATGGCGACTTCAACGTGGGCGTTTCGAGCGAGGGCGAATTGCAACGATTGGTCGAAGAAAAACGCCAAAGCGGTGTGTATTTGAGTGTTTTGGGCTTTGGAATGGGTAATTACAAAGACAACAAAATGGAAACCTTGGCCGACAAAGGAAACGGAAATTATGCCTACATTGACAATTTGCAAGAAGCGCAAAAAGTATTTGTACACGAATTCGGCGGGACGCTTTTTACCGTTGCCAAAGATGTAAAACTACAATTGGAATTTAATCCACGGTTTGTCAAAGGCTATCGCCTCATCGGCTACGAAAACCGAATGTTGAACAACGAAGACTTCCACAATGACAAAAAAGATGCGGGCGAAATGGGGAGCGGCCATACCGTAACGGCCTTGTACGAAATCATTCCCGCAGGATTGGAAAGTGCTTATTTGAGTAAAGTGGATGATTTAAAATACCAGAAAAGTGCAGAAGTCGCCACTTCTTCGGACGAGCTGGTAACCATCAAACTCCGCTACAAACAACCCGACAGCGAAACGAGCCGCCTTTTTGAAGTACCTGTGCGTAATACAGTGACGCCTTTGGCCAGCACTTCCAATAATTTCCGTTTTGCGGCCGCGGTAGCCGAATGGGGACTATTGCTTCGCAGCTCGGAGTTTAAGGGCGAAGCTTCTTACCGTCAGGTCGTTGACCTTGCCCAAGGAGCTATTGCCAAAGACCCAGAAGGCTATCGCGCCGAATTTGTGCGCTTGGTCAAATTGGCTCAGTCGCTGGATACCTCCAAAACAGTTGCCAAAAAAGACGAATAAAAAAATGCCCGTAGGTGGGCTTATCGCCTGCCTACGGGTCATTTCCAGCCACTATATATAACCTAACCTATCTAAACTTTCCTGTTTTTGGCGAGTAATTACCTAGTGGAAAACTTACGCCGACGTTGAGTCCCCACGAGCGGTTGTGTACATCAGAGGCGTTGGTCATCACGTTGGTAAGGCCAATGTTGTAGCGCAAATCAGCGTTGAGCCATACTTTATTTTTGAGGGAATAATTGAGCCCTGCGCCCAAAGCTGCCCCCGCATCTACGCCTTTATAAGCCCGTGCCGCCCCTTCGGGATTGATATTTACGTTACTTTCATTGACGGCTTTGACCAAAAATCCAACGTAAGGTCCTGCCATCAATTTGGGACGAAGTGCGTTGCCACGGCCATTGAGGTAATACGTTCCCATGATGGGTATTTGGATATAATCGAGGTGACCTTTTGAGGCTCCGTTCCCCGATTCACCCCCAATTCGTGAATACAACAGTTGTCCATTGACTCCTAAACGGCTTTCTCCGCTGTAGTTGATAAAAATACCCGCCGAGTTGCCGACTTTCCAGTCGTTATAAATTGGGTGATTGGTCAATCGCGAAAAATTTACCCCTACAATTGGGCCAAAAGAGACATTTTCTTGGGCAATTGCTTGTCTGCCTGTCAAAATCAAAGCAATCATTAGGAGGAAATAGGCACTTCTTTTCATGGTTGTGAGTGAGTTTTTGTGGTTGTACTTTTCCTTCAAAAACCTCGTTCCACTTGTTCTAAGAAAAAAACCAGCCCAAAAACGGGGAAAATTTTCCTCATTTTTGGGCTGGTTTGTGGGGAAGTTTTCGATTAACGGGGTTTTGAGAAACCCCTTTCTCAGGTTATTAGTAACCTGAGCCACATTTACATTTTCAAATTACCTAATTTTCAAATTGCCTCATTATCATTTATTTCGGCATCGTCGGACGAACTTCGATTTTACTTGGCAGCGTGCGGGGATTCATTTTTAATAAATCCACCACAATTTGCCCAATATCTTCGGGTTGAATCTTCCACGCATCTTTTTCGGAAGGTTCGTGATTATTAAAGTGCGTCGCTACCGAACCTGGCATAATCGTTGTTGCTTTGATACCAGCGCTACGTACGTCCATCATCACCGCCTGCGTAAAACCTACCAAGCCAAATTTACTGGCATTGTAGGCCGATCCGTTGGCAAAAAAGTTGGTTCCTGCCAAACTCGCAATCGTAATCAAATAACCTTGCGACGCCGTAAGGGCAGCCAACGACGCTTTGGTGCTGTAAAAAACGCCCGTTAGGTTAATGTCAATCGTTTCTTGCCACTGTTCGAGGGTCAACTTTTCGATGGGAGCAAAATGCCCTACCCCAGCGTTGGCAACGAGCACATCAAGACGTCCCCATTTTTCCAACACCTGATTCACCGCCGCTTGCTGAGAATCAAAGTTTCTCACGTCGGCTACGACTCCTAACGCCGCGCCTTCTTGCAATTGATTCAACTGTGCCGCTGCCGCTTCCACCGTTTCTGCGTTGCGACCCGTTATCGCTACTTTGTACCCTTCTTTGATAAGCATTTCGGCCACTCCCAGACCAATTCCCTTCGTTCCTCCCGTAATCAGGGCCGTTCTTAGTATTTCTTTCATGGTTCTTTCTTTTTCGTGTATGTTAATTGTTTGTTCGTTTCTCAACAACACCATCGCCTCCAAATGAAATCCCGAATAGCCCTATTTTTAGTCATTGGCCTGGGTATTTTACCCCAATGGTTCAGGCAAGCGCCTGCCACCCAACCCAACATTATCTATATTTTGGCCGACGACATGGGGCAAGGCGACGTATCGGCATTTAACCCAAACGCTAAGTTTAAAACCCCACACCTCGACCAATTGGCGGCGGAAGGAATGCGTTTTACGGATGCCCACTCAGGCTCGGCGGTGTGTACGCCCACGCGCTACGGGATTCTGACGGGGCGGTATTCGTGGCGTAGCAAGCTCAAAAAGGGGGTTACGTGGAGCTACGATTCGGCACTTATTGAAGACAAACGACTGACTGTGGCTTCCTTTTTGAAACAAAACGGCTACCAAACTGCCTGCGTTGGCAAATGGCATTTGGGGCTCAATTGGGCACCCAAAAACGACCCCGTTGTACCCGTTGATTTTTCTCAACCCGTCCAAAAATCGCCGAACGAATACGGCTTTGACTATTCTTACATCATTCCCGCCTCCCTCGACATTCCGCCTTACGTCTATGTTGAAAATGGTCGCGTCACGGCCCAACCCGACCGCGAAACGGAATCTAAAACGCAGTACGGATGGTGGCGAAAAGGGCCTACTGGTGCCGATTTTAAGCACGAGGAGGTCTTGGGACGGTTTGTTCAAAAATCGGTGGAATACATTCGTAGTCGTACGGCTGCGCAACCTTTTTTTCTGTATTTACCACTGGCCGCGCCTCACACGCCCATTTTGCCTAACGGGCAATGGTTAGGCAAATCGGGGCTGAACGAATACGGCGATTTTGTGCTGATGGTGGACGACGTCGTTGGGCAAATCCAACAAGTACTCCGCCAGCAAGGGATGGACAAAAATACACTCATCATTTTTACGTCCGACAACGGCTGCGCGCCTTACGCGGGTACTGAACTCATGGAAAAAGCGGGGCATTTTGCCAGCAATGGGTTTCGTGGCTACAAAGCCGATAGCTACGAAGGGGGGCATCGGGTACCGTTTATTGCCAAGTGGGCGGGGCGTATTAAACCCAGTACGGCCTCCGACCAAACGATTTGTTTAACCGATTTTATGGCTACTTGTGCGGGGATTCAGGGCAAAAAACTCCCCCAAAATGCGGGCGAAGACAGCTACGACTTAGTGCCTGTTTTGTTTGGCAAAAACCCAACAAAACCTTTGCGGGAAGCCACCGTTCACCACTCGGTAGAAGGATTGTTTTCCATTCGACAAGGCGAGTGGAAGCTGATTTTGGATGCAGGTTCGGGCGGATGGAGTTACCCCAAACCTGGCAAGGATTACGAGGGTTTACCCACGGTGCAGCTCTACAATTTGAAAAACGACCCTGCCGAAAAAACCAACCTTTATGCCCAATATCCCGACAAAGTAACGCAACTCAAAGCCTTGCTCCGCAAATACATTCAAGACGGACGCAGCACCGCAGGAACGCCCCAACCGTATGTTCAAAGTGCCTCTTGGCCAGGGGTGAAGGGTTGGTAGGGCTAAAATAATTTCGGAAACAACATCGGCACTCGACGGCGATACTCCACGTAGGCGTCCCCAAATTCGCGCACAAGTTTTCGTTCTTCATACACAATGCCAATACGAATATAGACCGTAATGCAAATGGCCATAATCAAGGCTTGGGGGCTAGCTTCTCCCACAAATACGCCCCATGCCCACAAAATAGTCCCCGTATATAACGGATGCCGTACGTAACGCAGCAGCCCTCCCGTGCGGAATTCGTTGGGAGTAGCCAATGAAGTAGGTGTCGAGAGTCCTAAAAATTCGCGCAAATCGTACCCTCGCAATGCCCATAAAGCAATGATTATACCCAGGCCTTTGGCCGCTTCTGCTAGGATGTCAGCCCACCATGCAAAAGCCCAGAGGCGTTCTTTAGGGAATAAACGTTGGTACCACAACAGCCCTATCAACAGCACAAATGCCAGCACATTGTACATCAAGCGATAGAATCGAAAAGCACTACCTAATTTTTGTTCAAAAAAAAGCTTGACTTGGTGGCTTGCTAATATACTGTGTAGCAACCCATAAACTAACCAAAGGAAGGATTGTAGTAGGTAGGGACTCATTTTTTACATTTTTTTGGTAAACAAAATTATGTAATTTAATTTTGTATTTTCACTTCTACTAAGAACATGCTAGTAAAGTTCAATAATGACTACTTGGAAAAATTGTACGAAGGAAAAACCGTCAAAGGCAAGCCTCGTTACAGCGAACAAGTTATCAAAAAGTTTGTCCAGAAAGTAACTATTTTGAAGAACGTAGAAAACTCTATAGCTCTATACCAATTCAGGGGGTTAAATTTCGAGGAATTAAAAGGAGATAAAAAAGGAGTTTACTCTATTCGAATAGACTTGAGTTATCGCTTGGAGTTTCGATTACAAAATGACATGATTACTTTGACCGAAATAGTCACGATTGATGATATGACCCATCATTATCAATAGAACTTTATATCATAAACATACTGTAAGCAGAATAAGAATTGAAACTTTTGAATTTACAATATCATGAGTACATACAAAGTAATTGGCAATGACGGGCGAGAACTCCGTCCTGCCTTTCCAACTCATCCAGGTGAGGTATTAGAAATGGAGTTAGAGGCGAGAGAGCTAAAAAAGTCAAGTTTTGCCATGGATTTACGAATGTATCCTTCGCATTTTTCTGACATTTTGAAGGGTAGAAGAGGCATTTCTGCGGCCATTGCTCTTAAATTAGAAAAAGCCCTTGGCATTGATGCGGCATTCTGGCTCCGAATGCAAATGGATTATGATTTAGCCATTGAACGACAAAAATTGGTAGAAGCATAGCATAGTTTCAGCGGTTATCACTATTTTCGATGCCTGTCCAACGCTAACCACGAAAATCTGTGAAAAAACTATCTTTCCTTGGCTTCTTTTTATTGAGTTATTGTTTTGGTGAACTATCAGTCCTAGCCCAATCCTACAAACCGCCCGTTTTCACCGATCCCGACCGAATGAAGAAAATCGAGTCGGTATTGCCTACCATTGACAAAATTTACAAAGAATACGCCGAAAAAAATCATTTCCCTGGGTTTACGTACGGAGTGGTAGTCGATGGCAAAATGATTCACACGGGGACGGCGGGCTATACCGACCTTAGCAAAAAAACGCCCGCCACGACGCAGTCGCTTTTCCGTATTGCGTCGATGAGTAAAAGCTTCACGACCATGGCGATTTTGCAATTGCGCGATGCGGGCAAACTCGACTTGGACGACCGCGCCGACAAGTACATTCCTGAAATGAAGAATACGAAATTGCTCACGGCCGACGCCCCCGCCATTACGATTCGTCATTTGCTCACGCACGCGGCAGGTTTTCCCGAAGACAACCCGTGGGGTGACCGCCAATTGGCCGATACCAACGAAGAATTATTGAAACTAATAAAAAGCCCAATTGCTTTCTCAAATACACCTGGGGTGGCGTACGAATATAGCAACTTGGGCATCACGCTTTTGGGCTACATCATCCAAAAAGTATCGGGAAAAACCTACCAAAAGTTCATCAACGACAACATCTTCCAACCCCTCGGCATGACCCACACCAAATGGGAGTATGCCGAAGTGCCCGCTGACAAACTCGCCCACGGCTACCGCTGGCGCGACGGCCAATGGACAGAAGAAGCCCTTCTCCACGACGGCGCATGGGGCGCAATGGGTGGTTTGATTACGTCTATCGATGATTTTAGCAAATACATGGCACTACATTTGGCGGCTTGGCCTCCCAAAAACGATGCCGATAACGGCCCACTGAAACGGAGTTCGATTCGGGAAATGCACCAACCTTGGAACATCAGTGGCTTCTCCCCGCAGTTCAAGTACGCGTCGGGTCGCCCGTGCGCTACGGTGTCGGCTTATTGTTATGGTCTCAATTGGCTGCGCGACTGCGAAGGCCGCGAATACGTAGGTCACAGCGGTGGGTTGCCTGGTTTTGGCAGCAACTGGCGCATTTTGCCTCAATACGGCATTGGAGTGGTTGCGTTTGCCAACGTTACTTACGCCCCCACCGTCCCGATTAACCTCCAAATCTTGGATACGCTCATTGTAAGTGCCCAGCTAAAACCTCGTCAGCTACCCGCCTCCGACATTCTAAAACAACGCCAACAACAACTCACCCAACTCCTTCCTAACTGGCAAAATGCCGAAAGCAGCGGGCTATTTGCCGAAAACTTCTTCGCGGATTACTCTTTGGAAGCCCTCAAAAAAGAAGCGTCCGCTTTGTTTGAAAAAGCAGGAAAGATTGTGAGTGTAAAAGAAATTGTTCCCGAAAATCAATTGCGCGGCCGCTACCTTATCGAAGGAGAAAAAGCAACACTCTGGGTGTCGTTTACGCTTACGCCTGAAAATTCCCCGTTGATTCAGGAGTATCATATTGGGGAGGTGAGGAAATAATACCTGTATGAACAAGTTAACATTAGATTTCCCCCTTTCCCCTCCTTTTGCATAGTAAAAAACGCACAACCCCTATGCAATCTTCCCGCAGAGATTTTATTCGTTCGGCTTCGGTGGCTACTGGAGCAAGTTTATTCTCATTTACCCCCCTCGAATTGCTGGCAAGCCAACGTAAACGAGTCTCTGCCAATGATAAATTACAATTGGGAGTGATTGGTTGCAAAGGCATGGGGTGGTCTGATTTACGCTCCCACCTCCAAATGAGCGAGGTCGAGTGCGTGGCCCTGGCCGACGTGGACCAAAGTGTCCTCGACCAGCGCGCAGCCGATGTGCAAACCGCCCGTGGCAATCGCCCTCAACTCTACAAGGATTACCGCAAAATGCTCGAAAACAAGGACATCGACGCGGTGATTGTAGGTACGCCCGACCATTGGCACTGCTTGGCGTTGACAGATTCATTGGCAGCGGGCAAACACGTTTACTGCGAAAAACCGTTGGCCAATTCCATCGAAGAATGTAACATCATGCTCGCTGCGGCTAAACGCGCGGGTAAAATTATCCAAATTGGACAGTGGCAACGGAGCGGCTCTCACTACGAAAAAGCCATTGAGTACGTGCGGTCGGGGAAATTAGGCAACATTCGTTTGGTGAAAGTATGGGCCTACCAAGGCTGGATGGAGCCCGTCCCCGTCAAGCCCGACAGCGCACCTCCTGCGGGCGTTGATTATGACATGTGGCTCGGTCCCGCCAAAAAACGCCCCTTCAACCCCAACCGATTCCACTTTAACTTCCGCTGGTTTTGGGACTACGCGGGTGGCCTAATGACCGATTGGGGCGTCCACGAAATCGACATCGCTCTGTATGCCATGAATGCCAAAGCACCCAAATCTGTCATGGCTTCGGGTGGAAAACTTGCCTACCCCGACGATGCTTCTGAAACCCCCGATACGCTCCAAACGGTGTATGAATACGAAGGCTTTAACATGCTTTGGGAACACGCAACGGGCATCGACGGCGGGAATTATGGCCTTACCGAAGGGATTGCGTTTATTGGAAACAACGGCACCTTGGTACTGCATCGCGGTGGCTGGTCGCTGCACCCCGAAACCCAAACCAAAAACGGCATTAAAGTCTATAAAATTGAGGACATTCCTGATCAAGCGCGCAATGGTGACTACCTCAACGAACATACCAAAAACTTTGTACAGGCCATCAAAGACAACAACCCCAAGCTGCTCAAATGCGGTATCGAAACAGGCAGCGTGGCAGCTATCAACGCCCACATGGGTAACATTGCCTACAAAACAGGGCGGAAAGTGTATTGGGATGCCACTACAGGCGCATTCAAAAACGACGCGGAAGCCAACGCCCTCATCAAAGCCCATTACAATAACGGTTGGCAACTACCGAAAGCGTAAAACCCCGATAGGGTTAGAAAATGAGGCGTAAAGTTGGTAACTTTGCGCCTCATTTTGTTTTTCAACTCCATGACAGAACGTTACCTACAACGTGGGGTGTCGGCCTCCAAAGAAGACGTACACCGCGCCATTGCTAAGCTCGACAAAGGACTCTTCCCCAAAGCTTTCTGCAAAATCGTCCCTGATATTTTGGCAGGTGACCCCGACTACTGCACCATCATGCACGCCGACGGAGCAGGTACCAAAACCTCGCTGGCGTATTTGTATTGGAAAGAAACAGGTGACTTGTCGGTGTGGCGTGGCATAGCGCAAGACTCGATTGTGATGAATACCGACGACCTGATTTGCGTAGGAGCAACGGGTCCGATGCTTATCTCGTCGAGCATCGACCGTAACAAAAACAAAATCCCTGGCGAGGTCATCGCCGAAATCATCAACGGCACCGAAGAAGTACTGGAAATGCTTCGTAGTCACGGCGTTGAGATTTACAGCACGGGCGGCGAAACAGCCGATGTAGGCGATTTGGTACGCACCATTACGGTCAACAGCACGGTAATTGCACGCATGAAACGTTCGGACGTGATTTCTAACGATACCATCCAAGCAGGTGATGTGATTGTCGGATTGGCATCGTTTGGACAGGCTTCCTACGAAACCACTTACAACGGAGGTATGGGCAGCAACGGACTTACTTCCGCCCGTCACGACGTGTTAGACTCTTACCTTGCCCCAAAATACCCCGAAAGTTTTGACCCCGAAGTCCACAGTTCGTTGGTGTATAGCGGCTCCAAACGCCTTACAGATGCCGTCGAAAATACACCTGTCAACGTGGGTCAATTGATTCTTTCGCCTACGCGTACCTACGCCCCTTTTGCCAAAACGTTGTTGGACGAACTCCGTCCGCACATTCATGGCATGGTGCATTGCAGCGGTGGCGCCCAAACCAAGGTATTGCATTTTATTGAGAATTTGCACGTTGTTAAAAATAACTTATTCCCCATTCCTCCACTTTTCAAGTTGATACAAACCGAAAGTGGAACGAGCTGGCAGGAAATGTACAAAGTATTTAACATGGGGCATCGCCTCGAAGTGTATCTTTCGTCTGAACACGCCCAACGCGTCATCGAAATTGCGCAATCGTTTGGCATCGAAGCCCAAATCATCGGCTACGTAGAAGCCAGCGAAGGCAAAAAAGTAACGGTTCAGAGCGAGTTTGGAGAGTTTGTATATGAGTAGTTAGGACATTGTTTTTATTTCGCCCGCAGAAGGCCGCTGACTAATACAAACGCAGATTTCCGCTGAAAAACGTCTTCATCAAGTCCTTTTTTAGCGAAAATCTGCGGCCCTCAATCTGCGCCAATCAGCGGGTAAAATGTTAATCAAACTTAGCTAACGTTAAAAATGAAATTTCAATACTCCTCAATGTATAAATGAAAACTAGAAAAACTCTTATCGGGCTTTTATTGGTACTGATGGGTTGCGAGCGAAAAGACATCATTGATAGGATTAACTCCTGCTAATTTTCAAACCTACTCCCATAAAAATAAGTCCAAATACGGCCAAAACAGCCGACAGTCCCCATAATTCCCAAAACCCTGCGATTTTAGCATTCGCAGGGTTTTGCTTTTCGTATAAAATGCTCACTTGTTCGCCGTTTTCGTAATCAGGGCGGCCCCTACCCGTATCCGACCGAAAGGTCATGCGCTTTCCTTCCGCCGTCTGAAATTCGACAACGGGATAGTAAGAACCTTTCCCTTTTCGCGATTTTACATACACCGACTCCACCACTGTCCCTGTGGCTGAAGCAGCCTCTTTTGCAAATTTTTGGTCGTTTTGAAACAACATCCAAGCCCCAATCATCATCAGCAGCCCAATGATTGCAAAAATGCTTCCACCAATTCGATTTGACTTTGTTTTCATCGCACAAATAACCGATTAGTAACCCTTATTTTGGTTTTTGAGGCAACACATTTTTCTTCAACGGATTGGGCATTCGGTAGCGGTATTTACTCTCTTCTCCTTGGGGAGTAATAGGCATCGCATTGGGCATGGCATCACCAGACTGCGCAATGAGCACAGGCATATTGTCCACCCGCGAATAGGCTACCGTGGAATCGCTGGAATAGCGAAACATAGGCACGGGAGTGGCCTGCTTAATCGGCGGTAATTGCTTAGAAGGGACTTTCAATTGCAGTTGCTGTGCCCAAAGCACATGCACACCAAACATGAGGGGAATAAATAGCAGTTTTTTCATGGCAAGAAGTACTACGTTGAACAGAAACAGTTGGGTATCTTTTACGCAAGTTAATCAAAATCAAAGCACAATCTGAAAGCTACGGCATTTTTCCGTAATTTTGCAGCCCAATTCACAGCTAAGGACTATCGACCGTAAACTATCGACCATCGACTGTGGACTATCGACTATTAAACGTAAATCGAAGATGACTTCTCACGAAATCCGCCAAGCTTTTTTAGACTTTTTTAAGAGTAAAGGACACCTTATCGTGCCGTCGGCACCGCTTGTTGCCAAAAATGACCCCACGCTCATGTTTAACAACTCGGGCATGGCGCAATTCAAAGACTTTTTCTTGGGCAACGGAACTCCTCCGAGCAAGCGCATCGCCGATACCCAAAAGTGCTTGCGCGTGAGTGGAAAACACAACGACTTGGAAGACGTAGGTTTTGACACCTACCACCACACGATGTTTGAAATGCTCGGCAACTGGTCGTTTGGGGATTACTTCAAAAAAGAAGCCTTGGAGTGGTCGTGGGAATTGCTCACTGGCATTTATAAACTTCCCAAAGACCGCATCTACGTATCGGTATTCAAAGGAGACGAAAAAGACGGCGTACCGTTTGACCAAGAAGCGTGGGATATTTGGAAAGCCATTTTAGGGGGCGAAGAGCGAATCATTTTAGGAAATAAAAAAGATAATTTCTGGGAAATGGGCGACGTAGGTCCCTGTGGCCCGTGTTCAGAAATCCACATCGACCTCCGCGACCAAGCCGAAGTGGATGCGAAGCCTGGCAAAGAACTCGTCAACGCCGACCACCCGCAAGTGGTTGAAATCTGGAATAACGTATTTATGCAGTTTGAGCGCAAGGCCGACGGGTCGTTGATTACGCTTCCTGCCAAACACGTGGATACAGGGATGGGTTTTGAGCGCCTTTGTATGGCCATTCAAGGCAAACAATCGAACTACGACACCGATATTTTCCAAAATACCATTCAGGTCATTGAGAAAATGTGCGGTAAAAAATACGGCGTAAGCGGAACACTCAACACCAGCGATTATACCGACATCGCCATGCGCGTTATCGCTGACCACCTTCGGGCGGTGAGTTTCGCCATTGCCGACGGACAGCTTCCGTCCAACGCCAAAGCGGGTTACGTAATTCGTCGCATTTTGCGCCGCGCCATTCGCTACGGCTACTCGTATTTGGGCTTTACTGAGCCTTTTATGAGTCAGTTGGTGCCTGTGTTGGCCGAACAATTCAAAAATGTATTCCCAGAGCTTAAATCGCAGGAGGAGTTTGTGACGCGCGTGGTGTTGGAAGAAGAAAAGAGCTTCTTGCGTACGTTGGAATTGGGAATCAAGCGATTCGAGTCGCTTAGCCCGACGGGAGGCGTCATTGATGGAAACATCGTTTTTGAACTCTCCGATACCTACGGTTTCCCTGTGGATTTAACGGCGCTTTTGGCCAAAGAAAAAGGCTACAAAATCGACGAAGCAGGCTATGAAAAGGCATTGGCCGAACAAAAGAACCGCAGCCGCCAAGACGCCGCCAAAGAAGCTACCGACTGGGTAGAAGTAAGCGAAGGAAGCGATTTTGAGTTTTTGGGCTACGATACCCTCGAAGCAACCGCTCAACTCATCAAATACCGCAAGGTAAAAACCAAAGCGGGCGAAGAATACCACATCGTACTCGACCGCACACCTTTCTATGCCGAAATGGGGGGACAAGTGGGAGATACGGGTACGATAGAAGTGATGAGTGATGAGAGTAAAGTGATTAATATCGTTGATACCAAAAAGGAGAATGATTTATTCATTCATGTTTCGAGGGATAAGAATTTAGATGAACTACTCACCGCTCCTCACTCATCACTTATTGCTAAAGTGGACGCTCACCGTCGTCAGAATATCATGCGGAACCACACGGCGACGCACTTGATGTTGGCGGCTATGCGTCGGGTATTGGGAACGCACATTGTTCAGAAAGGCTCATACCAAAACGACGAAGTGACCCGCTTTGACTTTTCGCACTTTGCCAAAGTAACCGACGAAGAACTGGCGCAGATTGAAGCCATTGTCAACGGTAAAATCCGCGAAAACATTGCACTCAAAACCCACATCAACATCCCCATCGACGACGCCATCAAAATGGGCGCAACGGCCACTTTTGGCGAAAAATACGGCGACTTTGTGCGCGTGGTAGAGTTTGACCCCAACTTTTCGGTCGAGCTTTGCGGGGGAACGCACGTACCTGCTACGGGCGAAATCTCGCTCTTTAAGTTTACCTCCGAAGGGTCTGTTTCGGCAGGGGTACGGCGGGTAGAGGCCGTAACGGGCGAAAAAGCCTTTGAGTTGTTGAACGACGAATTGCGCATTACGAATACCCTTCGCGATATGTTCAAGGGGCAAAAAGACGTTATCAAAGCCGTTGAAGGTCTTTTGGCCGAAAAAGCTGCTTTGCAAAAACGCATCGAAGCCCTCGAAAACGAGAAGTTAGCCCAAGTAAAAGACGCCTTGTTGACCCAAGTAACGCACACCAACGGCGTTTCCAGCCTCATCGCCCGCGTAGAAGTTCCAAACGCCGACGCCTTGAAATCGTTGGTATATCAATTGAAAGAGCAATCACAAGCGCCTTTCTATATCGTTTTAGGAACGGTGTTGGGTGGCAAACCTCAGTTGGCCGTGATGCTTTCTGACGACTTAGTGGCGCAGGGCAAACACGCAGGCAACATCGTAAAAGAGCTTGCCAAGGAAGTAAAAGGTGGTGGCGGTGGCCAGCCTTTCTTTGCCACCGCAGGTGGTTCCGACGCCAGCGGCTTGGATGCGGCTTTGGCAAAAGCGAAAACTATTTTGTAAAACCGCACCAAAACCTATTTATCATAAACGCTCCTGCTATTATTCGTTGGAATATTAGCAGGAGCGTTTTGCCTGAAAAATAGAGAAAAAGCTCTAAATTTACCGATTATATTAGATGAGTCTTTAATTTTTAAGAAATTGAGTAAAGATAAAAAAAACATTACTTTTTTATCTTTACAACCTCTTGATAGAATAATTATTTGAAGCAGTTTTTGGAGGGGAGAATATTAATTTATTATTCCAAACCACTGTCTCCAATCACTTGGGAATGGTTCATTATTATAGTAAGATTGGGCCAATGTAATCAAAAAGTTATATCCTTCTTGTTGAGTCCTCAAATTATATCTCTCTATTTGTTTTGACCTTAATTTATCAGAAAAAGCAGAAAATGAAGGAATAATATAGAACATTTCGACTGCATATTCATTTTGAAGCGTTTTTTTAAACATCAACTCTTCAAAATCAGGAAATTCTTCAAATAGTGGATATGCTATTTGCAAATCACATTCCTGAATCTTAAAAAACTCAATTATTTCTTCATATAAATTTTTCCCGTTAAAAATTGCTAAATATTCTAAAAGTACAGGTATTAGTAATGAACCATTATCTGAAAAACTTTCTTTTTTAATGCCTGTAACAGAATGATGAATTAAATCTGACAAATCATCTGAAGTGTATGGAAATACTTTTGTAGCTCTTCTTCGTATAATTATTTGTTCAAAACAATCATGTAAGTACTTTATAACGAATTGCATTTCGTCTTTTTCTATATGAATACTATTTACAAAAAAACTAACCAAATGGTGTATAGGAATCAAATGCGAATCCAGAACGGGCTTATTACAGGCAGAATTATTATTAATAAGATTCATTAGAGTTAGTTTTTGCACTCTTTGTTGCTGTATTAAGCTATCTTCATCATACAAAAAAGCGTTTTTAAGTGAAAAGAAGTACATTAAATCATCTAAATACTCAAACGCTCTTAATGGATACCCTATTGACTCAAATAAAAATCCAGCACTTGAGAATAATCCATTTGGATATAAAGCTATATCCAGTGTTTTGTTAAAGTAATAGGCATAAAAATTTGACTGAATGTTTAAAAGTTGAAAAAATACTTTTTTATACTTTTGTTTTTTCTCATAATTTCGGGATAACATGAATGCCCACGTATTTAATATGATAAGATTAATAGCTTTTTTTGCAGGAAGCAGATTGTCATTTTTTTGAGCCTGTTGCCATAACATCATCATTATAAGTCTAAGAGTAGAAAATAATTTTTTGAATGTGCGCTGATTTTCATTTTGAATATTTAAATTTTTTTGCCTATATTCCTGAAAAATCAATTCAATCAATAGAATTAAATCTTGAAATTCATAATCAAGAACTTCAATGAATATCAAAACACGTTTAAATAAGTAGGAATGTTTCGCATCTGAAAACAAGTACTCATTGAAAAGATGCTCACTAAAATTATCAGTTAATCTATGAATATCCCAATGTTCAAATTCACCATCTCGGAAATTTTGTAAAACAAATCCATCAAACTGTGGCTTAAAGTTTGGAATAATAACCCCATTATGAACTAAACAAATTTTTGTAGGTAATTTATCGAAACGTGAAATTCCAAAATTCTTATAAATAGTATCTTTTGCTTCCAATAATGACATTCTGACACCATCATCTTTATTAAAGTTGGTTGCGCTTAAATCTTTATCTGTAAATCCCTTTAATTCAAAATACCATTTGTGAAGAGTCCCTTCTGAGTCACATCCAACAGCGACAATATCTTTACCATACTGTGATTGGCCTTTTGATTCTTTGGGAGTAGTAATAATCCTAAAGTTCATTGCTTCAAGTAATAAAACAAATATATAATCTAATTCACCATCTTCTTTTAAAGACGATAAATATTCACGTATTAAAGTCTTATCAACCATTTTTGCCAATCATTTATACTACTCCACGTGTCAGAAAAATAAAGGTTTCTTCTAAATAGGTCACTATCTGAATTAATTAACGCACCTTCTGGGACATTGACAGTGGTTTGAAAACGGCTTAATTTATTAACTGACTCTTGCCCTTCTCTTTTATAGCCTCCGCCTTTCAATAGTACAGTTTTTTTTATTCCCAATTTACCTATTATTGAACGTTCTTGGGCTTCTGAAATATTTTTTCTCCATTTTTCATTAAATTCTTTTTGATATTGTTGAAAAATTCTATGTTGAGCATAAAATGGGTCAAACTCTTTCAGTTTTACTTTTTTTATCTTTATAGTTTGATATATTTCTTCTTCTATTCTAAAATGATGCACCAACTCTTTCTTTATTTCGTTTTCTTCTAAAACTTCTTCGATTGCTTTCAGAAGGTTAGGATAAACAGTAAATTTTTTATTTAACCCAGCTATCAGCAATTGGCTAATAGAGGAATATTTTGAATTAATTAAAGGTAGTATAAGAGGGTAAAGCTGCTCAAAATTATCAATTGATGAAATATAAATAGATAAAAAAACAATACATTGCTTTTCTTCTGAAAGGTTTTGAATATAAGGTGTTATCGAAATATCTTTAAAAGATTCTACTACATAACTTATTAGCTCATAGCCTAAATATCTTAAATGTCCTTCATAATCAGTCAAACATTCAACACTAAAACGCAAAAAGTCATCAAGACTATTGTCAATCATTTCTTTAAGTGTACACTCAAAATATTCACATTTAAATATATGATATTTAGAAAATTGTCGCAAAAAGTCAATATATAAATTTGGAAGTGTAATACATTGTCTAATAGTCCAGTCTAATTGACGGATATTATTTCCATTTGGAGTCAAAAAACCTTTATAAAAAAATTGATTTTTAGTCAATTCTATCAGAATATTTGCTTTTTCGTTTTGATTTAAAGGGATATAATTTAAGTTATCTAATAAAGCATGTTGCACATTATGGCTTTCACTCGAGGTTAATTCTAATAATTTCAGTCGGCAAACATCTAAAAATTCAGGATTTTCTCCTTCATTTTCAAATATTTTTATAAAAAACCAAATTAATTGTAAAATTACAGAATCATTATTAACAAAATCAACGATAATATTATATGCTTCAAAAATAATTTTCGAATCGCTTGTTTTTAATGTAGCCAAAGCATTTGTGATAGAAGGTTGAAATTCTATTCTTTCTCCATATTTTCTAAGAAGGTTAAAAGAAGCTTGCCCTTCTACTTCTACTATACCACACAAAATAGCCCGAAAATTTTCAAAATATACAATATTATTATCTTTGAAATAAAGCTCAGACAATTTCTTTGCTTTCTCAGTATTGTATTTTACAGTATCAACAATTGTACGAAAGTAAAATTGGTACTTTTGTTCATCTAATCTTTTAAATTGTTTATAAATAATGTCTTCTGGAAAATTTTGTTTAAAAACCACATTTAAAAATCCTACAAAATGAGGAGACTTAATACTTGTATCTTCTAAATTCGTCAATAAAAAATCATAATTAGCTAAAAATGGAACTTCGTTAAAAATTAAACCGCCAAGATTATATTTTATAAACTCTTGATTTTCAATACCTTCGCCTACATTTTTATCAAAAAAACTTATAATTAAATCCAAAAAATTAATAGCTACTTCCCAAGATTCAATTTTTGAAACTTCAAATTTCAACTTTAATCCATTTATAATTATTTGAAGATTAAAATCAGAGGTTACCACACCATATACATGTTCTCCACCTTTTCTCCATAAATATTCTACATCATATTCCCTATAGTCTCCTAAAGCAGATTCAGTGAATCTGAATGACCGTTCCCGTAAAATCAAATCAATTAATTTTTTTCTTTGCATCCTCAATAGTTCTTTATATTGACATAAAGATAATGAAGCAATTTAAATTTTCTGTTTTTTGTTGATTTTCTAAAAAAAAGGACTGAGAGTGTGATAAAATGCAAAGCCATCCAATTTCTTACAGAGGCTCCAAACCGGGGGAGCAAACGAAGAAGTATTAAGGAAACGTGTAAATAGTGCGGCACGTGAGGAAGATGAAGAAGTAGGCGAAAATGAAGGCAGCGAACGGTGGGTAATCGGGAGCAAAAACCATAATCGAACAACTGGTTCAATACATTCAGACTTTATGGAAATGATAGCTGCTGAACTTGCAGAATGTAATCATATTGCTGTTTATCTTGTTATTGGTTGGTGGCGTGAACGTAAGAATTTGGGAAAAGTGGAAAATAAAACTCGGTATTCGTTGATTATCTCGCTTGAAACGCCCGCACAGGATGTTGAGCTATATACAACCGTTAAGAATATGATTGAAATACCAATTGAGATTAATGCAATATAAAAGAAAAGTAGTTTTCTGAAGTTGGCAGTGGTATGCTTAAATGAAGGTAAGTGCTTCTATTTTACCCAAACCATTTCTAAAAATCAGGATTAAAAGTAATCCCAAAAAGCTAAAAGTAAGTTAGGTTACCCCCTTTGCCCTACCACCAACCCAACTCACACTCCCCCCACCAACTACGAGCAAAAAAGCATTTTACCTATTAAATCGAACAAAAAACAACCAAAGTTACCTATAAAATCAAGCAAAAAACGCTTAGATTTGCCTATTAAATCGAACAAAGTACTGATAAAGAAGAGGTTAGAAAACCTCCTTCTCCGAGCAGGAGTTTTCCTCCCACAAAACCACTACCCCCTTGTACCTACCAACGCTTCCTTCCCTTCTAAATACTCTTGCCGAACGACCGTAGCAGTGCGGTGATTGCCGTCGGGGCTCCAGCCTGGAGGCATGATTGGATAGAGTAAAAAGGCTTTGAGGCTGGGCGCACTTGCCATGTCTTTTAGGAGTTCCCACACTTCGCCAAAATAGGTTTCCATAAAATTGCCTGAGTCTATTTTACGCGTGATACCGTACTCAATGGGAATGTCTTTTCGCTCTACTTGGTACGTACCAAATACCCTGTCCCAAATGTTAATGAAATTGCAAAAGTTAGTATCCATGTACAGCGGATTGCGAGCGTGGTGCACCCGATGGTCGGAAGGGGTAAGGATGTATTTGCCAAAGAAACGTACTTTTTGCAGCCCCAACGTGCCGTCTTTGAATAGGTTTTCTCCTACGTGAATAAACGTACCATACGTACCGTCGATAAACATAATGAAAAACAGCAACTTAGGATCTAAGCCTGCCAAAATACAAATAGAAGTCCGAATGGCATCGGCATAGGGGGCTTCCAGAAAAAAGTGCGCGTGGGCAACCGATAAGTTCATGTCTTCGGGCGTGTGATGCGTAGCGTGCAAGCACCAAAACAACCGTACTTTATGCCCAAAAAAGTGGTAGATGAAATGCGCAAATTCCCACACTACGTAGCCGTAGAGGAACCAATACCAAGTGAGTGTGGCGTTGAAAGGGGCATACGGCTGTAGGGTAGCAATCATCCAGCCCGTTACGCCCAAGGAGATATAGCGAGAAATAAAACGATTGAAAACATAAATAATGAAGTTGGTACGATAGACCTTGGTCTGCGGGTTTTTCTGGGCAATGCCTAACCCAAACTCAAACACCAATAACAGCGGAATGATTGGCCTCAAGGCCGTAAGGATGCCATCTAAGGTGCTAAACGCACTGTAATCTCCACTGCTAATGATGTTGATAATGCCGTTTACGCCTAAAAAGCCTAAAATTTCTTTGTAAAGGGTTTGCAAAATTTCCATGAGAAGGCTGGTTTACTAAATCAAAACCATAAGGAGGGTGAGGGGAATATTTACTGTGCCCCCTACCACTCATCACGCACTTACAAGGCGCCGTCACGCGATTCCAAGGCGCGACCTTAAAATCATTTCTTTCAACAGGGTGCGGTAATCTACCTTTGTACCGTTATTTTTAAGTGATTCTTAACCTCTTAACGCTACCTGCTATGGAATTCCTTCAGAATGCCGACCCTTTTGTAAAAGGGTTGTGGTACATTACGCTGCCTGCGTCGCTCATTTTCCTGATTCAAACCGTTATGACGTTTGCGGGAAGCGATGCCTCCGATGGCCTCGATGCCGACTTCGACGGGGATGTGTCGCATACCGATGGGCCGTTTCAATTGTTTTCGTTCCGAAACCTGATTCATTTTTTATTAGGGTTTGGCTGGACGGGGCTTGGCTTTTACGAACTCATTTCCAATCGGTTTGTCCTCATCATTGTTGCTACATTGGCGGGATTGGCGTTGGTTGGGGTGTTTTTCTTCATTATCAAACAGTTGCAAAAGCTCAACCAAAACAACGTGATGCGGCTCGAAAATGCCGTCGGTAAAACCGCCGAAGTCTATCTGACCATTCCTGCCCAGCAAGGCGGACATGGCAAAGTGCACGTGAGCGTTCAAAATACGCTTCGCGAGCTCAATGCCGTCACCCAACAAGCAACACCTATTCCCACGGGGGCGGTTGTTAAAGTGACTGCTACTTTGCCCAATGACACCTTGGTGGTGGAGCTGTGCTAATGCTTTCTTTTGCTAAACTATTTTCATTCATTTCTTAACTAAATCTCTTTACAACCATGACTCCATTGATTACCATCGCGGTGATTGCGGTCGTTATTTTCGCTACCATTACCGCCCTTCTGGCGCGTTACAAGCGCTGTCCTTCTGACAAAATCCTCGTCATCTACGGACGGACGGGCACCAACAAAGACGGCGGCACGTCGTCGGCGCGCTGTATCCACGGCGGGGGTGCTTTTGTGTGGCCTGTGATTCAGGATTACGCTTTTTTGGACTTAAAACCCATTTCCATTGAAGCCAATTTGACCAACGCCCTCAGCCGTCAGAACATTCGCATCGACGTTCCTTGCCGTTTTACAGTAGCCATCTCTACCGAAACCGACAGCATGAACAACGCCGCCGAACGCCTTTTGGGGCTTTCGATGCAGGACATTCAGGAATTGGCCAAGGATATTTTGTTTGGACAACTTCGCTTGGTGATTGCCACCATGACCATCGAGGAAATCAACTCAGACCGCGACAAGTTTTTGACCAATATTACCCAAAACGTAGAGGCCGAGTTGAAAAAAATAGGCTTAAAATTGATTAACGTCAACGTTACCGACTTGCGCGATGAGTCGGGGTACATCGAAGCTCTTGGTAAAGAAGCCGCTGCGAAGGCCATCAACGAAGCCAAAATCAGCGTGGCCGAGCAAGAGAAAGTGGGGGAAATCGGGAAAGCCCTCGCCGACCGCGACCGCGACACCCGCATTGCCGAAACCCAGCGCGAACGCGATATTCAAATTGCCCAGACCAAAAAAGACAAAGAAGTGGTCATTGCGGCCACCCTCCGCGACGAAGCCATCGGAAAAGCCGAAGCCGAAAAAGACACACGTATTAAAATTTCGGAAGCCAACTCCATCGCCGTTCGGGGTGAAAACGAAGCCCGAATCACCATTGCCAACTCGGAAGCCCTCCGCCGTGAGCGCGAAGCAGAAGCCAACCGCCGTGCCAACGCTGCCGAAAAAGTACAACAAGCAATGGCTTTGGAGGAATCGTATGTGGCCGAACAAAAAGCGGAAACCGCCCGCGCCGAACGTGAACGTTCTTCACAGTTGGCCAACACGATTGTTCCCGCCGAAATAGCCAAACAACGCGCTATTATCGAAGCCCAGGCCGAAGCAGAGCGCATCCGCGAACGAGCCAAAGGTGAAGCCGACGCGATTTATGCCAAAATGGAGGCCGAAGCAAAAGGTTTGTACGAAATCCTGACCAAACAGGCCGAAGGGTACAAAGAAGTAGTGCAAGCCGCAGGTGGCGACCCGTCGAAAGCCTTCCAGTTGTTGTTGATTGAAAAACTTCCTGAGTTGATACAAATTCAAGTAGAAGCCGTGAAAAATATCAAAATCGACAAAGTGACGGTTTGGGACAATGGCGGAAGCAACGGTGAGAATCCATCTACCGCCAATTTTATCTCTGGGATGATGAAATCAGTTCCTCCCCTCAATGACCTTTTCAACATGGCAGGTTTGAACCTTCCTGATTATTTGAAAGGCAAAGAGGCGGGTGAAACCCCAACCATCAAACTCCCAACTGATTCTAAATCGTAATACGTACGCTTTTTGTCATTCCGTAGGAATCTTCTACCACGTTTTAGATTCCTACGGAATGACAAAAGGGACTATTTTTTCGTTACTTTCCACAGTTGCCCCTTTCGTTCGTTGGAAATCACAAAGTCGGTATTGTTGAAAAAAACAATGGCTTCGGTCTGAGCGCGGGCTATTTTTAGGCAATGCGTAGGGCGTTCTAAGTTCATGCCTTGGGTAATGTCAAAAAGCAACACTTTTCCATAAGTGAGCAATGCCAGCGTTTTTCCGTCGGGACTCACATCGGCTCCCGTTACCATCGCGTGGCTATACACGCTGTCTTGGGGGCTGGCCTTGTAGTTGCCCGCTGCGTCGGGCACGGCATACATTTTCACCATTCGGTCGGTTTTGCTGCGGTTTTTAGAAAACAAATAGAGTTTGTTTTGGTGCCAAACTACTGCTTCACAATCAAAATTGAGCGAGTCGGCGGCGGGTGGAAACGCGCGTTGGTCGGCATACCTAACCCGAATATTTTCTACGCGCTCGGGCATGAGCGGATGAAATTTATAAATGACCAAATCGCGGCGATTGTTGGCGTTATTGCCCACGTCGGCGAGGTAGAGGTTGCCTCGGTCGTCTTTGGCGATGTCTTCCCAGTCTTTATTGACCAAAGGCGACAGCGGAAGCGTACGGAGCAACGCTCCTTTTGGGTCAATCTCATAGATTTCGGCGGGGTTTCCACCGTCGTTGTGCGTCCAAAATGTTCCTTCTTTTTCCCCCAACACCAGCCCCGAAGTTTCGTGAATTTGTGGCGGCAATTGCCCTACTTGCGTTACTTTATAACGGGAATTTTCCCGTTTGAAGCCTTCTTTTCGTCTTTCGTGGTGACAGTCGCACATCGCCACGCGCAACGTAAATGCCAGCCAAAATAGTTTTTGAAACATTTTCTCTTTCCTTTTTTGTCCTACCGACGTAGGAGGTATCTATATCCAGTTTCGGGTCTTTGTTCTTCTTCGAGCGGGTTGTGAGCAACCCTTAGCACGAGCGCACGTTTGCCATTTGCTTTTTGCCTCTTGCCTTCTTCGAGCGGGTTGTGAGCAACCCTTAGCACGAGCGCACGTTTGCCATTTGCTTTTTGCCTCTTGCATTCTTCGAGCGGGTTGTGAGCAACCCTTAGCACGAGCGCACGTTTGCCATTTGCTTTTTGCCTCTTGCATTCTTCGAGCGGGTTGTGAGCAACCCTTAGCACGAGCGCACGTTTGCCATTTGCTTTTTGCCTCTTGCCTTCTTCGGGCGGGTTGTGAGCAACCCTTGGCACGGGAGTTTGCCTTTTCCCCCTGAAAATACGTAGATTTGGGTGAATTTACCGTTTCGACTTAAATCCTCTCCAAAAATCTTAAAATTACCCTAAAAGGTTCAGTCTGACCATGCAAAAATCATTTCCTTTTTCCCTTCGACTCGCGGGGTGGCTTCTCTCGTCGGTGATTATTGTTTATATTTTGTACGTTCTCCGCGAGACCATCGTCCCCCTTACCTTTTCGGTTTTATTTTCCGTGCTTCTGTACCCAATCTGTGCTTTTTTAGAACGTTGGCGTTTTCCACGATTATTGGCCATTACTATTGCCCAAATCATCTTTTTTGCCGTTTTGGTAGGATTAATTTATCTGGCTTCCATTCAAATCATCAGCTTTGGAGAAGAACTTCCTCGTTTGGAGAAAAAAGCTAATTATTGGATTGACCAAGGACAAGATTTTTTAAGTGATAACTTTGGCATGAGCCGGCGCAAACAAATTAGCGAAGGCCGTAAGTACCTCACCGAAGCCCTCAAAAACAGTGCGTCGGTCTTGACGGGTGCCGTCGCTACCACCACGGGTACGCTGGCCTCAGCCACGCTTGTTCCTTTGTTTGTATT
Source organism: Runella sp. SP2 (assembly GCF_003711225.1). NCBI lineage: Bacteria > Pseudomonadati > Bacteroidota > Cytophagia > Cytophagales > Spirosomataceae > Runella > Runella sp. SP2. The sequence continues at coordinate 6,133,534 of NZ_CP031030.1, read as the reverse complement.
TTTCTTTCTGCTTTACCGCGACTTTTTCCGTCAGTTTTTTTACAAATTGTTTGATAGTCGCCACAAACGCCGCGTCGATCAAGCCATTCGACGGATTTATGAAGTCGTGCAAGGCTACCTCGTGGGGTTGGTATCGGTTATTCTGATTGTGGGAGTACTCAATTCCGCAGGCTTGCTGCTGCTTGGTGTTCCACACGCCATTTTCTTTGGATTTTTTGCGTCTTGTTTATTGCTTATCCCTTACATCGGTCTGCTGATTGGCTCTATTTTGCCCGCCTTAATGGCCTTGGTTGCGCTCGATTCGCCTATGTATTCACTAGGTGTATTGGCCGTTTTTGGGGTTATTCAAGTACTGGAAGGAAATTTTATTACGCCTTACATCGTCGGTTCTAAAGTGAGCGTCAACCCGCTGGCTTCCATGATTGTCTTAATTTTTGGGGGACAACTTTGGGGTGTTTCGGGCTTGATTTTAGCCCTGCCTGTTACGGCCATTGTGAAAGTAGTTTTTGATTCGGTCGAAGCCCTCAAACCTTTTGGTTATTTATTGGGAGAAGCCGAAGACCGCGCGCCACTCGACTGGCCTACATTTGATAAAAAACAGTAACTTGCACCCCAATTAATTCATTTTTTTATCAACAAAATACCAAAACCAAACCCTTTTAACATTCCTCAATGAAATACATCCGTGCGTTGTTGAGTCTGCTGGTAGCTGGTGGATTGACGTACATTTTTAGCCGCCCGCTTGGGCCTGCTCCTGCTTTGGGGCCTTTTTTTAGTCCGTTTACAGGTTTTTGGCAAAACGCCGAGTCGCCCGATAAACAACCCCCAGCCGACATTAAACTTCAAGGGCTCAAAGGCGAAGTTACGGTCAAATACGACGACAACGGAGTCCCGCACATCTTTGCCGACAACGACGAAGACTTGTATTTCGCCCAAGGTTTCATCATTGCCCGCGACCGTCTTTGGCAAATGGACTTTTACAGCCGCGTGGCAGCAGGGCGTTTGAGCGAAGTAATGGGGCCTTTGGCACTTGATTTTGACCGCTATAATCGCCGTCTCCAACTACCCGAAGGCGCCGAAAAATTGGCACAGTCATTTACCCAAGACCCTACCTCTAAACTCATTGTGGATGCTTATTCCGCAGGGGTAAATGCTTACATTCAACAGGTTTCATACAAGGACTTGGCCATCGAGTATAAAATTCTTGGCTATACCCCCGAAGCTTGGTCGCCGCTCAAAACAGCCTTGGTCGAAATGGTGATGCGCAAAGACATGAATGCGCGCTCGGACGACTACCGCATGGCCAACGCTCTGGCGAAGTTTGGGAAAGAGACCATGAACGACCTCTTTCCTGACTATCCCGTAGAAGAGTCACCGATTGTACCCTCGGGCACAAAATGGGATTTTACGCCGCTTGCCGTTCCCAAAGTACCCGAACTCATGAAAGCGAGCATCGCCGCCAATCTTGACCTCGAAGCCGAAAACCCAGGTATTGGCTCCAACAACTGGGCGGTTCACGGTTCGCGTACAGCCTCTGGGTTGCCTTTGCTCGCCAACGACCCCCACTTAGGATTAAGTCTTCCTTCTATTTGGTACCAAATGCAGTTGGTTTCACCCACGGTCAACGTCTATGGCGTGTGTGTACCGGGTTGGCCAGGTATTGGTATTGGGTTCAACAAAGACATTGCTTGGGGCATGACCAACGTCGGTTCGGACGTGTTTGACTTGTTCCAAATTCAGTTCAAAGACAACACTTTCAAAGAATATAAATACGGCAACGACTGGCGTCCTGTGACGTCGAGGGTCAACGAATTTAAGGTAAAAGGCTCGCCCGAAATCATCCGTGATACCGTCCTTTATACCCACCACGGCCCAATTCTTTATAGCCAAGGACAAAAGCCATTCTTTTCCGATTTACCCGTTGGTCATGCACTTACGTGGGTAGGCCCCGTAGCTGCGGGAAATTCGGTGAAAGCGCTGTACCTCATCAACCACGGTAAAAATTACGACGATTACCGTCAAATTTTACCCTATTTGGCAGCACCTGGTTTCAACGTTGTGTTTGCCAGCAATCAAAACGACGTTGCCATTACCTCAGCAGGGTATTTTCCGTTGAAATGGAAAGAGCAGGGCAAATATTCGCTCGATGGCGCTAACCCTGAACACGAATGGAAAGCGTGGATTCCCGTGGAGCAAACGCCTTACGTCAAAAACCCTGCCCGTGGTTTTGTAAGTTCGGCCAATCAGTTCCCTACTGACCCTTCTTACCCGTATTATTTGGGGTGGAAATTTGCACCCGCCGAACGGGGGATTCGTATCAATGAGCGTTTAGGCAACATGACCAAAGCAACCCCCGACAGTTTACGTCTCCTCCAAAATGATAACTTCAACGTAGAAGCACGCCGCATTCTGCCCGAATTACTCAAGTATTTGGAAAAAGACCCCAACGCCAAAGCTTTGCCAGCCTACGGCGTGTTGGCCAAATGGAACTTACGCAACGACCCCAACGAAATCGCCCCAACCATTTTTGAGCGTTTCGTAAGAGAACTTCGCTTAGCGATTTGGGAAGATGAGTTTCCAACCCAAGACGAAAAAGCGCCCATGTCTCAGCCTACCCGTGACCGTACGTGGGCCATGCTTCAAAAACAACCCAATGCGAAGTGGTTTGACAACGTAAAAACGACTGATAAAATAGAAACCGCCGCTGACATTATTACGACTACCTTCAAAGCTACCATTGACTCGCTTACGGTAAAATACGGGCCGTACAATCCACAAACGTGGGTTTGGGGGACTGCCAAAGGAACTGACATCAAGCACCTTGTACCGTTGTTCAAGTCGTTTTCGCGCATGGATGTCATCAATGGCGGTGGCGCAGGCATTGTCAATGCAACGACCGAAGCAGGCCACGGCCCATCGTGGCGAATGGTGGTGCAGCTCGACAAAACGTGGCCTAAAGCCTACGGTTTGTACCCAGGCGGGCAGTCGGGCAACCCAGGTAGCCCACACTACGACAACATGGTGGATAAATGGGCTAAAGGCGAACTCAACGAGCTTGTGTTTTTGAAGTCGAAAGACGAACAACACCCTCGCATCAAATCAACCGTCAAATTACAACGCTAAACTTTCCGACTCATGCTATATATTCTTATTCTTGTCATAAGCGGTATTGCTCAATTTTTAGGCCCTTGGTGGCTGATGCCCGTCGTTTGTTTTGGGCTTTGTTTTTGGAAAGCTAAAAATGCCAAAGAAGCGTACGGAATTGCGTTTGCCGCAGTTTCTACTTTATGGTTAGGGTATTCATTGTTCCAAAGCTTTTCTAGCGGAGGTGAATTTCCTTTAAAAGTGGCTGAAATTTTCAAATTGCCAAACGCCGCCAGTCTTTTTGCCGCCGTCACCCTCGTGGGAGGATTGGTAGCAGGCTTTGCTGGGTTAGCAGGTCATTATTGTCGTTTAGCGCTGAAACCATAGCCGTGCAAAGGGTTGCTCGAAGAAAGCAAAGGGCAAGAGGCAAAAAGGCAAACGTGCAAAGGGTTGCTCACAACCCGCCCGAAGAAAGCAAGAGGCAAATGTGCAAAAGGCAAATGTGCAAAGGGTTTCTCAAAACCCGCCCAAAGCAGAAATTCACAACCTCAACCAACCAAAAATCCCCGCGTCTTTGTCAAGGACTCGGGGATTTTTGGTTGTAAAGAATAGTCTGTCAACTCCTCATCACTTATCTCTCATAACTCATCACTCCTCTAATAGTACCTTGGATTTCCCAACGGAAGGGCGCTGATGATGGTAATCGACGTAATATCTGGATTGAAAGGCGTCGTCAACGTGTGCTCAATTTCGAGTTTAATATAACGGAAAGAAACCCCAATTTTTGGCGCTACCGTGATGAACGCATCTTGGTTTTTGCGACGGAAAGTATATCTACTTTCGGTCAACAAATCTTTGGCTTCTAGTTTACCAATGTACGAAACACCAGCACCTAATCCCAAGTAAAAACGAGGTTTCCAAGGTCGTTCCAAAATCCGATACGGCGATGACAAATAATAGTCGGCGTACAACAACCCAAACGACGTAAATTTTTGCTGAATCAAACTCTTTGACTCAACGTCTTCAAACGAAGGTCGGAAAAAGCCGCCCAATTTCAGGCCAACGTTAAAACGATTGGATGCCATGTAATACGGCGACAAAAACACCTGCCACGTAGGAGCTGTTTTCGGGAGAAAAAAAGGGCTAAAGTCGTAAGAACCACCTGCTTTCATCAAACCAGGCCCGACACCCACATTCATCCAAAAACGGCGGCTGTCTTCGTCTATTTTTACAAAACGTTGAGCATACGACTGCACTCCCACTAACATGCCCAACAACGCAACTAGGTATAATTTTTTCATGTACGTAAGCTTAGTTATACTCAGCGTCAGAGCAATAAGCATACCAGTTTTATAAACTTTGCTCAAACTAGCAGAATCGTTTTTGCCAATTTCCCCGTATATTTGTCTGAGAAACTATCGAAAACGATTTGCGAAATGAATAAGTGGCTGACAATAGTTGTATGGATTGGTGTTGTGGGACTAATCGGGTGCGAAAATCCATTTTTTAACGGAAGGACATCGGGAACATCAGGTAAGTGTGAAGCAGGCGCTCCTATCAGTACTTCGGAAGTCACCGACCAAGACCGTGGCTTTTTTAATCCACAAGATAGTCTGTACTACGCCACGGCCGTTTTTGGCATTTTTTACCGAGGCGGCCTAACTAATCCTTGTGAGTTGGTACGTCGGCCTATTTCGTTTAAAACGGTTCTCTCTCGTAAATTTAAAGTCGTGTGGGATGGCCCTAAAGGCACTACTACCGACCGAAAAGCCGCCCGAGCCTTGATTCGATTTACCGACAAAGCTTATCGGGACGACATTGACGTCAACTTGCCGCCCGTGGACACCCTTCGGCCTTATCCTTACGAAATTTTAATTTCTCAAGACACCACATACACCAATATTTTCACAAGCCGCGAGTACAAAGTGGCCCTTCGGAAAGGTTATTCCAACCTGCTCGACGAAGTCAAATGCGCCGAAGTGAGCCTTTCTTCGACCAAAACATTTGATAGCAATCGGGTAATTCTTGAAAACTCCACCACGGGCAGTTGGTCGCAGCGCTATTTCTTCAAAGCCAGTGACTTTGCTCAAAATGTACAGTACGTAGTGGTTCGGGAAAAAGAGTGTGCCACTTGCAACGTCCCTATTCCCACGCTAACTGCCGAAAAATACACCATTACGAAGGGGGAAGAAATCACCTTATCATTGTCAGGCTGCCCCGTCAACGAATATGGTCAGGGGCCGTTGGAGTGGTTTTACCAAACTGCCAATGGAACCAAAACGCTTATGCAACGGTATAGCTACTCACCGCGCAATCAACGCAGTTTTTCGCCGCAAGAAACCACCACGTACTTTTTACGTTGCCAAGGCGAATGGTACTGCAAACCTCAGAAAGAAGTAAGCGTAACGATTGAGGTAAAATAGGTTCTTTTGCGCAACTTTGTGGTTCGATTTAATTAATCACAATTCGCATGGCTCCAGTTCTACTTAAACGCCGTTTTTTAGTCCTTGTTGGGTTTGCACTTCTAATAACCGTTTGTGCTTCCAATGCCCTTTTTGCCCAAAAAATTGTACGAGGCCCTTACCTCCAAATGGGTTCTTCAACGGGCATCGTAGTGCGTTGGCGGACAGACGTGGCGGTGGTTAGTAAGCTCACTTATGGTAGTTCTTCTTCCCAAAAAACGCAAAGCGTTAGCCGCGACGTTCCCACGACCGAACACGAAGTAAGCATCACTGGTCTTACCCCCAACTCAGTCTATTATTACGGAATCCAGGTCAATGGTACAACCTATGAAGGAGATTCATATTATTTCAAAACAGCTCCACCCACGGGTAGTAAACAGAAAGTACGTATTTGGGCCATGGGGGATGCAGGCGATGGTTCTCCCAACCAGCGGGAAGTTCGAGACGCCTACTTAAAACGTATTCAAAACGACAACCGCCAAACCGACGCTGTTTTATTTCTTGGCGACAACGCCTACGCCATCGGTACGGACGAAGAATACCAGAACAATTTCTTCAATATTTACCAAGACTATTTCTTCAAAAACAACGTCATTTGGGCCATTCCTGGGAATCATGAATACTATTCAGGAACACCTACCCGCCGTGAGGTTGCCTATTTTCAGATTTTCTCCCAACCCCAAAACGGCGAGTCGGGCGGTGTTCCGTCGGGGTCGGAAATGAATTATTCGTTTGATTACGGGAATGTACACGTAGTAGCCTTGGACTCTTACGGCATTGAGCAAGACAAATACCGATTGTACGATACGCTCAGCCCACAGGTAGAATGGCTCAAAAAAGACTTAGCCGCCAATCGCCTTCCGTGGACAATTGTGATGTTTCACCACCCACCTTACACCAAAAACTCGCATGACTCGGATACGGAAACGGAATTGGTTCGTATCCGTGAAAACTTGAACCCTATTTTAGAGCGATACAAAGTTGATTTGGTACTGAGCGGTCATAGCCACTTGTACGAACGTTCGCGCCCTACGCGGGGTCATACGGGGCTTGCCCCGACTTTCAACGAAGCCGCTCATTTGACCAGCACTTCTTCTGGCAAATACGACAACAGCCCCAATTCGTGTGCATACGTCAAAAATGGAGGTGATGAAGGCGTTATTTACGTAGTTGCAGGTTCTTCGGGGCGTAACAACGGACTCGATGGCCCCGCCCACCCCGCGATGCCTTTCAAAAACTTCCAAAACGGTGGTTCTGTCGTTATCGAAGTAGAAGACAACCGCCTCAATTTTGAATGGCTTTGTAACGACGGCGTGGTTCGTGATCAATTTACGATTTTCAAAAACGTCAATAAAACGACACAACTCAAAGCTCGCCACGGAGAAGTCGTGACGCTAAAGCCGTCGTGGAAAGGCGCAGCAAAATGGTCCAATGGTAGTAGTGAGCCTACGTTGTCTTTTACTCTTACAGGTGACACTACCCTCACTGTCCGCGACGAAGCGGGTTGTTTGTTGGATCGTTTCGTAGTTTCGGTAAGCGAAAAGCCTACTCTTTCGTTCGATAAACCTCTGGCCACTGTCTGCGCTGGTGAGGCTCTTTCTATTCCCTTTTCTGTAACCAACACTGACCGCAACCGCTGGAAATACACTTTACAATTATCTGATAATCAAGGCAATTTTTCACAACCCGTCACCCTTTCCACCGCAAGTAACGAAGCATTTTCTGCCACCTTACCCACCTCACTCCCTTCGGGCGACAACTATCGTTTGCGCATTGTAGCCAACGTAGCAGGGATTCCTCCAGTTGTATCTACAGGTTTTCGCATTCAGCAAAAACCGACGGCTACTTTGAGCGGCGCAGCAACCATCGAGGCAGGGCAAAGTACCCCACTTACACTCCAATTTTCGGGTTCGGGGCCATGGACGTACCAGCTTTCGGGCGGCCCCGCTGCGACCACTTCCACCAACCCATTGACCATCTCCATTTCGCCGCTTACAACCACCACTTATACCGTCACCTCCGTAAGCAATGCCTGCGGAACAGGCACCACCAACGGAAATGCACGCGTGGAAGTAACGCCCAAAATCGCTACCCAAATGCCTACGGGAGTTATACTTTGCGACGAATCGGTGTTCGATTTGCCTTTCACCGTCACAGGAGGGTTTGATACAGGCATTGGCTTTGAGGCTCAATTATCAGACAAAGAAGGCAACTTTACCACTCCTCGCACTGTCGGAAGTGGCAGCCAAAGCCCCCTTAAAGTTACGATTCCTGCTAGTGTAGAAATCGGCGGCAGTTATCGTTTACGTATAAAGCCCACCCAAAATGCCAGAGCGAGCCTCACACCAAGCGACGTTTTTTCGCTCAAACAACGCGCCAAAGCAACCCTTAGTGGCGACACGACAATTGCGTTTGGAGGGGAAGCTAAGCTAAAATTAAGTGTTCAAGGCACGTTTCCTGTGACGTACGTTCTTTCGGACAATAACACGGCCAGTGTCTCCAATAATGTTAGCAGTATCAGCGTAAAACCAGCCTTAGAAACCACCTATACACTCAAATCAGTGACAAACGTATGTGGAAACGGAAGCGTTGGTGGCAGTGCGCGCGTGAATGTTCTTCTCACGGCCATTGCGCCTGTTTCTGACGAAGACTTGCGGGTATTACCCAACCCGACCCACAGCAAAGTCAAAGTAGAAGCTAAAATTTTTGGTCAAAAATCAGGCGATTGGGAATTATTGGATGCGCAAGGAAAAACCCTCAACAAAGGATACTTCCGAAAAGGAGTGTTGCAAGGAATGGAAATTTCGTTAGAAAACGTACCTGTGGGTACCTATTTACTTCACTTTGTGGTAGAGGGGCAAACGATTGTTCGTAAAGTTGTGAAACTGTAAAGTAGGAATTAGGAACACCTAATAATCAACACTTTAACTTTGTCTTATGGCGACGTAGTTTACTAACGTCTAAATAGTGAAGAAAAGTTTCGATGACTTCTAGGTCGGCTTCGGCCCAATCTAGTTTGTGAACCTCTTCCAGCCGAACCCATTTGTATTGTTGGTGTTCGGTCAAAACGATGGGCGAGGTAAGCATCCGACACACGTAAGGTACAAGGCAGATAATGCGATTAGGGTCTTCTTTGTAAGCAGGTTCAAGGCGTACTCCTATTTCAATTTCTACACTCAGCTCCTCCATAATTTCGCGGTGAAGTGCCTCTATTTCAGTTTCGCCTTCATCCACTTTTCCGCCAGGGAACTCCCATTTTAAAGCCAGTGACATCCCTTCCTTGCGCTGGGCCGAAAAGACACACCCATCTTTTTCAAAGATAGCGCAGGGTACTACCACAATTTTTTTTGAACTTTCGGGTGGGATTGCCATACAAAGCCGCTTTTTTATACAAAGTTAGTACGGAAAATCATTTCTAACCGCTTTTTTTATCGAACGGTCGAAGGATTAACAAATATTTTATAGTTTGCATCCATGAATCTTCCTTATTTTTAGCACAAAGTCCAAGTTTTTGTAGTCATAATACGATTTTGTAACTCCGAACCTCAAACAGTATAATCTTATTCAAACCCATGTTTACTGAAAAAGACCTCGCCCAAATCGAAAAGCAGGGCATTTCGCTTGAAACCATCCAACAGCAGATTTCTCATTTTGAAACGGGCTTCCCTTTTTTAAAAGTTCTCAAGGCCGCTACCGTAGGTGATGGCATTGTGCGCGTGAGCGAAGAAGAAAGTGCCGCACTTGTCGATGAATTTGATGCACAAGCCAAAAACGTTTCGTTGTTGAAGTTTGTCCCAGCTTCGGGCGCTGCCACGCGGATGTTCAAGTCGCTTTTTGCTTTCAAAGACGACGGAAAAAGTGACAAGTCCATTCCAGAATTTAGCGAGCGAATTCGCGATTTTGCTTTCTTTGAAGACCTAAAAGCCGCCATGGCCAACGACGGTGTTGACATTGAAACGGCCATTGGCGACGGCGACTACCAACAAATTGCCGATTATATCTTGAGTGGCAAAGGGCTAGATTACGGCAACCTTCCTAAAGGTTTGTTAAAATTCCACAACTACGAAGAAGGGGCACGTACGCCCGTAGAAGAGCATTTAGTAGAAGGCGCCAACTACGCCAACGCCAACGGACAAGTACGCCTGCATTTCACCGTTTCGCCTGAACACCGCAGCCGCTTTGAAGCCCTGATTGAGGCCGTAAAACCTGCTTTTGAAGAGAAATACAACGTTACTTACGAAGTGAGTTTTTCAGAACAAAAACCCTCTACCGATACCATTTCGGTGAACATGGACAACACACCTTTCCGCAACGCCGACGGTAGCTTGTTGTTCCGTCCTGCGGGACACGGGGCGCTTTTGGCCAACCTCGATGACCAAGACGGTGATGTGGTATTCATCAAAAACATCGACAATGTCGTACCCGATAGCCTCAAAGACACCACTTTTACGTACAAAAAAGTCCTCGGGGCGTTGTTGTTGAAATATCGCCAGCAAATTTTTGATTTCTTAGCCCGCATCGAAGCAGGCGAAAACAGCGATAGCCTAATCAGCGAACTGTCAGAGTTTTACGAAACGACGATGTTTACGCAGCCTACCAAGGATTTCTGGACGCTTTCAAACACCGAAAAACTCGCCTATTTTGCCATGAAGCTCGACCGCCCTGTGCGTTTGTGCGGAATGGTGAAAAACGTCGGCGAGCCTGGTGGCGGGCCTTTCTGGGCGGCGAATCCCGACGGCACGACCTCGCTCCAAGTGGTAGAGTCGGCGCAAATTGACATGGACGATGCTGCACAAAAAGCGCTTTTCGATACCGCAACGCACTTCAACCCCGTTGATTTGGTGTGCTCTCTCCGTGGTTATAAAGGCAAGAAATTTGAATTGATGAGTTATCGCGACTCCAATACGGGCTTTATTACCCAAAAATCAAAAGACGGCAAAGACCTTAAAGCCCAAGAACTTCCAGGACTTTGGAACGGCTCAATGTCTGACTGGAATACGGTGTTTGTGGAAGTTCCGTTGATTACCTTCAACCCCGTCAAAACCGTCAACGATTTGCTTCGTAAAGAGCACCAAGCGTAAAGTTTGTTAAAAAAACGCCTTTTTAGCCCCTTCTGAACGGTTTTCCGCATCAGAGGGGGTTAATTTTTTTCTATTGCTTCAACAGCTTACGTTCAAGCCATTTATCACTTACTTTTATTCGAAGAAAATACAATCCATTTGGCAAAGCTTGGGTATTGATTTCGTCTCGGTATTCGCCTGCAGCCCACTGACGGCTTTGGTACACGCGCCCTTGTACATCTATTATCTGCCATTCGGTCGCCGTAGGAATGCCAATGGTTAGCCGTAGTCGGTCGGTCAATGGATTAGGCCCTACAATGATTTTTTCTCGTTCTTCCTCCATCCCCGTAATCACCACATTGGCTGTCACACTGCCCGATACCGTGCCCGTTCCGCACGAGTTACTCACCGAACTGAGGGTATAAGTCGTTGGTAAAGTGGGTTTGACAGTGACCAAAACGGGAGTTTCGTTGGTTGTCCCTGTCGTATTATCCGACATTGTGTAGGTCCAAGGGGCATCGCCAGTAAACTGAATTACCAGCAATAATTCATCCCCAGGCTTGAGCGGTGTCGCTACACCTCCACTCAGTGCGGCCGTAGGGCGGCGTCCTAGCAAAAAGGGCGATGTCGGTTGCGCCGTAATCGTTGTGCTTCCTACCACTACGACCCGAATACGGTAACCGTTGGCGTTCGGAATCACGGGGATATTGGCTAAAATAGGACTACGACTTCCCGTCCCGATATTAACCGCATTGGTAAAACTTCCTAAACTGTCCGACAACTGCGCCTGAAATACGGTATTGGCAGGGAGAGTTCCGCCGCCAAGAGAAAATTTAACCTCAAACTCTTTTCCACTACAAATACCCGAGGTAATGTTTTCAGTGATTACGCGCGGAATGACCGTCACCGACGCAATCCCCGAAACAGTACCTTCACCGCACGAATTTCGCACCGAAGTTAGTTGATAAACCGTCGTTTGAGTGGGTTTTACAGTTACTTGCGCAGGAGTTACGTCCGAAGTTGCAGTGGTTCCGTCTGACAATGCAAGCGACCAAGGGCCATCGCCCGTTAATGTCACAGGCAAGGTAGCTGATTCACCAAAATTGACCGAAGCAGCGCCCGACAATACCGCCGTTGGTCTAACTTTTATTATGAAAGAAGCGCTATTGACCGATGTTGAGGTCACACTGGCAACTACCCGTAAACGATACGCCGCCCCCGCCGCAACGTTGGCAGGAATCGTCGTTGAAATTGGGCTACTCGTTCCCGTTGCAAGCGCACGAGGTGCTGTAAACGAACCAGTTGCATCTGAGAGCTGAACGGTATAAGTAACTGCGCCTTCAAAAGTTCCCGTTACCACAAAAGGCAAACTTATGACACTTCCGACGCAAACCGAACCCAAGGCCACGTCGGCTGCACTCACCCGAGGATTGACTTTGACCTGAACAGTACTTGTGGACGTGGGGGCCGTTCCGCACGCATTACGAACTAATTTAACAGAATAGGTTGTCGTTGTCGTAGGGCTGACCGTCACTTGGGCAGGAGTCGTATTCACTGTAGCCGTCTGGTCATTAGATAGAACGTACGTCCAAGGGCCTTCTCCAGTAAAGTCCAACGTGAGTTTTGCGCTTTCTCCTACCCCAATCGTTGTACTGCCACTCAAGGTAGCCGTCGGTAAGGCTTGTACCGCAAACACGCCACTACTCACCGAAGAGGCAGAGGCACTAGCAATAACGCGTACTTTGTAGTTTTTGCCTGCTAACAACGAAGCTGGAAAAGTAACTTGCAATGGGCTGGCGGTGCCCGTTCCAATCGCAACGGGATCGGTAAAACTTCCCGTCGAGTCTGATACCTGTGCCGTGTAGGTTACAGCAGACGTTGATTCAAACGTGCCCGTGGTGACAAACGACACCGTGGCCGTTGCACCTGCGCAAACGGAAGTAGCTGCAAACGTAGAAGTGATAGTGGGTAAAACACGTACTCGCGCACTGCCCGCAACGGTACCCGCACCACACACATTGCTAACCGACTGAAGGGCATAGGTAGTACTCACAGTAGGTTGCACAATGCCTTTGAGCGGATTTGTGAGCGTGGTGCCTGTGTTGGTATTGGTAAATGTATAAGTCCAAGGGCCATTTCCTGTAAAAGCGACCGTCAAAGTCGCCGTGCCACCCAACGTAATCGTGGTATCGCCCGAAAGCGTGGCAGTGGGGCGTCTGAGCATGGTAAAAATAGAAGTTGGCACCGACGTGATGCCCGTCGTATCCGAAACAACGCGCAAGCGGTACTCCCCACCAAGAGCTGTTGCGGGTAAGGTAACTACAATCGGGCTAGTTGCTCCCGATGCCAACGCCGTGGGACTCGTAAACGTCCCTCCCGTTCCTGATAATTGTACCGTGTAAGTACGTTTGGCTGGTGTGGGGACATTGGTTGGTGTAAACGCCACCGACAAAGTTGCCCCAGCACAGGCTGCTGCCCCGCTGACGTCCGTTGTGGTAATCGTCGGGGTTTGTGCCCACGTGTTCATCCAAGCGATTACGCCTAAAAACAATAAAACCCCAGTCCGTTTAAACAATCTCATAAAACGCAAGTCCGTTACATTGTTATACGCCAAAATTATGCCATTGCAATACAACAATCCCTTCTCTTTGTAGTTTTCTATCAAGCAAATATACAAGACCCTAAACGAGAAATTTGTATTTTCGCCCCAATTCTGAAAAATCATGTCCATTCGGATACAACACCTCACTAAACTATACGGCGCTCAAAAAGCCGTCAACGACATTAGCTTCGACGTAAAGCCTGGAGAAATCATGGGATTTTTAGGGCCTAACGGCGCGGGAAAATCGACGACCATGAAAATCACGACGGGCTACCTCAGCGCCACCAGCGGAAGCGTAGAAGTCTGTGGATTTGACGTAGCGAAGCAGTCGATGGAAGTACGCCGCTCGATTGGCTATCTACCTGAACACAATCCGCTTTACACCGATATGTATATCAAGGAATTTTTGCGTTTTGTGGGAGCTTTGTATGGCCTCAAAGGTGAAAAATTGCGCCAACTGGTGAGTGAAATGATAGAAATATGTGGGCTAGGGCTTGAACAAAACAAAAAAATTGGACAATTATCCAAAGGCTATCGGCAACGCGTTGGTTTGGCCCAAGCCCTAATTCATAACCCACCCGTTTTGATTTTGGACGAAGCCACCACGGGGCTCGACCCCAACCAAATTCTTGAGATTCGGACACTCATTAAAAGCGTTGGAAAAGAAAAAACGGTTCTTTTTTCGTCGCACATTATGCAAGAAGTAGAAGCCATTTGCGACCGTGCCGTCATTATCAATCGGGGGCAAGTCGTAGCCAATCGCACCCTTGCCGATTTACGTAACGAAGGCAAACCGCTAGAAGAAGTCTTCCGAGAGCTTACCACGCAATAGCCCTTCTTTTTTTTCGTTTTTGAAACAGAATTGTTCCTTTGAACGTAATCTCTTTAGAACGTTTTTTATATTTGAGACTATGAGAAAATTATTTTTGGGATTGGTAGTGGCCTCCTTATGGGCATTTGGAGCCGCCGCTCAGACCGCCAACCCCGACGCACCTCCACCACCAGTACGACCCAATAATGACGGCCCCATTAAAGTATTAGATGCCCCACCTCGCACCCAAGAGCCAGCACGTCCTCCTTCGCCCTTAGACCGCCTCCGTTTGGGTGGAAGTATTGGCCCACTGTCGTTTGGAACTGTGACCAGTATTGGGGTTTCGCCCGTGGCAGGGTATCAGGTTACTAATCGCCTTTCGTTAGGGGGAGGGGTTACGTATCAGTACACCCAACTCCGCTATTCTCCTACCCTTAAAAGTAGCTACGATAATTACGGCGGGCGGGTGTTTGGGATGTTTAATGTTTACGAAAGTATCAACTTAAACGCTGAATTCGAGTCGCTTAACGTCCAATACCGCGACTACAATGCGAGCGGCGTACGTCGCCGTACATGGATAAATTCGGCCATGGTGGGAGCTTCGTACTCCACTCCGATTGGCGGGCGTTTTATAAAGGCGTTTAACCTGATGTTGTTGTATAACCTAAGTTACAACAACTTAGTGAACCCTTCGTATCCTGCGGAGAATATTTATCCGACTTCGAGTCCATTGGTAATTCGAGCCGTATTGTTTTAGTGTTTTTGAATGTCGAGGGTAGAGTGTCGAATAAAAAGTACATTCGACACTCTACCCTCGACATTTATTCTTTCACAGCTGCAAACTGCGTGAGGCGATGCCCCATTTTATCACGTTTTGTTTTCAAATACCTTTCATTGTACTCATTCGCAGGCATTTCGATGGGTACACAATCGACGATTTCTAAGCCATAACCCATCAAACCCACCCGTTTTTTAGGGTTGTTGGAAATGAGTTTGATTTTGCTCAATCCCAAATCGCGCAAAATCTGTGCGCCTACGCCGTAATCGCGCTCGTCCATTTTAAATCCAAGGGCAATATTGGCATCAACAGTATCCAAGCCATTTTCTTGTAACTTATAGGCTTTCAGTTTGTTGATAAGTCCAATACCGCGCCCTTCTTGGTTCATATACACCACCACGCCTTTGCCCGCGCGCTCAACCATTTCCATCGACGCGTGCAATTGCGGCCCGCAGTCGCAACGGCATGACCCGAAAATATCGCCCGTCACGCACGATGAGTGAACGCGCACCAATACGGGTTCATCTTTTTCCCACGTACCTTTAATAAGGGCTAAATGTAACTCATCGGTATGGATTTGGCGGAAGGCAATCATGTCAAAATGCCCCCATTCGGTCGGCATGTCAACGGCGATTTCGCGCTTGATAAGGGTTTCTTTTTGAAGGCGATATTCTATCAAATCTTTGATAGACACCAGCTTCATATCAAACTTATCGGCCAATTCGCGCAGCTGTGGCAAACGCGCCATCGTACCGTCTTCGTTCAAAATCTCAATCAATACTCCCGCAGGTTTTAAACCCGCCAAACGGGCAAAATCAATGGCAGCTTCGGTATGACCCGTGCGACGAAGTACGCCGCCAGGCATGGCACGAAGCGGAAAAATATGTCCGGGACGACCTAATTCTTCGGGACGAATGTTGGGATCCACCAGTGCCTGAATGGTTTTAGAACGGTCGGAAGCAGAAATCCCTGTCGTACAGCCGTGCCCCAGCAAATCGACCGATACGGTAAACGGTGTCTCGTGCGTAGAAGTATTATCTCCCACCATCATTTTGAGGCCCAATTCCTCGCAGCGCTCCACGGTAAGGGGGGCACACATGAGCCCTCGGCCTTCTTTTACCATGAAGTTCACCATTTCAGGCGTGGTCATTTCGGCCGCACAAATGAAGTCTCCTTCATTTTCACGGTCTTCATCATCGACCACAATGATGATTTTCCCTGCTCGAATGTCTTCAATCGCCGATTCAATGGTATCGAGCTTGATGGAATTGGTATTATTATTGCTATCCATGTATCAAATAAAAATAGTTTGCGAAAAACAACGTTTTATGTTTACGATTCTGTGTAGTGCGTGTAATTCTTTTCGTGGTAAGTTTGTTAGTAAAACAACCTTTTGCAAAGATACGTTCTTTGGGGAGAAGGAAATCGGAAATCATAAATCTATGAAATCAACTCTTGTACTTTTTTTCTTTTTGGTAAGCCTAGCCGTCTTGGGGCAAGATTATTGTGACCCTGCTCAACGAAACGCTGCAATTGGTACGGGCGGATTCATCGTAAAAGGCTCGTCCGTTGGGTGCCTTTTATTTGATGTTAATGTAGAAAAAACGGTGGGAGAAAATGCCCAATACATTTATGATTACAAAGGTGGCGACCCTACCAAAGCGCCTTACACGGCTACTGCCACCACGTCACATCGCTATACAAAACTTGGCAAATATACCATTCTCCAGCTTGTAAGCACGGGGGGGACTGGAGCCATCGCCTGCCGCGTAGTCGAAGCTGTCACAGCGCCCAATTATAAGGTACAAGTCTGTAGTGGACGCAAAGTGGTAGTCACAATCGCCGACGATTCTACCACCAAAGGCTACGAATCTTTTTTGGTTAATTTTGGAGGAGGTGTTTTTATTCCCGTTTCCAAAGCCAACAGCCCTTACGTTATTTCTTATGCTTACCCTGCTACTGCCAATGCCGCGACCATTTCGGTAACGGGTACTGCACCTGGCAACATTCCACTTACTTGTAAAAAAGACACCAATGTGGTTTTGAATACTTCTACCGCAACGGGCGTATCAATCCGCAAAGTAACTACCCGCCCCGACGGCACGGTGGATGTGCTTGTCAGAGGTAGCGCGGGCATCAAAGCCGACATTCAAATCGACGAAGGTGCCACGGGAACGTTTAGAAACACAGGCCAAAGTGCGACCACCAACGATACCACTACGGTGACAATTCGGAACATCAACGCTGCCCAAAATCCGTATTGTTTTCGCCTAAGTACTAGCGATGTTTGCGACAATACCACCACTACTTCCAGCGTGGTATGTGCCACGAGCTTAGATGTTGTAGCTCAAAACCAACAAAACGTACTCACTTGGAAAGAATATCCGCACGCGGCCTCATTTCAAAATTACCGCGTTAATCTCAACGGAACCCCTAGCCCAGTAGTCACGAATCGTACCACAACAACCCAAACTGACCGCAACGTGACCTGCGGAAATCAGTATTGTTATCAAGTTACGGTGACATTGGCGGGAGGCGTTGAATCGGTTTCGCAACTTCGCTGTGTTCAAGCCATTTCTAGCGATGTTCCATCAAAAATTACCAACGTCGTGGCTTCAGTCCTAGAAGAAGAACAAAAAGTAGAAGTACGTATTACCAATCCACCAGCTTCGGGAGCTAGTCCTTCTCGGTTCAAAACCATTTTTTTACGCGCCGAGAATGGCAGCAATAACTATCAAGAGGTGGGGATTGCCAATAACCAATTGACATTTATTGACCCCACCGCCAACCCCAATGCTCAGTCGTACTGCTATAAAGTTCAATACGAAAACAGTTGCGGAAATCGCTCCGAGCCAAGCGACCCCGTTTGTTCAATTCACTTATATTCCAAAACAAGCTCAACCGTTGACTGGACTGTTGACTCACCTTTCTTGTTTCCGATTGGCTATTACGCTTTAGAAATATTGAACGAGGAAGGGGTTCTTGTTGACCAAGTTCGTTTGGGAGGAAACTCTAGTTTCAACCCTGACACTTATAATCCTGACCAACAACAGTTTAGATACCGAATACTTGCTTACCCACAAGGGTCTTCGGGGTTAATAAGTTATTCTAACCCTTACGTTTTTGTCCGCAATGCCCTTGTCTTCATTCCCGATGCGTTTTCTCCTAACCAAGACACGGTCAACGACTTTTTTGCGATGAAAGGACAATTTGTCAATACCTCAAGACTGATTGTCTATAACCGATGGGGTGAAGTGCTTTTTGAATCCGATGATGCGATAAAAAAAGGGTGGGACGGAATGCTCAACGGACAACCCGCACCCGAAGGGTCTTACGTGTATCGGATTGAAGTGAGTGATTTACTTGGTAAAAATTTTGTTAAAATCGGGACACTCTTACTCGCTCGATAGTTTTCGGTACCGTTGCTCAAACTCAGCTATGTAGCGATTCCCAATCGGAATTTCGACATTACCTAAGTGGACTTTGGCTCTCTGAACTGCCGTTATCCGTTCAAAAGCGACAATAAACGAATTATGAACGCGGCCAAATTGCATTTCGGGCAGTTTGGCCTCCATGGCTTTTAGGTTCAGGCGCGTCAGAATCGGTTTCGGCTGCTGCGTGGTGTAAATTTTGACGTAGTCTTTGAGCCCTTCCACGTAATTTACTTCATCGAAATAAATCTTGATTTCTTTGTATTCCGAAAAAACAAAGAAAAAACCACGTTCCGCGACCGCTGGCGTCTCCTCTTTCTGACGCAATTCAAACAATTCTTTGGCCCGAAATACTGCTTTTTCAAAACGTTGAAACGGAATCGGTTTGAGCAAATAATCCACGACATTTAGTTCAAAACCCTCCAAAGCATACTGCTCATAGGCCGTCGTAAAAATCACCATTGGCGGTTGTGAAAGTCCGCGTAAAAATTGCGTCCCTGTCAACGTAGGCATCTGAATATCCAGAAAAATGAGGTCCACCGAATGGGTTTTAAGCCACAAATCAGCATCGAAGGCATTGGAAAAAGTAGCTTGTAAATCTAAATATGGAAACCGACGAAGGTCATCGGCCAAAATCGCCAAAGCAAATGGTTCATCGTCAATGGCTATGCAGCGTATTTGCGTCATGGGGCTAATTCAAGGGATAGTTCCACTCGAAATGTAGTGGCGTTGGTGTAAATATGCAATTCGTGCCGCTGTGGATAATGCAGGGCTAGGCGGCGTTCCACATTTTTAATTCCTAGTCCCGACGCCCCTTCTTTAGGTAGGTTATTTTCAAAAATGGGGTTTTCGGCAAAAAACAACAGGTGGTTTTCGTCCACCCGAAAGCCAATCAAAATATCGCTTTTTTGTTGACTGTGCAGACCGTATTTAAACGCATTTTCGACAAATGGCAGAAACAATAAAGGTTCAATTTGATGCCTTTCAATCGCCCCTTCGCACACAAACGAGACGGAGTTTTGCTCGGTCAGTCGCATTTTTTGGAGGTCTATAAAATGCTGCAAGTGTTCAATTTCTTGCGTCAGTGGCACACGTTCGTGGTTGGCCTGATAAATCACGTACCGCAGCAACTGCGACAATTTCACCACTGCTTCTTCGGCATTATCCGACTTTTGGCGCGTCAACCAACGAATGTTATTGAGGGTGTTAAACAAAAAATGTGGGCTGATTTGGAGTTTCAGCACGGCCAATTCGGCCGCTATTTTTTCCAATTGAATCTGTTGTTTTTCTTCCCGTTCACGCAAACGGTCACGCACCAAGGCAATCATCGAGCTGGCCAACGTAATCAAACAAAACGACAAAAAAGCAGTGATTTGTGGAGGCCCTATCGCCCCAAAAGGAGGCCGAACGGGCATTCTTCCCGAGGGTGGTGGCATCGGCGGAGGTACTTGCCCAAGCATCGGAGGGCGATTCATTCGCCACCACTGCATCAGCAAATCGTTGGCAATCAAATAAATCAACAATGCCCCTGCCACTGCTCCCACGTACGCAATCACATCCTTTTTAGACAGCAGATTCGGGATTAAGCGTTGGAGATTGAGGTAAAAAAAGGCAATCAACAAGGCATCACCTGCCAGCTTACTCAGCAAAAAACTGCCAAAATTAGGCGGAAACCACGTGTTTGAAAAGGAAAAAAACAGCAACGGAGAGGCAATGTAAACTACCCAACCTATTAGGTGCAGCCACCCGTTATATCGTTCTAAATACTTCATAAAACCCTTTTCATAGCTATACATTTTTCTACCCACCTTCGTTGCAATGTGTCTATTTATCAGTGGTTTGTGTAGAGCCTTTGCCAAACTTAACAATTTCTTAACATTCTTCTACACATATCCAGTATTTGTAGGCACATACGGCAAGAGCTGCCACATCTTGCGTTCATTGGCGGTAATCACCTTTAAAACCGCCATAACCGATGAAACGCACACCTTATCTTTTTTTGCTCGGCTTACTTTGTTGGATTTCCTTCCAAAGCACAAGCCAAAACAACACTTCTACCTCCAAAAAGAAGCCAATCCTGCCCAATTACGAGGTTGTATTTCCTCAAAATCGGGTCAATACCCTCGAAATTACGTTGACGAAAGCCACATGGGATAGTGTACAAACTGATATGAAAAAGAAATTTGGAAACGAGTTTGGAAAAGGAAGTCGATTTCCAGGGCCAATGCCTAAAAACGGTGCTTTTCCCCCTCCTATGGGTGGCGTCCCCATGGGTGGAGGCCCTGCTCATTTTGGCCAAAGTGAACCTGAGTACGTCAGCGCTTCTTTAAAATTCAACGGCAAAAATTGGAATTCGGTTGGTTTTCGATTGAAAGGCAATTCTACCCTAATGATGTCGTGGGGGCAAGGCATTTACAAATTACCTTTTCGATTATCGTTTGATAAATTTTCACCTAAAGGGGCAACAAAGCCCTCATTTTACGGCTTTCATGAGTTAGCGATGTCACCTGCCGCCAACGACCCCTCACTTTTACACGAAAAAGTAGCCGCTGATTTGTTTCGCCAAGGCGGCGTTCCCGCCGCCCAAACGGCTTTTTATCGCGTATTTATCAATTTTGGAGAAGGCTTGAAATACTGTGGCGTTTATACCATGGTAGAAGTTATTGACGACACGATGGTTGGTACTCAATTTGGAGATACCAAAGGAAATATTTACAAACCCGAATCTACTTTTCAACAGTTTAATCAGGCGCAGTTTGAGAAGAAAAATAATAAAAAACAGGCAGATTACAGCGACGTTCGGGCGTTTGTCGCAGCCTTAAACGACTCAATCCGACTTACTTCCCCCGCCCAATGGCGTTCACAACTGGAAGCAACGTTCAATGTCGATCATTTTTTAAAATATTTGGCCATCAACAACGTCATTGGCAATTGGGATACCTACGGAGCCATGGCTCACAACTTTTACCTGTACAATTCTCCTACCAAAAAGCTTACATGGATTCCGTGGGACAACAACGAAGCCCTTTCGAACCGTGGCGGTGGTGGAATGTTTCCTTCTGCAATGGCGCGCAATGAAAGTAGTGCCCCTTCTGAAGGGTTCTTTCCGCCGCCGCCGATGGGAGGTAAAAAAGGCGGATTTGGCGGGAATGTTTCCCTCGACCTCTCGTCCGTTAGTAAGCAATGGCCATTGATTCGCTACCTAGCCGATGACCCTGTCTATTTTGTGCAGTACAAAAATTACGTCAAAGAGTTTACCCAACATCTATTTACAACTACCAACATGAAAAAGTTATTGGAACGTCAACATCGACTCATCGCCCCTTATGTAGAGGGTCAAGAAGTACGACCCTATTCTCAACTGCGCGATGTGACAAACTTCGGCCGTTCGCTTGAACAATTGAATCAATATGTAGCCTCCCAACGCCAAAAAGTAGAAGCGTTTTTACAAAAGCCCTAGCCCTCTTGCAACGTAACTATTTCTTTTAACGTAAACCTCATTGATACCGATGCCTCTAAACTCATATTCTGACACCTCTATGAAAATTGTTCGTTCCACGATTTTTGTGGCACTCATGGCCTTTGTTGTCACTTCTTGCAAAGATAAAGTGCAGGAAGTAACCCCTGGCGATGGCACTGCCGAAACCGCCAACCCCGACTGGACAACCGAGTCGCACAGTGGCGATGGCACCCCCAACTATGACATTGTCTTTCCACAAAGCCAAGTTAATACCCTCGAAATCACGATGACGGCCGCCGATTGGACAGCCATCAAAACCGATATGCAAACCCTCACAGGAACGGCTTTTGGCACGCGTAGCAGCGGTTCACAAGGTGGCGGCGGAGTACCAGGCGGCAACCCACCCAACGGAGGAAACGGCGGTGGCGCCCCTGGCGGTGGTGGCCTCGACCTCATCGGTGGCACCCCCATCTACGTAGCTACTACCCTCAAATTCAACGGAAAAGCATGGAACAAGGTAGGATTCCGCCTTAAAGGCAATTCAAGTCTTTCTTCGACTTGGGGCGCTGGTATTTATAAACTCCCCTTTCGACTAAAGTTTGATGAATTTGAAGACAAATATCCAGAAATTAACAACCAGCGCTTATACGGTTTCAAAGAATTGTCGATGTCGCCTGCGTACGCAGATAACTCGCTAATTCGGGAAAAAGTAGTGGCCGATATTTTTCGCATGGGAGGAGTAGCTGCCGCTCGTACGGCCTTCTATAAAGTATATATC
Source organism: Runella sp. SP2 (assembly GCF_003711225.1). Classification (NCBI taxonomy): domain Bacteria; kingdom Pseudomonadati; phylum Bacteroidota; class Cytophagia; order Cytophagales; family Spirosomataceae; genus Runella; species Runella sp. SP2. The sequence continues at coordinate 6,111,068 of NZ_CP031030.1, read as the reverse complement.
AACTTTGGCGAAGGAGCCAAGTACTGTGGCATATATACCATGGTAGAGATTATTGACGATACGATGGTAAAAGACCAATTTGGCGAAACAAAAGGAAATATTTACAAACCAGAATCGACATTTCAGTCGTTTGTTCAATCACAGTTTGAAAAGAAAAATAACGAAACTGCGGCTGATTACAGCGATGTTCAGGCGTTTGTCACGGCCCTCAATAGTACCGACCGCACCACCAACGCCGCACAGTGGCGCGCTAATCTCGAAAAAACTTTCAACGTTGATAATTATTTAAAGTATTTGGCCATCAACAACACCATTGTCAATTGGGACTCGTACGGAGCGATGGCGCACAATTATTACTTGTACAACTCGCCAACGAACAAATTGACGTGGATTCCGTGGGATCACAACATGTCGATGACTAGCTCGGCAACGGGCGGAGGAATGAGCCGTTCGGCCGTGTCGTTGGCCATGACCGAAGTAGGCACGGGTTGGCCGCTCATTCGCAACGTCGCCGCTGATCCCGTTTATTACGCCAAATACAAACAGTACGTGCGTTCGTTTGCGGATAATGTTTTCACCACTGCCAAAATGAACGAGTTGTTTGAAAAATATACAACGCTCGTCACGCCGTACGTGACAGGCACCGAAAAAGAGGTTTCTCCTTACACCAACCTCACAAGTACTACCGCATTTACGGCATCTTTGGCCGAACTCAAACAGCATGTTGTCACTCGAAACCAAGCAGTTAATACTTTCCTTAAATAAAAAGTATATGTCGAACAGTAGCATCTTTGTGGCCTTATTGAGCATATCCGTTGGTTGGGCACAAAGCAAAAAGGAAGTAAAAAAGTACGACATTGTTTCTACCACCGAAACCATCGTCGAAGTCGTTGATGGAAAGGAAGTTACCAGAAATAATTCGTACAAAAAGTTTGACAAAGACGGCAACGTCATCGAAGAAGTGAAGTACGATAACTATGGCAAAATAGAAGAACGTATTGTACGCATCTTTGACAAATTCGATAACAAAACGCAGGAAATTACCTTCGATGCTACCAATCACCAACTCAAACGAGAAGTCTATAAATACAACGAACTAGGCGAAAAAATCGAAGAGTCAGAATTCAATTCAAAAAATCAACTGGTTAGTCGTGCGGTTTTTGTTGCCGACCGACGTGGCCTCAAATTGGAAAAGAAAACTTATGACGGCAAAGGCAAACTCATTCAAACTAAAAAATACCGTTACGACGACTGAGGAGTTGTTTGAGGCAATCAAGCAGCAAGCCAAGGCGTTTGAAGCGATTTCGTTGGCCGAAATGGACAGTGTAAAGCTGATGAACCGTACCGACGCCAAGTTTGTGATTCCGCTCGGAATGTTCTCAGTGATTCTCTCCGATTTGCTTCCTCATTACCGCATTTTGGAAGTAAATGGCTTGCGACTGGCCGACTATGAAACGTTGTATTTTGATACCGAATCCTTGCAACTTTATCACGAACATCAGTCGGGAAGGCTTAATCGCTACAAGATTCGTCAGCGTAACTACGTGCAATCAAACCTCATTTTTACGGAAGTTAAATTTAAGAATAATAAAGGGCGTACCATCAAAACACGAGTACGCCAACAACAACTTCCTGGCGAAAAGATGGAAGATAATGTTTGTGGTTTCCTACAACGGCTGACGCCGTTTGCTGCCACCGACTTACAGCCCGTTTTGTGGGTGGACTATACCCGCATGACCCTTGTAAGTAGAACTACTGCCGAACGGCTTACGCTGGATTTAAACCTGACGTTTCGAAACGAAAAGACAGTTAAAAATTATGCTCCAGTTGTCGTCGCCGAAGTAAAGCAAGAGTCGCTCAAACACTCGTTTTTTCTGGATCTGATGAAAAAGTATAAACTCAGAGAAGGGTCAATTAGTAAATATTGCCTGGGCATTATCAGCCTTTACAACCACGTCAAGTACAATCGGTTTAAATCAAAACTCAATCATTTACACAAACTAGCGCATGCTTTTTCTGCAAGAACTCACCACGCCTGATACCTTTGAGTGGTTTAATAAACTACCCGAAAAGTTTTTTGTACGTTTGCTCGTTGATGTACTCACCACAACGATTCTTGTGCGCCTCATTTATTACCGTATTTACCGCCGCACCGACTTATTTTTGACATTTTTTGGCTTCAATATCGTGATTTTTCTCATCACGTACCTTCTCAATAAAGTACAAATGTCGATGGGAGCTGCTTTTGGGTTATTTGCGGTTTTCTCAATGTTGCGCTACCGCACCGAGGGGCTGTCAGCCAAAGACATGACGTACTTGTTTATCGTGATTTCGGTGGGATTGATTTCGGCCATTATCAAAGGTAGTTGGGACGAATTAGGATTAGTTAACGGAATGATTTTATTGGTGGTGTGGCTTTTGGAAGGAAATTTGCTTATCAAAAGAGAGTTGACCAAAAACATCCAGTATGACCGCATCGAGCTCATCACGCCCGAGCGTCAGGAAGAATTATTGGAAGACTTACGCGTCCGAACAGGCTTGGCCGTACACCGCGTAGAAGTTCAAACGATGGATTTTTTGAAGGACTCGGCACTTATCATGATTTTTTATTACCAAGGAACGGTAAAAAATCAAGTGCTAAGGGTGGCTCACAACCCGACCGAATAGTGCAAGGGGCAAATAGCGAGGGGCAAGCCGTGTGCCGTGCTAAGGGTTGCTCATAACCCGCTCGAAGGAGGCAAGAAGTAAACCCAAAACTAAAAACAGGAAACCGTCAAAAAAATGAAAAAAATAGCAATCGCAGCCTTCGTATGTTTACCGTTTTTGGGAAAAGCCCAAGCAACGGACATTGGTTTGTGGTCGGGAGTAGGTGTGGAGAAAAAAATCACCAAATCGCTTTCAGTGAGTGTAAATACACAGTTCCGTTTTACCGATAACGTTTCCATCTTACGGGCATACCTGGGCGAAGCTGGCGTATCGTACAAACTTAACAAGCGCTGGGAAGTAAGCGGATATTATCGTTTTATAGGTCGTCGAAAGAGAAATGACGATAAAACAGGCTACGAATACCGTCCTTACCACCGTTTTTATGCCGACATTGCCTACGACCGTAAAATTTGGAAGCTAAAATTTGATTACCGTTTGCGATACCAAAACCAGTTTATGGACGACGATAGCGGCCTCGAAAACGACAAAAGCTATGTGCGTAACAAATTTGAAGTGTCTTACCCCAACCAATCGCGCTTCACCCCCTACGTTTCGACGGACTTTTTTTACCAGTTAGGCGGCGTTGGTTTTGATCAAATGCGAAACAAAGGCGGGATTGAGTTTGCCATCAACAAACGCAACAAAATTGATGTTTCAGGCTTTACGGATTACCGACTTCAAGGTAGTCAAGAGAATCGTTTTTTAATTGGTGTTTCGTATAAGTTGAAGCTTTGAGTTTTGTCAACTTTTAACCACTGCTAACCGTTCATTGTGCTATTATCACCTCTCTATGAGGCTATTTCTTTGTACGTTTAGGCTAAAAGTCTCCATTTAGCGTTATGTAGCTAAGAAGTTGTTTCTCTGCGAAGAGATTTCCCCATTTTTGATAAACATTAGCGATTCTCTCGTTATGAAAGTTTTCAAAAAATCAGTCTTGTTCTGTTTATTCTTTGTCATAAACAGAACAGAGGCACAAAGTCGGTTTGCCATAGCTCCTGTCGTAGGTTTTATTCAAGTCAATATAACCTCACGCAATTCTTTTTTAAATCCAGCTTCTCATGACCGAGGATATGGCCCATTGGTGGGCATCTTGGGATATTATTCCTTCACTTCAAAATGGTCTGTTTCGACGGGGGTAAACTACCATCAAATTCATTTAAAGCCCAATGAAAAAATAGAAAAACGGGGTTACTGGAATGTCCCAATTTTACTAAATTACAAAGCAATTCATCATACTTTTGCTCCCTATTTTTCTGTCGGTACAATCATAGCCACTCCTTCTACTTATCGCCCCAATCCCTCCACATCGTTAGACATTATCCTTGGTACAGGGTTACTTTATAAGCCTAATTCACGGGTAAGTTGGATTATTCAGCCGCAGTACCAAAAAGAAGTAATACCTCGACCCAATAATTTCATACCGACCAACTATCAGTCGTATAAGATTTCGCTACAGGTACAAGCCCTATTTCATCTTTAGTAAACAGACTAGAAACCTGTGAATAATGGGCACGAGGCAAAGTCTTTATCTTGAAAGCCCCGATACGCGTTCTCCAATGATGCGTAGGCCATCGAGGGTAAGACTGCGGTTTACTTCCACAAACTCGCCGTGAAGGGTATCAATAATCGACGAAAGCCCACCCGTTGCTAAGGCGATACAGTCGCCGTCGAGTTCCCGTCGAATCCGCGTAATCATGCCACGCACCAAGCTCTCGTAGCCGAGCAATATCCCCGCCTGAATCGCGTGCGTGGTGTTTTTACCAATGGCCGATTCGGGCAATTTGAGGGGCACTTCGGGGAGCTGAGCCGTGTTTGAAAACAAGGCTTTGACGGCAGTTTTTAGCCCAGGAGCAATGGCTACGCCCAAAATCCGTCCGTCACCCGAGACGGTCGTAAACGTAAGCGCCGTCCCAAAATCCACCACTACCGCATTGCGTCCATACTTGGTATAAGCCGCCACGGCGTTGGCCACCAAGTCGCTTCCTATCTCGTGCGGATGATCGATTTCTACTTTTAGTCCAGGATACACCTCTGGCCCAACGACCACGGGCGGCATCCCAAAAAGCCCCGACAACATACTCCGCAAAACGGGCGTCAGCGGTGGTACGACACTGCTCAGTACCGTCGTTTGTACGTCCGAAATCAACAAATTTGCCTCTAAAAAATGAAGGCGAAGTTTGGTTTCGTAGTGAGGCGCTGCTTCATCGGTGAGCGAACGTACCCGAAAAATATGCGTCCATTCATCGTTTTGCCATACGCCAAAAACGGTGTCAGTATTGCCTACATCAACGGCTAAAAGCATGATACAATTGAGGTTAGAATGATTGAAATTTGCGAGCGGATTCCATTCAAGAAAGCAGGTAGGGTAAAACGAGTACCCAATATTTACGCTTCTTTTTTCGTTTTATTCTTATTGGTTCTGCCCAAAGAGCCTTTATTTTGTAAATTATTAATTAACCAATGATGACGCTACTCCTTTTTTTAGACAAAACAAAATACTGATAATCAGCTGTTTTTACCTAAAACAAGGTTTTTTATTTTATTCTTTACTAGCGTTTCTTGAATCTAACCGCTTTTGATTTATGCGCAAATTAAGCGTTTTTTTATCCTTGTTCGTTCCTTGTATTGGATTTGCCCAAGATTTACCCGATTGGGAAAATCCTGCTGTCATTAGTAGAAATACCGAACGCCCTCATACAACGATTGTTCCTTTCAGCGACGAAGCCTCAGCGCTGAAATTTGACCGAGCGGCTTCTCCTTACGTCAAATCACTCAACGGTACGTGGAAATTCAAGTGGGTATCGCATCCTTCAAAAGTTCCAGGTGATTTTTTCCAACAAAATGTCAATACTTCTACTTGGGACGATTTGCCCGTGCCGTCCAATTGGCAAGTGGTAGGCGCTCGCGAAGGCCGCCCTTACGACCGCCCTATTTTTTCCAACATCAAGCACCCGTTTCCTGCCTCTCCGCCGCGCATCACCAGCGATACCAACTCCGTGGGGTTGTACCGCACCCAATTTAGCCTTCCTGCCAACTGGCAAGGCCGCGACGTTTTCTTGCATTTTGCAGGAGTTCAGTCGGCTTGCTATGTTTGGGTAAATGGCCTTCAGGTGGGGTATCACGAAGACGGAATGACGCCCGCTGAGTTTAATGTCACCAAATACCTACGCGGCGGCGACAATCAGCTGACGGTTCAGGTCATCAACTGGTCGGACGGTAGCTACCTCGAAGACCAAGATTTTTGGCGCATATCGGGGATTTTCCGCGATGTTTATCTTTATGCCACCCCCACGATTCACATTCGCGATTACTACGTAGTGACTGATTTGGACGATAACTACCAAAATGCAACGCTAAAAGTGGCGGCTTTTGTTAAAAACTTTTCGTCGCAAGTGCAAGATAAATACCAAGTTAAGTTCAAACTCTACGATCCTTCAGGCCGCCTTGTACAGGACGATTTGGTAAGAAACGTACCAATGATGGATCCGAAAGACGAGTCATACCTAAATTTAAACGTACCCATTACTTCCCCCGCTTTGTGGAGCGCCGAGGCACCCAATCTTTACAAATTACTCATTCAAGTGATAGACGGCGAAGGGCGTACCGCTGAAATATTAAGTACCCGCGTTGGTTTCCGTGAAGTGAATCTTCGCAATGGTCAGCTATTGGTCAATGGCAAAGCGGTGAAATTTAAGGGAGTCAATCGCCACGAGTTTGACCCAAACACAGGTCGTGTCATCAGTCGCGAATCCATGATTAAAGACATTGTGTTGATGAAACAGCATAACATCAACGCCGTTCGTAGCTCACATTACCCCAACGACCCACTTTGGTATGACCTGTGCGATGAATACGGTCTGTATGTCATCGACGAAGCCAATATCGAAAGCCACGAGCTTTGGCAACAAAAAGGAATTGTTTTAGCGGCCAACGCCGACTGGAAAGACGCCTTTGTAGCCCGTGGGAAAGCCATGGTGGAACGTGATAAAAACCACCCTTCTATCGTCATTTGGTCGTTGGGAAATGAATCAGGAATGGGTGGAAATTTTGACAGCATGGCCGAAATCATCCGCCTCATCGACCCTACCCGTCCGCTGCACTACGAAGGTCGCTCCAACTACCCCAAAACCTTTGAAGACGTGGATCAGCCCGTGACGAAGTACGACATCAACGGCACGATGTATCCTTCGGTCAAAGTGATGGAAGCCATGGCCAAAAAAGACCCTAATCGCCCGTTGATTATTTGTGAATACGCGCACTCGATGGGAAATAGCGTCGGAAATTTGAGCGACTACTGGGAGCTTATTGACAAAAACCCCCGAATGCAAGGTGGGTTTTTGTGGGATTGGGTGGACCAAGGTTTAACCCTCAAAGACAAAGCGGGAAATTGGTACATCGATCACGTTAATCGCATTGATGGCGCCAACGCAGGCGACGGTTTGGTTAATCCTGACCGCACGCCTCAGCCCGAAATCAACGAAGTAAAACACGTATATCAATACATCAAGTTTTCGCCAAAAGATACGCTTTCGGCCCAAAATCAAGCCATTACACTCCAAAACACCTACAATTTCTTGAGCTTAAAGCCTTTCAAGTTGACGTGGCAGCTTCTCGAAAACGGCAAAGTTGTACAGCAAGGCGACATCAATGACCTCAATGCTGCCCCTGGCGCAAACCAATCGCTTTCTATTCCCTTTTCTATGCCGACTTCGGGCGGGGAGTATTTTCTAAATCTTAGTGTCAAACTCAAAGAAAACACCGCATGGGCGCAAGCAGGGCACGAAGTGGCTTTTGAACAACTATACATCAAAAATAGCTACCCAACGGCCAAAACGGTGGTGACGTGGCCAGCCAATGCGACTGTCAAGGTAGGGCTGGTTCGTGGCGGAGGGATTCAGTTGACCAATCCCCAGTTCAAAATCATCTTCGACCGCAAAGTAGCGGGTATCAGTTCTTTTATTTACAAAAACCGTGAACTCATCGCCAAACCGCTCCAGCCTAACTTTTGGCGAGTGCCTACCGACAATGACGAAGGGGGCGGAAAAGACTCCTTTGCAGCACGTTGGAGAGCTGCAGGGTTAGACAGCCTTCGCCGTTTAGGGGGTGATATTCGTATTGAGCAAGTAAGCCCTTCTGTCGCAAAAATTCACACTCAAAGCACGTGGGTAGGTCGTGCAGGGGTCAATTTTGTCGTAAAAACGACTTATACTGTCTTTGGTTCAGGAGATATTGACGTCAGAAACACCATTACGGTCAATGGCAACAACGTACCTCCACTTCCCAAAGTGGGAATGCAAATGCAACTTCCTGCTTCGTTCCGTAACCTTACGTGGTATGGACGCGGGCCGTTTGAAAGCTACCCCGACCGCCTTTCGGCCGCGCAGGTTGGTGAATACAGCGGTACCATTGCCAGCCAGCATTTCCCTTACATTATGGCGCAAGAAAACGGCAACAAAAGCGATGTTCGCTGGGCTGCCGTGACGGATTCGGTTGGTTTTGGATTGGCTGTAATGGGCAGTCCAGCGTTTAATTTTAGCGCTCACGACTATACAGACGCCGACCTACTCGCCGCAAAAACTACGCAGCAACTTCCCCACGGACAGGTGAGTGTGTTGAATTTTGATTATAAATTAATGGGGCTAGGTGGTGACGATAGCTGGACACCACGCACGCACGAAGAGTACCTTTTGACCGATAAAGAATACGCTTACTCATTCCGTTTGCGGCCATTTGATGCGGGTACATCGTTGAATGTGATTACCCAATCGGTATTACCAGAAATAGCTGTTCAATCACAAGCAACTTCAGAGCTAGGGGCTCCCGCGTCAATTGTGAAAGAAGAATTGTCAGGACAAGAAGCTCTTGACGCCCAAGAAGCTGCGATTCGCAAAGCAGAAGCACGCAAATACACCAAGAAAAAAAGCTATCGTAAAAAGTCTTCTTCTAAAAAGAAGCGTAAGAGATAGTGTAGTGAGTGGTCGGGTTGTGAGCAACCCTCTCCACAACAAAAAGCCCAACTCCGAGGAGTTGGGCTTTTTGTTGGTTCACCAATAACAGATAACCGCGCTACTTAGTAACTCAAAATCGTAAACTCTGTACGACGGTTCTTTTGGTGTTCTTCTTCAGTTTGTGCTTTCTTGATAATCAAGCGCGTTTCGCCGTATCCTTTGGCCTCCAATCGGTCTTTTTCAACACCTTTTGAGACAATGTAATCAACAGCCGACTGCGCACGATTTTGTGAAAGTTTATTATTGTACGCATCTGACGAACGGTCGTCGGTATGTGAACTCAATTCAATTTTTACCGTTGGATTATCTTTCAAAATCTGAACCAGCTTGTCAAGCTCTACGGCAGCATCAGCGCGGATGTTGAACTTATCCAAATCGTAATAAATGTTTTCAAGCACAAACGTCTTGTTTAGCGCCAAACGGTCAAGTTTGAACGCTACGTAAAAGGTCGTGTCCATCGTCAGTTTTTTACGAAAAATCTGCGGAATGGCCTTTCCTGCCATCGAGAAAGCATCGCGTTTTGTGATGTAGCCCTTACGTTCAATCAAAAGCGTATAATCTTTCCCTTCTTCCAAGGGGAACGTCCCAAAAATACCTCCATCGCGGCTGATTCCTTGTCCTACCAAGCTATCCGAGCTTACTTCGTACATTTTCACAATGGCCGAATCAAGCGTTGCAGCAGGCGTATCGTTTGAACTTACCGTTCCTGCTAAGAAATAATTAACGATTTTAGGAGGCTCAGGTTTACCAACGGTACGGCGGCGTGGGTCATCAATCGGCAACTTTTCCAATTCGGCCAACTGCGTCGAATCCAGTCCCACACTTTCATCCTCAAAAAGATAAATATCATCGTCGCCTTTTCCACCCGTACGGTTAGAAGCAAAAAAGCCAAAACGCATTTCATCATCGACATATACCATTCCAAAATCATCAAAACGGGTGTTGATTGGTGGCCCAAGGTTCTCGACCGTAATCACTCCTTGCGAACGGGTAGCGACGAACACATCCAATTTCCCTAGTCCTGGATGGCCATCCGAAGAGAAATAAAGTTTTGAGTCGGGGCCTACGTAAGGAAACATTTCGTCGCCTGGGGTATTTATGTCTTTGCCCATATTAACGGGCTTACTAAAACGCCCCGAGGCATCCATGTTGGCCCGATAAATGTCAATTCCTCCCACTCCGCCTGGGCGATTAGAACAGAAATACAACGTCCGTCCATCGCGCGAGAAAGCAGGGTTAGCGTCCCACGAAGCGGAGTCACTCACGGGAATCATGCGCGGTTCTGACCACTTTCCACTGACCAAACGGCTCAGGTACAAATCGCAGTCGGCCGTTCCTTTTTTGCCCCCCGTATTGGCACGCGAAAACACCACAGTTTTGCCATCTTTGGTAAAAGTCACGTCGGCTTCGTTGACACCTTCCAAGAAAGACGCAGGGCTAAATGGCTCGGCTTCACCTGAGGTTTCGGCGTACTCGTCGGCGAGTTTTACTTTATAAATCCCCAACATCGGCATACCATTTGTTTTGTAAGCGGTATTTTTTCGAGTAGAGGCAAAAATCAGATTTCCATCTTTTACGAAAGGGCCATATTCCCCGCCTGCGGTATTCAACTTTTCGAGGTTTTGCACCCGATAAAACGTCTTTTTATCTCGCAAAACGTCAATCGAACGCAGCGTATATAGCTCCCGATTGGCCTTTTCCACGTTTACTTTGTTAGTAGGATTGCTGGCCAAATATTTTTCCAATTGCTTGGCGGCCTCCACGTACTCGCCCGAGGCTTTGAGCATGTACGCATAATGGAAAGGTATTTCGGGGTCAGGATTGCCCGCTTCTAACGCCTTTTTGTAGTAAGGAGCGGCTAACTCGAAACGGTTAGATAAACGGTACGATTCGGCCAATAAGTAATTGGTACGCGAGGGTTCGTAGTTAGCATTTGCAACGGTGCGGAGGTCTTTGATAGCCAACTCATACTCCCCTTTGTCAAACTTAGAAATACCCTCCTTAAACATTGACTGGGTGGAGTTACAAGCCGTGAAGAGGGTTAAGCAACCCACAAAGGCCAAACTGGGTATAAAGAAATGCTTTTGCATAAGCGATCGGGACAAAACGTAAGCGGCTAATTTAACGAAATCGTTTTTTTCTGCTAAACTTTAACGCTAAAAGTTGCTGAAATGTTGCATTGGTTCTATATCATAAAAAAACGCTGACAGCTTAAAAATACTGTCAGCGTTCTTTATTGTAAGCTATTTAGCTTAGAAAATCCAACGGAAAAAGACATACAAGGTAAATGACAAGAAAATCGAGACAGGCAAAGTAAGCACCCAAGCCATCAAGATATTACGCACGGTTTTGGCTTGGAGGTTTTTAATCCCTTTACTGGCCACCATCGTACCCGCAATCCCCGACGAAAGCATGTGGGTCGTACTTACTGGTAATCCAAAACCCGAAGCAATCCCGATACCCATACTTGCCACCAATTCGGCCGAAGCACCCTGGGCATACGTCAAGTGCGACTTACCGATTTTTTCGCCTACTGTCACGACAATACGCTTCCAACCGACCATCGTCCCTAAGCCCAACGACAACGAAATCATCAATACCACCCAAAAAGGTGCGTAATCTGTCAAACGGCGAAGTCCTTTTTTGTCGTCCGTGTTTTCTTTGATGATTTTCTTGTCTTGGTCGCTCATACTCACCGACTCGCTGTCCATCAATTTTTTCAAACTGCTGTTAATCACCAAAATATCACGACGAGCTTCTAGGCGTGCGTTGGGTTCTATATGTCCCGCTGAGTCGGCTGCGCTAATCACTTTCATCAAATCTTTGGTGCTACCGTTGACTTTTGCCAAACGCTTTTTGTCTTCAATTCCCAGCAGTGTTGTGTCAATTTTGCTCATCGTTTGTTCAATCGCCACCAAGTTATCTTTTACCATACGTGGATCAATCTGGTCGTTTAACGAAAAGTAAGCAGGTACGACCCCAATCAAAATCAACATTACCAAACCGACGCCTTTTTGTCCGTCGTTGTTGCCATGAAAAAAGCTCACGCCCGTGCAAGTCAAAATTAAAATCGCACGAATCCAAGTCGGAGGTTCTTGGGTTTTCTTAGGTTCGCTAAATACTTGTTCGCGTGCTTCCTTGTTAAGAGCACGACGCAATGTAAACATCAACACCACCGCCAAGCTGAAACCTACCAACGGAGAAAGCAACAATGAAGCAAAGATTTCGGTTGCTTTGCTCCAGTTAACCCCTGCGCCGTCGGCCGCCTCGGGCATCATCGAAAACGCCAAACCAACCCCCAAGATTGACCCAATCAAGGTGTGCGAACTGGATGCTGGCAAGCCAAAATACCACGTACCAAAGTTCCAGATGATAGCACTCAACAGCAGCGCTAACACCATGGCAATGCTATGGTAGATATTTTGATCTATCAGTAGCTCCACGGGCAGCAAGTTGACGATACCCATCGCCACGGCAATTCCTCCCAAGAGTACCCCTAAAAAATTACAAAATCCTGACCACACTACCGCCGTTGTTGGCTTGAGTGAGTTGGTATAAATAACCGTAGCTACGGCGTTGGCAGTGTCGTGAAAACCATTCACAAACTCAAATGCACAAGCGCACAAGATACAGATAAACAGGAGGATGAAGATGTCAGTCTCTAAGCCAAACATGATTTTTTAAATAAAAGTGAATTAATGAGACGCCTTCTTTTTAAAAAGCGATTCCACATTGGACAGTACAAAGTTCAGTTGCAAAATATTATTCAAATCGACGTTGTTCTTGTCGGTATTGTTAAATCTAAAAATGGTTTGCTGCATATACGATGCTTCCACGCTATAGTGGTGATTGAGGCGATAACCCAACCCAACCAATACCCGATTTTGGTCAAATAAATGTAGGTTACTGATATTCTTTCCCATATTTACAAAAAGCTCGTTGTATGCTTGTGCATACAGAGTTTTGTCTGCCATTTGGGCGTGGTTAAGCGGCCAGGTCAGCTTAGCTTGGTAGCGAAAACGCTCGCGGTAGCTCGTTTCCGAAAAGTCGCCACCATACACAAACGATTTATCGTTCAGTTCTTGGTTTTTACCCAGCCAACGAAACTCATAGCGAAAACGGTGGTCAACCCGAAGACGTCCTAGGTTTTGGGTCAGAATAACTTGCGGCGACACGCGCAATTCCGAGAAAAATGCAAACGGCTTTCCCTCAGCAAAACGATTGGAACCAATCCATCCGAAAGGCATCAACGATACTCGAACGTTGGGATTGACTTGGTAATGAATAAACGGGCGAAAAATGTGCTGATTGAGGTTATTGTAGGGGTTGCCCGTGGTCGTTTCTGATTTGTATGCTCCTTGCATATCCTGACGACGGTGCTGGTTTTCTAACTGCCAAGAAAATTTACCCGCAATTTTCCCCGAGATGTTCACATCTGTCCAACCATTCGCAATGTGATAATAGCGTCGTGGGCTTTGTGAAACGGATGGCAAAGAGGTAGAAACCATAATAAGGAAAAGCGCCCCGATAAAATTTAGAATGAAAGTTCTGTTCGGTAAAAAAATGTGTTCTGACGTACAGAACAGCAAACAACGAATTGATGTCATTGAATGATGTGCAAAATTAAGAATGAGAGTGTGTAGTAAGTATGTGTCGAGTATTACCAAATTGTTAAATTCAAGCACAACAAGCTCGAAGTTTCTTACTTAGCAGTCTCTTTTTGAAAGCGATGTCAGAATTTTATTGCTGTCTTTGGTCAATTTTCGATTCAAAAATGGTGTCAGTGCAGGGATGCTGTAAAATTTCATTTGTTACCAAATTGTTAATTTTGTGTTAATTTTTCAAAGGTCAGGTTTTCAGCGAGTTGTATTTACTTTGAGACACTTCTCCCGAACTTTTTTCTAAAAAAAATGGCACAATAAACCCGAACCATCCACAAAATTATTGATTATCAATATTTTAACAAACAAAAAAGCACAAAAAGGAAGGAGATTATCTCCCTTTTTGTGCCACTGATAAAAAAGTAAAGACGAAAGCTTAACCTAAAAAAGTGAAGAGACTAAAACGCGACGCCTACTCCAATGTTAATAAATTGTTACGTATTGACTAAAAGTTAAACTGCGCCTGGAGCCGCAACAAGCTCCCCTTCTGATGATTTTGGGGTAATTTACTATCTTCAAACACACGGTCTGATATAGTATAGAGCGCCGTTAGCTCAAAATAATCTTTCCATTGCCACTCTACTCCCAGCTCTATGTCATTTACGATATAGCGGCGAGCATCTATTTCTTGTTTTTTTCCGCCATGATAATATTGATACTTAGCAAAGGGCATCAACTGATGATTCGGACAATTATAACGATACATCACTTGGGCATAACCTCCCCAAAGTTTTTTTAGTTGGGTAGTCATGGTAGCGGGGTCAAACTCTGGCCCTTTGCCTACATTATACTCTGCTTGAAAGCCAAAAGGTTGAGGATAAACAACCAATGAGGCTGCCGCACGGCGGTCATCAAACAACGTTTGGGTACCTTTATTGGCTGCATCTTTCTCAATGGTATATTTCCCACTATATCCCTGAATACTAGCTTCCACGTACTGGCCATTCTTGAATTTAAAGGGATAAGTGAGGCGGGCCACAACGTGGGAGTTATTGTTGACTTCTGCCCTGTTAGCGGTTTGGCCATTGTAAACACCCAACCCAAAAATGCCATAGTCGCCGCTGCCTTTTAAGCCTGATTTTACCAAGAAGGCAAAACGTTCTCGGATGTTGGCATTAGCCCAATAAAACATTACACCCAAATCGCGCTCGTTGGCCACTGAACTATTGAGGGCATCAACCCGATCAAGCGAAAGGCGATTTTGCGAAGATTGCATGTTTTCAAATCCGTAAGGGACTTTGCTTTGCCCAACCCGAAAGCGAAATTCCTTTTTTGAATCAACTGCTAAATCAAAATACGCATCCCGAATCTGAAAGCTGTGTTGAAATGAATTGCTTACGTTAGAAGCAAAATCAGGCTGCACGTAGATGTACAAACGGTCGGAAACATCACCCGAAAGGATGAGCCGTCCACGGCGCACAAAAAAGCCGCCATTTTCGCCCCATGATCTGTCGCACTGTTCACATTTCAACTTAGAATTAGTTTCAAAAAGGCGATTGTAACGAACCTGCGCATAACCGCGAAGACTAATCCGTTCAAACCATTTTTTTGCTAAATCTAGTTTCAGTCCTGTACTTTCTTTGGGCTTTTCTACCTGAGAATAAGACGATTGGCCAAGGCATAGCCCCACCAAGAAAGCAGCGCTTCCTAAGTACTTTTTCATTTCCAGATGTCAGAGTTGTATTGGTGTCTTGGGTTAATTGTCGGTGCAAAATTACTGTTTCCCAAATGTTGCTACATTATTAAGTTTGTTACCAAATCATTAATTTTATATTATGTTTTGCAGCAATTTACATTACGTTTTATAATGATTGGGAGCCATCTTCTTGTATAAAACATTAGTTCAAAAAGGGAGATATTATTTACCCAAGCACCTGATAATCAAAAATTTACTTAAAAAAAAGAAGAAGATAAACGTTTTTTTGAAGAGAAAACAACGCTTAAAAATAGTGCGTATTGACCGAAAACAGAGAAAAACTGCCATTGATAAACACTCACCTATTGTTAAGTAATTGTTATGTCATCGTTGAGGTCGCCTTACTTTTTTGCGCCAATCCATGTCATACTTGAGTCGGATTTCACCCCGCTCATCCACCGCCCGAATCAGCAAATTGTTTCCATCCAATGTTTCAAGTTCCTCTTCGTCAGGATTGCGCTTGAGGTTATTCAGAGGAATATGTACCAACAAATCAGTTTTATCGCCAAAACTGTACGTTCCTCCCACAAAAAAGGTCAATACACTAGACGCCACCTTCATTTGGTTCATCGACAACTCTTGGCCTTGAAGGACAAAATCATTTTTAAGACCTTCAAACTGAATTTTTTGAAAATTACGGCGCTTAAAAAGTACTTTTTGAATGCGTAAGAGTGGCTTAAAATAGTTGAGTTGGCCATTGATCAATTTAAAACTCAATTGCCCTTTCATGGTTTTAGGCAACAACTGGAACTCCTTGTCTAATTGGGTACTATACGTAAAGTCTGTACTCAGCGTTCCGCTCAAGTTTTGGTCTGAAACAGTCTGTTGTCCAAAATTTTCAAACGCATAAAACACCTTTTGTACGTCGGCATTGGCCACGTTTCCTTTGGCATACAACCGATGGATTGGTAAATCGAACTGCTCAATGCCGCCCGTCACCCGAAAATCGCCCCCAAAAGCGTGCATTTTTACGTCTTCACAACGGATAGCTTGGCGAGTCATATACACCCGTCCGCTCACTCCCTGCGCCTCAAACTTCCGATAATGCACCCGTCGAGCCGCCAAATTAACTTTTAAATCCAAGTTTTGAATAAACTTTGAGGTAATGTCTGTCAACTGTTTCTTGGTTGTTTTTTGAGGAGTTGGACGGTAATTTCGTACCCAGTCTAAGCCCAAGTCAGGCGCAAAAATCGAGACCTTTGCCTTCACCGAGGACGTTGTCCCAAAGGCATAAGGCGTTAGCCCCGTCACATTACCACTTACCCGTACTTGATTTTTTTGGTGATACACGTGCAAATACGTTAAATCTGCTTTGTCTTCCGCAAAGCGAACAAAGCCATCCACACGTTGAATATCTATTTGTTGGGGGGTGTATAAAAACGCCACCTTTTCTAGCTTGGCATTTCCGTCAAGTTTGCCGTTTAGTCGGTTGGTTTTCGGATCAAAAATGGGAGAAATTTTACCTTTATAACAAAAATTCACCACAACATTCCCCGCTTTAGGCTGAACCTGATTGGGGTCAAAAAGCGCCTTACACCGAGCCACTTTGGCTTTGGCATTGCCCTCCATGTGTAAAAATGGGTCGTCAAAATCAGTAATGGTAAACGACAAATTCATGGGAATAACGCCGTACAATAGCCCACTCACATGGGGGGCAACCAAACGGGAGTTCTGGTTGCTAACGGGCAACGACGTATCGGCGCGGTTCGTAAAATGAGCTCGCCCCAGTGTCTGCGAGAGTGGCCCAATCGCACTTTTGTACAAAAACGTTTGGGTTTGCACATCCACTTCAATGTGAGGGTCGGCTCCAGTTCTCAGTGGCCCATCGACACTCACTTCGGCTCTGACAACGGGCAGTACTTTATGTTTGGCGATACGTTTGGCCAATCGTCGTGGTAAAATTGACAACGCTCTTGGCGCAGCGATGGTGTCAGTACTGACAAACAACTGAACTCGGCCTTCGTCTTTAAAATCAAAACTGCCCCGTAATCGAAACTTATCTTGCTCGACCAACACTTCAGAAGGGCCAATACCCACGCGTCGGTGAAGGTCGTACGACAAGTGTAAATCAAGCTCTGTTGCCTTATTTTCCAGAAACCCACCCCGATTCAGATTAAAAGTCAACTGACGAAACTGCGTTTTTCCCCGCAGGTGTACCCACAAACAGGTATCGGTGCGTTCGAGGTCATTGGTTATTTTTTCCAAACAAAAGTGAATATCTTTTCCTTTCAACGAATCTTGCAAATGCACCTCCATTTCCTTCACTTTTACTTGGCGAAGGCTTTTGAGTAACTCTTTCCCCAAAGAACCCTCCGCGCTGGTAGTTGTATCTTGGGTCGATGAAGAATCTTTAGGAGCAACTGCCTGCAAATTGCTGTACCCGTTTTTATCCACAAAAACCGATAGTTTTCCTTTATCAACCGTTACTGAATTGATTTGCAACTGTTTACGAAGTAAATGCCGCAAGTCGATGTGAACCGTCAGCCGTTCCAGCGCCAGTAGTTCTTTGTGGTGAATTGCGTAGGCACTGTCGCGCAGATGAATGTCAAAAAGTGTAAACGACAAGCCAAAACCGCCAGCAAAAGGAGTAAAATCAAGCTTACGGGCCGTCACTGTCCCACGGATGCGGGCATTGGCCTCTTTGAGTAAGTACTGAAATACATCGTCGCGGTATTGGTATGCCCACGTCAACGCCCCGCCTGCGAGTACCGCAAAACCACCCAAAATGTAAAGCCCTATTTTAAGAAATTTCGGAAACGGCATGACTGTTGGAAAGTAACACGACAATATACACTACTTTTAGCTGAAAAAATCGTACCAACACAAATGCAATACCGAAGATTTGGAAGAACCGATTGGCAAGTAAGCGAAATCGGCTACGGAATGTGGGGCTTGGCAGGCTGGACTGGCTCCGAAGAAAACGAATACACCACTGCCCTCGACCGCTCGGTGGAATTGGGCTGTAACTTTTTTGACACGGCTTGGGGCTACGGCGCAGGGCAAAGCGAACAAGTACTCGGCCAACTCGTGAAGCGCCATACCGACAAGCGGTTGTACGTCGCCACCAAAATCCCTCCCAAGAATTTCAAATGGCCATCGAAGCCTGAATACAGCTTGGAAGAGTGCTTTCCTGCCTCGCACATTGTGGAATACACCGAAAAAAGCCTCAAAAACCTTGGTATTGAAACCATTGATTTACAACAGTTTCACGTATGGGAAGACCAATGGGCACAACACGAAGAATGGCAAAAGGCGATTGAACAACTCACGCGTGAAGGCAAAGTACAACACTGGGGGATTAGTGTCAATCGCTGGGAACCTGATAATGTATTGAACACCCTTCGCACAGGCTTGATTTCAGCCGTTCAGGTCATTTACAATATTTTCGACCAAGCGCCCGAAGATAATCTTTTCCCCCTTTGCCGTGAGCTGGACGTGGCCGTGATTGCGCGGGTGCCTTTCGACGAAGGAACACTCACGGGGACATTTACCAAAGAAACGACTTTCCCTGAAAACGATTGGCGTAGTACGTATTTTGTACCCGAAAACTTGATTTCGAGCGTAGAACACGCCGACGCCCTGCGCCCGTTGATTCCTGGGGGTATGAATATGCCCGAAATGGCTTTACGGTTCATTCTAAACAACTCAGACGTGGCGACGACCATTCCTGGGATGCGAAAAATCAGAAACGTCGAGGCTAACATTGCTACTTCGGATGGCCAAAAACTATCCGCCGACCTGATTGACGCCCTCAAAGGCCACCGCTGGGATCGCACGCCTACGAGTTGGAGCCAATAAATGTGCTGAGGGTTGCTCACAACCCGAATGTCGAGTGCAGAGTGTCGAATAAAATCCCATTCGACGTTCTGCACTCAAAATTCGACATTCTCATTCATAGCATTTGGCTACTGCTTTTAATGAACTACGAAATTGTGCTTGTTTCCCAGCAAGTGCCACTGAAGTGGGTGTTTTTTCACCGATTGCTTCCAGGGCACCTTCATAAAATTCGGCCAAATGGTCGCGGAGGCTATTGCGGTGTTCTTTTCGGGGAAAAGTTGCGGTTAATTTCCCTTTTTGTTCTTCATCGTGAAGGTACTGTAATTCAAGATCTTCTACCTGCCGAAGCAGCACTTTTAGCTTCTCTTCTGAAGGCATAAAAGGTAGTAAATTCGTGATGGTTTTCAGTAAATGCCGTACTACGATATAATCTTCTTTTCCCCAAAAATAAATCTGGTCAAACGCCAAATCCACCAATTGCTCAAAGCTAAACTCTCGTATGTGAATGTTCTTTTGGGCCAACAGCTTAGCTTCCCGCGAATTTGCTTCGCTTTGCGCAGCCCGTTGGATAATCGAACCAAGGTAGTCGATACAATTGAGGGCCGTCGTTGGGTCATTGACCGCGGGCGAAATGGCTTTGATGGCAATGTCCACCAATTGGCGAATCCCAAACGGAATGTCTTGTTTATAACTTCGGAACTTATCAATG
Organism: Runella sp. SP2; assembly: GCF_003711225.1. Taxonomy (NCBI): domain Bacteria; kingdom Pseudomonadati; phylum Bacteroidota; class Cytophagia; order Cytophagales; family Spirosomataceae; genus Runella; species Runella sp. SP2. The sequence continues at coordinate 6,091,511 of NZ_CP031030.1, read as the reverse complement.
ACAAAACAACCCTGAATCGGCTTTATCAGCTGTGCATAAAAATCGCGCATCGCGGGCGGACAATCAATATCGGCGAGTACGCCTCCTTTAATCACAAAACTCCCGATGTGCGGTCGAACGGTCATTTTTACCTCTTTTTCCAACGGAAACAAGGCCTCCAATGCCTCGTAACGAATGGAATCCAAATAACCACTTACGGGGGCTAGGATTCGTACTTTTCCTGTTTTGGCTTCGGAAGGAGTTATCGACTCGTACAATTCGTCAATTTCTTCAATGGTGCGACGGGCAATATTTTGGGTAATGCTGGAGGCATTGATATTGCCAACAATGTGGTGAATAAACAAAGGGAATACCATCAAAATCAGGTAAAAACTACCGACGATACCAAATTTTGGATAAATCAACGATGCCTCTGACCAGCCGAAATACTGAAGCCCCATCAAGTACCCTACACAAGCCAAAAACGACCACAAAAAGAAACGGCTAAAGTGGTCGTATTCAAAAAAGGAGCGGATAATGCGGGGCGAAAACTGTACGGAAGCCAACTGCAAAGCCACAAACACAAACGAGAAGGTAGTTACCACGATGGTTGTCAAAATTCCTGCCAACGCCGTCAGGTAGCCGTCTAACAACACCCCTTTTTGGCCTGGTTGCCAACCATGTAACACAATGCTCAGAAGAGCGGTAATGATGTAAGAAGTAAGCATCAGCCATATCCAGCTTGATTTGACCTGCTCATGGAATTTATACAATCGACGGAAAAGCATTTTGGCAAAAAATTACGTTCCGCCAAAATTACCTTTTTTTAAATGTCGAATGCGGTATTTTATCTGTGTTGAGGGTTGCTCACAACCCGACTGTAATCGTCGAATAGAATGTCGAGTGCAAAATGTCGAATAAAAAATGTTCACCATTCGACATTCTGCACTCGACCCTCGGCATTCCTATTTATTGCCTTTCCAACCAATCAAAAACACTCCTAGCAACACCAGCAGCGTTCCGAAAATTTGTAAGGCTGAAATTTGTTCATCCAATACGACTGTTGCCACAAAAATGGTAAAAACAGGGCCAATACTAGCAATGATGGAGGCGTTTCCTGAGCCTATTCGTTTAATTCCCTCGGTCAAAGCAAACGAAGGAAGTACTGTAATAAACAGTGCCATTACCAGCCCAATCCAATAAACTTCCGGCGGAAAATGGCCTATGTGCAACCCATTTTCCACAAAACAATGGACGACCGTTGGTACAGTAGCGGCTATCATGGCGTAGGCCGTGAATTTTTGAGCACCGATTTGGGAGATAATCTTATCACTTCCCACCAAATAAACCGCATAAACCAAACCACTGATAATCACCCAAAAAGAACCCCAAAACAAGTCCTTTTGCTGGGATGAATCTACGTTTTGGGCAAAAGCCAGCACGATACCCGTATAAGTCAGCGCGACTGCTCCTATTTGAAGTTTGGTAATCGCCTTTTTCCGAAAAAAAGCATTGATTAACAACACAAACGTTGGATAAATAAACAATAAAATGCGCTCCAAGCTCGCTGTAATGTAATGGAAAGCCAAAAAGTTGAAATAGCTCGCAAAATAGTAGCCCGTGACTCCCATCGAAGCCACCCAAAGCCATTGTTTGGGAGTAAAACGAACGTTGTCTTTTTGGGACGAAAGCCGCCATGCGATGAGTCCGTAAAACGGTGCAGATAACCCCATGCGCAGGGTTAGAAGAGAAATCGCATCAATCTCATGACGGAAAGCTAACTTGATAAAAATGCCTTTCATGGCAAAACAAAAAGCAGCAAAAAACACAAAAATGGCACCAAGCCAGTAATACGGTCGAGTCATATTGAACAAACCGAAAAACCTTTACCTTTGGTTCTTTATATCTTAAACCAATTTATTTTCATTATCGACATGCAATCGGTTTATATAGTATCCACGGCCCGCACTCCCATCGGAAGTTTTGGGGGTTCTTTGTCAACGGTTTCGGCTACGCAACTAGGAGCAGCCGCCATTCGTGGGGCACTTACCAAAGCTAACATAGACCCCAATCTGGTCCAAGCGGTATATATGGGCAATGTCGTTTCGGCGAATCTCGGCCAAGCGCCTGCGCGCCAAGCAGCCATCTTTGCAGGACTTAGCAAAAACGCCACTTGTACAACCGTCAATAAAGTGTGTGCTTCGGGCATGAAAGCCATGATGATGGCCGCCCAAGACATCCTACTCGGCGACGCCGATGTGGTAGTGGCGGGAGGAATGGAAAACATGTCCCAAATTCCGTTTTACCTCGACAAAGCCCGTTTTGGTGGCTACGGCTACGGCAACGGAACCTTCATCGACGGCCTTGCCAAAGACGGCCTTACCGATGTTTATGGCGGCATGGCCATGGGCGTATGCGCCGATGCGACCGCCAGCAAATACGGTTTCAGTCGCGAAGAGCAAGATGCGTTTGCCATTGCTTCTTACCAACGAAGTGCCGCCGCTTGGAGCGAGGGGAATTTTCAGCAGGAAGTCGTGCCCGTTCAAATTCCGCAGAAAAAAGGCGACCCTACTACGTTTGCTCAAGACGAAGAATATAAAAATGTAAAATTTGACAAAATTCCGTCACTTCGGGCTGCTTTTACGAAAGAGGGCACCGTGACTGCGGCCAATGCTTCCACTATCAACGACGGAGCAGCGGCGACGATTTTGATGAGCGAAGCCAAAGTCAAAGAACTTGGCATCACGCCATTAGCACGCATTGTGTCGTTTGCCGATGCCGAGCATGAGCCCGAATGGTTTACCACTGCCCCTACCGTTGCTGCGCCCAAAGCCCTCAAAAAAGCAGGACTGAGTATAAGCGATATTGATTATTTTGAAGTAAACGAAGCCTTTTCGGTGGTGACGATGGCCTTTATGAAAGAAATGGGCATATCGCACGAACAAACCAACGTGTTTGGTGGAGCAGTGTCGCTGGGCCACCCACTTGGCTGCTCGGGTGCACGTATCGTCGTTACACTTCAAAATGTACTCACGCAAAAAGGAGGAAAATACGGCCTCGCCGCTATTTGTAACGGTGGAGGTGGCGCTTCGGCTATGATTATTGAGAAGGTTTAAAGCGCTTTGCGGTTCTCAGGAACAAAAGTGTGCCAAATTGCAGCTATATTTGTGTCAAATAACCAAGGCATGATTACACAACCTCAACAATCGTCTTTTCTGTTGTTGACCTTCGATGACCCTTTTTTACTCATCGAAAAAACGCGAGAAGGTCTTACTAAAAACGACGCCGATGCGTTGGCCAATGTCTATGACCTCAATGACCGCGAAATGGCCCGAATTTTAAACCTGTCAGAACGTACTTATCATCTCTACAAAGAAGACGCCCGTCTTGATGCCAGCGCCTCTGATCGGCTATTGCAACTAAAGAAAATTCTTCAATACGGAGAAGCCGTTTTTGAGAGCCGAGAAAAGTTTCAGCGCTGGCTATGACGCCCCTTGCGAACCATGAATGGGGAAGCCCCGATTCAGTTATTGGCCACAATCACGGGCTTAAACGTAGTAGAAACTGCCCTAGGACGCATCGAGTACGGCGTTTACATTTAGATGATACACGTTTTTCGCCTTCAAAAAGCCAAGTTTTCACGGTTGGGATAGCATTTATACTTCGCCTACAACTCAACAATTTACTAACCACTGGTTTAAGCAACAATCTTCGCCGGTAATGGCGATTCCTTCGGTGATTGTTCCTATGTCATTCAATTACCTCATCAATCCGAACCACCCAAGGATGAAAGAAGTAAAGGTGGTGGAAAGTATTCCCTTTTCGTTCGATAGCCGATTTTTTAAATGAAATACCGTTACTTCCTGATTTATAAGCCCTACGGAATGATGTCACAGTTCTCAAAGGAAGGCGACAAGCCCACGTTGGCTGATTTACCGTTTGACTTCCCGAAAGATATTTACCCCGTTGGTCGCCTCGATGCTGATAGCGAAGGGTTACTACTTTTAACCAACGACACCTTTCTGAACAACCGCCTGCTCAATCCTAAGTTTAAACATCAGCGTACTTATTTTGTACAGGTGGATGGGCAAATTTCGGAGGAAGCTTGCCGCCAACTTCAAACAGGCGTAACGATTTCGATTGATGGAAAACCACACGCGACCTTGCCCGCCAAAGTACAGCAATTGGTCAATGAACCACTATTGCCCGAACGTAATCCTCCCGTACGATTTCGCCAAAATATCCCGACAAGTTGGATAGCCCTTACGCTTCACGAAGGGAAAAACCGCCAAGTACGCCGCATGACCGCCGCAGTAGGTTTCCCTACGTTGCGATTGGTTCGTTGGTCGATTGAAGACGTAAAACTGGGGTCACTTCAACCCTCAGAAGTGAAAGAAGTAGAAAAAGAATGGCTTTTTAAAAAATTACGGTGCTGAGAATCGTGCTGAGGGATGCTCACATCCCGAAAAAGGTTTCTCAAAACCTTGTGGCACTCGGTTTTGAGAAACCTCGCCAGTGGTTATAAGTAACCACTGACACTTCTGCTATCGAATACTAATGCTAAGCACAGGAATATCAGAGTGATTGACGGTATCTTCCGTGATACTTCCCATAAACATGTGCGCCAATCCGCGGCGTTGGTGCGTAGCCATCACAATCAAATCGGCTTTTTGTTGGTGCGCAAAATCCAAAATCGCTTCTTCTTCATTAAAGACGTCAGCATCCGACACAAAGAGGGTTGCTTTACCCAAGCCCGCTGCTTTCAACAATTCATTTTTACGCGCTTCAATCGCGGCGTTGTCTTTCAAATTGCTTGGATTATTGAGGTAGAGCAACGTTATTTCTCCGTGGAAAATATCTTGTAACTCGGCCAAGGCACTAAATGCTCCTTTTTGATCATCTTTCAAAGTTGTCGGGAACACAATTTTGTTAAACGATGTAACCGCTTTGGGCACGGCCAATACAGGGCATGGAGCACGACGAATTACTTTTTCGGTATTAGAACCAATAAAAAACTCTTCCATACCCGAAGCACCGCGTGTTCCCATCACAATCAGGTCAATGGCGTGGTCTTTTACCACTTCTTCAATCACGCTGACCATCGGGCCACCAATTACGGCCGTTTCAATTTTAACCCGCGCAAATTTATCGTTGTCTGCTATCTCAGCGAGGGTCTTTTTCAAACTTTCATTAACCATGTCAAGATACTCATCCTCAATGGCTTTGTCGTACAAATAGTACTCCGCCAACGGCGTAGCTGTGACCATTTTTTCATTGGCATGAAGCAGCATAATTGAGGCATTTGTTTTCAAAGCTATATCGGCAGCCACTTCGAGGGCGTTATTGGCAAAACCAGAAAAATCGGTTGGAACTAGTATCTTTTTCATTGTGATAAGTGTTTATTGGTTTGAACTGATAGCTCAAGGTAGTTTTGTCGGCTTGTTTTAAGTATGATGAATATCACGCTAACTAACTGACTTACATCAACTAACACCGAGTCCCAATAAAATATCATCAACGAATACCGTCTATCACCTCATCTATCCGTAACTTTGGTAACTCATTTTCTTTATCCGATTATACACCGATGAACCTTTTCAAGATTAGCTGGGCCAATCTCAAAGATAAAAAACTCAATAGTTTTCTGAGTGCCTTACTCATGACGCTCGGAATTGGTATCATTTCGTTGTTGTTACTTCTCAACAAACAACTTGACGAGCAATTTCGCCGCAATATCAAAGGCATCGACATGGTTGTAGGGGCTAAAGGCAGTCCTTTGCAGCTTATTTTGTCGAGTATTTACCAAATCGATTCTCCAACGGGGAATATTTCGCTCGACGAAGCACAAAAAATAATGCGAAATCCGCTGGTTAAAACCGCGATTCCGTTGTCGATGGGCGACAATTATCTCTCGTTTCGCATCGTAGGAACCAATCCCAAATACCCTAAACATTTTGAAGCTAATGTATCAGAAGGGCGACTTTTTGAAAAAGCGATGGAAGCAACCATCGGTGCGAAAGTAGCGCGCATTACGGGGCTTAAAGTAGGAGATGTATTTGCAGGAGGCCACGGTTTCGACAACATGGACGACGTACATGGCGACAAAAAATACAAGGTTGTGGGGATTTTTGAAACCAATAATTCGGTGATTGACCAACTGATTTTGACAGACCTCTCCAGCGTTTGGGCCATTCACGAACATGCCGAAACACCAGGCCAAGGTGCCAACGTAACCGACTTGCTCATGGACGACGACTCTACCCAAACCGACGATCCAAGCCAGGAAATTACGAGCATGTTGATTAAATTTCGTAACCCAATGGGCATGGTTGCTTTGCCTCGTTTTATCAACGAAAACACCAAAATGCAGGCCGCTTCGGTAGCGTTTGAAATCAATCGCTTGTTTTCAATGCTCGGTGTTGGTATCGACACCCTGCGCGCTATTGCCCTGATTATCATCTTGATTGCGGGCGTGAGTGTGTTTATTTCGCTTTACAACTCGTTGAAAGAACGTAAATACGAAATGGCCTTGATGCTTTCCATGGGCGCAACCCGTACCAAACTCTTTGTGATGCTTTTGCTCGAAGGAATCATGCTTGGCGTAGCAGGATACGTAGCGGGAGTGCTGTTGAGTCGCGTAGGGTTGTGGTTATTTAGCCGCGCTGCCGAGTCAGACTATCACTACTCGTTCTCTGACTTTAGCCTTCTGAGCGAAGAAATTTGGTTGTTTGGTGGTGCTATTTTGATTGGAATTTTGGCCGCAGCCATTCCTTCCATCGGCATTTATCGCATTAATCTGTCACGGACGCTAGCAGAAGAATAGGTTATTTTTGCCCTACCGAATGAAGAGTCAAGTAAATAATTTCATTTTTTACCCGCAGAAAGCCGCTGAATTACAAACGCAGATTTCCGCTGAACAACGGACGTATGTAGTTATTAATCTGCGTCCATCTGCGGGGATTTAATCTGTGCGCATCTGCGAGAAAATTTCCATGAAACTCATCTAACAACGTACTAATTCCTAATTTTTCCTATTTCCCCAAATCAAGATGAAGGCTCTTCACTTCCTGCCCAAAAAACACTGCCGATTGACGGTCAAATGCCTCCGTTGAATCAGTGGTATAAAAAATACGTTGGGAGTTTTTAGCACATTTTACGTCCATTTCAGGATGGCGACGAAGGTAATCGCCTAAACTTGTCGCCACAATTTCGGCCTGATTCACAATGCGAATGTGAGCAGGCAAAAACTGACGTATTTTCTTGATTAACAAAGGATAATGCGTACACCCTAGCAAAACTGCGTCTATGTTTGGCGCTTGGCCGAGCAAGTGTTCGATGTGTTTTTTGACAAAATAATCGGCACCGTCACTGTCAAATTCTCCATTTTCTATCAACGGCACCCACATAGGACACGCTTCTTGGTGCACGTTTGCTTTTGGGAAAAACTTCTCTATTTCAACCAAATACGACTCCGACGCAACCGTTCCTGCCGTGGCAAAGATACCGATGTGCTGACTCTCCGTAAACGTACCTATTACTTCCGTCGTCGGGCGAATGACGCCCAATACGCGTTTGTCGGGCGCAATATGTGGTAAATCCAGTTGTTGAATGTTCCGTAAGGCTTTGGCTGAAGCCGTATTACAGGCCAAAACCACCAAGTGGCATCCCTTGGCAAACAATGCTTCTACGCACTCCAAAGTATAATGATAAACCGTATCAAACGAGCGCGTGCCATAAGGAGCACGCGCGTTATCTCCCAAGTACAAATAATCGTACTGCGGCAACTGCTTGACCAGTTCTTTTAAAATAGTCAACCCTCCGTACCCAGAATCAAATACGCCAATCGGCCCTTGTATTTTCATATTACTTCATCTGAACAATCGTCACTCCCGCTCCGCCACGGTCGGGGTGTTCGTCGGTCATTTTTCCTACTTGCTTGAACGTTTTGAGGTGATTCCGAACCAATTGCCGCAAAATACCATCACCTTTTCCGTGCACAATTCGCAATTCGTCGTAGCCCAGCATGATGGCATTGTTGATAAGTTCATCAAGCTCAATCATCGCCTCTTCTCCGCGTTTTCCTCGAATGTCAAGGTTAAAACTAAAATTGAGCATTTTCTCGTTCATGTCAATTCCTCCGAGGCGGATTCCCGCGCTTTTTTCGCCCGTAGCTTCCTTAAATGCCTTCTTTGACACCTTTTCCAAACGGTTCAATTTCACGTTCGATTTTAAGTCGCCAATCCGAATTTCGGCATCTTTCCCTTTCATCGCCAACACCTCTCCTACCGTCGTTTGGCCTTTGATTCTCACAAAACTTCCAACTGTAATTTCTCCTTTTTCGGGCAAAAACTCCTCTTTTTCGGGCTCATTGACGGGCTGAAGAACCAGTTCCTTCTCCTCAAATTTTTCTAATTCTTGGCGGACTTGCTTGGTAGGTTCGCGCTCGGCTTTATTTTCTTTGATTTCGCGAATGGTATTCTCAATTCGTTGGTTAGTATCGGCCAACAATTGCTTCGCTTTTTGCTTGGCGTCGTTCAGAATTTTCTTTTGGTCATTGTCTAAGCGCAATTGCAATGCCGTCGTCTCGACCAATTGCTGAGCCAATTTTCGCTCCTTAATACCCACCTCAATATTTTTCTCCGAGAAGACCTTTTTCTCAATTTCCAATTCTTTTATCAACTTCTCAAAGTTGACCTGTTGAGAACCTAACTTCCCTTTTGCCCGCTGCACGACAGCCTTAGGTAATCCAATTTTTGAGGCAATTTCAAAGGCAAACGAACTCCCTGGTTTTCCAATTTCAAGTTCATATAGTGGCTCCAAATGTTCCCCATCGTAACGCATCGCACCATTGACCAGCCCCTGCGTTTTATCGGCGTAGGTTTTGAGGTTAGTGTAATGCGTATTGATAACTCCATACGCTCCCGATTTGGTCAAATCTTCCAAAATCGCTTCGGCAATCGCTCCCCCTAAACTTGGCTCGGTTCCCGTTCCAAATTCATCAATCAAAAACAAGGTTTTCTTCTGACTAAAGTTCAAGAAGTACTTCATGTTTGTGAGGTGGCTACTGTACGTACTCAAGTCATTATCAAGACTTTGCTCATCGCCAATATCAATAAACAAATTCTGAAAAAGTCCTATTTTAGAATCTTCTCGCATGGGCACCAACAGCCCACATTGAAACATATATTGTACTAAGCCAATGGTCTTGAGTGAGACCGATTTTCCACCTGCGTTGGGACCCGAAACGACCAAAATCCGTTGCTGTTGCGACAATTGAATGGTCAACGGCACCACCTTTCGGCCTTGCTGTTGGAAAGACAAATACAACAACGGATGCCGCGCTTGCCGCCAGTCAATCATGGGCTGATTCACAAACGTAGGCTGCGAAGCATCCAACAATGACGCTAGTTTTGCCTTGGCACGAATGAAATCAACCATCCCCAAAAACTGATACGCCCGCTGCAAATCGATCAAGTGCGGACGAATTTGGTTGGCCAACTGAATCAAAATACGATTCACTTCGCGGCGTTCGGCGTATTCCAATTCACGAATTTCGTTATTGGCATCCAGTACTTCGGCGGGCTCCATAAAGAGCGTTTGTCCCGTCGCTGATTCGTCGTGGACAAACCCTTTTAATTTACGCTTGTGCTCGGCCGAAATCGGAATCACCATGCGGCCATTACGCACCGTAAAAGACACGTCATCGTTGACCCAGCCACTATTTTTGGCGTGTTTTAGGATAGATTCCAATTTTTTACGCACCGTCGCCGCCTCAGAAATCAGCCGTCGCCGAATGTCCGCCAACTCAGGCGAAGCGTTGTCGCGTACCAAACCACGGTCATCAATAATGCGGTCGATAGAATCACTGACCGATTTCTCTACCTTCACATTCCCTGCCAACTCCCGTAAAAACGGAAAGCGGTCATCCTCTTGGTCGGCCAAAAATTTCAGTACCTGACGAATCGTACGAAGCGATAGTTTCAGGTCATAAAACTCCTCCAACGAGAGCAACATGCCTTCGATGCGAATTTTTTCGAGGGCAGTCGTCACATCCAAGTAATTTTGGGCAGGAAACTCGCCCGAGGTTTCCTCCATAATCGCCTTCATTTCGGCGGTTTGGCGGGTAAGTTTATCAATGACGGCAAAATTGTCCGAAAAGCGAATCTTCTGCACAAATGCTTGTCCAAGCGGACTCAAGCAAAGCTCTCTCAAGTGCTCGCGGATACGGTCAAAACCTAATTTTTGTTCTAAATCTTGCGGGTATAACATTTCTATTTTGTCATGCTGTTCAGCACCGATTACCTCTTTTCAATGCTCAAAATCTGGTGAAAAGTTCCTACAAAGGTAGTCAGTATTGTTAAACCCACTTACACTCCTTAATTTTACCGCAAAAACTCACCCCCAACTTTCGTCCTTCTACTTCCGAAGGTCTGTTGATTGACTAAGTCCTTATGTTCCATATCATCCCTGCCATAGACCTCATTGAAGGCAAGTGTGTCCGCCTCACGCAAGGCGATTACGGTCAAAAAACCATTTACAACGAAAACCCGCTCGAAGTTGCCAAAGAGTTTGAAGATGCGGGCTTGACTCGCCTCCACTTGGTGGACTTGGACGGGGCCAAAGCAAAAAAAGTCGTCAACTGGAAAGTATTGGAGCGAATTGCCACCCAAACCCAGCTTCACATCGACTTCGGCGGTGGAGTACAATCTGACGACGACCTACGTATCGTTTTTGAATCGGGAGCAAAACAAGTAACGGGTGGAAGTATTGCCGTAAAAAATCCCGACTTATTTGAAACGTGGCTTAACCAACACGGCGGCGACAAAATGATTTTGGGCGCCGATGCCCGCAACGAACGCGTAGCCGTGAGCGGCTGGGAAGAAGGCACGGGTTTGTGGGTATATGATTTTGTGCAACAATGGGTAGAAAAAGGAGCCAAATACACCATCAGTACCGACGTCGCCAAAGATGGATTACTTCAAGGCCCTTCCTTTGATTTGTACAAAAACCTTCAAGAGCACTGTCCCGACCTACATATTATAGCCAGCGGGGGGGTAAGCAACATCGGCGACATTGAGCGTTTGGCTGAAATGAATCTTTTTGGCGTGATTGTCGGGAAAGCGATTTATGAAGGCAGAGTTACCTTGTCCGAATTAACGCGCTGGGTAGCTTAGTCCAAAAACCAGTTGCTTTTACTTAGAAGAAATACGGTGTTTAGAGATTAAAAAAATTAAAATTTAAACACCTATCCTATTTTTTCTTTGATTAGTGTAATACCGACATTTATTCTGACTTCTTCTGAATAGTCGAAATTAAATTTGGTGTTACGATTACACTTTAAAAAAAATTTGGCAAACGCTTGCACAATATTTTTTTTATCATTTATCTTTGGCACAAGAATAAGACGCAAAATAAATTTCTTCATTAAAATTAAAAGGGGGACATACTATCGAAACAACGCTTTACGTTAACTAATTGTACATAAAAAAATGGAAAAGTACCAAGTTAGCGACAGTGAGCTTGTTTCATTGTACATCCAAGGCAGCGAGAAAGCCTTCGAAAAACTTGTTCAGCGTCACAAGTCAAAGATTTACACCACTATTTATTTGATTGTTAAAGATCAGTACGTAGCTGAGGATTTGATGCAAGATAGCTTCGTTAAAGCTGTGGATACCATCAAGTCTGGTAAGTATAACGATGAGGGCAAGTTTTTGCCGTGGATATTGAGAATTGCTCACAATTTGGCTATTGACCATTTTCGGCGTGATAAACGTTACCCGGAAGTAGTGTTTGAAGATGGAAGCAGTGTGTTCAATACCTTAGACTTTTCGGAAGACTCAATCGAGTCGCTCCAAATTCGTCAAGAAACACACGAGCACCTTCGCGAACTCATTCAACGATTGCCCGATCCTCAGCGTCAGGTGCTTATTATGCGCCATTACGAAGACATGAGTTTTCAGGAAATCGCCGATGCCACAGGAGTGAGTATCAACACGGCTTTGGGGAGAATGCGTTACGCGCTGATTAATTTGCGAAAGCAACTCAGCAACCGCGTTCCTATATATGATACAACTGTTTACCCCAGATGATGTAATTCGGTATGTTTACGAAGAAACCACCGAAGACGAAAATGTGCTCATAGAAGATGCCCTTATCGGGGATCAAGAGTTATTAGAATTTTATCTCGATGCCCTTGAGATGAAAAGTCTGATGAACAAAATTGAGCGAACGCCCTCAAACAGCGTTGTTTCCAACATTTTGGCGTATTCACAAAATTATAAGAGCAATCAATCGGTCGCCTAAAGCTTCGGTTGATTGCTTTTTTTATAGTTTGTGAACGCCACGTAAGGCTCTATCAATGACCTCAAAGCAATTGTTTTTGAGCGTCATAACGTCTTCTTGCCCCAACCCAACTGTCACGAGTGGCTCGTGTACAATGGCTTTCATTGGATAACGAGATAGCCGAATGGGTGTCTCATCAGGCAAGATTTTGTAGTTGGTCAGCAAGGTGACAGGTACTACTGGCACTTGCTGCTGAATGGCCATCTTAAATGCCCCGTCCACAAACGAGTGCATCTGAGGTGGCTTTTTTGTTTTTATGCCCCCTTCAGGATAAATCACAATGCTTCTCCCCTTGGCCAGTGTTTTTAGAGCCCGACTTAACGACCCTACGCGGCTTTGGCTGTTTTCGCGATTGACCTGAATGTGAAGTTTTTGAAACATATAGCCAAACAACGGAATATTTTTAACCCCATGTTTGCCCACAAAAGCAAAGTAGTTCTCAAGAATCACCCCCATAACCGCAATGTCAAGGTATGAAAAGTGATTGGCACAGAACACATAAGCTTGTGCAGGGTCGGGACGAAATTGATACTCTACTTCAATTTTAATCCCCGCCAAGGGAAAAAACAGTTTGCCCCACAATCGGTTTAACCAATGGGCGTACGGTTTCCACGCTTCCCGTTGGAGACAAATAAACATGAAAGGAAACAGCAACAAAAAAATCAAAATGAGCCAAAAAGCACACCAAACTGTGTAGAGTAGCTTCATAAAAATAAATTGACGAATATTGAACCGTAAAATTAGATTTTATTCCGTACCCATTAACCTAAAACTCTTATGAAACGAGTCGTATTCCAACATTTTGGAAAACCTGCCGACATTCTTCACGTAGAAGAAGTAAACCCACTCACTCCTGGACCCGACGAGGTACTGATTCGGGTATTGGCAAGCCCCATCAACCCTTCCGATATTATGTTTGTCCAAAACCTATACGGCATTCGGCCTCAGTTACCCTCAGGCGCAGGATTTGAGGGTGTTGGGATGATTGAACAAGCAGGAGCCAATGTGAAACTTAGCACTGGTACGCGCGTAAGTTTTACGGCGATTGGCGCGTGGAGCGAATACGTTTTAACTAACCACCGCACCCTTATTCCAGTGCCCGAAGCCATGTCGGACGAGGTGGCCGCCCAACTTTTTGTTAACCCATTCACGGCCGTTGCGATGGTGGAAGAATCGGGCGTAAAAGCGGGCGAATGGCTCATGATTACGGCCTGTGCTTCTGCATTGGGTAAAATGGTGATTCAAATTTGTAAAATGAGAGGCATCAAAACCATCGGAACGGTACGCCGCAATGACCTCAACGAAGAATTAAGAGCTCTTGGAATCGACGAAATTATCAATACTGAAGAAGAAAACGTTCCGAAAAAAGTCCAACAAATTACCAACCACGAAGGTGTACGCGCCGTATTGGAGTGTGTCGGTGGGCATACTGCCAGCGAAGCCCTCAAATGTATGGGCCGAGGGGGTGTTATGCTGGTGTATGGGTTGATGAGTTTGCAAGACCCGAATATCAATTTTGGGCTGATGATTTTCCGTGAGCTTGTGGTCAAAGGTTTTTGGCTAACCGACTGGATGAAGCGCACCGAAGCAGCCACTCGCCACCGCGTTGCTGGGGAAGTGATTGAGTTGCTTGCCACGGGGAAAGTACAGATGCCGATTGAAGCAACCTACACCTTAAACGAAATAGCCAAAGCCGTTACGCACGCCGAGGCGCACGGGCGTTGGGGGAAAGTGTTGATCAAGCCTTAAAAGAATGTGTTGAATCTTCATTTCGTTGGCAAAGAATTTTATAGTAACAAAAATCAATTTTTTATCAAAAAAATTCTATTTTTGTTACTATACCTAAATCGACTAACCAACGATGAAAGCCACCAACTCACCAACGCCAATCACTACCTTTGTTGACAATTTATACCATTGGGAAAAAGAACGTCCTCATCAAGTCTATCTTCGTCAGCCCTTTGGGGATAGTTTCAGAGATTATACATGGAAAGAAGTCGGTGACCAAGTGCGGCGGGTTTCGGCCTACCTGCGCTCGCTCAACCTACCGCCACAAAGCAACATCGGGCTGGTTTCCAAAAACTGTGCCGAATGGATTATTGCCGATTTGGCCATCATGATGACAGGCCACGTTTCGGTACCTTTTTATGCTACCCTCACCGCCGACCAGCTTCAGCAAGTGCTCACCCACAGTGGTTGCTCGGTTTTGTTTGTAGGTAAGCTCGACGATTGGTCAGGAATGAAAAAAGGAGTTTCTTCAGCGATTAAATGTATATCGTTTCCCACTTATAACCCTGATTCTGAACACATTCAGTGGAATAACATTTTGGCCAACCACGCCCCTATTTCCGACAATCCCACGCCTCAACCTAATGAATTGTTTTCAATCATTTATACTTCGGGGACTACAGGCAACCCCAAAGGAGTGATGGTGACGCACCGAGCGGTATCAGAGGCCGTTGGCCGAACTAAGGACATTCTTCGGTATGATGTACCTAATCCTCGTTTTTTTTCCTATTTACCTTTGTGTCACATTGCAGAGCGAAACATTATTGAAGCGACAAGTTTGGGTACAGGCGGAACGGTTTATTTTGCCGAATCGCTTGATACTTTTGCCAAAAACTTAGCAGCGGCGAGCCCGACCCATTTTTTGGCTGTACCTCGTATTTGGACCAAATTTCAGTTGGGTATTTTGGCCAAAATGCCGCAAAAGAAACTAGATATGCTGCTCAAAATCCCAATATTGAGTGGTATTGTCAAGAAAAAAATCAGGCAAGGGCTTGGGCTCAATGAAGCCCAATTGGTACTTACAGGCGCGGCACCAATGCCGATTTCCTTGATTCGTTGGTTTAGGCGTTTGGGAGTTACCATTCAGGAGGCCTACGGAATGACCGAAAACCTAGGGGCGGTGTGCATGATGCCTCACGACAACCCCAAAGATGGCAGTGTGGGTAAAATTTACCCAGGCATGGAGGTCGTCATTGCGGAAGGTACAGGCGAAATTCTAACTCGTTCGCCTTGGAATATGCTGGGTTATTACCGTGAACCATCCCTCACTGCCGACACCATCGACTCAGATGGATGGATTCACACAGGCGATGTAGGCGAAGTCGATGAAGATGGGTACCTCAAAATTACGGGTCGAGTCAAAGAAATGTACAAAACGTCGAAGGGAGAATATGTGGCACCATCACAGATAGAATTTGGCTTTGCGGACAACAAAATGATTGAGCAGATTTGTGTTGTAGGGCAAAATTTACCGCAGCCCATCGCCCTCGTTGTTTTATCAGAAATGGCCCAAAAATTTGACAAAGATACCATTAATCAAAGCCTAAATTCAACCCTTTCTGACCTTAACCCTCGCCTAAAAACATACGAAAGAGTGCAAAAAATAGTCATCATAAAGGGCACCTGGACGGTCGATAATAACATGCTTACCCCCACAATGAAGACAAAAAGAAACGTTATTGAAAAAAATTATGCCCCAATGATGGAACCTTGGTACGAAACCAAAGAAAGTATAATTTGGGAATCGTAACGGAGTACTCTACTAAATGGCACGATTTTGGCTAAGTCAGAGATAGGCTTAGTCAACTCGTGTGAATGTTTCATAGAATCAAAACGTTAGTAACGGTATTTTCTGTTCTTTCGGCCTTGTTATTGGGCTCGATACGCTACAGTTGTGCCCAAACTTGCACAGGAAGTCTTGGTGACCCAGTGGTAAACATCACCTTTGGCACAGGAACGGGCTACACCACCTTGCCAACTTCTGCCACAGGAGCTAGTACTACTTATACCCAGCAAACAAATTCATGCCCTAATGACGGCAACTACACCGTCACAAATAGTACTTTTTCTTGTTTCAGCAATTCTTGGTTTGATGCGGCCGAAGACCACACCCCTGGTGACGTAAACGGTCGAATGGCTATTTACAATGCTTCTTACACTATCGGTGAGTTTTATCGCCAAACCATCAGCGGACTTTGCGGAAACACTACTTACGAATTTGCGGGCTGGATTGCCAACTTACTTAGACCAACCGCCTGTAGTGGTGGCGGAATAGACCCCAACCTTACCTTCCGCATCGAATCACTTTCAGGTACACTTCTAGGCTCTTACAGCACCGGAAATATCCCAGAATCGTCTTCACTCAGCTGGAAACAATACGGGTTTGTTTTTACGACCCCTGCCAGTCAAACACAGGTTGTTTTAAAAATCATTAATAATGCCCCAGGTGGATGTGGAAACGACCTACTTCTTGATGACATTACGTTTCGTCCTTGCGGCCCCACTATTTCTGTATCGGCCAATGTGCCTAGTATCTGCGAAGGCGGTAATGTAAGCCTAAGTGGCTCTATTTCACCAGGCTACAACAACCCACAATTTCAGTGGCAACAAAGCAGCGACAATGGAAGCACTTGGACGAATATTACGGGGGCTACTTCGCTCAATACCTCCGTTTCTTCAGCTCCTGCTGGAACAAAATATCGACTACTTGCCTCAGAACAAGGTAACATTAGCATTGGGTATTGCCGCATCGCCTCCAACCCAGTTGCGCTTACGGTGTATGCTATCCCTAAAGTAACATTACCTACGGCTTCGGGAACACCACTTCAATACTGTGCTGGCACTTCTGTTGATTTAACAGATTTTACTTCGACCCCAGCCTCTACCTTCAGCTGGCAACTCAACAACACCGCCATCGGGCTAAGCTCTGGCAGTGGTACGGGTCAAATTCCCGTATTTACAGCTACCAATGCCTCTAATTCCCCCATTACGGGTACGTTTACCGTTACGGGATCAGCAAATGGCTGTACAAGTCAAGCACAAACATTTTCGGTTGTTATCAACCCCAAACCTTCTGTCAATTTGGGGGTTGACCAAGCCGTTTGCGCGGGCGGCTCGGCTACAATCACAGCCGCAGCCAGCGGAGGAACGCCCAATTACAGTTACAGTTGGAGCAATGGTGCTAGTAATAGCGCCAGCCAAACCGTTTCGCCGAGTTCAACGGCTATCTATACTGTCACAGTCACCGATACCAAAGGCTGTACAGCCACCGACGACATCAAAATAACGGTAAATGCCCTTCCGAACATTACCAGTCTCACCAAAACGGATGCCATTTGTTTTGGTCAAGCCAACGGAACCATCACCGTCACTGCCACGGGAGCATCTCCATTACAGTACCAACTCAACAATGGTGCTTTTCAAAGCCAAAACGTTTTCAATGCCGTTGCAGCTGGCACCTATAACGTCACGGTAAAAGACGGGAACGGATGTACGACCACCAAAAATATCAACGTCAATCAACCCAATCCCATGACCGCATCCGTGACGGTCAAAAACGTGAGTTGTTTTGACGGAACCGACGGTGCCATCACCGTCGATGTCAACGGTGGAACATCGCCTTATTCTTATACTTGGTCAGATGGCAGCACGGGAGGCAGTAGCATTGTAGGGCGCCCCGCTGGAAATTACACCGTCACCGTCACCGATGGTAAAGGCTGTACGACCACCGCCACCGCTACCATTACCCAGCCCATCCAGATAAGCATTACTGCCAACCTCACCCACGTCTCGTGCAACGCAGGCGCTAATGGGAAAGTGGATATAACCGCCACGAGTGTTACCTCCATTAAAAGTTATGAATGGAAAAACAGTGGAGGAACAATCATTGCGACCACGGAAGACGTTACTAATCTTACCGCAGGAACCTATACCGTGACAGTAACTGATAACGACAACTGTAAGGTTTCAGCAAGTTATACCATTACCCAACCTACTGCCATTTCGGCCACGGCTACACCTACCATTACAACCTGTTTTGGGGGAAATGATGGAAAAATTAGCGTAACCGCCAGTGACGGAACGGCCGGTTTGATTTATGCACTCTGTAGCGGCAGCAACTGTACGTCTTTTGGCGCGACCCAAACCAGTAATCAGTTCTCTGGCCTCACCGCAGGTACTTACCGCGTACGGGTCACTGATACCAACGGCTGTACGACCACTACCCCCGACGTTGTGGTAGGGCAAGCAGCACAGCTTACCGCATCAGCTTCCAATACCTCCCCTGCTTGTGTAGGCGGTAGCGTTATTTTGTCGGCGGCAAACGCAGGAGCAGGCGTAAACTACGAGTGGAAAAACGCCAGTGGAGCTATTGTGGCTAATACCCAGCAGTTTACCCTGTCAAACGTTCAATTGGCACAGGCAGGCACTTACACACTTCGGGTATATAATGCCAATAATTGCCAAAATACCACCACTACTTTGGTCAAAGTGAATCCCACACCTGATGTAAATGCTGGTGCTGACCAAACTATTTGCGAAGGAACAGCTGTCACCTTGAATGCCACCACTTTAGGCGGAACAACACCTTATACGTATAGTTGGGACAATGGTTTGGGAACTGGAGCCTCGAAAACGGTTAGCCCTACGACTACCACAAGCTACATTGTCAGCTTGAACGATGCCAACGGCTGCACAGACCGCGATACCGTCACAATAACAGTCATTCCTAAACCTCAACTTTTTACCTTAACCGCTCCCAGTGATTTGACCATTTGTGCGGGAGTGAACGGAATCCCATTGACCCTAAGCGGCTCACAAACGGGTGTGTTGTACGAGCTTGTTCGCAATACCGTCAACATAGGCCAAGGGAAAATGGGAACGGGTTCAGCCTTGTCAATGGGCAATTATTTTGGAGGAACGTACCAAGTAAGAGCAAGCACAACCACCAACCCAGCTTGTTCGGTGATGATGAATGGCAGTATTACGGTCAACGAATTGCCACCCATTTCTGGCGAACTACAAGCGCTCGATGATACCGTCTGCGTTGGAGAAAACATGTTATACAATGTTGTAGCATCAGGAGGTAGCGGCACAGGTTATACATATACGTGGCAAGACGGCCAAACGGGTAATCCTCGTTCTTTTACCACCAACGATTATTTATTGGTAGAGGTAGTCATCACCGACAGCCGAGGATGTACCCTCAAACGCGCCGCCGATTTACGCATTGCTCCTCCTATTACGGTCAATCTATCAGCCACTCCAACGCCTATTTGTGCAGGCCAACCTGTCACACTTACGGCCAGTGCCACGGGTGGCGCAAGTACACTTACCTACGAGTGGGAAAACGGCAGTACCGCAACCACGCGCACGGTAAACCCTGCAACTACAACGACGTACACCATCAAAGTAACCGATAGCCACGAAGGCTGTATTGAACAAAAAAACACGACGGTTACGGTTTTCCCTCAACCTCAACTTTATAATGTCACTGGTGGAGGAGCTTACTGTGCGGGAAGCTCAGGCTTATCTGTAGGTCTGAATGGTTCAGAAACAGGCTTTTTATACCAACTAAAACGTAACGGGCAAAATGTAGGTTCAGCGGTTGCGGGTACGGGTGCTGCTCTCAATTTTGGCCTACAAACACTTACAGGAACCTATACCGTGGAGACGAGTTCAACAACCTCTCCCGTTTGTACTGCCACGATGAATGGCAATGTGGCTATTTCCATCAAAACCAAACCTGAGATTTCGGCTTCGGTAGCACCCAATCCCGTTTGTGCAGGCCAATCCGTTAGTTTCACAACCACACCAACCATCGCCAACGCTACCTACGCATGGACGGGGGCAAATGGTTTTACCAGTACGAACCAAAATCCAACTATTTCCAGCGCCACCACCTCAAATACAGGAACTTACACCGTTATTGCTACCACCACCGAAGGTTGTTCTGATACGGCATCTGTTTCCTTAACGGTAAATCCGTCGCCGATAGCTAGTATTACTGGGCCGAGTAACCTGTGTATCAACAACTCAATTACCCTCAATGGTAATCCAAACGGGGGCACCACTCCTTATACACACACGTGGCAGGTTACGTCGGGGGCTAGTTTATTAACCCTAACCAATAATAACAACGGTACGGCCAACATTAGCCCAACTGGCACTGGTGTAGCCACGATTTCTTACCGAGTCACCGACGCCAACGGTTGCCAATCGCCCGTTGTTACCTATAGTTTAGGCATCAATGCGGCGCTACCAACGGCCACCGTGTCGGCAGGAGCGCCTGCCAACTTTACTTCTTTGGTAGGCGTACGTTACCGTTCATTTGGTTTGCCCTCCGAAAAAGAGTTATACGTAGGAATCCCAGACTTGGGCGTTTCGCCTCCCCGCCGAGCCCAAACGGATGCCAGCTGGCGTTCGGGCAACAACGACGTTACCTTTGAGTATGACCCCGCCACCGATGTACTCAAAGCAAGCATTGTCAACAGTGCAGGTACATTTACGCTTACGTATCCCAACGTAGCAGCGGCGATAAATACGTATCGTTCGGGACAAAATAGCTGTGCCATGAACGTCATGCAGCTGGTGGTAGGTAGTCAAAATGAACCTACGGGAAGTGTAGCTTTTACCAACGTAGTGCTAAACGGGAATGCCGTTGGCAACTTTAGTGGCGCAGGTCTTAGCAGTTGGACCATCAGAAACGTGGACTTTGGGATGGGTTTCAAACTTTCAGGAACTGTTGTGCTCACAGGCACCCAACCAACTTCAGCAGAAAGCAACAAAGTAGAGATTTTGGTAGGCAATGATCAAACGCCGTTGGTCTTTGGCTGTATGTCGGCCAACGAAGTTTGTGAAGGGCAAAAAAGCACCGTTGCCTTCTCTGGATTACGTCCTAATACTACCTTTAATTTAAAATATTCGATTGGTACCACCAATAACCTAACCGCTTCCGTCACCACCGATGCCCAAGGCAATGCTTCATTTCAAACAGCAGCTTTGACATTGGGACAGAGCGGATCTACGCTACGCATCGACAGCGTTCAACGTGCCGTAAGTGGAGCTTGTTACCTTCCCATTACCTCCAACAATACCACGGTATTGGCAGTCAACCCTAACCCTGTTGTTGCCATCACTACCACTGACAATTCAGGCATTGCCAACAATGACGCTATTCTTTGCGAAGGAGCTTCGACAACCCTAACCGCCTCAGGAGGTGGAACGTACCTCTGGAATACGGGCGCTTCTACTTCATCTATCACCGTTTCTCCTGCTACCTCGACCAGTTATTCCGTAACAGTCACGAGCGATAAAGGTTGTCAAACGGTCAAAAACCAACTTATTACGGTTTATCCCAAACCCCAACCAACAGCCGCCAACAGCGGGCCTGTGTGTATTGGTGAAAAAATTACGTTTAATGCTTCGGGCGGTACGGCGTATCAATGGACAAATGCGGCCAATAGCGTTGTTTCAACGGCGGCGAGTTTTTCTTTCGACCCCGCAACGCTTGCGCAATCGGGTATTTATACGGTCAAAGTCACTGATGTAAATGGTTGTGTCCAGACCACTACTACTGAAGCAGTCATCAAAGACCGCCCCATTGCCCAAGCCACTTCTAATAGTCCAAAATGCGCTGGTCAAACCCTTATGCTTTCTGCGGCAGATGCGGGAGCAGGAACTACTTATGCTTGGTCGGGGCCGAATGGCTTTAGTCGTCCCAACGAGCAAAACCCAATCATTACCCTTGCTCAACCTCAACACAGCGGCACGTACCTTTTGACCGTCACCCGTAACGGTTGTAGTAGCACCACCACGGTGGACGTGACAATTTACGAAAACCCCGTTGCCAATGCCATCACTAACAGCCCTGTTTGCGAAGACAGCCCGCTTAACTTTACCGCCCAAAATGCAGGAACGGGCGCTCAATACCAGTGGAAAAATTCAGCAGGAACGGTTCTGAGTACTTCTGCCTCATTTAGCATTGCCAAAGCAGCCCTTACCGATGCTGGGAAGTATTTTTTAACCGTCACAAAAAATAATTGTGTAAGTGACGATACGGTAGAAGTAATCGTAAAGCCATTGCCCAACGTAACTGTACAAGCCAATACACCGCTTTGTTCGGGACAAACGCTACAGTTTACGTCGGTGACAAGTCCAGCCGCCACCAAGTATGAGTGGGCGGGGCCAAATAGCTTTACTTCTCCCGACCAACATCCCAAAATCGAAAACGTCACCACAAGTGCAACGGGCATCTATGAAGTCATTGCTAGTTTGAATGGTTGCCGTGATACTTCCCGTATCAGCGTGACCGTCAACCCAACTCCGATTGCGGTGGCGTCGGCGTCGTTGCCTGTTTGTGAAGGTGGAACAATCACGCTTACTGCTGCCAATGCAGGAAGCCTAGCTCAGTACGAATGGACAGATGCCGCAGGCACGGTGGTAAGTAGCAGTTCTTCGTTTGCTTTAACCAACGTTGGAGTCGCCGATGCAGGGGTGTATCGCCTCAAAGTAACGTTAGGTGCGTGTACCAACGAGGACACTGCGGTGGTTGTTATTTACCCTAAACCAAAACTCACGATTGTCGGCACCTCTTGTGCTCCTAATTTGAAGTCATACCGAGTCGATGTCACAGTTGAAGGTGGAATTTTAGCTTCGTCGGCAGGAATCATTACACCTACGGGTACAAACGCCTATACCATTTCAAACGTACTTCCGTCGGTCAACCCACTTTTGGTAAGTGTGACTTCTGACAAAGGTTGTTCGGTGTCTCAAAATATCACAGCGCCCGATTGTTCTTGCCCCGTCGTCAATGCTCCAAGCAGCGGAGGAAATAAGAAAATTTGCCAAAACGAAACCATACCGACACTTTCGGCCAACGTTGGTGCCAATGAAACCGTCGATTGGTACGAAACATCTACGGGTGGAACGCCCATCGTTCAGGGAAGTGAAACCTTTACCCCAACAAGTGCAGGTATTTATTACGCCCAAACCCGCAACCTCATTCATGATTGCGTGAGCAGTACCCGTACGCCCGTATCACTCACGATTGTAGCACTGCCAAAACTGGTGATTGACTCCACAGTTTGCAGTACAGATTTATCTAACTTCGTGGTATGGTTAACCACTGAACTTTCGGGCGTAACTGTCTCCTCATCCGAAGGCACCACCGTTAATTTTACCAACGGTCGTTACGAAATCATTGGCGCTAGTCCGTTCGGAACGCCAAACATTACCATTACTGTAACCAATGTAGATGGTTGCAAAACACAGGTAATTCTCAAAAAACCTGATTGCCTTTGCCCCGACTTGGCTGCTCCTGTCAATGTTGGAGACAAAGAAGTATGTTTTGAACAAACGAACCCTTCGCTCGAAGCCACCGTCAATGCCAACGAAACCGTCGATTGGTACGATGCACCAACGGGCGGAAACAAAGTAGCCACGGGCACACTTCAGTACACACCTACCCAAGTAGCCGTGGGTACGCATACTTTTTATGCCGAAACCCGCCGTACTGACATTACCGTTCGTACTTGTGTTAGCAACACCCGCACGGCCATCAAACTAACCATCAAAGCCTTGCCTGTAGTAGCGGCTAGTTCCAACAGCGCCGTTTGTGAGGGCACTGATTTACAACTAACAACGGCTGCAAACGCTAATGCTACTTACCTCTGGAGTGGGGCAAACGGTTTCAGTGCTTCTACCCGCAGCCCATTGCGTACCAATGCCCAACCTAGCATGTCAGGCAACTACATCGTGACAGTTACGGCCAATGGTTGTACGGTTCAGGATAGCACCACCGTCCTTGTTAAGCCTTTGCCAATAGTCAATACCACAGGCATCGTTGTCTGTGAAAGTAGCCCATTTCTATTGAAAACCCCTGCGGTTCTTGGCGCCACATACGAATGGCTTAGCCCTACCAACCAAGTGGTTTCAATTGATTCTTTGTACTCCGTAACACACGCATCTCTAAGCCAAACGGGAACGTATCGAGTAAAAGTAACTTTGGACGGCTGCGTTCAGCAAGATACTGCCCAGGTTACGGTCACGCCTTTGCCATTAACCCAAGCTCTTTCTAACGCTCCCATTTGTGCAGGAGATACGCTATTTTTATCCGCCGCAAATGCAGGTTCGGGTGCTACCTACGCATGGCAAAAATTAGCCACTGGCACCGTTGTTGGCAACCAACGTTTATTCAACATCCCCAATGCCCAAACAAACGATTCGGGCAAATACGTACTTACGGTGAGTCAGAATGGTTGTGAAAACAAAGACACCATTGATGTGCTTGTCAAACCATTGCCAACCTTTGCCATCAGCAGCAATAGCCCCATTTGCCACGGCGATACCATCAAGTTGTTTACCAACGCCCCACCAATCGGCGCAACCTTTGAGTGGTCTGGCCCCAACGAGTATGTAAGTTTTCAACAAAACCCCATCATCACTCCTGCCCGCCCTAATTTGAGTGGTTTGTACCAAGTCACGGTGAAAGTTAACGGTTGCGTTAAAACCGACACCTTGACCTACACTGTTTTCCCGCTACCAGTGGCCAATGCCATCAGCAACAGCCCTATTTGCGAAAACGATACCCTTCGTCTTACGGCTCAAAATGCAGGAATCGGCGCTACTTACGAATGGCGGAAATTGGGCGGAAATGTCATCAGTACCCAAGCCACTTTTTCCCAACCCCTTGCCCAACTCGCTGACGCTGGAAAGTACCTACTCAAAGTGAGTCTCAACGGCTGTGTCAACTACGATACAGTAGATGTTTTGGTAAAAAAACGTCCCGTTTTCACCCTCAGTTTCAACTCTCCCATTTGCGAAGGCGATAGCCTTCGACTGTTTGTTCAAGGCGCACCGCAAGGAACAACCTTTGCTTGGTCGGGATCAAAACAATTTTTAGCGATTGACTCGGCAGTGGTTCGTGCCAATGCTAGTCTCGACATGAGCGGGGTGTATTTGATGACAACAACCCTCGGCAGTTGTAGCGTTACAGACTCGATTCGAGTCACCGTTAAAGCCCGCCCATCGGTCAATGCTCTCTCAAATAGCCCCGTCTGTGAAGGTCAACAATTGCAGTTGACCACAACCGCCGTCAACAATGCCTCTTATTCTTGGCAAGACCCTAATGGTGCAGCGATTGGAACGTCACCGCAAGTGACCATCAACGGAATGCAGCCCCAACAAAGTGGAAAATATACAGTAACGGTTACGTTGGATGGCTGCGTAGCCAGTGATACCGTAGCCGTAACGATTAAACCTAAACCTGCTTTTACGGTCGATTCGGTTGTTTGTGCACCATCATTGAAAGTTTATACCATTTACGGAAAAACAAACGGAACTGTTGCCACTCCTTCAGGAACGTTATTACAAGTAAGCGACGGGCGTTTTACCGTCAGCGAGCTTTCCGTAGGCACTAACACTTCGCTCGTTTTTAGTAAAAATGGCTGCGATACCACGTTTACCGTTTCGTCACCCGTTTGCCCTTGTCCCACCGTCGCCATTGCCGTGACACCTATTAGCCAAACGATTTGTGGTGGAGATACGCTTCAAACCATTCACGCACTTGTGAGTGCGGGCGTCACAGCCGACTGGTACGATGCACCTACTGGAGGAAATTTAATTGCTTCTGGAACGCTTACCTTTAAGCCTTCTATGGCGGGGAAAGTCTATGCCGAAGCTCGCGCCGAACTATCTGGCTGTTTAAGCAACTCAAGGGCCTCGGCCGAAGTGATTATTCACCCAACACCTTCTTTTACGGCCCAGACAATTTCAACTTCATGCGACGGCTTAGATGCTCGAAAAGACGGACAATTGGTCATCAAGGAGATTACCAACGGACTCCGTTATGATTTTTCGGTCGGAAGTACCTACACTGGAACTCAAACTTTTGCTACTGCTCGGACAATACCTACGGATGGGGTTTTGGCAGATACATTGTCTAACCCAATGACGCCGCGCACTTACACAGTTCGGGTTTTTGACGCGACGGGATGTTACACTGACCGAGTAGCTACGTTAGCTCGCCGTGATTGTATCTGCCCTACGCCTCCGTTTGTTGTTCCTGAAAGCCAAAGCGTTTGTGAAAATGACACATTACGCACCATTCGTGGTTTTGTAGAGCCAGGAATTACGGTTGATTGGTACGACGAGCAAGGTAATTTGCTAAAAAAAGGGTCTATTTTCTTTAAACCTACCAAAGCAGGAATCTATTACGCCGAAGCACGTGATACTTTGTCGGGTTGCAAAAGTTTGGGGCGAGTTGCTTCGTATGCTTTTATCAATCCAATGCCGTCGTTTGACATTGTCGTTACCAGAGGTACCTGCGATGGTACCGATGTACGCCCTGATGCCAAAATCACCATCGTTGACGTAAAAAATGGCAAACGCTACGATTATACCAAAGGGACAGTTTATGCTGGAAATAAAACTTACGATAACGCCACGGACATTCCTGCCGACGGAATTGCGTTAAAAAACCTAGCTAATCCGCCCACTACCGAATTTTACAGCTTCCGCGTTTTCGATAGCACAGGCTGCTACACCGACTTTACTGTGGCTTTTGAGCCGCGCATTTGTGAGTGCCCCAAACCACCATTTGTCGTTCCCGAAAGTCAAGCTGTTTGTGAAGGTGACACGCTACGGACGGTACAAGGCTTTGTAGATTCGGGCGTGACCGTCGATTGGTACGATGCGCCAACGGGCGGAAACCTTCTCTTGCGTGGTTCGATTTTCTTCAAGCCTACGCAGTCGGGTATTTATTATGCGGAAGCCCGCGATACACTCACCAACTGCAAAGGTTTGGTGCGCTCCCCGTCGTATGCTTTTGTGAATGAATTACCATCTTTTGACCTTGATGCTCAGAAAGCGTCTTGTAAAGACTTTGTTGCCCAAAATGATGCCAAAATTGTACTCAAAAATCTCAAAAATGGCAGTCGTTTCGATTTTTCAGTAGGATCTGTTTACGTTGGAAAACGTACGTACGATGATGCCTTCGACATCCCCACCGACAGTGTTCTTGTTCAGAATATTGCCAATCCTGCCACTTCCCAAACCTTTACAATTCGTATTTTTGGTGAACCGAATTGCTTTACAGACAAAACTGTAACCATTTCTCGCACCGATTGTGGTTGTAATCCACCGTCGTTCGACCTCGTCGTTACCCGAGGTAGCTGCGACGGAACTACCGTAAGACCCGACGCCAAAATCACCATCGTCGATGTGAAACGCGCGAAACGTTACGATTTTTCTAAAGCCAAAACATACACAGGTAACAAAACCTACGACAACGCTACCGACATCCCTGCCGACGGCGTGTTCCTCAGCAATTTAGCCAACCCTGCCACCACCGAGTTTTATACCGTAAGACTCTTTGATAGCACGGGTTGCTACACCGACTCGACCGTCGCTTTTGAACCACGCATTTGTGAATGTCCTAAACCCGTGTTCGTGGTCCCTGAAAGCCAAGCCGTCTGCGAAGGTGACACCCTCAGAACCGTCACAGGGTTTGTCGATTCGGGCGTGACTGTCGATTGGTACGATGCGCCAACGGGTGGAAATCTCCTATTGAGAGGTTCGATTCTGTTCAAACCTACCCAAGCTGGTATTTACTACGCCGAAGCTCGCGATACGCTCACCAACTGTAAGTCAACCTCGCGCGCACCATCGTATGCCTTTATCAATGAATTGCCGTCGTTCGACCTCGTCGTCACCAGAGGTAGCTGTGACGGAACTACCGTAAGACCCGACGCCAAAATCACCATCGTCGATGTAAAACGTGCGAAACGTTACGATTTTTCTAAAGCTAAAACATACACAGGTAACAAAACCTACGACAACGCTACCGACATCCCTGCCGACGGTGTGTTCCTCAGCAATTTAGCCAACCCTGCCACCACCGAGTTTTATACCGTAAGACTCTTTGATAGTACGGGTTGCTATACCGACTCCACTGTCGCTTTTGAACCACGCATTTGTGAATGTCCTAAACCCGTTTTCGTTGTCCCTGAAAGCCAAGCCGTCTGCGAAGGTGATACCCTCAGAACCGTCACAGGGTTTGTCGATTCGGGCGTGACTGTCGATTGGTATGATGCCCCAACGGGTGGAAATCTCCTATTGAGAGGTTCGATTCTGTTCAAACCTACCCAAGCTGGTATTTACTACGCCGAAGCCCGCGATACGCTCACCAACTGTAAGTCAACCTCGCGCGCACCGTCGTATGCCTTTATCAATGAATTGCCATCGTTCGACCTCGTCGTCACCCGAGGTAGCTGCGACGGAACTACCGTAAGACCCGACGCCAAAATCACCATCGTCGATGTAAAACGTGCGAAACGTTACGATTTTTCTAAAGCCAAAACATATACAGGTAACAAAACCTACGACAACGCCACCGACATCCCTGCCAACGGTGTGTTCCTCAGCAATTTGCCAAATCCAGCTTCTACTGAGTTTTATACCGTAAGACTCTTTGATAGTACGGGTTGCTATACCGACTCCACTGTCGCTTTTGAACCACGCATTTGTGAATGTCCTAAACCCGTTTTCGTTGTCCCTGAAAGCCAAGCCGTCTGCGAAGGTGATACCCTCAGAACCGTCACAGGGTTTGTCGATTCGGGCGTGACTGTCGATTGGTATGATGCCCCAACGGGTGGAAATCTCCTATTGAGAGGTTCGATTCTGTTCAAACCTACCCAAGCTGGCATTTACTACGCCGAAGCCCGCGATACGCTCACCAACTGTAAGTCAACTTCCCGCGCACCGTCGTATGCCTTTATCAACGAACTGCCATCGTTTCAGGTGGCAACCAGCCGCTCGACTTGTAACAATTCGGCGGCTCAGAACAATGGTAAGATTTCTTTGGCTCGTCTCAAAAATGCGACCAAATATGATTTCTCCGTAGGAACCTCTTACACAGGTAGTAGAACCTTTGACACCGCTCTTGATATTCCAAGGGATAGTATTTTGGTTCGTGATATTCCTAATCCAGTTTCGTCCCAGAGCTACACCATCCGTATTTTTGGAGAACCTAATTGCTTCACCGATACGACCGTCACTATCACAAGCGTAGATTGTAACTGTAATCCTGCAACCGTTTCGGTAGTGCCATCCAGCTTTACGATTTGCGAAGGCGAACCTTTCCCCATTTTAGTGGGCGCCGTCGGGACAGACATAACCGTCGATTGGTACGACAAAGATGGCAACTTACTTAAAGCCAATTCGCTTACCTACCAGCCTAACTTCTTTGGCGAATTTTATGCCGAAGGGCGCTCGCTCGTGGTAGCAGGTTGCGTGAGTAGCGCTCGTACCAAAGCCGTGGGGGTGAAAATCGGGCAGCCTACTTTTACCTTGACTACACGCCCCGCTACTTGCATTGGCGATACGGTTCTGAGCGATGGGCAGATTATAATTGAAAACCTAAAAGACGGCGAGCGGTTCGATTATTCGCTAGGAACATCCTACCGAGGAGGAGCGACATACGAAACAGCGCAACCGCTTCCTACTGACGGAATTATAGGCGGGCTATCCAATGTTAACCAATACTATACCGTTAGAATTTTTAATCGTTGCGGGCTTTTCTACGACGTCACCATCCAAACTACGCACAATGATTGTAGTTGCGACAAACAAAATTGTTTGCCTCTTCAAATGAAAATGAAGAAAAAAGGGAAATAACCTTTTGAGGTTTTTGCCTAACTTGGGGCAAAAAATAACACCATGTCTAAACCTCAGGGCCTTTTATCCATCGAACAGCTACGAGATGCTGTCCAACAACAAACCATTGAAACCATCATTGTTGCCTTTACCGACCACTACGGACGCCTCGTCGGGAAGCGGTTTGATGCCGAATATTTCGTCAACGACGTTTTTGAAAGCGGAACCCACGGGTGCAACTATCTCCTCACGACCGATATGGCCATGGAGCCCGTTCCAGGGTATTCTTTTGCCAACTGGGAATTGGGTTACGGCGATTTCCATTTAGTACCCGATTTATCAACGCTTCGGATTGCTGCTTGGCTCGACCGCACGGCAATGGTTATTTGTGACGTCAAAAATGAGAAAACGCACGAATACGTCGATATTGCACCTCGTTCTATCCTTAGAGCCCAACTCGAAAAAGCCAGTGATTATACCGTTTTTGCTGCGTCCGAATTAGAATACTATTTGTTCGAGAACACCTTCCGCGACGCCCATAACCAAGCTTACCACAACCTCAAACCCGTAGGCTGGTACATCGAAGATTATCATATTTTACAAGGCACGCGCACCGAAGCTTTCAATGCCGCCGCACGACGTTATTTGAAACAGTCGGGTGTACCCGTTGAAACCTCTAAAGGAGAATGGGGATTGGGTCAGCACGAACTCAACGTCCGTTATTCGGATATTTTGGACATGGGCGACCGCCACGTTGTCTATAAACAATGCCTCAAAGAAATTGCCGAAGCCATGGGCTGGAGCGTGACTTTCATGGCTAAATTTGCCGCCGACCGCGCAGGCTCAAGCTGTCACATTCATATTAGTTTATGGCAAGAAGACCAAAATGCGTTTGACGGCGATACCCAACTTGGCCCCGTAAAAGGATCCGATGTATTTCGCTGGTTTTTGGGAGGCTGTATCAAATACACGCCTGATGTAATGGTATTTTATGCTCCTACCATCAACTCCTACAAACGCTACGTGGACGGTTCTTGGGCACCCACGCGCTTAGCCTGGAGTTATGACAACCGCACGGCGGGCTATCGGGTAGTAGGCCAAGGAAAAAGCTTGCGCATCGAATGTCGCATTCCAGGGGCTGACTGTAACCCTTACTTAGCATTTGCGGCTCTTTTGGCGTCAGGAATGGAAGGAGTCAAAAACAAGATTGAACCACCAGCTCTTTTTGATGGCGACATTTATGCGGCAGCACATTTGCCACGCGTTCCTTACACATTGGCCGAAGCAATCGACATTTTTAGCCATAGCCCTTTTGCAAAAGAAACATTTGGGGAGAGCGTTGTAGAACATTACACCCATTTTTATCGCACCGAGCAAGCTGCTTTTAATTCATCGGTGACTGATTGGGAACGTAAACGCTATTTTGAACAAATCTAGGGGTAAAGTGAGGCAAAAAGATACTATTTTCAAATTTTTTCTTGAAATAGTTCATTTATTAAAATAATCCTGTACCTTTGTAGGAGTTATTCCTAAACCCTTCCAGACATTTATACTTATAAGAGACCTTCTGACTTCGGGCAGAAGGTCTTTTATTTTTGATTAAAAACAACTTTGTTCGCTTTTCTTGCGTTCTATTCTGCGTAATATTGCACCTCATTCACGTTTCAACCATTCTTTTATACCACAATGACAACTAATTTTCTTAGAAACGCACTTGTAGTGGTTCTTACAGCAGGGTCGTTGCAGGCAATCGCCCAATTCACGCAAGCTCCACTTCCGTATGCTCCAGAAGCGCTTGAGCCTAGCATCGACAAAGCAACGATGGAAATTCACTATGGCCGTCACCACAAAGCATACATCACCAACCTCAATACGGCAGTGGCAGGAAAGCCCGAAGAAAAATTGAGCATTGATGCTTTGGTAAAAGGAATTACGAAAGAAACAACTCCTGCCATTCGTAACAATGGCGGCGGTCACTGGAACCATACGTTCTTCTGGAACATCATGGCACCTGGCAAAGGAGGCATGCCTTCGGGAGAATTAGCCGCAGCGATTACCAAAGAATTTGGTTCATTCGACGAATTTAAAAACAAATTCAAAGCTGCTGGCGCGGGTCGTTTTGGCTCTGGTTGGGCTTGGTTGATTGTAAAAGACAAAAAACTTGTCATCACTTCTACGCCAAACCAAGACAATCCACTCATGCCCGTAGCCGACGTACAAGGCGCACCTATTCTAGGGATTGACGTGTGGGAACACGCTTACTACTTGAAATATCAAAACAAACGCCCTGACTACCTCGATGCGTTTTGGAACGTTGTTAACTGGGACAAAGTAGCTGAGCTTTACGCAGCAGCGTCGAAGTAAGCTCCCAACTAATTTTAGCTCATAAAAAAGGCGACCCGTGAACAGGTCGCCTTTTTTAGTCTTCTTCGTTCCAACGATTACAATTTATCGTCGGCCTTCAAATACGTTTTATTACCGTTTGAATTGATGTAGTATTGACCACCGCGAGGACCTTGGTAAATCGTGCGGCCTTTGTCGTCTTTTCCTACTGTTTTATCAGCACCTGCTACTTTTTTGCGCGTGTTTCCGTCAGCTTCTTTGCCATCATCGGTTTTAGCCGCGGGCTTTACTTTAGCTTGGCTCTTTTTATCGGCCTTGTCGGCTTTGTCTTCTTTCTTATCAGCCTTGTCCTCCTTCTTGTCTTTTTTGTCTTCTTTCTTATCCTTCTTATCTTCTTTCTTATCAGCCTTGTCTTCTAACTTGTCTTTTTTGCCCTTGTCAGTTTTGGCATCTTTCTTGTCCTCTTTTTTATCTTTCTTGTCTTCCTTCTTGTCTTTTTTATCTTCTTTCTTATCCTTTTTGTCCTCCTTTTTGTCTTTCTTATCCTCAGCTTTATCTTTCGCTTTTTCTTTCTTTTCCTTTTTCGGTTTTGTTTCGGTTTGTGCCACGCTATCTAGCGTTACGCCAAAGCACAAAAGGGTAATTAACAGGGCGAGTAACTTTTTCATTTTGTGTAAGATTGAGTTTAAATAGTGGTTTTATTGGTTTGGTCAAATGTATTGCAATTTTTCACAATTTAAGAAAAGATTGTGCTTTTTAATTGCTTTTTAAATCATTAGACGCCCGCGCGTTTCTCATCGTCACACTTTCTAATTTCTATGCCAATGAAAAAGCTACTTTTTATCCTTATCCAACTATCCACGGCCTCACTTTTTGCCCAATCCCCTACCCCCAACTTTAAAATTCAAGTCATTGATAATCAAATTAGTATTGGGTATGGACTAGCCATTGGCGACGTAGATGGCGACCAACGAAAAGATATTTTACTCGCCGACCAAAAAGAGATTGTTTGGTATAGAAATGGCGATTGGAAACGCTTTGTCATGGCAGCAAATCTTACTACTAAAGACAACGTCTGTATCGCCGCCCGCGACATCGACGGCGACGGTCGCGTAGAGGTAGCCGTAGGGGCAATGTGGAACCCCGCCGAAACCAAAGACATCACACAATCGGGAGCAGTTTTTTATTTGATTCGCCCCAAAGACCCTACTCAACTTTGGGAACCCGTACGCCTTCACCACGAAATCACAACCCACCGAATGCGTTGGGCAAAAGTTGATAAAAATAAATACCAACTCATCGTTGCGCCGCTTCACGGACTAGGAAATTCCAATGGCGAGGGAGTAGGCGTAAAACTATTGGGGTACGATGTTCCTAAAAACCCCAAACAAGCTTGGCCTTATCACCTGATTGATTCAACGCTGCACATCACACACAATTTTGAAATTTGGGAAGACAAAGACCTGACCCGCCTTCTGATTGGTAGCAAAGAAGGTGGCAAGGTTGTAAGTTATCAAAAAGCACAGTGGATGCCCACGCAGCAATGGGTAGGTGCAGGAACGGGTGTGGGTGAAGTGCGTCGCGGATATTTGCCCAACAAAAAGCCTTTTGTGGCTGCCGTTAGTCCTTGGCATGGCAATCAGCTCGTTGTTCTAGATACTCACACCAACACCAAAAAGGTACTGACCACCCGCCTCAATCAAGGCCACGCTCTGGTTTGTGAAGATTTTTTGGGAACGGGTTCTTCACAAATCGCGGTAGGGTGGCGCAATCCGAACGCCGATAAAAAATTGGGCGTGCGGTTGTTTGTTCCCAAAGATGCCAATGGCGAAGATTGGGAAGAGTTTACGTTGGACGAAAGTGTCATGATGGCCTGCGAAGACCTACAAGCCGCCGACCTCGACAATGACGGCGATTTAGACCTCATTGCGTCGGGTCGTTCTACGCTCAACGTCTTGGTATATTGGAATCAGCGCATTTCAAAATAGACTAGCCCCTCCAAGTTTTTACTTCACCGCTAACCAAACTTGGAGGGGCTAGTGTACTAAACTTTTTATACCTCGAAGCATTTCATGGGCAACTTTTTGGGGTTCAAAATCCGCAACGATTTGCCTTGATTTTTCTCCCATTTGGGTCAAATTTTCAGCGTTATCCACAAAAAGGCACAACTTACGCACAAAATCAGGCAACAGATGTGGGTCAAATACCCAACCATTTTTGCCCACTTGTACCAAATCGTCCACACAACCCGAAGGTTCCGATACCAATACAGGCAGCCCGCATATCATGGCTTCATTGACCACCAGCCCCCAAGGCTCCGACTCACTTGGCAAGACCAACACATCGGCTAAAGCTAGGAATTCGGCTACTTCGTACCAAGGTACGCCCGCCTCAAATCGAACGTTGGGAATAGACGCGGCCATCGTTTGTAGTTCCGCTTTTTGTTCACCTTCTCCCAAAAGTACTAGCCCCCAATCGGGCGCACTTTTCTGTACTTCGGCAAAAGCTTGAAGCAGCAGTGGCAGGTTTTTGGGAGGAATCAATCGGCCTACAAAAATGAAGTTATAAGATGCCCAATTTCTAGCGTTTTTACGGCTTTCTCGTTGGGCAAACGCACGGTGGTAATGTTCTAAAATGACGTCATTATCCACAATAGCGGCTCTTTGCGTCACTATCTGAGCAGATTTTACGCCCAGTTTTTCCAAGTACGCAGCCGAAGATTTCCCAAAACAGAAAAAGACATCGGCTTGGCTCAACAAAAACTGCTTAAATCGCTCTTTGAGTCCCATCCGAACGTGGTCGCGCACGTTCGATTCATTAGAAATCACTACTTTAATACCCCGCAGTTTGGCATAAAAAAGCAATACCCACTGCGCAGGATCGTACCAGCCCGTGAGATTCAGCACATCAGGACGATAGGCATGAATTTTAGCCAGTAGGGCTTTGGTTCGCGCCCAAAGGCTCACTTGGTCGAGGGATGTTTTAAAAAGTACTTCGTAGTCGTAATCGTACCGAAAAGCCTCTGCCTCACCCATATTGGCCCGACTTTTTTCAGAAAGTGCAATTTGCACCACCTTAATTTCAAGCCCGTATTGGGGAGCAAAACGGTGTAATTCACTGAATAACTTGGACTTGTAGTGTGCCCAAAGTTGATTATGGACGATGAGAACGCGCATGACGGGCAAAATAAGCGTCGAGGTATTGTTTCAAAACAGGATACAAATGTTTGGCCATAAACGCTTGTCCCTTGGCATTATAGTGAATACTATCAAAATCAGGATTACGGAAAAGTTCTTTGGGCGGATGCAGTTTAAGCTCATCAATCACAGGAATGTGATTTTTTCGGGCAAACGCCAAAATCTCTTCCCCTTGGCTATCGTAACGATTTTGAGTAATTTCGGGTAATTCAGGATGCAGGTACATAAAAAACGGAATCCCCATGGCTTTGGTCGTATCGGCCAATTGTTGATAACCCGTATTAAAGGTCGTTCCAAATTTATGAATTACGTCGTTGGGCGCGTGTTGGGTAGCAGGCGCCAACCATTCTTTCAACGGTGCTTCGATGTAATGATAAATAAACAACGTGTAAATATAGCGGTGCCAAAACTCATACAAGGCTACTTTGTATTGCTTATTGGGATAATTCGGGTTTTCGCCCACCAACTTATGGTGGCTCATGTTGTCGTAGGCATCGTGGCTACTTGTCACCAAACCGATGACATCTGCGCCAAAGAATCCGTTCTTTTTCAAAAACGCAAAAGCATTGTCAGGCCCCCACGACCCCGCCGAAACGTTCAGTACGCGAACGGGCTGGTGGTAATGTTCCGTAAATTGTTTTTCTAACAAAGTCGAAGCCAACTCATCGTGACTGGTGGGATTCCCACCATTGATAACTGAGTCGCCAATCAGCAACACGACCGTTGTATCGGTAGGATTGATTGGCTCACTTCGCATCGAAAGTTCGTTTGTTTTTACCACGTTTCGGAAACGAAATCGGTACTGATTTGGGGCAAAAACATACTCAAAATCAGGATCTTCGATGTAAAGTGGCGCATTACAAAAGCCAAAGCCAAAGCGCAAAATCAACTCAGACAGCCCTAACAAAGCTCCCAAAATCAATCCATACTTGCGCCAATTCTTCTTCATTGTTGTGTATTTAAGTGAGCCTCTTATAGCCCTTCGTAAATCTTAAATCGCTTCGTTTGTTTCACCAAACGGAATGTATAACCAGGAAACTGGGCTTTCAGCGACGGGTTGGTGGGAAGCTGTTCGTATGCTTCGTGGACAAACGCGTAAATATTGCCCGCTTTGCCTTCGTATTTGTCAAAAATAAAACCACATCCCCGCGCAAATTTGTAATCAATACTTCCCACCAGTTTGCGGGCATGAATCGCATCGACATTCATCGAGCCCGAAGTAAAATACAGAATATTCGCTGGTTTATCGACCGAATGAATAAAGGCAAGGTCTTCGTCGGAGGCGTGGCGTAAAGCAAACCCTGACGTTCCCGTCGCCGATTCATGCGTAATTTCTATTTTCTTCAATACAAACGTACTGAGGCCGTAGCCCGTATTCAGAATCAATAATAACCATAAAATGCCAGTTCGGTATGCAGTAGCAATTGGTTGTTGGAGTGCTGCCACGAGCAAAGGCAAAAATAGATAAGCTACGACTTTGGTATGGCGGTATTCGATAGATATATCGGCACCTTTGTTGTACAACAATAAAAAAACACCACAATACACGACATAAAACCCCACAAATACCGCTCTAGCAGCCACATAGCGCGTCTCCAAGGCAATTCGAATCATTGCCACAAAACCTACCAATAGCAGCACATAATATAGTCCATGCCCCCAAATCGAAAAACTCGTTCGCTGAAGTAATTGAGGATAGATTTCGGCAATGCTAAACCAGTGCGTCAGCGGATAGGTAAGCGTTTCAAAAGAAGCCCAAACCATTTTAAACGGCTGGCTTGTACTTGTAATCGGGCTAGTGCCTAAAGCGACAAAACCAAACTGCGTAATTCCTAAATAGCAAGCGATGCACAGCCCTATGACTAGCACAGTCACCAAACTCGGGCTAAGTAATTTTCGGGTTTTTGCAAGGTCTGACAAAAAAGCTAGCCCTGCGCACCCGCCCAGTGCGGCAAAGCCAATGGTATAGGCTGACTTTAAGAAAAAGCTAACCAACGAAAGCAACAAAAGCCCCGCAAAAAGTTTCAGCGGAGCAGAGCGGTATTTAAGATAATACCAAATGGTCCAGGACTGACTCCCAAACAGCAGCAATTCGCCGCCAGTATAATTCAGAAAATTGATGGTAAACAAGCGAGAAGTTGCCATCAAAAACAAGCAGAGTCCAATCACAAGTTCGTCGAAGCCCAACTCCCGATAGACAAAATACCAGCCCCCCAATCCTACCACTGAAAACAAGAGCGTCACCCAAATACTGGCTGTGCCCGTAGAAATACCCAACAAGTGACTCACTACACCTGGAACAGCGTATTGCCCTGGACTCCACCAAGTTAGGAATAACTCTTTATTCTGTACAATGTCAGTAGGCGAAGGAATCGCCAATTGGTTCAATGGCCCGCCATTGGCCATGTCGTTCCATACCGATAAGCCAAACCCTGGGTCTTCTCCCAATACCAATGCTACTCCAAAACTACTTATCGTAAATGCAATCAGCAGTACCCCAAGCAACCATCGACTGGCCAATATTTTGTTGAAAAGAACCATGTAAAACAAAACGCTACCTTAGGCAGGTTGGGGTTGAAGGGGTTTGGTGGAAGAATCGCTTGAATAAATTCCGAAGAATCGAATGTAAAATACATAGACCAACCACATACTCAAGTCGATGGGGCGCGCACCCGAGAACAACGCAATGAGCACGATGATGGAAAAATAGGCCATGAACAACGAAAGATCATTGGCGGGCTTAAAGAATTGCTGCACCGCAATAATTCCCATTACAAAGAAAAAGCTATTGAAAAGAATAAATCCTAAAACACCTTGATTTACGAGGGCTTCGAGCGCTGGTACATCAAAGAATTGAGATTTATAACCTTCGCCAAATAAAATAAGACCAAGAGAGCCTTCGCCCAAAAACTCTTCAAATACATATCTAAAACTATACACACGATTGACGGACGAGTAGTCAATCTCTGCCGATTTCTGATCTACTTCAACCCCCGTAACGGTATAAATCACTTTCCCAAAACGCGTAATAAACGCCTGTAAATATACCTCTAGGGCATAGGAAGCAAAGGCAAACTGAGATAGCAAAAACGCCACAATCCCGTAAACGGCCGCGACTAAACCCAGCGTTCGCACCTGAAATATCGATTTTACCACGCTTTTCCCGTGAAAGGTCAAATAAATAACGGCCATCACACCAAGGGCAATCAAACTGGTATTCGTACGAGCCAAAATCAATACACCCACCGAAAAAATAGCGACCAAATAATAGAATATTTTAACCAAGACACTCTTCATACGAGCAGCCACAATAAACGATGCCAGAATCCCGCAAAGGGCGTTGTTGGCATAAGCGTGCGGGTTACTATTTTGGGTATTTGCGGCAAACTTAATCGCGGCCCGTTCTCCAAAAGTCCAGTGCGGGTCACGCGTGAGGCTGTACAAAAGCCCCGTACTTGCCAGCAACGAATAAAAGACCATGACAATCAGAATGATATGGACTTTATTATTGGGATAGTACATCGAGGCAAACAAAAAAAGCAGCGGGATAATGTACGTCAATGTTTCGCGAAGTCGTTCGGGCTCGCCATTGATACTTGGATAGTATTTCCAATACAACCACCCCAATACAATAAACCCAAACCAACATGCAAATAACATTCGGTTTGGGAGGTAAATAGTACGAAAGATATTGATAGGCATCAGTAGCAATAAGCCCAACCCCCAATATAAAATGGTAAAGGTACTCCCACTTGGCCCTACCCCAAACCCATCACGAAGGATGAATACGATGGGATAAGAATTCCAGAGCATGTTTACTCCTAGTGCCTGACGGTAGTATTTAAAATCGTCTAACATAGCTGTTGTTATTTAAACAAGCCGTATCTCAAAATA
The DNA here is from genome assembly GCF_003711225.1 of Runella sp. SP2. Lineage (NCBI taxonomy): Bacteria > Pseudomonadati > Bacteroidota > Cytophagia > Cytophagales > Spirosomataceae > Runella > Runella sp. SP2. The sequence goes on along the minus strand of NZ_CP031030.1, from coordinate 6,052,317 downwards.
CAGTAAATCGCCCTAAAGCCGTCTTTCCAGTTAATTTTTTTGCCTTCGGCATACGTTCTTCCGTAATACGAAACTCCCACTTCATAAATACGGATATTGGGAATACGTGAGATTTTGGCCGTGACTTCTGGTTCAAAACCAAAACGTTTTTCCTTCAATTCAAGCCCCTGAATCATATCGGCACGAAACAGCTTGTAGCAGGTTTCCATATCGGTCAGGTTGAGGTTACTAAACATATTGCTTCCAAACGTCAGAATTTTGTTGCCGATTGAATGCCAGAAAAACAAAATTCGGTGCGCTTTTCCCCCCATAAAACGTGATCCAAACACCACATCAGCGTGGCCGTCCACGATGGGTTGAAGCAAAATATTAAACTCTTGGGGGTCGTATTCTAAGTCTGCATCTTGAATGACTAAATACGTTCCTGTGGCACGGCGAATTCCCGTGTGTAGCGCAGCTCCTTTTCCTTGGTTTACTTCGTGTTTGAAGTAGGCCAATTCAACCTGCGGATTATTGGCCTTAAACGCCAAAATTTGGGCTTCTGTACCGTCTCTTGAACAGTCATTGACCACAATTATTTCTTTTTCAAAACCACCAATCAACTGCACCGACGCCACGGCTTTCAATACCGTTTGAATCGTTTTTTCTTCGTTGTAGGCTGGAATGACGACACTAAGCTTTTGATTCACAAGTAACTACTATTAAAGTGTTTGATACGATGCCTTTTTGTTTTTGTACCACACACGTAAGTACTGCAACGAAGGCTTTTCAATAAAATAAGTAATGGCCGTAGCCAACACGAACGCTGCGGCCAAAGCGACGGTGCTCGCTTGCACAAACGACCACCCAAATTTATCCTTTAGTACCGTGATTACCCCTACCGTAAAATAATGATGAATCACGTATAGACTGTATGAAATTGTTCCTAAGTAAAGCGTAACGCGGTTATTAATCCACTCTAACTTATGACTCACAAACAAGAAAAAGAGCACAAAATAAACCGTTGTGGTAATGCCGTACTCTCCAAAACTCAAAAACAGGTTACTACGTCCCGTTTTATCGTACAAATATAAGGTAACTCCATAGGCAATTGCTATTCCAACTAATCTCCATTTGTCATATCCTTGGGTGAACATTTTGTAAAACAAGATACCCGCCCAGAAAAGCTGAAAATGATTCATCAATGGAAACCCTTTCAGTATAACTTCATAAACACTGGGAGCTGCCACCCGCACCCATCCGTGGAGGATAATTTGAACCATCACCAGCCCCAATCCATACCACTCCAATCGTCCTAGCTGATTGAGCCAAAGCCCTAAAAGCATGACGCCATAAAAAAGCATTTCGACAATCAATGTCCAATACGACCCGTCTAAGTCCCTGATTCCGAAGTAATACTGAAACATAGTCATGTTGGCAATGTACTCCCCCAAGCTGATTTGGCTGTATCCTAGCCAACTCCCAATGGCCATAAACAAGGCCGTGAGGGTTACTGCCGCCCAATACACAGGGTACAATCGTGAAAACCGAGCCACAACAAAGTCAAGTACACTTTGGGTTTTATTTAGGGTCAAAAAAATGACAAAACCACTGATAATAAAGAACAAATCAACGCCTGTTGCCCCCCAATTCAAATGAAAAGGAGCATCGTACTGGTGCAAAGTAAGGTGAAAAAGCACCACTGCCAGTGCTGCCACTCCCCTAAATGTATCCAGTGTTTCTAGTCGTTGATGCATACTTTCAATATCGTTCTTTTTCACTTTGTGTTACAAAGTAAAATCATTCACTTTGTATTTCAAAGTGAAATTTTCTTTTTAATATCATTGATTCTCCGTCATTGGAATCAACTGCTCTTTGAACAAATACTGAACGACCAACATCGCAAACTCACTTCCTCCTTTTTCAGTCAAATGGCACAAATCACAGTAATAGTCCTTTTGACGGGGTAAAAGCTGATCCATATCCACAAAATAGGTACCATACTGGGCTGCCAACTTTCGCAAAATGGCATTGTGCGCTTTGACTCCCGTATCAACATTGACAGGGTCGCCCCAAAGCCACAAAGGCGATGGGTAAGGGCACTTGGCAAAATCGCGGTAATCGGTGTATCCACCGTTCCCAATCACGCTTGGTGGCACGTACAAAGCATAGGTCATCAACACCAGTTTTTCGCTTCTTTTGCGGGCCTCCAATATAATTTGTTCAATATTGGCTTGATAAGGCTTTCCTGTTTTTACCTCTTTCCCGTATTGAACAAAATCGGGATTAACCGTATTCAGTTCTAAAAATTTCTTCCCTTTTAACTTATCCATCAACAAGTTAAACCCTTTATGGGTAATAAACGGCAACACCGTCCAGTTGACCTCGGGGTGTTGTTTGATGATTGCCAAGTCATAATACCACATTACGTGCCGATAATCGTCCGAAAAAAGTTCGCTCGGAATATTGTTGGCACGCGTCTCATTGATGGCCTCGTAGTAAATCACCAAATCGAACCGTTGTTTCCCCAACATTCGGTACTTATTAAGGTTATCCAACGAGGTATGTGCTGGTGTCGCGGCATTGAAAATGCGAACTTTCCGACCGTTTGCAGTCTGTTTCAACAACGAATCCAGCGTTTTATTAATCGGTAGTCCAAACTCCAAACTCACCGCCGAACCACCCAAAATCAACAAGTCGAATGTGTCGTCTTGTTGCGAAATGTTTTCTTTCTGAATCTTGACCAGTTCGGGATAGAACTTATCAGCTGGTTTCCAGAAAGGATACTTCATCACCACGGTGAGGGCGACGCGGCCCATCAACTCCAACACAACCCACAGCAACACCAGCGAGGCCGTTGCCAGAAGGAAAACATTCCTTTTTGTTTTCATTAGAATAATAACTTCTGACAGAAAACCTCCGCAGAATGGTCTTGCAGATAAGGCTTACCGTCTATGTCAATCTGATTTAGGTGTAAATAACGCTGCATCGCTTCCCCTATGGCTTCGGGGCGGTTCGGAGGGACTGTTACCCCCAATTTATAGTGTGTCACCAAACCTTCCATCACCCCCAAATTGGAGGCAATCAAAGGCTTACTGTACTTAGCTGCTAATCCTAAAATATTACTCGAACTATAAAAATTGATGTAAGGTACCAGGACCACATCAACGATTTTAAACACTTCGTTGGTACTATGCGGGTCAAAAAACCGAAAATGCTTTACAAATTGAATTTCGGGGTAATTTTTTTCGGCTTCTTGGATGGCCGAAAACAAGGTATTCTCATACCCTTTTTCGGGCTCACCGCATATCAAAAAACACATTTTTTGACGCTCTTCGGCAGAAATTTGCTTTAGTCCTTCAAGAATGTTGGAGACGTTTTTTCGGGCCGATAAATGCCCATAGATTAAAAACACGCGACGGGTAGCCTCCACTCCGTACTCGTCTTTAAGGATTTCGACCGATTGCTCCGCCATCTGACCCACTTCGATGGGGTCAGGCAAAAAATCGAAACGTTGTCCAAAACGTTGGTTGTATTCTTTTACCCCTTGTTTGTCGTTGAGGAAAAAAATTTTTTCCAAGTTTGGGTTTCGCAACATCCAAGTAAGCTGCAATCCTTTCCGTAGTCCACGCAAGTCACGACGCACTTTTGCTTTGAAGGTAGAGCCATCCTCGTAGTACTTGCGAAAAGGTAAAAACAACAAGCCTGACAACTTAACCCCTAATCGCCGAATTGCCCCACGCCCAACCTCATACTGAAAGGCGTCGATGTGCATAAAGATAATGCGATTGGCATTGTACTCGTTAACCAAACTTGTCAGGTAATCCATTTCGGCAGAAGCACGACGCAGAACGCTCGTTAGCGCCATGAATGCCTCTAATTGTTTCCCTGGAATATAACGAAACTGGACGTACTTCTCGTCTTTACCAAATCGCGCTTTTGCTCCTTCGTGGAGCACAAAAACAAATTGGCTACGAACCGTTTCGGGCATTTTTTTGAGGTATTCTACCAAAAACTGTAAATAGTCCAAATGGTGCCCGCTGATGTCTCGGTCGTAAATAAGCGTACGTTCGGGAATTCTCATCATGCGTTATACCAATGCTTTATATACTTCTAATGTTTTTTGGGCAGTGGTTTCGGCCCTGAACAATGGCACACGCTCATAGCCTCGCTGACGCATGGTTTGCTGGAGGGCTTCATCATAAACCACCTTTTCTACCGCTGCACGAATCGACTCCTTGTTTTCAGCTTCAAAGTAAACCGCCGCATCTTGGGCAATTTCATCAAATGATGTCCCTGTGGTAGCAGCCACGGGACAACCGCAGCTCATCGCTTCCAAAATGGGAAGCCCAAAACCTTCCATCAACGACGGAAACACAAATACTTGCGCTTCTTCGTACAACTGAATCAGGGTCATGTCGTCGATAATCGGTTGATATATTACCCGATTTTGAAGCCCTTGTGCTGCAATCGCTTGTTTTTCTTCGGGGGAAAACCCTCTTCCTCCCGCACAAATGAGGTGTAAGTCTTTGTCGTTTTTTAACAATGGCGCCACCGACTCAAAAAAACGGTCGAAGTTTTTGTAAAAATCGCGTTTACCTACAAAAAGTACAAAGCGATCGGGCAAGGTCAGTGCCAATGAATGATTGGCCGTGGGTCGTTCAAAATAATTCCCCAACGGTACGACCTTAACTTTGGATTCTTCAATCTTGAAATACTCTAAAATACTGCGTTTAGTAGCCTCCGAAACGGAAATAACCACATCCGCACGCGTCAGCAGGCGTTGTTTTAGTTCGGTCAGACCTTCACCAAGCACAGGGAATTGTTTTCCGTATTTTTCACTTAGTGCATCGTGAAATGTTATAACAAGGGGCTTTTTCCCTATTTTATCCAAAAAATAAGAGTGGTAGTAGGTAGGGTGAAAAATATCAAAATCACCCGCACTTAGCTTGGTAGAACTGCAAAGGCGATTAACCAGCGAGAAGGCTTGATTGGCCCTGAAATTATTTGCCAAACGTGCGTAGCCCCAAGGGTGAGCATAGGGCACATTACGTAAGTATTCGTTGTTAGAAAACTTCAAAGAGAGCTCAAAATCAACATCTTTTCGTTCCCAAAAAGCGTTCATTAACTCAAAAAAATACCGCGAAATACCTCCGTACTGGGAACCAGTAAAGGTTTGGTGGTCATATAAAATTTTCATGCAGTACGCATTACCGATAAAAAACGAACCGCATTTTGCGGAGATTTCCCGCAAAAGTACAAAAAAAGGGTTAACAGTTTGAGTTACTGGTCGATTTTATGGTAAAGTGGAAAGTACCGAATTGAATCAATCATAGATTGAATACTTTGTCGGAGCGATTGTTTCCACGCAGGCACCGTTGGGCGAAGTTGAGTCCGCAGCGAAAAAGGTGAAACTGGCACCTCTCCGTGCGACTGAACGCGCTGGAGATAAGCTTTTTGCAGCGCCAGTGCTCCCGCATACTGGCTTATAATCTTATTGGAAAGGCTTTCTCTAAAATTAAAAAATGTCAACGGTGTTTCTTGATTAACTCGCCAGCCGTTGGACGTCGAAGTGATGATGCGTTCGTGCAGGTTGTGCAAAGCGACGTTCCAGCCTAGATTTTTGTTTAGCGTAACCTTATCAAAATAAATGGGGATGTAATTAAGCCAAAGCTGGTCGTGGTTCATGCCGTTGCACACGTCGAAATAGGCGCGGTCGGTCAGGCGTTCTTGCCACCATTTTAACAATTTCCGCGTGTTGTCCGTCGCTTTCATGGCCCAAAAACCTGCATCGTACATGCCTGTATTCAAAAATAGTTTTTCATCTCCGTACGACGATTGGCCGAAAGTACGCGTCAAGCGCGGTGTCAACACTACCTCATTGTTTTGAAGCTGGGCTTCTAACTCTGCCCAATCCCCTAACCACCAAATGGTTGGGTCAAAATAAACAATTGCGTCTGCTTGCTCTTTTTGCAAAAAATAGTCGGCAAAAAAAGGTTTGCTCGCTGCGGCAAGTGCCGTAGCATCGTAGCGTTGCTGCATCGATGCTACTTCGCTATGGCCCAAGTCTGCGAATGAAACTCCCTTTTCCAACGTTCCTGCGACGGTTCCAATTTTAAAAGAAACACTAGCAGGCAGACTTTCGGCCAATACTTTCACAAAAGGATATTGGTCGGGCGTACAAACAGTAAAAACAATCGTTTTCAATCGGACAGAGGAATTTTGATTCAACAGGTATTTTTTACAGAACCTTCTCGAAAGTTTTGAACTTTCGAGAAGGTCGCTTTTTTGAGACGTAGCCAGTTCCTTTTCGGAATCGTCCCGAAAGTTTTGAACTTTCGGAAAGGTCACTTCTTAGCTCAACAAACGCAAAGCGGCTTCCAACGGTTTAATCAACAGCTGACGAACGCGCTGGTATTTATAGACAGGTTCTTTTTTGATATAAAAACAAGGAAACTGTCGGTAATAGGCATTGTGATTTCGGAGCAATTCTTCCCGATAATAGTCAAACAAAGGATTCAAATCGGGGCGTTTTTCAAAATCAAAACGGTCTTGGTATTTTGATACCACACTTGGCTTGGCAGGGTCATAGCCACTGTAATGAAAAAACACAACGGGCTGATTATCATTGACCCAATGCTGGCCTTCGTGCTGGGAGAAGCGCCGTTCGTGCATATTCCAGTAGGCAGCATTCCATCCTGGGTGCTTTTCGACGTGGATATTATTCCAAAAAATAGGAGCGAAGTTGACCCAATTTTGATCCACAAACAATCCATCGCAAAGGTCTATTTTACATTCATCAAAAAGCTTGTCCTCCCACCATTTCACAAACTCCATGGCTTCAACGCTTTTGTGCAAGGCGATAAAACCAAGATTATACACACCTGTATTGAGGTGGTGAAGTTCGTTTGGCGTCAATTGGTCATCGATAGGAGTGGCAAGATGTGGAGTTACCACAATATCGTTGGTTTCGAGCAAATTTTCGAGCTGCGTCAACGGCTGGTAAACAATAATATCGGGGTCGAAATAAATCACATTTCGCACCTGCGGTACTTTTTCAAAAAAATAGCGGATAAAATAAGGCTTGACGGCCGTATTGAGTTCAGTGATGTTATAATGTTCACACATCTGATCTAGGCCATCAACGCCTATGCGGTGCAATTCTAAAAGCTCAAAATCAGGGAGTTTATCTTCTGGTACTTGGGCCACGTCCAAGCGATCGACCAATCCGATGATAAAACGAATATGAGGGTTGGTTCTTTTTAACGAATCGCCCAAGGTACGTGCCTGAGCCAAGTAGTTAATCGAACACAGCGTAAAAGCTAATGTCATTGTTTGGGTGCTATCGTGCTAATCAATGTACAAATATCTGACCTACACGGGTAAATGCCAACTATTCCGTTATCTAATCGACAAACTTTAGGGGTTTAAACGGCGAATGGTTTCTACTACTTTGGCAACGCTGGCGTCGGTTGCGTGCCGTTCCAATACCTTTTCTTTACCCCGCTTCCCTTGCTGACGGCGTAAATCGGGGTTCTCAATTAGCGTAATAACGGCTTTGCTCATCGCAGCTACGTCTAAATAAGGCACCACAGAACCTGCATCTTCTTCAACCAATTCGGGCGCTCCACCACTTTTTTCAAAACACACAATGGGGCGTTCGGCTAAAGCCGTTTCTAACACCACCAATGGGTAAGGGTCTTCACGGGAGGTGAGCGTAAATACATCAAATTGGCTTAAATACTGGAATACTTCCGACGTAAGCCCCACGTGAATGATGCGTTCCGATAACCCCATGCGTTCGGCATCAAAGCGCTGAACCTCGTACCATTCCGAGTCTTCGCGCATCCCTACCCACACAAAATACACGGGGCCTTCACCAAAATGCTGAATGACTTGCTGGGCTACCATCATAAAGATGTCGTTGCCTTTTCGCCATTCGGCATGGCCACACCCGCCTATAAGAACCGCCTCGGCAGGAACTCCCAGCACTTTCCGAATGTCCGTTTTTCGGCCTTCTTCTATTCTTTGAAGAATTAATGGAATGTCTATAATTTGAAACGTACTAATCTGAGCGTCAGGGTATTGATAGGTAGCCTTGAAATAATTAGCAACGGCTTTCGACACGACAATGAGGTGATTAGTATTGGTCATCAAATACGCCATATCGTCGGGATGGCTGAATTTTTTGATGGACATTTCCAATTCGTGTGCAAACAAGACAGTAGGCACGGGTAAAAAACTCAGGTGCCGATAAGCTGCGGCCGCCGCAATGGTATTGGCAAAAATCAAACCGAAGTCTTGAGCTTCCATCTCAGCCCGAAACTGCGCCCAACGCTTGACCAATACTCGGTGTTTAATACGTTCTTCCCAACCAACCAAGCGTAATACTTTCGTTACGAAAGGGGAAAAATGAATGTCTCCCAAACGAGGCAAGCGCGTAGTGGGAACGACTTCCCGAAACTCCTCTTCCAATGGGCCATCGCTACAAAGCAATAAGTGCATGGTAAGCCCCTGTTGCTTCAATTGTCGTAGCAACTGCAACAAGACAATCTGCCCCCCTGCTCGGTTTGCATCGTGGCTTATGAAGAGATTTTTTTTCATCGGTTAAAGCTAACTAACACCTTCCCGAAAGTTTTTATCTTCCCGAAAGTTTTAAACTTTCGGGAAGTTCAAGGAAGGTCAAAAGCACATCGTTTAAAGTGTCGCAAAAAATTGTTTCCAGTTATCCAGTTGGTTATGAATATCAAACTCCATCGCTCGATTACGCAGAGTTTCTTTGTCAATCGAAAGTTGACCACTCATCACGTCTTTCATGATTTGAGCCAGTTTGGGAATGTCAAAAGCGGGTGCTACTTCCCCCATTCCTTTTTGCACAAACTCACTAATTCCTCCTGAGTTAAATCCAACGACGGGTTTTTGCAAGTACGCCGACTCTATCATCACTAATGGAAAGGGGTCTTCGCGGGACGTAAGCACAAAGCCATCGCAGATATTAAGGTAATCGTAATAATCTTGCCCTCCTTTTGAGCCTAATGCCAGAAAATTTAAACCCTCACGCTGCACGCGCTGTTCGAGGTAGTATGAAATGCCGTAGTCGCTTTTGCTTCCCAGCCACACGATGTAGGCATTTTTGGGCAATTGTGCCAAAATATCAGGAATCATGTCGTATCCCTTGCGCATACACATCGTCCCTGACATCAACCACACAAAGGCATCGCTTGGCAAACCAAGTTCTTTTCTCAGTACGGCGGGGTCTTTTTTGAGGGTGATTTTTTCGGTATCAATAAATGAATGCAGCAATTTTACGTTGGGCGTGCCCATTCGCTCTAGTTGCTCTGCCACCACGCTAGAACACCCAATCGACGCTTTGGCATGGGTAAGCATCTCCGAAAACGAATCAGCGCGCACCATATCGTACGTTTCCCATAACTCGTGCACATGCACCACGTACGGTACGTTGAGTTTGCGCGCAAGCTTGGCAAACTGCGGCATGGTCATGGTGTTAAAATACCACAAATCAGGCTTAAACTCGTTATGAATCCGTTTGATATAACTCTCCTCGGGCGTAAGTCCAACGATTTTGTGATAGACTGCCTCTACGGAATAGTACGGAAGCCCACGGTGAAATTTATGGAGATAGGTAGCATCGGCAGGAGAGTGTTTGGCAAACAATTCCCCCGCTTGGCGCGAGTAAACAGCGGTTTTGATGTCACTCCCCGAAAGGTGTTTAATCATGTACCAAAGAACCATCTCTGAACCCGTCCGCGCTCCTGTCGGTGTAAAAAATAAAATCTTCATGCCTTAGACGTGGCTCTTTGGGTCGAGCTTGTAGAAATAGGGTTTGTTACGAATGATTTTCCAAAAATAGGTAGAAAACAACCACACTTTACGGGTAAAGTCTTTTTGTTGCTCTAACTCTCCAAACGGATTGCGAAACTTAGAGACGTTGAGGGCTATTTTCCAACCAAAATAAATGGGAATCATCAAGTAATAATTGAGCATTAACCCCAAAAAACGGCCAATTCCGAACTCTTTACGTATCCATACCAAGTTAGAAAGTTGGATTTGGGGATAAAAACGATTGATAATCGTAATCAAGACCTCTTTTCGTTTCGGGTTACTTCCCCATTCGTGGTGAATATACCCACAGTCTTCAAACACTTTCAGCTTCCCGACGCGCCCCAAACGGCAGTTCCATTCGACATCTTCGCCGTATAAAAAGAAATCTTCATCCAACAAACCCGCCTTGGCGACCACCTCGCGTTTTACCAACAAAAAAGCTGCAGGTACCCAATCCACTTGGTCGGGGTCGTCGTAATGCGTTTCGGGGATGAGTTTTTCGAGAATACGTTGAAAAATACGCCCAGGAGGCATCACGTATAAAGTCCGCTTAAATATGGCTAAACTACGGTAAAAAGGGCGTGGCGTACCGTCTGAAAACATCTGAACTCCCCCACAAGCGGCCGTTTCGGGCTGGCTATCGAGGCGCGTAACACACTTGGTCAGAATATCATCCAAAAACTCAGTATCGGAGTTCAGAAGTAGGTAATAACGACCTTTGGAGGCTCTTATGCCTTTATTATTAGCCCTTGAAAAACCTGCATTGTAGCCCATTTGCAGCCACTGAACATCAGGAAATTCTTTGGTAATGATGGCGTCGGCCCCGTCTTGGGAGTCGTTATCAACCACAATCACTTCAAAACTAACCCCCTTTGTATGCGTATAAATCGACCGAATGCAGTCGGTGGTTAGTTTGAGCGTTTTATAATGAATAATGATTATCGAAACGTCCATATTCAGCGGTCAGTAGTCAGCTATTAGCAGTTGGCATACAGCAATCAGTATTTCTGACTGACTGCCACTGTCTGCTAACCGCTGACTGCTCTTTTAATATACTTTATAGCTTGGAATAGGTCTTTTTTCGGCGGGACTGCCCATATAAACGCCCCAAGCCTCGGTATTTTTGGTGATAGATGCCGACATAGCGACTAGTGTGCCTTCGGCAATGGTCGTGTAGTCGCGGATGGTCGCGTTTACTCCGAAAAACGAGTACGATTCTACCACACAGTGCCCCGAGAGCACGACGTGCGAAGTAAAAAATACGTGGTCTTTGATAATTCCGTGGTGGCCAATGTGGTTGCCACTCCAAAGCACACAATTATTGCCTATTTTGGTAAAAGGCTGAATGGTATTATCTTCCAAGATAAAGCAGTTTTCGCCGATTTCGTTGCCAAACAACGTTGCTTTTGAGCTGATATAGCTAATAAACTCATAGCCTTTTGCTTTGGCTTCGAGATAGACTTTTTCTCGGTTTTTGTTCATTTTTCGGCCCGTCATAGGTGCAAAAAACTTAAACTCCGACGGCGCGTAAAACGTTTCTACCTCTTCAAATGGCACTACTGGGAGACCTTTGAATTCAGTTTCTTTCAGGTATTCTTGATTGACCGTAAATGCCACCACTTCGTGGTCGGAATCGTGCGTCAAATAAAAATGAGCTAGTTCTGCGGTGTCAAGGACCCCAAAGATGACCACTTTTGCCATAAGATTATACCAATTCGTATTCGTTTAAAAACTGCTGAATGTCAACTACTTCATTGAACATTAAAATATCAATGACCGATAACCAAGGGACAAACTCATTTTTAAATTGAGCATACGCCACAGGTTTCGATTTGATAAAATTGAGCCGAATTCCTTTTTCTTCAAACACCGTTTTGTCGTAAAGCTCCATGCCACCAATCGGATTGATGTAATGCTGCGCTTTTTCCTGCAAACAAATATCCAAGATTCGTTCTTGTGCTTTTAGGTGCGTATTTTGGTAAATGGCCGAACTAGGTACAATTTTCGTTTTAATCGACAAGTGGTCTGCCAAAACCCCAAAACTCGCCGCAATCCAGTCACTCAATTTCTCGGCATCGAAATTGATAATTTTTTCCGTTACCTCAAAGGCCGTTAAATAAAATGGCGCTTTTTTATACCCTTGTTCGATAGTTTTCAACAATTTACCTTTCCATTTTGGGTCATTTGAGAGGTAAATTTCATTGATGAGCTTGTTTTGGCTGGCATCTTTAAGCGGAATCGTGAACAAATACTCTTGCCCGTTGACCAAGATACGGTTCCGATTTATCCAGCCTTTATTAATGTAATTGACGTCATCGTACAGCACAAACTTATCTACGGCATTCATCAGTTGTAAGTACCCGATGTACGGCATAAAATAAGGTTGCATAATGGCAAGACGCATAAAGTAATCGTTTTTAGAATGATGAATAAAAGAAGTACGCAGGTGTAGAGAGCTAACTTCTCGAAAGTTCAAAACTTTCGAGAAGTTCATTTATTTCAATTTTCTTAGATAATAATCTTCCCCTGGCACAATCAGGTCTTTCATAGTGGTATCAGTCCCCAAACGAATATCGGTTGGAAGTGGAGGAATGACATTTTTTGAGAAAAACAGATAATCAGCCTCCTTAGGAATGGGCTGAACGCCTTTTTCAAAAGGATTAATAGTAATTAGGCGCCGCGAAAGGTGTTTACCGTACAGCGGATATTCAAAGTCATCGTTGATAGTACCCAAGGCCACCGTGGCGGAGTCGGGCACCATTTGGTCAAATTTTTGGTAGGCTTTGGTAATATCAGGACGGGCAAAGGTCATCAATTCAATTCGTTCGGTCTTAAACGCTGACTTGTGACCAAGTGCATCAAAGGGCAAACAGCGCACGTTCAAAAACACCGCTAACAAGGCCGAAATACAGCCCAATACGGTTACAATACCAACATACGTTTTAAGCGCCCACGAGTATCCCGATTTTTCGAGGCTATATTTGTGGCTAAACAGTAGCGTCAAAAATAGCACGCCCAGTACTCCCGTTTCCTGAAAATAACGTCCTTTCCAGGGGTCGTAAGGGGCAGAATAGGATAAGGCCGCAAAGTGCAACAGCAACGCGATGCCTAAGAACCAATGCACAGGTGAGCGCACTAGGCCAATCAGTACCAAAAACAGCAAAGGGAACACCAATGCAAAACCGAAAATTCCCCAGTAAGGATTTCCGTTAATAAACTCAAAACGGCGTTCAAACGTAAAAGGAACAATCGAAAACTCTGTCGTTTCGTCCAAACGCATCTTCAGTTTATCTTCCAAATAAACGAGTGGCTTACGCATAACGCGGTTGGCTTTTTGGCCTATTTCCACATTGCGAATACCATCTAAATTGACAAAATCGTACGCATAGCGCACCGCATTGCGCGAACCTTGTTCAAATAAATTCCGAAAGCCTCCGTTAGAAGTCGCTCGCTCGATAGACTGGTGTTTGAGAGAAGTAGGTGGGCCAATGGGGTGGCCAAATACTTCAATGTTTTTTAAATAGCCCGTTGGTAATGTCCAAATACAAAAACAGAGTGGAATTGCAATCGCCAATTTTGCTATAGCCGACCAGTTAAAAAAGCCTTTTTTTAGCCCCTTTTTTTCTCCCCACGCATTTTGTAAAAATACGGTATAAATCATCACCACAAATACCGAAGGTAGCAACAGCGTAAACGTTACTTTATGGCCATACACTACCCCAAACGCTAATGCCGCCAAGTATAAATAACGGTCTTCTCGCGTGATGCGGTAAGTGAACAAAAAATACAAAAGCGTACTAAAGTAAGCCGTCAGAACGATGTCCGTTTCGGTGGTGATGGCTTGCATTAAAAAATCCAAGAACATGGCAAAAGCAAACGCAGCAAAGAAACTCGCATTCAAGCGGTTTTTCCCAACGCGTTGAGCAATACCAAACACGGCCACGATGGTCATCCAGTACGATAAATGGTGGATGAGTTTAAAAGCATTTTCAAAGCCCCCCGTTATCAAATAGGAATAAATTTGAATGGTAGTCACACTTTTAGGGTAGGTATCCATGTTCCAGTTGGTGCCACCAAAATGCGCCATCGTCCCCCGTTGGATGTATTGTACAGCCCGATTGAGGTGACCTGTCATACTATCCCATTCGTTGGGAACGGTAAACAAGACAAGGATTAGGTTGGTGATGCCAATGACCGCTAGGGTCAGGATCATTACTCCAAACAAGAAACGAAGGTAAGCACCACCGCTCACGTACCAGCGTTGCGCCGCGTGCCACCGATGCACCAGCATTGTTAGCGGGGCAAAGGGTGTTCTTTGAGGAGCTATTTTTGAGAAAACACCCCAAATCAACGTAGGGGGCACAAATACTCCCAATGCCCAAGCCCACGTAGCACTGGTAAGGTGTAAAGGGGATAGACAAAAACCCGTGAGAATAATACTACTCGCAAAAAGCAGAAACGAAGTTAAGAGCCAATCGATAAGCGACGGGCGACAAATTTGAGCGGCTGTCCGTCCGATGTATCCAACGAATACCCCGAAACATACTAAACTAAGCAATGCCATAGTTATAGATGTTGGTTTATCAACGTAGCAATTCGTCTAGCATCTTCATGAGGCAGTTCCGCGTGAAGCGGCAAACACACCACCCGCAACGAAATGTCTTCTGACACGGGACAAGCTTCGGCTTCCTTTAAAAACGGAAGCTGATTGAGCGAAGGATAAAAATAACGACGTGGTACAATCTCGTGTTGCGCCAAAACGTCTCTTACCTGAAGTAGTTTTTCTTCTGACTCAAAAACGATTGGGTAGTAGGAGTAGTTACGCTCTAGTCCATCGGCCCACTGAGGTGCCGACAAGCGGCTCCAGTCGAGAAGCTCCGTGTATATATCACAAACAGCTTTCCGTGCCTGAATCAATTGAGGCACCATTGGCAAGTTACAAAGCCCCATTGCAGCGTGTACTTCCGAGTTTTTCCCATTGACCCCCATAAAGAAATAGTCATCTCCTCGGTGTCCAAAAGCGCGCATCAAGTGCATTTTCTCATGGCGTTCAGGAGTATTGGTCACAATTGCTCCCCCTTCTACGGTATGGAACAATTTGGTGGCGTGGAAACTACACGTGGCAAAATCACCGTAAGATAGCAGTGATTTCCCCAAATAATTAGCCCCAAAGGCATGAGCGCCATCGTAAATGACAACGAGGTTATATTTTTGGGCTATTTTTTCAATGGCTTCCACGTCACAAGCATTGCCATAGACGTGGGTGGCCAAAATCGCCCGTGTATTTTCGGTGATAGCCGCCTCAATGAGATTTGGATTAATACAATAGGTCGCAGGGTCGATGTCAACAAAAACGGGTTTGAGGTTTTCCCACAAAATAACGTTGGTAGTCGCTACGTACGAAAAAGGCGTCGTAATAATCTCCCCAGCGGGTTCGAGTAACTTCAATGCCATTTGGAGCACGATGGTGCCATTGCCACAAAAAGACAAATACTCGACTCCAAGGTATTCTTTAAGTCCTTTTTCCAACTGCTGGGCCAAGGGGCCATTGTTGGTCAGCTGTGAATTGTCCCAGATTTGTTTTAAATAAGAAACATATTCATCAAAATCGGGAAGGTATGTTTTAGTAACGTTAATCATTCGCTTGGACAATCCAGCCGTTTAAACCAATACTTCTGATTGGCTAATTTGAAAGTTAAACTGAGGGCGTACATAACCAGGCCATTTGCCATACCACGTCACACCTTCGCGGTGGTCTTCTACTTCAAACGAAACCGCTTCGGCCAATTGGTATAAAACGGTAGAGGTATCTTTGACCACCATCACTGATATTACGTAGGAACCATCATTTAGGAAGTTTCCAGGAATATCAAGCGTCGCCGACACCAAACCTTTGTCAAAAGACTGAGAGGTCGTCCCAACGTTAAAAATACACTCACCAGTAAAGGCATAAAGGTGCAGGCTCAAGTTAAGGTCGGCGCGCTCGGCCATGTTCCAAAACTCAATGTGTACTTTTATGGGGGTCGTTACGTCGATGTACAATTTTCCACTGGCATACGCAGGCTTCACCCGAATACTACGGAAACGCACATCATCGGTGCCTGGGCCTTCTTCGGGAGTTTCCCAAGTGTGCTCAAGGGTAGTTTTGGCAACGTGGCTCAAGTAGTTGTTAACTACGTGTGTCGTATCTCCTTGTAGTTTGAGACGGCCGTGTTCAAAATAGAAAGCGCGGTTACACAACGACTGCACGGCGGCAAGGTTATGGCTCACAAACAAGATGGTACGACCACTTTCCGAGACATCACGCATTTTACCGAGGCATTTTTTCTGAAAATCAGCATCCCCTACGGCCAATACTTCGTCGATGATAAGAATCTCAGGGCTCAAGTGCGCTGAAATGGCAAAGCCCAAACGAACGTACATTCCAGAAGAGTAACGTTTTACGGGCGTATCCAAAAACTTATCGACTCCCGCAAAATCGACAATGCTATCAAACGCAGCTTTGATTTCGTGGCGCTTCATGCCCAAAATAGCCCCGTTTAAGAAGATATTTTCGCGGCCAGTAAGTTCGGGGTGAAACCCAGTTCCTACTTCAAGCAAACTAGCGACTCGTCCTTTGATGGTCACTCGACCGTTGGTAGGCTCCGTGATTTTACTCAAAATTTTCAGCAAAGTCGATTTACCTGCACCGTTGTGACCAATGATACCAACGCGGTCGCCTTGGTTCACGCTAAAATTCACATCACGCAAGGCCCAAAACTCCTCATGCTCGACTTCGTCCTCTTCTCCCTTGCCAAAAAAATGCTTAAACTTCTCCGAAAAAGTATCTCGTAGTGTATAATTCTTACGAGCCTTTTTTTGGTGATCTATGATATATTTTTTGCTAATATCTTCCGCAACGATAACCTCCATTGGTCGTATAGGTATTGTTCTAGTTTCAAAAGTAATCAAATGTAGTCAACAAACGAATTTTCTTCTTTACGAAAATAGTAAATCGAAATTCCTAATACGGCTACTGTGAAACCTATTGTGCTGTACAAACTACTCACTTTAAAGAAGGCACCGTCGCCCAAAAGACACCACTTAAAACCATCAATAATACTCACCATCGGATTAAGATAATACAAGTCATACCACCAAGCTCCTTGGTTAGCTTCGACCATACTGCTACTGTAGGCGATAGGGCAAGCATAAAACCCGATTTGCACAATAAAAGGAATCAACTGAGCAATGTCTCTAAAGCGCACATTCATCACGGCAAAAAATAACCCAAAAGCCAGCGACGCCGCCAATGTCAAAAGTACAAAAGCGGGGAAAAGCAAAAGTTGCCAACTTGGAAAATGTTGGTACCAAATGGCGATAAGTACGTAGAGAACGATAGAAATGATAAAATCAACAAAACCCACGACCACCGAGCTCAATGGCATAATTAAGCGCGGAAAATAGGTTTTAGTCACCAAGTTAGAATTCAGCAAAATACTGTGGCTAATTTGGGTAAAAGTCGTCGAGAAGAAATTCCAAATGGTTATTCCCGCTAATACCATTAACGGGTAAGGGATTCCTTCGTCTCCTTTGAATTTGGCTACTTTATCAAACACAAAAACCATGACGAGCATGGTTGCAAAAGGTCGAATGACCGCCCAGCCAGCCCCAACTACCGTTTGTTTGTAGCGAACTGATAAATCGCGGCGGGAAAGAATCAACAACAATTCACGGTTTTTCCATAAATCGCGCCAGTAGTTTTTTGCGCCATGGCCTGCTTCTATAATTACTTGTTCTGAGTGCGCCATTATTTTTACGTTCAGATTTAAGTGCTTACGCACGGTTAATCGTTATTTGTTAACTGTTAACAGTATTGATTACCAGTTACTTATTATCAAGTTTATTGTCAATTAATTGAGACCTTCCAAGTTTGTAGTACCTTTGATTATCAAATGTTTATACCTAAAACTTACCGCGGCAGCAAACCGTAAAGTCTATTTTGCACAATTACTTAATGCCAAAAATAAAGCTTTGAACAGGATTTCTCCCGCCCAAAGCTTCATTTTCTTGTCTTATGTTTAGTTCTTTTTCATATCTCTTAGTGCTTCGCCGTATGTTTGTTTGGCGAGCACAAAGATAATTGCCACAATAAGTCCTAACATCGCTCCAAACTTGGTGTTCTCACGCGTGAAAAGTCTCGTTTCGAGCGGTAACACGGCGGGTTCGATGATGGTAAATAACGGGGCCTCTTTGACAATCGACATCCGTAAGTTTTCCAAACTACGCGAAGCCTCCAAATAGAGCGAAGAAACAAAAGTATTACTTCGAGTTAAGCGTCCTTCTTCCACTTTCGCTGTAGGAGCAACCGCGTCGGTATTGATGACTACAGTCCGTGCTAAACTGCTCTCTGTACGGTTCAGTACTCTTCCTAACGAATCGACCCGACGCTGCATGATACCCATCATCTCGCGCGACTTGCGCGTCTGGGTTTCTTGATAAACTCTTTCGATGGTGGTCAACAACAACTCCGCAAATGTTTTTGACACTTGCTCATTTTCCATCGACACCGTCAGGTCATAAAAAGCCGTCTTGATGTCAGGTTGCAAAATTTTAATTTCTCTATCTTTCACCCGATAAAGTACCCCATCAAACACTTGGCGCTCTACTTTGGTCATGGAGTCACGGCGATTGTGCGTAATGCGCACATTCATCCATTCGGGCAAAAAGCTCGCCCACTCGTCTTGACGCAAGTAGGTCGAATCGAGATAGTAATTGACAAACTTCTCTTTTTTTCCATTACTCAAAGTCACCGTTGACAGCAACGCTCTTTCCAACACAGGGCGCGTTTTGATGACATAAAACAAGTTTTCTCCTCTAAATAATCCTGCATCGCCACCTTGTCCACCACCTGACATTCCTAGTAAGCTCCCAAAACCTCCCATGTCTTGTCCGCCAGACGCGCCGCTGATGCTAAAAACAATTTTAGCTAAGTATTGAAGACGTTTATTTTTTTCCGCATCTATGTAGTATCCTATTCCCGTACCAATCGCCGTAATTAATAAAATAATCCACCAGTTTTTTAGAACTAGGTTCTTGGTAGCGATTATCTTTTGAAAAATCAGCTTGGGCGTGAGGGTTACTTGCTCTTGTTGTTCCATAAAAGCTTCTTAGTTAATTCTTTTTTAGTTTGCGCCTAATACTCTGAAAGCCAACACAGTGGTGATGAGTGTCATCACCGTTGATGAAATACCAATCACTGATTGTAGTGCTCTTTGAGCCTCTGCAAGGTCTGATTGGGTACGCTGTGGTACGTGGATTTCGGAGCCCGGTTCTACTTTTGGATACACATTGAAGAACAAAAACTTGCGTGTGCGATCAATCGAACCATTAGGATAAATCACGTATGACTTACGTTTGAGCGACATCCGCGTAAAGCCGCCTCCTTGCGAAACATAATCCATAAACGAATTACCATTCCGGTATTTTACGGTGGTTGGGAAAAGAAGCTCTCCTTGCAAACGTACCGTTTCGAGACGCTTAGGAATGTCAATCACGTCACCATCTTGGAGAATGATATCCTCGCGACCTCCAGGGTTACGAAGAATACGGCCCAAATCAATACCAATGGCTTCTTGCTTATCTTTTACAACTCCCTCGTCGTCAAAACGGCCTTTTTTAGCATCGTCCGAGATTTCAGAGACTGCACGGTTGCGTTGTGCGATTTCTTCGTCTGAAAGTGTAATCTTACGCAACAAAGTTGCTCCGTTTACATACGCCTGCGCTGTCAATCCTCCCGCACGTTTGAGCAGATCTGACAGTTTTTCGTCTTTAGATTTAATCCCGTATATACCTGGACTTACGATTTCTCCTTTGAAAGTCACGAATGTCTGGGGCTGGTAGTTTGAAGACGGGCGTACCAATACTTCGTCATACGGTTCAAGCACAAAACGGCTGTCATTACCATCTAGTGTAAGATCACGATTAACGTCAAACAAGAATATATCGGCTACTTGTGCAGTGGCAGACTGTACGTTCACATCACGCTTGCGGCGCACCACTTCGATTTGAGCCGTAGATGCGGATTCTTTAAAACCACCCGAACGAATAATCGCATCTTCTAACGTAAAGTTAGCACTATAAGGGAGATTAACTTCTGGGCCTTGGTTTACTTCTCCAACTACTTTAATGAACGCTCCTTCACGAAGCTCAAACTTAGAAGGAATAATCACTTGATCTTCGCGTTGAAGAATCAAATCTTGGGTTTTGCCGTTAAGCATATCCGCTAGATTCAACGAAATATTTTCTACCGACAAATCTTCCCGTGTACGGATCACATTCACACGCCCCGTAAAAGCTTCACCTGTCAGACCTTCTGCACTCTTAATTAACTGAAGCAAGGTTTTATTTTGATCCAATGAATATTGTCCTGGACGAAACACAGGCCCTGATATAACGACCATGTTTTCAAAACGCGCCAACAACATATCAGCCGTAATCTCGTCTCCGTTTTTAGGAATATATGTACTATATTCTGTTGAACGTACATCCACAATGCGGCGCTCTTTGGCCGTAAGTCCTAATAACTTCAAACGATCCGTATAAGCATTGTCCGTAAAACCACCTGCGTAGTTTAAGACATTACTCATTGTTTCATTTTCAAGTAGCTCATACAAGCCTGGACGTTTTACATTGCCTTTTACTTCTACCCGTTTTTTGTAAACACCCACTTGAATGATGTCATTATCTTGCAAACGAATGTCTGAGTTCAACGTTCCGTTCATCAACAATTCGTATAAATCGAGGGTTGCCACGATTTTGTTCTTACGCACCACCTGAATCTGACGGAACGAGCCCAGTTCATTAGGACCACCCGTAAGATAGAGCGCATTCAAGGCTGTCGAAAGCGACGAAACATTGTAGGTCCCTGGCGTAGTAACTTCACCCAATACCGTTACCCGAATGGTACGAATCCGCCCCAAACGCAATTGAAGAAAAGTACTTGCACTACTTCCTGGGGCTCCAAGATTATTATAATAAGGCGAAAGGCGAGTGATTAATTCTTTTTGTGCCTGCTCAATCGAGCGGCCGCTTAATTGAACTGGGCCAACCGCCTTTACAAAGGCAAATCCATCGGAGTTGACGGGCAGTTCTAGCATCGACTGTGAGTAACCGTAGATGTACGCCATTAACTCATCTCCTGGCCCAATGGTATAGTCACGGGGGGTGGCAATATTATCAGAGGGAGCAAAGGATACATTTGCATTATTAAAAAGCTGGTATCCAAAAATCTTGCGACGCATCTTATTCAACTCTGCCTGACGATACGCTTCTTCTGTATCTTCATTTGACTGAGCATCAGCAGCTGTCGTTTCTTTGTCATTTGCTTTTTCTACCTGATTGATAAGGGCTTTAGGATCAGCGCTTTTCTTTGCATCTGTTCCTTTGTCGGCCGTAGTAGTGGTAGACGACGTTGTCGTGGTAGGAGCTGTTGAGCCTGGCGTTGTAGAGGCAGGGGCTTGACCCTGCGCAGGCGCCGAACTTGAACTTGAGCTACTACTTCCTGTACTAGCAGGAGTTTGGGCGTTTACTAAAGTGGCTGTTAATAAACTAATCGAAAATAGGTGTAAGACTGCGCGTCCTGCGCTAAAATCTTTAAAAAACTTCTTCATGAAATGTGTTTCAGAGAAAAAAGGTAGATTCTGATTAACAATAAATTAACACGATAGACAAGCCAATATTTATACAGAATCAAATTGGCCGACAAAGTAACGTAACTTTTTTAGTTTTTTAAACTTTTTTCTTTTTTACGGCCATTTTCTGGGCTTATTGTATGATTTTTCCGATATTTTCATGGTTTTGTTACTACTTTGTTTTTTTCGTAGAGCTTTAAATAAAAACAAATAAAAAGAACTTTGTTTTACAAAGTAAATACTTTAACCCTTAATATGACAAGCGTTTGGTCAGAAATATTTTGAGATAAGGTTACACTTGTGCTTCAAGACTTAAAATTGTAAGTTTGTAAAATCATACCAAAGGCTATCTACAAGCCTGCTACAAATAATCTTTGAACTATTAATGGCAGAACAAGTAAAGTACGACGAAAGCAGTATTCGTTCGCTCGATTGGAAAGAACATATCCGATTACGTCCTGGAATGTACATTGGCAAGCTCGGCGATGGCTCAGCCGCCGATGATGGCATCTATGTCTTGGTCAAGGAGATTGCTGATAACTCCATTGACGAACATACGATGGGTTTCGGAAAGACGATTGATATAAAAATTTCAGAGCACCGCGTTGAAGTTCGTGACTACGGACGGGGGATTCCGCTTGGAAAAGTGGTGGATTGCGTTTCTAAAATCAATACGGGAGGAAAGTATGATTCGGGTGCTTTTCAAAAATCGGTAGGGCTCAACGGAGTTGGGACAAAGGCTGTCAATGCCCTTTCGTCTTATTTCAAAGTGCAGTCTTTCCGCGAAGGAAAAACCAAATGGGTCGAATTTCGCAAAGGTGAAATTGTAACAGAATCGGGCGAAGAAGATACCAACCAACGCAACGGCACCTTGATGATTTTTGAGCCTGACAATACCATTTTCAAAAATTACCACTACATCCCGCAGTTTTTAGATAACATGATTTGGAACTATTGTTATCTCAACGCTGGCCTCACCATCAACTATAACGGGCAAAAGTTCGTTTCTCAGAACGGTTTGCTCGACTTGCTCCGTAATAAAACCGACGAAGATTCGATTCGCTACCCTATTATCCACCTCAAAGGCTCGGACATTGAGATTGCGATGACGCACGGCAACCAATACGGAGAAGAGTATTACTCGTTCGTAAATGGTCAATATACCACCCAAGGCGGCACTCACTTAATGGCATTTAGGCAATCGCTGGTCGATACCGTCCGCGACCACTTCGGCAAAGACTATGCCGTAGAAGACATTCGGGCATCTATCATAGCCGCCGTTAGCGTTCGGGTACAAGAACCTGTTTTTGAATCCCAAACCAAAACTAAACTAGGCTCAAGCAATATCTCTCCCGATCCCAATAGCCCTACCGTACGGACATTTGTTAACGACTTTCTCAAAGCAAAGCTCGACAATTTCCTTCACATGAATCCAGCGGTTAAGGAAGCATTGAAAAAACGGATTGAGCAATCAGAACGCGAGCGGAAAGAATTAGCGGGTATCAAAAAATTGGCGAACGAACGGGCCAAAAAAGCCAGTTTGCACAACAAAAAACTACGTGATTGCCGCATTCACCTGCCAGACGTAAAATCGGACGACCGTTACGAAACGACCTTGTTTATCACCGAAGGAGACTCGGCGAGTGGTTCGATTACCAAATCGCGTAACGTACAAACCCAAGGGGTCTTCAGCTTACGAGGTAAACCACTGAACTGCTTTGGTTTAACCAAAAAAGTGGTATATGAAAACGAAGAATTCAACCTCCTTCAACACGCTTTAGATATCGAAGAGGGGCTGGAAAATTTACGTTTCAATCGCATTGTGATTGCGACCGATGCTGACGTGGACGGGATGCACATTCGTTTGTTGATGTTGACGTTTTTCTTGCAATTTTTCCCTGATTTAGTCCGAAACGGGCATTTGTACATTTTACAGACGCCACTTTTCCGCGTCCGAAATCCCCGAAATCACAAAGAGACCATTTATTGTTACAGCGAAGAAGAACGCCAAAAGGCACTCAAAAAACTAGGAGGTAACAAAAAGGTAGAAATCACGCGATTCAAAGGGCTTGGGGAAATCTCTCCCGAAGAGTTTGGAAAGTTTATTGGTGAAAACATTCGCCTCGAACCCGTGATTTTGGAAAAAGAAACGACTATCCCCAAATTGTTGACGTATTACATGGGCAAAAACACCCCCGAACGTCAGCGGTTTATCATTGATAATTTGCGGGTCGAAAAAGACGTGGTTGAAGACCCCACCCTCGCTGCTTAGCTTATTTTTCCCTGCGTGCCGTTGCAAACACGGTACGCAGGGAACTTTGATTTTAGCTTCCGTATTGGCGTTTACGATTCCATTGCCACACCAAACCCACGACACCAATCAATACCAAAGGGCCTAGCAAATTTAACAATTGCCACTGCGTACGCTCTTCTTTAAGGCGCAGTTTATCCAACGGTCGCAGCGTTACTTGTTTGTTTCTTGCCGTGATTAACCCTTCAGAATCAGCCAAGTAATCTACCGCGTACAACGCAAAATCACGGTTAGCAAACGTATTTCCTGAAAGGCGATCGTAACCCAAAGGCAAAGGGGCATTGCGTTTGTAATCAATGTCATTCACAATCAAATCACCATCAGATACTACAATCATTTGGGTCAGCTTGCTTTTTCCCAAAAACGATTTTGTACGTGGGTCGTTGGGCAACAAACGATTATTGTACAACGACGAAAACGAGCCTTCCAATAACACCGCAATCGGCTTTTCACCTGCGTTGTACTCACGCGGGTCGGGTTGCTGACGAGCTTCGTTATAACCTACCAACACAGGCGCTTTGCGTAGCTGGGTATAGCGCGAGGTTAGAAGCAGTGGCGTTTTCTTGATACCGTCCACCTGAATGGTATCGATACTGCTGGGAAAACGCGCATAAAGAGCATCCAGATTGCGGACAATCGGGTGTTTTCCAAAGTTATTGATTAAGGGAAAAAAGCGCCATGGCATGGGCTGAATCTGCGGTTTGTCTCCCATGTTACCCACGTTGAGGGGAATCATGGCACAGCTCAAATCTTTGATTAAATTCTGATTGATTCGACACCCGTATTTGAACAACAAATCATCGAGATTGACGTCCAAGGGCTGCGCAAACGTCCCCTCCAAACTTACACTATCAACCCGCGCGCCGTCGGCAAATAGTAGTAGTTTTCCTCCACGCATGACAAACTGGTCGAGGCGGTACTTTTCATCTTCGCTAAAAGGGCTATCAGGTTTGGGAATTACCAACAAGTCACCTTTGTCCCAATTGTCGGGGTTTTGAATATCAAAGTAAAGGTCGTAATTCTGCTGGAGGTTGGCCAAAAAATCTGAAAAACGTGGAGGCGGAACCTTGGTATGACCTACCAAAACCCCGATTCGCTTGCGGTCTTTTTGCGCCAATCGGCGTATCGCCGATGCCAACTCAAACTCTACCCCTTCGTACGATTGATTGAGTTGTTCTTCCGACGTAGCTGACTTATTCCCTTTGAGTAGTTGGACGGGATATTCCTTGCCTTCATATACCAAAACAGCCCCTGGAAACACCAAGCGTTCGGTACGTTTTCCTTCTTCGTTGGCAAACAAATTGGTCGGAATCAAGCCTTTACCAATGAGTTCTTCCTGAAGTTTGGGATCAGTAGGTTCAATAAAACGATAGGCCACATTGCCTCCGCCATAATCAGCAAATGATTCTAGGGTTTCTTGAATGGCGCGTTCCAAACGTTCAAAACCTGCGGGAAAGTCGCCCGTCAGATAAACCTTAATCACCACTTGGTGATCCAAGTTTTGGAGGAGTTTTTTAGTAGCGTCCGAGATAGTGTAACGTTTTTCTTGGGTCAAATCCCAACGAAAAAAAACAAATGCTGCGATGGCATTTATCCCGACTAAAATCCCAATAAAAAGAGCAATGCGTGCAAGGTTCGACTTCATACGTCCCAATTTTCGGCCAAAGATACACCAAAAACGAACAACGAAGCTTTATCGCATTGGCAGGGCGTTTTTTTGTTGTGACAAAATAAAAGTCAGACGATGAAACGGTAGTCAGACTATCGTCTGACTACCCTCCTTCTGAGTATCGCCTACCTCTGTCGTTTGACTATCGACTACTTTTGCCGTCAGACTATCGCCGAACCCGCCGTCTGACTATCGTCTGACGGCGGAAGACGGGTTAATTCTTTAATTTTTTCAATTCTTCAATCAGCAATTCCACTTGCTCAAGCGAAACCGCTGGAAAATTAGCAATGCGAATCTGGCTATCTTTGAAAGGCCCGTAGCCACTTCCAACCACCATATTAGCCTTTTTCACTTCCGCAATTACTTCTGCCGATGACTTGCTGGTATTGGCTACCACAACCGTCCGAGAACGGTGTCTTTCCTCAGCTACGGCTGGGCTAAACACATTGCTTGTTTCTACGTATTTATTAAGAACCTTGTATTTTTCTTCGGTCTGCTTACGAACCACATCCGCTCCGATGGCGTTGAGGTCTTCGGCTATTTTACCTAACAGATAAATGCCTAATACGTTGGGGGTAGCGGGGGTTTCGTAGGTTTTGAAATTTTTCCAAAGCGCAGGAAGGTTATGGTGTGCCCCAATCGTGATGTCATCGTACTTATTCAACCGCTCCGACTTGGTAAGACATTTGTCGTTGGCAATCCATACCCCTAGCCCCGCAGGCAAGCCAAAGGCTTTTTGTACCGAGAAGAAAGCCGTATCAATCACCCCAAAGTCCAATTCGGGATAAGGCGCCGACGAAACCATGTCAACCGCAATCAATTTCTTAGAATTGCTCCGCTTCAATTTATGAATATCAGGTTCGCGCATCTGAACACCCGAACTCGTTTCATTTTGAGTCACACAAATCACCTCGGCGTATTCGGGAACTTCTACTTCGCCATAATCAAACCCCTCACCAAACGGCTTTTCTTGTTTGTGGGCAAATTTCCGCAAGGAAACTCCATACTCGTAGAATTTCTTGGAAAACGAGCCATTGACCAAGTGAAAACTTTCGTGCTCTACGCAATTAAGCAGTATCCGCTCCCACACTTCCGATGCCGACCCCGTAAAGAAAATCGCGTGAGATTCGGGAATGTTCATCAATGCGCGGAGTTGCTCGACCGTGAACTTGTAAATGTCTCTGAATTTCTGGCTTCGGTGCGAAATGGAGCCAAGTTGGTTTTCGACAGCCGTACGTAAATGTTGCTCGAAGGTAGGATACATCTCTGCGGGTCCTGCCGTAAAATACACTTGTTTCATCGGTAAGTAGGTGGTCAAAATGAAAGTAGGCTACAAAAATACGCGAAATTGCTGACTACTTCGGACTATTTTTCTTCTGTTGGCTTTCAAAATACTTGCATAAATGCGTCAAATCGCATTTGTCGCACTGCGGGCTGCGGGCAAGACACACGTAGCGTCCGTGCAAAATGAGCCAATGGTGCGCCACAGGAATCACCGAATCAGGAATGTATTTGATGAGTTCTTTCTCAACGGCCAGCGGCGTTGTGGCGGTTTTGGGAACCAAGCCCAATCGGTGCGATACCCGAAAAACGTGCGTATCAACGGCCATGGCTGGTTGATTATAAATGACGGAAGCAATGACGTTGGCGGTCTTTCGCCCCACGCCTGGCATTTGCTGAAGTTCTTCAATCGAACTGGGCACTTCCCCGCCAAATTTATCTAACAGCATTCGCGCCATTCCTACCAAATGTTTGGCTTTATTATTGGGATACGAAATACTTCGAATGTACTGAAAAACTTCATCAGAGGTGCTATCGGCCAATGCTTGCGGATCTGGATAACGCTCAAACAACGCTGGCGTCACCATGTTTACCCGCTTGTCGGTACATTGTGCCGACATAATAACCGCCACCAACAATTCATAGGGATTGGTGTAGTGCAATTCGGTTTCGGCTTGCGGGAATTTTTGCGAGAAATGTTCGATTAATTGGCGGTAACGTTCTTTCTTTAGCATATCTGAGTGCTTTCGCACGGTTATCCGTTGGTGGTTGTATGTTTCCAAAACAGCCCCCAAAGATACTTTTTTCCCTCAATATGGGTGATGTCGTTCATGGATAAGATTTGGCTATCTTTGTCGAGTTTTATCAGTTCACCTATTCATCAATCGTACATGAGAAAAACCACTATTTCCCTTAAAAACTGGGGTGTTTCGCTAGCTTTGTTACTCGCTACCCTAGCAGGCCCATCACAAGCCCAAAAGAAAACCCTCACCCTCAATGAAATTTATGGCCCACAAGGTTCTGTTTTCACTCCCCGCACAGTTACGGGTGTTAATTGGATGCAAGCAGGAGGGTTTTATACTGCTCAGCAAGCAGGTAAAGTGGTCAAATACAGCATTGCCACGGGTGAAGCCGTCGAAACGTTGTTTGACCAAACGGCCGTGAAGGTCGAAGGCACGAACCAAAGTATTCAGTTTGATAGCTACGAGTTGAGCGCCAACGAACAAAAACTGGTGCTCACCACGGGCATTGAGCGTATCTATCGCCGCTCGTTCAAAGCCGATTTTTACGTGTACGACCTACAAACCAAAAAGCTGGTTCAGCTCTCTAAAAACGGCAAACAAATGCTCGCGACCCTTTCGCCTGATGGCTCGAAAGTAGCATTTGTGCGCGATAACAATCTTTTCATTACCGACCTAACCACCATGACCGAGCGCGCCATTACGACCGATGGACGCCGCAACGAAATCATCAACGGTGCCTGCGATTGGGTCTATGAAGAAGAATTTAGCTTTGCCAAAGCCTTTGAGTGGTCGCCCGATGGTACCAAACTCGCCTATTATCGTTTCGACGAAAGCCGCGTTCCTGAATACAACATGCAAATTTGGGGTGATTTGTATCCCAAAGATTACCGCTATAAATACCCTAAAGCGGGTGAAGCCAACTCCGTAGTCCAGATTTGGGTACACCATTTGGCTACTAACCAAAAAGCCAAAATCGACGTTGGCCCCGAAACCGACCAGTACATTGCCCGCATCAAGTGGACACAAAATGCCAATGTGTTGTCGCTCAAGCGCATGAATCGCCTTCAAAACCGCTTGGATATTTTGCACGCCGATGCCACCACGGGGCAGTCGCAAACCGTGTGGAGTGAAGAAAGTAAAACGTACGTGGATTTGGAGTTTACTGACGACCTTACCTACTTGGCCGACGGCAAATCGTTTATCCAAACTTCAGAGCGAAGCGGATACAAGCACTTGTATTTGTACGACATCAATGGCACGCTGGTCAAACAACTGACTTCGGGCAACTGGGAAGTGACTGATATTGTGGGCATTGACGAGAAAAAACAAGTGATTTATTTTACTTCGTCGATGGTGTCGCCCATGGAGCGCCATTTGTACAGTTTGAGTTTTGCGGCGCCTGTGGCCAAAAAATCAAAAAAAGCCGCGCCAGTGGCTGCGCCTCAACCCGTCAAACTCACCGAAAAAGCGGGCAATAACGCCATCAACATGAGCCCTGATTGTAGCTACTATTTGGTATATAATCAATCGGCACAAGAGCCTCTGACGGTGAGTTTACACCAAAGCACTGCCACACAAGCCGTGCGAGTGCTCGAAAACAACCAAAAACTCCGCGAGCGTTTGGCCGAGTACGACCTTCCCACCCAAAACTTTTTCAAGTTTACCACCACCCAAGGTTCCGAGCTAAATGGTTGGATGATTAAACCGTTGAATTTCGACGCTGCTAAAAAATACCCTGTACTGATGTACGTTTACGGTGGGCCAGGCTCGCAGACCGTCACCGACACCTGGACCAATGCCTTCATCGGCTGGTTTAAAGTGCTGGCAACCAAAGGCTACTTGATTGTGTCGGTGGACGGGCGCGGAACGGGCGCGCGCGGGAACGCTTTCCGTACGTGCACGTACGCCCAACTTGGGAAACTAGAAACGGAAGACCAAATCGAAGGGGCGAAATACTTGGCAACCCTCCCGTACGTGGACGCGAGCCGCATCGGGATTCACGGCCACAGCTACGGTGGCTACATGACCTCGCTTTGCATGACGATTGGGGCCAATTATTTCAAAGCGGGAATTGCGGGCGCACCCGTCACGACTTGGCGCTACTACGATACCATTTATACCGAACGCTACCTCAAACGCCCCCAAGACAACGCTGCGGGCTACGACGACAACTCGCCGATTCAGCACGTGGATAAACTCAAGGGCAAGTTTTTCCTCATTCACGGCACGGGCGACGACAACGTGCATTTCCAGAACTCCGTTGATTTTGTCAACGCCCTCATCAAAGCAGGGAAGCAGTTTGATTCGTTTTATTATCCCAACCGCAACCACGGCATAGGCGGCGGAAATACCCTCATTCACCGCTACCAAATGATGACCGATTGGGTTTTGAAGAATTTGTAAAAACACAATACACCGATAGCGCGTTGATATTAGCTTGCGTTATCGGTGTATTTTATCTTACATATCAACAAGCTTCAAATTTTGTATTTTTCCAGTAGTTCTTTCTTCTAGTCGTTTTATTAAATATACTTATACACTATACCAATAGTATATAAATAGTACTTCTCTTCATTTTTACCTCTCCGTGAAACATTTGATAAAATGCGATTCTGTGTAGATTTCACGGGCTAAAATGTAGGTTTCACGGTTTTTTACCAAAAAACTAATGTTACAATTTGGTTTTTACGTGATTTTCTATTGAAATTCATCATAACAATGTGGTTGATTGTACCTAACCATTAATTGTACTTTTTAAACAAATAGAATAATGCCTACTAGATTCAAATTTCTTTTAATTGGCATAGCCATTGTTTTAGCAGGTTGTTATTTCTTCATCTCAGGAACGGCCGATATACTTGGCAGGGTTCTGCTGAGTATGGGAATATTTATTGAAGTGGGTGCTGTTTTTTATGCTATAGCGCCAAAAAAATGGCTTTCTAAATAGTCCCTTCAAACTCCAATCTCAACGAATCGATTTTTTCTAGTTTGCCAAGCACTTGGTTGAGCATCGTTTTTCGGATTTCGAGTTGAAGGCTACATTCGTTGTCAAATTGCTGGTGTTGGGGCACTAGCTCAAACGCCTTGATGACTTTCATAACATCGTTCATTTGCTCATAAGGATAGACCAAGGTATAAACATCACGCACGTGCAAAGTCACCACCTTTGCTACTTTGAGGGCGTCGTCGGTGGCAACTTTGTAGGCATTGATAAGGCCAGGGACTCCCAGCAGGGTTCCCCCAAAATACCGCACCACTACGACCAATACGTTGGTGAGATCGTGCGCATAAATAGTATTCAAAATCGGTTTTCCCGCCGACCCCGACGGTTCGCCGTCGTCGTTAGCCCTAAATTGGGTACGGTCTAGCCCTAGTCGGTAGGCGTAACAATGATGCACCGCCTTGGGATGTAGTTCGTACAGTTCGTTGAGGTGACTTTTGGCGTCGTCTTCGGTCTTGATGGGGTATGCGTAGGCCAAAAATTTGCTACCTCGGTCGCGAAAAAATCCTTCCGAAGGAGTCTCAATGGTTTTATAACTATCGTCAAATAACATTTCAGAATTATTTCTTTTTAGAAAAAAAACTAATACATTCGTTCCTTTAAAAAACATTCAAAAGTAGGACATTATCTCTAAACCTCGTTTCAGACCGTTTATCACAATAATTTATGAACACTTCCGTAAATAAGTTGTTTTACCTCCAAATCAATCTCTCAAATAGACTTCAAACATCTATGAAACAAGCCAAACTACTCTTTCTTACTGTAGCTTTCGGCTGGGCAACCGCAGCCAATGCCCAAACCGACCTCAAGAAACCGATTCCGATGGATCCCAAAGTTCGCTACGGCAAACTTCCCAACGGTATGACCTATTACATCCGTAAAAACGAAGAACCCAAAAAACGTGCTGAATTGTACCTCATCAACAAAGTGGGGGCGATTCAAGAAGAAGACAAAGAAAACGGACTCGCCCACTTTACCGAGCACATGGCGTTTAACGGTACCAAAAACTTCCCCAAAAACGAGCTAGTAAGCTACCTCCAACGCGCAGGGGTGAAGTTTGGTGATGACCTTAACGCCTTCACAGGTCAAGACCAAACGGTGTATCAGTTGCCAGTCCCTACCGACTCAGCCGATATTTTCAACAAAGCGTTTGTCGTATTGGAAGACTGGGCACACAACATTACGTTTGAAGGTGCTGAAATCGACAAAGAACGCGGCGTTATTTTGGAAGAACTCCGTGGTGGTAAAGGGGCACAACAGCGGATGCGCGACAAGTGGCTTCCTATCTTGGTGGGAGATTCAAAATACGGTAAGCGTAACATCATTGGTACTGAAGATATTTTGAAAAACTTTAGCCATGAGACCATCCGTAACTTCTACAAAACGTGGTATCGTCCCGACTTGCAAGCAATTGCTGCCGTGGGGGATTTTGACATCGACCAAGTAGAAAAAATGATTAAAGGGCGTTTCGGTGCGATTCCAAAGGCTACCAAGCCTCGTCCATTGGGCAAATTCCCCGTAGCTGATTTTAAAGGAACCCGTGTGGCCATCGTAACTGACCCAGAACAACCTTACATGATGGCGCAGATAATCACGAAGTTGCCAAAAGCGGAAGAAAAAACGCTCGGTGATTCTCGCGAAAGCATCAAGCGTAATTTGTTTAACCAAATGCTCCAAGCACGTTTGCAGGAACAAACGCAGCAAGCCAACCCTCCTTTCTTATTTGGGGGTGCGGGTTACGGCGGTTTCATTGGTGATTATGATTCGTTTATCAATATCGCCGTGGCAAAAGATGGCAACCTAGAACGCGCCGTTAAGGCGGTGTTAGACGAAGGCGCTCGCGTGAAGAAATTTGGTTTTACAGCTACGGAATTAGACCGTACAAAAAAGCAATTGCTCACTGCTACCGAAAAACGTTTCAAGGAAAAAGACAAAACCAAGTCAGCTTCTTACGTCAACGAATACATGGGAAATTTTCTTGAAGATTCCCCTATTCCAGGTATTGAATTTCAATTTGAATTTGTGCAAGGACAGCTAGACGGCATCACCATTGCAGAAATCAATGCTCTTGCCAACAAATACTTGATTCCTGATAATCGCACGGTTTTGGTACTTGCTTCTGAAAAAGACAAAGCAAAATTACCAACCGAAGCCACCATTTTGGAATGGATTAATGGTGCAGGCAAAGACGTTACGGCCTATGAAGACAAGGTGGTCAACAAACCACTTATCGAGAACCTTCCTGCTGCTGGTCGTACGGTTTCTACCAAGCAAATCCCAGAAATCGGCGTGACGGAATTGACCTTGAGCAACGGCGTGAAAGTAGTATTGAAGCCTACTGACTTCAAAAACGACGAAATCTTGATTGGCGCTCGCAGCCAAGGCGGTACGTCACTTTACGACGAAAAAGACTATATGAGCGCAGGCATGGCCGATGCGGTGGTAGAAGAAAGTGGAATTGGCGAGTTCAATACGCCTGCGTTGAAAAAATACCTTACGGGTAAAGTTGCCAACGTTAGCCCGTTTGTGGGGGAAAACGAAGAAGGATTTAGCGGAAACTGTAGCCCTAAAGACCTCGAAACAGCTTTACAATTGGTGTATGGATACTTCACTAAACCTCGCAAAGACGACGACATCATCAAAGGTTTCTTGACGTCGCAGCGCTCTGCCATCCAAAACCGCAACGCTTCTCCTGCCCCCGAAGTGGTGTTCCAAGATTCGTTGAGTCGTATTTTGGGCAACAACAACTTCCGCCGTCAGCCTATTTCGGTAGAGCGTTGGGACATGATTAATCCTGACCGCGCGTACCAAATCTACAAAGAGCGTTTTGCTGATGCGTCTGACTTTACGTTCTTCTTCACGGGAAGTTTCAAAGTGGACGAAGTGAAGCCTTTGTTGGAAAAATACTTGGGTGCGCTTCCGTCACAAAACAAAAAAGAAAGCTTCCGCGACTTGGGCATTCGCACTCCATCGGGACGTCTTGACAAGAAAGTCTATAAAGGAATTGAGCAAAAAAGCCAAGCTTCGTTGATTTTCAGCGGTGACTATGTTTACAACGAAGACAACAACTGGCAACTCGACGCCCTCGAAGAAATCTTGAATATCAAGCTTATCGAGGTGATTCGTGAAAAAGAAAGCGGTGTGTACGGTATTGGTGCACGTGCTTCTTACAGCAAAACTCCTGCCCCTCGCTTTTCAGTTCGTATCGGATACGGTACAGGCCCTGAGCGCGTAGAAGAATTGGCGACTAAGACACTGGCTGTTTTGGACGAAATCAAGAAAAACGGCGCAACTCAAGTGGACATTGACAAGTTTAAAGCCGAAACTCGCCGCTCAATGGAGGTTCAGATGAAAGAAAATGGATTCTGGCAAAACCAATTGATTGGAGCGTACAGCATTGGCGAAAACCCTACGGATATTTTGGGTTGGGAAAAACAATTGAACAAAGTAACCGTAGAGAGTACCAAAGCTGCTGCCAACAAGTACCTCAACGACGCCAACTTTATCAAAGTAGTGTTGCTTCCTGAGAAAAAATAACAACGGAGTCCTTCTCTTTTGGGGGCTGTCTGAAAGCAAAGGCTTTTGGGCAGCCCTTATTTTTTGCGACGCTCAAACATAATCTTTGCGAAGGTTTTTTGGGGCTGGGTTTCGTTCAATAAAATGGCTTCTTGCAACACTTCTAAAAACGCTTCCTCCCGCGCCTGAAAGTCTTTCAGGTTCTGAAACGTCATGCCACGAATGATTTTTCGGCCTTTAGACTCCAATACCCCCGCTTCATCTTTGAGTAAAAATCCTTTTACGAAGGCAATCTCAACACCTTTGGTTTTTTGAATTTTGCCAAAATAACAAACGTAATCTAGGCACATAAAAAAGAGGGTATTGTTGTACATAAACCGCTCTCTCATTTTGGGGTGCGCCACCATCACCAACTGCCGAACGTACGACAACAACTGCCGAATTTCGGGGGTTTGACTGGCCAAAAAATCATCAGCATCGGCGTATTCCACCATTTTTGAGTGTCGAGTTTAGGAGGGGAGAGTGTCAAATGGATTCCTTTTAGAGCAGCTTATAGTTTTTGTATTCACCAATATACCAGCCCGTTAGGCGTGCTAACCACATTTTGAGACGGTACTTAAAACGGAGGTTTTTGTGCGAAATATCGTGGCTAAACTGCCAATTTTGGCGCTGAATGCGGGGCAGCATCACGCGCGGATGGCTTCCCGTAAACTTAGCCAACGAGTCAATTTGTGAATAATCAAAACCTTCCGCCGATACATTCACGTGGCCTTCTACGTCTCCGCCGTGCCAATATTGGTGAATGTGCACGTATTTTTCTTGCATCACGCGCGGGTCTTTGACCCAACCGTAGTGGTAAATACGGGCATCTACTAGCTTCACTCGTAGCTTCTCGTTGTTGTTTTTCCGAAATCCTTGGGCATCGCGGTACGAATAAATGCGTTTGTCGTTGCGCACCACCCTGATTTCGTGACGGTACCAGGTGGGCGAATCGCCGATATAGTCGTACGAGCCGTAAAAATGGGTATAGTGAAACAACAGCCCGTCCACGTTTTTGTCGTCCTTCCAGCGTTCCATGGCGGCCTTGATTTTGGGCAAATCATTTTCATGTACCACCTCATCGCCCTGAATGTAAAATGCCCAGTCACTTTGAGCCGAAATCGCCCGAAAGGCTTTGTCCGTTTCTTTGGCATACACTACTCCCCCGTCTTTGAGCGATTCGTCCCATACGGTTTCGATGATACGGATTTTCTGGGGGTCAATCTGCCGCACGAGTTCCAGCGTTTCATCTTCTCCTTTTCCTACAGCCACCACAAACTCATCACAAATGGGTAGAATAGAGGTGATGGCTTCCACAATCGGGAAGTCGAACTTGACGGCATTGCGAATAAAGGTAAAACCCGTAACGTGCATTATTTCGGTCTAATTTTTGGGTCAAATTTACGATTTATCGCCGCTGTTTTGCCCATTCATTGATATAATCTCCCCAGAATTAATCGGCTCTACTGATTAGTCGCCAGTTTGCTCGCTCAGTCGGTTGGCCTACGATTGATTCTTGAGGTACTTTCGACCAATCAGAACAATAGGTATAGTTGTAAACGATAAACGAATGAGAAGACAAGTCAAAATAAACCCTAAAAAACTGTCCTTGACTGGTATAGCGAATGTTATTCTTCCGACACTCTTCTCTTGATTTGAATTCAAGAGGAACTCCTCCCGTCGATACTGGATAGGTCTGATGCTTGCGTTTGTATTCTTCTAATTCAGCAATCAATTCCTCGGCTGCTTGGTAACGCCATTCTGCTCGAATATCTAATGCCTTTTCATCGCCCACCAAGTAGGTAGTCCAAGATACGGCGGGTAGTCCTATCATTAGGAGAGCAAGTTGTAATGCCGTGACTAGATGTTTATTGGGTGCTAGTAAGTACCAAATGGGTACAATGAATAATAGAAGGATTCCCAGAGGAACGGTAAAAAATGATGCAATTCCGCATAATACTAAAATGGGGACAAGCTCAGGGCTAATAATAACCAATACACAGAATGCCACACAGATGCCTGCCCAGATTAAGAATTTTTTTCCGTACTGTTTGGTAAATACGTGCTTTACGAATGTCTTCACTGTTACATTTTGTTTTACTTCATCCATTCAGCAATCCAAATCCCGAAATACGTTCCAATGGCATTTCCTAGCACGCCAATGAGTACTGCAGGAAGCTGTAAATCGGGGCGATGCAGGCTTTTGGCCAAGGCTAACGCCGAACTTGCGCCTCCGATATTGGCCTGAGAAGCAATGCCTAACATGTCCCAATCTTGTTTTAACAACGCACCTATGCCAAAAACAATGCTTCCGTGAATCAACACCAAAACGGTAATAATGCCCAACAAAGTAAACGCCAATTTCCCGTCTTTTACCAGCGCAGGAATGTCGCAATAAGCGCCAATAACTGCCAAAAATAAATAGACGCACAACAACCCTAACATCCGCGAGCCTGCCAACTGATGAATGGCGGGAATTTGGGCCAAACCTAACGCCAAGGTCGTTTGAATCAACACCACAGGGATAGAAGGAATCCACTGGGCGATTTGCTGGGACAGGTAAATGCTCAGAACCCCTAACCCGACCAACAACGCCACGTCTTTGGGGCCTACAGTTTCGTTTTCACTCAATTGTTCGTCCAAATCGGCCGACTTTAGAGTTTCTTGGGCTTTTTTACGCGGATAAAGGCGATTCAAAAATTGGGGGATGGCCAGTGTTCCTACCATCCAAATAGCCGTAATGATATTATCAGCCGCCGTAGTTGCTGCGTATAATGTTCCAGCTTTGGAAACTCCATAATGCAGCGCAACGGCGTTGAAATTGACACTTCCCCCGATGTAAGTCCCCGTAAACATGCCCGCAATGGCATAATGAAGCTCGCCCAAGGAGCGGGGAGCATCAAAAAGTTGTAGGCTTACAATAACGCCTAAAATTGTCCCAATTGACCCCAATAAAAACAACGAAAGCATAACACCTCCCGCTTTTCGGAGGCTGCGCAAGTTGGCTTTGAGCATCAAAAAGAAAATAGATAGGGGCGCTAGGTACGAAAAAATACCATCATAAACGGGCACTTCCTCACTCGACGATGGAATCAGGCCCAGATTGGCGGTGATAGCCGTGGTGATAATCACCAGCAACGCCGCTCCCATTGAGCGCAGGTAAGGGAATTTGGTCAGCCATTCGGCCAGTACCACATTGGCACAGAGCATCGTCAAGATGTAGAGAGAATTCATTACGAGTTAAAGGGTTTTGCTTTCAAATTTTCCGTTTTCAGCAGCTTTTCTTCCGCTTCATTCACCTTCGTAGGTGACATTCGTCATGGATACTTTTGCTTTGTTCCGTGATTTTTACCAAATGTAATCACTACACCTCAGATACTGAAACTTAGAGCCGTATGAAAAAGCTCATTCTTGCCTGTATTTCGTTGTTGTTAGGGTCTCCTCATGGCTTCAGCCAAACGGTCATTTCGACGGTCAACGAAGCCATCGAGCTGGCCAAAAAGCAAAACGCCGACCTTCTGATTTCCCAACAAAATGCCCGCATCCAGTCTTGGAACGTCACCGCTGCCCAGAGTGCGCGTATTCCCCAACTTAAATTTACAACCGCATTGGATTACAACTTTGTGTTGCCTACTCAGCTTATTCCTGCGCAGTTTTTTGGAGGAAAGGAGGGAGAGTTTCGCGGCGTTCAATTTGGGGTTCCGTTTAACCTCACCGCTGGGCTCGAAGCCAGCGCCCCGCTTTGGAATGCAGGATTAAAACAAGATATTCAGCTTGCCCAACAAAACCAAAAACTAACTGATTTACAAACGCTTGTACTCACCGACGACCTCAGCACGCAAGTCGCTCGTTTGTACTTTGCTACGGTGTTTACCCAACAATACCTCGGCCTGCTCCAACGGAACTTAGCCAATGCCGACAGCATCGTGGCGATTGCGCGAGAACGCAAAGACAAAGGACTCATCGACCAGCTCGAATACAACCGCAGCCGAGCCACACGCCTCAGTGTGGAAGATGTGTTAAAGCAAAATGAATTGGCGTATGCCAAAAATCTCAACCAACTGCGGTTGCTGCTCCATACCCAAGACTTGACGTTGGCTCCGTATATTCTTCCTGCTTCATTACCGACAGTCAAAGAAAGCGTAGGAGAAAGTCACCCCAAATTGCAGCTTCGTGCCCAGCAACTCGTGGTAGCCCAAGCCCAACTCAAAAAAGAAAAATTACTCCGCCTGCCCACTTTATCGGCCTTTGCTCGCTACCAAGAACAAGCACAACGTTCTGCGTTTAATTTCCTGAATTTCAACGAAAAATGGTACGGCATCGGCGTCACGGGTCTTCGCTTTGAAGTGCCCATCTATACGGCTCGCCTTCGCGAGAGCGCCATCGGACGCGCGCAGGTGAATGCAGACATCGCCCAACTTCAACTTGACAACGAAAAACGAAAGTTTCAGACCGAAACCGATGAGCTTTTACTCAACTACCGCCAAGCGGTTAGTTCACTGAAAACCAACGAAGAAGCGTATCAATTGAGCCAAGAAAATTTGCAATTGGTGCTTATCAAATACCGAGGCGGAATTTTGAGCTACGACCAGTACCTCAACGTATTTAACGAAGCCTTAAACGCCCAAAACAAGTACCTGCGCACCTTGGCCGATGTGATGATTAACGCAAAATTGCTAGAGTTGAGAAACTAACCACTGCCCCATTAACACCGATTTTTACCATGAAACGCTATATCCCTTCTGCCGTCGCTTTGAGCCTTTCGATGCTTGTTGCGGCCTGTTCTTCCAAATCCGAAACCACCTCTCCCGTCTATAAAGACCTCACCGAAGCCGTGTATGCCTCAGGCAACGTTTTTCCCAAAAATGAGTACAAGGTTGTAGCCAATGCCGACGGCTACCTCCAACAACAACTGGTAACCGAAGGCGATGTGGTAAAAGGAGGGCAATTGTTGTTTTCGCTGGAAAGCCTGTCGCAAGATGCCCGCGCCGAAGCCGCTGCTAATATTTACCGCCAATCTGAAGCCAATTTTTCGGACAGCTCGCCCGTGTTGGCTGAGTTGGAAGTTGCCCTTCGCAATGCCCGCACCAAACTGGAAAACGATTCGGTCAATTATTTTCGGTTCAAAGCCCTCTACGACCAAAACGCCACGGCCAAAGTCGAGGTAGAACGGGCAGAATTGGCCTATCGCACGTCCAAAAATGACGTAGCAGCCCGCCAAAAAACGTGGCAACGTACCAAAAATCAATTGTACGTTGATCTCCAAAATTCCCGCTCCAACTTTCGGGTCAATGCTCGTGAAGGCGACAACTACCGCATCAAGAGCATCGAAGCGGCTCGGGTGTATGAAGTGTATAAAAAAGTAGGAGAACTGGTGCGCCGAGGGGAAGCCGTGGCTTTGTTGGGAAACCCTCAAGACGTTTATCTTCAATTGGCAGTGGACGAAACTGATTTTTCAAAACTCCGCGCCGGGCAAGCCATTGTGGTAAAAATGGATGCCTATGGCGACAAAGTATTTAACGCCCAAATCACGAAGATTTATCCCAAACTCAATAAGGTAGATCAGTCGTTTCGAGTCGATGCTGATTTTGTCGGCGAAGTTCCGCAAGCCTATTATGGCCTGACGGTCGAGGCTAACATTGTGATTTCGAACAATCCCAAAGCCCTGACAATTCCCAAAGCTTATTTAGTAGGCCAAGACAGCGTTTGGGTACGTGCCGACAAAGACAAGCAAAAGATAAAAATCACCAAAGGCGCGGAGAATTTTGAACTTGTAGAAATCAAAAATGGCCTCACCGACAAAAGCGTCATTGTAAAACCATGAACCTCAAGCTCTCTTTCCAAATAGCCCAAACCCACCTTTTGGCAAAAAAACGCCAAACCCTCGTAGCCATGCTCGGCGTGACGTTTGGGATTGCGATGTTTATCGTCATGATTAGTTTTATGCAGGGTGTCAACCAATTTTTGGAAGATTCGGCGCTTGACGCCAGCCCGCACGTTCGGATTTACAACGAAGTCAACACTCAGCGTCCCAGTATTTTAGACCAAAATCGCACCTCCGACAGCAGCGTCAATGTCGTTTATCACCAAAAACCCAAGCAGCAACTTCCTCGCATCAAAAATGGGTTGCAAATGGTGCGACTTATCGA
Source organism: Runella sp. SP2 (assembly GCF_003711225.1). Taxonomy (NCBI): domain Bacteria; kingdom Pseudomonadati; phylum Bacteroidota; class Cytophagia; order Cytophagales; family Spirosomataceae; genus Runella; species Runella sp. SP2. The sequence goes on along the minus strand of NZ_CP031030.1, from coordinate 6,012,114 downwards.
AAAAATGAAAGGCGTCTTAGGCGTCTCACCCGAAGTAAGCTCACAAGCCTTTTTCAACAACGGCCCTATTCAAATTTCGGGTAGCATTGCAGGAATTGATTACCCGCGCGAAAATCGCCTGTATAACCTAGATAGCCGCATCAAATCGGGAAGTTTTCAGTCGCTGTTGACCAACCCCAAAGGCATTGTGGTAGGAGCCAATTTAGCTAAAAAGCTCAACGTCAACGTCGGTGACAAGGTCAGTGTTACGACCCCAACGGGCGGCAACCTTACCCTTCGGGTAGTGGGGATTTTTGGGTTCGGGATTGGCACCATTGACAACATCCGCTGCTACACCAGCATCAGTACCGTGCAGGAGATTTTGGGAAAAGATGCCAGCTACATCACCGACATTCACATCAAAATGACCGACCCACTTTTAGCCCTTGATTTTGCCCAAACCCTTCAAAAACAGTTTGACATCCACACCGAAGACTGGGGCACGGCCAACCAAGCGATTCTGGCTGGGAAGAAGATTCGGAACGTAATGACCTTTGTGATTTCGATGACCTTACTCGTAGTGGCAGGATTTGGGATTTATAACATCATGAACATGAACGTTATCAACAAACTTAAAGACATTGCGATTCTGAAAGCCACAGGATTTGGAAGCAAAGACGTCGTCGCCGTGTTTTTGCTCCAAGCCATTATCATCGGAATTTTGGGGGGATTTTTAGGATTACTCATCGGTTTTGGTATCAGTTATGCCCTTTCGATTACGCCTTTCGAGACGGGCGACATGATTAGCCTCAAAACCTTTCCTGTCCTTTTTGAGGCCCAGTATTACCTCATGGGACTGGCGTTTGGCGTCATTACCACCATTTTAGCAGGTTATTTTCCTTCGCGTAAAGCCGCCAAAATCGACCCCGTGGCGATATTGAGAGGCTAAACTCGACCCTAAAAAAACAACCCTATGAACGTCCTCAGTGCATCCCATATCAACAAATATTTCTTTGAACCTGAAAAATTTCAGGTGTTGCAAGACGTGAATTTTGAAGTAAAAAAAGGCGAGTTTTTATCCATCATCGGCAAGTCGGGTTGTGGAAAGTCCACCCTTTTGTACATCCTTTCGACCATGGACACCGACTATGAAGGATTGCTCGAAGTAAACGGCCAACGCCTTACGGGATTGCCCCAAGACACGCTGGCCGCTTTTCGCAACGAACATTTGGGCTTTGTTTTTCAATTTCACTTTTTGCTGCCCGAGTTTACGGTCTTGCAAAACGTGATGTTGCCCGCGCTGAAATTGGGAAAATATTCCAACAAAGAGATTGAAGAAAGAGCCTACGAAAAATTACGCCTTGTCAACATGGCCGAACACGCCCGCAAACAGTCTTCCAAACTTTCGGGAGGGCAGCAGCAACGGGTGGCCATCGCGCGGGCGCTCATCAACGACCCCACCATCATCATGGGCGACGAACCGACTGGCAACCTCGACAAAGCCAATTCGGGGCTAGTTTTTGACATTTTTCGCCAAATTTCTCACGAAAACGGACAAACCATCATTACCGTCACCCACGACCCTGACTTTGCCAACGGCAGCGACCGCATCATCGAAATGTCGGACGGGCGCATCGTTCGCCATTAGTGCGTCAATAAGTGAATCACGTCTTGGTGTTGGGGAAAAAGCGCCAACAATTGTGCCCGTTCGCCCAACTCAAAATCAGCAAAGTCAAAACCAGGCGCCACCGTACATCCCACCAGCGAATACGCACTTTCAGCCTTGGGTTTAGAGCCAAACCAAGTTCCTGCAGGTACTACCGCCTGAAGTACCTCGCCCGCATCGGGGTTATTGCCTAGTTGGATGATTTCTAGGCGTCCGTCGGGATAAATGACGTACACATCCAGCGGACCTCCTGCGTAAAAATGCCACATTTCGTCGGCCTGAATGCGGTGTAATGTCGAAAAATGGTGGTTTTCGAGCAAAAAATAAATGCCTGTACTGAAACTTCGGTCGCCCCCAAAACGGGCAGGCAACGCGCTTTGCGGAATCACTTCCGCTGAACGGTACGTTTCAGCAAAGTAACCACCTTCGGGATGCGACAACATGTTGTATTTTTCAACCCAATAATTCGCTGGTTTCATTGATGTAAGTTTGTAGTGTCTTATTTGACCAATTGATGTATTCTACGTAATTCGGAATGATAACGCGGGGCTTCTTCCCACGCAGGGTCATGGCCCGACTTTTCAAACAAAATAAACTCTTTTTTGGGTGCTTTTAGCCCATCGTGGTACTCTTTTGCCAAAGGTGTTGGATTGATGTAGTCAAACTTACCCGCAATAAAAAACACAGGCACCTTTACCTCAGGGACTTGTTTTCGCAAATCGTAATTGTTGTACTCTGGGTCGTTGACGATGTGTTCATTGGCAAAATTAGCTCCCGTTAGATAGGTTTCCTTTTCTTTTGGGGTATATTCCTCTGATTCTTGAAAATTGGCATAAAGTTTTTCAATCGTAAAGCCTTCATAAATCTTTCGGTTTAATTCCAAAAGGATGTACTTCTGCAAAGAAAACGCTTCCGCAAAAGGATACATAGTTCTAAAATCACCTCCTTTGGGTTCACCAATAAACTCCAATTGCTGTACCAATGAATCGATTTTAAACTCTTTTGCTTTGGCCAAGGTATAACGATACGACTGCAATTCGCCGTCGGCTGCCGCAACCTGCTGACCCGTACTGACAAAAGCCGAAAAATGGTGGGGGTATTTTTGAATGGCCAACATCCCCAACTGCGAGCCCCACGAATGCCCCACTAGAAATATTTTATCAATTTTTAGCTTGTTTTTCAAATAGTTAGCCAATACGTTTACGTCTTCTATGTACTTTGAAACTTTGATTTCAGCGGCAGGAAAATTTTCGGTATATGATTTCCCCACATTGCGTTGATCCCAGTAAACTACCGTAAAGTCTTGCTCCAACTCTTTGTTAAATTTTCTCATTCCGCCAATTTCTGAAACCCCTGGCCCTCCGTGTAAGTGTAACAAAACGGGATTTTGGGGATTGGCGCCCCGAATCATCACAAACTGTTTGGTGCCGTTGATGTCCAAATACGATGATTCAGCAATGGGCTGAACAACCGTTGGTTTGTCGTCTTCACAAGACGATAAATGGAAGAGGGCAATCATTAAAAACGCTTTTTTCATGGCCGATAATAGATAAAGTGAATGTTTAAATGAACGATGCAAAGCTATTGTCCCCTCCAACAGTATCCATTGACTTTGGTTAAGAAAGCAACCACACATCATTTTTCAGCCGTAAGATTGAGCCAAAACTCAGACATTTGTACCCAGATTTGTAACACGATGAACAGCGACCTTCTACAGCAATTATTCGGAGACGCGCCATTGCCTCGGCAAGAAATGGAGGCGATTGTGGCTTTATTGGACATTCAAACTTTCCCTAAAGGCACGCACATTTTGCGGGAAGGCGAAATTTCTTCCAAATGCTTTTTCATTCTCAAGGGATGTGTCAGACAGTATTTATTGGACGATGGCACCGAAAAAACGACGTTCTTTTACACAGAGAATCAAGCGGTTGTCTCGTTTGACAGTTACCTCCAACAAAAGCCATCGAGGCATTATTTTATGTGCGTTGAAGACGTGACTGCGATTGTTGGGAATCCAAGTGAGGAAAAGGAAATGTACCAAAAATTCCCAAAGTTAGAATCGCTCACCCGAATGATGGTAGAACAAGGTTTTGGTAAAACCCAAGAAGATTTTGCAACGTTTATTACCTCTTCGCCCGAAGAACGGTACCTCAATTTGCAAACCAATCGACCCGACTTGCTCCAGCGCGTTCCTCAGCATCAAATTGCGAGTTATTTGGGTATCACCCCCGAATCATTGAGTAGAATTAGGCGGCGGCTGTCGAAGAAGTAACATCAATACAAGTCGAAAAGATAGATTAAGCACAATAGAGGTGAGTTAAAAACCCAATCTATCTAAGCTGTAGAAATAATTCATCAAAACGGATAAACAATTATACAAAAACATATTTGGTATTATATTTGCACAATAATTAATCAATAGCTTAATTTTGTGGCACTAAGAGCGTGTAAATTCTTATCAAGTAATCAAGCAGGAAAGCGAGCTATTTTCATTGATACTGAAAACGAAGCTGAGATAATGGAGTACTTAACTCGTTCTGAAAAACACAAGAAAAAATTTCAGTACCTTCTGCAACATATTCTAGAGGGAAAGAAAAATACTGAAATATATGACAAGGAAAACATTAATGAAAAGTGTCGTGATGTGACGGCAATGAAGTTCTTCAAAGGCGGCTCCAACGACCGCATTTATTGTAAAGAGATTAGCACCGACGAAGGTGTTTTCGTAATAGTGGCCGCTCGGTTACACGAAAGAAAAAAGTCGCAGAAAAATTCAAACAGAGAAATTACCGAAATTGAAAAAGTAGGTCAATATGAGTACAAACCTACTCTACCCCCTCCAAAAGTATCTGTCCGATAAAATACACATACTTCTGAGGTAATGGTAAATAATACGAACCAATTAACCTACAATCCATTATTCAAACTATGAAATTCAATGAAAAATATATCGTGGCTGAAGGTTACGAACATCTTTTCGATTTTGCCGAAGAAGATCAAGTAGAATTAGATGCTCTTTGGATGGCTGCCCAGTTTTTAAGTACCATTCAAACTGAGATGAAAATACAAGGCATTAACCGCAAAGAATTAGCGGCCAAGATTGGTACTTCAGCAAGTTGGCTAACCCAACTTTTCAGAGGCGATAAAATCCCCAACTTTGAAACAATTGTCAAATTGCAAAATGCTTTAAGTATAGAATTTGACATTAAACCGAAAGATGAAGTAGTAGCTGTAAGCTATCAAGGACAAGAACCCGAACCAGTAAAAACTCTTTCTAAAAACCAGCCATTTAAAGGGTATTGGAAAGAGTTATCGTATGGCGGGGAGATAAACTATGACCAAGGTGACGAAGTTTGGAAAGAGCCTTCGCCCAAAAAAAATACTTTAAGTTACACAGCTGCCTAATCACTTATGAAAGCAACGAAATCACCGTTAGTTCTTGATACTTTTTTTCTCCTAGAGAATCGTTATAAATTCATCCAACCAGAAGAACCTTTGGAAAACGTCCAAGAGCAACTCTTTGGTAATTACCACATTGACATAGATTTCACCACAAGAGCTATTTCTTCCAGAGAAGATACAAATCAAGTTTTTGATGTATTCACGAAAATAGGCATTAATAATATTAAACAGCCTCTAGCAGGTTATTCCCTTTTCTTAGAAGGCGTTGGTCGGTATATTTTGGACAAAGAAATAGTGCCTGAGAAAGAAGTGGAAAATCTAAAAAATTTATCTGCATTAACCATGTCGATTGGGTTGTTAAGGGGGGTCTTGATGGATATTACCTCTAATGCCCCAATGGGCAAGTATATTTTACCTTCCATTGCGATTTTTGATTTAATAAAAGAAAAAGCAAGTCAAAAGAAACGCAGGATAAAAACTAATGCAAAGGAGTAAGGGGCGTACTCTTTTTTGGCTGTTAATGGACGTACAACGTCAATAAAATCATGAAAAACCAACTGGTTGAGTATTTTTCCAAGATTTCGCCTCTTTCGCCCGAAGAAGCCGCGGCCATTGCGGACAGCGCAATCATCAAAACGTTTGAAAAAGGGACGTTTTTGCTCCAAGAGGGGCAAACGGCCACTTCTACTTTTTTTGTATTTCAAGGACTTGTACGGCAATATAGCCTCGTGGACGGTGAAGAAAAAACGACCGCTTTTTTCACCGAAGGCCAATGGATTATTTCACTCAGTAGTTTTGACACGCCCAAACCTTCCCCTCATTATTGGGTATGCGACGAAGCTTGTGTCTTGCTTATTGGCAACGACGCAGCCGCGCAGTCGTTATTTAAGATACACCCTCGTCTTGAATTTATTGCCCGAAAAATTGTCGAAAATACCTTCGCCGAATTTCAAGCGACCGTCACTACCTACCTTACCGATACCCCCGAACAACGTTACCTGCGCCTGCTCGAAACACGGCCTAGCCTTATCCAACGCATCCCGCAATACCAGCTTGCCAGTTACATCGGCGTCAAGCCCGAGTCATTGAGCAGAATTAGGCGGCGATTGGCGAAGAAACCCTGAGCGTTTTGAGCCATTGTAGGGCATAGACAAAAACAAAAATCGTGGTCAAAATCTCAATTACCGCAAAAAAGAGGTAATAAATCGTAGGTGTTCCCATAAATAGCGTTGCCACCATCACAAGGGTTTTTACCAACGACGCCGCAACGTTTGTCCAGGCATTGGCCTTGTTGGGTAAGATTTTTGACAAGAGAATCATAGAAATGGGAATTTCCATCAAAATTCCCGCATACAACAAAAATTCTTTAGAAATAATCATGCCTTCGACCTGCCCCGTCAAGTACTGCTTCAAGAACGAGGCGTCCATGAGGCCAATGAGGTCACAGTAGAAGTAATTGATGGTAACAAATACCCAAATCGTTGATAATACGTCTTTCTTGTTCATTTTCTTGTTCGTTTTTTCAACCACAAAGGTCGAAGCCACCAACAAGAAAATGATTGATTTGGGTTAAGAACGTAATGCGACTACTATTTCCCATAGCCGTTGACCAATGCTTCAAACTGAGCCAGTAATTTGAGCGTACGTGGCCCAGGTTTGCCGTCGCCCACTATCTGACGCCCAATTTGCACCACAGGCATGACCCATTTGGTGGTACTTGTCGTGAAGGCTTCGTCGGCCTCTTCCAATTCTGACACCAACAACGGTCGAACTTCTACCTTAAACTCTTTTTCGGCAAGTTCTAACACCACCCTGCGCGTGATTCCGTGCAAGATATTTTTATCGGCCGTTACCAACGTATCTCCTTTAAAAATAAAGAAGTTACTGCGCGTCAACTCACTTACTTCGCCGTCTTTGTAGTAAAGCAAATCCGCCGCTCCTTGTGACTTCATCTCAGCCGCCAAGCGAATCATGTGCAGGTAATTCGTGCTTTTAAGCTCGGGCAAATCACGCACAAACTCAAAAGGAAGTACCTTGATGCCCCGCACACGTCCTTCGGGGTTGTCTTTGGGCAAATTTTCGGCAATAATCAACCAGTTAGGCTCGACAACACTCACACTATCAGGCGAATACCCGCCCGTCAGCACAAAACGAAACGCAACGTCGGGTTGTCCCGATAAGCGATGGAGTTCTGCCAAAATTTCGGCCGTTTGGGCTTGGGTCAATGGTACGCGCAAATGCAGTACCTCCGCCGAACGGACAAAACGCGCCCAGTATCCGTCCCACTGAAAAGGAACGCCGTTGTAGGTACGGAAATAATCAAAAAGGCCGTAGCCGCGCAACAGTCCCAAATCGTTGATGTTGACAGAAGCCTGCTCGACAGGCATAATAGCGCCGTTGAAGTAACAATGCATGGTTTTGAGAGGATAAGATGAGGATTCACAAAGATAGGGATTTGGCTTTAACCTTAATTAACATTCTTTCAACGGCCTTTAACCTACTTCCTCCGCACGCTGCCCTAGTTTTGTCCCATCAAAATCCTTACAGCCATGAATTTTTTCAATTACCATTCACCCAACAGCTATTTTTTCTAATCTGTGCTGAGGGTTGCTCACAACCCGAGTATCGGCTAGCGTACTCGGGTTGTGAGCAACCCTCGCCACTTAATCAGCTATTTTATATGAAAAACTATGTACATGTTTTAGTACTTGTCCTGATTTCAAGTGCTGCTTTTGCCCAAAAAATCAGCATCAAAGGCGCCCTGCGCGACTCAGCCAACCGACCATTGGACGGTGCCACCGTGATGCTCCTCGACGGGAAAGACACGTCGTTGGTTTCTTTTGCTCGTTCTCAAAGTACGGGAGCGTTCGAGTTTAAAAACTTGGCCAACGAAGCCTATTTTCTTAAAATAACCTACGTTGGCTTACAGCCCGTTCAGCAAAACATTGCCTCCCAAACAAGCGAAGTCCTTGACCTTGGTTTTATTAAAATGTTACCCATTCCCAAAGACCTCAACGAGGTGGTGGTCAAAGGAGAACGTGACCCTGTAAAGATTAAACAAGATACCATTGAATACAATGCGGGGTCGTTTAAGGTACAACCCAACGCCGTCGTGGAAGATTTGCTCAAACGCCTTCCTGGCGTGGAAGTAGAGCGCGACGGAACGGTAAAAGCCCAAGGACAGCAAGTACGCCGCGTGATGGTGGATGGCAAAGAGTTTTTTGGGCGCGACCCCAAAATGGCGACCAAAAACCTTCCTGCCGATGCCGTGGATAAAGTACAGGTATTTGATCGCAAGTCGGATCAATCGCAGTTTACAGGCATCGACGACGGCCAACGAGAAAAAACCATCAATCTGACGCTCAAAGAAGAGAAGAAAAAAGGAATGTTTGGGATGGCTACGGCGGGTTTAGGCCCCGACAGCCGCTATTCGGTGAAGGCCAACCTCAACCGATTTAGCAAAAAACGCCAATTCTCTTTTTTGGGAATGGCCAACAACATCAATCAGCAAGGTTTTTCCATCGACGATTACATGAATTTTACGGGGGCTGCCCAAAGAATGATGGCAGGTGGGGGAATTCGCCTACAATTTAACTCCGACGACGACGCCATTATTCCCCTCAATTTTAACGGTCGTAACAATGGTTTTGTCAAATCGGGTGGGTTAGGAATCAATTACAACGACCAGCTCAGCAAAAAAACGGAGCTTCAAAGCAGTTATTTCTACAACCAACTCGACCAACTCATTGACAGAGAAACCAATAGAGAATCGTTTCTCCCTACGGGTAGTTTTGTATCGAAACAGAACACCGCCCAAAATACGACCAACAACACCCACCGAGCCAGCTGGACGATTGACCATAAAATTGACTCACTCAACTCCCTCAAATGGACGAATAATGCCAACTACGCCCAAAACAGTGCCAACACGGGTAGCAGCTCCAGCACCACCAACGCCAATGGGTTATTGGAAAACGAGGGTACGCGCCAGTCTTTTTCCAAAGGCAATACCTTTCGGTTGAACTCAGAGTTGTTGTGGCGTCATAAGTTTGCAAAAAAAGGACGTACACTTTCTACCAACCTCACCTTTGGGGTAGAACAAAGCGATCGTAACGGGAACCTTCAAGCCGTCAATTCATTCTATGCGCCGTCGGGAGCGAAAAACCGCGTGGATACCCTGCGCCAAACCAATACCCAAACCAACGACCGCCAAAGTTATGGGCTTACGGCTTCCTACACGGAGCCTTTGGGAAAACGTCGCTTTTTGGAATTAAATTATGCCCTCAATTTGACCCAAAACGACGTCAACCGACAAGTCTTTGACGTCAACGGCGACGGCCGCTTGCCTCGATTCAATGCGCTGTTGAGCAATCAATTCCGTAATGATTTTATCTATCAACGAGGCGGTTTTAACCTGCGTTTCAACGGCAAAAAACACAACTTTTCGACGGGGTTAAGCGTGCAGCAATCGACCTTGGACGGGGAATTGATTTTACAAAATACCCAAATCAAACGCTCGTTTACCAATCTTTTGCCCAACCTCCGTTACCAATATAATTTCTCAACCAGCCGTAACCTCAGCCTTACCTACGACGCCGACGTGCGTGAGCCGAGTATTCAGCAACTTTCCCCGATTGTTGACAACAGCGACCCGCTTAACATTGTCTTGGGAAACCCCAACTTACGTCCCGAATACAACCATCGCCTGAATCTCAACTTTTTCAATTTCAACCAGTTGAACTTTAGCAATTTCTTTGCGTTTGCCAATTTTACCTACACCGCTAACCGCATTACCAACGCCCAGCAAGTAGATGCAAACTTGGTGCGAACCTACCGCCCCGTTAATGTCAAAGACGACTATACATTAAACGCCAACTTATCGAAAGGCTTCCGCATTAAGGCACTCAATACGCGGGTGAATTTTAGTAGCAATTTGCTCCTCAACCGTGGCATCACTCCCGTCAATGATGTCGATAATCGCACGCGCCGCCTCGAAAGCCGCAACACCCTCCGTTTGGAATACCGCTTTAAAGAGTTTTTTGACATTTCGAGCAGCGGAAGCATCACGTACAACCAAACGGCCTATTCGCTCAATAGCGCTCTAAATCAATCGTTTGTCAACCAACGCTACGACGTAGAAGGAAACTTTAAACTCACCAAGTCGCTCAACCTAAGCTCGTCGCTCGATTACAGTATTTACAACTTTGCGGGTTCGTCGTTCAACCAAAAAGTACCCATTTGGAACGCTTCTATCTCACAGTTTTTCTTGAAAAACAAACGGGGAGAACTCAAATTCTCGGTTGTAGATATGCTCAATCGCAACGTGGGTATCAACCGAACGGCGCAGGCAAATTTTGTTCAAGATGAGCGCATTCGTTCGCTCGGACGCTACTATTTGCTAAGCTTTACTTACAGCCTCAAAAACCTACTGGGCGGCGCGCCTTCAGGCGGTATTCGAGTGATTCAACGAGGATAGAGGGAGTGTCGAATGTAGAGTACAGAGTGTCGAATTTGTGTGTCAGTGCTGAGGGTTGCTCACAACCCGAGTGTACAACAATTCCAAATTCGACATTAAAACGAATAATCAACTTTAACCATCAAACCCAATGAAAAAACAACTCTTAGTATTTCTTTTGGCGGTGAGTCCTTTAGTGACCGTCATGGCCCAGCAAAACGAAGGAATGGTGTCGTACGACCAAAAAATCAACATGCACAAACGCCTCCAAGATGAATCGATGAAGGCCATGATTCCTGAATTTCGTACCAACAAAATGCAGCTTAGTTTTAAAGGTAGCGAATCGCTCTACAAAGCCGCCGAACAACCAGCCAATGAAGAATCGGAAAGTACCGACGGTAATGGTGCAACGGTACGGATGGTGATTCGGGTTCCACAAAACGAGACCTATCGTAATTATGATTTGCAAAAAAACATCGAAATTCGTGAATTAGCGGGGCAAAAGTTTTTGGTAGAAGATACCCTCAAACGGATGCCGTGGAAATTGACGGGCGAAACCAAGAAAATTCAGAACTACGACTGCATGAAAGCCACGATGGTGAACAAAGTCAACAATCAGCCAATCGTAGCGTGGTTTACCGAAGCAATTCCAGTTCCAAGCGGCCCTGCTAGTTTTGGTGGACTTCCTGGCTTAATTTTGGAAGTTGATGTCAACGATGGTGACATGGTATACCAAACCACCAAAATTGACTTCAAAAGCCTCACAAGTAACGATTTAAAAGCGCCATCAGGAGGCAAGAAAATCACCAATGCCGAGTTTAACAAGAAGCGCGACGAGTACATGAAAGAAATGGGTGCTTCGGGAGGCGGTTTTCGGATTATTCGGAATTAAAAACTCTTGACCCAGTAAAAGGGGAGAAAAATGAGCAAAAAAACGCAAAATACGTTATCGTCGGGGTCGTACGCTACCCGCACAGGAGGGCTGCTTATGGTCGCTAGTATGCTATTACTAGCGGCCTTTCTGGTATTTTGGCTGCGTAAAGAATACCAAGAACAAAAAAGTATCCTACAAAAAGAAACCGATATTGTCTTCCGAACCACCATTCAAAGCATGGAAGATTCGGTCATTCAGCGGAAGATTTCTGCGCCTATTGACTCCATCAAAACCCTAACGACAAAAACCACTCTCAAAAAAAAGGCTTTTCCTAAAGCAACCGTGAGAGCTTCGTCTAAAGTAGAAAACTTTACACCGCCGATTCCTGCTTACACTATCATCAAATCTAACAAAACGTTTAAAGATACTAACGCTTCTGTTTATCGTTTCACTTCCCGCTTTAACGCTCCTCACCTCAAAGACAGCAGTGTTTTCGCAAAAGATAAGTTTCATGAAGTGTTGATGAATACCAAACCGAAGGACATACGTGCCATTCGAGTTAATCAGGTTGGAAATATTACGATTACCACCATGACTATTCAAGATACTTCTGCGACGGGGAAGTCAGACATTATGTTTGTGCGTTCTTTACCCAAAACAGATACCCTACAAGATATGGTGGGAAAAGTCGCGAGGGCATTTATTCGTCTCAATGTCCCTAAAGACAGTATTCGTCAGCCATCCGATTTTAAACAAATCGGTAATATCAAAATATCCATTCGTAAAACGGAAACGGAAAGCAAGAAACAAGAATTGGGACTCTCTACTGTAAAAAGTACCACTGCCTCAGAAAAGCAGTTCGTCATTCGTTTCGACGAAGATTCGATCCAGCTCAACGACATAAAGCAAGTCTATGAGCGTCAAATTCGGCAAGCACGCCTTCCTTTGCCGTTTAAGGTCATTCGTAAGAAAACAACCGATACCACCGCTACCTCCGACTCGCTGGCCTCCCTCGCCACGTCGGCCGTAAAAACAGCCCTGCCGATGGGAAGTACTTATCGCGCCGTTTTTGCTGACTATCAAGGATATTTGTTAAAAAAAATCATTCCCCAAAGTCTATTTTCGTTCCTTTTGTTGGCCATCACGGGCTTGGCTTTTGGGGCTATTTACCGAAACTTACAGCAGCAACGCCGATTGACCGAGCTGAAAAATGATTTTATCAGCAATATGACCCACGAGCTAAAAACGCCCATTGCTACGGTGAGTGTTGCCATCGAAGCATTGCAAAATTTTGGCGCTGCTCAAAACCCCAAGTTGACCCAAGAATACCTCGAAATCTCTAAAAATGAGCTTAGTCGGCTGACGCTTTTGGTGGACAAAGTACTAAAGATGGCAACTTTCGAGCAACAAGGTTTGCAGCTTAATCAAGAGGAGTTGGATGCCGCGCAATTGGTCGAGCAAGTGCTTCAATCCATGAAAATTCAGTTTGAGAAATTCCGCGCCAACGTGCAGTTTACAACCCAAGGCAGCAACTTTTTACTCACCGCTGACCGCGTTCATTTGACCAACGTTATTTATAATTTATTAGACAACGCCCTGAAATACAGCGAAAATACTCCCGAAATCACCTTACAGTTGTCTGAAACACCCACCCAACTTACCCTCACCGTTAGCGACGAGGGCATTGGCATCCCCGCTGAATACCAAACCCGTGTTTTCGATAAATTTTTCCGCGTACCCACGGGCGACACCCACAACGTCAAAGGCTACGGTTTGGGACTCAACTACGTCGCTTCGGTAGTACAACAGCATCAGGGAACGATTTCCGTGAACAGCGAAGCAGGAAAAGGCAGTACATTTACCATTACATTACCCAAAGCGTAAGCCATGTCAACCAAAATTCTCTACGTCGAAGACGAACCATTTTTAGGAAAAATTGTAAAGGAAAGCCTCGAAAGCCGCGGGTTTGAGGTCTGTATGGTTGCCGACGGGAGGGAAGTTATTACTCAATTTAAATCGTTTCGTCCGACTATTTGTGTGCTCGACATTATGCTACCCTACCGCGACGGGTACGCATTGGCACAAGATATTCGGCAATTACAACCCGATATGCCCATCATTTTTTTGACGGCCAAAACCCAAACCGAAGACGTTTTGAAGGGCTTTCAAGTGGGTGGCAATGATTTTATCCGAAAACCATTCAGCATGGAAGAACTTATCGTGCGGATTCAGAATTTGCTTTTCCTTACTCAACAAAAAGCTGCTTCTTCTGCGGCCTCCACACCCAGCCAAGCCATCGCCCTTGGCCAATACCAATTTTTACCACACCGCTACGAACTTCACCAAGCAGGAAACGTTCGGAAACTCTCCCACCGCGAAACCGAACTGCTTTCTATTTTGACCGAAAATCTCAACTTCACCGTACAGCGTCGCGACATCCTTTTGCGCGTTTGGGGCGACGACTCCTTTTTTAATTCACGCAACCTTGACGTCTATATCACCCGCCTCCGCGACTACTTCCGCGACGATTCCACCCTCGAAATCATTACCCTCAAAGGAGTTGGTTATCTTTTTAAAGCTTAACCCTACTCTTTGTCAACAAATTATTACTTTCCTTCAAAGCCACCGTAGTTTTTTATTCATTTTTTCTTTAGTATTGTTGGAGAAGAAACTACTTTTTTGAAGTAGCAAACTCGCCACAATTGTTAGTGAAACTCTAAATATTCTTTTCCTAAAAACCTGTTTTTGGGTTATTTCAAGCCATTGCACCCAAAAATCGGGGTATTTGTAGGACAATAATTAGACACGCTGAGGCTGGTGTATTTTTACCAAATAGTATTAATTTTTCACAACGCCACTTAGAAGATTCATTTTTTGGTGGAAGGCTAAATATCCATTATTATTGCAAAATACAATCTTGAAATAATTCATTTTTTACTTTGAATTGTACATTAACCCGCACTTAACCGTGGAAAAAAAACAAAAAAAGAGTCTCCTCTTTGAAATCGCTTGGGAGGTTTGCAACCAAGTTGGGGGGATTTATACCGTGATAAGAAGCAAGGTCCCTGCCATGGTTGACCAGTGGGGCGACGAATACGTCTGTCTTGGCCCTTATTTCCCACAACGCGCACTCACCGAATATGAACCCATCACGTCGGACGACGGCTCAGGTCTTTACCAAGTTGTTCAAAAAATGCGCGAAGAAGGCTTGGCAGTCGAGTATGGATATTGGCTCATTACGGGCAAACCGCGCGTGGTTTTGTTTGACATTCGTAGCATGATGCCGCGCCTAGATGCCATCAAATATGGCTTGTGGGAACGCCACCAAATCTCGACGGTCAATGTTGAAGACCTCGTCAACCAAACCCTTTGCTTTGGCGAAATGGTGCGGATGTTTTTGACCTATTACGCCCAAGATTACGCTCGTAAGTTTGATATTACGGCTCATTTCCACGAGTGGATGGCAAGTTCGGGATTGCCTGATTTGCGCCGCGACGACGTGCGGGTAGCGACCGTATTTACTACCCATGCCACCATGCTAGGGCGTTATATCGCTTCCAACGAGCGCGATTTTTACCACAAACTCCCTTACTTCGACTGGAAACACGAAGCTCGACACTATGGCATTGAAGCACAAGCGACGGTTGAACGACTCGCGTACTTGAATGCCCACGTCAGCACCACGGTCAGCGACGTAACCGCTCGCGAATGTGAAGTATTTCTTGGAAAAACGCCTGACCTCGTTCTCCCCAACGGCCTTAACATTCAGCGATTTGCGGCTGTCCACGAGTTCCAAAACCTTCACATGAAATACAAGGAGAATATCCACGATTTCGTGATGGGGCATTTCTTCCAAAGCTATTCCTTCAATCTTGATAAAACGCTCTATTTCTTCACGTCGGGGCGGTATGAGTTTGTCAACAAAGGCTACGACATTACCCTTGAAGCCCTAGCGCGCCTCAACTGGAAAATGGTACAAGCCAAAATGGACATGACGGTGGTGATGTTTATCGTAACCAAACAGCCATATCATTCTATTAATCCTGATGTACTCCAATCACGAGCCGTTCTAGGGGAAATTCAGGATACGTGTAGCGCCATCGAAAAACAATTAGGCGAGAAATTGTACATGGCTTCGGCCGCATCGAGCGACCACAATTTACCTGATTTAAACCAGTTTGTGGACGAATACTGGCGCTTGCGTTTACGTCGTACGATTCAGACGTGGAAAACAAAACGCCTTCCGCCGTACGTGACGCACGACTTAAAAACGCCCGATTCTATCACCGAATTCTGCGAGCGTTCGGGACTTAAAAACCACGAGCAAGACCGCGTGAAGATTGTATATCACCCCGACTTTATTGCATCTACCAATCCTCTCTTTGGTTTAGATTATGGGCAATTTGTGCGTGGATGTCACTTAGGTATTTTCCCAAGTTACTACGAACCATGGGGCTATACGCCACTTGAGTGCGTCGTGCGTGGAATTCCGACCGTGACGAGTGATTTGTCTGGTTTTGGGGACTTTATCATGCAAATCATGCGCGACTATGAGAACCGTGGTATTTATGTTATCAATCGTAACACACAGAACTTCGACCAAGCAGCCGACCAACTTGCCAACATTTTATTCAAGTTTGTCAAAATGAACCTCCGCGAACGCATTCAACAGCGTAATAAAGTGGAAAACATTGCCGAAGTGTTCGATTGGAACAACCTCCGTTCGTACTACGACACCGCCCACGACTTGGCCGCCAAAAGAGCACATAAAACAAGAGTTAGCTAGAGCACTGTTAATTGTTAACTGTTATTTGTTAACCGTGGCCACCACGACCTAGGCACTTAAAAACAAGAGCGGCGAAGGGTTTTCTTCGCCGCTCTTCTCATTTCTCATCTCTCATCTCCTCTTTCCCGATTCCACAATTTTCCATCACAGCCTCACCACTTCTCCTACTCCCGCCAAGTGAATGAGGTTTTGATTTTCGGGCTTTTTCTGTAATTCTTGCAACACCCGATAAGGATCGCCCAGTGGTTCATCCGACAAATCAAACGTTCCGTAGTGCATCGGAATCAAACGTTTTGCGTTAAGTTCATGGGCTGACTTTACAGCATCTTTGGGACCCATGTGGCTGGCTGACATAAACCATTCGGGTTTGTACGCACCTACGCCCAACAACGCTACATCCACTCCGCCCAGCATTTGACCCAACTCCTGATAATGCGCCCCGTAGCCCGAATCTGACCCAAAATATACACTTTTTCCATTGGCCCGAATCAAGTACGAACCCCACAGGTTTTTGTTGGTATCGTTGAGATAGCGCCGCCCCCAGTGACGCGCAGGCAAATAAATGACTTCAATTTTTGTGGTATCGGTTTGATACGCCTGAAACCAGCCCGCTGATTGAATTTTTGTACTTTTTACCCAATCTCCAAATATCGTCTCTACCCCCAAACCAGTCAAATAGACTGCATTGGGGTTTTGAGGAGCTAGCGCTTTTAGGCTTTGTTCGTCGCAGTGATCGCGGTGGTCGTGCGAAACGATGATGTAGTCCAAATTTTTGAGGTCTGAAATCGCCACGGGAAGTTCGCTAAAACGTTTCATCATAAACGAAGGACTATCGAGTACGGGGTCGGTCAAAAAAGTAACCCCATTGAGTCGGATAAAAAACGTAGCGTGCCCTAGCCATACCACACAATCTTCGTTTGAGTGTAGAAAGTCCGAATTTTTGGTAACAGTCAGGCGAAATGTATCGGTTTTCTTTTCTTTCTTTTGTGGGTTTGTTTCCGTTTGCCACCGCCACAATTCACTGAAAGCAGGAAGGGGAGAAATGGGATCGTTCAAAAAACGCCCTTGCTGATTGACAGGGTTCCCTTTCCAATCGGCTCGAATGGTTTTCAAGTCAGGATTTGAACGAAAGCCCTCAACCTTCCAGTCGAACTTTTCGTACATAAAAAAATAAAATACGCTCCCCAAGGAAGCTACAACCAGAAGTACCAGCATTTTTTTTGACCGAAGAAAAGGTATCAAAGCACAAAGAATTAGTAGTATCAGAAACACCCTTGAGAAGTTCATAGTTCGCCAAGGTTATAAAACTCTTTGCATTACCTTTTTGCATCAAACCCTTTTCTCTCATGGCACAAACTATACCTAACCGAATTTCTTCTGTTGACGCGTACCGTGGCTTTGTGATGTTCTTGATGATGGCCGAAGTCCTCGAATTTGGTCATATTTCAAAAGCCCTTCCCGAAAGTTCATTTTGGGCTTTTTTAGCCTTTAACCAAGACCACGTCGAGTGGGTGGGTTGTTCGCTTCACGACCTTATCCAGCCGTCGTTTTCATTCTTGGTAGGAGTAGCACTGCCCTATTCCGTCGCGAGTCGGGTGGCTAAAGGCCAAACTTTCCGCGATATGTTTGGCCATACGCTTCAGCGGTCGCTTATTCTTATTTTCTTGGGGGTATTTTTGCGCTCCATGCACCGTGAACAAACCAACTTTACCTTTGAAGATACCCTTTCGCAAATCGGGATGGGTTACCCATTTTTGTTTTGGTTTGGCTTCAAGTCGGTTCGTACCCAGCTGATTGCATTGGCTACTATTTTAGTAGGCTATTGGCTGTTTTTTTTCCTTTATCCACTTCCTGATGCCAGTTTTGACTACGCGGCCGTGGGTGTTACGCCCGATTGGGAACACAATTTGAAAGGGTTGGCGGCTCATTGGAACAAAAACACCAATGCAGCTTGGGCATTTGACCAATGGTTTATGAACCTTTTCCCACGTGAAAAACCCTTTATTCGTAACGGTGGCGGCTATTCTACGCTAAGTTTTATCCCTACCCTCGGTACCATGACGCTGGGGCTATTGGCAGGGCAATGGCTCAAAGACGAAACTTCCCCTAAAGAAAAAGCTCTGAAATTTGTGGCCATGGGCGTCAGTTTATTAATCATTGCCTTAACTCTCAACTGGTTGGGTATTTGCCCCAATGTAAAACGCATCTGGACGCCCACCTGGGTATTGTTCAGCGGTGGCTGGTGCTTTATTTTATTGGCCGCTTTCTTTTGGTTGGTAGATATTCAGGGTTACCGAAAGGCTTTCTTTTGGCTGATTGTGATTGGCATGAACTCCATTGCGGCCTACGTAATCTCCCACACCATAGTAGAGTTTATTCATCACTCTATTCAAATTCACATCTCAAAAACCTATGACCAAGCCTTTGGAATGACCTATGAACCGCTTGTGCGCGGCGGGCTTATTCTTTTTGTAGAGTGGTCAATTTTGTACTGGATGTATAAAAATCGGATTTTTGTAAGAATTTAATCAGATTTTCACGCCCTTTTTTGGACTATTCAAATAGAGCACCTACTTTTGTCATGCCGTTCCGAAAGGGCGGCATTTAATTTATGCGAAAAAGTCTATATAGATTATATACCATATCTGGAATTAGGATTATTATTTTCATTCTTCTTCAAGCAATTGGTTATAAAACGATAGCCCAACAAAAAGAAGTAACTCGTCAAACTTTGTACTGGACGCGCTACTATAATCAGTTGAATTTTCACCCAAGGTGGACTTGGCACAACGAAATCGACAATCGTCGGTTTTTACAGGCCAATACCCAACATCACTTGATTATACACAGCCATCTTCATTACAAAGTTTTGCCTAACGTTGACATTGCAGCGGGTTTTACGTATTCGCGGCAAAGTCCCCAAAGTCCTGACGCAACGGTGTATTTGATTGTTCCTGAGCTTCGGCCTTTTCAGGAAATAAACCTAACAATGCCTTTTGGAAAACGGCTGGTATTGGCTCAGCGGCTAAGAGTTGACGAGCGGTTTATTCATAGAAATGACGGAAAGCAATTGCTAGATGGCTATGATTTCAATTTTAGGATACGACTACGGGCGCAAGCCATTGTGTTATTGTCGAAGCAAAGTACCGACCATAGCACCTATCTTAAAATAGCCAACGAATTGATGGTAAATGCGGGCAAGAACGTCACCCTCAACCAATTTGATCAAAACCGAATTTACATCGGACTTGAACAAAGCCTTGGCAAAAAACTAGCCCTCGAACTAGGCTATTTACACTGGTACCAGCAGCGAAGTAATGGGTATCAGTTCTTTAATCGAGATATTACGAGACTTACGATATACCACCGAATTAACCTAAAACCCTGATGAACTCAGCCACGAAAACGGCCCCTGTTTCAGCAAAAAAAAACCAACCCGACTCCGAAAGGTGGATGTGGATTGGGATTCCTGTCACATTGCTTACCCTCACCCTCGGGTATCTCCTCATTAAACACGGGTCTGAATTTTCTTTCGAGAATTTTAAAGCGGGATTTAATTCTGACTTTGCTTTTTTCCTGTTGGTTGGGGTTTTCGCCCAGCTCGTGGATGGAGCGTTAGGAATGGGCTACGGAGCTAGTGCCACTTCCTTTTTACTTACTTTAGGCGTACCGCCAGCTGTGAGCAGTACGAGCGTTCACTTGTCAGAGATGTTTACCACGGGTGCATCTGCCATTTCACATTTTAAGTTTAAAAACATCAATAAAAAGCTCTTTCGCACGCTTTTGATTCCTGGCGTAATTGGTTCAATAACAGGCGCTTATTTATTATCAGACGTCATCGACGGAAACCTCATTAAGCCGTATATCTCCGCCTACATGGTTGTGCTTGGCTGCATCATTGTCAGCAAAGGGTTGAAGAAAACCACCGTTAAAAAGCCAACCAAGCGTTTAGGAGGATTGGCGCTTTTTGGCGGGTTTATGGACGCCGTTGGCGGCGGCGGGTGGGGGCCTATCGTTACCTCTACACTTATCGGCCGCGGACGTGACCCTCGCTACACCATTGGCTCGGTCAATGCCGCCGAATTTGCGGTTGCCTTCGCAAGTGGCATTACTTTCTTGCTTTTTGAAGGAATCAACAGCTGGCAAGTGGTGTTAGGGCTAATGATAGGCGGTATCATGGCGGCACCCCTTGGGGCTTATTTGGTCAACAAAGTCAATCGTAAACCGCTGATGGTCATTGTAGGTTGTTTGGTTATTTTCTTGGGCTTACGCGTAGTTTTAAAAGCGATATTATAGTATAATGTGTAATTTTGCGATCTAATTTTAAGGAAAATCATGAAACGTCAGACGAAAGCGATTCGTACGCAAACGAAAAAAACGCAGTACCGCGAACATTCAACGCCCCTATTTCTTACCTCAAGTTTTTCATTTGAGTCGGCAGAACAAGGTAAGGCATTGTTTGACGAAACAGAAGAAGGCAATATCTACAGCCGCTTCTCTAACCCTAGCGTTCAAGAATTTGTGGACAAAGTGTGTATGCTCGAAGGAGCGGAAGATGGCCTCGCCACCGCTACAGGTATGGCAGCCGTTTTCGCAAGTATGGCGGGTATTCTCAAGTCTGGCGACCATATCATTGCTTGCCGTGCCTTGTTTGGGTCGGCGCACCAAATTATTACCCAAATTTTTGCCAAATGGGGTATTACCTATACCTATTTGGACGCCGACGCTACCGAAGAACAGTGGGAAGCAGCCGTACAGCCCAACAGCCGCATGGTTTACCTAGAAACCCCTTCCAACCCTGGATTGGAATTGGTGGACTTGGCGATGATTGGCCGTTTGTGCAAAAAACACAATTTGATATTCAACGTTGACAACTGTTTTGCTACGCCTATCATCCAAACACCGATTGATTTTGGCGCCGATTTAGTGGTTCACTCAGCTACCAAATTCATGGATGGGCAAGGCCGTGTATTGGGTGGGGTAGTGGTTGGGAAAGCCGAATACATCGCTCCTATCCGTTTCTTCTGCCGCCACACGGGGCCGTCGATGTCGCCGTTTAATGCGTGGACATTGAGCAAAAGCCTCGAAACGCTAGAATTGCGTATGGAAAAACACAGCCAAAACGCATTGCAATTGGCCGAAGCGTTGGAGGCATTACCCGAAGTGAAAAAGGTTAACTATCCGTTTTTACCAAGTCATGCCCAATACGAGCTTGCCAAAGCGCAAATGAACGCAGGTGGCGCCATTGTCACGATAGAATTAGAAGGTGGTTTTGAACGAGTAAGTGCTTTTATGAAAGCCCTCCAAATTCCGACTTTGTCGTCAAACTTAGGAGATACTCGTACCATCATTACCAATCCGTTCACGACTACTCACTCTAAATTGAAACCCGATGAAAAAGCAGCCTTGGGAATTACGGAAGGCTTGATTCGCATTTCAGTTGGGTTGGAGTCTATAGAAGATTTGATTGAAGACTTTTCACAAGCAGCCATAGTAAGTGCAGAAGTACTCGCTGAAAAAATATAGTTATTACCATGACACCCACCGAAACACATAGT
Source organism: Runella sp. SP2 (assembly GCF_003711225.1). Classification (NCBI taxonomy): domain Bacteria; kingdom Pseudomonadati; phylum Bacteroidota; class Cytophagia; order Cytophagales; family Spirosomataceae; genus Runella; species Runella sp. SP2. The sequence goes on along the minus strand of NZ_CP031030.1, from coordinate 5,990,394 downwards.
ACCGAATCGTTGCTACACCAAATTGAAGGTAAAACAGAAGTCGAAACTCTTCGCCTTTTGTCGGAGCTTTTTCCTGGACAAGTGGCGTTTTCGAGTAGCTTGGGCTACGAAGACCAAGTCATTACGGACATGATTTTGGCCAACGGCATCGACATTCGCATTTTTACCCTTGATACGGGGCGGATGTTTCCAGAAAGCTACACGACACTGCAAAAAACCAACAATCGCTACGACACGAAGCTGGAGGTATATTTCCCCCAAAGCGCAGGCGTTGAGAAATTATTGACCGAAAAAGGCCCACTTAGCTTTTATGAATCCATCGAAAACCGCAAAGAGTGTTGTTTTATTCGTAAAGTTGAGCCCCTTAATCGTGCGCTCAAAGGTGTAAAAGTATGGGTAACAGGTATCCGTGCGGAGCAGTCGAACAACCGTACAGGAATGCAAGCCATTGAGTGGGACGGAGGACATGAGTTGTTCAAATACAATCCTTTGCTCGCTTGGAGTTTTGACGAGGTAAAGCAATACGTCAAAGCCCACAATGTTCCGTATAACCCGCTGCACGACAAAGGGTTTGTGAGCATCGGCTGTGCCCCTTGTACCCGCGCCATTCTCGAAGGAGAAGACTTCCGCGCAGGTCGTTGGTGGTGGGAAGACGAAAGTAAAAAAGAGTGCGGGTTGCACGCCAGATAGCCAAACACTCGTCGATTTAAACGTAAATTATCCAATTCAGACACGATACATCATGTCAAATATTCAAAGTTTATCCTCCGACGCCCAACGTCAGGATTACCTAGACCAACTCGAATCGGAAGCCATCTACATCATGCGTGAAGTAGCGGGTCAATTTGAGCGTCCAGCATTGTTGTTTTCGGGCGGGAAAGATTCGATTACGCTGGTTCGCCTTGCCCAAAAAGCGTTTGCGCCAGGCAAAATTCCTTTCCCCTTGGTTCACATCGATACAGGCCACAACTTCCCCGAAGCAACTCAATACCGCGATTGGATGGCCAATGAAGTGGGAGCTAAATTGATTGTTCGCCAAGTAGAAGATACCATCAAAGCCAAAGGCTTAAAAGAACCAACTGGTAAAAATGCCAGCCGCAACTGGCTACAGACCTTTACGTTGCTCGATACCATCGAAGAATTTGAGTTCGACGCTTGTATCGGGGGTGCTCGCCGCGACGAGGAAAAAGCCCGCGCCAAAGAGCGCATTTTCTCCTTCCGCGATGAGTTTGGTCAGTGGGATCCTAAACGCCAACGTCCTGAACTTTGGAATTTGTTCAACGGAAAAATTAGCAAAGGCGAAAACGTCCGTTGTTTCCCTATCTCTAACTGGACCGAATTGGACGTGTGGGCGTACATTGAGCGCGAAAAAATTCCGCTTCCAAGCATCTATTTCTCGCACCAACGCGAAATGATTTTGCGCGACGGAAACTTGCTCGCCAACGCCGATTTTATCTATAAAGACGACTCCGACGTGATTGTTACCAAAACCGTCCGTTTCCGTACCGTAGGCGACATGACTTGTACGGCTGCCGTTGAATCAGAAGCCAGTACCATTGAACAAGTAGTGGCCGAAATCAAGGCGACGCGCATCAGCGAACGCGGCGAAACACGTATCGACGACCAGCAGACCGAAGCGGCCATGGAAGACCGCAAAAAGGGAGGATATTTTTAGAATGTCGAATTTTTGAGTGCAGAATGTCGAATGAAAAAACTTATTCGACACTCTGCACTCTCACCTCGACACTTTGTACTCGATATTCGGGTTGTGAGCAACCCTCAGCACAGATTAGTATTAAAACCAATAAAAAAAGTCCCCATTGGGGATTTAGGGGCTTATGGACATTCTAAGATTTATAACCGCAGGTAGTGTTGATGACGGGAAAAGTACCCTCATCGGACGCTTGCTTTACGATACAAAAAGCATTTTGGCTGACCAAATGGAAGCCGTGGAAAAAGCCAGCAAAACACGCGGAGATGGCGAAATCGACCTTGCGCTGCTGACCGACGGCTTGCGCTCAGAACGCGAACAAGGCATTACCATCGACGTCGCCTACAAGTACTTTCAAACACCTAACCGTAAGTTTATCAGTATTGATGCCCCAGGGCATATTCAATATACCCGCAACATGGTGACGGGTGCTTCCAATGCTGACTTGGCCATTATTTTGATTGATGCCCGCCAAGGAGTCGTTGAACAAACTCGCCGTCACTCGCTGATTGCGTCGATGTTGGGCATTCCGCATATTGTGGTGGCTGTCAATAAAATGGATTTGGTGGGGTATTCGGAAGATACGTTCTTGCAAATTGCGCAAGAATACCAAAAACTCGCCGACAAATTGGCCATCAAAGACCTCAAAATCATCCCTGTGAGTGCCTTGGCAGGGGATAACATTGTGGATAAGTCGGAGGCCATGCCTTGGTACACGGGCGAAACCATGCTTCATTTCTTGGAAAATGTAGATGTACAGCACGACTTGAACCTCAACGACGCTCGTTTCTCGGTACAGTACGTTATTCGTCCTCAAACCGAGGAACTACACGATTACCGTGGCTATGCAGGACGTGTACAGAGTGGCGTATTCCGCAAAGGCGATACCATTACGGTTTTCCCGTCTGAACAAACGTCGAAAATCGCTAAAATTGAAGTATATGGTCAAGAAGTAGAGGAAGTTTCGGCGCCTCAATCAGCGACAATATTACTCGAAACCGACGTTGACATTAGCCGTGGAGACTTAATCAGTGGCACAGGCAACTCACCCGTCCTTAGTCAAGACGTAGAAGCAACGATTTGTTGGATGGACGACCGCAAAGAACTAAAAGTTGGCAATAAATACACCCTTCAACACGGTACGACTCGGGTTCGTTGTTCGGTAAAAGGCATCGAATACCGCGTGGATATTAGCAATTACGACCAATTGGAAGACATCGAAAGCCTCAAGCTCAACGATGTAGCTAAAATTGTTCTCCGCACAGCCAAGCCTATCGCTTACGACGCCTATCAAACCAACCGTGCCAACGGAGCGGCTATTTTGATTGACGAAACCTCTAACGTAACCGTAGGGGCTTGCATGGTAGAAGCATAAGAAGTTCTATTTTATACAAAGCCATTCTTTCCACTACGGAGAGAATGGCTTTTTCATTTTTACGGCTATTTTCTGAGACGAATGGGTTTGGTACCCACCGTTTTTTTAAACTCACGCCACCGTCGCCGAGAAACCGTCAAAGTGATACTCTCAAAAAACGTTACTTCTCGTTCTCCTTGCTCGAATTGCAAGCTATTGGCGGCATTTTTGTGAATAGCGTATTTGCGGCTGATGCGTATAAACATCCCTTCGGGTAGGCGCTCCATTAAGAAACCAATGCTTTTAGAAAGCAACACAGCAGGCCGATTTCGGTAATAGACAAAGGTATAATTGCCTTCACCCTCAAAGTACAGGATGTCTTCCAGCAACAATTGGGTGCGGTCGGTGAGTGGAAACAGAGACATGGTTTAATATATTTTATAGCCCCTAAATTGAGTATCTCCGCCCGTACCATTTACGTACAAAAGAATTGGCGTAGTGCTTTCGTTGGTTTGTACAATGCTAAAGACGATTCTATCCCCTTGGCTTAACTTTACCGACTCTACAAAATTCTGATGTGCCACTGCCAATCCTAGTCCATTGATTTTGTAATCAAAGTGCATTTGGCGAATGAGCGTCCCGTTTTGATAGAGAGCAAAACGGAGTTTGCCTTGTTCGATGGCAGGGTTGTTTCCCACCCGACCTAATGACAGTTTGCATTCAAAACGATACAATCCCGAGGACGGTATGGTTATTTCTCCCGCCAAAGGATTCAACATAGACCCATCGTCCCAGTTTTCAGTAAAACCCGAAAGTACGTTTTCTGTATTATGAGCAAGGGTAATCGACGACGAATAGGTAGCTTCAAAGCCCACTTGAGGGTTTTGAACAACATCAACCCACATCGGCGAGGTATTTCCTAACGTCATCAACACTTGGCCGACCGCTCCCGACGACCCCGACACCACCAACGGCCCCGTGAGGCGAAGTCCCGAACCTGCATTGAGCCTACTACTCATCGTAATGTCGCCAGTACTGCCGCTGATAAGCATCCGCGAAAGGGTATTGGTACGAAATTCCAAGTCGGAGGTAGTATTAGACGTTCCTATGGTAAGCGTGGTCGGGGTGGTTTGTACGTACCCTTTCAGAAGGCCATTGTTGTAATAGGCTGCAAAAGGATTAGAAGCCCCGTCAATGCGCATAACTTCGCCCGATTTGTTGATGTGCAGCGGAATGGCGGGGTTGGTACTTGGGCCAATTCCGATAGAATTTGGCAAAGTGGTTACTTGTCCAACGGCCGAAGTAAGTGCCACGCACCAACCCCAGAAAGCGAGCGTAAAAATGGATGAATAGTTTTTCATGTGAGTGGTGGATTATTTACCAATGCTGTATTCTGGCCTAGTAAAGAATAACAACAGGATTTGGCCCTATCCCTGATGTTATTTCTTGGAAAAAACCAGGGGCTCTCGTAAACTCATTGTTGACAAACACACTAAAGAGCGTATCATTAATTGTCCCACTTCCCGCAATACCAAAAATCATCATAGCTGTTTGAGATACATCTGGATTAGGTGGGATTGTTAGCAGTAGAATTGGATTTGATGTACCACGAGCAATCGTTAGTAGGCTATTAAAAGCTTCTGTCGTCTGAATATTTTCGATGTATCTGAACTGAAAACCTGATAGTTGAGCCATTGTACTTATTGAATTATAATGCAGAGGCATTCTTCGAGCAAAAGAAATTGGATAAGCTCCTGCTAAACGCTCGACAAATTCCCTTTCTGTAATTGTGCGATTGTTACGAACTGAACTTAAAAGTGAACCATAACAAGACCATGATAATTGACAATTCCGATTGTTTAGGAAACCTTGTGGTACGTTCCAATGAAATATAGTGTTAGCACTGTTGGAATTAGTTCTATTATTATTCCCTCTCTTTGAATTACTTTCTTCATTTCCCATTGAAGAGTTCTCCGATTCCTTATTGTTATTGCCCCAACCCGAATTGTTATTGCTCCAACTGCCGCTACTGTTGCTGGTTGTACTGCTTGAATTTGACGAGGATTTACCTCCTCCGTCGTTGTTATTGCCCCAACCCGAATTGTTATTGCTCCAACTGCCGCTATTGCTGCTGGTTGTACTGCTTGAATTTGACGAGGATTTACCTCCTCCGTCGTTGTTATTGCCCCAACCCGAATTGTTATTGCTCCAACTGCCGCTATTGCTGCTGGTTGTACTGCTTGAATTTGACGAGGGTTTACTTCCTCCATTGTTGCTGCCGCCCCAACTAGAAGTGTTACCAGTTTGCTGCACAGGAGGAAGTTTATCTCCATTATTTTGAGTACTACTACTCGAACCTTGTTTGTTATTTGACGGTGAAGGTGTCTTTTGTGCAAGTGCGTTTCCTAGAACAAAACAGCTTGTAATTACGACGAGGAATAAAGTTTTCATTGTTTTCCGTTTTAGAAATGAATAGTTATTGAGACGACTTTTCTGACACACGTTCCTTGATAATCTGTTCATAAGGAATCCTCGTCACTGTTATAGTATAGCCCTCGCCATAGCCATCATTGGTATTAAAATCGTTGAATGTAAAATTAAGGGGGACTGTCATGGTTGTTTCGACTGATTTAGCGGGAAAGCCGCTTCCCACACAGGTCCAAATTTTTTTGGTAGTAGCTAAGTCAGGGAGGTTACAGATGATGGCAAAACGGTTACATTCACAAAGGCGGGTACGTTGGAGTTGATTAGCACCGCAAGGCATAGGGTCTGTAGGATCAGTTGCTTCATTGGCCTGCCCGTCGGGGCCTTTATCCTCCCATGCCGCCCAAGGCCCATGTTTAGCTCTTCCTGTGGCGGTTATACTAATAACATCCCCTCGTTGTAGCACCAACTGACGACCATCGTTTGTTTTGTTTTTTTGTCCCCCCTGCTCACCTGGCTTAACAAAATAAACGTAGGTTTCGGGAGTGGCACGACCCATTACATCGCTATACTCAGCTGTAATGGAGGTTGGTATAAGAGCTCCTCCAAAAAAGTCTCTTACATTGAATGCAATAGGTGCCCCGGGGTTACTTAAAGAGGCCGTAGCTCCTCCTCGTAAAAAAGTTCTAAATGCTTGTTCAGTAATATCGTCAGCCAGTTTCGAGTCGTCGTTGCTACCTACACTAAACACCGTAATATTCACGGAGTTACGACTCTTGAATGAATTATAATCAAAACGACCACCCGCTTGTACCGTCGCCCCTCGATAATTAGCTTCCAAAAACATACGAAGGGAATCTGAGCTTGCTTCACTTTCCGCAACCAACAAAAACATTCGCCCATAATCCACTTGAGAAATATAAACTGGACGGTTTGTATTGCTTACAAACCCTTCGCTTCGTAACTCTGTCAAGGTAGTTGGCCTAGGAAAAAGATTGGTTAGGTCATTATCGGGTCGATAGGAGACTGAGTAATAGACCTGTTTGACCAAGCCCACAACGTAGGATTTTTCAACACTATTTTTACTGTTAAGGCCCGCCGCTCCACTAAAGTTATTGACTCTAAAATTGATACCAAGATTGACCATTCCCTGTTCTACCGAACGGCAGCTTTTGAAGAAGAATTGAGTTCTCCCTACGGAGTTTGTTAGATTAATGCCTCGCAAAATTTGAGCTAATCCGTCTTTATAGGCTTGTAGTGAATTTTCGGTCAACTTCAAACTATAGCTACCGCTTCCTGGGCCGTTACCTCCTACTACTGTGATTGTCCCTGGAGTTGTTCGTTTTGAAACGGGATAGAGTAGGTTATCCTTGAAATAGGGTTCAGACTGAATCACTGACCCAGCATATAAAACATCCGCAGGCGGATTAAATACCGTATTTTCGACCAAGTAACTCATACTAGTCATCTCTTTGATGGTAAAACCGTCTTCGTTAAATGTTTTTCGTAACGTGGGGACTTGCTTAACAGAGGGATATTGTAATCGGTTACTTGATAAGAATTGATAAATAGCTGGATCTGCTCCCACACTGCTGGTTGTGGACACCAAAGGTTCGGGTTTGTTCGTTGCCGCATTGCTTGTAGTGCCTTGCATTAAAGATGGTTCTCCATCGAACAATTCCACAATATTGAACGCTGCACCCGCAGGAATAGGAGTACTTGATTTATTAAAGAGTACCCATTTTCCCAAGCTTCTATCAAAACGTGCTTCAATATCGCTTGGATTATAAGTACCCCCTATACCATCTGGATTCCAGTTTTGGGTGATCGAGAATTTCGCGTCCGCATTGCCATTTAAGGGAACCTGATTAACCAAAAGTTCAGCTCCACGTGTGTTCTCTGGGTCTGATTTCAAGACAAAGGCCCGTTCTGAAAGTGTTACTAAAAAGGTAACACCTGGTGGCATAAGAGCTCGGTCTTGATTAAAAATACTCCATTTTTGCCCTGTGTACCAAACCCCGACGGGATGTGGATTTAGTATTTTAGCAGCATCGTTAGTTCTCACTGAAAAAACAGCGTTGGGTTTTCCATTCAACTCTGGCAAATCAAGGACGCTGTAATTGCTGACAGTATTCGTTTGAGCCGTTGTAAAAAGATAATTACGTTGTGCCCAAGCAGCAGGTTGAGTAGCGCCGATAAGAGCGCATAATAAAAATACGTGTCTCATTGTGGTATCGATGTAAAAAAAAGAGAAGAATTATACTGATGTAATGTCAACCTATTTCATCTAGGATAAGGTTACTAGCATTCCAAAAGAAGTCACTCCAAAAAGGTTTCATTTCCCCGTTTTAGTAGTGGCTTCCGCCGTAGCCAAGTTTTCAACAAGCGCTTCTAAGCGGCTGAGGCGGTTTTTGAGTTCTTCGGAATCCTTTTTGAGCGTATCGTTTTCTTTGGCCAATTGCTGTATGGCACTGATTCCCAGCATCGAGAGGGCTTCGTAGTCCACCGTGCGAAAATCGGACACTTCGCGGCCATAGACAAACACCGTCGTGGATGGTACCGAACCCCCAATCCTAAATCCTGTTTCGTTGGTTTCCAGTACTTCCGTTATTTCTTCGCGGTTATCCATCATCAACTTCACCCGTTCGCCTGCTTTGAGCGTGTGGCCTGCAAGTTTCACAAAACCATTTTCCAACGACGCTGCTTGATAAATATCAGGAATAAACGAAGTCTGACGACGTACCGCCTGCGGATATACTTCCTCTACTTGCTGCGCAATCACTTTTTTAAACGCACGGTCGCCCCATACGTAGCGGTCTTTCATGCGGTAATCCGTGATGCGCAACCGACGCAAGGTCGCTAAGTCTTGGGCATTGTCTGAGGTACCTTCCACTTCTTTGATGCGGGCATCCGACAGCACCACATTTTGGGCTGAACCAATGTAGGTTGCCGAAAAAATCCCCTGAGAGGCATAAATAGAAAGCTCTGCCGTCGAGGTGGGAAAGTTGGAGGGCGTAGCAATGGTAGGATACAACACCGTAACACGACCCGTACTGACATTTTTATACGTATTTACGTGTAAAGTAGCCAACGTATTGGTAGCGGCACCAAAATCTCCCAATCCCATGCTGTTGTCTCTTCTGACAACCAAGACCGTTTTTCTTTGAACACTATTAACCCCATTCCCCAGCATCAATAAACCATTAGGGTCATCTACGTTTGCAAATCCCATAGCAGTAGAATTATCTCCCGTGGCCACTGTACCACCACCCATTGCAGTAGATACATTCCCATCTGCACGTGCTTCAAAACCCATGGCAACAGAACTGCTTCCATTCGCTACTGCACTAAATCCCATAGCAGTGGAGGCATATCCACTGGCTGTTGTATTATTACCAATAGCCGTTGCATAGCTCCCAATCGCCGTTGTGTTAGACCCTATAGCAGTTGAAAATAAACCTATGTTAGAGGTATTCCATTGCGTACCATCTACTGTACCTACCCGAAAAGCCGATCGTGAAGGTATCCACATAAGGCGAGTCCCTGCTCCACTGACGGGAGCAGTAGCAGGATTTGATGTGGTTACTGCTGTCGAATTTGCTGACCAGAACCCTCCTGAGTTGGTATTTCTTATTTCATTGCCTGCTGCCCCTGATTGCTCCCAGTAGCTGGTACTGGAGGCTGTTTTGGGTAGTTCTGTCCAAGTGTTATTGCTTCGCAACCAATAACTTTGGGTGTTGGTGTCAAAAACCAACATTCCGTTGGTGGCCGATAACGCAGTGCGTTGGGCGGTGGTCATCTGTGGCAAAATCACCCCTGGGCGGATTTCGGTACTTTGGGCGTAGGTCAACCCGTTACTTACCACAATACCCCATGCCATCAAAAGAAGTGTAAACGATGTTTTCATAAAGGGAGAAGTAAAAGCCGTTTTGTTTTTCCAAAAAGACAGAAAAACAAGGCTCATTTCAACCCCTAGTTCACCACTGACGTAGTTACGACCATAACTCGCAGCTTTGGGTTTGTAACTCCCAGCTTATGCTTTAATCAAAAAAGGGAATACGTAAGGTTACGCGCGTACCCGTTGAAGGCACAACGTCTTCTATTGTTAGATCGATGTTCCAATGGTAGATTTCGCGCAACAATCGCAAACGGTTTTCAACCAACGAGAGGCCCATTGAACGGTGCTTGACCGATGCCAAACGAAGTTTTGCGGCTTTGTCTCGGCCAATGCCGTTGTCTTCGATGATTATTGCGATGCCATCTTCTAAACTACTGACTTTCACCCAAACACAACCCTCTCTTTCCAGCCGCTTAAAACCGTGTTTGATGGCATTTTCTACAAAAGGTTGTAACAAAAAGGCAGGTACTTGAACAGCGTCGAGGTCGATGGCTTCGTCGATTTGTATGTCGATTTGAAAAGGCTGGCTAAAACGACGTTGCTCCAACAACAAGTATTGTCGAATGATTTCCAATTCTTGCCCCAACGGCAAAAACTGTTCGCGGCTTTTGTCCAAAATCTCGCGCATCAATACCGAAAAATCGGTAAGGTAAGCTGCGGCTTCCTGCGTTTTATTTTTAATGATGTAACTTTTGATGGAGTTGAGGCTATTGAACAAAAAATGCGGGTTGATTTGCGTGCGCAACGTCGTCAGTTCCGAGAGGGCATAATTTTGCAGCAACCGATTTCGTTCGCGCTGAACTTGCACCATTTTTTCCCCCGTTGCCAACGAGAAAAACAAAATATCAATCAGTACGCCGTAATTGAAATAGACGTTTGGGTAGTGCGTGAGCAGCATCGAACTCATGGGCGCCCATCCCAACGCGACCGATGCAAAGCCGATAGTGGTTCCGATCACCATCACCAATGCCCCCAACTTGATGAACCAAGACACGCGCTCTTTGGTGGCCCAAAGCAACACGAGGCTCGTCACATTAAGGACGGGTAACGCAAATTGGCACAATTGATGAAAATTGGTCTCAAGGTCGAGGCGGCGATACACCACCGTAAGCACTAGCTCAATCGCCAGCAGACCTCCTACTACGTAAAACAAACGTTCAAAATAGCGCTTGGTCCAACTCGACGGCCAGTTTTTCATCCCCAAAATTTCAAACAAAAAGAAGGTGTGTGTAAACAGCGTCAGCAGGATGTAGAAGTTTTGTTGCAACGTAAAACGCAGAAAAGGTACATAGCTGATGTAATCCACCACGTACGACGAATAGGAAGCACCATAGGCCGCAAACCCCCACATTGACATGAGGTAAAAGGAGTAAAGCAGCAAATACCTTTGGCGATTTAAGACCCATTGGAACAGAAAAAAAACGGTTAAAAACGCCAAAACTGCCATCAATTCGTGGTTGACTGCCATCGGAAAATAATCGTCGTACAGGCCCTTCACGCGTTCTTTGGCCTCAGCCTCGTAGCTGTACAAAAACGGCCTTATCTCAAACGGCTTTCCCGTCAGAGCACGAATTTTGGCGTATAAATAGCGCGACTGGTGAGGGGAAAAATGGAGGGGAAAATACCGATGGTCGTACCGGTACAATCGCTCTGAAGGAAGTAAGCGCTGAGAGGTATATCGTTGATAGAGGGTTTGTGCAGTTGGACTGCGTTCGTAGAGCGTTGTTTCGTAAAAATTGCCCAACGTCAAAAGCAGCTCTTGCGGCACCGACGTTGCATTTTGGAGGGTCAACCGTACCCAATAACTGTAATGTACTTCTTTTTGCAGCAGCCGAGGAATTGTTGTGGTTTTCAGCGGGGTAAACTGCCCTTCAGTCATGGCCTGTTCGTCGGCAACCTCTCCCGTCGAATCAATCCAAACCGAAACTGCCGAAGTAAGATCAAAGGGCAACGCAAGCGAGGAATCAAGGCGCACGGTGTTTTGCCCCGCTGCGTACAACGGTAGCCAAAAGGCCCAAACGGCCATCCACCAATTTCGCCAATGCCCCATAGGTTACAAACTGTAGGCCACGAAGTTTTAGAATAAAGCAGTAAAATCCTACCAAAAACTACAATTGTTCACGAGCGGTCGGTTAGAAATCGCCCCGAATGAGCGTCAACAATTTAGCTTTGTTAGCACGCGACACCGACAGTGCCTTTCCGTTGGTCATGGTCACAACCCCACCGTCGCCTTTTTGGTATTTTTTGATGTAGTCGATGTTGATAATATACGAATGGTGAATACGAGCAAATTTCCGAAGGGGTAACATTCGCTCAAAATCCTTCAAATTTCGAGAAACCAGCACTGTATCTCCCGTTTTGAGCACAACGTTGGTATAACTTCCGTCGGCTTCTAACAAAACCACATCGCCCGTTTTGAGGATTTCGTAGCCTTCTTGAGTCGGAATTGCCATCGAGGTCGAGTCTTGTTGCATCAGGGTCAAATTACCCAAAAGCGCCTGAATATTAGCGTAATCGACCTTCTGATTTTCTTTTTTCTTTGTCAACAACCGCTCCACCGCCCGAGTTAGTTTTTCGGGAGCCACGGGTTTTACCAAATAATCGAGGGCATAAAAATCAAAGGCCGCCAAGGCAAATTCTTCGTAAGCCGTCACAAACACAATCTCAAAACCGACCGAAGGAAGCGCCTCCAGAAAGTCGAAACCACTCATTTCGGGCATCGAAATGTCCAAAAACACCACATCTACGGAATGTTCTTTCAAAAACCCGATGGCGTCCGCAGGGTTTTCAAACGTAGCTACTACCGAAACCTCAGGACAAAAGTGCTGTAAGTCATATACCAACACATCAGTGCTGTTTTGTTCATCGTCTATGAGTAGGGCAGTGAGCATACCAAGAGTTACAGTAGATTTGCAAAAATAAAGTTTTCACCAAGTACAGCTATACATTGGGCGTGCTATTTCTTGTATCTTTTTCTTTCACAGGTGGGTACGGGAATGTTGTAAACCCAAACTTTATCAATTTTGTACCAAACCTATTACTTATGAAACCTGCTATCTTCCGCTCGCTTGCCGCTTCCACGCTTCTTGCGGCTTGTTTTTCGATAACTGCATCGGCCCAACGAAACGTAACCAACGCCAACGACTCCAACACGCCTTTGCATTTGCTTCAACCCGACTACCCTGTCCCCTACGGAATCTCAAAAGCCAACGACATCAAGGGGACGTTAGACCGTATTCATGGATATTTGAATAACGTCACCCCTACTGCATTTGTCAACTCCAAAACGGGCGAAACCGTCAGTGATTTGTCAAAAATTGATGAAAATACCGCCCTCCAAAAAGGAGATTTTCGCTTGGTCAGCTACGAGTGGGGTGTTACCTACGGTGCTATGCTTCTGGCCAGTCAAATCACGGGCGACGGCCGCTATAAAGAGTACGTGGACAGACGCTTGGAGTTTATCGCCAATGCCGCTCCTTACTTCAAAAAAACGACCGAAGAGCACGCCGACTGGGGAACAAAAGGACCACTTCGCGGCTTATTAACGCCACATGCCCTCGACGATTGCGGTGCCATGTGTGCGGCTATGATTAAAGCAACGCGCGGTGGAAACACGTCTAACCTACGCCCACTTATCGACAATCACATCAATTATATTTTAACCAAAGAACACCGCCTCAGCGACGGCACACTCGCTCGAAATCGCCCGCAACCTAACACGCTTTGGCTCGACGATTTGTTTATGGGAGTACCTGCCTTAGCCCAAATGGGAAAACTCACAGGCGACAAAAAATACTACGACGAAGCCGCCAAGCAAATTTTGCAGTTTGCAAAGCGAATGTTCAATAAAGAAAAAGGCGTATATATGCACGGCTGGGTAGAAGGCATGACTGAGCATCCACAATTCCACTGGGCTCGTGCCAACGGCTGGGGGCTTCTTACCAAAGTAGAAGTACTCGACGTATTGCCAGAAAACCATCCTGCCCGCCCTGAAATCATCGCCTTGTTAAAAGCGCACGTCAAAGGCTTGGCATCGTACCAATCAGGTTCTGGTTTTTGGCACCAATTGCTCGACCGCGAAGATTCTTATTTAGAAACTTCAGCGACCGCTATTTATACCTATGCCATCGCGCACGCCATCAACAAAGGCTGGATTGATGGCCTTGCGTATGCTCCCATGGCCTTGCTAGGCTGGAACGCCGTCGCGACCAAAGTAAATGAAAAAGGTCAGGTAGAGGGTACGTGTGTAGGTACAGGTATGGGCTTTGACCCCGCTTTTTATTATCACCGTCCCATCAGTCCATTTGCTGCTCACGGCTATGGCCCCGTGATTTTGGCGGGGGCAGAAGTAATTAATTTACTGAAAAACAAGCAATTTGAGATTAACGACAGTTCGGTACAGTTGCTACAGAAGAAGTAGTAGTCTTTTTTTCAATACAATGAAAATCAAACCATTAACGTGAAATATATAACTATCATTTGCTGTAGTTTGTGGGTAACAACCGCTGTTTTTGCCCAAAAACTGCCCAAAAAGAAAGACCTCTTAAAAGCCATGACCTCGGCCAATGCGTATTTTATGAACAAATGGTCGGATGTGGGAAAACCTATTGTAGGAAAAGACCGTACACGCCCCAGCAATATCTGGACCCGTGGCGTTTATTACGAGGGACTCATGGCGCTTTACCAAATTGACCCTCAAAAACAGTACCTCGACTATGCTATTTCGTGGGGAGAAGTCCATAAATGGGGACTTCGGAATGGCATTACTACCCGCAACGGCGATGACCAATGCTGCGGACAAACCTACATTGACCTCTACCTCATGGATAAAAAAGAGGAACGTATCCGCGACATCAAAGCCTGCATGGACAACCTAGTCAACAGCGAAAAGAAAGATGACTGGTCGTGGGTGGATGCCCTGCAAATGGCGATGCCCGTTTTTGCCAAGTTGGGGGTAATTTATGACGACAATCGCTACTACGAAAAAATGTACGATATGTATTTGTTCACCAAAAACCAGCACGGCGACAAGGGGCTTTACAACCCTGCCGAAGGGCTTTGGTGGCGCGATAAGGACTTTGACCCACCGTACAAAACCCCCGCAGGTAAAAACTGCTATTGGTCGCGCGGGAATGGCTGGGTAGTAGCAGCTTTGGTACGGGTACTCGACATTATGCCCAAAAACGCCCCTCACCGCGAAGAATACCAAAAAACGTACCTCGAAATGATGAAAGCCCTGTCTGCCCTCCAGCGCCCCGATGGCTACTGGAACGTAAGCCTAACCGACGAAACGGATTTTGGAGGTAAAGAACTTACTGGTACGGCTCTTTTTGTATATGGAATGGCGTGGGGAATGCGTACTGGTCTTTTGGACAAGAAAACGTACCAGCCCGTCGTTGCCAAGGCCATGAATGCCATGCTAAAAGAATGTGTCCATCCCAACGGCTTTTTAGGCTGGGTGCAAGGCACGGGAAAAGAGCCCAAAGATGGCCAACCTCTCAGCTACGACAAACAACCCGATTACGAAGACTTTGGCTTGGGCTGTTTTCTCTTGGCAGGCACCGAAGTTGTGAAGTTATAATACCCACCTTCTGCTTAAAAACCAACTAGCTCATCAATAGATGTTGTTTTGAGTGCGCTACTATTGGAGATAAAAAAAACAGCCCGTAAAATTTTACGGGCTGTTTAAAAACCATCTGTTCCTCTCAGTAAAAATTCTTATTCTCTTTTCAGGCGGGTTGTGAGCAACCCTTAGCACAATATTCGACCCTCTCAGAAACCGTCGGGTTGTGAGCAACCCTCTCCACATCACAAAGATCCTCTCCGAATCATGTAAAATGGGTTTTTTACTTTTATTCGTTGTTTGTTCAACAAAAGCGAAGCTGCTGTACGTCCCATCGTCTCAAAATCGGTACTGACGACTGTGATTCCTAGCAACTCCTTGAGTGTCGTTTCATTAAACGAAATCAAACCTATTTCTTTGCCGAGCGTATATCCTGCCTGTTTTACTTTTTTGGCTAACTCCGCCAAGTCGTTTTCTTCTACGACGATGTAGGCCGTTTTTGTCTCCAGTATTTCGTCGTTAATGGTATCCTTTACTTCAAATTTTTTATGGTAATTGATGCAGAAATTTCTCACGCCCTGTACAATTTCCACGGGATAATTTCCGTCCGACGGAAAAACCAGGGCTATTTTTGAGTATTTCAAGAGCAAATCATTGGCATTTTCCAACGCTTCAAAAATATCCTTATCAAAACGCTGATAAATGCTCAGTGGATTAGAAGTCAGTTCGGGAATATCTCGGTCTAACAACACCAGCTCATTCTTCGGAATGCTTTTCAACGTATCCAAATAACCAGCTTTATCGAGGTCTTGGGTAAAATGCGGCATGACCACGTAATAGTTGTAAGCACCCAAATTTTGCTCAATGATTTCCTGGAAACGACTTGCACTGTAATGGTGTACCTGCAAATCCACAATCGCAGTATCGCCAAGCGCTTTTAAGAATGAGTAATAAATTATCTTCTTATAAGAGCTTAATTTATTGAAAATCAAAAGTATTTTAATTTTCTTATCACTATCCGACTGCACATAATAGCCTTTTCCTTGTACCGATGTGATAAGCCCCTTCGCCCGCAGCTCGCGGTACGCTTTTTCTACCGTGTCACGAGCCAACAAATACTCAATACTCAGTTCGCTTATCGACGGCAGCTGATCTCCTTTTTTCAAAACCCCTCTTTCAATATCCCGCATCACCGATTGCACAATTTGCTTGTACTTAGGTACTTTATCAGAGGGATTAATTGAAATTAGAGCACTGTTCATCTTATTTCCTATTTAAAATTGTCTTTTTTTAAGAAACATTAAAAGACGTACTTTTTGGGTAGTTGACTTGTTAATTGAAATATAGGAAGTTATAATTAAACTTAGGGTGGCTTTTTACGGATTTTTTTATGCAATCGTTATCGGGAACGTTACCAAAATAGTAGGTTTTGAAGAAATAGTTGTAATTTTAAATATCAAGCAGCTCCAAAATACTTGTTTGTAGTGCAGGGGTAATGGCCAAAAGAAATTGCACTTTATACATATATTATCAACAAATACGGCTTTCGTAACGCTTTTTTCTGAACCAAACCAGTTGCTGAGGCGTTTTGGCTTTACATCAGAATAAAGATAATTTTGTATTCTAAATCCATCTCTTTGTGAATTATCCCTCGTCGTTTACGCTCGTAGCGTTCATTGGTCTATTATTTGTTAGTTGCAATATGGAAAGGCGTGTCAATGGCTCCAAAGAAGCCGTTGAGAAGGTAAAAAGTATGCAAATCAAACGCGTTACGACCCAACAAGTCGTGACTATTGTGGATGACTGGGGCCAAAGAATTGTAAAACAAGCACAAGCAAACCTCGAAAACTCCCTAGCGAAATCCCCTTCAGATGCTGTGGCTTTTTGCCAATTGCAAAAGTTGCCACAAATAGACTCATTGGAAAAGTTATATACCGCAGAAATCAACCTCTTAGGTACAAAAGACCTCAAAAACCCCGCATTGTCGGCCAAAGAAAAAGAAGTTCTTGATGCGTACGTATATAATGCGGAAAACAAACTCTCGCAAATCCCAAATATTCAAAAGTTAGGCGACACGGTACTGGTATATAATGCGCCCGTTTCGCTGCAAAGTAGCATTTGTCACAAATGTTTTGGGGAAGATGCCACACATTTGGCGGTCTGGCGCGTAAAGTTTAAACGAAACGAAGTTATACGAAAGGTAAACGCCAAGTCGTTGCAAAAAATTAAGTAAAACAAACCGTTATCTATAACGTATTTTATGAAAAGTGTAATCAGTGCTCTTTTAATACTCTTGACCCTCACCACCTTTGGGCAAGTCCAAAATCACGCAAAATGGAATGTCGAATCGCCTAAAAAAGAGGTAAAAGTAGGAGACGTTGTCGAAATTAAGTTCATTGCGGCTATCGATCCCACTTGGCATTTGTACTCGACCGAATTTGAGGTAAAGGATGGCCCAAATCCTACTGAGTTTAAGTTCAAGCCCAATGATACGTATCAATTGGTAGGTAAAATAAAACCCGTTGGGTTTCACAACTTTTACGAAGAGGTTTGGGGAGGCAATACAAGCGTCGCAGAAGGCACGGGTTCTTTTGTACAAAAAGTAAAGATTCTCAAGGCCAACCCGCAAATCGAAGTAGCAGTTGATTATCAAACTTGCCAAAACGATGGGCTCTGCACCATGGGAAGTGCTGATTTTAAAATTACCGATATTAAAGTAGCTGCCGACGCTGCGGCCGCTACTACAACTCAGCCCGTAGCAGGCCAGCCAATCGAGCAAGTTACGGCAACTCCCACCAAAGACAGCAATACTGTTGCCGCAACACCAACTACCGCTCCAGAAACAACGTCTGGGGCAGTTGCTGAATCTTCAGAAACGACAACTACCCCAGAACCCGCCGAAGAAGAGTCGTTGTGGAGTTTCTTATTAGCTTGTTTCTTGGGAGGTTTGGCGTCTATTTTCATGCCATGTATTTATCCTATCATGCCGATGACGGTGAGTTATTTTACCAAACAAGAGCACGGCACTGGCAAGGCTTTGTTGTATGGCCTTTCCATCGTTTCTATTTTTACCTTACTGGGTTTCTTAGTATCACGCATTGGAGGAGCACAAGCCGCCAACTTTATCAGTACCCACTGGGCGCCCAACGCCATTTTCTTTGTGGTATTTATCTTATTTGGTTTGTCGTTTTTGGGTCTATTTGAGATAGTGTTGCCAAGTTCATTTGTGAATAATGTCGATAAACAAGCCGATAAAGGCGGCCTTATCGGAATTTTCTTCATGGCCCTTACACTCGTTGTGGTTTCGTTTTCGTGTACAGCACCCATTGCAGGTTCGCTCCTTATTTTGGCCTCCAAAGGCAACGAAGTGATGCGTCCTGTGCTTGGGATGATTGCTTTTTCAATGCCTTTCGCCGTGGTGTTTACGGGCTTAGCCATGTTCCCGAAATTCTTGAAAAGCCTTCCCAAATCGGGTGGATGGCTCAACGAATTTAAGGTGGTATTTGGGTTATTGGAGTTTGCATTGGCACTCAAGTTTTTGAGTAACATTGACTTAGCTTACCGCTGGAATGTGCTTGACCGCGAAATTTTCCTCGCGATTTGGATTGTTTTGTTCACCATCATTGGTTTTTATGTACTTGGTAAACTTCGCATGGACAAAGACTCTCCTGTAAAAGGAGTAACGATTCCGCGCTTATTGATTTCGTCTTCGACTTTCGCTTTCGTAGTATATATGCTTCCAGGGATGTTTGGAGCGCCTCTTCGGGCATTGTCGGGCTGGTTGCCTCCTGAACAAACTCAAGACTTTTTCTTGACCAACGCCGTTGGTGGAACAAGTACGGGAAATACGGCCAAACTTGACCGCAGCAAACCTCACTTACCACATGGCCTTGAAGGATTTTTTGATTACGAACAAGCCTTGGCCCAAGCCAAAGCCGCAGGCAAACCTGTATTTGTTGATTTTACAGGTTTCAATTGCGCCAACTGCCGCAAAATGGAAGCCAACGTTTGGCCGCAACCCGAAGTGCTGGACCGCCTCAAGAAAGAGTTTGTGATTGCTTCGCTTTACGTGGATGACAAAACCGAACTTCCTAAAGAACAACAGTTTGTATCAACTTACGATAAGCGCGAAAAAACAACCATCGGTGACAAAAACGCGGATTTGCAAATTACGAAATTTAACAACAACGCTCAGCCCTTTTACTGCGTCATCAGCCCCGAAGGTGAGCTACTCACCAAGCCCATTGGCTACGCAAGCACCGAAGAATTTGTGCAATTTCTCGATTCTGGACTTTCGAAGTTTAAGCGTTAAATAATCTAAAAACCGCTCGTTGATTACGAGCGGTTTTATTATTTTAGTAGCTTTGTGTAAAACAAGAAAACCACACTTGCTAAATAGTAGTCAGCATGGTTTAGTAAATAGAATCAAAGATTTATACAACTGCAAGCACCATGGAAATCAAAATCAATATTCCTAAAGGAAGCAGTTTAGAAGAAACTGTACGAAAAATGATGAGTGATAAAAACGAAATTCATCAAGAATTGAGTAAAGGTAACACATCTATCATTAACAAAAAGGGTCGCAAAATTGTTAGAATTTAGTTTCAAAGAACTGCCTGTTGACGCAAGAGTCCCTTCGACGATTTTATATTTTTTATCCAATTTCTTCGAAAATCATCAAAATGTGCTGATTTATGTTTGCGAGAGTATCGATAAAAAACAGTTTGCACGAAAAAGAGTCTTTGATAAATGGTTTATAAAATTCCGTACTACTGACCTCGAAAAGTACGATTTTTCGTTTTCATTAGACGATGTTGTTATTTTAGGAGCTGTTCTAATCCATAGAAATAACACCGAACGGGAGAACCTCTTAAATGCTTTTTTAGAAAGCTATCAAATGTACTCTGATTATAAATCATGAAACTATTAGACCGTTATATTCTTAAAAACTTTCTCATTACTTACGTTTTTACGGTGCTCATCACGTTGCTTATTATCTGCGTGATTGACTTCACCGAAAAAATCGACAACTTCCGTAAGTTCAACCCGCCTGCGAGCGAGATTCTGTTTGACTATTACGCCAATCTGATTCCTTACTACGCCAACTACCTTAGCCCACTGTTGGTATTTATTGCCACCGTTTTCTTTACGGCTCGGATGGCAGCTCGCACCGAAATCATTGCCATTTTTAGTAGCGGGGTAAGTTTTCTAAGGATGTTGGTTCCTTATTTTATTGGTTCGGCCATGTTGGCTTTGTTTACGTTTTACATGGTAGGCTGGGTCATTCCTAGAGCTAACAAAATCCGATTGGGGTTTGAATACAAATACATCGAAGACCAATATTATTTCAATCAGCGCAACTTCCACATTAAAGTAGCTCCTAAACTGTATGCTTACCTTGAGAGTTACAACAACGCTTCGCTAACGGGATATAAGTTTACACTAGAACGCATCGAAGGCAATCAACTGAAAGAAAAACTTACTTCTGACCGCATCGTTTGGGAGCCTAAAAAGAAAAAATGGACGGTTTACGATTATCGAATTCGGAAAATCGACGGCCTGACCGAAACCATCACCAAAGGGACACAAATTGACACCACGCTGAACCTCAGTCCCAAAGACTTTGAAAATGATAAAAATCGTTTCGAAGAGCTAACGCTAACACAACTCAATGACTATATTGATTTGCTAAAACTTCGCGGAGCCGACGGGGTCGAGACTTATTTGCTCGAAAAATACACCCGCTTTACGCACCCCTTTGCCTTTATCATCCTGACCATCATCGGAGTAGTTGTATCGGCCCGAAAAAGCCGCCGTGGTTCAGGGTTGCAAATTGCGTTTGGGTTTATATTGGCCTTCGTCTATCTGTTGTTTTTTATGTTGGCCAAAGGGATTGCCGAATCCGGTACTATTCCTGCTATCGTGGCGGTATGGCTGCCTAATATCATTTTTGCCGCAATTGGTTTTGTGTTGTACAAGACATTACCGAGGTAAAAAATATTTTCATACTTTTGGTCAGTAAACAGCTCAAGTCATGCGAATCATTATAGAAACGAAAGAGCGTCATCGAAATTTGTTTTTAGAAATGGCCAAGGCCGTCAAAGCAAAAGTAAAAATAGAAGATGATGACAGCGACCAACCACCTACCAAAGAGGAGTTTTTGGATAGCCTCGAACGGTCTTTCCGCCAAGCAGAACTTCACGCTCAAGGGAAGATTAAGTTAAAAACAGCTAGAGAACTTTTCGATGAGCTTTAAAATTATAGCCGTTCAAGACTTTGAAAAGGAGCTTAAACGCTTGTCTAAAAAATATCATTCTTTAAAGTACGATTATTTATCCCTGATAGAAACACTGGAAGAAAACCCTCTTCAAGGCACTGCTATTGGTAAGGACTGCTATAAGATTCGTATTCCGATCAAATCCAAAAACAAGGGTAAAAGCGCAGGTGCGCGAGTAATAACGTATGCTAAAATCATCGACGAAACTGTTTATTTACTAAGCATTTACGACAAAAGTGAACAATCATCCATTTCAGAAAGAGAAATCATTAACCGACTTAACTCAATCAACAAACCCCAATGAATAAGTTTTTTGTCCTGCTATTGTGCTACCTATTTGGTGCACTTTCGCCGCTTATCGCACAACCCCCCGCCGCCAACTACCACGCCAATTCCCGTTTTGAACAAATGGGAACTTCCCTGCCAACTCCCAACACCTACCGCACCGCATCGGGAGCGCCAGGAAAGGAATATTGGCAAAACCGCGTTGATTATGACATCAAAGCCGAAATCGACGATGAAAAACAACGCCTTACGGGCTCAGAAGTAGTAACATATTTCAACAACTCACCCGATGAGCTACGTTATTTGTGGATTCAGCTTGACCAGAACCTTTTTGCCAAAAACTCCATGGCCAATCAGACGCGGACGAGCTCTATCAACGAAAAAGGAATGCCTGCTACGTCCATGACCCGTTCGATGATTGACAAGGATTACGGTCATAAAATTACGGCGGTGAAAGATCCTAAAACGGGGCAGGCCCTCCGTTATCGCATCAATGAAACCATGATGCGTATCGACCTTAACGCTCCTATTCGTTCGGGTCAATCGGTCAGTTTTCAGATTGATTGGAACTTCAACATCACCGATTTTC
Source organism: Runella sp. SP2 (assembly GCF_003711225.1). Classification (NCBI taxonomy): domain Bacteria; kingdom Pseudomonadati; phylum Bacteroidota; class Cytophagia; order Cytophagales; family Spirosomataceae; genus Runella; species Runella sp. SP2. Next base: position 5,968,293 of record NZ_CP031030.1, on the reverse strand, counting down.
GCTTTGCCCAAGGTGCTCGCGGTGGCGCTGAGTTTTTTGCCAAAGATGGCAACTTCATTTACGAAATCGCTCAGTGGTTCCCGCGTGCTTGCGTGTATGACGACGTAAACGGCTGGCAAAACAAGCAGTTTTTGGGTCAAGGCGAGTTTACCTTGCCATTCGGAAATTATAAAGTAGCGATTACTGTCCCTAACGACCACATCGTAGGTGCGAGTGGTGAGCTTCAAAACGCTTCGCAAATTCTTTCATCGGAGCAATTGAAGCGCTTAGAAAAAGCGCGCACCACGTTCGATAAGCCCGTTTTGGTTGTCAGCCAAGACGAAGCAACTAAAAACGAAGCCAACAAACCTAATGGTAAAAAGACCTGGGTATTCAAAGCCGACAACGTCCGTGATTTTGCTTTTGCTAGTAGCCGTAAGTTCATCTGGGATGCCATGAACGTAGAACTCAACGGCAAAAAAGTATTGGCCATGTCGTTTTACCCTAAAGAAGCCAATCCGCTTTGGGGACAATATTCAACCATGTTGGTGGCGCATACGGTAAAAACGTACTCAAAATTCACCTTCGACTATCCATATCCAGTTGCGCAGTCGGTACACGGCCCCGTGGGAGGGATGGAATACCCGATGATTTCATTCAACGGAGCTCGACCCGATGCTGACGGAACATATTCGGAAGGAATCAAAAACTTTTTGATTCAGGTGGTTATCCACGAAGTAGGGCACAACTGGTTTCCAATGATTGTGAACTCTGACGAGCGCCAATGGTCGTGGATGGACGAAGGCTTAAACTCGTTCATGGAGTATTTAACTACCAAAGAATGGGATCGTAACCTCGGTGGAGACGTGGCTGAGCCTCAAAATATCACCGAATACATGCGTACCGAGCAAAGCAAACAGGTACCTATCATGTCGAGTTCTGATAACATCATGGGCTTTGGTCCAAATGCCTACACCAAACCTGCGACTGGTTTGAATATTTTGCGCGAGACAATTATGGGACGTGAATTGTTCGATTATGCGTTCAAAGAATACGCCAACCGCTGGAAGTTTAAACACCCAACTCCTGCCGATTTCTTCCGTACAATGGAAGATGCTTCGGGCGTGGATTTAGATTGGTTTTGGAAAGGCTGGTTCTACGGCACTGAGCCCGTTGACCAAGATTTGGTAGAAGTAGAATGGTTTGCCCTTGACACGCAAAACCCTGAAATCACCAAAGCGGAACAGCGAGCAGTAGCCAACAGTAAGCGGGAAACAATTGCTCGTCAGCGCGATAAGGACTTCATCAAGGAGTCAGTGGTAGAGAAAAATCCTGACATGAAGGATTTCTACAACTCGTACGACCCTTACAAAGTGACGGACGCTGATAAAAAGAAATACGAAACGTACTTGGCAAGCTTAACACCCGATGAGCGCAAATTGGTCGAATCAGGGATGAATTTCTATACCTTGAAAGTGAAAAACAAAGGAGGTTTGCCAATGCCCGTGATTGTAAAAATGCAGTTTGAAGACGGCACGGATTCGGTAGCGCGCTTCCCAGCGGAAATCTGGCGTTTGAACGACCAACAAGTGTCGAAAGTTATTACCACGAAAAAGAAAGTGGTTCAGTGGACGTTAGACCCATTCCGTGAAATTGCCGACATCGACGAAGAGAGCAACAGCTTCCCACGTCAGCCAACGCAACCAACGCGTTTCCAACTATTCAAAGGGGGTGGTTTCCAACGTGGAGGCTCTAACCCAATGCGTGAAGCCCAGCAGGCCCAGCCGCCAAAAGCAGGTCAGCAGGGTGGCGCTAAAAACGAGTAATTTTTTTACCCATCAATCATACATAAACGAATGTCACAAAGAGTAAACCTCTCCACTGGAGCCCCTTGGGAAGCTATTATTGGCTATTCCCGCGCAGTACGTATCGGAAACATTATTGAAGTCACGGGTACAGTTGCCGCCGATGAAAATGGCCCCGTAGCCGTCGGAGATGCCTATGGCCAAACCAAATTTATCATTGAAAAAATCGAGAAAGTGCTCGTTCAAGCAGGCGCTTCACTCAAAGATGTGGTAAGAACCCGTCTATTTGTGACAGATATTGCGCAATGGGAAACGTACGGACGTGCGCACGGAGAGTTTTTTGGAGAGATTCGTCCTTGTACGACGATGGTAGAAATTAGCAAACTCATTGCCCCCGAATACTTGATTGAAATTGAAGTAACGGCTATTTTACAAGAAGCCTAAGGGTCAACCTCCCGAAAGTTTTGAACCTCCCGAAAGTTTTGAACTTTCGGGAGGTTTTTTTACTAGATATATTGATTTCCAAGCGCTTTGGCATCGGCTACAAAATCCCGCACGCGCTGTTCTTCATCGATTTTACAAATCATAAGTACACCGTCGTTTTCAGCGACAATGTACCCTTCTAATCCCTGCACCACCACTAGTTTATCTTTAGGGGTTTTGATAATGCAATTTTTGGTATCGTAAAGCATCAGTTTTCCGTCTGCCGCGTTTCGTTCTTCATCTTTGGTCGAAATATCGTACATCGACTTCCACGTTCCCAAATCAGACCAACCCAAATCGCTCAAAACAACAAATACATTTTCTGCTTTTTCCATGATACCAAAGTCAATGGAAATATTTTTGCAAAGCATGTACGCTTTTTCAATAAACCCTTTTTCAGCGTCGGTATAATAATCGCTTTTCCCTTCGGCAAACACCTCCGCTACCTCAGGCAAGTGCGCTTCAAATGCTTTGATAATAGAACGCACCCCCCAAATAAAAATCCCTGCATTCCACACAAAATCACCACTTTCCAAAAACTTAACGGCGATTTCAAGTTGCGGTTTTTCGGTAAATGTCTTCACTTTTTTCACCAACCCTTCCGAAGGCAAATACTGAATGTAGCCATAGCCCGTATCGGGGCGCGTAGGCTGAATTCCCAACGTAATCAACACCTCACTTTGGGCTGCCACGTCGAGGGCCAATCTGACTTTTTCTTTGAATACTTCTTCTTTCAAGATAATGTGATCAGCAGGGGCGACAACCACCGTTGCTTGCGGGTCTTTGGCCGCGATTTTATAACACGCATACGCAATGCACGGCGCGGTGTTGCGGCGGTTGGGTTCAAGCAAGATTTGGTCATCACTCAAAAACGGCAACTGTGTTTTGACCAATTGATAATATTCAGTACTCGTAACGATGTAGATATTTTCATCGGGACAAACACCCTCAAAACGGCTTGCTGTTTGCTGGAGTAATGTTTTACCCGTCCCCAAAACATCATGAAACTGTTTTGGGTTGTTGTTGCGGCTAAAAGGCCAGAAGCGTGTTCCGACCCCTCCTGCCATGATGATGACGTATGTATGTTGATTCATTAATCTAAAGTCAAAATAAGATGAATAGTTGTCATTGAAGTCGTTAGCGCGTTACTTTCCCGCATTCTTCCAATAATTTTCTATACGCAAAGCTACGTTTTCTCGGATGCTCTGCCAAAAAAGATTCATATCGGCGCTGTGCCAAACCTTGGTGCGTAACAAAAACCGCCCTTTGACGTAAGGCTTGTGTATCCACAAAAGCCCTTGGTGGACTTGGGCATCAGCCAGCTGAGGCTGGAAGGTAAACCGTAAACCAACACCTCCTTTATTCAGACTTTTAGGGGCATAAGTTTCGTCTAATCGCCAAGTAAGAGGATTGGTACAAACAGCCGTCGAAAAATGGTACGTTTGGTACTTTTCGGGGAAATAGTCGCGTAAATACGTATGCCAAGACGCAAAACCACCTACTTCTTCGGCAGAACGCGCAGGTTTAATAAATTCAAATTCGTTGGGCTGCGCAGGTGGCCCTGCAATGTCGCCCACCAGATACGCAAAAACGAGCTTTTGTTGGAGCGGTTTGCCATCAAAAAACTCTTTGAGCAGGCGTTTTGCGTGCAGCGTACCTTGGCTATGTGAAGCGATGACAATAGGGCGTCCTTCGTGGTATTGTGCTAAATAATATTCAAACGCTTTTTTGACATCTGCGTAGGCCAAATCAAGCGCTCGCTGTCTGTCTTCTTGATTTGGGGTAACAAAAGAATAATAATGCGCTTGCCGATAACGCGGCGCATAGACCCGACACGAACCATTAAAAATCGAAGCTTGGTTCCGAATTGTGGACTCATCCACTTTTTTATTCAGCGCCGCATCGTTGATGTCAGCATTCCATTCAAATGTGGCTTCTGCGGGTTTTTGCGTATAAATAGTGGGGTGAATGAAGAACACATCCGCTTTTGCCTCGGCTTGTCCATCTACTAGTTCTTTCGATTTTAGGGGCAAGTTGTCGGCGGCATCTTTTTTAGTAGGCAGTGCTGCCCAGCTCGTTGTAAGAGAATAATCTGGCGCAATCGGAACCGTTCCAACACTGTACGAATTTCGCAAAATAACCTGTGCTTCTGCGGCATGATATATACCAATTATTCCCGCAATTGTCCAAAATAAGCGTTTTTTCAAAAAGTCCATTTTGTATTTTTCAAATAATTATGCGTGCATAACACTTTTATGATATGAATATACAAAGTATAAATTGTAAATTATCTTTAAAAGAGCGAATATTACGCAGTAAAATTATCACAAGAGCAATCTAAAACCAATTAAAAACCTATGAGTAAATCACTACGTAATGCCGTGTTTTATTTAACGGCATGGTTAGTCAGTGCAGGTACGTTGCTGGCACAAACCAAATTATCGGGAAATATCACCGATGCAAATACGCGTGAAGGCTTAGTGGGAGTAAGTATTCAGGTAAAAGGAAAAGTAATTGGTACCATCACCGACTCCAAAGGCAATTTTTCTCTTACAACAAGCACTCCCACACCTTTTGCTTTGGTCGTGTCCTCAGTGGGATACGAAAGCCAAGAAATACAAGTAACTGGCGACCGCTCCGACATCAAAGTTTCGCTCAAAGAGCAAGTAATGCTAGGCCAAGAAGTAGTGGTATCGGCATCGCGGGTAGAAGAAAGCGTTCTACAATCGCCTGTTACGGTCGAGAAAATGGACATCAGAGGTATTCGTGAAACCCCTTCTGCTAATTTTTATGATGCCATTCGGAATTTAAAAGGAGTGGAGGTAAGTACCCAATCGTTATTGTTTACTTCCGTGAATACTCGGGGTTTTACTGGCAACGGTAACAGCCGCGTTGTGCAACTCATTGATGGAATTGACAACCAAGCCCCAGGGTTAAATTTTTCGGTTGGTAATATTGTGGGGATCTCAGAGCTCGACTTAGAAAGTGTCGAACTACTCCCAGGAGCTGCGTCAGCATTATATGGCCCCAATGCTATTAATGGTTTATTGTTAATGAACAGTAAAAGTCCATTCCTTTATCAGGGTGCTAGTGCCTCAGCAAAAATGGGTATTATGAGTGCTGATAACCGCTCTACCAAAACTACTCCTTTTTATGACGTTGCGTTTCGCTATGCCAAAGCCTTTAATAACAAATTTGCGTTCAAGTTAAATGTAGGGTACATTACCGCTCAAGATTGGCAAGTAAATGATTACCGAGACCAAAGCTTTCGTGGAACTACACCCGCCAATGGCAGCCGTTCTAATCCTGGATATGATGGTGTCAATATATACGGTGATGAAAACTCAAGCGGGGCTGGGTTAGCAAGTTTACGTCCTACTTTCACCCAACTTCTCGGGGTACCACTTGCCCAGCTTAATGCCATAAGCGCCCCTCTAGCGCAACTGGTAGGTGGTGTCAATCAATTTGCCGCTGCGACAAGAATTCCAGCTTCACAACTTATCAATGACATTTTGTTGCCCAACGTTGCAGTATCAAGAACGGGTTATAATGAATTTGATTTGGTCGATTATACCACCAAAAGCCTAAAATTAAACGCTGCCCTCCATTACAGAATTAACGACAGAGTCGAAGCCATTATTCAAGCAAACTGGGGTTCTGGTTCTACTGTTTATACTTCTTCTGACCGCTACCAGCTTAAAAACTTTACAATGGGGTTGTACAAAGCAGAGCTTAGAGGGTCAAACTTCTTCGTTCGTGGATACGTAACTGCCGAAAACTCGGGAGATACCTACGCCGCTGGGCTTTTAGGAACTTACATCAACGAAGCCTGGAAACCAAGCGTTCCGCCTGCATCAGCGGGCCTCGCTGGGTTAGCCCAAGGTTGGTACCCCCAATATGCCTTGACCTATGCTGGTGGTGCATTCCAAACATTTGTTCCTGCTTTCCAAGCGGCATTACAAGCAGGCCAAACTCCGCAGGCAGCTTATGCAACGGCCTTGGGAGCAGTCAATAACAACGCGGGTGCTTTCCACAATGCCGCAAGAGGGGTGGCCGATCAGGGGCGCGTACTTCCTGGCGACCCTCGTTTTGCCCAAATCGCTGACCAAGTCAAAGCGAATGCTATTCCTAACGGTGCTTTATTTGTGGATAAAACACGTCTTTACCACGCTGAAGCCATGTATAATTTCAACAAGGTAATTGACCCTAAAGTGTTAGAAATTATTGTGGGGGGTAATTTCAGACAGTATGCTCTTAACTCAAACGGAACGTTATTCTTGAAAAAATCGGATGGTAGTGAGTATAGCATCAATGAGTTTGGGGGATACGCACAAATGAGTAAAAACATCAAAGATGTTCTAAAACTTACAGGGTCTGTTCGTTATGATAAAAACGAAAACTTTGCAGGCCAATGGAGCCCTCGGTTCTCGGCTGTTTATACTGTGAATAAAAACCATAACATTCGTGCATCTTACCAAACAGGATTTCGGATTCCAACCAATCAAAATCAGTACATCAACCTCAATACCCCTGTATCGCTCTTGATTGGTGGCCTTCCTGCTCTTTGGGATAATTATAAACTCCGTGAAGGGGGTGGTTCTACCAACATAGTAACAGGGCAAGCGTGGAATTTCCCAGAGTTTAAGCCAGAACGTGCTATAAGCTTCGAACTAGGATATAAATCAATGATTGCCAAGAAAGTGTTAGTGGATGCTTATTACTATAATACCACAATGAAAAATTACAAAAGTGGTGTCTTGCTTCGTAATGCAGCTATCCCGCAAATCATTTCCATGTCCACCAGTTATACTGGTGATATCAAAACCCACGGGTTTGGTATTGGTATAGATTATATCTTGCCTAAAAACTTTACAATCGGGGGTAATATTTCTAATAATACGCTCAATGCGGGTGGCGTAAAAATGTTTGATGGAAAGAAGAACGTCAACTCACTAAGCGATGGGTTTCAGTTAGACTTTAATACGCCCAAGTATCGTTACAATTTGAATTTTGGAAATCGTAACTTTAGAAACTCTGGGTGGGGCTTTAACATTGTGTGGCGACACCAATCAGAATTTGACTGGACAGACTTAATTCAACCTACCTTAGCTCGCTTACCTCAAAACAGTAATCAACTTACGATTCCTGCCTTCGGAACACTTGACGCTCAAGTGAGCAAAAAACTCGCAAGCCTCAAATCTATCTTAAAAATTGGAGGCTCGAATATTCTCGGTAAACAATATACCACAGGATGGGGTAATCCGACCGTCGGCTCGATGTACTACGTTTCATTGACTTTCGACGAACTCCTTAATAAGTAATATTTTCTCTCTAACACCAACAAAAAACGGCTTCGGGATCACTCGAAGCCGTTTTTGTTTTATACCAATAAATCTCTATTTCCCAGTCAATTTATTCACCAACCAGCCCGTCATTCGTTCGTTTTGTTCGGGGTAGGTCCAGTGTCCTGTTTCAAGGGCTAAAAACAACTCTTTGGAAGCCGAAATAACGTTGTAGGACGCGTACATGGACGTTGGCGGGCAGGTTTCGTCGTTGAATCCCCACGAGTAATACCCTGGCACTTTGACTCTTCGCGCAAAATTTACGACGTCATAGTAGCCAATCGTCGCGATTTTGTCGGGTTTATTACCAAACGCAATCGTGTTTTTATCAAAATAATGCGGCCACCCTCCCGCACGCCCTTTCAAGTATCCCGTCACATCTGACAACGCTGGATAAAACGCCCCTAACCACTTGACACGGTTATCTAACCCTGCTGTCACAATCGACAACGCCCCGCCTTGGCTTCCGCCCGTCACGGCCAAATTTGAACCGTCGTATTGCGGTAAGCTCGTCAAGAAATCATTGGCACGCACACAGCCTAAATATACCCGCTTGTAATAAAAACGGTCGCGATCGTCCATGTTATACGCCCAGTAACCATTAAATGCGCCTGCCCCTAAATCGGTGTAAACGGTAGGCTCCATCGTCACTGGAATGCCGTGGATGCCGATTTGCAACGTAATGATTCCTTTTTCGGCATTGGCAATATCTCCGCCATACGGGCGCACACCCGCACCTGGTACATGAAGCAATGCGGGATATTTTCCTTCTTTTTTGGGAACGCACAAAATCCCATAAAGGCGCGCACCCATTCGGAAATTTTGAATATTTACGTGATACACATTTACTTTTTCTGTGCAGCGTTCGGGCAAAAGCGTCATTTTAGCGTCTAAAGGAATTTTGGCCAAATCTGCTTTTGCGTTAATCCAAAATGTATCAAAATCCGAGGGATTATCCACCGTCGGCTGAATACTCAGTGGGTCAAAACCCGCCGTCGCCAGCCCTTTGTATTCTTTCCCATCGATTTCTGCAAATGCGATACAGCGCAGAAAACCAGCCGTTTTCATCGTGCCAGCCTCTACCGTCAGCGAGCCTGTGGGGAGTGAAAGGGTTTCTTTTTTGGTCGGCTCCATTTTTTCGGGGCCAACTTCGTAGCGAATGCGGGCATTTTTTACCAAATTTCCATTTTGGAGGACAGAAATAGTAAACTTCACATTTTCGCCCGTTTTGTACGTCCAGTCGAAGTGATCGGGAGCCACCACCACTTTATAAAACCGTTCGGCGGGTTGGCCTAACGCCACCCAGCTCATAAGAAGGTAAAAAGATACAAAAATGGTCTTTTTCATGCGGAAAAAACTAAGTTTACAAACAAATTGAGATATAAAAAGAACGTTTTTACAAAAGAAAATTTACCTCTTTTTCTATGCACATTTTGTACTTTTGTTCCTTACAAGACCTAATCTAGCGTTTCTCTTGACCTCTGACCCACTCAAAGTCGTCGTTTTACCCGATGCTGGCCCTGAAAATCCCTTTCAGTATCAGTTGGTTCGTTATTTTCGACAAGAAGGGTTTGACGTGGTTATTGGAGAAAAATATACCATTGGAAGTACGCTAAGGGCTATTTTTGCGCATCACCCCACCGTAATTTACTACGATTGGGTACACAGTTTTATTCTTGGTAAATCTCGCTTGTGGACGTACTTCAAATCGTCCATTTTTGTCGCCGAAATTTTGGCCGCACGCTACCTATTCAATGTTCGTTTTGTGCATACACTGCACAACCTACAAAACCACGCTGGACTTTGGCTTCGTTGGGAACGCCGTATTTATGGGCTTTTTCTCAGAAAATGCCACCAAATCAGGGTTTATTCGGAAGAAACTCGCCAAGCTGCCATTGAGCGTTTTTCGCTCCAACCCGAACGCGTAAAGGTGATTCAGGATTTGCCGTATCATTTTTATTACCCCAATACCCTTTCTAAAAACGAATGTCGAAAACGTCTGAATCTTAACGATGACGATTTTGTATATTTGTTTTTTGGCGAAATCAAACCTTACAAAGGTGTTAGCAACTTAATCGACGCTTTTGCTGAAATTGCTCGCCCCAACGACCGCTTGTTGATTGCGGGCAAAAGTTACGACGCCACTTTTTTTGAACCTATTGAGAAGGCTGCCCAAGCCAACTCCTCTATACATCTCCACCACCGTTTCATTCAAGACGACGAAGTCCAAGTATTTTTCAACGCCGCCGACGTGGTTGTGTTGCCGTTTATTCGCATCGATCATTCTGGCTCGATTGACTTGGCGCTCTCGTTTCGTAAACCCATCGTTACGCTAAAAACCGACGCTACCGCGCGGATGTTAGCGCACCAATCCACACTTCTGTTTGAAACACCCTCCCAACTCCCCCATTGTTTGCAAATCGCCCGCGAGTTACCCCTCCAAGCGGTTGGCAATCAAAACTTTGCCATTGCTGATTCAACCAATTACCGCGACCTGACCTTACTTGTTACCCTATGAAAGAAAAATTAAAAACCCTGCTTCGACAAAACCTCATTTATCAGCTCAATCAGCTACGATTGCAGTGGCGGAGTATTCCTTATCGGCTTGGAGATGAGGTGGAATGCCCTATTTGTCAGAGCCGTTATCGGGCTTTTATGCCTTTTCGGTATCGGACAAATGCCTATTGCCCCAATTGTAAGTCGCTTGAGCGACATCGTTACATTTTTTTAGCCCTCCGCGACCGTATTGGTTTTTTCTCTGCTCCCCGAAAAAAAGTGCTGCACTTTGCACCAGACATCTGCCTGATTCCCAGCATCAAAGCATCCCCGTACATCGACTACGTCACGGCCGACTACATGACGTCTTTTACGAGTAGCATTACCGTAAAGCCCGACCATGTAATGTCGATTGATGACATTAAATTTGACAATGATACGTTCAACGTAGTAATTGCGATTGGAATTTTGGTGATGGTTCCCGATGACACGAAAGCCATGCGTGAAGTACTGCGCGTACTTAAACCCGATGGATACGCCGTTTTTCACGACCCCATCAACAAGGATTTTCCAACCTCATTTTCGGATGCCCGATTGACCAAAGAAGAAAAACAAAAATTGTATCACGGCCACGACCAACGGTGGTATTACGGCGCTGATTATGCCGACCGCTTGCGCGCCCAAGGGTTTAGTGTGGAGGACGATACTTTTATCCAAACCATTGATTACAAACGCTATGGCATCTCACCCACAGAAAGGGTATATATAGCTCGAAAAACCGCATGAAAATCGTATTTTGTACCAATGCTTTTGAAAATGTAACGAACGGGCCCGTCCGATTTGCGAATAGTATTCTCGAAATCAACGAGCGTTTTCCTGAACATGAGCTACGGATTTTGACCGAGGATGTGTCTGACGAGCGGCTTGCCTCGCTTCGCTATGTTCACAAAGTGCCCGTCAAAATTCCGCGTCTGTTAAAGCCGCTTGGACAAATTCTACGATGGTTTATCTATTATCGCCACGTCAAAGCGTTAGAGAAGTCTTTTGAGTTTGACGTGCTGGTTTACATCAATTCTTTCAATGGAACTTGGGCGAGCTTGGTTTCTGAAAAACCCACCGTGGGGATGATCAACGACGAAAAAAACATGCTCGCCCACTGGGGAAACTTTGAGTGGAAATCTCTGTGGCTCAAACGATTTATGTTTCAGCAATTTGAGCGTTTATCGGCCCAAAAACATAAACTCGTGATTGCCAATTCGGAGTTTTTACAAGAACGTATCCGCCAAACCTACCAATTGCCCGCGCCGAAAGTAACGAAGCTATATAAAACCATTCCACTCGACGGTATTGAGTTCAACCCCCAACGCGCTTTTGGGAGTCCCATCAAGGTGCTGTTTGTGAAAGCTGATTATTTGGTGGGGCAGTTGCCTTTGGTAGCGGCGGCACTCAAAAACCTCCCACAGTATTCTTTTTTGTTGACCGTTATTGGCCCCGAACCTTGGTTTGCCAGCCAAGTCCGTTCGTTTTTTGAGAACATTTCCAACGTCCAACTCGACTATCAAGGCCCACAGCCTCAGGCGCGCGTCTATGAAGCACTACGCAGCCACGATATTTTTTGCGTACCATCTTATACCGAAGCATTTGGTGTTGCCAACATCGAAGCCCTTGCCCACGGAATTTCGGTCGTAAGTTCGCGCGTTGGAGGAATTCCTGAGGTGGTTGACAACGGCAATAACGGTTGGTTAATCGAATCGGGCAATGTAGAAAGTTTAACGACCGCCTTGGTTGAATGCATCGAAAGTCCCCAATTGCGGCTAAAAAAAGCCGAAAACGGCCGAAAATTCATCCAAAAGTTTTCCAAAGACGAAATGTTACGCAACTTTGTGCAAATGCTTGAGTCGGTAGTCAACGTACACTGATTGACACCGAACGATAAACTATGCAATGGCGAAGGATTTTTCGAAACAAGGCACACTTGGATTGGCACTTGGTGATGTATTTCCTCAATACCTTCTTGGTCATTTACGGGTATGGATTGAGGGGAGGAGCATTTCAAGCGGCCAAATTGCTTCGTACAGGCTTAGTAATTGTTTCTTTACTCGGGATTTTGTTTGCGCAGGGCCAGATAAAATACATTTTTAATCAGCAAAAAAACTGGGTACTTTATGGTTTCATTGGCCTCAATGTAATCGTTCTGCCCTTTAGCGTCGATGTCTTTTGGAGTTTTCAGCGGCTGTCTGCTTGGATTCCATTCTTGATTTATACCAATTTCTTCGTCGTCTATCTTTTCAAGCATTATTCCAAAGACGAGGCCAAAATCAAGCTGTTACAAGTTTTTAGTTTAGCGTATTTTTATCCCGTCGCAATGATGCTCGTCACTGGTGTCGCTTTCCAAGCTACCAATGTCTATGGCCAATACGTCGGGGTGTATAAAGCCAACGTAATCGGTTGGGCTTGCACCCTTTTTATTGTGTCGAGTTTTGATCTTTACGCCAACAGCCCCATGAAAAAATGGATGCAATACCTCTTTTTTTTCATCGCCTTTCTGACACTTTGGGGAATTGTACTAACGGGGTCACGAAGCAGTTACGCGGGTTTGGCGTTGTCTTCTGCGGTGCTGATTGCCCGTAACCGAAAAATATCCATTTATCTCAAAGCAGCAGCTCTCACTTGTATATTGGCCTTTGCATACTACATTGTGATGAGCCCCGACTCGGTCGTCAATTTGCGTTCAAAATACGCAGGAATACGCCGCCAACGCGGAGAAATCCGTTTTCAGTTGGCTCAAAAAGCTTTTGAAGTATTTACCAATGACCCTGGCGTTTTATTGACAGGTTTTGGATTTGATAATTTCAAAGCAGGATTGGAAGTATATGCCGATGTTCATACCGATTTAGCTTCGCACAATTCGTACCTCGAAATCCTATTTTCAGGCGGCCTTCTTTCCTTTCTTTTTTTCTTAATTTTTTATGCCATCAACGCCTTTTGGGTCTATGTGCGCTACGATAGTCCGTACTTTGTTTTTCTGCCATCGTTGATGATTATACCTTACTTTGAGTCCAACCTCAACGCGGGTCAGTTTTTGTTTTTTCCGTGGATGACCGTCTTGTTTTACTACATCCACGTTCGTTCATTACAGATCCCTGTACACGAGATGAGCCTCAATAACACACAAAAAAGGGAAGCCTAGGCTTCCCTTTTTTGTATTTCTAAAAAGCAGCTGACTATTTTTTCTCTTCTTCGCTTCCGCCAAAAAGTCCTTTGATAAACCCTGTTGCTTTGTCGAGCGCTTCCCCCGCTTCTTCTTTGAGGTCTTCAAATTTTTCTTGCGCTTCGGCTGCCAACTCTTCCGCTTTGGCTTTGGCTTCGGCAAGTGCTTCTTCAGCTTCAGCTTTCATTTCTTCCGCTTTTGCTGCCGCTTGCGCTTTCAAGGCTTCTACGTCAACGCTTTGTATTTTCTCCGTGATTTCTTCTTTCAACTCTTGAAATGTTTCTTGTGCCTCAGAAGCTAATTCTTGCGCTTTGGCTTTGGCTTGTTCGGCTGCATTTTTCAATTGGTCTTCCATGATTAATCGTATTATGTGGTTTAAAATAAGTGAATGTAAGTTGCTACAAATTTAAGAGAAACCAAGCGGGTTGGTTCACCGCTCATCACATTAATTTTCAGTGAAACACAACTCACAAATTGGATTTTTGCGAGTTCGTTTCTTCATTCAGACGCGGGTATTGGGCATCAGTAACGCCCCTAACTCTTTGAAATTGAGTAAGGAATTTTTATTTTTGTACAAAATTTATTTAAAAGCTGTATTTAACTCTAAAAATAGCATAATTAAGTGGATATTTTCGAGAAACTACGTAGTAACTGGGGACCTATCGGGGCGGCCGCAAAAGCCCTTAATAGCCACCACTATTTTTCATTTCCAAAGCTAGAAGGGGAAATCGGTCCACATATGAGATTTCGTGGAATGGACGTTCTCAACTGGAGTTTGAATAACTACCTCGGTTTGGCCAACCATCCAGAAGTTCGTAAGGCCGATGCCGAAGGCGCAGAAAAATGGGGATTGGCGTATCCAATGGGCGCCCGTATGATGTCGGGTAACTCTGATTTACACGAGATTTTCGAGAAAGAATTGGCGGAGTTTGTTGGCAAAAAAGAAGCATTTTTGCTCAACTATGGCTACCAAGGAGTGATGTCGGTCATTGAGTGTGTTTGCGACCACCGCGACGTTATCGTCTATGATGCCGAAGCGCACGCTTGCTTGATTGACGGTATCCGTTTGCACAAAGCCAAAATGGGGCAATACTACAAGTTTAACCACAACGACATGGAAAGCTTGGAGAAAAACCTCGTTCGTGCCACCAAATTGGCCGAAGAAAAAGGCGGTGGCGTTCTTGTCATTACGGAAGGCGTTTTTGGAATGTCAGGAAAAGTAGGTAGCCTCGACAAAGTCGTTGAATTGAAGAAAAAATATAATTTCCGCCTTTTGGTGGACGATGCGCACGGTTTTGGAACCATGGGCGCCAACGGAGGCGGAGTAGCCGAGCTTTTTGGCGTAGCCAAAGAAGTCGATTTGTACTTCTCGACGTTTGCCAAATCAATGGCCGCCATCGGTGGATTTATCGCGGCTGATGATCCAGACATTATCATGTACCTCAAGTATAACATGCGCTCACAAACCTACGCCAAAGCCCTGCCAATGCCTTACGTGGAAGCGGGTCGTAAGCGTTTGGAGCTCATCAAAGCGCATCCCGAACTTCGCGAAAAACTCTGGACGATTGTCAATGCCCTTCAAAATGGTCTCCGCGATCTTGGGTTTAACATTGGCGAAACGACCTCTCCTGTGACGCCCGTGTTTATGCAGGGTCTTCAAGGCGGTCTTCCCGAAGTGACCAACATGGTGCGCGATTTGCGCGAAAACATGGGTATTTTCTGCTCTATCGTCGTTTATCCTGTAATTCCAAAAGGGCAAATCATCTTGCGTTTGATTCCTACTGCGGCTCACACGCTCGAAGACGTAGAGCGCACTTTAAAAGCTTTTGACAACATGCGCTCCAAACTCGACGCAGGCGTCTATCGCGCTGGCCTCGAAGTGGTTGCCTAAATAATTTTGGTTTTGTATTTAAAAGCGAGTGCTTCTTCGGAGGTTACTCGCTTTTTTTATGACAAAAATGGGGAGTTTTGACATCAACCTTCTTTTACTACAAACACCCTTCTCCTATGAAATCGCTCTCCATTTTTGTCCTATTGCTCATTAGTAGTTTATTGGTAGAGGCCAAACCGCTTCGGCTAGGCATCGCTGGATTTACCCACGATCACGTTCATCAGATTCTGAGTCGCCCCGACAAAGGGGATGTCGAAATCGTGGGAGTGGCCGAGCCTAATCGCGACTTGGCCATGCGTTATCTGAAACGCTATAAATTGTCGGAAAAACTGTGGTATCCGTCGCTCGAAGCCATGATTGCCGCCACGCAACCCGAAGCCGTTTGTGCTTTTAATAGCATTTACGAACACAAACAAGTGGTCGAAATCTGCGCGCCAAAAGGCATTCATGTGATGGTTGAAAAGCCGTTGGCCGTGAATCGGGAACACGCCGAGGTCATGGTTAAGCTGGCCCAAAAGCATAAAATTCAGTTGTTGACCAACTTTGAAACAACTTGGTACGCCAGCCACCAAGAAGCCTATCGGATGATTAAAGAACAGAATGCGTTGGGCGAAATTCGGAAGGTGGTGGTTCACGACGGGCACAAAGGCCCCCGAGAAATTGGTTGTTCCGAAGACTTTTTATCGTGGCTCACCGACCCCGTGATGAATGGGGGAGGAGCCATCATTGATTTTGGGTGCTATGGTGCCAACCTAATGACGTGGCTCATGCAGGGCGAACGCCCGCTGTCGGTCACGGCCATTACCCAACAAATCAAACCTGCTATTTACCCCAAAGTCGATGACGAGGCCACCATTATTCTTACCTATCCGCACGCTCAAGCCGTCATTCAGGCTTCGTGGAACTGGCCTTTTGATCGCAAAGACATCGAAATTTATGGACAAAAAGGGTACGTCATCTGTGACAAAACCCTCCAAATGCGCGTTCGGCAAGGAGACGGCGCGCAACGCGACGCCCCCGAAAAATTACAAGCACTTACCCCACTCTCAGCACCTTACAACGACCCATTTTCTTACTTTGGCGCCGTCATCAAAGGCGAAATTGCTCCTAAGAAAGATTTATCTTCGCTTGAAATCAACCAAGTGGTGGTTGAGATTTTGGATGCTGCCGTCCGCTCTGCTAAGACAGGAAAGAGTATTATTTTGAAATAACACAGGGGTTGCTCACAACCCCTACACACTACGGAACAACGACCAATTTACCCATCGCTCGGCGCTCAAGCATATCGTACAGCGCTTGCGGGGCTTCTTCGAGCGAATAGGTTTTTTGGATATGGGGTTTGAGTTCGCCCGTTTGGTACCATTGAAACAACTCCGTAATGTTTTGAAAATTGGCTTTAGGCTCTTTCTCTGCAAAAGCCCCCCAAAACACCCCAACGATAGCGCAGCCTTTCAGCAGTGCCAAATTGAGGGGAATTGACGGTATTTGTCCTGCGGCAAAACCAACGACCAAATATCGTCCTTTCCAGTTCATCGCTCGGAGGGCAGGTTCGGCATATTTATCCCCTACAGGATCGTAAATCACGTCCACACCACCACCCGTTATTTCTTTTAGGCGTTCGCGCAGGTCTTCTTTTGAATAATTAATCACGGCATCAGCACCGTACGATTTGCACAGTTCCAATTTTTCCTCGCTCGATGCGGCTGCAATTACCTTTGCCCCCATGATTTTACCCAAATTAACCGCTGCCAATCCCACACCACCTGCCGCCCCAAGTACGAGCAGCGTTTCACCCGCTTTCAGTTGGGCGCGGTCTTTCAGGGCATGATACGACGTTCCGTAGGTGTACATCAGCGAAGAAGCCACTTTATAATCCATTTTAGGGGGCATCCGAAATACTCGATTGGCTTTAACTACCAATTCTTCCGCAAATCCGCCCCAGCCTGGCATGGCAAAAACATCATCTCCAGCTTTGAGGTGCGTTACGCCTTCTCCTACTTCTTTAACCACTCCTGCCACCTCGCCCCCAGGCGAAAAAGGAAACGCTGGTTTAAACTGGTATTTTCCTTGAATAATAAGCGTATCGGGAAAATTAACCCCGCAGGCTTTGACCATAATAACCACCTCATCTGCCTTGGGAGTCAGTGGTGCTATGTCTTCAACGAGGAGGCTATCGGGGGTTCCGTACTGTTTGCAGAGAAGTGCTTTCATGGGGAAAGGAGGTTTGTTTTCCCCTAAAAGCAAAAAAAATTACCGCCTTACTTTTTTGACGGTTATCGGAATGCACATCGTCCTTTGAATGTCCAAACGTGCAGGTGTACGACCCAAACTTTTACATCCAGAATCAAGGCGGCGGGTTTCGGCATAATACATACCAGAGTTAGTGGGAATATACTGTAATATTCCTTTTGCCAACAATGTCCCACCCGTTGGTTTATCATACCAATCGACGGTTTCATTGTCCTTTGGGAACGCAATTAGGGGAGGAATAGGCTGCCCTTCGCAGGTACTTTGACTAATTACCAAGGGAGCATCGGGTAAAATGGGGTCGCAAATAGGGAGCGGAATTACTTCTTGGCGGGCGAGCGCGGTGGTGTCTTTTGGTCGAATTGTCACCACTACTTTATAGTCAAAACTAGGGTCAATGTCCACGATGGTATCATTTTGAATACGGCCTTTGTTCGTACTGATTTCAGCATCTATCAAGCTGAAAACAATTCGATAACGGCTTTCTCCCTCGCACACTTTAGGGCATATTATTTCAGTTACTTTGAAACTAATGTTGCCTTGAGAAAAGGTGTGAGTAATGGATACAATCATCAAGAGGAAGCCCAGCAAAGGGCTTCTTCGACATAATAAATTCACTTATGAGTAGGGTATAATAGAATACAAATTTAATGGCTTCTATTATACCCTCCAAAAAAATAAAATTAAAATTGACTGATTAACAGCGAATTACAAATTTGGTTTGTTTTTATATCCCAATAGAAATATACCAATTCTAGCGCAAAATCTGCACTTCAACGGCACTTGAAGCGCCTTTTTGGTGATAAACTGTGTGCGTTGCTTTGATAAAATCTGAGTCGTTTGCAACGTAAATATTAGGCACAAATTTTTGAGGATTTCGGTCAAAAAGTGGAAAAGCGGTGCTCTGAACTTGGATCTGAATACGGTGTCCTTTCTTAAAAGTATGCAGTACATCCTGCAAACGGAAGTTCACATCGGTCACTTTATTGGGCACCAAAGCTTCGGGTTTTTCAAACGAATTTCGGAAGCGCGCGCGCATGATTTCGCTACGTACCATCTGGTGATAATTGCTTAAAATCACATTCTTATTAGGCATAAAAGCATGATTAGGTTCGTCGCCAGGATAAACATCAACTAGCTTTACAAAAAAGTCGGCATCCGAGCCTGTCGTGCTAATCTTGAGTTTGGCCATTATTTCCCCTCCCAGGGTTACATCTTCGGTAAGTGGCTCGGTCTGAAACGTCAACACATCTGTACGGCGCGCCGCAAAACGCTGGTCTTCCGACATGTAATTAAACGGCGTGAAGCCCATGGTTTCGGTATTGTCTTCTATGTACGGCACTGGCTTGAGCGGGTCGCTGATGTAGGCTGTTGTTGAGGCTGCTTGGGTAGGCGCTTCAAACGACAATTTACCATTGGCGTGGAAATACAAGGTTTTCTTTTCGGCAGCGGCGGCAGGCCAACGTTCAAATTTATCCCATTGCTTTTTGCCAGTATCAAACAAATACGCATCGGGCAAACCCGTTTTTCCGTCGCCCGCGCCTTTCAAAAAGTGCTTAAAAAACGTGCTCTCAATTTCTCGTTGATAAAATGTGGCAACACTATCCCCAAAATACACATTGCTGTGCAGCGTATGACCAGTTTCGGCAGACCAACGACCGTGGCCAAAAGGCCCCATCACCAGCGTGTTGTAGGTCGAGGGATTATTTTTTTCTAGGGTTTTATACACCGTCAGTGGCCCGTACAAATCTTCGGCATCAAACCAGCCTCCTACCGTCATCACAGCGTGTTTCACGTTTTTCAAATGCGGAATAATGCTGCGTTTCTGCCAAAACTCGTCGTAGTTGGGGTGGTCTTTGTGTTCGTGCCAGAAGAAGTTGTCTTTGTAATACTTGTCAAAATGTTTGAGTGAACCCAAATCAAGGTTAAACTGATAGCCGTCTTTGGTTTTCTCCTGAATCATCTGTGGCATCCACCAGTGCGCCGTGGTTGGCTTTTCGTGCTGAATCCCAAACACAGGAAACGTCAAGAAATAACCTTGCGTAAATGCGCCATTATGGTGAAAATCATCAAAAAAGAAATCTGAAACAGGCGCTTGGGGTGACGAGGCTTTGAGGGCAGGATGTTGGCTCAATGCTCCCGCAACGGTATAAAACCCAGGGTAACTAATACCCCACTGACCGACGCGGCCATTGTTATTAGCAATGTTTTTCACTAACCAATCAATCGTATCGTACGTATCCGACGATTCGTCCACCTGCGTGGGCTGGGTTTTGTTAGGAATTTGCGGCGTCATGTTTGTCCACTTTCCTTCGCTCATATAGCGTCCACGAACGTCTTGATAGACAAAGATGTACTTGTCTTTCATCAAGAATTTATTGGGGCCTAGCTGACCAGGGAATTTGCCTTCTCCGTAAGGTGCTACACTGTAACACGTCCGTTGCATCAAAAACGGATAAGTATTAGAAGCCGACGCGTCTTTGGGCGCATAAACGATGGTGTGCAGTTTCACCCCATCACGCACAGGAATGTCGTATTCGGTTTTGGTGTAATTTTCTTTCACCCAATCAACTTGGGCATAGACGGTGTGTTGCAAGGCCACAACGCACAAAAGAATCCACTTTTTCATGGTTTGAGGGTTTGTTTGATGAGTAAATAATCTCCTATTGAATTGGTTAAACGTTTTTCAAATCCTAATGAAGCATGATTTTGCAAAAACTCTTGAAAACCAGCATCTTTGGCAAAATACGCTTGCATATCTTGGGTCATCAAAATAAAATTGATGTTTTTAGCTTTTACAAAGTCGGTAAAATTACCCGAAGTGTATTCTTCCACGTGAATCCAATCAGATTCCTCTTTCAGGAAAACCCGATACCAATCACGCTCAAGAACGCGTAAGCGCGCTGTAGGCTGAATGGCTTTGATAAAACGAACATTGTCAGCAATGGGAGTGGGGAGAGGTTGTGAATAAGATAAATACCGAATTCCCACAAATACTCCTAAAGCGGCTAAGGCCACTGTTCCCTGCGGAAGTTGGCCAAAAAACGAAAAATCACGCAGCGCAATTCGTCTTACAACTTGAGCTAATAACCAGAAAATGAGAATCAAATGAAATACTAAGTAATGCGTACGCGGGTAAATCAACACGGTCGCTACAAGCGAGGGCAACAGCAACACCAGCACTCCTATAAAACCCCAAAAATCGACTGAGGTTTTCTGAAAGTTTTGAAAAGTACGACGGTAATCCACACAACCCGCAAAAATCAAGACAATCAGACCTACGAAAGCCGTTCGCCAGCGCGAATACCACCCACGAAAAAGGGTTTGGTAAAACGTATCCACTGCATTTTTTACGTTGGCCGTTAGGCTGTGTGTAATATTCGTAAAAACGTGTTTAAACGCCCATTTAGGCTGTTTTTTGACTGCATCGGTAAAAGTTTGCACATCATCTCCCAGCACTTTGTGAAATAATTTTAACTGCGCCTCAATCGTACTAGGCTCAGGCTGATGATTCCATGCACTGTAATTTACCACAAAATGTTGCTGAAACGCTACTGTGCTACGGCTGTCGTCTGCCCCAAATAAGGGATTACCAAAGAGCAAGTGTAACACCAAAGAAGCTACGACAAAACTTCCCAAAGGCAACCATTGAATTTTGCCATCGGGCGCTTCTTTCCACAACCAGCCCAACGCAATGACCATCGCGCAGAGAAACGACACGTAAAATTCGGGGCGAATGTAGGAGCAAACCAAACCTGTGAATGCCATCACCAAAAAGCGCACGTACTGAGGCCATGCGTTGAAATGAACCAGCGCAAGTGCGCCCAAAATGAGGCAAAAGGGAGCGATAGAAATTTTAGGATTAAGCGGAAGGTTTTGGTTGGAAAATAAAAACAGCACCGCCAACCATGCGCTCATTGCCACGGATACCTTCAAAGAGCGAAACCACAAAAAGGCGACAAAGCCCGCCAAAACGCTCAAAATAGCCCAATTGGCATAGTACAAATCGAGACTATCGGGAATGAACAAATGCCAGAAAGCATACCAAGCAGCATACAACGGGCCCCATTGGACTCCTCCAATAAATGGCACAGAAAACGTCAGACCCGAGCCCAAATAGGTCGTTTCATCTCCAAATTCAACATCCTTCCAGGCGGTTATGTCATGAACCAGTACCCACCCTGCAATCAACACAATAAATACTCCAAGCCAGTGTAAACGCATATAGAAAAAAATTGTCGAAGCGCTGCTGCCTCGACAATGTATTTTTTTAGTCAATAAATTAAATCGCTTTGGTAGTGTCCACTGGAGCCGTTTGCGGTTCAGGCTGTGGCGTGGGTAGTACCTGTCGAGGAACGTTTGGGGCAGGAATTAACTCCACCGAAATGACAAAATACTCAGTATCTCCATTCCAAGGAAGCTTAAAAAACTTCTCTTCGTAGTGAAGCGATACCCGCTGCCCTGTCCGTTGTGACTCGTTTAGAGCATTTACCACGGCTTCATTGTCTCCATCGACCGAAAAATCCCAAGTGGTCGAATTAAATGTCCCCGTTCCATCCGACATTCCACCTACCATCAACTGACCTTCGTAAGTTTTAAAAACGTATCCTTTACGGCTCAACTTCACCAATGAACCTACGCGCGTACCGTCGCTGTAATAACCAAATGTTACATAATAGAAAATTCCACCTAGAATCAGGAAGAAAATCACAAGAAAGAGCCACTTACGCATAATCTTGTAAAAATTAGAGTGTTAAACAGATTGAAGGGCGAACTTCGTAAAAGTCGTTGGATTTTGCAAGAAGCAGCTGTTTATGACCAAAAATTACTACTTTTGACACCATCATACGACAGTAAAAAAAATAAATTAAAGTGGCTCTAATAAAATCAATCTCGGGGATTCGTGGTACGATTGGAGGTAAGACGGGGGATTCGCTTACACCTATTGATGTTGTAAAGTTTTCAGCAGCTTTTGGAACTTGGCTTAAACGCTCTCAGCCTAATAACTTACGCATTGTGATTGGTCGCGATGCGCGCCTTTCGGGCGAAATGGTTTCTAAGCTTGTGGCCTCTACCCTTCAAGGCATTGGGTTTGAAGTAATCGACTTAGGGCTTTCAACCACCCCCACGGTAGAAATTGCCGTACCGCTCGAAAATGCCGCAGGAGGTATTATCCTCACGGCAAGCCATAACCCGATTCAATGGAATGCCCTTAAACTCCTCAACAATGTGGGCGAATTTATTTCGGGCCAAGATGGGACCGATGTATTAGCACTGGCCGAAAACGAAGATTTTGACTTTGTCGATGTTCGCAAATTAGGAAGCTACCGAACAGATAACACTTATTTTCAGAAACATATTGAGTTGATTCTTGACTTGCCATTGGTCAATAAAGAGGCCATTGCAGCGCACGATTTCAAAATCGCGGTCGATGCCGTAAACTCAACGGGGGGGATTGCCGTGCCGATGTTGTTGGAAGCTTTGGGCGTAAAAAAGGAAAACATCAAACTCATCAACTGCGAGCCTACGGGAAATTTTGCTCACAATCCCGAACCTCTTCCTGAAAATTTAATCGAAATCAGTAGCGAACTCAAACGCGGCCACTACGACTTAGGTATCGTTGTGGACCCCGACGTCGATCGTTTGGCTTTGATTTGCGAAGATGGCACTCCTTTTGGGGAGGAATATACCCTCGTAGCTGTAGCCGATTATGTATTGAAACATACCCTCGGCAATACGGTTTCTAACTTATCATCGACGGGTGCCCTCCGCGACATTACCCTCAAAGCAGGAGCACAGTATTTTGCCGCTGCGGTAGGAGAGGTGAATGTGGTAGAAGTAATGAAAGCACAAAATGCCGTCATCGGTGGCGAAGGTAACGGAGGAGTTATTTATCCAGCTTTACACAGTGGCCGCGATGCCCTTGTTGGGATTGCACTGTTCCTAACCCATTTGGCTAATTTCGGAAAATCAATCTCTATCCTTAGAAGTACCTACCCCAATTATTTTATTTCTAAAAATAAAATTGAGCTCACACCTGACATCAACGTGGACAAGGTGCTTGAAAGAATTAGTCAGAAGTACGCCAAAAACCCCGTCAATACCATCGACGGTGTAAAAATTGAATTTGACAAAGAGTGGGTTCACTTGCGCAAATCTAACACCGAGCCCATCATTCGGATTTACTCTGAATCAGAAACGGAATCTACGGCCAACCATCTTGCAAAAAAAATCATTAATGACATTAAGGAAGTCATTTCCAATCATTTATAAATCGACAATGTTATGAGTCGCGTTGCGTTTATTGCTCCTACTGCCTGTGTCATGGGCCAAGTAACCCTCGGCGAAGGCGCATCGGTTTGGTACGGAGCCGTGATTCGTGCCGATGTGGAAAAAATCAACATCGGTGCCCGTAGCAACATCCAAGACACGGCCGTTCTTCACGCTGATTTTGGTTCTCCAACCATCATTGGGGAAGATGTCACGGTGGGGCATGGTGCAATTGTACACGGCGCAATTGTCGGCGATGGCTCGTTGATTGGAATGCGCGCAACGATTCTGAACAACGCCAAAATTGGAAAATTTTGCATCATCGGAGCCCATGCCCTTGTGACTGAGGGCATGGAAATCCCTGATTTTTCGATGGTTGTTGGTACACCAGGAAAAATCATCAAGCAACTTCCCGAAACCTATGCCAAAAAACTTCTTGAAAGTGCCGCTCACTACGTCGAAATGGCATATAAACACGCAGAAGGTACATTTCCACTAGTACAATAAACACTTACATTGTATTTAATCCCCTCTTTGCCAAACGTTTATTTCGTTTGGCATTGTTTTTGATATACACTTCTTCGTTATACGCCTTACCTATTAAAGACGAATAAGTATGAAAAACAGTCTATTTTTCAGGTCGCTCAGAAGAAAATTACCCACAGCGGTCGCCGCGTTGGTTGCTCTGACGATATATAGTTGTCGCGACGCTTCTCAAGAACCCGTCGAACCTACTGCCAATTCAAAAGGAACCGAAACCTACAGTGCTGACGTAGCCACCAAATGGGCCGAAATGGACCTAGTCCTTACGCAAAACAGCACTGGATTTACGCCACCTGTGGCCGCACGCGCCTTAGGGTATGCTGGGGTAGCCATGTACGAAGCCGTCGTCCCTGGGATGAAAGACAATCGTTCGTTGGTTAAACAACTGAACGGTTTAACCGACTTACCCGTCCCCGAAGCTAATCAAGAATACAACTGGGCAGCCAGCGCCAATGCAGCTCAAATTTATATGGCTAAAAACCTTTGGCCCACTGCCAACGACGCAGCCAAAAAGAAAATTGATTCGCTCGGGACAGTACTTCGTAATGAGCTCATTGCCAGTAGCAGTCAAGCCATTGTAGAGCGTTCGGAAGCATTTGGATATGCCATCGGAAAGGCCATTTTTGACTGGTCTAAAACCGACGGTGGGCATGAAGGATTTACCCGTAATTTCCCCGCTACCTACAAAGTTCCTGTTTTTCCAGGGTCGTGGCAGCCAACCGAAAACGGACGCACCATCCCGATGCTACCGTATTGGGGTCAAAACCGTACATTCATCGCGGCCAATGGGCTCTTAACGCCTCCTGCGCCTTTGACGATTTCGACGCAAGTCAATTCGCCTTATTTCCAGCAATACTACGACGTTTACAAGAAAAACATTAGCCTCACCCAAACCGAAAAGGAAATCTCAATATGGTGGGCCGATGATCCAAGCGAGACATTTACGCCTCCTGGTCACTCATATAATATCGCAAAAATTGCCATTAAAACCAGTAATGTTAAACTAGACAAAGCCGCAGAAGCATTGGCCCGCACAGGTATTGCAGTAGCCGACGCTTTTATCATTTGCTGGAAATGTAAGTACATGTTCAACAATGAACGCCCTTATACCTTTGTACGCCGTGCGATTGACCCCAGTTGGGTGCCGTTCTGGCCAGCCCCGCCGTTTCCTGGCTATGCCTCAGGCCATGCCACGCAGTCGTCGGCTTCGGCAGTAGCGCTTGAAGGTCTTTTCGGAACTTCATTTGCATTTGTAGATGACTCCCACGTAAAACGGGTAAAAGACACCAAAAGAAACGTTGATTTTAAAGCACGTAGCTTTAAATCGTTCCAAGAAGCCGCCTCTGAATCAGCCTATTCGCGTTTTCTCGGCGGTATTCATACCTTCCAAGACAACGACACTGGCCTAAAAGAAGGAAAGAAAGTAGGACAACATATCAACGCCTTGGCTTGGAAGAAATAACAACCAGATACTAAGAGTCTGTTCGCTCACCATAAAGGCAAATGCCCTTTTGGTGAGCGAAAGTTTTTTTAAGGGAATGGTTTTTTCTATTTTTGTCACCATTGGAACTATCTGCTTTCATTTTAAAGTAAATTTTTGGAAATCAACTCTTTACAAATTTAACGATGAAAGGGACTTGTTTACGATTAACTTTTAAAAACTTTAAAACAATTTTACAGTGAAAAACGGACTACTTATTTGGAATGCAGTTTTGACTTTGGCCGTCGTTTTTTTGGGATACCAACACTTCCAACATCACTCAGGGGGAGATAGCAGTAGCACTCCTGATGCCGCAAAAGGCAAAAAAATCGTTTATGTGCAAGCTGATTCGCTTCTCAAAAACTATGATTATTACAAAGACTTTCAAAAAGAGTTTGAAAGCAAAGGCTTTCAGTTGGAAAACGACCTAGCTAACAAAGGACGCACCTTCCAAAATAAAGTGGCTTTCTTCCAACAACGTGCCCAGCAAGGAGCTCTTTCGCAAGACCAAGCTCAAGCAGCGCAAGCGCAGTTAGGCAAAGAAGAGCAAGACATTACGAAATACCGCGATGAGCAACTTCGTAAACTGGAAGAAGAACGTTTGAAGAAAACAGAAGAGTTTTATACCAACATCTTCGATTACATCAAAAAATACAACAAAGAAAGTGGCTACGAGTTTGTATTGGGCTACAGCAAAGGTGGCGGCATTTTGTTTGCCGATGCTAGCCTTGACGTAACCAAGAAAATCGTAGAAGGTCTTAACAAAGAGTACAAAGAAAAAGACGCGGCTAAAGCTAAAAAATAAGCACGTCTTAGGCTTCAAAAGCGGCAGCATTTCTCCATCGAAGTGCGGCCGCTTTTTGTTTATACAACAATTTTTGAGCGACAACTGCGTTACTTTTCAAACAACTTACCAATCTTCGTTCACCCCTTCGTAGCGCTTCCTTATGACCCATTACGTTTACTTTTTTCTTAACCAACCCGTCTTAACACAGAATGAAAAAAGTAATCGTACTCCTTACTTTCGTAGGACTTGCAAGCTGTCAGCGTGAAATTACGTCAACGGCACCTGCGGCTGATTGTTTAGTGACTGCTTCCGCCACCAGTGGCGATATCATTGAGGGTGAATACATTATTACGCTCAAAGAAGTTTCTAGCACATCTAGCACCACTGCTCGAATAGCCAACCTTTCTGACCAACTGCGTAAGAAATATAACCTTTCTTCAAAAGCTATTCGTACTACCTTCAAAGGACACCGCGAGGGCTTTTTTGCCAGCCTCACCCCAACAGAAGTTCATTCCTTACAAACTGACCCCAGCATTGAACTCATTGAACCCGACCGAAGAGTTGGTTTATGTTCTTGTTTGGAAGTGGTAAGTGCGACGTCTGTTACTTGGAACGTTAGAAAAACAGGGTATGGCAACGGAGAAAACTTCCAAGACAAAACCGTCTGGATTATTGATACGGGCGTTGACCTCGACCATCCTGACCTCAACATCGACACCCAACGCAGTCAATCGTTCATCAGCGGCATCACGACTGCCGAAGACAACAACGGACACGGTACCCACGTGGCGGGAATTATTGGGGCGAAAAACAACACCTTGGGGGTAATGGGCGTTGCATCAGGTGCCAAAATAGTGGCACTCAAAGTACTAGACCAGTTGGGCGAAGGGCGACTCTCGAGTGTGATTTCGGCGCTTTCTTACATCCGCCAAAATGGCAAAGCGGGCGATGTCGTCAATATGAGTTTGGGTTTAGAAGGTATTTCAACCACCCTCGACCGCGAAGTACAGGCTACCGCCAATTTAGGGATTTTGTTTTCCATTGCCGCAGGAAACGACGCCAAGCTTGCCAGCGGTTTTTCACCCGCGAGACTTAATCACAGCAATATTTTCACGGTGTCAGCGGTAGATAGTACGGGGCGTTTTGCGAGCTTTTCCAATTATGGCAACGACGCCGTGGATGTCGCTGCTTACGGGGTTCGTATTCTTTCCACTTATTCCAATGGCCGTTATGCCATTCTTTCGGGCACTTCTATGGCGGCACCCCACGTAGCGGGTTTACTTTTAATCAAAGGGATAAATATTCCAACCTCAGGAACAGCCTCCAATGACCCCGACGGAGTACCTGACCCTATTGCTAGGGCAAGCAAAACCCAAGTGGCAGTAGCAGCAGTGGTGGACAATTAATCTTCCAAGACATTGGCGACGAAAGTGGCCTTGAGCAGCAGTAGGCATAAAAAGAAGGTAATCGCCCAGTTGAGGTAAATTCGGTAATAATCTTTGACTTCTTGGTAACGTCGATTTTTGACATTGACTCGTTCCAATCGGTCAATTTGGCGAAACACTTGTGCAAGCGTGGTATTGTCGGTAGCTCGATAGAAATGGCCATTGGTGGTAGAAGAAATGGTCTTGAGCATGGCCTCGTCGGCTACCGAATGCACCAGCTTTGTTCCTACAGAATCGCGTACGGCCCTGCTAATAAATGGTTTACCAACAGCAATAGTATAAACCCGTATGCCAAAGGCTTTGGCAAGTTGCGCGGCGGTGGTTGGGTCGAGATTCCCTGCGGTATTTTCTCCGTCACTCAATAAAATAACAACTTTTGACTTGGCTAGACTTTCCCGCAATCGGTTGATACATACGGCCAAAGCACTCCCCACGGCCGTTCCAGCCACTGTAATCATGCGGTGATCGACTTCCTCCAAAAAACCATAAATCAGTTCGTAGTCGTTGGTAAGCGGACAAAGCGTAATTGCTTCT
The DNA here is from genome assembly GCF_003711225.1 of Runella sp. SP2. Lineage (NCBI taxonomy): Bacteria > Pseudomonadati > Bacteroidota > Cytophagia > Cytophagales > Spirosomataceae > Runella > Runella sp. SP2. The sequence goes on along the minus strand of NZ_CP031030.1, from coordinate 5,939,780 downwards.
CCCGCAAACACCACCAACCCCACTCGGTCTTGCAAACGACCGCCAATAAACGATTTGGCAACGCTTTTGGCCGATGCCAAGCGGTTGGGGGGCAAGTCTTTTTCTAACATCGAATCCGAAATATCCAAAGCCAACATGATGTCTATCACTTCAGCATCTCGTTCGGTCAAAGTATTGATTAGCTGAGGACGCGCAAGCGCTATTAATAAACAACTCAGGGCAAGAAAGCCAGTTAGAGGAAATAAATACCGCAGCGCCACCGACCAGCTTCTAGGCGCATCTTTATCGACAAATGTAATTCCCAGCCGTTGAACCGACCCTGCATGAAACACATTTCGTAGCCAAAATGCCACGGGAATGGCCAAAATACCGTACAAATAGTACGGATGTGTCCACGAAAATGCGCGTAGTTTTGCCAACGTAAACCACTCCAAAGAAAGCCAGTCCCACATAATACATCCAAAGGGTTAGTCTTTCACTTCCTCGTAGTCCACATATTCGCCACCTTCAAAACGCGACGTTCCTGAATTGGAAGGTTTTTTCTCTACCCTAATCTCCCCCTCGCGGCGTTGTTGGGCCGCTGGAGAATTTTTACGTTGTTCTTTGACCAACTGACGCCCCACCAACAGCCAAAACAAAAAGCGGCGGAACGCAGGGACAAAAGCCACCAACATAATGAAGATGAGTATGATATTAAAAAGTATTTTCATTGGGTTATTTTTTTATTCATCCATAACAAAAACGCAGGGAGAAGGATTAAATTGGACAACATTCCCATTAACAAGGTAATCGAAACCAAAATTCCCAGCGCCACTGTGCCTTTAAACGTAGAAGCTGTAAAAATAACAAATCCTACGAAGAGTATAATAGCCGTGTAAAACATACTGATTCCAGTAAACTGAATCGTTTGAGAAACGGCATCGGCAACAGTTCGGCCTTTGTTACGAAATTCGTCTTTGTATTTGGTCAAAAAGTAAATCGTTCCATCGGACGAAAGCCCAAAAGCAATGCTAAAAATAAGCGTTGTTGAGGGTTTAAGGTGAATTCCTGCAAAACCCATAATGCCCGCCGTAATCACCAACGGAACCAAGCTAGGAATGACAGCAATCAGAATCATTCGCCAATTTCCAAACAAAACGACAATCAGTACCGAAATCAACCCAATGGCCAATAGTGTACTTTCGACCAAATTTTGAAGCAAATAATCATTGCCTTTGGTAAACACGACACTGTTACCCGTAATTTGGGCTTCGTATCGGTCTTCTTTGTCAAGCCACGTCCCTGTCTCAGGGTTGATGTTGAAAATGCTGTCAATTTTGGGTTGAAGCAGGTCGTACAAGGCATCAATGCGTTTGGTACCAATATCGGCCACTTGAAAACTCACCCGCGTATAACGGCGCGTCGTATCAATAAAACTTCCAAAACTAGCTTCCGTCCCTTTGGTCGCCCCCGTATATTCGGCCAATTTATTCAACTCCAGCGCCCCTGGAAGCACGAAATACTTGGGGTCTCCGCCACGATAGGCTTGATAAATAAACTTGATGGCTTCGACCAACGACAACGGCTTGGTAAACTCAGGGTGCGTCGCAAATTCTTTTTGCATCTGCCGTATTTTGGTCAATGTCTGCGGCGCAAATACCCTCCCAGGCCGCCCCGTGTCGATGCTTACCTCAAAAGGCATGACGCCGTGGAAATGACGTTCAAAAAATTGTAAATCAGTCAAAATCGGATCATTCTCTGGCAAATCATCTACAATGAAGCCAATCGCCGTGATTCGACTTAATCCATACGCCGACACCAGCACTAAAACGCTCACCGTCAGATAAATGAACCGACGTCGATTTTTTACTAAACCATCTACTTTTTGTAAAAAACGGCTGATAAATTTTTCTTCCAAACGCGCAAGGTGCTTGGCGTTGGGAGCAGGAAGATAGCTGTACAAAATGGTTATCAACACCAAACAAATCATGTACATTGTCATCACGCTCAAAGATGCTATCAATCCAAACTCTTCCAGCAATTTACTGCCCGTCAAATAGAATACTCCAAACCCAATGGAGGTAGTAATGTTGGCCCAAAAGGTGGTTTCTCCAATTTTCTCCGCCGCCGTTGCCAAAGCTTGCGACTTGTCTTTGGTTTTGCCAAACTCTTCGTGGTATTTGTTGGTCAAAAAAATGGAATTAGGCACCCCAATCACCACCATGAGCGAGGGAATTAGCCCTGTCAACAGCGAAATTTCGTACCCAAACAACACCATGTAGCCTACGCTACACACAACCCCCATCAGCACCACTCCCAAGGAAATCAGCATCACCCACCACGACCGAAAGAAAAACATCAAAATCAAACCCGTTACCAGCACTGCCAAAACAGTAAACATCACAACTTCACGGCTTACTTTGGCCGAAAATTCGGTACGGATGTAAGGCAACCCCGACAAATGCACTTTAAGAGAATGTTTTCGTTCAAAGACAGCCGTTGCTTTTAAAATAGCTTCCAATAATTCCCCCCGACTTTCATCATTGAGTTTTTGCTGGTCGAGGGTTATGGCCATCAAATGCGCCTTTCCGTCTTCGCTGACAATAAAGCCTTGGTAAAAAGGCAATCGGTTGATTTTGAGCCGTATTGAGTCAACTTCCGACTGTAAACGGGGTTTTTGAGCGACAATAGGGACAAAATCAAAGCGTTTCAGGCTATCGTTGCGCACAATTTCCCTCAAACTGGCGTTAGAAACTACCTCCTTCACGCCCTCAATTTTTTTGATTGCTTGATTGAGTTCGTACCAATCGCTAAATACTTCCTGCTGAAACATTTGGTTGGTTGCGACGCCCATCACAAGCACATTTCCATCTTCACCGTACCTTGCTTTGAATGCCTCGTAAAGCTGAAAATTTGGATCTGAGGCAGGTAAAATTTTGGCCAATTCGTAAGAAAGTCGAACTTTGGAGGCTTGAAACCCCATAAAACCTGTCAGCAGCACCACCAAACCCAGTAGTACTGTACGATTCTTTAGAATAAATTTGGAGGTGGCTTGCCAAAACACGTCAATAGGGGTTAAAGTAAACGTCGAACAACCACAAATGTAAAGAATATCAACGGATGGCCGAAACACTTCATCTTCCGCAAACAACCGACCGCGCTCTTATTTATGAGCACCTTTATCCACAAATTGAAGCCCTTGTGGAAGGAGAAACTGACCTCATTGCCAATCTTGCCAACATTGCGGCAGCGCTCAAAGAGGCATTTCAGTTTTTTTGGGTAGGGTTTTATATCGCTAAAAACGGGCAACTGGTACTTGGCCCTTTCCAAGGCCCCATTGCCTGCACCCGTATCCAGTATCATCGGGGCGTATGTGGTGCTTGTTATACCCGCCGCGAAACCATCATTGTACCTGACGTTGAGCAGTTTCCTGGGCACATTGCGTGCAGTTCGGCCTCAAAATCAGAAATCGTGTTGCCCGTTTTTGGTGTTAACGGCGAAGTAGTGATAGTGCTTGATGTTGACAGTGACCAGCTCAATGATTTTTCAGAAGTGGACGCCGAAGGCTTGGAAAAAATCACCGCGCTGATTGGCCGCCTTATGGCCGCTGCTGTGGTTTAAGCTCTTTGATTTCAAACTGAAACGAAAGCTCGTTCATGCACTTAAAGTGTCCTTTGGGGCAGCGTTTATTGCCAATTTTAGAACACGGGCGGCAATCAAGTTGGCGGTTTTCCAGAATTACAAAGTTGGTTTGGTAAGGATACATCCCAAATTCGGGGACGGTATTACCCCAAATCGAATATACTTTTTTCTTGAAAGCCGCCGCCACGTGCATCAGACCCGTATCGTGGCTAAAAACCAGTTTCGATTGCTGCACCAGCGACGCCGACTGGTTGAAATTGCATTTGCCGCACGCATTATACACCCGTTCTTTTCCCAACGCCCGCTCAATCGCTTCTCCATTGTCGGCATCTTCTTTTCCCCCCAATAACACAATCGGATAGCTGATTTTCTGACAAAGCTCAATCATCCGTTCCAAGGGTAGTTTTTTGGTTTCATGTTGCCCGCCGATGGCATAGGCGACGTAGCCATGTTGGTGCGTGATGGGCAACCAATCGGGTTCAATGATGTCTTTGTAAGGAATAAAATAATCTAGCCCTCGGTCATCGTTGACGACTCCCAACTTTCGGACGGCATCAAGGTACCGATCGACGATGTGTACGCTGGGCATGGCCTTTACTTTAAGGTTGACAAACAGCCATTTTTCCCAGTTTAACTTATTAAAACTATACGATTCGACTCCCAACGCCGTTTTTAATTGGAGGGTACGGAGGTTATTGTGCAAATCGATGATGACATCAAACTTCTCTTGCCGTAGCTTCCCGATAAGCCCCCAAAGGCTTTCTTCCAACACGTGGATTTTGTCAATGTAAGGATTATCGGCAATCAAAAACCGATACGAAGCCTTGGTTACGTAATGGAGTTCAATATCAGAACGTTGCGTTTTGAGGCATCGTATCACGGGTGTCGTCAGCACAATGTCACCAATGGAAGAAAACCGAATCACCAAGACTTTTAATGGCATGAACGTATAGGGTTCGTAGAAACTTGACTTTTATGACAAAACTAACTAATTTTACTAAAAAACAGCCTTCCGAATTATGTTAGATAAACTTTTTGACATCAAAAACGACCGCCGTTTGAGCGTCTATTTGTACCGTATAGGCTTTGGTATGTGGCTTCTTTACATTTTGTTGGGAGCAAGTTTTCTCCACGAATTTGTGGCGTACCGCATCCACTGCGCCGTTATGTGTGGGTTTTTCATGATTTTTGGCCTCTCCGCGTCCATGTATTACGATTACTACCACCACCACGATGAATTTGAACAAAAGAAGAAGTGGCTCATTATCAGCTACCTCATCTTGTTTGGATTGCTCTATTTCTTTGTTTTCAAAGACAAGGCTTTTTCACTAAATCTGTTCTAAGCACTATTTCATCACGTTGGTAATTTCATTGAGTTTTTCGAGTTTATCCTGAAAATCTCCTTTGAGCTTATTTCTGATTTGTTGCAAATTATCCAACGTTGCTTGCAGCGAATCGGGCAAAATCTCTTCTAACACCTCTCGAAAGCGTTTGGCGAAGGTTGGGGACTTTCCGTTGGTAGAAATTGCAATCTTTAAATCACCCTTTTTCACGACCGAACTCAAATAAAAATCACACAACTCGGGCGTATCAGCTACGTTGACCAAAATCTTACGAGCTTTGCAATCTTGTTGTACTTGGTGATTGACCGCTTTGTCGTTGGTACCGACAATCACAATATCGCGACCTTCTAGAAAATGTGGTTCGTAACGACTATAAATCAATTCAACACTAGGGTGAGCAGCCGCCAATTCTTTAATTTCTTCGCGGATTTCGGGAGCAATGAGCGTTACTTGCGTTTGGGGAGAATTGGCCAAAACGGCCGTTAGTTTTTCCAACCCCACGTACCCACCACCTACGATGAGTACGTGAAGTTGTTCTAGTTTCAAAAAAACAGGAAAAAGCGTATTCACGAGTTCGTTGTTTTAGGTTTTTCTTTCTCAACAACCATTTACTCCGATATTGTTCATTCCTTATTTAACTCTTATCCAAGTATCAGTACGGCCGATGAGTGATACGCCAATAAACCCTCTTACGTCGAGCTGATTAGCGCTCACCAATTTCATTTTACAACTGTACTCTTTTCCGTTTTCAGGGTCGTAGATTTTACCACCTTCCCATACGTTGTCGCCATCATAAGCAAAGTTGTTCAAATTAATCATGCCCAAGATAGGGCGCGATTTCTTTTGTGCGTCTGGGTTATTTTTGTCCAACTTTGGTTTGCCTGTAGCCTCATCGTTGGGTTCTTTGAGCCAAATAATTTTACCAAAATATTTGTCACCTTGTTTGTAGATTTGGACGTGTCCCTTTTTAGAACCTGTCAACCATGTCCCTAGACAAGCATCTGGATTTCCTTGCGCGAAGAGTTGAAGCGACAAAAATGTCATGAAAAGCACTACTTTTACTTTTTTCATTTCGAGATTGGTTTTTTAGTTTGAATAACGAACGCAAGTTCTTGGGTTTTTATTACAGATACAACTACCGATTCAAAATATTGTTAAACAGAGTTTTTGTAGTACTTTTTTATTTATGATTTCTGACATAAGCGCTATTTTTACCCAACTTGGGGGAGAATTTATTACGCCAGTTTCTGAATTGGCAGAAAAACTATCGTCGATCAAAGCTTTTATTTTTGACTGGGACGGCGTCTTTAACGACGGCACCAAAAACGAACAAGGCAGCAGTAATTTCAGCGAAGTTGACTCCATGGGAACCAACCTCCTGCGTTTTGGCTGGTGGCTTTCGCAAGCATCTATGCCTTACACGGCCGTCATTTCGGGTGAACGAAATTTGCTGTCGTTTCAACTTGTGCAGCGAGAACATTACCATGCTTGTTATTTTCGGATAAAGCACAAAATCGAAGCACTTGAACATTTTATGAGCAGCCGAGGACTGAAAGCCAGCGAAGTAGCCTTCTTTTTTGACGATGCCCTCGATTTATCCATCGCCGAGCAGTGTGGCGTGCGGATTCTGATACGCCACAAAGGCAACCCGCTTTTTCAGCAGTACGTCATCAAAAACAAGCTTGTTGATTACATCACAGCCCAAGACGGCGGCAACTTTGCCGTGCGCGAAGGTTGTGAGTTGATGCTTGGCTTGCAGGGAGTCCACGACCAAACCATCGACGAGCGGTTGCGGTTTTATCCTCATTACAACAGCTACCTCACCGAGCGACAAGCCATTCAAAGTCAATTTTTTACCCTTGCCAACGGCCAATTTGAACCACAGTCCGTCTAACTTTCACAACGTTTTACCTAACTTTGTCAAAGTTTAGCACTCCGATAACGCGTAGCATGGATTTACAGAACAATAGACTCAAAACAGGAGATGGCGGGGTGATTGTCACCAGCGTCGAAGACTTACTCAATTGGTCGCGGCTTTCGTCGCTCTGGCCGATGGGATTTGGATTGGCCTGTTGCGCCATCGAAATGATGGCCTCGTACGCGTCCAACTACGACCTTGAGCGTTTCGGAATTTTTCCACGGCCTTCGCCTCGCCAGTCGGACGTAATGATTGTGGCAGGCACCGTAACGTTCAAAATGGCCGACCGAATCCGACGCCTTTATGAGCAAATGCCCGAACCTCGCTACGTGATTTCGATGGGAAGCTGCTCCAACTGCGGCGGGCCTTACTGGGAGCATGGCTACCACGTCGTGAAAGGAGTAGATAGAATCATCCCTGTGGACGTGTATGTGCCAGGCTGCCCACCGCGCCCCGAGGCATTGATTGGTGGGTTTTTGAAATTGCAGGAAAAAATTAGCAACGAACACCCACTTGCACCTACGCTTTTGCTCGAAATAGAAAAAGAAAACGTGTAGCCTAATTGAGCCTTACCCTCATGACATTTTCAGAAATAACGCAGGTACTAACCGAACAGTTTGGGATAGATTCGTTTTCGGTCGTCAACCAAAAAGCCAACCAACCCATTGTGCAAATTCAGGCAAGCCAGTTGTTCGAACTGTGTCAGTTTTTGGCCAATGACGAACGTTTGTTTTTTGATTATTTAGCCTGTATTACGGGCATCGACAACGGCCCAGCTGCCAACACGATGGAAGTAATTTATCATTTGACGTCGATTCCGTATGAGCATAATTTAGCCATCAAAGTCATCGCTGAGCGCCCTGCTGATGGCACACCGCCCAAGGTACCTTCGGTATCCTCCATTTGGCGAACGGCTGATTGGCACGAACGAGAAACGTACGATTTGGTCGGAATTTTCTTTGAAAACCACCCCGACTTGCGGCGCATTCTACTTCCCAACGATTGGCATGGGCACCCGCTTCGCAAGGACTACCAAGCGCAAGAATTCTATCATGGCATAAAAGTAATTTATTGATTATCAGGACTTAAAAAAAACTTCTTGACATATTCAAAAAAAATACTATCCTTCGCAACAATTTCCAGCCCAAAAACGTTGGATTTTCACAATTCGACAGGATAATTAACCTATTTTAGAACCAATAAAAGGAAGAGAGTATGTATTGGACATTGGAACTAGCCTCCTATTTAGAAGACGCGCCTTGGCCCGCTACAAAAGATGAATTAATTGACTTTGCTATTCGCACAGGAGCACCGTTAGAAGTAGTTGAAAACCTTCAAGAACTTGAAGACGATGGTCAACCCTACGAAAGTATCGAGGAGATTTGGCCAGATTACCCTACCAAAGACGACTTCTTCTTCAACGAAGACGAATACTGATCGATTTCTCTGTAGTCTTCAGTTAAAGAGCGACTTTGCTGACCCTCTCTTTTGCCTTGTTTTGATAAGGCCGAAGAGAGGGTTTCCCTTTTTTCTATACCATTTATCAAAAAAATATGAAACAATCAATCAATCCTCGTTTTACGACCCTGCTGTGCTTCATTCTTGCCCTTGCGTTGATTCGCATTATCAACGTAGCACAGCCCTCAGCCATCGCCAACTTCACACCCATTGGAGCCATGGGGCTATTTGCGGGTGCTTATTTTTCGCAGCGCGGGAAAGCCTTATTTTTTCCCCTTCTGACCCTTTTTATCAGCGATATGGTCATCAATAACGTGATTTATGGCGGCCAGTATGGTTTTATTTACGACGGCTGGTATTGGGTATATGGTACTTTTGCGTTAATAGTCCTCCTTGGCAATGTGCTCTTAAAAAAAGTGAGCCTCAGAAACGTTATAGCGGCCAGCATTGCGGCAGCCATCACTCATTGGATTTTGTCTGATTTTACGGTCTGGTTAAGCGGCGGAACTGACATTCGTACGCAGCTACCCCTCAGTCGCGACTGGGCTGGGCTACAACAAGCATTGGCACAAGGTTTCCCTTTTATGCGCAATTTCCTAGCAGGTACACTTGCCTACGGTGCGCTTTTCTTTGGAAGCTTTGAATTACTCAAAGTTCGTTTTCCACAATTATCAGTGGTTAAATGAAACACAAAACCCTCATGAACTGGTCAGGAGGCAAAGATTCTGCTTTGTCTCTTTATCACGTTTTGCAACACCCCACCATGGAAGTAACGCAGCTACTGACGACGGTCAATGAAGCGTATGGGCGGGTGTCGATGCACGGTGTGCGAGAAGAACTTCTTGACCAGCAAGCAAAAGCCATAGGGCTGCCGCTTGTCAAGCTTCGACTGCCCGAAACCGTTTCGATGGAAGAATACCACCACCGTATGGCTGAGACATTGACGCCTTTGGTAGCATCGGGCATAACTCATTCGGTCTTTGGTGATATTTTTTTGGAAGACCTTCGACAACACCGCGAAGAGCGATTGCGTCCACTGGGACTAACGGGCGTTTTTCCCTTATGGAAACGGGATTCACTCGAACTATTGAACGAGTTTTGGGCCAAAGGGTTCCAAACTATCGTCGTGAGTGTCAATGGCGATGTGCTTGACAAATCGTTTTGCGGACGGGTGTTGGATGCCGATTTTGTCAAAGATTTACCTTCACACATCGACCCTTGCGGCGAAAATGGGGAGTTTCACACCTTTGTTTTTGACGCTCCCTATTTTTCAGAATCAATCCGTTTTCACATCGGCGAAACGGTCGAAAAAACGTACCATTATACCACCGCCGAAGGCACCGCCATCACGACTACTTATTTTTTTACTGACTTAGTTCCCCCAATGCCTATTCAGTAGCCAAGAAAAAACCTTATTTTTGTCTTCTGAAAGGTCTTATTTCACAAACAGACGAAGACTGTGCCAATAAAAAAGCCCACTACAGGAAAACTTTTGATTGCAGAACCCTTCTTAGGAGACTCCAATTTTGAGCGAAGTGTTGTGTTCATGTGTGAGCACAACGAGCAAGGTACGTTTGGGCTGATTTTGAATCAAACCACCAATCTGAGTTTGAACGATGTTTTGCGCGAGCCCGTTGTCAACAACCTTCCTTTGTATTTGGGCGGGCCTGTCGAGCAAAACACCTTGCATTTTTTACACCAACTCCCGTTTATTGAAGATGCCATTCCAGTAGGCAAAAACTGTTTCTGGAGTGGTGATTTTGAACAAATTGTAAGCCTTCTCAACGTTGGCAAAATAACCGAGCAAGATATACGTTTTTTCATTGGGTATTCAGGCTGGTCGGGAGGACAACTGGAGGAAGAAATAAACCAAAATGCGTGGATTGTGGCCGATGCCGAGCCATCATTTTTATTTGACACTCCTTCCGAACAGCTGTGGAGAGCAGTTTTGAGACGAATGGGAGGCGAGTATAGGGTCAAATCACATTATCCAACCGACCCTAGCTTGAATTAGAAGACTATTTAATTAACTATCACAATGAATTTGAAACACAAATTATTACTTTTTTTCGCGTTTTTAACCTTCGGTGCTTCGGCCCAAACACTCTATCTTAAACCACATTTTGGGGTAAAGGCAGGTTTGAACATTGCGCGAAGTACCTATTCTCCAAACTTTATTTATAGCCTCAAACGCCAATCACACCCTAATTTGGGCGTCTTTTTTCGTTATCGTACGCCCGATAGAAAATGGGTATTCCAGCCAGAAGTACAGCTTTCTGTACGCGGAGGAACGTTTAAAGGTGAGTTTCAGGTAGTTCGCAATAACTTTAACTACGGAAGTTTTGTACCAACGGTGGGCTATACCATCACCGAAGGTCTTACGTTGGAAGTAGCTCCCGAAATTAGCTACTTGCTTCATAACCCAAACACGATTGTTCCCCTTCGTAAAAATGAGTTTAGTTTAGGCTCTGGGCTTCGCTTTGATTTTATGGACATGGCCGAAGACTTTAGCCTCAACCTTCGCTACGTACACGGTTTTACCAATATTTCGAGCACTTCCACCGAGTCGCTCTACAACCGCACGTTACAGGTATCGGTCATCTATAACTTCTACAAGAAAAAATAAGGGTTCTCAACACCTCTCAAAATAAAAATTTGGTTTTTAAAAACACGATTGTACTTTTGTGACATGAATCCAAACGTAAAAAATACAAGCTGGTGGTGGCGTTCTTCTTTTCCGAGATGAACAGATAGCACTATGCTCACTTTTTTACCAAAAAAAGCCCGCTGTTCATCAAACAGCGGGCTTTTTATTTTTATGCACCTCAATCTCAAATGATACATGACAACCACCGACACTACCTTCAAAATCAGTACCCAAAGCAGAAAATTGCTAGGTGACATGCTTACGCCCGTGGGCGTTTATCTCAAACTTCGCGATAAGTTTCCTTACACTGTCATGCTCGAAAGCGCGGAGTATCACGGCATGGAACACGGCTTTAGCGTCATCGCTTGCGACCCCGTTGCTTCTTTTGTCATCGACGAAGATGTTGTTACTCAAACCTTTCCTGACGGAAGTGAAGAAACATTTCCTTTGCCTTATCGTAAACAGGCCATGCAAAAGTTGCATGATTTTATCCACCGCTTCGACGCGCCTAAAAACGAGCACCCTTTTATCAATGGAGGTTTGTTTGGGCATATTACGTACGATTCGGTTGAGTATTTTGAAGACATTGAGATTCAAGAAAAAACCCCTGACAATGCCATTCCGCAAATGGTTTATCGGGTATATCGATTTGTAATTGCCTTCAACCACTTCAAAGACGAAGTATATCTTTTTGAACACGATTACGGCGTAACGCGCGACGACGCGAATCATAGCAAGTCGATGGGTATGGACTTAGACTCGCTCGAAATGATTGTAAAAGCGCCAAAAATGGCTACATTCCGCTTTAAAGCCCAAGAAAGTGAGCAGAGCAACGTAACCGACCCCGAAATGGAGGGTATCATCCAACAATGCATCAACCACTGCTTGCGCGGCGACGTTTTTCAGATTGTTCCATCAAGAAGGTTCAGCAAAAAATTTGAAGGTGACGAGTTCAACGTTTACCGTGCTTTGCGTTCGGTGAACCCTTCACCCTACTTGTTTTTCTTCGATTTTGGCGGATACAAAGTGTTTGGTTCGTCGCCCGAGAAACAAATCTTTATCAAAAACGGCCACGCCGAAATCCACCCCATTGCAGGAACATTCCGCCGCACTGGCGACGACGAAAAAGACGCCGAACTAGCCCGTCAACTCGCCGCTGACCCCAAAGAAACGGCCGAACACGTGATGCTCGTTGACCTTGCGCGTAATGATTTGAGTCGTAGCTGCGACGTGGTAAAAGTAGAAACCTACAAAGAAGCTCAGTTTTTCTCGCACGTCATTCACCTTGTCTCGAAAGTAACAGGCAAGATGAGTGAAGGAGTAAACCCGCTTCAACTTGTGGCAGATACATTCCCCGCAGGAACGCTTTCGGGAGCACCCAAACACAACGCCATGACCATCATTAATCGACTCGAACGTACCAATCGTAGCATTTATGGTGGCGCACTTGGGCATATTAGTTTCAACGGCGACTTCAACCACTGCATTACGATTCGTACATTTTTGAGTAAAAACAATACGTTGTTTTACCAAGCTGGCATGGGAGTTGTAGCCAAGTCAAATATTGCCTCTGAAATGCAAGAAGTGAATAACAAACTAGCCGCCTTGAGAAAGGCAATTGAGTTTGCTAATGAATTGTAAGAAAGCTTAATGTAACTTTTTTACAAAGTTTAACTATCTTTGTTTCATTTCTTACGTATATATTTTGTAGAATCAAAATAACAACGAGAATGTGTAACTGTTTACGATTTATGAGGGGTTTATTGATTTTGTTGGCGGTACTTTGCACTCAACTTTCGTTCGGGCAGGGCTTTGTTGACCTAACGTCGGAATCAGAAACCACCAAATGGCTTCCCGACGGGTCATTGTCACATACTTTTACCAACTTAGGTACACCTGCCGTGACCGTAACAGCCAACATTCAAGGAGCTATCAACCGTTTTAACAATAATACTCCACGTAGTGACTCGCGGGGGCTGTGGTTGAGTATGAACCTCGGAAGCCGTACGCAGGTCGTCACGATTTCTTTCACTTTTAGCGACCCCGTCACAAACTTATCGTTTGCTTTATTGGGAATTGACCGTGAGTTGAGCTTTAGTAATTACCAAGATCGCGTGGCTATTGAAGCTTACGATGACAAAAATGCGGGGATTTTACCCACAATTACTTATAACCCCAATACTGCCTTTTTGTCTAACGGGACAGCATCACACATTAAAGTATTATCTGGTTTCAATACCGACCCCTTAGATACAACCCGTGCAACCGTCACTTTTCGTAATAGCGGCGTAAAACGTTTTACACTCACCTATGGCAGTGGAAGTGACGCAAGAAACGGTGCACTTAGTACCCAAAGTATCTTCTTGTCAAGTCTTTCGTGGTCAAATATTGTCCCTGTACAATTGATGTATTTTCGAGGAAAAGCGGAAGCTGAACGGGTACGACTTTCTTGGGCAACAGCGCTCGAAATCAACAGTAGCCATTTCAACGTGGAGCGAAGTACCGATTTAAAAGAATTTGCTACGATTGGGAAACTCACCTCCGCAGGCGACTCTCGTCAAGTTATTAATTACAGCTTTTTGGATGAAGCACCACTCCCTGGCGTCAATTATTACCGACTCAAGCAAGTGGACAAAGACGGCACGTCGGATTATTCAAAAATTATAGCTGTTAGTCCTCAGGCCGAGGCAACGCAGTTTGTTATTTATCCAAACCCATCGGATGGGAGCAGTGTCCGCCTACAGTTTGATAATCTTGAGCTTGACCGTTTGCGACTGATAACGATGTTGGGACAAGAAATTCCGTTTGATATTCAGGCAACTTCTAACAATAGCCTTACGATTCGGCCTCATAAAATCCTGGAAAATGGGCTTTATTTTATGACGTACCAAACGCCTGACCGAGGCCGCGTCTCTCAAAAGTTATGGGTTACTCGCTAGCTAGCTAGCTAACCTCTCGAAAGTTTAAAACTTTCGAGAGGTTGAACTTTCGAGAGGTTATGTTACCCCGTTTTACATAAACTCCCGCTGAATTTCATTCTTGATAAACTTGAGCGCTAATGCCGTTGGGTTTCGGTTTTCTTGAACGATTTTTTCAAAAATCTTTTTCGATAAATCAATCGGCGCGGCGTCAGGTTTTACTTCTGCGGAGGCTTGATTAATAAGCGTAATTACTTCTTGTTGTGCCGAACGAACGTGCTCCCACGCATCGTGGCTCATATACACTTGTTGCGATAGGTTATGGTTAAATTCTTCTCGAACCTCATGCAGAAGAATTTGCTGAAATTCAATGGCTTGCGTAGCTACTCCGTTGGTACGAATGAGTAGGTTGTTGGGCGTGATTCGCTCCAAAAACAAGCACATTCGTTCGTATGCTTGCAAACGAATCGGCAACGCAATCTCTACGTTTTTACGTTGTAACTCTACCTCTTTTTCGGTCAATTGTTTTTTCAAAAATGCCGTTACAGTTAGGTACATGGCATACAGCACCAATGCCGATGGAAGAATAATTTTCAATAAGTCGGTGACGATTTCCATTGATTTGTTGTTTGATTACCTACACAAGGTTTATTCCCGCAAAGAACGCAAAGTATCACCAAAATAGTGCGTCGGGTAGCGACAAACGTACAAAACAACATGGCAAACGCTCAACCTATTCGGATTTCAGAGACGGCAAAACGCGAAATTATTGACACCCTTACGGCCAATAAAATACCTGACAGCTACGGTCTGCGCGTTGGAATGAAAGGTGGTGGATGCGTTGGGCAATTTTTGTTAGGCTTTGATACACCTACCGAACACGACCAAGTATATGACATTGACGCCATCAAAGTAATCATCGACAAACGCCACTTAATGTATGTCATAGGCACGGAAGTCGATTTTGAAGAAACTGACAATGGGGCAGGCTTTACGGTCGTAAAATAATTAGCTGACAGCGAGATAGTTATTAATACTTCTTGATAAAAGTAACTTTTGGCACGATTTTAGGGAGGGTTGTGGATAAACTCAAACCCTATCTTTAACGTTCGTGCAGCAAGTTAAACGACATATTTTTGCTTTTCTGGCCTTTGCTTCTTTTCTGTTGGCATTGCTATCGTTTTTTGTATTTGAGAGAGGCGCATTAGGAGCATCAGAGGAAAAATATTTTTCGGCTGTCAAAGAACGCGTAAAACAAGAACTGGATCTCTCCCACAAAGAATTAGGAGAAATCATGACGATTGCCTCCCAAAACAGTTCTCGTCAGTTCTCTGCCTTTCGTCATCCAACCAAATATCCCTATTACATATTCCAAAATGGGCAACTGGTTTTTTGGTCCGACTATCGTTTTATTCCCGAATATGAATCAATTCGTAAAATTGCCCAAACCCAGCTAGTTACCTTTGAACAAGGGAAGTTTCTGGTAAGTCGGCGGCAGTTAGTTCAGAATGACACCCGCCTTGATGTCGTTTCGGTGATTAATTTATACAGCCACTATAAAAACAAAAATAACTACTTTCAGTCGGGCTACAATACCGAGCTATTTTCGATTGACCCTCAGCAGATTTCAACGCGCTTGGGGCCTATTTACAGCAATGTCCTCGACAAAAACACTCATTTCTTGTTCTCAATTACCCCCCCAAAATTTGAGACCTATAACCAGACGACTCCCGTCAACAGCATTATTTGGGGCGCATTGTGTATCTTCTTTTTGGGGGTTCACGTCATCCGTTGGATACTCCGATGGAGCCGCGAGCGTCATTATGAGCGCGCTTTTGTCTTGCTTGCCCTGTATTTGATGCTTTTACGGCTTGGAATGCTGTATTTTGGAGTTCCGTTTGTGTTTTACGAGAACGATATTTTTAATCCTAAATTTTACGCTTCTTCGCCTATTGCTCCATCCTTGGGCGACTTGCTGCTGAACTCCATCGTCGTTTTTCTGTTGGTGTTGTACTTGGCAGATTTTTATTTCCGTTCCAAAATTTACTCAAGTTTACTTCGTATTTCGGGCGTTCCCAAAGTACTGCTTTCGGGACTATTTGTCCTTCTTAGCTTTTGGGTCTTTTACGGATGTTTTTCTGAATTGCAGAATATTTACGAAAAATCGCAGTTTACCCTCGACATCACCTTGAGCATTTCATTCTCGCTCCTCAAGATTGTCTGTATCATTATATTTATCTGTATTTCAAGCATTTACTTCCTTGGAACGCATTTATTTGTTAGTTTATTTATCCGCTTCAATCCAAAAAATCGCGTTCAAGGAACGCTCATTTTTTTGCTGAGTTGTGGTGTTTTTGTACTACTTTTGTGGCTTTTTGACGGCCAGCTTACCTGGGTTTTGTGGATTCACGCCGTTTATTTTATTGTACTTTATTTCTCACGGTTTCCCCGAATTCTCTATTCGTTTCGGTATCGCACCACCATTTATTATTTCACGGGGGCATTCTTCTGGGCGTTGGTGACAACCTACGTCGTTTATACCGAAGAAGACCGCAAAGACATCACAAACAAGAAGGAATTTGGGCAAAAAATCATCGCCGAGAACGACCCTTTTGGCGAGTTTTTGCTCGACCGTGCCAAAGATGCCATTAGCAAAGATGTAGATATTCAAGAAACATTTATCAGTGATACCATTCTCTCTCGCGAGCGTATTCAGCGAAAAGTAAAAAGTATTCACTTAGATAAATATTTTGACAAATACGACATTGAGGTACTTTCGTTCAAAGCCGATGGGCAGCCTCTTGATAATACGTTTGATGCCCTCAACTTCGATGATTACACTCACCCGTATCGACAAGTGAAGTACCAGACCAACTATCCTTCCTTGTTTTTTATCAATGACCTTGTCAATAACTTCAAAAAACAATACCTCAGCCTGATTGACATTCGGCAAGATTCGCTCTTGCTGGGGTGGGTCGTGCTCAATCTAAACCCCCGCGAAGACCAACCCAAAAATGTGTATCCAGAGTTGTTGATGGACAAAAAGTTTGTTCCAACTCCCGAAACACGACAATATAGTTACGCTATTTATGACGCCCAAAAGGAGCTTATGTTCAGCTCGGGCAGCTACAATTACGACCGTAAAATGCCCCTAGCGGTACTAGATAATTCCACACTTTTTGATACGGGTCTCCTTTTGTACGATTACAAACACGTAGGAAGCCGAGACAAAAACAAACGTTATGTGGTGGTATCGTCAAAGTCGTATCCATTCAAAAGCCTGACTTCCAACTTTTCGTTTTTGTACTTGGTATTGGTGCTGTATGTCATCTGTATTATTGCCGTTTATGCGCTCAAATATGGATTCCGACGGCTGAAAATCAGTTATACGACCAAAATCCAAATCTTACTCAATGTCGCTTTCTTTTTGCCTTTGATATTGATTGTACTCATTACCTTGAGCGTCATCAGTACCAACTATTTCAACAATCAAGAAAGCGCTTACCTCTCTAGTACCAAAAACATTGCTACCAATTTTGTACAGTATTTGGAAGAACACTTGAGGGGGGGGAGAAGCGAAGATGCCCTCAAAGAAGAACTGGAAAAAATAGCCCGCGATGCCAACGTTGACATCAATTTCTTCTCAAACAATGGGACGTTGTTTATGACCACCAAACCGCTCATTTACGAAAGCAAACTACTTTCAAAATGGATTAACCCTGACGCCTATATTCACCTCATTCAAGACCGCGAAAATGAAGTTTTGTTGGATGAATCGTTGGGAAAAAAACAATACCGTACGGCCTACGTGACCGTGCGAGCCAGTAGCAATAGTAAACCGTTAGGTGTACTTAGTATTCCGCATTTTGATTCAAAACCTGAGTTAGATCGCCAAATTATTGAAGTTATTTCGACGATTTTGAGCGTTTTTGCCATTATGTTTTTGGTGTTTTTGGTGCTGTCTTACTGGGCATCTAACCTTTTAACAATACCACTCCGACTTATGACGCAGAAGTTTCGTCGCATCAATTTACACCAGCTCAACGAGCCCGTAGATTGGAAATCAGACGATGAAATCGGGACGTTGGTGAAGTCGTACAACGATATGCTCAAAAAACTCAGCGAAAGCAAAGAAGAGTTGGCCAAAAACGAAAAACAATCGGCTTGGCGGGAAATGGCCAAGCAAGTAGCGCACGAAATCAAGAATCCACTGACCCCGATGAAGTTGACGATTCAGCAACTTCAGCGAACGATGCTGCGTGATTTACCGCCCAATATGCCCCAAAGCGAGCGAATTCGGCGGACGTTTGAATCACTCATCGACCAAATCGACAATATCAGTGACATTGCCACGTCGTTTTCGGATTTTGCCAAAATGCCGTTGCCTAAAAACGAGTTGTTTGAAATTTCGTCTGTCCTCAACAAAGCCGCCGATTTGTATTCTGACGACCCAAAAATCACCCTGCAACGAGATATTCGAGTACAGCGGGTCAATGTCATGGGCGACCGACAGCTCATTGGGCGTATCATCACCAACCTCATTATCAACGGCATTCAGTCCGTGCCCGAAGGCCGCCGTCCTGAGATTTCGCTACGACTCCGTACCGACGAAGGCAACGTTTATATTGAAGTTCAGGACAACGGGAACGGGATTCCCGAACCCATTCGTCCAAAGGTATTTTTACCCAACTTCAGCACCAAACAAGGCGGCTCTGGCCTCGGTTTGGCCATTGCCAAACGAGGCGTAGAACACGCGGGGGGGAATATTTGGTTTGAAACGGAAGACGGAGTCGGCACTTCCTTTTTCTTATCGCTACCGCTTACGCACAGCCCACTGCTATCGGAAGTAAAATAATGATTTATTTTTTACGGGTATCGAGGCCATAGCCTTTCAAAATACCTCTTGCCAGTGCGGTTTTGTGGACTTCATCAGCTCCGTCATAGATACGTGCTGCTCGCTCGTGGGCGTACCAGTACGACAGCAAAACGTCGCTGGTCATGCCTAACCCACCGTGGGTCTGGATGGCGCGGTCAATCACCCGAAGCATCATGTTGGCGGTAAAAAACTTAATCATCGAAATTTCGTCCCTTACAGCCGCTGCACCCCGCTCATCAATGTGTTTGGCCGTGCGCAATACGAGCAAACGTGCGGCATCGATTTCGGCCCTGCTTTCGGCAATAAACCCTTGGATAAATTGCTTTTCACCCAACATAACTCCCTCTTCCATTTCTCGACTAGCGGCATAGCGGCACATCAAATCAAAACTTCGCTCGGCAATTCCGATAAAACGCATACAGTGGTGAATCCGACCAGGACCGAGGCGTTCTTGCGCCAATAAAAACCCTGTCCCTTCAGTGCCAATTAGGTTTGACTGAGGCACCCGAACGTTTTCGTACAACATCTCGGCGTGGCTCGCCCAGCTATCGCCTGCGTGGCCCATGATGGGGATATTACGTACTAATTTTACCCCAGGCGTATCCATCGGAACTATGATTTGGCTGGCTCGTTTGTGTGGAGCGGCATCGGGATTGGTCACGGCCATCACCACGGCAAAGGCCGCGCCGTCGGCACTGCTGGTAAACCATTTGTGACCATTAATCACGTAATCGTCCCCATCTTTGACTGCCATCGTACCCATGCGCGTAGGATTTGACCCTGCAAATTCGGGCTCCGTCATGCTAAAGCAACTACGGATTTCTCCGTCCATCAATGGCTTTAAATACTGCTCTTTCAAGTGCGTGGGAGCGTATTTGTGCATCAGTTCGGTATTCCCAATGTCGGGGGCTTGGGTGTTGAATACAAAATGCCCAAAAGGCGAACTGGCCAGCACTTCGCTGATTTGCCCAAATTCGCAAAGCGTGAGGTTTAGCCCGCCGTCTTCTTCGGGCAAGTGCAGTCCCCATAGACCTGCTTTTTTGACCAACTGACGTTTTTGCTGAAGAATCGGCTCAACGTGCGAAAAGTCATGGGCAAGGTATTCGGGGGTTTCGAGTGGGTATAACTCACTCTCAATGAAGGCTTTGATTTTCGGAAGGAGCTCTTTAATGCGCTCGGTAACAAAAAGTGATTCCATAAAGTATAGATTTAAGCAAATATAAAGTATTTAGACTACTAACTTTGTCCAAATCTCAAACTTTGACAAAGTTCATGATTACACTCCAAAACGCTTTTGTTCGTCGCTACGACACCGTTGTTTTATCCGACCTTTCGCTCACCATTCAAACGGGTGAACAATGGGCCATCATCGGAGAAAATGGAAGCGGAAAATCCACATTATTAGAGGTTTTGGCAGGAAAATGGCCCATTTGGCGCGGAAAATTGACCCACGATTACGGCGATGTGTTACTCTCAAAAGTGGCCGAGCTTGTTCCGTCTGATTACTCTTTCAATCGCATCATCAAATCCGCTGCACAGTATTATCAGCAGCGTTTTCATAGCCACGAAGCAGAAGTGGCACCCACCGTCCGTGAAGTGCTGACCAATCAGCTCAAACCCGTAGGAACCGTTGACAACCATTCGGTAATACTTCCGCCAAACACCATCAGCGAAGCTGATTTACTTGCCACTTGCCAGTTGCTTTCCATCGACCACCTGCTCGACCGTCATTTTGTGACTTTGTCCAACGGCGAAACTCGGCGGATGCTTTTGGCGCGGTCGTTGCTCAAAAAACCGCAATTATTGCTTTTGGATAACCCATTTTCGGGTTTGGACGTCCACTCGCGCGAAGTACTAAGAAACGCCCTTGCGCACCTCAAAGAAGCAGGCGTTACCATTGTGTTGGTTACTTCCTCAGTAGAAATTCCCCAAAGCGTCAGCCACGTGGTTCGATTGAAAGAAGGGAGAATTATTTCGGAAGAAGAATCGCTTTCAGAAACCGACAAAGCGACGTTTCAGCCCCGCGAAGTGGTTCCTATTTCTCCAACGTACAATTTTTCATTGGCGGTCAACTTGCGTAACATCACCATTACTTACAGTGGTAAAAAAGTACTCAATAACGTCAATTGGCAAATCAAAAAAGGGGAGAAGTGGGCACTCGTTGGCCCCAATGGGTCAGGGAAATCGACGCTGTTGAGTATCTTGACCGCCGATAATCCTCAACGTTTTGCCAATGATTATGATTTGTTCGACCTCAAACGAGGCGGGCCGTCAATGTGGGACGTCAAAAACAAAATTGGACACGTTTCTCCCGAACTTCATTTGTATTTCCCCCAAGAAACCACTGTTTTTAAAACCATTGCTTCGGGCTTTTTTGACGCTACGGGGGTGTATTTCCGAAAATTAACGGAAGACCAAATACAACAAACCCACGCCGTTGCCGAATGGCTCAACGTGGGTTCATTACTTGATAAATTATTTAAAAACCTTTCCAAAGGACAACAACGCCTCGTTTTATTGGCCAGAGCGTTGGTGAAACATCCACCGCTACTAATTTTAGACGAACCCTGCCAAGGGCTAGATTTTGCCGCCGTAGAGCATTTTAAGGAGGTTGTAAACGCCGTCTGTGATTCGCAAGAGCAAACGCTCATTTACGTTTCTCATTATCCTTACGAAATCCCAAGCTGCGTTACCCAAACCCTCCGCCTTTCCGAAGGTGTTGTCTGTTAGTGTCTAGTTTCCGTCTTTGGGTTTTGCTTTTTTGGCGTCAATCACTTCGGTGAACGTACTAACCGCCGACGCGCCAAAGAAGCCTAACGCTTTACGCCCCGTTGGATTGGTATTTTGTATATTACTATAAATATTGGACGGAGCTGTTGCAAAAAGTCCTTGGTTATTTGACTCAGTCCGTACTTGATTTAAGAAATAATACCCTTCCAACGGAATGCTGCAAAGCTCTACTTTGACCGTGTCTTTTTCTTTGTAAAACTCAGGAGAAATGGCCCGACGAATGGGCAAAATAAAGCGCAAACCGTCGCTATTCGCGCCTGGGCTGAACGCAGCATCGTACGCGATGGTGATTTCGGTCGTTTTGTTGAAATACTTACCGTTTTTGTAGCTTTTTATCCAGTAACAGTCTCCCGCACCCGCTGGGTCACGGGCAAAAAACTCCGCTGTATAGCCTTCTTGAGGGGCGTCATCGGGAGGAGCAATCGGTAATTTATCAAAGAAATAAGTCACTGAATCAATTTTAGGCACTCGATTGAGCTTACTTACTGCCGTATATTCTTCGGTACCCATTTTGATGCGCAAAGTGTAGGTTCGTCCTACCCGCCCAATGGTATCGCTGGCAGACGTTGGCTTCCACACGTAGTTACCATCTTTTTTAAGGTCAATAAAGTTAAAAACTTGGCCTTTATCGTCAGAAACAGTCACAGTCGCGTTGAGGACTGGTTTTGCGGGGCTGTTATCAAAATACCCCGCTGACTCCGTCAGACGAATGGATTGGCTGGTTTGTTGGTTGGTCACCCATCCATCTACTACAAGCTGTGGTGGGCCTGATTTTACGTCTAAGTCCACCACATCTTCGCAGCTCGTGAGGGTCGTTACGGTCAAAAATGCGAGGGTAGTATATGTCAAAAAAGTATGAAGCGTATTCTTTTTCATGGCGATTAAAATTTAAAGTTGTACGTAATGGCAGGAACCACCGAGCCTATCACCGCGTAGCGAACGGCTTCGGTTTTGAGGTTATTATCCTCATTTTGACGCACATACATCGAAAACGGATTACGACGATTATAGACGTTATAAATACTCAACACCCACTCGCCCTGGCCTTTGCCGAAGAGCTTTTTCTTCGATTTGAGCGTCGCACCTAAATCGAGACGGTGATAAGCGGGGATACGGGCAGCGTTGCGGCTGTTGTCCACATTTTGCGGCAATGTCCAGCCTCCCCACTCAAAACGATTGGTTGGGAAAGTGGCGGGAGTACCCGTATTGAAGGCAAAATTGGCCGAGAAACTCAAACGGTCATTGAGTTGGTACAACACCACCGTCGAGAGATTATGGGTTTTATCAAAACGCGCAGGAAACCAATTGTCGTTGTTGATGCCTTCGATTTTACGTTCGGTACGCGCAAGGGTGTAACTCAACCAACCCGTCAACTTACCACGATTTTTTTTCACGTAAACTTCTGCCCCGTACGCCCGACCATTGCCAAAAAGCAAGTCACCTTCGAGGTACGTATTGAGCAACAAATCGGAGTTGGCAACATAATCAACTTGGTTTTGGAGCTTCTTGTAATACACCTCCAACGACGCCTCGTACATGTTCTCTTGGAAGTTTTGGAACCAGCCCAGTGCCACTTGGTCGGCTAGTTGAGGCTTAATGATTTTGGAACTCAACGTCCACACATCCAACGGCGAACTTGCTGCCGTGTTTGACAATAAATGCAAGTACTGAGCCGTTCGGTTGTAACTTGCCTTGATGGAAGTAGAAGAATTTAACTCTATTTTGGTCGAAAAACGGGGTTCCCAATTGCCATACGTATTTATCACACCCGATTCGTATTTTTTCTCCGAAATAGGGAGTTTTCGGTCGCCTTTCACTACTTCTAAAAACTCATAGGCCGTCCCTGGGCCTAGATTTCGGAAATACGAATACCGAATTCCGTACTGAAACGACAACCATTCGTTGAGTTTTTGGTCATTTCCGATGTACAAAGACGATTCGTCGGCATAACGTGGGTCCAAGCTAATGTTTCGTTCTTCACCACTCGAAATCGCCGTTGCCGTGCCAGGTTTGGTGGTGTAATTGATGTACTGTCCACCAAAAGTAACCGTATTGTTAGGCGTAAGATAGTACGTAAAATCAGGCTTCATACTCCACGTCTTAATGCTCGAATTCCACTTAAATTTATCCCCGCTTTTGCTCGTATTATTACGGTCCGATTCTAAACCATAGTCATAATTTGAATAGAATGCAGTGGCATTCATAAACAATTTGTTGTTAAAAACGTGGTTCCAGCGGACCGTTGCAGTTTGGTTTCCCCATTCAAAACCAAAGTCCGCCCCAAAAACGTCGCGTCCGAAGTAGCCCGACGCAAAGACCGTATTTTTGTCATCAATGCGGTAATTGGCTTTGGCCGTAAGGTCATAGAAATAAAAACGTGAGTTTTTTAAATCTCCGTTCAAGAACGGCTTCGCCAATACGTCGATGTACGAACGACGCCCTGCCACAATGAATGAGCCTTTGCTTTTGGCAAAAGGCTGTTCATAACTCAAACGGGAGAAAATCGTCCCAATTCCACCGTTGATTTCCCGTTTTTTGGCATTTCCTTCCTTCAAACGCACGTCTAAAATCGACGAAATACGACCACCGTACTGCGCAGGAATCCCGCCTTTAACCAGTTTTACGTCTTTGACTGCATCGGGGTTAAACACTGAGAAAAACCCAAACAAGTGCGACGCATTGAAGACAGGTGCTTCGTCGAGCAAGACTAAGTTTTGGTCAATATTTCCCCCCCTGACGTTGAACCCGCTGGCTCCTTCGCCCACGCTTGTCACTCCAGGGAGCAACTGAATGCTTCGCACCAAATCAACTTCCCCGAGCAGGGCGGGCATTTGGCGAATGGTTTTCATTTCCACCTTATTGACCGACATCTCAATGTTCTTGACATTTTCGTCTTCTTTAGTGGTTTTGACAACGACTTCTTGCAGCTTCACACTTTCGTCTTTGAGTTCGATACTGAGCTTCAAATCGTCAGTAAGTGTCACTTTTTTTTCTACTTTTTCGTAGCCAATGTAATTAAAGACCAGCGTGTAAGAGACGCCCGTTGGCAGGTTCAAGGCATAATAGCCGTAGTCGTTGGTCACGGTTCCGTTTCCTATTTCCCGAACATAGACCGATACCCCAATCAGACTTTCGCCGTTGGAGGCGTCTTTGATGTACCCGCTAATCGTTCGTTTTTCTTGGCTGTACGCCCACGTGGCCATCCCCAACCACAGCAAAATACTAAAGATATGTTTCATAGCTGACAATAAGTGGCAAGCCACCGTTACTTGTTAATTGATAAAAGAAGAAGTTTACATTTGTACTTTTTCGTTATAAAAACGAGGCAAACCTACGTTTTTGTTTAAAAAAATAAGACTTTTTTAGGACAAAGTGCCTAAAAACCCGCGTGAACGGGAAGAATACTCCCACCAACAAGAAAGGCGCTGTGGGTACAGCGCCTTTCTTGTTGGGTATGTCTATTTATTTAATTTTTTAATCTACCACCACTTCGTCCATCGCTATGGTCGTGGGGCGGCCTGCATCTGGATGACCTGCGGGGGCATTTCCTGCATTTTTAGCCCGTACTCGAATGTACCGCGCCCGCGCCGTTTTGAAGTCGGCAACCACGGGTAAAATTTGCCATCCGCCTTCCAGTTGGTACGTCACAGGCTGCGCCAAGGCTTCTTTGAAACTTTCGCCGTCGCGCGAGAGGCCAATTTCCACCGAAGTAGGAGGGAAGATGTTGTACAAAATCAGCTTCAAGAAATTGGCCGACACTTTGGTCACGGGTTTTACCTCGCCTAAATCAATCGTAATTTCCAAATCTTTACCCGACATCTGCACCCATTCCGCGCTGTTTTGAGGGCTTTGTGCTACCTGCCCGTCGGTCAATTTCTTTTTATCAGGGTCGGCCCAGTCGGCAGGAGCAGCAGCGTATTTGTAAGGTTTTCCTTTGGCGCGGTGCACAAAGAACTTTTCCTCAAAAGTAGCGCCAGCGGTCGTAATAGCCTTAATCGTCGTGATTTTGTCCAACGTTATCGGCATGGTGTATTCCGTCGAGCTGGTCGTAGGCTGCTTGCCGTCGGTGGTGTAGTAGGTTTTGCTGTCCGAATCCAATTTATCCAAACGCACCTGCAACTGCCCTTGGTTGTTGAACTGCGTCACCGCCCGAACGTCCAAAATACGTTTTGAATAATTGACTTTGAGGTAATCCAATCGTTTTAAATGTTCCTTCAAACGCATCGCAAAATCCTCAAAGTTTTTGACGCCCGAAGGCATCCAAGCCGATTCCGCAATGGCCGTAGCCCGAGGAAACGTCATGTATTCTACTTGTTCGGGTGTTGGCACGTATTCCGTCCATAAGTTTCCTTGTACCCCCAAAATGTATTTTTTAGACGCCTCATCAAAGCCGTCGGCGGGGTCGTAGCCATATACTTTTTCGATGGGCAGATACCCGCCAATTGCCAACGGTTCTTTGGCAGGATTACCTTGGTAATAATCGAGGTAATAGTAGGTCGTCGGCGTCATGATGACATTGTGCTTTTGTTTGGCCGCTTCGATGCCTCCTGCCGTGCCCCGCCAGCTCATCACCGTAGCGTTGGGCGCGACTCCACCTTCCAAAATCTCATCCCAACCAATAATGCTTTTTCCTTTGGAGTTGACAAACTTCTCAATGCGTTTGATGAAGTAACTTTGCAACTCGTGTTCGTCTTTCAAGCCTTGTTTTTTTATCAATTCTTGACAAAACGTGCTCTTTTTCCACGCGTCTTTTGGACATTCGTCTCCGCCAATGTGTACGTATTTACTGGGGAAAAGCGTCATTACTTCCGTCAACACGTCCTGCAAAAAGGTAAAGGTTTTTTCTGTGGGGCAAAACACGTCGTACATCACGCCCCATTTGGTGCCCACTTGGTAGTTTTTTGAAGGCTCACAACCCAATTCTGGGTAAGCCGCCAACGCCGCCGTTGCGTGCCCTGGCAGTTCGATTTCGGGGATAATCGTGACGTATTTCGACTGAGCGTACTTTACAATGTCTTTGATTTCGGCTTGGGTATAAAACCCACCGTATTCTTTTCCGTCGTATTTCTGAGGGTAATTTTCTGAGTAGTGCCCCACAAGCGTTTCCTTGCGTTTTGAGCCCACTTGCGTGAGTTTAGGGTACTTCTTTATTTCAATGCGCCAGCCTTGGTCATCGGTCAAATGCCAGTGCAACACGTTCATTTTGTGCAGGGCTAGTAGGTCGATGTATTTTTTGATAAACGAAGCAGGCATAAAATGACGCGCTACGTCGAGCATCAACCCTCGGTGCACAAAGCGGGGACGGTCTTGAATCTGGCAAACGGGCATTGCCCACGCGACGTTTTCGACGGGAGTAGGACTAAATACCGCCGTGGGCAGCAGTTGAAGGAGGGTTTGTAAACCGTAAAAAGCTCCTTGTGGCGTCGCCGATTCCAGAATCACGCGTTCTTTTCCTACCACCAATTTGTACCCTTCGTTTCCTAAGCCCAAGGCTTTGTTCAAACGAATAAAAATGGTGTTGGTTGCCGTCGGGGGAGCGGCGGGCGCAACCACCAAATTCAATTTCGAGGCTGTTTTAAGCGCACTAGCCAACGATTGCGCAATGGGTTTCAGTAAAGCATCTTTGGCGGTGACAATAATTTTGGTCTGCCCATTCACCACAAACTGCCCGTCGCCGCCGTTGAACTGCGCAGGAAATGGCACCAAGTTATAGTTATTGTCTTGGGCATAAAGTGAGGTACAACAAATGAAAGCGAGGGAGAAAACAAAAAGTAATTTCTTCATACGTAAATAATCGTCGTTTGGGGAACAAAGGAACTAAAAAACGGCAGCAATCGAAAAAATAGTGTGTAAGCGGCCAAAAACAAAAACGCCCCAACCGAAGTCGGGGCGTTTTCTTCTATAAACTCACGGGGAAACCTGTTAGTTTGCTAATTCACGTTTGCTACGACGCGAGCTGCTACGCTCACGTGATTCGGTCACGGTTTCGAGTTCTTCTTTCGAACCAATGATGTTTTTCTGGTAGCGGCGTACACCCGTTCCTGCTGGAATAAGGTGACCTACAATTACGTTTTCTTTCAAGCCATCGAGGGTATCGCGTTTTCCGCGTACCGCCGCTTCGCTCAACACTTTGGTCGTCTCTTGGAAAGACGCGGCTGAGATAAAGCTTTCGGTACCCAACGACGCCTGCGTAATACCCATCAAGGTTGGTTGTGCAACGGCTGCTTTGGCATCGCGTGCCACTACCAAACGCTGATCACGACGCTTGAGGGTAGAGTTTTCGTCACGCAAACGGCGCGCCGAAATCAACATCCCTGGCTTCACGTTTTCAGAATCGCCCGAATCCTCTACCACTTTCATGTCAAGAACACGGTCGTTTTCTTCGCGGAATGTCCACTTATCTACGGGTTGCATTTCCAAGAAGTTGGTATCTCCAGCTTCCATGATTTCAACTTTCTGCATCATTTGGCGTACAATACACTCAATGTGCTTATCGTTGATTTTCACCCCTTGGAGACGGTAAACTTCCTGAATTTCGTTTACCAAGTATTCTTGTACCGCCGTTGGCCCTTTGATCGACAAGATGTCGCTTGGCGTAATGGCACCATCAGAAAGTGGTTCACCCGCTTTCACGTAGTCACCATCTTGCACCAAGATGTGTTTCGACAAAGGCACAAGGTATTTCTTACGCGTGCCGTCTTTCGACTCGATATTGATTTCGCGGTTACCACGTTTTACAATTCCGTAGATAACCACCCCGTCGATTTCAGAAACTACCGCTGGGTTAGATGGGTTACGTGCTTCAAACAATTCCGTTACCCGTGGCAAACCACCCGTAATATCACGCGTTTTACCGAGTGTACGTGGCAATTTCGCCAAAGGCTGACCTGCTTTTACATTGGCTCCATCTTTGATTACCAAACGCGCACCTACAGGCAAGTTGTAAATCTTCTCATCGGCGTCGGTCAAGAGTGGGCTCTTACCTTTTACCAAGATACCTGGGTTTTTGGTACGGTCACGTGTTTCGATGATTACCATTTCCTGGAAGCCCGATTGTTCGTCGATTTCTTCGCGGAAAGTGATACCTTCTTCGATTGATTCGTACTGAGCAGAACCGTTAAATTCTGACAAGATTACGGCGTTGTAAGGATCCCAGTTACAAAGTTCGTGGCCTTTGGTAACTCGCTCACCTTCTTTCACAAGCAATGTAGCTCCATAAGGAACGTTATTACCAATCAATACCTGTCCGTTTGACTCGCTGACGATGCGAATTTCACCCGAACGACCCATTACAATCGTTACTGGATTTCCTTCCGCATCCGTTGACTCTACGGTACGCATATCTTCAAACTCAATCTTACCTTCAAATTTCGCTCTGATGTTGGCTTCTACGGCGATGTTTTGCGCAGTACCCCCAACGTGGAACGTACGAAGTGTCAGCTGCGTACCTGGCTCACCGATTGACTGTGAGGCAATAACCCCCACCGACTCACCGATTTCGGCCATGCGCCCCGACGCCAAGTTACGTCCGTAGCATTTTGAACAAACCCCACTGCGGGTTTCGCAAGTCAATACTGAGCGGATTTCTACGGTTTCGATGCTCGTTTCGTCGATACGAGCCGCGATTTCTTCGGTGATTTCCTGACCTGATGACAAAATTAACTCACCCGAAAGTGGGTCAAGTACATCGTGTACAGAAACCCGTCCCAAGATACGTTCAGACAATGGCTCAACGATGTCCTCGTTGTCTTTCAATGCCGAAATCTCGATACCGCGCAATGTACCACAGTCAACCTCGTTCACAACCACGTCCTGAGCTACGTCGTGCAAACGACGTGTCAAGTAACCCGCATCGGCTGTTTTCAAGGCCGTATCGGCCAAACCTTTACGCGCACCGTGGGTAGAGATAAAGTACTCAAGAACGTCAAGACCTTCCTTAAAGTTTGAAAGGATTGGGTTTTCGATGATTTCTCCAACGCCCCCAGCAAGGTTTTTCTGAGGTTTCGCCATCAAACCACGCATACCTCCCAACTGACGTACCTGCTCGCGAGAACCACGGGCTCCCGAGTGCATCATCATATACACGGAGTTAAAGCCTTGTTGGTCGTTCTCCAATTGGGTCAAAAGCGTATTGGCCAATTTCGTGTTGGTACGTGTCCAAACGTCGATAATTTGGTTATAACGCTCGTTTTCGGTGATAAGACCCATCATGAAGTTATCCATCACACCTTGAACTTCTTCTTTTGCACCTTCGATGAGCTGCCATTTCACATCTGGGATTTTAATATCTCCCAAACCGATTGACAAACCACCTTTGAAGGCTGTTTGGAAACCAAGTTGCTTGATGTCGTCCAAGAATTGTGCACAACGTGCATTACCCGCAATCTTGAAGACGTGTCCAATGATTTGTTGAAGTTTCTTTTTCGTCAACAATTCATTGATATATCCTACGGATTCAGGAACGCACTGGTTGAACAATAGACGTCCTGCAACCGTTTCAATCAATTTTTTCTCAAGGGTACCATCCTCGTTACGAACAGTCACACGGCACTTGATGTGCGCATGTTTAGACACTTTTCCTTCGTTGAGGGCGATGATTACTTCTTCAGCACCGTAGAATGTCATTCCTTCTCCAGCGATAGGCACTTCTGGGGTCGATTTACGTCCTTTTGTTACGTAATAAAGACCCAATACCATGTCTTGTGAAGGTACGGTAATTGGCGCTCCGTTAGCAGGGTTCAAGATGTTGTGCGACGACAACATCAACAACGATGCTTCCAAAATAGCCTCTTGACCTAGTGGTACGTGTACCGCCATCTGGTCACCGTCAAAGTCGGCGTTGAAGGCCGTACATACCAATGGGTGCAACTGAATCGCTTTTCCTTCAATCAACTTAGGTTGGAAGGCTTGGATACCCAAACGGTGAAGGGTAGGAGCACGGTTAAGCAATACAGGGTGGCCTTTCAATACGTTTTCCAAGATGTCCCAAACAACGGGGTCTTTGCGGTCAACGATTTTCTTTGCCGATTTTACCGTTTTAACGATACCACGCTCAATCAACTTACGAATGATGAACGGTTTAAACAACTCTGCCGCCATGTCTTTGGGAAGACCACACTCATGCAATTTGAGCTCTGGACCTACCACAATTACCGAACGACCTGAGTAGTCAACCCGCTTACCAAGCAAGTTCTGACGGAAACGCCCTTGCTTTCCTTTCAACATATCTGAAAGTGATTTCAAGGCACGGTTACCTTCCGAACGTACCGCATTTACTTTACGGCTGTTGTCGAATAGCGAGTCAACCGCTTCTTGCAACATCCGTTTTTCGTTACGCAAGATTACTTCTGGCGCTTTGATTTCAATCAGCCGCTTCAAACGGTTATTACGAATGATTACACGACGGTAGAGGTCGTTAAGGTCAGACGTAGCAAAACGTCCACCATCCAAAGGCACAAGCGGACGAAGTTCTGGTGGAATCACTGGCACCATCCGAATCACCATCCATTCTGGGCGGTTTTCGATGCGGGTGTTTGCGTCGCGAAGTGCTTCAACGACTTTCAAACGTTTCAACGCTTCTGCTTTACGCTGTTGCGAAGTATCGTTTGCGGCATTGTGGCGCAATTCGTAAGACAATTCGTCTAATTGCGTACGTGACAACAACAACTCTAGTCCTTCAGCCCCCATCTTAGCGATGAATTTGTTCGGGTCTGTATCTGGAAGAAGTTGATTCTCACGTGGAAGACGATCCATAATATCCAAGTATTCATCTTCAGTCAAGAAGTCCATTTTGTTGACTCCATCTTCTGCTTTCACACCTGGTTGAACTACTACGTAACGTTCGTAGTAGATGATTTGGTCCAATTTCTTGGTTGACAAGCCTAACAAATAACCAATTTTGTTAGGTAAGCTACGGAAGTACCAAATGTGAGCAACAGGCACCACCAATTCGATGTGTCCCATACGTTCACGACGTACTTTTTTCTCCGTTACTTCCACCCCACAACGGTCACAGATAATGCCCTTATAACGAATACGCTTATATTTACCACAGTGGCATTCCCAGTCTTTTACGGGGCCGAAGATACGCTCACAGAAAAGTCCACCCATCTCAGGCTTATAGGTCCGATAGTTGATGGTTTCGGGTTGCGTTACTTCACCGTATGAGCTTTCCAGAATAGACTCTGGCGAAGCCAAACTGATGGTAATCCGCGAAAAGTCACTATTGATTTTCTTGTTTTTCTTGAATGACATTTTCGATATGATTTGTGTGAAATTTTTGTTTAGGGTTTAGAGTTTACTATCTCAAGTTTAGCGTTGTATTACCAACCATAAATCCAAAACAGTAAACCCCAAACATTGATTAGTCCATCGTAATTTCGAGGGCAAGACCGCGTAATTCGTGAATCAATACATTGAATGATTCTGGAATATTTGGCTTCGGAAGGTTTTCACCTTTTACGATTGCCTCGTACGCTTTTGCCCGTCCAATTACGTCATCGGACTTCACTGTCAAAATCTCTTGAAGGATGTGAGAAGCTCCAAACGCCTCAAGCGCCCAAACCTCCATCTCTCCGAAACGCTGTCCACCAAACTGTGCCTTACCACCCAATGGTTGCTGCGTAATAAGTGAGTATGGCCCAATCGAACGAGCGTGCATTTTGTCATCCACCAAGTGACCCAGTTTAAGCATGTACATGATACCTACTGTAACTGCTTGGTCAAATTTATCACCCGATTGCCCGTCATAAAGTGGTGTACGCCCAAAAGAAGGAATTCCTGCTTCATTCAATTCAGAAACTACTTGATCTTCGGTAGCACCATCAAAGATTGGCGTTGCGTATTTGCGGCCTAATTTACGACCTGCCCATGCCAAGATGGTTTCGTAAATCTGACCGATATTCATACGCGAAGGTACCCCTAGAGGGTTCAATACGATGTCCATTGGTGTTCCATCGGCCAAGAAAGGCATGTCTTCATCGCGAACGATTTTAGCCACAACCCCTTTGTTACCGTGGCGACCCGCCATTTTATCCCCTACTTTGAGTTTACGTTTCTTAGCGATATATACTTTCGCCAATTTTACGATACCCGCAGGTAATTCGTCTCCCACTTCCAACGTAAAGCGGTCACGTTTGAAACGTCCCGAAATTTCGTTGCGGCGTTTTTGATAGTTTTTCACCATCTCAAACAACAGCTTGTTGGTCGTTGGGTCGTCCGTCCAGCCTTCGATGATTAAGTCACCCAAAAGGTTTACTTCTTCTGGAACAACGTAACCGCCTTCGTCACGGTACGGGTTTTTATCTGGGAAGATATTGTTGATGATGTTCACGCGGCTAAATTTCACGCCTTTACTCATGATTTCTTCGCCAAACTTGTGCTTCACTCCCGCACCTGTCTTACCATCAAGCAATTCTACCATTTTGTCGATAAGCACTTCACGGAGTTTGCTCAAGTCGCGTCCGTAGCTCTTCATCAACACTTTCAACTCATCTTTTTGTTTTACGCGCTCATCGCGGCCTGGACGAGAGAAAAGTTTGGTATCTACGACTACCCCTTTCATCGACGGAGGTGCTTTGCGTGAAGCATCCTTCACATCACCTGCTTTATCTCCAAAGATGGCACGGAGAAGTTTTTCTTCTGGTGTTGGATCTGATTCGCCTTTTGGCGTAATCTTTCCAATCAAAATGTCGCCTTCTTTTACTTCTGTTCCTACGCGAACGATACCGTTTTCGTCGAGGTTTTTAACAGCTTCTTCACTTACGTTCGGAATTTCCGCTGTCAATTCTTCCTCTCCGCGTTTGGTATCACGTACTTCAAGGTCATACTCTTCGATGTGGATAGAAGTAAAAATATCTTCGCGTACTACCCGCTCAGAAATCACAATCGCATCCTCAAAGTTATAGCCTTGCCAAGGCATGAAGGCCACAAGGAGGTTACGTCCAAGTGCCAATTCACCACCTTCTGTCGCGTATCCTTCGCTCAAGATTTGACCTTTCTCTACCGGTTGGCCTTTCAAAACCATCGGTTTAAGGTTGATACAAGTATCTTGGTTAGTACGACGGAACTTAATCAAATCATACGTTACAATGTCGCTATCAAAGCTTACCAAACGCTGCTCGTACGAACGTTCGTAACGAATGACAATCTTAGTTGCATCCACAAACTCAACTATCCCGTTGCCTTCGGCTACTACCAAAGCACGTGAGTCGCGAGCTACGCGGCCTTCCAAACCTGTACCTACAATTGGCGCCTGTGGACGGAGCAATGGCACCGCCTGACGTTGCATGTTTGAACCCATCAAGGCACGGTTGGCGTCATCGTGCTCCAAGAACGGAATCATCGAAGCCGCTACCGATACAATCTGATTTGCTGCAATATCCATCAAAGACACCTGCGCAGGCTCTACCATTGGGAAGTCACCTTCAAAACGTGTCTTGATTTTATCAACCAAGAAGGTTCCGTTATCATCCACCGACGCGTTGGCTTGGGCGATGTATTTAGAATCTTCTTCTTCTGCGGTCAAGTACACAAGTTCATTCGACAACTTACCATCATTAATAACGCGGTAAGGTGTTTCGATGAAGCCCATGCTGTTGGTTTTTGCATAAACGCAAAGCGAAGAAATCAAACCGATGTTTGGTCCTTCAGGCGTTTCAATCGTACAAAGACGGCCGTAGTGCGTGTAGTGAACGTCACGAACCTCAAAACCTGCACGTTCGCGGCTCAAACCACCTGGCCCAAGAGCTGACATACGACGCTTGTGCGTGATTTCAGCCAATGGGTTCGTTTGGTCCATAAACTGCGAAAGCTGGTTGGTTCCAAAGAACGAGTTGATTACTGACGACAACGTACGTGCATTAATCAAGTCGATTGGTTTGAAGTCTTCGTTATCACGAACGTTCATACGTTCTTTGATGGTACGAGACATACGTGCCAAACCAACACCAAATTGTGCCCACAATTGCTCACCTACCGTACGAACACGGCGGTTTGACAAGTGGTCGATATCATCGACTACGGCTTTGGCATTGATAAGACCGATAAGGTATTTTACAATGGAAACGATGTCTTGCGTCGTCAATACTTTCGTTGACATCGCAATATCCAATTGCAATTTTTTATTGACACGGTAGCGACCTACATCACCCAAGTCATAACGCTTATCTGAGAAGAACAAGCTCTGAATTACTTCACGAGCGGTTTGTTCGTCAGGTGCTTCTGCGTTACGCAATTGGCGGTAGATTTGCTCAACAGCCTCTTTTTCTGAGTTAGAGCTGTCTTTTTGCAAAGTGTTATAAATGATATTATAATCGGCCATGTTCATGTCCTCACGGTGCATAATAATTGATTTCTGCCCCGAATCAAGGATCACGTCTAAGTCACCGGCCGTGATAAGAGAGTCACGCTCAAGCAACACTTCGTTACGGCTGATTGATACTACTTCACCAGTATCTTCATCCACGAAGTCTTCTGTCCATGTACGTAGTACCCGCGCAGCTAGGCGGCGGCCTACGGCTTTTTTCAAGCTGGCAGAAGTAGCAGGGATTTCTTCTGAAAGTTCAAACAAATCAAGAATTTCTTTGTCAGAACCGAAGCCAATCGCCCGTAGAAGGGTAGTTACTGGAAACTTTTTCTTACGATCGATGTACGCATACATCACGTTATTAACGTCCGTAGAAAATTCAATCCAAGACCCTTTAAAAGGAATAATCCGTGCCGAGTACAATTTAGTACCGTTGGTGTGCTTGCTCATTGAGAAAAACACCCCTGGCGAGCGGTGTAGCTGAGAAACGATAACGCGTTCAGCTCCATTAATTACAAAAGAGCCTTTTTCGGTCATGTATGGGATAGCTCCCAAGAACACTTCTTGCTCAATTGTTTCAAAATCTTCGTTATCGGCGTCATTACATTTTAGGCGTAGTTTTGCCTTTAATGG
Organism: Runella sp. SP2; assembly: GCF_003711225.1. Taxonomy (NCBI): domain Bacteria; kingdom Pseudomonadati; phylum Bacteroidota; class Cytophagia; order Cytophagales; family Spirosomataceae; genus Runella; species Runella sp. SP2. Next base: position 5,904,270 of record NZ_CP031030.1, on the reverse strand, counting down.
CACCGAATACGTAAGTCCACGTGAAATACACTCATTAACAGAGTATTTTGGTGGATCTAGTGCATAGTCAACGAATTCAAGGACAAAGTTTTCACGTGAATCAGAGATTGGGAAGTTCTCTTGGAATACTTTGTACAACCCTTCTTTGTGACGTTCTTCGGCTGCGGTATCTAAATTAACGAATTCGCGATACGAGCGAAGCTGTACGTCAAGGAAGTCCGGATAATCAATAACAGGTTTAATCCGGGCAAAACTTCTACGTGGAGTTTGTTTGGTTACCAAGGCTTTACAAGTTTTTGGTGGATAAGAACCAGGCGACGTTCTAAAGATACTGAACGCGGGGACTCAAATAGTTAGTTTGCAAAAAACTTAGCTTGCCTCGTAGATTTTAGAATTTCGCCCCTTTGCATCGCCCCTACGAGTAGCGAAGTGTTTCAGGCAGAAACTCATTAAAGAAGAAACGCTATTGTGGATAGATGTCAGATTAACTGCATTTATTCTGATTTTCGACTAACTGTTGCTGTTTTCAATAGCCAAAACAGCGGTACTTACTTAAACAGGAAAAGACCTGACACAAGGTCAGGCCTATTTCCGTTTGTTTTGGGAGCGCTAAGCGCAGAAATTACTTAATTTCTACTTCAGCACCAGCTTCTTCCAATTGCTTTTTCAAAGCTTCTGCTTCGTCTTTAGCAATACCTTCTTTCAATGGTTTTGGAGCGCCGTCAACCAATTCTTTAGCTTCTTTCAAGCCAAGACCTGTCAAGTCTTTTACAAGTTTAACAACTTGCAATTTAGCAGCACCGCCTGATTTCAAGATTACATCAAAAGCTGTTTTTTCTTCTACAACTGGAGCTGCATCACCACCGCCACCTGCTGCTACCATTACTGGAGCTGCTGCTGCTGGTTCGATACCGTACTCATCTTTCAAGATTGCAGCAAGTTCATTTACTTCCTTTACTGTAAGATTAACAAGCTGTTCTGCGAATGCTTTCAAATCTGCCATTTTATTGTAATGTTAAAATTTGTTACGAGTTTTTTTGAATTTGAAAATTTAGTAATCTGAAGATTTGAAAATGTCCATTGACTAATTCTCAAATTTTCAAATGTAGTACTTGAATTACCCTTCGCGTTCTGAAAGGGTTTTGAGGATACCAGCCAATTTGCCGCCTCCGCTTTGCAATGCCGATACGACATTTTTCGCAGGAGATTGCAACAAGCCAACGATTTCCCCGATTAATTCTTGTCTTGACTTCAGGGTCAATAGCGTATCTAATTGATTTTCGCCGATGAATAGGCTATACTCAACCGAAGCACCTTTAAGCTTCAATTTGTCGTTGCCTGATTCTTTACGGAATTCTTTGATCAATTTAGCAGCTACTTTGCCTGACTCTGGGTGAAACATGATACCAGAAAAACCAGTCAAAACGCTTTCGTTGAATGGCGTATAATCGGTATCTAGTGTTTCAAGTGCCTTTGCAATCAGCGTGTTTTTAACAACGCGATATTCTACTCCTTGGTTAAAACACTTACGGCGTAAGTTGTTTGTTTCTCCAACTGTCATGCCTGCGGCATCAACAATATAGAAGTAAGGAATCGCCTTGAACTTTTCGCTGAGTTCCTCTATGATAACGGCTTTTTCTTCGCGTGTCATAATTATATTCCTGCAATCGTGCTTTTATCGATGATGACACCTGGACTCATTGTGCTTGAGAGGTGTACGCTTTTTACGTAAGTACCTTTAGCCGAAGAAGGTTTAAGCTTCATTAAAGTCGCAATCAACTCTTGAGCATTTTGGGCAATTTTATCAGGACCAAAAGATACACGGCCGATGCTAGCGTGGATAATACCAAACTTGTCAACCTTGAAGTCAATTTTACCTGCTTTTACCTCTTTTACTGCTTTACCAACTTCCAACGTTACTGTACCCGACTTAGGGTTAGGCATCAAGCCACGAGGACCCAAAATTTTACCCAAACGACCAATTTTAGCCATTACAGTTGGCATTGTGATGATTACGTCCACGTCAGTCCATCCTTTTTCGATTTTCTGAATAAACTCATCCAAACCAACGAAGTCAGCACCAGCTTCTTTTGCTTCGGCTTCTTTATCAGGCGAACAAAGTACCAATACACGTACTTCACGACCTGTACCGTGTGGTAAAGCCACCACGCCACGAACCATCTGGTCTGCTTTGCGGGGGTCAACACCCAAACGAACATCAATATCTACTGAAGCATCAAACTTCGTATAAGTGATGTCTTTCAGAATTTCTGCAGCTTTCTCGAACGAGTACTCGATTTTAGCATCGTATTTCGCTAAAGCTTCTTTTCTTTTTTTAGTCAACTTTGCCATTGTTCAAAATGTCTTTACGTCCGCTTCGTGATTAGTTATCCCAAGGGGCTGTACCTGATACTGTAATCCCCATACTACGTGCTGTACCTGCAATCATCTTCATTGCGGATTCTATCGTAAAGCAGTTCAAATCTGGCATCTTTGTTTCAGCAATCGTTTTTACTTGATCCCAGCTCACTGAACCAACTTTCTTACGGTTAGGTTGAGCAGAACCAACTTTCACTTTTGCAGCCTCCAAAAGCAAGATTGGTGCTGGTGGAGTTTTGATAACAAATTCAAATGATTTGTCTTTGTAGTACGTAATTACAACGGGTAAGATTACACCCATTTTGTCCTGCGTACGACCGTTAAATTGCTTGCAGAACTCCATGATGTTCAAACCCTTCGAACCAAGTGCTGGTCCAATTGGGGGGGAAGGATTGGCTTGGCCACCTTTCACTTGCAGTTTGACGTAACCTGCTACTTCTTTCGCCATCGTTTTAAAACGTTTAAATTGGCGTTACCGGTTCGGACGTACGGCTGATAGACAACGTGGAAGCTTTTTGTCTCGTACTCCCGGCAACATTCTGAAAAATCAGCTTTCTTTTTCGACTTGTGCGTAACCCAACTCCACGGGCGTACTACGCCCGAATATTTTCACAACGACATTGAGCTTCTTCTTGTCGTCAAAAATTTCTTCTACTGTCCCAATAAACCCACTGAAAGGTCCATCGGTAATTTTAACACTCTCGCCTTTCAAGAAACTTACTTTCGGCGCTTCAACTTCCTCTACCGCATCTTCGACCTTACCTAAAATCCGATTGATTTCCGACTGACGCAACGGCACTGGTATTTTTGAGTTACCACTGGTATTTCCCAAAAAACCCAATACACCTGGCATTGTCGTAATAAGGTGATGTGTTTCTCCTTTTGCCAAATCGGCCGAAATAATGATATAACCAGGAAAAAAGTTCTTCTCACGAATGCGTTTCTTACCGTTACGCATTTCGACAATTTTTTCCGTCGGAATTAAAATTTCGGGGATAGCTTCTTGAAGGCCCTGTCTGACGATTTCATTTTCAAGATAAGATTTAATCTTCTTTTCTTGACCAGACACAGCCCGGATAACGTACCAATTCAGATTACTCATACCTGCTCAACGTTTGGATAACCGGGGCAAAGCCCTAGAATGACTGATAAATGAAATTGAGAGCGTTCTCAAATAGGAAGTCCATGAGACCTACCACTGCCGCAAAAATAAGCGAGCCGAGGAGTACAAGTGTTGTACTAGATTGAAGGTCATTAAGCTTGGGCCAAGTGACATTGTGCCGAACCTCGTCCCATGAGGCTTTTACAAATTCTACAATTGAGTTCATTTTGCGCAAAAGTTGCACGGGCACCAGGACTCGAACCCAGACCGAAGGTTTTGGAGACCTTAGTTCTACCTTTAAACTATGCCCGTGTATATAATACTTCTTGAAATCGGACTGCAAAAGTATGAAACAAAATTTTCAATTGCAATCTTTTTTAGAAAAAATCATTTACGCGATAAAATTTGTTTCACTAAAATCAAACTTAGGAGCGTCAAAACACCACCCATTGCAAACGGCGCACCTGGGAAAATAATAGGAGCAGCCGAAGTGGTAAAGTACGCAAACAAGCTTGTCATCATGACTGGCCCTACAACGGCCGTTAAGCTCATCAAACTCGTAAGCGCTCCCCTGAGCTCTCCTTGCTCATTGGCAGGCACCTCATTTGACATAATGGCTTGAAGCGCAGGTGTTGCAATTCCTCCTAATGCCGCCAAAATAGTAATGGCAAACAGCATCCAACCTTGGTTGGCAAAGGCGTACATAAAAAAGCTGATACCGTAGGCGCTTAATCCCCAATAAATGGATTTTGTATTGCCCAAACGGGGGATAATCGTGCGGGTTAAACCACCTTGTACAAGAGCAGCCATTACTCCTACAAATGCCAGTGAATACCCCACCCATTTTTCATCCCAGCCAAATCTTTCCATGGTAAAGTAAGTCCAGGTACTCTGCGTAGCATAGCCTGCAATGTAAATCAATACCAGTGGAATAACCAAACCAAAAATAATGGGATACTTTTTTAAATGACGCAATGAACCCACTGGATTGGCTCGCTTCCAATCAAAAGGACGGCGGTTTTCGGGAAGCAGTGATTCTGGTAGTACAAAATACCCGTATAGCCAGTTTAATAGTGCCAAGCCTGCCGATACAAAAAAGGGAACGCGGGCGCCATACTGGCCAAGAAGCCCCCCAAGCATGGGGCCGATGATAAACCCTAAACCAAAAGCTGCGCCAATCAATCCAAAATTTTGGGCTCTTTTTTCAGGTGGGCTCACATCCGCAATGTACGCCCCTGCTGTGGTGAAACTTGCCCCCAAAACGCCAGCAATGAGGCGTCCTACAAACAACCATCCTATACTCGGGGCAAAACCCAAGAAGATGTAATCTATTCCAAATCCGAAAAGAGAGGCTAATAACACAGGCCGACGCCCGTATTGGTCGCTTAAACCGCCCAAAATTGGGGAAAATATAAACTGCATCACCGAATACGCAAACGTGAGCCAGCCACCGTATAGAGAGGCTTGGGACAAATCACCATGAATGAGCTCGGTAATCAATTTAGGAAAGACGGGAATAATTATCCCAATACCTGTTACGTCAATCAGTAACGTTATAAAGATAAATAAAAGGGCAGAGTTGCGTTTTTCAGCCATATAAGGGGACAGCAAAGGTACAAAAGTAGCAAAAAATCAGGAGATTGGCACTTGCGCCGACGCATGAGTTCCTTTTCCGTTGGATTCAATCTGCCACGTGCCTCTGAGCGACGAAATCCTTTCTTGAATATTTCCTAAGCCTTTTCCTTGGTGATTGTAATCCTGCATTCCTACTCCATCGTCCTCAATGTCAAGGTGTAAGTGATTGTCTTGTTCATAAAGACGGACCACTGCTTCTTTCGCTCTTGAATGCTTGATAATGTTATTAATCAACTCCAACGAAATGCTGTATAGCTCAAACTCGACTTGTTTATCGTACTTTTTATCGAGGTTTATCTCGGTTTTAAATCGCGTTTTATTATTTCGGTTAAGCTTTTCTGTCAGTTTCTCCACGCTTATTGCTAGCCCATCTGCTTCTAAATTTTCGGGCACGAGGTTATGACTCAAAAACCGAACCCGCTGCTGCGCTTCATTGGTCATTTCTACTAGTGACTCATACACATGTTTTTCCTGCTCTGTCAAACTTTCAGAGTTGATTGATGATAATGTCCAACGAATTGCCGAGAGCGTCCCACCAAGCGAGTCATGCAAATCAGCAGCAACCCGCTTTCTTTCAAGGGTTTGTCCTTTAATTTGAGCTTTCGAGATTTCCTCGTTTTGGGTTCGTAGCGTATGAATTAGCTCTTTTTGGGATTGTTCTCGCTCTTCACGCGTTCGACGATAATCATCCGCCAATGCCCACATAAAAAACACCATTTCAAACATACTGCCAATGTGCATGGCGTTGATAACAAACAGATTGGGTGTCAAGTAAGCCAAAGTCCAAAGCAAGACAACTATTACCCCAATAAAATAAGAAAGCGTCCCGAAAAGGTAATAAATCGCCGAAGGATTACCTCGTCGATAACTCACAATGCAGGAAATAGAGACCAAACAGAAAAAGACAATGATTATAGCGCACGAATAAACATTGGGGCTGATAAGTCCTTCAAAAAAGAAAATCCAAATGCTTAGTACCACCGACGCAATCGCATCTATTCGCATCAACTTGTAGAGGGTAGGGGCTAATACGCGCAAATGAAGTGCATGGGCGTAAAACAACACCCCTAAAAAATTGCTGATGACGACGGCAATCACAATACTATAGCCTTTCAACCAAACGTGATTTGGCCACAATAGCTGGTCGATGATTCCGTATCCTCCTACAATGGCCACCAATAAATATCCCATTAAAAAGAGGAGATAAAGCAAGAAGTTTCGCTCTTTGGTTACCAGTAGAAATACCAATTGCACGACAATCATGCAAATTACAAACCCTAAATGCCCGCTCCAAAACCAGAGTTCATCGAGATAGGTCTCGTAAAAATGATACGTTTCGGCAACTCTAAACTGAATTTTCTTTGCGTCTCCTGTACGTAACTTGATATAAACAGAATACAACACCCTCGGAGCAAGTTCTAAAGGAATGGCACACTGATGCACATTGATATTTCGCTGATAGCCTGGGATAGCTTCTTTTAAGGTTTGGTGATTCACTTCTCCCGTTTGTTCGTTAAAAACAAACACATCAAGCTCTTCCACCATTGGATAATCATTTGAAATTACCCAATGAATCTGTCTATCTGTTTGTTTTTTTACCTTAAAACGTAGCCAAACATCTTGGTCTCTAAAACCTAAATCAGCAGAAATGCCCAGTGGGCTTTTGAAGAAAACAGAGGTGTCTTTTCGTAGCTGTTGAACTGTCAATTTTTGAGAAGTATCGGCCAAATACTGAAGCGCAGGATGCTTCCACAGCTCTGTATCTATCATTTTATCAGTAAGATGTAATACAGGAACTTGTGCCCGAACGGTAATCGTACACATCCACCCCAATAGTATCCCAATAACAACTAGCCTTAATGGTATCATTTGACCCGAGAAAACGAACGCCAATGTACTCAGTTAATCACAAAATAAAAAGGGAAGCCCATACGAGCTTCCCTTTTTTATAGTTGGTGTATCCCTTTTAGATTAAAGGATTTCAGTTACCTGACCAGCACCTACCGTACGTCCACCTTCGCGAATCGCGAAACGAAGACCTTTTTCCATTGCAATTGAGTTGATAAGCTCAACAGTGATTGTTAAGTTATCACCAGGCATAACCATCTCAACGCCAGCTGGCAAAGTGATGATACCTGTTACGTCAGTTGTACGGAAATAGAACTGCGGACGGTAGTTGTTAAAGAATGGCGTGTGACGACCACCTTCTTCCTTTGACAAGATATAAACCTCAGCTTTGAATTTGTCGTGAGGCTTAACCGAACCTGGCTTACAGATAACCATACCACGACGGATATCTGATTTTTCAATACCACGGAGGAGCAAACCTACGTTGTCACCAGCTTCACCACGGTCAAGGATTTTACGGAACATTTCAACCCCAGTCACAGTTGACTTAAGGTTTTCAGCTCCCATACCCAAGATTTCTACAGGCTCACCAGAGTTGATGATACCACGCTCGATACGGCCTGTTGCTACAGTACCACGACCAGTGATCGTGAACACGTCTTCAACTGGCATCAAGAATGGCTTATCTGTATCACGAGCAGGAGTTGGGATAAAGCTATCTACAGCTTCCATCAAAGCATCGATAGTAGCAACCCATTTCGCGTCACCGTTCAAACCACCAAGAGCTGAACCTTGAATAACTGGAATGTTATCGCCGTCGAATTCGTAGAATGACAACAACTCACGGATTTCCATTTCAACAAGTTCCAACAACTCTGGATCGTCAACCATGTCAACTTTGTTCATGAAAACAACCAACTGAGGTACACCTACCTGACGAGCAAGAAGGATGTGCTCACGAGTTTGTGGCATTGGACCGTCAGTAGCAGCTACTACAAGGATGGCACCGTCCATTTGGGCAGCACCAGTAACCATGTTTTTCACGTAGTCAGCGTGACCTGGGCAGTCAACGTGAGCATAGTGACGGTTTACTGTTTGATATTCTACGTGCGCAGTGTTGATAGTGATACCGCGCTCTTTTTCTTCTGGAGCGGAGTCAATCGACGAGAAATCTTTCTTTTCTGCCAAACCTTTTTCTGAAAGAACTTTGGTGATAGCAGCAGTCAAAGTAGTTTTACCGTGGTCAACGTGACCGATTGTACCTACGTTTACGTGAGGTTTACTCCGGTCGAATTGTTCTTTTGCCATTGTTTTATTAACTAAAATTTGGTTTTGTATTAATTATGGATTTACAGAGAAAACTTGAGTGTCCAGAGTTTTACGGTAAATGACGACCATAGCTATCACTACTACCGCGAAAAGAACTCCTAATTGTTAACTATTTTTTCTGCCAGAGCCGTTACGGGGATTTGAACCCCGGGCCTCTTCCTTACCAAGGAAGTGCTCTACCCCTGAGCTATAACGGCTTTTCAACAAAAAAGTTAATCGTTATTCGTTAACAGTTATTTGTAGTTAAAACTTCCAATTAACAATTAACAAGTAACAATTAACTTGCTATGGAGCGACAAAATCCTGTGAGGTAAATGTTTGCAACTTTTCAAGTTACGACTCCATTTTGAGCGGGAGACGGGGCTCGAACCCGCCACCTGAAGCTTGGAAGGCTACCGCTCTACCAAATGAGCTACTCCCGCTAGTATTATATGTAAAAAGGTGGGGGCGGATGGATTCGAACCACCGAAGACGTACGTCAGCAGATTTACAGTCTGCCCCATTTGGCCACTCTGGTACACCCCCTTCTTATTTTCAAAAAACTTCCAAAAGACTTTGTTGTCGTTTTTGGAGTCGCAAATGTATGCGATTTTTAATTCACTTCAAATTTTTAGGCAAAAAAAAACAAACTTTTTTTCAAGAAAAATAATTACGATGCTTCTAAATTACCTTTAAAAGCATCGTAATTACCTAATTTTTAACACTATAAACGAATACCGAAACTAATCATTCGCACCTCAGGCCCTTTGTTAGTTTGAAACAGTTCACCTAAGTCATACTGCATAAAAAGGTCAGGAAAATGGCGAATGCCTAACTCAGCACCGAAACCATATCGGAAATTATTAAGGTAATAATTAGAGTGAATTCGCTCCGAGCGTCCTTTTCTAGTCTCTTGGGTTTTGGTGTAGCTATCGAGTCGATAACCTCCATACATTCCAACGCTCAAATAAGAAATAGGGCCTCGGTGAATCGCCAGCGTTGGCATCAAGGATAGGTTGATGTAAGCCGCCGTGAGTTTGGACTTATGCAGGTCATTTGAGGCCGTTGGAAAGCTAATGGCATTGGCGTCTTTACGAACGGTATTGTTTCCGTCAAACATCAAATTATACCACGCTACATCTACCCCCAGATCAAGCCCCAGTGAGGCATCTCTTCCTCGGCTGATAGCCGCACCTCTTACCCAACTCAAGCTTACAAATCGCGACCCCCAAGGTAACAAGTCATAATCTTCCTTGTTGTAAGCAAGCGGCGTATTTTGGGCGTAGGTGTTCAGTCCGACGAGTACATCAAACCCATTTCGTGGGCTTTTGTAGCGCCGAGTGACGCTTCTCGTAATTTTACCATCATCGTGACTAGACGACGCATCATTGTCTTTTTCGTACTTTTCTTCCTTCTTTTCTGCCGAAGAGTCATTAATCGAAATTTTCACTTCTCCGTCTTTACGGCTGATTACCAAAACGGTATCTTTTAAGTACTTACGACCGTTTTCTCCGTTGATATAAATGTAAGTTTCCTTACCGCTGGAATCAAGCGTAGCTCCCAAATCGCGAATGATTTTATTGAGGTCGTACTGTTTTAGGTTACGAATCTCCGACTTGTCTTTGGCTTGAACAATGAGTCGGGTATTGTTCCCAAACTGAACAATGAGCGTATCTCCCTGAACGGTGTACTTTTCGGCGTAGGCAGCAATGCTAGTCACTACGGTTAAAACGATGGCTGTTATTACATTTTTCATGGCTATATTAATTATTGAAGTTGTCATTACGGTCTGATATTGTTACTGGGTTATTTACCTATTGCTTTGGCAACGAGCTTGTTTGGATGAAAACCAACCTCATCCCAATCGACTTTTTCTCCGTTTTTGGCATTTTTAAGCTGTTGCCAGACTTTCGCCATTCTTGTCGATTTACGAGGTTTGTCTAATACATCATTATCGGTCATTGCAGTATTCGGTGCCGCAACGTTGGTTTGTGGGTCATTGGCTGCAACGAGTGTTTTTTCCAATTCAGGAAGTTGAAGAACGACCGTTTTTTCAGTTGGCTTAGCCGTTACGGCATTTGCCAATGCTACAGTTTTGGTAGGTTCTTCAACTTTCATTTGTTTTACAGGCTCACTAGCAGGCGTTGTTTCAACCACTTGCGCGACTTGTGTTTCTTGCACCAACGGCTGTACTACTTCTTTTGCCTTCATATCACGCTTGGGCGTGGTAGGTATCGTTGCCGACGAAAAAGTAGAAACTTGGCTTTCTGAACGACTTCCCGCTTTGACCTTTTTTTCTAGACTGGCCAATTCATCGGTGGGCGGTACAATAATCACTTTTGACTCACTGTGTTGGCTAGAGTTAGGAGCAACTATTTTTGGGGAAGGTGTCTTTGACAATGCCACCGTATCTGACTCACTCGGCTGCTGGCTCATCAGCCACCAGCCGCCGCCTGCCATAAGCAATAAGCTAACGCCAGCCGCCGCCAGCCAAGGGCCTTGTTGCCACCAGCCTATTCGGCGCTCTTTGGTTTGTAACCTTTGTTGAAACTTTTGAAAAGCTTCATCGCGAGGGGTTATTTCAGCGTCGCGAAGTTTGCGCGAGAACAACTCATCAACTGGATGCTTTTTCATATTTTTAGTGTTTTAAGCTTTCCATTTTAAACCTTCTACTTCAGAAACCATTTGCTGCAACAAAGCCCTTGCACGGTGCAACTGGGACTTTGAGGTACTTTCATTTATCCCTAACTGTTCAGCAATCTCAGCATGAGAATACCCTTCAATGGCATACAAGTTGAAAACCGTCCGATAACCCGTAGGCAACTTTGCCAAGATGGCCATCAAGTCTTCCACTTCTAGATTGTTTTCAATACCTTCAAAGTGAACCTGCTGGTGTACTTCGGGGGCGTCAATGTCGATTTCAATGTGGCGCCGCGTTCTCAAACGCATCAAAGCTTCGTTGGTAATAAGGCGACGCATCCACCCCTCAAAACTCCCTTCTCCCTTATATTGGTCAATTCGTTCAAAAACCTTCATAAATCCCTCTATCATTACATCCTCAGCTTCCATCTGATCGGTCAGGTAACGTACACAAACTGCCAACATTCGAGCGGAGTACTTCTCGTAGAAATACCGCTGCGCCTTGGGATCGCCTTTTTGTAAGGCTTTGACCAATTGGCTCTCGTTTGTGAATAGTTGTAATATTTTCACCATGTTTAGGCTGTTTCAATGGGTAGATGCAAAAAACAAATAGAAAGGTTGCACGGGGTTTGAAAATTTTTTTGGGGTTACAACCGTTATTACCTCAACAGCGTCATAGTCCTAGTTTTTACCAAAAAAATCTACTGCTATGACGAGAGCCTTAAGCCCTGAAACAAACATGAAATCGCCTTCTTTTTTCCAAAGTGTCATGGTCATTGCGGCCACGCTTTTTTTACTTTGGGCAGCCTTAGGTTGCACCTCTTCGAGTAATTCTGATGAAGTGACTCCCATCGGCATCCCATCGAAGTTTTCTAGCCAAACCAACGAATTTGCATTTGAGTTTTTCAAAACATTAAACAACGAAACCGCTCAAAAAAGCAAAAACGTTTTTGTGTCTCCCTTGAGCTTGCACACAGCCCTCGGAATGCTACTCAATGGTGCCAACGGAAAAACGGCCGACGAAATCCAGCAAACGCTCAAACTCAGCGGAATATCAACGACCGAGGCCAACCAAATTTACCAAAAACTGATGGAAGCATTGCCACAAGCCGACCCTAAAGTGACGCTTGGCTTGGCCAATTCGGTGTGGTATCGAAATACGTTTCAGCCAGAAACAGATTTCCTAAATACCATGAAATCTTGGTTCAAAGCAGACGTCACTTCTTACACAGGGAGTGATGCTTCTCCACTCAACCAATGGGCCAGCGACAAGACAAACGGAAAGATAAAAAAAGTACTGGACAACATCGAACCACAAATGGTGATGTTTTTGATGAATGCCCTCTATTTTAAGGGTGATTGGAAAACCAGTTTCTCCGAAAAACTAACATCGGATTATCCGTTCCAACTGACCGATACCCAAACGAAAAACGTGAAAATGATGTTTTTGGAAGACAATGTCAGGGTAGGTACTCGTGCTACTTACTTTGCGTATGAACTTCCGTACGGCAATGGCCAATATACCATGACGGTGATTGTTCCTAAAGATGGCAATCAAGTGGCTAATTTGATTGCCAATTTTTCGGCCAACGAATGGACACAATTACAAGAATCAATGAAAGAGATTCCAAAAGCTAAAATTGGATTACCCAAGTTTACTTTAGAGTACGAAGTAAAGCTAAACAGTGTTCTTCAAACCATGGGAATGCCGACGGCTTTTATCCCTGGTGTCGCTGATTTGACCAAAATTAGTTCTAAGGGTGGCTTAAACGTCGGATTTGTAAAACAAAATACTTTTGTGGCCGTCGATGAAAAAGGTACGGAAGCTGCCGCTGTCACTACGATTGGCATAGAACTGACCTCCGTAGGGCCTAATAATTACTACCACGCCGACCGTCCGTTTATGTTTGTCATCAGTGAAAAAACGTCTAATACCATTTTGTTTATGGGCAAAATGCTGGATCCGTCTTAACCTTGGTCAGACGATAGTCAGACCAGATACGCAAGAATTAGAATTGCACAGTCTGACTGCTTTCACCTTGGTCAGACGATAGTCAGACCGGATACGCAAGAATTGCACAGTCTGACTGCTTCCATCTTGGTCAGGCGATAGTCAGACCAGATACGCAGGAATCGCACAGTCTGACTATCGTCTGACTGTGCGCTGCGGAACAAACAGTACCGCATCTGCGACAACGATACCATCTGTATCTTGGTTGGTTATTTCGACAAAGTTACCGTTCCCTTTGGCCAGTGAAAAACTCCCTACTCGAATCCAATCGCTCACTTGTTCTCGGGTCGAAATGACCAATTCTCGCTCTTGGTTCGCGGCCTTTACTTTTAGCTTTGTTTTGCTTGCTTTGGATTGATTTTGGGCATCGCCTGGGTTGCCACCGCCCCCCGTTGGATTGGGGTTGTATATATAGAGTTCGTATTCTCCGTTTTGGGGAATTTCGGGCGTAAACCGAACTGATTTTACTGTTTTCCCAAGGGAGTTGTCTGTCAACTGCGTAGCAGCATACTTACTTCCCGTTTTCAGGGTTTGCCAATCACCAACGACTTGGATATTTGTAGGAGTGACGTCGTTGTCCAATAAAATTTCGGGCTGGCTACCATCTACAAGTGGATTGGTTTTTAGCGTTCTTTGAAGTGTTTCTACATCTATTTCTTGAATAGCCTTTTTACTGTTGATGGCCTGAACTGCCGCCATCGCCGACGCTTGCCCAAGTGCCATAAATACAGGTTCCATCCGAATAGAGCCATAAGCAATGTGCGTCGCTGACAAGCATACGGGGACAAACAAGTTTTGACATTCCGATTTGCGAGGAATTAAGGATCGATAGCTAATCGGGTAGGGGGGGAAACCGCCCACTTGTACATCGCCCTCGTTACGAACCTCCATTTTTCCCGTGGTAGGGTTTTTAAAAAGTATCCGCTGGCAGTTGTGTGAATCCATCGTATAGGCCGCCATTCCGATACCATCTTTCACAATTTCTCGGCCTTCACAATTATGCTGCGTCATCACGTAATCTCCCACCATTCGGCGCGCCTCACGGACGTAGATTTGGTGCGAAAAGTGGTTATTGTCGAGGTACTCATCTTTGGGGTATCCCCATTCGAGCATTTGTTGACGCAAATGTTGTGGCATTCTGGGGTCGTGACCCACGAAATACAAAAATCCCTTGGTGTAGTCTTCGTGCTCTTTGATAATTTTTTTTCGGGTTTGGAAATCCGCTTCGGCAAACGAATGATTCATACCAATCATATCCGTTGAAAGACCTCCTTTGTTGTTAATATCCGTCTTTGAATTGGGCATATCAGCAATGTGCAATACCCCCCAGTTGATGTGCGCAGGTTTCTCGACGGCCACTTGTCGCAACAACAATTCATACATCGTTGAATCATAGCGCGCTGGCTTGGTAATCGGAATTCGATTGACAGGGTCTTTGGTCAAACACAACCGAAAATTATAGGCTTGCAATAGCTTATCACCCGAACCTGTTGGGGCTAGTGCTTCCGTAGAAATTCCCCAAAGCAATCCGCTTGAAGGATCACCAGGAGTTTTGTACGGGTCAATGCCTTCAGGGAATTGGTGCTTGTCGTGCATTTGTACCCCATTCCAGGTTTCGTTGTATTGGCTATTGGCTTCACGTCCAACGATGTAACTAACTCCAGCTTGGGCCATCAAATCGCCCTCATAGGTACAGTCGATAAACATTTTAGCTTTTACGAGACGTACTTTTTCCCCTTTTGATTCGGAAGCAGTTACTTCAATGGCCTGAATTTTTTCTCCTTGTTTTTGAACTCTTACTAAACGATGTTCGAGCCAAACGGGTACGTTAGCGCTTTTGATATAGTCATTAAATAACTGCTCGGCCACGTGTGGCTCAAACGTCCATTGCTCAAACTTACCATAGTGCTGGCCTATTTTACGGTAAAAATCGCGGGCCACGCCCGTAATTGCGTACTTATTTCCGATATCGGTTTGACCCAGTCCACCCGAACTAAGGCCGCCTAAATGCCGACTAGGCTCAATTAAAAGGACTTTTTTTCCTGATTTGGCCGCAGTATAAGCGGCAATGACGCCCGCCGAAGTTCCGCCATATACACAGATATCTACTTCTTGCGCATGGCTTTGATACGCACACTGAATAAGAACGCTAAGTAAGACCAATAGGTGTTTTTTCATTCGTTTGTTGGATTTATGGGCAAAAGATAGTGAACTTTGAAACTAGAAAATTACTTATCTATTTTAAAACTATAAAAAGGAGTTTTATGAAACGATTACTTGCCGCTTTTTGTGTTTTGACGGCCTTGGGGGCAAACGCCCAACGAGCAGAGTGGGGATTAAAAGCGGGATTACAGATTTCGCAGCTCAGAGGAGATGATTTTCTTGGGCGTCGAGCGACGTCAAGCTCGGCTACACCCGAAACCATAACCACCCAAGGAAGTAGCAAAGCAGGCTACGTAGTAGGTGCGTATGTACGTAGCACAGAGGATGTCTTTTTACAAGCAGAGGCTTTACTTTCTATTAAAGGAGGTGAAATAGAATCGACAGGAAGCACGAATAAAACTTCCATCCAATACGGACAGTTGGATATTCCGCTTTCGTTAGGCTACAAGCACAAACGTTTGGAATTTACGGGCGGGCCGCTCATTTCGTTGCAATTGTTTGACGACAGCAACCTCAAAAATTTCTTGTCGCAATATTCTTCAACGCCACTTACTTTTTCACCCTATCGCAGCTATGCGTTTGGCTATCATGCAGGGGTTGCGCTCAATCTGAACAAACTTTCGATTGGCGTACGTTATTTGGCCAGCATTCAAGGCGTGAGCGATATGTACATTGCGTATGCTGTGCCTGGAGAAGCACAATTGCGAGATAGCCGTTTCCAACAGCGTTTTAGCGGCCTTCAACTCACGGCTTCTTACCGACTGACCAGATAAGACGGAAGCTCTTCTACTTTCAACCAACGCCCCACTATTTTTTTGTCTCGGTCGAGCAGATAAATGGTGGGGTATTCTATGACCCCTAGTTTATGAAACTCAATCGAACGACTTGCATCTCTCACGTTGAGGAAGCTTTCCGTTTGAAATTCGTTAATAAAGGTTTTCCATTGCGCCTCGTTGGGGTCTAGCGTAATGGCTACTACATTCATTTTATTGGCGTATTGTTTGGCCATTGTCACCAACGCTGGCGTAGCCTCTCGGCAATGTGTACAACCTGGGTCATAAAAGAATAATAAAGTGTAGTCACTGTGGACATCTTCCCAATGAAGCGCCTTCCCATCCAAAGTTGAAAGGGAAATTTTAGGAAAAGCGTTACCAACAGCAACATTGGCTTTTATGGATTTTAGTTCTTTTAATCGCTGCAAAGTGCTCGCATCCCACAATTTTGTATCGTTTTCCACATAGTTATCCACAATTTGTTCAAAAAGCTGGTCAAAATCTGGATTAGATGTTAATTCAACCTTTTGGGCAAGCCCACCGACGATGTATTTGCGGAGCTCAGTCGTTCCTTTTGTTTTCTCAATAAGCCCCTCTACTAACTTACGGCGGTGTTCTTTTTCAAATTGAGGAAGCGCCTTCAAAAAGCGTTCGAAGCGGGCAGGAACGGTCGATGTATAAACCATTCGTTCATCCGAAAGAAAAGAATTATCAAAAAAATGCTCCCAAGCGTAGTTTCGCAAATACAGAGAATCTTTGGCCGATAATTTCTGAACGGGCAAAATAGGCAAGTTAGGTTCTTGATAACTTTTCAAAAAACGCGTACTCAAGTAGGTAGGGTGTTTTTGATACAATGAGTCAACAAAATCTTTCACTTGTTGATTGAGTTCTTGAAAACGGTTTTTCCAACGCGGGTCGGAGTCCTCTTTTATCCCCATCCGCTGACGCTCTGCCAATGCCGCTTGGTAGCGCCGCCGTAGTTCTCGTTGGTAATCAAAAAACAGGGTATTTTCGGGGGAGTTTTTGAAACGAATACTAGCAATCAGGTCTTTATAATCGGCTTCAAAGGAAAACTGTTGCGAGCCTGTCACAAAAATATCAAGCCCTCGACCTAATCCGACAATCCGACAAACGCCTTCGGGAATGGCATCGGTTTGCCACACTACACGGCCATCGGCTCCCAAAATAGCGGTATCTACGGGCATTTGTTGTCCTGCAAAATACTGCGCCAAAATCAGCCGCATTGGTTTTACATTGACTATTTTAGCTTCAATTCGTAGTTTTTTTTGAGCAAAAGAAGGTTTCCAACTTGCCAGAATGACAATACAAGCACAAAGAATCCAGCGTTTATTCGGCATATTTTTGAGTTTTGAAAAAACAGGGCAAATGTTGTGCCACAAAAAAGCGGGGAACAACAGGTTATTGAAAACCCGTTATTCCCCGCTTGAGTTTGACTAGACTTTCCAAGTTTTTTCGGCCAGACCTTCCAAGTTTCAAAAACTTGGAAGGTCTAAGATCTGAAAAATATTAGTCGTTTTTAGCGCCGCCTTGCTGACCTGCTTTGGGCGGCTGAGCTTGTTGCGCTTCACGCATTGGGTTAGAACCACCACGTTGAAAACCTCCGCCTTTAAACATCTGGAAACGAGTTGGTTGTGCTGGCTGACGTGGGAAGCTGTTGCTCTCTTCGTCGATGTCGGCAATCTCACGGAATGGATCTAATGTCCACTGAACCACTTTTTTCTTCGTCGTTACGACTTTAGATACTTGTTGGTCGTTCAAACGCCAGATTTCCGCTGGGAAGCGCGCTACCGAATCCGTGCCGTCTTCAAACTGCATTTTTACAATCACAGGCATTGGTAAACCACCTTTGTTCTTCACTTTCAACGTATAGAAGTTCATGCCAGACTCTACCAATTTACGCTCGTCGGCCGTTAAGCTTGCCAAGTAGCTTTCGTATTTCTTCTTGTCGGCGTCCGTCACTTTGTATGGGTCGTACGAGTTGTAGAAATCCTTCATGTCAGGATTTTTCTCTACCACCGATTCTTTGATAAAATCTTTGTCACGCTGACGAGCCACGGTATTACGTTTGTCTTCCGCTTCTTTTTTGGCGCTTGCTTTGGTAATTTCAGGGTTTTGCGTGTCTAGGGCAAACCATTCAACTTCCACTAAATCTTGGTCAACAGGCTCAACGCCGTAGAACCAGCCTTTCCAAAACCAATCCAAATCCACACCTGAGGCATCTTCCATCGTACGGAAGAAATCGGCAGGAGTCGGGTTTTTAAACGCCCAACGACGCGCGTATTCTTTGAACGCATAATCAAATAGCTCACGACCCATGACGGTTTCACGCAAGATATTTAAGCCCGTCGCAGGTTTTGCGTAGGCGTTAGGGCCATATTGCATGATGTTGTCCGAGCTCGTCATGATTGGTACCAAGTTTTCGGTTCCTTGCTTCATGTAATCAGTAATGTACTGAGGCTCACCGCGACGCGTTGGATAGTCTTTGTCCCATTCTTTTTCAGTCAAATACTGCACGAATGTATTCAAACCTTCGTCCATCCATCCCCACTGACGCTCATCAGAGTTGACAATCATTGGGAAAAAGTTGTGGCCTACTTCGTGAATAATTACGCCAATCATACCATACTTAACACCTTCCGAATACGTACCATCGGGGTCTGGGCGGCCACCGTTGAACGAAATCATCGGATACTCCATCCCGCCGCCGCTCGCGTGGCATGAGTAGGCTACTGGATAAGGGTAGTCAATTGTATATTTTGAGTACGACTTAATCGTATGCGCTACCACCATGGTAGAATATTTACCCCAAAGCGGGTTTCCTTCTTTTGAATAAAGCGACATACACATTACTTTCTTACCCGCTTGGTCGATTTGCATCGCATCCCAAATGAATTTGCGGCTCGTAGAAAACGCAAAATCACGAACGTTATCGGCCTTAAAAACCCACGTTTTCTTACCCGTTGGCTTTCCTTTTTCTGCTTTTTCAGCTTCTTCTTGGCTCACAATCAACACAGGACGAGTAGCTGTTTTAGCTTGTTCCAAACGCTTTTGTTGCTCCGAAGTCAAGACCTGAGCCGCGTTTTGCAATTCTCCCGTAGCTCCTACGATATGGTCGTTAGGCACTGTCAAAGCCACTTTGTAATTACCAAATGTCAAGGTAAATTCACCTTGGCCCAAAAACTGCTTGTGTTGCCAACCGTTTACGTCGTCATAGACGCACATACGCGGAAACCAGTGCGCAATGAAGTAGTTAGAGTTTCCATCTTTTGGAAAAAACTCGTAACCCGCACGGCCGTAGTATTCGTTGATAAAGTAATTCCAATCAACCGAAAACGCGTACGATTGGCCTGTTTTGATGCTCGCAGGCAACTCAACGCGCATCATGGTGTTGTTGATGGTATATGCCAACGGCTTACCCGTTTTTGCATCCTTCACGGCTGTGATTTTGAAATCATATTCTTTGTCACCAGTAATGCTCGTCCGTACTGAACTTGGGGCATTTAAACCACGCACAGCGTTTGACGACATTTGTGGCTGGATGCTATTGTGCTGCGAAAGGGCATTGATTGAGCCTTTGGCAAATAAGTTTTGATCAAGCTGCAACCAAACAAATTTCAACTCATCGGGTGAATAGTTGTGGTACGTAATGGTTTCGGTTCCCGTGATTTTGCGTTGCTCATCGTCCAATTCCGCTTTGATGTCGTAGTCGGCACGCTGTTGCCAAAAATCTTTTCCAGGTGCTCCCGAAGCCGTACGGGTCGTATTTGGAGTAGGGAGTTGAGCGCCTAATTGCTCAAAACGCGAATTGGCATGGTAGTTCGCAGCAGGGGGCTGAGCAAATAGTAAGCCCGTACTGAGCATAAGCCAGTAAAAAATAAACTGTTTTCTCATTGGTACTTGGTTGTTAGTTGAATAGTAAAAATAAGGTAAATCAATCAAAATTAGGTCAAGGCATAGACGCGTACGGCCTTTTTTGCGACATTATTCCACTGGAAGCCCCATCAGTGTACGAAATAGCTCATTGTTGAGAATCAACGACAAAGCCATTCCCGCCACAATTCCCGAAATCAGGTGATTCCACGTGAGTCGTTTCAACTTAATGATTTCGATAAACAAAGAGGCAATCCCCAATGCAATGGCCACGATGACCAATTGCCCCAACTCCAAGCCCACGTTGAACGAAAACAAGGGCATAACGATGCTTTCTTGTTCACCCAATAAGCTTCGTAAATAGTTGGAAAATCCCATGCCGTGAATTAAGCCAAAACAAGCCGCGAAGATGTACCGCAATTTGGGGGATTTTGATTCACCTGTGCTGGTATCTGAAAAATTAGCAACTGCGGTGGCAAAAATTGTGATGGGAATCAGCAATTCAATAATATCGGAACGGTACGTAATCAGCTTTAACGTTGCCAATGCCAACGTTACCGAGTGACCCAGCGTAAATGCAGTAATAAGTACTAATACTTTTTTCCAATCGCGAAAAGCATAAATAGCGCACAAGGCTACTACAAATAAAATGTGGTCGTAGCCATTGGGGTCGGTGATGTGGTCAAACCCCAATCCAAGGTAAATTTGGAAATCAGACATGAAGAAAATGGTTGGTTAGGTGTTGATAAAGAAACTGTTTTTTAGTGAAAAAAGGCTATGGTGCCAATACGTAAACGCCGTCCACATTTCGACCATAACCCTCATAATCAAGACCGTAGCCAAGTACAAAACGGTTTTCGATTTCAAAAGCAGCGTACTTGACGCTCAGCGGCGTTTTGAGGGCTTTGGGTTTGAAGAGCATCGTGGCTACCTGAATCGACTCGGGGCGCTGGGCCGAAAGTTGAAAAAGAAGCTTGTTCATCGTAAGTCCCGTATCGACAATATCCTCGACGATAATCACGTGGCGGTCGCGAATGGGTTCTTTCAGTCCAAGAACCTCCGTCACTTCGCCCGTTGATTGCGTTTTGGAGTAGGAAGAGACGCGCACAAAGGTTATTTCGCACGGAATGGTCACACTTTTCATTAGTTCGGCTGCAAACATAAAAGCACCATTGAGGACGACCACAAAAAGAGGGTTCTTGTCTCGGTAATCTTCGTTAATTTCGCGCCCCAGTTCCGCAATTCGCTCTTCGAGTGGTTGTTTTTCGATAAATGGAACAAACTTTTTGTCTTTGACCGTCAGCATGATAAAAAAATATTAAAAAAAACTTAAAAAATGGCGCTACGAATAAACTGTAACGAGAAGTTGTACGTTAATATCCACAGCAAAGATAATAGACCATGAAAAAGAACATCTTAAAATATTGGATATTCGGTATCATTGGCTGGGTACTTTTAGGTACGACTACCGCCAATGCCCAACTTTATGCCTCCTCCGACTTTGATGGCAAGTACGATATGTTGCTCTCCAATCCAGGCGTACAAATCGAAGCTACTGAGGCCATTAACAAACTTTATAACTTCAAATTTGCCGAAGCCGACGCCGAATTTCGTTGGTTGCGTTACCGCTATCCCTACCACCCCATGCCCTATTTTTTGATGGGGTTGGCCGAGTGGTGGAAAATTGTGCCCAACACCGAAGACACTCGCTACGACGACCGCTGCTTGGCCTTGATGGATACTTGCATTACGTTGGCAGAAAAACTGTATGATGCGCGCGAAAACAAAATCGAGCCTTCGTTCTTCTTAGCCGCAGCGTATGCGTTCAAAGGACGGATTCACTCGGAACGGAAACACTGGTCGCGGGCGACTTTTGCGGGGAAGAATGCCTTGAAATACATGGAAAAATGTGAAGGAAAAAGTGAATTGAGTCCCGAATTACTGTTTGGAGATGGGTTGTTCAATTACTTTGCCCAATGGATTCCAGACAACTATCCGTTGCTTAAACCTATCCTTTGGCTTTTCCCTAAAGGCAACAAACAGCTTGGTATTCAGCAACTTGAAAAAGTAGGAAACAACGCTTTTTACACCCGAACCGAAGCACGGTATTTCTTACTGCAGATTTACAGCTACGAAAATCAATACGCCAAAGCGTATGATTTGGCCAAATACTCGTGGGAAACCTACCCCGACAACCCCTATTTTGAACGCTATTACCTCCGCTCAGCTTTTGTGCGGGGAAATACCGCCGAAGCGGAAAAAGCCGCAAGGAGTATTTTGACCAAAATAGACAAAGGGATGGCGGGATATGAAGCCGTAAGCGGGCGAAATGCGGCCTACGTTTTGGCGTATTATTACAACAACTATCACCGCGATATTCCAAAAGCCAAGGAGTATTACTTGCAGGCTGTCAATTATTCAATTCAAGCCAAAGCGTTTACGTCGGGCTATTATTTGTCGTCGTTGATTGCCTTGGGAAAAATGTCGGAAACTGAAAAAGACTACGAAGCGGCGAGGGAGTATTACAAAACGGTGATAGACCGAGGGGAGAAAAAATCGAGCCAAGTCAAAGAAGCCAAAGACGCCATTAGCCAACTCAACAAATCACGAAGGGAAGAACGAAGAAAGCGGAGGGATTAACCTCCGCTTTTTTTCTTTGAATAGCATACGTCTAAAGCGTAAAATGAAGGCATTTACTTTACTTTCTCTGAATTACATAATTTCCAACATGTATTTTTCCCCCTCGAATATAAGTGGGTAGTACTAAGCAAGACAAGCAAAAAACACAACCAAATCCCAGAATAAAAAGACCACGATTTCGTATTTTTCTGTACTCATCCAACGAAACATCAATTTTGATGGGGGAATCTTCCACTGTTTTTAAAATCCATTTTAGTAGAAGCCAAGAAGGAAGGAGGAAGAAAAACAGTGAGAAGAAAATTCGCCCTGAAAAGGAGGAATTTTTGTTGATAGGCATCTTATTATAGTGGTGGGCAATATTCCCTAACACGACTAAAATACCTATGTAATAGATAAATACAAAGCCCAAAAGACGTAACTTGTAATTTTCTTCCGCAAACTTTTCGCCTCCTTGTTTCTTAGAATAGTGATAACAAAAGTCTCGAATATGTATTAATAGGGCTCTGAGCATCTTGGCAAAATTCTACAATATAACCAGACCTTCACGGCGGTAGCCTAAAAACTGCGGTGCATCGGCAGGCAAATCAGTCACCAAATAATCAATGTCCGATAACTCACACACTTGAAGTTTTTGGGTACTGCCCAGTTTTTCACTAATGGTCACCACCGCACTTCGTTTAGACGCTTTTATCATGGCTTTTTTCACCTGAACTGCCTCTAAATCCGTATCCGTAATACATTCGGTATCAATGGCATTGGTACCCATGATGCACAAATCAGCCTTGATTTCATTGAGACGGCTAATGACTTCGCCTCCCACGCTAATCTGCGAATTTTTGACCAGCGTTCCCCCCAAAAATATTACGTCAATCGTCGGGTGGTCGCACAACTGAAGGGCGGTTGTCAGGCTTATGGTAAAAAAAGTAGCTTTTAAATCGACAGGCAATAACCTCGCCAACTCCCTAACGGTCGTTCCTCCACCTAGAATAACAAACATTCCGTCTTCGATGAGGGTAGCGGCTTTTTGCGCGATGACCGTTTTTTCCGATAAAGCATACGTTGTACTCGGGGCATAATCGTAATGGTACGATTTTGACAAAGCTCCACCGTGAACCTTCACCAGTTCGCCCGCCTCCGCCAGTTCATTAAGGTCACGGCGGATGGTATCCTCCGAAACGTTCAACATCAATCCCAAATCGGCAGACAATATCCGATTGTGAAGATTGATTTGTTTCATAATGAATGCCTGTCGTTCTCGCTTTAGCATTTGGGTTTGAATTGGGTGCATAATGGTTCAAAAAAATATAAAATCAAATCCGCAAAAAGTTGCAATAAAATTAGAGACATTTTTTGATTCAGCTCAAATTTTCGCCAAAATCTTAAAATTTTTTCATTTTATTCTACTGATACAAATATTTTTCACCAAACAAATGACGGAGTTTGCTGTTTTTATTGTTTATTTATTGCGGTTTTATGCCGATTTTAAAAATAAACATTTAATTAATAACTTATGCTTCACAACAATTACGGCCAAATCATTCAGAACCGTTTTCGTTCTGAACTCATGCGGACGATTGTGGCAATTGTAGCGATTTGTTTTTCGCTCAATGGATGGGCCCAATCGTACGCCGTCAAAGGGAAAGTAACTGACAACAATGGTCAGCCAATCCCTGGCGCTACGGTACAAGTAGCAGGAACTTCGCTCGGGACAACTGCCAATGTAGAAGGAGATTTTTCGCTTAATGTAAGTGGTAATGTCAAAATCACGTTCAGCGCGGTAGGCTACAGCACAGTTACACGGGAGGTTTCTTCGAGCCAGTCGATTGTCAATGTTTCGCTTCGAGAAGACCAAATGAACCTCGACGAAGTCGTCGTGACGGGTTCTACCATTCGGGCCGAGCGCCGACAACTCGGTAACGCAATTACGACCATTAAGGCGGATAACCTTGAAAAAACAGGCTCACCCAACCTCGTGAGCGCCCTGCAAGGGAAAATCCCAGGTGCACAAATCACCCAAAACTCAGGCGACCCCGCAGGAGGGATTACGGTGCGTTTGCGCGGGGTAAAATCCATTCAAGGAAGTTCTGACCCGCTGTATGTCATTGACGGTGTAATCATTAACAACGAAACGTCGCCTGCTTCTCAGTTGGCCCTTTCGCTCGGCAACCAAGCGCCAAGTACTGCGCTCGGTACCAACCGTTTGGCCGATATTAACCCCAGTGACATTGAGTCTTTAAACGTTATCAACGGTGCCGCCGCCGCCGCTCAATACGGTTCACGAGCTGCCAACGGGGTGGTTATTATCACGACCAAACGCGGGAAATCGGGCGCGCCAAAAATCAACTTTACGACCAGTTTTTCTTCCAACGAGCTTCGCAAAGGCGTTTTCATTTCTACCTTGGGTAAACAATTTGGTTTCAAAGACTTGCGTCTTCACACCATCGGGGTAATTAGCGCAGCTCAAAGTGCCGCCAACCCTACCATGACGACTACGGGCATCGTTCGCGATGGAGCCACTTCTTTGTTGGCCTCTAACCTAGTGGACGTAACTCGCTACAATTATTTCGACCAAATCTTCCGTACGGGTTTTGGCAACGACAATACGCTTTCGATTTCGGGCGGAACTGACCGTACGCAGTATTTTGTGTCGGCTTCTTACATGAAAAACGAAGGGATTGTCAAGGGCGTCGATTTTCGGCGGGCGAGTTTGCGGGCGCGCGTTGACCAACGTCTTAACAATTGGGCAAAACTATCGGCGGGCTTGAATTATTCAAATAGCTTTTCCAACGAAAAAGCCAACGGAAACGTGTTTTATAGCCCGATAAACTCGGTAACTATCACCAACAACATCTACGACATCACCCAGCGCGACGCCGCAGGCAACTTGTTGGCGGTTGAGCCTACCCGCGTCAACCCACTCACAACCGTGGAAACCATGAAGTTTACGCAGGCCGTCAGCCGCACCATTGCTGATGCTCAATTGAACCTTACGCCTATCAAAGGTCTTGGCATCGACTGGGTTGTTGGGGTGGACACGTACGGGCAATTGGGTAAAAACTACATTCCGCCGTACCCTTACCAAGCCGTGGCGGGGCTTCCTGCGGAGCGTTATCCCGATGGTTTTGCGGCCAACGCCAACAACAACGTCACGCAGTTTAACAGCGACATCAACGCTACCTACGAAACCGAACTTAGCAGTTCACTCAAATTAAACGCCGCTGCTGGTTTCAACTACCAGTTCTACCAGTCGGATTTTACCCGTGCCAGTGGTTTGAACACCGCGCCTTTCATCGAAACCGTAAGCGGTACGGCAAGTACGACCGTTACGGCAGGTTATGGCCTCGACCGTTACAATTTGAGTGGATTTTTTGTACAAGCGACCTTGGGTTACAAAAACTTAGCCTTCGTTACGGCTGCCGTTCGTCGCGACCGTTCGTCGAAGTTTTCTCCGAGCGAAACCAACCAAACCTATCCTAAATTGAGCGGTAGTTTTGTGGTTTCAGACCTTGATATTTGGAAAAATAGCAGCTTGGCCAACATTTGGGACGGTTTTAAAGTACGTGCGTCCTACGGACAAGCGGGTAACTTGACGGGAATTGGAAGTTACAGCCGTTTCTGGCAGTTTAGCCCTGTTCCTTTCCTTGGCAAAAACACCATCATTCCTGGCGCTACCTTGGCCAACCCTCGCGTTCGTCCTGAACGCATGGACGAAATCGAAGTGGGAGCCGACCTTTCTTTCTTAAAAAGCCGACTCAATTTGGGAATTTCGGTCTATAACCAACAAATCAAAGACTTGGTTGTCAACCGCGAATTGGCTCCTTCTACGGGTGGAACGGGAATTGTGAACAACGTAGGAACGATGGAAAACAAAGGTTTTGAAATCAGCCTCAACGCCTTAGCAGTAAAGAAAAAAGACTTCTCGGCCGATTTCACCGTTCTTTACAACCAAAACCGTAACAAAGTATTAGACATTGACCAAGGGAATCCGTTGGTTTCAACACTGACCATCGGCAACTCAGCAGGCGCGCCAGTATTCTTGATTGAAGGTCAACCTGCGAGCGTTTTCTATGGTTTCCCTTATGCTAGAAATGCAGATGGAAGTTTACTCCTGACGTCGCAAAACCTTCCTCAACGCGAACGTGGAACACAAGATGCTAACGACCCTACTAAATATACCATTAGCCGAGCTGCTGATGGACAACCTTCGGGGGCATTTGTTCGTACCGTGATTGGCAATCCCAACCCAAAATGGACTGGCTCATTCAGTGGTAATTTGACGTACAAAAAACTTGGTTTTCGTTTCTTGTTGGATGCCGTTCAAGGTTTCCAAGTGTTCAATGCTGACAAGCGTACGCGCAACAACGTAGGAATTGGCGACATTGCCGAAGCCGAAATGTTGGGTACACTACCACGTGGCTATGTGTTCTCATTAGTCAACATCGAAGAATACCGCGTCGATGAAGGTGGTTTTACCAAATTACGCGAATTAGCCCTTACGTATCAGCTTCCTAAATTCAAAGGAATCAGCAATTGGAGTGTTTCTCTCGTGGGTCGTAACTTGATTTCGTGGGATAAATACAACGGTTTTGACCCTGAAACAAACGCAGGTAACAACAGCGACATTTTGCGCGGGGTGGACTTCGGTAACGTCCCCATTCCACGCACGTACCAGCTCCAGTTGAACTTATCTTTCTAACGTGAAACCTGTAATCCAATGAAAAAGACGATTTTATATACACTTTTGGCGGGGACAATGCTGACGGCCACTTCCTGCGACCAAGAATACCTCAACCCAAGCGCCGCCAGCGAAACCCAAGTAACAACCGACATCAATGGGCTCATTACCCTCTGCAACGGGCTCCAATACCGCTACTCAAGCACCCGCGCGGGGGTTCTTTACACTGCCATTACGGCAAGTGGGCTTACCACCAAAGAACTTACGGTGCTGAATGCGGGTAACGGCGACGAGGAGCAGCTTCGGATTGGCGGTGCCAACGTTACGCCCAACAACGGTATTTTGCGTAACCTTTGGGCACAAAATCAATTGGTAAAAGCCAATGCCGACCTTGTTTTAAAAAGCGTAGCTACGGTCGCTGGAGATGCAGGTACCAAAAGTGGCATTACGGCCTACGCTTCTATTTTTAGGGCACTGGCGTTGGGAACTATCGCTCAATTCTGGGAAAAGCTCCCCGTTGCCACAGGCGATAATGCAGTGTTTGTGACGCGGGATGAAGCCTTAAAAGAAGCCATTCGCACACTCGAAACCGCCGCTACTACGCTTACTGCTACGCCCGTTTCTTCTACTTTCACTACACGGATTGTGGCGGGGATAGACTTGGCCAATACCATTCAAGCGTTGATTGCACGTTATAGCCTCATGGTAGGCGACAATGCAAAAGCCTTGGCCGCAGCAAACAGGGTAGATTTGACCAAAAAATCGTCATTTAACTTTGACGATGCCACTCAGAACCCCTTATTCTTCAACACCTTTGGGAACCGTAACGTGACTGAGCCTGTCAACGCCACGCTAGGTTTACCCGAAGCGCTTCGCCCTATTGCTGCCGACAAGCGCTTGGCATTTTACTTGTCAAATCCAGCGGGGGTTGCTAGTGGAGGTATTAACTTAGGCCGTGCCAGTTTCTTTACTGCCAACAATGCCGCGATTCCTGTGTATTTACCAGGTGAAATTCAGTTGATTAGAGCCGAAGCAAGTGCCCGTACCAACGATTTGGTAGGCGCAACTACGGCTTTGAATGCTGTTTTAACCAAAACAACCGATGCGTGGGGAATAGGAGCGGGGCTTCCTGCTTATTCAGGAGCAAACACCGCCGATGCACTACTGACCGAAATCTACCGTCAGCGTTGTATTGAGTTGTTTTTATCGGGATTAAAATTGGAAGATAGCCGTCGTTTTAATCGTTTGGCTCCTGTGGCGGGCAATGCCGCTTCGCAAGTAGAGCGCACCCGCACGTTTTATCCATATCCGTTGATTGAGAAAGATAATAACCGCGCCAACACGCCTGCCGACCCTGCTATTTAGTGGGAGAGTCGTCGGGTTGTGAGCAACCCTCTACACAGAAAAGCCCTGACTCATCATCAGGGCTTTTCTGTGCTATTCCGAGTAACTACTCCACTACTGCAACATCAAATAGGCTTTGATAAACTCGTCCAAGTCGCCATCCATTACACCCTGAACATCAGAGGTTTCTACGCCTGTTCGGACGTCTTTTACCAATTTGTAAGGGTGCATAACGTAGTTACGAATCTGAGAACCCCACTCGATTTTCTTTTTAGAAGCTTCCACCTCGGCGCGGGCAGCGTTTCGTTTTTCAACCTCAATCTGGTACAATTTCGATTTCAACAATCGCATGGCCAAATCGCGGTTGAGGTGCTGACTCCGTTCTTGTTGACACTCAATCATCAAGCCCGAAGGTTTGTGACGAAGCCGAACGGCCGTTTCCACTTTGTTGACGTTCTGTCCACCAGCGCCTCCTGAACGATACGTATCCCATTCAATATCCGCAGGGTTTACTTCGATTTCGATGCTGTCGTCAATCAACGGATACGCATACACCGAAGCAAACGAAGTGTGGCGGCGGGCGTTGGAATCAAACGGCGAAATACGCACCAAACGGTGAACGCCGTTTTCTGATTGCAAATAACCATAGGCTTGTGGCCCATCTATCTGAATGGACGCCGATTTAATCCCCGCTCCGTCTCCCTCTTGGTAGTCGATTTGGGTTACTTTGTAGCCGTGTTTTTCGGCCCAGCGCACGTACATCCGATACAGCATATCTGCCCAATCTTGGCTTTCAGTACCACCTGCACCCGAGTTAATTTCGAGGACGGCATTGAGCTGATCTTCTTCGTTGGAGAGCATTTTTTTAAGCTCGACCTCTTCCAACACCTTCAATAAGGCTTGGTATTCGGCTTCAACCTCCGTTTCGGTGGCTTCGCCTAACTCGAAAAACTCTTGAAGCGTTTCCAAGTCACCAAGGCGTCCTTCTACGGATTCGTACCCTTCGGTCCATCCTTTCAAGCCCCGAACCTCCTTCATGGTTTGTTCGGCCTTGGTGTTGTCGTTCCAAAATTCAGGTTGGTTCTGAATTTGTTCTAATTCGGTTAATCGTTCTTTTTTAGTATCGTAGTCAAAGATACCCCCTCAAAGCCGAAACGCGGGCTTTCAAGTCTTTCAACTGTTCTGTGGTCATTGAATTATTTATTTCAAAAGTTAAATGGATTGCAAAAGTACAAATAAAAAGCGGTCGGTCGGTGGTTAGCCGACTGACCGCTCTTGGTAATCTGGTTTATTATTTTTTCACGATAACCCCATCTGCTACGAATGTCAATTCGCGCTTAGGTTCAGTGATTTTAGCAATTTCTTCTTTGCTTTTACCTGCATCTTCGGCGTAGTGTTGTAATTCAGCTACGGAAGTAGTCTTCATTTTAGCTTCACCGTCAATCACAACGGTTTTGCCCGCAATGTCTTTAGGCACAAAAAAACCATAGTCTTTGAACGACACGCGCATGGTTTGTCCGTCGGTCGTTTTTACTTTCATCCAGCAGCCTTTTGCTTGGCACACCGACTCCACCGTCCCAGTTACTTTGGCCGTCATTTTTTCTTTACTTCCCATTTTTTTAGGAAGTTCAGTAGCCGCCACGGCTCCTTTATCGCTGATTTTTTCGCCAAAATAGCTATCACTTTGCGCAAATGCTCCCAAAGCAAACACGGCAAACAAGGTTGTTAAGAGTACTTTTTTCATGGTAATTCTAGTCAATAAAACAATTGATGAAATGACAAATTTTCTTCAAAACTAAACAATTTTTGGTGATGTTCGTTAAAAAATCCCTTCAAAAAAATCCATATCTTTCTCTGCTTTAGGAATTTTATAGCTTTTCAAAAACTCTTTCAAAACCAACTGACTTCCAAACGCTTTTACGTCATTTTTAATACTGGCAGCCGCACTTTTAAATTCTTTAATGTCCTGCTCAAGCGAAAGGCGGAGTCGGTGGATATTGCTCACAATGTAGTCAGGCTTACCGCTCATTTGAGCAACCTGCGAAACCATATTTTCTAGCTCATAACTTAGCTCTTCGGCCTGCTCGCGCAAGAGTTTATTATAATTTTTGAGGTGGCTTTCGGCTATATTTTCAATGTGGTTTTGGTCGATTCTGTCAAACTCCAACTGCAAACGCAACAGCCCCAATAAATCATTTTTTTCGTAGGCTTCCGTCACGCGCTGCATGATTTGCGTTTTGCGCTCACGTTCTTCTTCATTAGGCTCACGGTCAGGGTGAAAAGCTTTGACCAAATCCATGTAAATAGTCCGCACCGATTTAGTAATGTTGCGGGCTTCCAACTCTTTTTTCTCTTCTTTTTCTTGCTGCTTTTTACTCTTCGGACGTTTAGCTTTTCGTTCTTCTGCTTGGCGCTGCTCTGAATCGTATTCTTCTTGCTTTTCTGCTAGTTTTTTTGCCATCTGCTCCTGAAAAACTTCAGGATTTTTCATATCTACATCATCATCCAATTCGATGCCAAACATTGAAAAAATTCCTTTTAGCTGTTCGGCCGCTTGTTCGTTGGCTTGTTCGTTTTCTTCTTCGTACGATGTCTCGTTGTATTTATCGTAAATCGGAATCAACTCCTCCATGCCTCCGTATTCAATCACATCGTGCGCAAGTTCGCAAATGAGGTACGTAAGTTTTTTCTGTTCCCTTTTTTTGAAATAACCAGAGTCGTGCGCGCGGTCAAAACACTTCACCAATTCCGCTTTCTGAACATAATATTCTTTCCGAACGGGAGTCAATGCGACTTGAAGACGTTGATTTACTTCATCCACCCCAGCACGGTACTCGGCAATCTCTTGTTCCAGCTTTTCTATCTTTTTGATGAGACGGTTAAATTCCTTCTGAACTTTTGATTGTTCGGCTTTCTCTTTGGTGATTTGGATAATCTTTGCCATCAGTCAAGGGAGTAATGGGATAAATTTTTAACGACTCAAACTGTTGGGGTGTTGTTTACGAAGCACCAACGAAATCAATAAAATAGGCATCACAACGAGCATCAAGGTAAACCGAAACTCATCAAAAATAAAACTAGAAGGCTCAAGTTTATCAATGTCGGCCAGTTTTTGCTGAAAACTTTCATTACCCCATACTTTTATCGCTTCCGCTTTGTTGACCAACAACGATTGGCGCAAAATACCTTGGTAATGCGTCAGAGCTTTGGGCGAAAAATAGAAGTACAAGCTGGATAAATATCCACAGACCAACGCCCCCGTAATCCACACTACGTAGCCAATCGAGATTCCTTCCCACATGTGTAGGTAGCCTTGCCCGACTTTCTTACGGTAATACCAAGTAGCCGCCGCAATGATAATGGCAAAAAAACCGACGTCGAGCGCTCGGCTTGTGCTTGAGAACTTTTCTAGGCTCTGAACGAGCAAAAAGAACAAAAAGCAAACCACACCAGCAATCACCCCGAAGAATAACGGGAGCTTGAGCAATGGCTTATTGAAGAAGTTAATCACACTTTGCATAGGTTATCCACAAAGTTATCCACATTTTTCCACCATTCCACGGTTGATAACATAGACGGCTTTGCCTTTAAATTGGGTTCCAAAAAATGGTGAATTCTTTGATTTTGAACGTGTTTCCTTAAAAATCCATTCCAAATCAGGGTTAAAAATGGTAAAATTGGCCACTTCTCCTTCTGAGACGGTCACCGAAGGCAATCGTAAAATAGTACGTGGCTGATGCGTCAACTTTTCTACTAACTGAGGAAGCGATACATGTTTATTGTGCGTATTGAGCAATGCAAAAGCAGTTTCTAATCCCGTAATTCCAAACTCTGCCAAGTCAAACTCTAGGTTTTTAGACTCTTCATCCTGGGGATTATGATCCGACACGACGGCGTCGATGGTACCATCGGCCAATCCTTCCCAAATCGCTTCAATATCAGCTTTCGCTCTAAAGGGTGGGTTGACTTTATAATTGGTATCAAAATTCAACAAGGCCGAATCGTCAAACGCAATTTGATGCGCTGCTACGTCGCAAGACACGGGATACCCCTTAGCTTTCGCCGCCCGAATCAGTTCAACCGTCGTCGCCGTCGAAATCGTCGAGAAGTGGAGGAGGGGAGCTTCACTTTTAATACCCATGTATTCGAGCATTTTTAGGTCGCGCATGACCATGAGTTCTTCTGCAATGGTCGGGATTCCCCTCATGCCAAGCAATGTGCTCATTTCCCCTTCATTCATTTGACCAAACACGGTCAAATCGTAGTCTTCGGGACGGTTCATCAACACTCGGTCAACCTGTTGCAGGTACTGCAACGATTTCAACAAAATATGCGTGTTGTAGATGGGGTGTGAACCATCCGAAAATGCCACCGCACCTGCATTCGACAGGTCAATCATTTCGGTAAAATCTTTCCCCTCACAGCTTTTTGTAACCGCGCCAATCGGGTGGACATTCACCGCTTGCCCTTTTGCCTTGTGCTTTACATAGACAAGGGTATCTTTTGAGTCGAGGGCAGGTTTTGAATTAGGTAAGACGGCTATTTCCGTAAAACCACCCGCCGCCGCCGCTGCACACGCCGAACGCAAGTCTTCTTTGTGTTCATATCCTGGGTCATACGCATGAACGCGCATATCCACCCAACCAGGTGAAAGGTGCCAGTTGTCGCCTTCAAGTACTTGGGCGTTAGGAGCCTCAATGTGATCAGCAATCTGAGAAATTTGGTCATTTTCGACCAAAATATCTTTCACTTGCCCATTGTAAGGCGAACGAATATCGGTAATTTTTACAGAACGAATCAGTAACATTTTTTTATCAACTTTCTTGGCTTCCCGTTGAGATTAGGGCTAAAAAAAAGCCCCTTTCGGAGCTTTTTCTTATTCGCCAATCAATTCTTTATAGGCTTCTACAGAAAGTAAGTCATCGGTTGAGCCAGTTATTTTAACACGAATCATCCAACCTTCACCGTAAGGATCAGAGTTGACCAAATCGGGGTCAGCTTCTAAAGCCGTATTAAATTCAAGAATTTCTCCTGAAACTGGCAAATAAAGGTCAGAAACGGTTTTTACGGCTTCTACTGTTCCAAATAATTCACCTTCGCTGATGGTTTCGCCGACGGTGTTAATGTCAACATAAACAATATCACCCAATTCTCTTTGGGCAAAATCAGTAATACCTACAACGGCAGTACCGTCGCTTTCTAGGCGAATCCACTCGTGGTCTTTGGTGTACTTAAGCTCTGCTGGAAATGTCATGGTTTGTTGAGGCTTTTCGTTTTGGCTGCAAGATAATACGAAAACCTAACTTTTGCGAAAGCCGCCCCTTACTTTACCAGTTTTTCTAAGTCCGTCCAACGAATCTTTTTTTGTTTGATTGTACCATCGGGGCTAATCAACACATTATCGGGAATTCCTGAAATCTGGTAATCATAAACGACATCCCCTTTTTTTCCCTTGGTATTCAAAACGTGAATAAAACATTCCAAGCCATCTGCTTTAATGGCTTTTAGCCACTCTTTTTTCTCCGAATCTTGTGAGACATGAATAATGGTTACAGGTAACTGGCTTAAAACAGGCATCATCATTGGCCATTCTTTATTTTCTCCCCGACACGGGCCACACCATGAAGCCCAAAAGTGAAGTAAAACATAACGACCTCTGTAATCTGACAGCTTGTGTACTTTATTTTCTACGTCAACGAGTTCAAATTCTGGAGCTATATTTCCCTCTCGTAGGGTAAATTCTTTTATTAGATATTCACTTATTTTTTGCCCATACGATGATTTTTTTACCGCTTCAGAGAGCATATCAAAGCGTTTTTTTAATTCATTAACAGGAAGCAAGTTACTCAGATGAACTATTTCAAAAAGAACCAAAGCTGACACTTGATTCGCCGACTTTTGAACAATAAAATCCGTAATTTTTTGTATAAATTGGGTATAAGCAGTGCTCCGAAGACTCATTAATGAGTCATTATCCAATGAATCGACGGAAGGTGATAATTTTAAAATCTGTTGTTGAAAATTTATATAGTCTTTATGTACCTTCTGAAAAGAAACGTTTATGAGAGTATTGATGAGGTACTTTACTTCTCCTCTTGGATTAATCTCAATAGATAATGGCCTATTTTTTTCTAACACTAGGTAAACTTCTCCATCAAACGCACTAGAGCGTAATGTAAACAAACTTGGTTCTCTGAGCTTACTCGTAACTACAAAACACTCATTTACAATTCTTACGGAGTCGATAGTTTCATTAGATTGATTAATTACGTAAACCTTACCCGATTTGATATTGGGGCATTTTCCTGTTAAATTTTGCGCAGATAGCTCAGAATACTCCAGAAGCACAAGTAAAAACAATAGACTCCTCATAAGAATTTTACAAATAGCACTCTTTGAGAACGCTTAAAACCAATTATTTATGCGTAAAGCAACACTGCTTTTATGTCTTGACTCTCTAAATACTCATAATCTGCTAATATCTCTGTTCAGTCATGCCAGAAGCTAATAATTGTAGCAGTTGTGCTACTGTAAATCGCATGTTACGAATCGTCGGACGTCCGTTACAGACAGCAGGATTTATTGTAATTCTTTCCAGAAGCGTTTCCATAGCTTTGTTTGTTTTCAATAAGTTTAAACTCACAACAAGTTTACATTCAAAATCATAGAAAAACAAACCTCTCTTTCTTCTCAGTTAGCCGTTAAAGAATAGCCTACTCTTTGTCTTTGGTAGTATGGCTACTAAATTCCCTTTTCCAATGAAACGGTTATACATCTTCCTGTTCGGGCTACTTTCCTGTACGGCCCTTGCCCAAACGCCTTTGCGCCGCTCCGAAAGTTATTTCGGCTTACATTTTGATTTTCATGCCACTTTGCAAGACACACTCATCGGTAAAACCCTCACCGATAAGATGATAGACTCACTTTTAACAAAAGTAAAACCCGATTTTATTCAGGTAGATTGTAAAGGTCATTCAGGCGTTACGAGCTACCCGACCAAAGTAGGAAACCCGCCCAAGCGGGTCGAAAAAGACATCTTAAAACTCTT
The DNA here is from genome assembly GCF_003711225.1 of Runella sp. SP2. Classification (NCBI taxonomy): domain Bacteria; kingdom Pseudomonadati; phylum Bacteroidota; class Cytophagia; order Cytophagales; family Spirosomataceae; genus Runella; species Runella sp. SP2. Next base: position 5,868,813 of record NZ_CP031030.1, on the reverse strand, counting down.
TCGAGAAGTTACCCTGCGCCGAGGCGTAGCGTTGTACGTTCATTACTCAGGTGTGTGGGACGATGAAGCCGTTAAACACCATCCCAATTGGTCGCAGATTGATTCAGAAGGCAAACCAGACCGCCAAAAAGCCTCGCTCTGGAGCGCTTATGCCGATAGTTTGCTCATTCCACAGTTAAAAGAAATCAGCGATTATGGCGTCAACGGAGTATGGGTCGATGGCGACTGCTGGGCAACCAACCCCGATTATTGCCAAGCTGCTATCGACGAATTTCGATTTATCACTGGCATCCAAGACATTCCTCGTAAAAAAACCGACCCTAACTATGACAAATGGCTGGAGTTCCACCGCGATGCTTTCCGTCGGTACGTCCGCAAATATACCGATGCCCTCCACGCTTACAACCCTCGTTTTCAGGTAGCAAGCAATTGGTCTTTTTCGGCCATGATGCCCGAAAAAGTGGACATCAACGTCGATTTCTTATCGGGCGATACCGAACCCCTCAACGGCGCCAACCAATCGGCTTTTCAGGCGCGCAGTCTAGCGCCTCAGGGCAAACCCTGGGACTTGATGTCGTGGAGTTTTGGGTACGGATGGGAAGACCAAGTAAAATCACCCAAAAACGCCATTCAACTTTCGCAAGAAGCTGCTCAAGTGATTTCGATGGGAGGCGGTTTTCAAGCCTATTGGACCCAAGAGCGAGACGGAAGTCTGCCTACTTTTTCGTACCAAACCATGAGCGATTTGGCGAAGTTTTGCCGCCAACGACAAGCTTTCACCCAAAATACCAAGCCCATCCCGCAAGTGGCCTTGCTTTATTCCAACGTAGGTTACAAAAGTCAGCTAACGACTGTTTATAACACTGGAGATGGCAAACAACAACCCATGATTGGCACCCTCAATGCGCTACTGTACAGTCAATTACCCGTCGAAATTTTGCAAGAACATCACCTCCGTGGCCGTACACAAGCCTACCCGCTTATCGTCATTCCCGAATGGAAAAAAATCGACGAAACGCTTAAAGATGAGTTAATCGAGTACGTGCGCCAAGGTGGAAATTTGTTGGTTACTGGCAGTGAAACGGTGAAATTATTTGAAGCTCAATTAGGCGTTCGTCTCAGCACTTCCACCCAAACCATTTCCAATTGGGGATTTGGCCAACTTCTGACGGGTACCAAAGCTACGTTTCGGCCTTTTGAGCCACTTTCGGGTACTCAGACGTTTGGACAGTGGTTTTCGGGAGGCGACCTCCATTATGGAGAAGGTCCTGTTGCATCCATTGCTTCATTTGGCAAGGGCAAAATCGCGGGCATTTATTTTAATTTTGGCGAACAACATTACAAGCGCGAAACCTACGTCGGAAGAGATTTTTTAGGTACATTGGCCAAACAATTGTTTCAACCCCAAGTAACCGTGAGTGGTTCTAAGTACGTGAACGTTGCACTCAATCAAAAACAAGGAACCACTTTCGTAAACCTCATCAATATGGCAGGAAATCACGCCAACAAGGCCATTCATGCCAGTGACGAAATTCCCCCTTTATACAATTTAAAAGTAACTGTGAAAGCACTCTTGCGCCCCAAACAAGTAACGCTTCAACCCGAAAATAAGCCGATTCCGTTTGCGTATAAAAACGGAGAAATTACCTTTACCATAAGCAAATTAGACATTCACTCCATCGTCGCCATCAAACCATGATTTTGTTACAAGCTTCTTCCGATTGGGCCGCTTTTATTGGACGTTTTCACCCTGTATTGGTGCACTTACCCATTGGGTTTTTACTCCTAGCGGGACTACTCGAACTGGCGCGCTTGACCAATAAGGTAGAAGTAAAAGACTCGACGATTTCATTTATTTTGTTTTGGTCAGCCATTGGAGCTACGGCATCCTGCATTGCGGGCTATTTGTTGTCGTTGGGCGGAGGCTATGAAACCGAACTGCTTGAAGAGCACAAATGGCAAGGGATTTGGGTGGCTGTCGCTTCGTGGGTTGCGTGGGTTTCTAAGACCGATTTGTTATTTCAAAACTTCAAATTTGGCGGTCTTTTGTACCTTCCTGCCTTGGCAATAGGTGGCCTTTTTACAATGGTCGCAGGGCATCATGGCGGTTCTCTGACGCACGGAGAGGGGTATCTTACCCAAGAAACGCCCGAACCCTTTCGAGCGTGGGCGGGCATGGAACCCAAAACCGAAAAAGGGGGTGATGAAATCAAGCCCATTACCGACGTCAACAATGCTTTGGTCTATCAAGACATCGTCAACCCCATACTGAAAGCACGATGTGTTCAGTGCCATAACGCAAAAAAATCCAAGGGCGATTTGCGAATGGATGAAATAGAATTATTGAAAAAAGGGGGAGAAAATGGCCCAGTTTTTATTGCAGGAAAATCCGACGAAAGTGAACTCATTAAGCGCTGTTTGCTCCCACTAGAAGACGAAAATCACATGCCCCCCAAAGGAAAAACCCAACTTTCGGAAGGGCAAGTGGCTATTTTATCTTGGTGGATTGACCAAGGTGCACCCGTGGACAAAAAAGTGGCAGAACTTAAAACAACCGACGCCGTTAAACCCGCGTTGGCAGCCCTCAACAAACCACAGTCTGCTGAAGGTAACGCATCTTCTACTAGCCAAAAAGATGAGTTAGCGTCTCTTAACGTGTCCGCTCCCAATGCCAACGACATCGAAGCCCTCAAAAAAGTAGGCGTTTTGGTTACGCCCATTGCCACAGGCAGCCATTTGTTAGACATCAACGCCGTCAACGCCAGCGGTCTAACAGATAGCCAACTTGCGCTTTTGGAACCTCTTAGCGAACAAATCGTTTGGGTAAAATTAAACAATACTCGCATCACCGACCAAGCCGCAAGCACCCTCAGCCAACTCAAAAATTTGCAAAAATTACATCTTGAAAATACAGCGATTTCAGATGCCTTACTCCAAAAAATCAAGGACTTACCTCGTCTGACGTACCTCAATTTGGTCGGCACAAAAATCACCGACCAAGGGCTTAAAGAACTCGCAGCTGCTAAAAAATTGACCAGCCTTCACCTTTGGAAAACTAACGTAACCGAAGCAGGGGTGAGCGCGTTGAAACAAGCCAATGCTACTTTAGAAATCACCACAGGCATTAACGAGCAACAAATTGCTGAGTTTGTTAAATTGGGTCAAAGCGCTCCCAAACCCGAAGAGGCCAAGAAAAAATAATCATTCGTTTAAAATTGCCACAACACGCGCGGGGGCAGCCGATGCTCCCACAATTTTGAGGGGAAAAACACATACTTTAAAGCCCGTTGGCGGTAATGCGCCCAAGTTGACCAACTGTTCGATGTGACAGTACTCTTTTTCGCGACCTACTAGGTGAGCTTGCCAAAACAAATCACGATTGCCCGATTCTTTGGCTTTCTGAATCATGTACCGCATGGGTAAATCCCATCCCCATTGGTCAATACCCATTACTTTGATTCCTTGGTCAATGAGCCATTCGGTCGCCTCTTTGCTCATCCCCGTTCCTACATCTGCAAATTGCTTCGTTCCGTTGAATTTATCGCGTCCTGTTCGGATGAGTACAATCATTCCTGCTTGTAAGCGAACGCCCATTTTTTGCAAATTTTCTTGTATATCCTGTAATGTAATGACATCAAAATCTGCTTTGTGAGTCATATCAATAACCACTCCGTCGCCGTAACACCATTCCAATGGTATTTCATCAATGGTTTTGGCGGGTTGTCCCGCCACGGTTGGGTAATAATGCCAAGGCGCATCAAGATGCGTAGTCGCATGAACTCCCATATGTTTAATAGTGTCATCTGCCCAGCCTACAAAATCCTTGGGGAAGAGTCGGAAAGGTAAACCCAGAAAGCGAATCAGCCACCGAGCGGCTTTATGAGGTTTATGTTTAATTTTTACCCGCATAAACCAAGGGTCTTCGGCATTAAAGCGAATTGGTTTGGAAAGGTCTATAATTCGTGGCATATCAGTGAGAAACGTGTTTTTTTGGGGTTCGATATTAAGCATATTTAAGGTTTTTTTTAAAGATTAGTCGTTTTTATTTCTTTGCAATTTCCTATAAAAAAGCCTTAATTTGGGTTGAGTTTTCATTCTTTGCTTTACCTCTTACATTTTTATTGATGAACCCCCAAGATTCGTTCAGAATCGTCGTCTTAGGTGGCGGCGAAAGTGGCGTTGGCGCGGCCTTATTGGCTCAAGCCAAAGGTTTTGACGTATTTTTATCGGATAAGGGCTCCCTTACCGAGGAATATCGGGGTATTTTGGCTGCAAACAATATACCATTTGAAGAAGGTAAACATACCGAAACTATTATTCTTTCGGCAAAAGAAGTAATAAAAAGTCCAGGTATTCCTGACAAAGTGCCGTTGATTAAAAAATTATATGAACAAGGCACACCCGTTATTTCTGAAATTGAGTTTGCATCACGTTATACAAAAGCAAAAAAAGTTGCCATTACGGGCAGCAATGGTAAAACTACCACGACTTTATTGATTTATCACCTTCTTAAATCGGCAGGCATCAACGTTGGATTAGCAGGAAATATCGGTGAGAGTTTTGCCAAACAAGTCATCGACGATACCTTCGACTGGTTTGTACTCGAACTTAGCAGCTTTCAGTTGGACAACATGTACGAGTTCAAAGCCGATGTTGCAGTTCTACTCAACATTACCCCCGATCACCTCGACCGTTACGACTATACTTTCCAAAAGTACGTCGATTCAAAATTTCGTTTGTTACAAAATCTCCAAGCGAGCGACGATTTTATTTATTTCATCGACAACGAACCTATTGCCCTCGAACTTGCCAAGAAATCATTCAATGTCAACCACTTACCTATTTCTTTCTTGAAAAAAGAAAAGAATGGCGGTTTTTTTCAGGAAGGAATTTTGCATCTCACTCGCAATACACGTACTTTTGATATAAACGCAAACGAGTTGCCCATCAAAGGCCCTCACAATGCTATAAACGCGATGGCAGCAACCTTGGCGTCTATGGCGGTAGGATTGACCGATGAGCAAATCAAGAATGGATTGCTGACTTTCCAAAATGCGGCCCACCGCTTGGAACCTGTAGCCGAAATCAACGGAATCAGTTTCGTTAATGATTCAAAGGCCACCAACGTCGATTCCGTTTTTTATGCGTTAAATAGCTTTGATACCCCTATAATTTGGATAGCTGGCGGACTTGACAAAGGCAACGATTATACCCAAATCGAACCTTTGGTACGCCAAAAAGTAAAAGCCCTTATCTGTCTGGGCAAAGATAACAGCAAACTTCTCTCGTTTTTCGCTTCTATTGTCCCCGTAGTCATTGAGACACAGGACGTTAAAGAAGCGGTACAGTATGCCTTGTCGTTTGGTCAACCAAATGACGTTGCTCTTCTATCTCCAGCATGCGCTAGTTTTGATTTGTTCAACAACTACGAAGACCGTGGTGAACAGTTCAAAGCGACTGTACGAAGTTTTATTTCCTAACTCACATTTAGAAAGATGAACAAGAACGAGATGAACACGGGGACAATTCGCCCTTCTACATTAGAGCATTGGGACAATATCAAAAATTGGTTGAGTAGAAACCTCAAAGGCGATGTCGTCATTTGGGTGATTGTCGCCATTTTGTCGCTTGTGAGCTTACTGATTGTTTACAGCGCTACAGGTACACTCGCGTACCAACGTGGAGGTGGTTATCCAGAAACATTTTTGTTCAAACACGTTTTTTATACCAGTATTGGGTTGTTTGTGATGTGGTGGGTTCACCGCGTCAATTACACGTACTTTTCTCGTCTCTCACGAGCGGCACTTCTTATTTCCATTCCTTTGTTGATTTTGGTAAAAGTAGCAGGGGTTACCATCAACGGCGCGACACGTTGGTTAGCCATTCCTGGCACAGGTTTTACTGTCCAGCCAGCCGATTTTGCCCGTTTAGCCCTCATTGCGAACCTCGCTGCGATGCTCGCCAAACGCCAACGCGTGGAATACAGCTGGCAGGTTTTTGGTAAAATGATTTTGTGGGTAGGTATTATTTGTTTTTTCATTGCCCTCACCAGTACCTCCACCGCCGTATTGCTTGGTCTATCTTGTTTTTTAATGTTCTATATCGGACGAGTTCCTGGAAAATATCTGATTGCCATGATTGTTGCCATCGGCATCACTGGTGGACTAGGGCTTGTTGCTGGTCAACGACTTGAAACCGCGGTTGGGCGTATCGAGCGTTTCCTCGACAATGACGAATACCAAGCAAAACAAGGGTTTATTGCCATTGCCAACGGGGGAACTTTTGGCCAAGGGCTTGGTAACAGTCACCAGCGCAATTACCTTACCCAAGCTTATTCTGACTTTATTTATGCCATTATCATCGAAGAATATGGTCTTGTGGGAGGGGTTTTTATTATGTTACTCTACGCCATTTTACTCGTGAGGGGCGTCCAAAATATTGGCGGCACCAATCGAGCCTTCGGTGGGCTACTGTCCGCAGGGCTCACATTAAGTATTGGTTTACAAGCATTTACTAATATGGCCGTCGCTGTAGGGGCTTTCCCAGTCACTGGCCAACCACTACCTCTTCTCAGTATGGGAGGAACATCTGTATTCTTTACTTGTATCTCACTCGGAATCATCCTGAGTGTAAGTAGAGGCGAAACCGACGAAAGTGCTATTTAAGAAAACCTATGAAGAAAGTAATCATAAGCGGAGGAGGTACTGGAGGGCATATTTACCCTGCCATCGCCATTGCCAATTCCCTAAAAGCCATTGATCCTACCATACAGATTTTGTTTGTGGGAGCATTGGGAAAGATGGAAATGGAAAAAGTCCCCAAAGCGGGTTATGAAATCATTGGCCTGCCTATTTCGGGAATAAAACGTGAGCTTTCGGCCGATAATCTCTCGTTTCCTTTCAAACTAACGCGTAGTTTGTTGAAGGCCAGAAGCATTATCAAAAGCTTTCAGCCCGATATAGCCATTGGCGTGGGAGGATTTGCCAGTGGACCATTGTTGATGGTTGCTTCCTTGATGGGCATTCCAACGCTTATTCAGGAGCAAAATTCGTACGCAGGAATTACCAATAAACTCTTGGCAAAACGTGCCAAAGCCATTTGTGTAGCCTACCCCAACATGGAGGCTTTCTTTCCAAAAAATAAGCTCAAACTAACAGGTAATCCCGTTAGGAATGATATTGTGGATAGTATAAACAAACGCGAATTAGCCTATGAGCGTTTTGGTTTGCAACCTAATCACAAAACTTTGCTCGTCATTGGTGGAAGTTTGGGCGCAAAAACCATCAATGAAAGTATCGAAGCTGGCCTGAAAATGATCATAGATTCGGGCTACCAAGTGCTTTGGCAAACAGGAAAACCCTATGCAGAACGTGCAAAAGCAGCTGTAGAGGCACTAAAAACACCCTATGCTCGGGCTTTTGATTTTATCTATGAAATGGACTTGGCCTATGCCCTTGCCGACGTAGTGGTATCTAGGGCTGGTGCATTATCAGTATCGGAGTTATGTTTGGTAGAAAAACCAGCTATTTTGGTTCCTTTCCCTTACGCATCCGAAGACCATCAAACCAAAAATGCGATGAGCTTGGTAGAACAAAACGCGGCACTTTTGGTGAAGGACAAAGACGCCAAAGACGAACTTGTTCAAACCACATTGCGGTTGTTACAGGATGTCGATAAACAGCAAGAATTAAGCAAAAATATCAAGAAACTAGCAAAACCTAACGCGGCAAAAGAAATTGCAGAAACCGTACTAAGTCTGATTTAAAATGAATATTCAACATTTCAAATACATCTACTTTCTTGGCATCGGAGGCATCGGTATGAGTGCATTGGCGCGTTGGTTCAACATCAACGGCTTTGCAGTAGCTGGCTATGACCGTACTGCTACTGCCCTCACCGACACCTTAGAACAAGAAGGAATTTCGGTTCATTTCGAAGATGATATTGCGCGCATTCCTGCGAATTTTTTGAAGGACACCGCTCAAACATTGGTTGTATTTACCCCTGCTATACCAGCTGATCACTCAGAGTATAATTACCTTAAACAACATGGGTTTATCCTTCAAAAACGTTCTCAGGTTTTAGGTTTAATCGCGGGTGGAATGTTTACGATTGGGGTGGCGGGAACCCACGGTAAAACAACAACCTCTTCGATGACAGCGCATATTTTACGGCATTCGGGCATCAATTGTGCCGCTTTTTTGGGTGGAATCACGCAAAATTATGGTACCAATATGTTGCTAAATGAACCAACAGACGAATTAAAAAAAGTACCATGTGTTGTTGAAGCCGACGAATTTGATCGGTCGTTTTTGACCCTTTTTCCCGAAATTGCGATAGTTACCTCCACTGATGCCGACCACTTGGATATTTACGGCACTCACGACTCGGTACTTGCTTCTTTTTCGGCTTATGTAAGTCAGATAAAGCCCCAAGGGCGCTTGTTCATGCGCAAAGGGCTACAATTAGCCGAAAAGACCCAAGCCAAGGTTTTTGAGTATTCTATCGACGAAGGTGACTACCACGCCGAAAACGTGCGTATCGAAAATGCTTGTTTCCTCTTTGATGCGGTACATCCAAACGGAATCATCAAAGACCTAACCCTCAAAGTCCCTGGTTTTCATAACGTTGAAAATGCCATTGCTGCCATCGCCGTAGGTTTGGAAATAGGTCTCTCAGACGACCAAATTCGTGCAGCCATCGCATCGTTTGGAGGTGTAAAACGCCGTTTTGAATATTACCTCAAAACCGATACCAAAGTCTTAATTGATGATTATGCCCATCACCCCGCAGAGGTAAAAGCATTTTTGTCATCAGCCAAGGCGCTTTACCCAAATCGGCACGTAACGGCTATTTTTCAGCCGCACTTGTTCAGCCGTACGCGTGATTTTGCCGACGAATTTGCTGAAAGTTTATCGTTGGCAGACCGTGTTATCTTATTGGATATTTATCCCGCTCGTGAGTTACCAATCGAAGGGGTAAGCTCCGATTTAATATTCCAAAAGATAACATGTGACAAAGTGCAATGTTTGAAGTCGGAGTTAATAGATGTACTTAAACAACAAACATGTGATGTTGTAACAACCATTGGGGCAGGGGATATTGATCGGTACATTTTACCCATCAAAGACGTGTTGCAAACAACTTAACGACCATGAAACGCTGGATTTGGATCATTTTAGGGGTATTAACGATTGGAGCAGTGTTATTTTACGTTGAGTATCAACAAAATAACAAACGATGTAAAAGTGTCGTGGTGAGGCTCGATAACAAAGCAGAGTATCCTTTTTTTAGCGAACAAGACATCAAAGACCTACTCACTGTGAAAGGAGTTGATGTGGTTGAAGGGATGAATTTTTCGGATATTAACTTTAAAGGGCTCGAAAAAAGAGTCCTAAAAAACCGTTTGATAAAAAAATGTGACGTTTTTCGAGATTTATCAGGAAATTTGGTCGTAGCAATCGAACAGCAACGCCCCATTGGCCGAATAATGGGTAACTTTAACGAAGCAACTCAGTCAATAACGGCCGAATCAGGGGGGTACTTAACGGAATCTGGGGACATTATTCCTCTTTCTGGACGATTTGCCGCTCGTACGGTTATTCTTTCAGGCGATTTTTTCAAAAATGCCAAAGCCATCAAATCTCCCAAAGGAGAACAGCTGATAGAGTTTTTAAAACAGCTACAGCAAAATTCTTTTTGGAAATCTCAAGTGACCGAAGTGATTGTGGCAGAAGACGGAGAACTAACATTAACCCCCCAAGTGGGACAACACCAAATTGATTTTGGTTTTCCAGAAGACGCAGACCTCAAATTTGAGAAGTTAAAGGTCTTTTATAAGACCATCCTTCCCATCAGTGGTTGGGAAAAATACCATCGAGTAAGTGTAAAATTTAAAAATCAGATAGTGTGTGAATAATCCTTTTCTATTCATCACCAACCTATCAATAGTACATATCATAAGTTTTTATTAAAGCCTTAGCACATCATGTCAGAACACGAAATTTATTTAGGAATAGACATTGGTAGCACCAAAGTAGCTGCGGTTTTAGCAAAACCCAAAAAGCTAAGTAACCATACGATGCTTCAGGTGATAGGGATGGGGTCAGCCCGCAATGAAGGTGTTCATCGTGGGAACATCAATAACCCTATTAAAACCAAAGACGCCATTCGTCAAGCGCTCGAAATGGCAGCCAAAAAAGCGGATCGCATTGATTTGTTATCTCATAACCTATTCGCATCTGTCAATGTAAGTGGGACACACTTAGCAACAACGTCGGAAACAGGCTCCGTGGCCTGCCACGCCGTTGGTGTGCAAGGAAGAGATGTAAAATCGTTGTTTGAAACCATGCAGCAAACGTTTGATTCTGATACGAATCAAATTATTCACTTGCTTCCACTCAAGTTTTCGGTTGGAGAACAGCACGAAATTATTGACCCTGTTGGGCATACTGGACTTAAATTAAGCGGTGATTTTAAAATCATTACCGCAAAAAAATCGGCGTTGCACCAAATCAAAGACTCACTCCAAAAAGCGAACCTTTCGGTCAATGAAGAAGATGGTTTTTCGGCTTCTCCACTGGCTTCTGGCTTGGCTATTCTTTCCGAAGACCACAAAAGCCTAGGGGTTGTACTTGTTGATATTGGCGGCGGAACTACCGACATTGCCATTTATCACGATGGGTTATTATGTCATACTGTAGTCTTACCTTTTGGAGGCAATCACATTACGAACGATATTCGCGAGGGCTGTCATCTTACCCATGAAAGCGCTGAAGAAGCCAAAATATTCCTTGGCGAAACCGAGCCAAAAAACTGTTCACTCAACACAATGTTGGTTATCCCAACTGCCGAAGGTATTCCACCCATCGAAATTGTAGCACGAAATGTCATTTTGATTGCCAGAGCTAGATTGCGTGAAATCGCCGCTTTAGTTCTGTCCGAAATCAAAAAAGCAGGATATGAGCACAAATTACGTGCAGGAATCATATTGACGGGTGGGACGTCAAAAATTAAGGGAATTGAGAGCATTTTTCGAGAAATCACAGGAATGTACGTTCAGATTGGCTCGCCAAAAAACCTCGAACGAAGCAATAGCGCGCTTGATTCGCTTATCACTGACCCATCTTACACTACAGCACTAGGGTTGGCCTGGTCTAGTGTAAAACCACTCGATAAACGAATCGAAAAAACAACGGTTAGTCCTGAGCCAGAGCAAAAAAAACCAAGCAGTAGCTGGTCTATCCCTGGTTTTCGCAAAAGCACGTCTCAGGAATCAACCATTAAAGAAATCAGTACCTTTATTTGGAAAGGTCTTACCCAAGATGACATCAAAGGACACGACGATTATTAATAAAGGCCAAAATATCCCTACCTAGTTTGTTTATTTTTAAGAAAATATGGTTTTTGCACGAAAAAACGTTTTTGAGCACGACTACGAGTTTGTTATGGAAGAGTCAACCCACTTAGACGATGCCCCTATCATCAAAGTAATTGGTGTAGGAGGGGGAGGTAGCAACGCCGTCAACCACATGTATAAAAAAGGCATCAAAGATGTGGTGTTTGTGGTATGTAATACCGACAAACAGGCGTTGATGCGTAGTCCTATCAATAACAGAATTCAATTAGGAGCCGATAGTCTCAAAGGCTTAGGAGCAGGAACTGATTCTGCTACTGGCCGCAGCGCTGCAGAAGAGAGTATTGAATATATTCGTCAATTGATGCAACCTCCAACCCAGATGGTATTTATTACTGCTGGTATGGGGGGAGGAACAGGTACTGGTGCTGCTCCTGTCATTGCAAAAGTGGCCAAAGAAATGGGGATGTTAACCGTTGCGGTTGTAACTGCCCCTTACAGCCACGAAGGCCGTATTAAGAAGAACCAAGCCATCGATGGTATCAATGCCCTCAAAGAACATTGCGACACTGTGCTGGTGATTCTTAACGACGAATTGGCTAAGTTATACGGAAAATTACCGATTCTCCGTGCTTACGAGCACGCTGATAACGTTCTCTCAAACGCCGTAAAAAGTATTGCAGAAATTATCACCGTCCACGGAAGTGTCAACTCCGATTTCATGGACGTCAAAAAAGTACTTCAAGGTGCTGGTACGTCTGTGATGAGTTCTGCGGTTTCATCGGGCGAGCATCGGGCTGAATTGGCGATTGAGGCCGCGCTTAACTCTCCACTTCTCAACAACCGTGACATTCGTGGTGCCAAACGTATTCTTGTGACGCTTGCTTCAAGTACGCAAGAAGAACACATGGCTACGCTTGATGAGCAAATGATTATTACTGACTACATCGAAGGACTCATCGGAGACGAAGCTGACATGTGTAAAGTGGGTATTATTTTTGATGATGCCCTTGGTGATCAGTTGTTGGTGACAGTTATTGCGGCGGGTTTTGAAGACTCTCACTTGCCGTTTAATTATGACACAAGTGTAAAGCAGCGAAAAGAGCCCGTTCAACTACCATCGGTTTCTGATACCATACAGAGAAATACTTCGTTACCCCCTTCAACAGAGCGTAAGACAACGGAGTATAATCCAAGGCAATCGACAGCGACTACTAGCAATTCACCTATTTCTGTATCACCGCAAAAGCCAGAGGTGAAAGAAGCAAAAATTGAGGTAACAAAGCCTGTGCAAGAGCTGCCAAAGGTGGAAGTACAACAAACCCAGCCGCCAAAACCTGCCTTTGAGGAGCCACCAAAACCGCCGAAACCGCCAGTTGTTGAAAAAACACCTGAAGAACCACAGGAAGACCCCGAAATTTTGCGTCGCCTTGTGCACGATATTTCCTTTGGAAAATATTCGGAGAAAGAACTCGACAAACCTGCTTTCCTGCGTCAAAACGTTGTTTTATTCCAAAAACCAAATTCACCTGACGAAGTGTTCATTCAGATTGTTTTAGACAAGCACAAAAGGTAAAATGGCAGGAATTGATTCGATTCAAAAAGATTTATACTCCCTAGGCAGCCCCGAAAAGGCTGCCTTTCTTTCGCGCTTTTTTAAAACAGGGAAAGGCCAATATGGAGAAGGAGATTTATTTTTAGGCATTACCATGCCCGAAATACGGTCTGTGGTTGCAAAATACGCGTACCTGTCTATTTCAGAATGGCAAGCGCTTCTTATTAGCCCTTATCACGAAATTAGAATGGCTTCTTTGATTGGTTTAATGAAGCATTTTCAGAAATCAAAAAAAGACCCCACCGCTCAGAAACAAATTTTTGATTTTTACCTTACGCACCTTGATTACATCAACAATTGGGATTTGGTAGATGTCACCTGCCGCGATATTGTTGGTGCTTATTTATTGAAACAAGACCGCAGCATTCTTTATGACTTGGCACAACGCCCTCATCTTTGGGCGCAACGCGTGGCAATGGTATCCACTTGGTATTTTATCAAACACAATCAATTTAGTGACACCTTGCGTATTGCAGAGCTTCTATTATCTCATTCTCACGATCTTATCCACAAAGCAGTAGGGTGGATGTTGCGCGAGGTAGGAAAACGTGACGAGCTTGTCCTTGAAGAGTTTTTAGATACCCATACCCAACAAATGCCTCGAACCGCATTACGGTACGCTATTGAACGTTTTCCTGAGTCAAAACGCAAGTATTATCTATCACTTTGACACATAGATTGATTTCTTATGTATCTTTGGCGCGGCCTTTAAAAGGCTCAAAACACTATTGAGTTTGATTATCAGCGTCTTATCTAAACTCAATGTACACAAATCAAAACTCGAATCTAACTCATGTCTTGGTTTACTAGAAAAGAAAGGGGCATTCAGACGCCCACCGAAATGAAACGCGAAGCTCCTGATGGGCTTTGGTATCAGTGCCCTAGCTGCAAGCATGTTATGCACACTCGCGAACATAAAGTCAATGCTTATACGTGCGTAAAATGTAATTATCACGAAAAAATTGGTTCGGAAGCCTATTTCTCAGTTCTTTTTGACAATGCAGAATACACCGAACTCGATGCCAATATGCTCTCGGGAGATCCTCTGAATTTTGAAGATACAAAGAAGTATCCCGATCGTATCCGTGACACCGTAAAGAAAACAGGATTAAAAGATGCCGTGCGTACCGCTTATGGGAAAATGGATGAGCTCGACATTGTGGTAAGTTGCATGGATTTCAACTTTATTGGTGGTTCTATGGGCTCGGTAGTAGGAGAGAAGATAGCCAGAGGGATTGACCACGCATTGCAAAACAAAATGCCGTTTTTGATGATTTCTCGCTCTGGTGGCGCACGAATGATGGAAGCAGGCTATTCATTAATGCAAATGGCAAAAACTTCGGCCAAGCTTGCGCTCTTGTCGGAGGCAAAAATTCCTTATATATCTTTACTTACAGATCCCACTACTGGTGGTGTTACGGCATCCTATGCCATGTTAGGTGATTTTAATATTGCCGAACCTGGCGCACTTATTGGATTTGCGGGACCACGTGTTATTCGCGAAACCATTGGTAAAGATTTGCCCAAAGGTTTTCAAAGTGCAGAATTTGTCTTAGAACACGGCTTCCTAGATTTTATCGTCGATCGCAAAGATTTAAAAGATAAGCTTGCGAGTTTACTACGAATGCTTCAATAAACTCCCACTTTCTGGAAAGTATAAAGCTTTCCAGAAAGTTTTATTGCACCCTATGCGTCTTGTATCCCACCCTGTCTTGTGTAATTACTATGTGACGTATCGCTGTAACGCCGCTTGTAGTTTTTGTGACATTTGGGAGCGACCTTCACCATACATAACCCTCCAAGAAGCCAAAGCTAATCTTGCTGCCCTGAAACGATTAGGGGTGAAAGTCGTTGACTTCACAGGAGGAGAACCATTATTACATCGTCAGCTTGACGAGCTGCTAAAGGAATGTAAACGGCTGGGTCTGTTGACTACCATTACCACCAACTGCCTGTTATATCCTAAATATGCCAATCGCCTTCGGGGGTTGGTTGACATGCTCCATTTTTCTCTTGATTCTCCTGAGCGAGACGAACATGATTTATCCCGAGGGGTAAAATGTTTCGACAAAGTCATGGAGTCTATCCAAATCGCGAAGTCGTTGGGAGAGCGTCCAGACATACTTTTTACCGTTTTTGAGTCGAATATTCACCAGATAGAAAAGGTTTGGCAAGAAATATGCAAACCTCACGGCCTTGTACTTATCCTAAATCCCGTCTTTGAGTACAATAAAGTGGGCTCACAGCTGTCTCCAGCGGCATTACAGCAGCTTAGGCAGTGGGGAAAAAAAAGCAATGTTTATCTCAATGATGCCTTCATTCAGTTACGTCTTGATGGTGGAAACCACACAGATTCCCCCATTTGCCTTGCTGGTAGTACTACCATTGTCATTTCTCCTGAAAACAAACTCGTACTACCCTGTTATCATTTAGGGCTGAAAGAATTTGCGATTGAGAATAATTTATATGAGCTATATCTCTCTGACGAAGTTCAAAAGTTAGTCGCACTAGAAGGCCGTCTTCCTGCTTGCGAGGGTTGTGCCATCAATTGTTACATGCAACCGTCTTTTGCCGTGACTATCAATAAATATTGGTGGAAAGCTCTTCCGAGCACCCTCAAATACAACAGAATCAAAGGGACGTGGAAACAACTCTTTTGATACTTCCCTTATTCTTCCTTAATTTTGTCTTATATTATTAGAAGCTAACTCATTAATTTAGAGGAAGTAAGGTTACTTTTACTCTGCTTTTTTAGTGTTTTAGCATCCCGTTTTAGATACTCATTTTCGCCCAAATGTCTAGGGAAACCATGCTTTCTAGCAACAAAATACGCTGGTTTTCAGTAATTTACGGGCAAAACTGGGTTATTATCGAGCATATTATAGTAGAACTACGACCAATATTCAATCCTCCCAATGATTCAATTTTTCAACGAAGACGTGGATTTTAAAATTCCTAATCCGCGTAAAACAAAGACGTGGCTCAAAGACATCATTGAGTCCGAAGGGTTTGAACTGAACCAATTAAATTACATTTTTTGTTCTGACGAGTACTTACTTAGCGTAAACCAGCAATACCTTAATCATGATTTTTATACCGATATTATCACTTTTGATAATTCAGAAGAAATAGAAGGGATTGTTGAAGGAGATATTTTTATCAGTATCGACAGAGTAAAAGAAAATGCCGAACAATTATCAAAAACCTTCAAAGAAGAATTATTAAGGGTACTTGCTCACGGTGTTCTTCATTTAGTGGGATATGACGACCACGAAGATGAAGACGAATTAGTAATGAGACAAAAGGAAGATACATACATTGCCACCTTTCCGAAGTCTTAAATCTGACTCTTTACAAAAATGTTTCATGTGAAACATTTTTAGATTTTCCACAAAACAGTACATTTTCACGACATTTGATTAATTAAACAAAAACTTTATGTTTCCAGAATACGACGTGATTGTAGTAGGAGCGGGGCACGCAGGTTGTGAGGCAGCGGCGGCAGCGGCAAACATGGGCTCCCACGTTTTACTCATCACAATGAATATGCACACGATTGCTCAGATGTCGTGTAACCCAGCAATGGGCGGTGTAGCAAAAGGGCAAATTGTACGAGAAATTGATGCACTTGGAGGACAGTCAGGAATAATTAGCGATAAAACCATGATTCAATTCCGAATGTTGAATCGCTCAAAAGGGCCCGCAATGTGGTCGCCAAGATGCCAAAGTGACCGTATGCGTTTTGCGGAAGAATGGCGAATGACATTGGAACAAACCCCAAACGTGGACATCTGGCAAGACACAGCGAAAGAAATTATTGTAAAAGATAACAGAGCTGTTGGGGTAAAAACCTCACTCGGCGTGGAAATTACCGCGAAGGCTGTGGTGCTAACCAACGGTACATTCTTAAACGGATTAATCCATATTGGCGAAAAACAATTTGGAGGAGGTAGGGTAGGGGAGAAGGCTGCCACTGGAATCACCGAACAACTTATTCAATTGGGGTTTGAGTCAGGGCGAATGAAAACAGGTACGCCACCTCGCATAGACGGTCGTTCGCTAGACTATACAAAGATGGAAGAACAGCCAGGCGATGAAATCCCAAGCAAGTTTTCTTATACCGACACCCCACCCCTTACCCATCAAAGAAGTTGCTGGATTACCTATACCAATGAAAAAGTACATGGTGTTTTAAGAACTGGGTTCGACAAATCACCCATGTTTACGGGGCGGATTAAAGGGCTTGGACCGCGTTACTGTCCATCAGTAGAAGATAAAATCAATCGTTTTGCAGACAAAGACAGTCACCAAATTTTTGTAGAACCCGAAGGCTGGTCAACCGTAGAAATGTATATCAACGGTTTTTCGACATCACTTCCAGAGGATATTCAATACAAAGCCATTCGACTTATACCAGGTTTTGAAAATGCAAAAATGTTCCGACCAGGGTACGCCATTGAGTATGATTATTTCCCCCCAACTCAACTAAAACTCACCCTAGAAACTCACTTGATTGGTAATTTATTCTTTGCAGGTCAAATCAACGGAACGACAGGGTACGAAGAAGCAGCATGTCAAGGACTCATTGCAGGAATCAATGCGCACCAAAATGCGCACGAGTTAGATGCTTTTATTTTAAAAAGATCCGAAGCATACATTGGTGTATTGATTGATGACCTCGTTAACAAAGGGACGGAAGAACCGTACCGAATGTTTACCTCTAGGGCAGAGTACCGTACTTTACTCCGCCAAGACAATGCCGATATTCGACTCACGGCATTAGGGCATAAGATAGGGTTGGCCAGCGAAGCACGTTTAGTTCGTGTACAAGAAAAAATTGCCAATACCGAGGTAATTTTAGAAGAGCTTCAAAAAGTGAAAGTAACGCCCAATGAAGTAAATCCGATTTTGGCAGAGATAGGTACGTCTCCTATTCGAGAAAAACAGCCCCTGTATCAATTGCTAAAACGGCCTGATGTAGAAATCGAAGACATCAAAAAACTCAGTGAAAGCTTTGCCACATTTTTAAATGGCTTTAATGAAGAGTCGGCAGAACAGGCCATGATAAAAGTGAAATACGAAAGCTACATCGAAAAGGAAAGATTAATGGTCGAAAAAATGAACAAGTTGGAAGACCTCGAAATCATCCCCAATTTCGATTATGACAAAGTCCCTGCGCTTTCTTTTGAAGGCCGACAAAAACTTAAAACCATTAGACCGCACACTTTGGGGCAAGCCTCCAGAATCAGCGGAGTTAGTCCTTCAGATGTTTCGGTTTTATTAATCCACATAGGACGCTGATTTTTATTGATTACCAAAATAAAAGGGGGCTTTCAAAGCTCCCTTTTATTTTGGTAGAAAGTCGTCAAACAATAAACTCATTTTAAAAGATGTTAATTTGCAAGGGCTAACAAAAGCCCTTTTTATTTTTGTTAAAAATTTCGCCCAACACATGAGTTCCTTCGACATAAAACAGTTAGTAAATACACTTCGAATTTACAGTCTGCTGACGGCTGCTTTTTACTTCTTACTACTAGGTTGCTCTCAACCCATTTCTCCAACGGGAGGAAAACGAGATACAATTCCGCCAAAGTTGATAAAGAGTATTCCTGAAAATAAGCAAACCAACTACAAAGGAAAAACCATTGAACTTGAATTTGACGAGTACATTGTAGCCGAAAACCTACAGCAAAAATTGTTGGTTACACCCGACCCAGGCGAGTATGAGTACAAAGCCAAACCAACGAGTGTTCGGCTTGTATTTAAAAAATCATTGGATTCAGCCAAGACATATTCGTTTTCGTTTGGGGATGCTATCAAAGATTTTAGCGAAAAAAATCCTGCTAAAAATTTACGACTCGTGTTTAGTACAGGGATTGGTATCGACTCTGCACTCGTTAGGGGAGAGGTGAAAGATGTACAGACCAACAAGCCCATGATTGATGTTTTGGTTGGCCTCTACCCACATTCGGATACACTCAATATCGAAAAAATGAAGCCAATGTATTTTACACGGTCTGATAGTTCGGGAAGGTTTAGTATCGAAAATATTCAGTCCAACCTTTATCGACTTGTAGCTTTCGATGACAAAAACCGTTCATTTACCTACAATCCGAAGACGGAGAGGATTGCATATTTAAGAGATAGCCTCGTCATTAAAGATTCTACGCAATTCTCAGGCGCTTCCCTCAAGCTGTTTTTAGCCAATACTACCCCTGCAAAAGTAAAGGGAACCATCCCACGAACTTATTATTATTCTATCAATTATGACAAAGGATTTGTGGATTATAAAGTAAAATTTGATAATCCAAACGACTCCATTCCCTACCTTCAGAACGGTCCAAGCGAGTTGAAATTCTTCAATACCAAAAGTAGGAAAGATACATTAGTGGCAAAAATTATGATTCGAGACTCCGTAGGACTCACTTTTGAACACGTTCAAAAAATCAAATTTCGAGAAGCTCGAAACACAGGAAAAAATAGCGAAAGCAATAGAGAACCGTTTGATATGAAAGCCAGTCACCAAGACAATGACCCAATCGAACCTCGATTATTTACTTTAAAACTCACCTTCAATAAACCCTTAGCAGAGGCTAGGTTGAACCAAATTCAGTTGGTAAGCGATAGCCTCAAAACCGAACAGCTACTTCCTAGCGATTATACATGGGAAAATAATAAAACAATCCTTACCCTTACCCACCAAATTTCAGCCCGTAAGTTATTGAAGGTAATCCTTCCCAAAAGCACTTTTTTTAGCGTAGAAAATGACACCATTCCAGAGCGGATATATAAACTTCCCATCATGGAAGAAGAAGAATATGGTATGTTAGAAGGCGAAATTAAGGGAGCTAAGCAACCATTTATTATAGAGTTATTGGACGAGAAATTTGAGGTCGTCAAAACATCCACAAAACCATCATTCCAATTCAGTTACTTAAAACCAGCCCTATATAATATTCGGGTCATTGTAGATGAAAACCAGAATGGGAAGTGGGATACGGGCGATTTTAAAACCCGAAAATTGGCCGAACCCATTCTTTTTTATCCTGATGTCATCAAAGTCAAGAAAAATTTTGTCTTGAGTGGTATAGATATAGACTTATCCACAAAATAATTCACAATTCACATACAATGTGGAAAAGCTAATGCGCCTCTTGGCGCATTTTTTGTACATACTCAAAATGAGCGTAGGTAGGTTTTACTTTGTGAAACGTCATTTTCACAAAAAAGAACATTTGGCGGAAAAAATGTTAACAACATTGTGGATAACTGTTTTCATTCACACAATTTAGTGGATAATCCGGGGATAAGGGTGTCGATAACCTTTTTGAATTGTGGAGAATTATTTGTCCACATCCACTGTGTGGGAATCTACACAGGTTTTGCACATCATTTCAAGGTGTTTTTCACACTGAATTTTGTGGACAAATAGTCATCCACATCGTTGATAAGACTATCCACAATCCACGGCAAAATGTGAACAATTGTTTATTTGCTTGAAAAACAGTAATTTCAGTTGTGGAAAAAAATAAAAACAAGTGGATAACCTTATATTTTATTCACAAAAGCGTTTTAGAATAAAGTGGAAAACTTGTGAATAGTTTTGTTTTCCACTTATCCCCGGCCTTAATTAACTTTAATAGTTTTAAAAATTAATGTTTATTGTTTTTATAATGGGAAAAGAAAAAGTGTGTATAACCCCAAATCGGGTGTGGATACTACTCGTGGGGCTAGGCTTGTGGTTAATGACCAGTGTGGCTTATGCGCAAAGCGACGCTGACTTAGCGGATGCCTATTTTCAAAAAGGAGAGTGTGATAAAGTCGTTGCGCTTTATCAAAAAATATTACGCAAAGACTTCAACAAGATTTATCTGAGAAGGTATGTGAGCTGTTCAATTAAATTGAAGGATTTTGAAGAAGCGGAAAAGTTTTTCAAACGCCAGCAAAAATCAGACGCTCGGTTTGGCTATTTATATACGCTCTATTGGGGACGCATGCTCGAACAAACGGGACAAATGCCCCAAGCAATGCAGAAATACGATGAAAGCCTAGCACAAGTGCCTTCTAAGGACATCAATGCGTATAAAGAACTCTCTGATGAGTTTCGGGAAATAGACAACACAGAAGCGGCGATAGGGGCCTTACTGAAAGGACGTGCTGCGGCGGGCAACGAATCTATTTTCAAAATGGAGCTGGCGTCATTGTATGCCCAAACGGGAAAGACCGAACAAATGATTGAAGAATTGCTGAGTCTTGGTTTGGCCATTCAAAACAAAGAAGTGATTCAAAACTATTTGCAAGATTTTCTCAAAGAAGAAAAAGACCAAGCGAAATTTGAGAAAGTATTGTATGAAAAAATTCAGCGGCACCCAAATGAAACTTTCTATGCTGAGATGCTGATTTGGTTTTTTACCCAGAAAAAACAATTCGGAAAAGCATTCATCCAGGAAAGAGCACTTGATAGAAGGCTCAAATACAACGGAACAAAAGTTTTTGACTTAGGAAACTTGGCGCTGCAAAACAAAGATTACAACGCGGCCATTCAATCATTCGATTATCTGATCAAAGAATATCCGCAAGGGCAGTTGTATCCTTATGCACGCCGTATGGTGATTGTGGCCAGAGAAGAACAAGTGAAAAACACGTTTCCGATTGAAAAACCAAGCGTGCGTAAACTGATTGATGATTATCGAAAATTATTATCGGAGTTGGGACAAAACAACCGCACCTTAGAAGCGATGCGCAGCATGGCCAATTTATACGCGTTTTACATGGATGACAAAGATTCGGCCATTGTGGTGCTTCAAGATGCTGTTAAAATTGGACGTGCTGAAAGTGATTTTATCGACAAATGTAAATTAGACTTGGGAGATATTTATTTGTTGAAAAATGAGCCTTGGGAATCCACATTGCTGTACTCTCAAGTGGAAAAGTCACAAAAAGAAACCCCTCTTGGGTATGAGGCCAAACTTAGAAACGCACGACAATTTTATTATACGGGCGATTTTGAACTGTCGAAAGCCTTACTGGACATCCTGAAAATGGCCACATCCCGCGAGATTGCGAACGATGCAGGCTCGTTGAGTCTATTAATTCAAGATAATACGGGTTTAGATACCTCAGAAGACGCGATGAAGGAATATGCGTCGATTGACCTGCTTTTGTATCAGAATCAACCAGAGCTTGCGCTAGGGCGCTTAGACGAGATGTTGAAAAAATACAAAGACCATACACTGGCCGACGAAATTTTGTGGCTTAAAGCAAAAACCTACGCCAAAATGGGGGATAATGTAAAAGCAGTGGAAAACTTGCAGGTAATTGTGGATAAGTATGCAATGGACATTCTTGGCGATGATGCACTTTACATGATGGCCGATTTGTACCAAAATCGACTCAAGGACAAAGACAAATCAATGGAGTTGTATCAAAAATTGCTTGAAAAGTATCCAGCGAGTATTTACGCGGCTGATGCACGAAAACGATTTAGACAACTGCGGGGAGACAACCTTTAAGAATCAACAGTTATCCACAATAATGTGCACAAACGTGAATAAGTTAGGGAAAATAAATAGTTTGTTGATGGTAGGTTTATGGCTGAGTTTATCGGCTTGTTACACTTCAAAAATATATGTAGTTCGACACGCCGAGCGGCTTGACCAAAGTGCAGATACGCCGTTGTCTAGCGCGGGCTTACAACGGGCGCAGGCTTTGGCAGATAGCTTAAAAAACAAAAACATTGACCGAATTTTTGGAACAAAATACCAACGAAACCGACAGACGGCTCAAGTTCTTTGTGATGTTACAGGAAAAGGATACGAGGTGTACGAACCATATCCTACCGAAGCCATTGTAAAAACAGTGGAAAAAATAGGCAAGCAAAATGTAGTAATTGTGGGCCACAGCGACACGGTGTTAGAAATCGTCAAGGGATTTGGTGTAACACCAACAAAAGCAAAAATAGAATCGTCGGATTATGATAATTTGTATGTGATTACGGTAAAAAAAGGAGTAGGAGGTAGCCGTAAAACA
The DNA here is from genome assembly GCF_003711225.1 of Runella sp. SP2. Classification (NCBI taxonomy): domain Bacteria; kingdom Pseudomonadati; phylum Bacteroidota; class Cytophagia; order Cytophagales; family Spirosomataceae; genus Runella; species Runella sp. SP2. The sequence goes on along the minus strand of NZ_CP031030.1, from coordinate 5,845,813 downwards.
TTGGAAGAAAAAACATACGGTGCACAGACGTTGCCATAACGTCCTCTAAGCTGTCCATTGTAGAAAAACAAAAAAGTGCAACAGATTGATGACCAACTTGTTGCACTTTTACTTTGTAGCGGGAACAGGACTCTAACCTTTTTAATTTTGTTTCCTTGTTGTCTTTCTGAAAAAGCCCATAAAGTGTTGTTTTTAATGCTTTTAGCTTTGTTTTTGACTATTTGTTGATTAAGTTAAATTAAGCTAGATTCAAATAAAATAAATAGTTATGCCTACGTTAATGCCTACGATAATTGTTTGGTGTCGGTAAAAATGGTATGTTTGTGAACGTCTAAATATTTTGTAGAAAATGGCAAAATTGAAAAGAGTTCGCAACGAAAGGACAGGCATAAAATTTGAAGTAATACGCCCTGAACTAGATTCGCCACGCCCTATTTATTTGGTAGCTTGTTTTGATAAACAACGGGTTCGGATTAATACGGGTCAGTTTGTTTTGTCTAAATGGTGGGGAAATAATAAAGTGAGGTTGGTTAGTGATTTTCCCAATGCTAGAAAAATAAATGACCGATTGCATAAAATTGAGGTAGAGGCATTGGGGATAATAGAGGAGTTACGGAGTGAACTAACTTTAACCAAAGATACATTTAGGCAAAAAATTGAGGCTTTTCTAACTCCTGTACCTGTACCCGTTGTGCCTACTGAGTCGCCTTTATTTGCTTTCATTCGAGAATTTATAGAAAAGTCTCCCGAACGGGTCAACCCATCAAGCGGCAAAAAAATTGAGTATAGGACTATACAGAAGTATAAAACGGTTTTTGATGTGCTGCAAGAATTTGGTAAAGGGTATTCAAGAAAAATTGATTTTGATTCAATGGACTTGGATTTCTACGGGGATTTTACGGAGTATCTAACCAACCGTAAAAAATTTGCAGCTAACAACGTAGGCAAGTACATACAGACTTTAAAAACGTTTCTCAATGAGGCGACGGCTAAAGGAATTAATGTAAAGGCTGATTATAAAAGTAGGCGGTTTAAAGTAGTCAAAGAAAGTGCCGATAGTATTTACTTGACAGAAGCAGAGTTACAGGCGCTTTATGAATTTGACCTATCTAAAAATGTTCGCTTAGAACGTGTACGTGATTTGTTCTTAGTGGGCTGTTGGACTGGTTTACGGTTTTCTGACTTAACCAATGTACGCCCCGAACACGTAAAAGAGGGTGTAATTAGGCTAGAACAAGCAAAAACAGGCGGAAAGGTAGTAATACCATGCCATCCAATAGTTAAGGCTATATTAGGGAGATATGACGGCAATTTACCCCGTGCCATTTCTAATCAAAAAATGAATGATTACTTGAAAGAACTATGTAGGCTTTCGGGTATGGATGAATTAGTGCATAAATCAATCACTAAAGCGGGGGTAAGAATTACACAGACTTTTGAAAAATGGGAATTGGTCAGCACTCACACGGCTAGACGGTCATTTGCTACAAACGCTTACAAAATGGATATACCTACTATAACCATTATGAAAATAACGGGGCATCGAACGGAAAAGGCGTTTTTGTCTTATATCAAACTATCGGAGGAGGAACACGCCCAAATTATAGCCGCTGCATGGGAAGGGAAACAAAAACGACTTTTCGAGGTCAGTAAATAAAGTGTTTAGTTATTAATCCAAATTAAATTTTGATATGAAAAGTCCTGAAATTAAAGTAGCAAAATATTTTGATGTTCTATTGGAGCTTAGAAATGATAAAGGGCGTTTTGATGGTCATTATGTTGGTTGTAGCCCTTTTTTGCCAAATGATGATGAAGTAAGTCTAATTAATCAGTTGAGAAAAGAGGAGTTTGGGCGGCAATTGAGGGATTTGAATAACGACTTTGATAAAAGCTTAGACCAATTACAGCTATTAAGTGAGTATTTGGATACGGATTTTGAGTATCATTTTAAGCGTAGTTACGAATCAAGTATAATGATGCCAATTGCCTATAATCTTGATACAAAAGTAGATGATAGATTAAGGGTAATTAGCGACTTGGCAGAAGATTTGGGGCGTTATGATTTTTACCAATATATCAAACGGTTATATGCAGAGTATCAGGATGTTCCCGCTAAAAATCAAAAATTAGAGTGGATTGCTACACCTTCGTTATTAGCTCATTTAATGAGCGAATTAGCGGTAAAGGGGTATATTAAGCCGCCCCGTCAGCGCAATGGTGAAATTAATTATACAGCCTTTGCCAAATTGTTAAAATCTACATTTGATGGCGAACTTGGTAGTGAGCAAAATTTACGACAGGCGCTTAGTCCTGACAATGAAAAAGGATTAAGTGAAGCTAATAGGGATAGGTTTAGAATACCTGAATTAATAGAATTTTCATAATAAATATTTGAAAAATACAGTGCGCACCATTGCGCCCCGTTTGAGATAGTTTGTTTTGCTTTGTTTTGCGGTGTAAACAAAAAAATACGCTCAATGCAAAAGCAAATTGTTAGTACACAAATTCAGCACTTAGACGCTGAAACAATCCTTTCAGAGTTTGCGAACTTGAAAGATGCTATACATAAATTATATGACCGTGTAGCCCCTCCCGCTTCTTCTGATGAATACCTAACCCGTGATGAAGTTGCTGCACTTTTGAAAATTTCAAAGGTGACAGTTTGGCAATGGAGTAAAAAAGAGATAGGTATTCTTTTCCCCCGTCACATTGGGAACAAAGTACGCTATCTTAAAAGCGAGGTTTTGGACGCGGCCAAAGCTACAGGGAAGGGGGTGCGTCAATGACTCCGTTTTCTCATTCTCCAAACTATGCCCATGCTCACAAGTACGCACTAATTCAAAGCAAAATAGATGCTTTTGAAAAAGTGCTTGATGAGTTGGAAACTGTAAGGCAAATTTTACAAGGGTACATTTTGGCCAAGAAAAGGCCGATACTAAGGGATTTAAAGCCTTTGATAGAAGCGTTTGACGCTTATCCCGTGGGAATGGTTGACTATCCTACAGTACCTCAAAAGGTTTGTTTGTCGTTGGCTGATGGTTCGCTATTGATTGCTAAATCTATGGCTTTATTGCTCTTTCATGGGTTAGACGTGATAAGTTTGGATGTTTTAAATGCTATTGAGGAGCATTTAAGTGAGGCATTGGGGACGCTTTTTGATTGTTACGCTTTGGTAGAAGATAAGGTAGTGCCAAAGAAAAAACATTAGGGCGGTTTGGTCTTGTGTTGGTAGTTGTTTCTTTCTCGTTTCTTCATAGAGAAAGGCTTTAATGTCTTAAAAATCAGGTATTTATTTTGTTGGCTGATGCTCGACGGTATCAATATAGTTTGTCATGCCCTAGACCCTAAAAAATGGTTTGAATCGCCCGAACTTTTGGGGGTCGATGGGTTTCCGTTGGAGGTCATGGAGAGTACGGGGGAAATACTGGAAAAGCCACGAAAGGCCAAATATAAAGGCTTGACTTTCAGCGTATCACCGTCAAAAAGTGGGGGCGTTAGGTGTTGGGTAGATGGTTCTATTCATAAGTACAAAAACGATGGTTTGTATAATTATGACAGGTTCACGTTTACCGACATACGTAACGTAGTGGCTGAAATGCAAAAACGCTTTTGTATTGACCCTTCAAAGGCATATTTACACGGCTTGGAAATTGGTGTAAATTTGGAATACTCGTCTAATAGTCAGGTTGTTAGGGTGATAAAATCCGCGATTGTTCATAAGGATAAGGCTTATTCATGGCCTCCACGAAGTCGTATAAATGGTAAAATGTGTAGCCGTGGAGAATATGAGGTTAAAATTTACCATAAAGGGAATGAGAGCGGAATTGAAAAGCCGATTTTGAGACTAGAAGTAAAGGTTTTGAAAATGAGATTTCTTGACGCTTACGGACTCGAAACGTTGGCGGATTTGCTTAACACGGGCAAGGTTTACGCATTGATTGAGGTTCTTTTTGATGCGTTAAAACATACGGTTTTTATAGACCCTTACGCAGAATTGAATTTTCTAAATCAGCGCGAAAGGTTGGTTTTGGAAACATTCAGACAGCCCGAAAGATGGGCGGGACTTGGTTTTGAGCAACGGAGAAGTAAGCGAGAACAGGTTAAAAGAATATTGGAAAAATGCAACGCTTTTAACGTTTACGCAGACTTAAAAAAACGGGTTTTTGAAGAATGGGAAAGGCTTAAAAACGGAGATTCGGAAGCGGAAAAAATACCCACGTTTTCACCGATTTTTGAGCCAAAAGAAGCAGTTGAAAAACCCATGTTTTCACCGCTTGAATGTATGGGTGAAAACATGGGTTTTACCCTTTGCGACGAACAAACAAAAATGATACCTCCGAAGGAAGTAGAAACGCGGGTGTGTTGTTCGTGTGGTTCGGATATTTCGCACCAACGAAAGAAAAGCCGCTTTTGCGCGGAAAAGTACAAAGGAGTAGGGGCGAAAAAATGTAGAAATAAGGATAGCAACCAACGAAAAACAAAACGATTGCAAGTAATGAGAGCCAAAGAGAAAGATATGTATGTCAGGATTACATACCACGCGGCCAACAATGAAGGGGAGCAATTTTCGGACGTGCTTCATTCTTCTGAAATAGCGGTTTCGCGGGAGTGGTTGGATAGGGTGGTGAGGGTTGAACTATTGAAGGAAACACCCGGAACTTTGGCGGGTTCGACTGCTAAAGAACTGTTACAGGGGTTGACAAATAGTAATTTGGGGGAGCAATGTGCCTCTTAGTTGTTCAAACCTGTTCAATACTTAATAAGTGTCTGATAATCAGTGATAAAATGGGTATTTATTAGGGTAAAATTAAACCTTTTTTGGACTGTGTTTAAAAGTGTATCAATAAAATACGCAAACAAGAACAAAGGGGGTGAAATTCCCTATTTCATGGGGTGAAAATCAATAAAAAAGGTAGTGATTTGACTAAAAAACGGGTGTCAGGGGCTAAATATTGGAATGTGGGGGTGTGTTAAAAACGAAGCAAAAACAATGCAAAAAAATACGCACACTTGCGTACATAAAAAGCCGACACGCCAATTTTTAAAGAAGTATAAATTTTGGTTGAACTTTTTAAAACAATACGCATGAAAAGCAAAAGCACGAAACAAGTAACGCCTCAGGAACGGGCGTTTCGTTATTACGTCATGGGGTTGAATTGTCAAGAAATAGGAAAGCTGCTAGACCTTTCAACGAGAACAATTGAGAGATATATGCAGCTTGGAGAATGGAAAGAACAGACAACGGGCAAAAATGTTGAGGCAAAAGCGTATGACCTCCACGAAGGGGGTAAAACTTACGCAGAAATCGCCCAAATGTTGCAAGTAAGTAAAGGGACTGTTTTTAATTATATGAAGCGATATAAGGCAAAAGAGGGGCTATTATAGGCAAATTGATAGCGTTTTGTTAGGTGCTAAAACGGGATTTTTGAGACTTTTTTAAAAAGGCGTTGGAATTGCGCGGCAAAATGGGCGTGGTTCGTCCCGTTTCCTTCCCTTGGTTATTTCTTTTTTTTCATCACTTTAAACATTCAACTTCAATGAAAGAACACGTAGAAGCTAGGCACAAAGCAGTAAAAGAAAAGTACCTCAAATTGTATAAGCAAGGTTTGAGGGATGACGTAATTTATGAGCAATTGGCAAAAGAGTTTTTTTACTCTAAAGTTACCATTGAGGCTATTATTTGGACTAGGGGCGGGTATCACAATTTGAGAAAGGAGGGTTAGACCTCGACGCCAATAGTTGAACCTTTGGCCGTGTGTGGGTGTGTGCGGGTTCGGCTGTTGGGGTTGAGGCACGGGGGGCGTGGGGGGCGTAGTCACCCGCAGGCGTTAGTAAGGTGTTTAGGTGGTATTTGGGTTAGGCTTTGGCACTCTGTTTTACACGGAGTGCCTTTTTTTTCAGTTTTAGCCTCAGCGTATGGGCACCTGGTCATTCCTGGCAAGTGTTGGTACCAGGCTTTCAGTTTTGGCCTCAGCGCGGGCACCTGGTGGTTCCTGGCCGATTGATGGTTTTAGCCTCAGCGTATGGGCACCTGGTCATTCCTGGCAAGTGTTGGTACCAGGCTTTCAGTTTTGGCCTCAGCGCGGGCACCTGGTGGTTCCTGGCCGATTGATGGTTTTAGCCTCAGCGTATGGGCACCTGGTCATTCCTGGCAAGTGTTGGTACCAGGCTTTCAGTTTTGGCCTCAGCGTGGGCACCTGGTGGTTCCTGGTCGATTGATGGTTTTAGCCTCAGCGTATGGGTGCCTGGTCATTCCTGGCAAGTGTTGGTACCAGGCTTTCAGTTTTGGCCTCAGCGCGGGCACCTGGTGGTTCCTGGTCGATTGATGGTTTTAGCCTCAGCGTATGGGCACCTGGTCATTCCTGGCAAGTGTTTGTACCAGGCTTTCAGTTTTGGCCTCAGCACGGGCACCTGGTGGTTCCTGGCCGATTGATGGTTTTAGCCTCAGCGTATGGGCACCTGGTCATTCCTGGCAAGTGTTGGTACCAGGCTTTCAGTTTTGGCCTCAGCGCGGGCACCTGGTGGTTCCTGGTCGATTGATGGTTTTAGCCTCAGCGTATGGGCACCTGGTCATTCCTGGCAAGTGTTTGTACCAGGCTTTCAGTTTTGGCCTCAGCACGGGCACCTGGTGGTTCCTGGCCGATTGATGGTTTTAGCCTCAGCGTATGGGCACCTGGTCATTCCTGGCAAGTGTTGGTACCAGGCTTTCAGTTTTGGCCTCAGCGTGGGCACCTGGTGGTTCCTGGTCGATTGATGGTTTTAGCCTCAGCGTATGGGTGCCTGGTCATTCCTGGCAAGTGTTGGTACCAGGCTTTCAGTTTTGGCCTCAGCGCGGGCACCTGGTGGTTCCTGGCCGATTGATGGTTTTAGCCTCAGCGTATGGGCACCTGGTCATTCCTGGCAAGTGTTGGTACCAGGCTTTCAGTTTTGGCCTCAGCGCGGGCACCTGGTGGTTCCTGGCCGATTGATGGTTTTAGCCTCAGCGTATGGGCACCTGGTCATTCCTGGCAAGTGTTGGTACCAGGCTTTCAGTTTTGGCCTCAGCGTGGGCACCTGGTGGTTCCTGGTCGATTGATGGTTTTAGCCTCAGCGTATGGGTGCCTGGTCATTCCTGGCAAGTGTTGGTACCAGGCTTTCAGTTTTGGCCTCAGCGCGGGCACCTGGTGGTTCCTGGTCGATTGATGGTTTTAGCCTCAGCGTATGGGCACCTGGTCATTCCTGGCAAGTGTTTGTACCAGGCTTTCAGTTTTGGCCTCAGCACGGGCACCTGGTGGTTCCTGGCCGATTGATGGTTTTAGCCTCAGCGTATGGGCACCTGGTCATTCCTGGCAAGTGTTGGTACCAGGCTTTCAGTTTTGGCCTCAGCGCGGGCACCTGGTGGTTCCTGGTCGATTGATGGTTTTAGCCTCAGCGTATGGGCACCTGGTCATTCCTGGCAAGTGTTTGTACCAGGCTTTCAGTTTTGGCCTCAGCACGGGCACCTGGTGGTTCCTGGCCGATTGATGGTTTTAGCCTCAGCGTATGGGCACCTGGTCATTCCTGGCAAGTGTTGGTACCAGGCTTTCAGTTTTGGCCTCAGCGTGGGCACCTGGTGGTTCCTGGTCGATTGATGGTTTTAGCCTCAGCGTATGGGTGCCTGGTCATTCCTGGCAAGTGTTGGTACCAGGCTTTCAGTTTTGGCCTCAGCGCGGGCACCTGGTGGTTCCTGGCCGATTGATGGTTTTAGCCTCAGCGTGTTGAAAACATAAACGGCACTCTGATTGCTCAAAGTGCCGTTTATAGTGGTTTGCTAAAATGTAAGAACTCGTTGGAAAGTTTTACAAGTCGGTGGAGTACTCCCGCAGAGCGCCCCGTGCACAAACCCTTTTTTTGTACGGGTGAAGCCTGAGCCGAACCCGTGTGAGCCTGACCGCTCAGGTCTGGCAATGATGGTAACAAAATTGTCTTATACTTTGTTCCTCAGCCTTTAAACGCCAAAAGCACCGCGATTTCTCAACGGTGCTTTTGGTTCGGAGCCTAAAGACAGCGTCCTTGGGCGTTAGTGAAACATGAACAAAGGGGGCTTTAGTTCCCGTTTAATAAGTCTTTGTTGGCTTTATTGGTGTTTTTGGGGACTTTTGCGCCCGTTCGGTGTTTTGCGCCTTTTGGGGGCTTTTTATGGCATTTAAACGGGCAAAACGTGGGTTTTTAGGGTCAATAAAAAAAGATGTTCAAAACTATTGCAAAATTCTACGCATTTTTTGAACCTTTGACTTCCTAAAAATTACAGATAATGCTACGAAATCAACATTTTGCCCGTGATGGTGTGGGTTGGTGTACCCTTTGGCGTACCCCTATGCGAAAGCCCCCAAACGCTTCTGTAAGCGTTAGGACACCTTAGACGGGCATTTTTTATTTACTTCCTAAAATTACAGACTTATGGTTACATTCGACAACGGGGACTTGGTGATAAGAATCCCCAATGAGGGTACATTTGAGGGGTGGTTATGCCTAAACGCTGCCCTATTTAATGCCTACGATTACACACTTCAAACGGTTCGTTATGCCGAGGGTGAATTTGACCCTAAAACAAGCATTACGTATTTACGCTATTTGGCAAATGCTATGCAGGTGTTTCAGGCTGATGCAATGTTTGCCGCTACCGATGCCATAAAGGCCGCTACGGTCAGAAAGGAGGGGGGGAGTATGAGCGCGCCCGTAGTGTTTACCGATAACGACCGTCTAATTTTAGAGGCTGCAAAGGAATTGTTAGTACAAACGGAGGCTGAGGAATATCAAAAAGCAATTTGGGAAATGTTCGAGTGTTGGGTAAGTTCGGAACTTACGGACGGTTCAAATTGTCGCGACCGTGCTACGGTTTGGTTTGCCTGTAAATGGTTGAATGATTTTTTTGAAAGGTCTAAAGGCGTTCCAGTTTCTAAGCCCACTATTTAGGGGGGGTGTTTAAATGGTGTTTAAATAAAAGAGGCTGTTTAAACGGTGGTTGAGTGAGGGGTATTTTTTTCTGTGCGTAGTCGTTTTTCTTTGTATGCCTACGCTAATGCCTACGCTGTAAAATTGAAAAGGCGTAACTCGTTGTTTTTCAACTTGTTACGCCTTTTGCTTGTAGCGGGAACAGGACTCGAACCTGTGACCTCCGGGTTATGAGCCCGACGAGCTACCAACTGCTCTATCCCGCGATATAATGGGACTGCAAAGGTAAGAGCTATTTTCAAAAAAACAACTATCTTTGCAAAAAATATTTTTTTTTATCGACACCTAGCCCCTCTACATGTGCCAGAGGGGCTAGGTGTATTAATACGAAAACAATGACAATTGAAGATAAAGAGGTGTATAACAATCCCAATCATCGGGCGGGGTTTATTAGTATTGTAGGAAAACCTAATGTAGGAAAATCGACGCTAATGAACGTTTTGGTCGGAGAAAAGCTTTCTATTATTACGTCAAAAGCGCAAACGACCCGCCACCGCATCATGGGGATTTTGAATGGAGTTCACGAAGAAACCGAATTTCAATTGGTTTATTCAGATACCCCAGGCATCATAAAGCCCCAATACAAACTACACGAATCAATGATGGAGTTTGTAAAAGGTTCGTTGGAAGATGCGGATATCGTTTTGTTTGTCACCGATATTTTTGAAAAACACGACGAAAGTGAAGTACTAGAACAACTTTCAAGAACGGAAGGCGCCCTAATTTTAGTCATCAATAAGATTGACTTAGCCACGGAAGAACAAGTTCAAGAAAAAATAGCATATTGGAAAGAAAAGCTATTTACGGCGGCTATTGTGACGGTATCGGCTTTGCAGCAAGAGGGGATAGACAAGCTCTTCACGGCCATCATGGAGTATTTACCGATACATCCACCTTATTTTCCAAAAGATGAGCTTACCGACAAGCCAGAGCGCTTTTTTGCCTCGGAAATCATTCGAGAAAAAGTGTTTTTGAACTACAAAAAAGAAGTTCCATACAGTACAGAGGTTGTGATTGAGGAGTTTAAGGAGAAAAAAGACATCATCGTGATTCGGGCGGTGATATTGGTAGAAAGACAAAGTCAAAAAGGAATTATCATCGGCGATAAAGGCGCGATGTTGAAAAAGATAGGAACCCAAGCCCGGGAAGATATGGAACAGTTTTTTGGCAAAAAGGTGTTCTTAGAACAATACGTAAAAGTAGAACCCGACTGGCGAAACAAAATTCAACGCTTGAAACAGTTTGGATACGATAACTAAGGGAAAAGGGCTGTAGGCACATCTCAAGCGAATGTGCGAAAGGGGGTATAGTTTGACCCGAGTCTCGATTACCAACATTTTACACTTTTTTCAATGTCAAATATAGTAGCAATAGTAGGACGCCCAAACGTGGGCAAATCAACGCTGTTTAACAGGTTGATTCAACAACGACAAGCCATCATGGATGACCAAAGTGGGGTGACCCGCGACCGTCATTACGGCAATTCCTTTTGGACAGAACAGTATTTTACAGTGATCGATACTGGTGGATACGTAGTGGGTTCGGAAGATGTCTTTGAAGGTGCCATTCGTGAACAAGTTGAAATCGCAATGGACGAAGCCGACGTGATTTTGTTTATGGTCGATAGCATGACAGGACTCACCGACCTCGACAAAGAGTTTGCAAATGTCGTACGTAAGTCAAAAAAACCAGTGTATTTGGTTGTAAACAAGGCTGAAACCCGTGACCGTGAAATGGCTGCTGCCGAATTTTACGAACTCGGTCTGGGCGAGCCTTATGCAATTTCGTCACAAACAGGTTTTGGTACGGGTGATTTGCTCGACCAAGTAGTGAAAAATTTCAAAAACGCAGGGATTGAGGATCCTGACGCAGGCATCCCTAAAATTGCAATCCTAGGCCGCCCTAATGTAGGAAAATCGTCGTTCTTGAACGTTTTAACGGGCAAAGAGCGAAGCATTGTGACCGACATTGCTGGAACTACCCGTGATGCCGTCAATACGCGTTATAAAGCCTACGGTAAAGATTTTATCTTGATTGACACGGCAGGTATTCGTCGTAAATCACGGGTGAAAGAGGCCATTGAGTTTTATTCAACACTGCGTTCGGTAAAGGCCATGGAGGATTCGGACGTTGTGCTTGTGATGTTAGATGCTTCGCGTGGTTTAGAAGCCCAAGATCTCCATATTATTGGAATGGCTCACAAAGCCAAAAAAGGCATTGTGGTGATGGTCAATAAGTGGGATTTGATGGAGAAAGACTCAAAAACCGCCGACAAACTCCGTAAAGAGATGATTGAACGATTGGCGCCAATGGACTATATGCCCATCATTTTTGCGTCGGTTCACGAAAAGCAGCGGATTTTCCAGGTGATGGAAAAGGTGATGGAGGTGTACGAAAACAAAACGAAGAAAATCACGACTTCTAAATTGAATGAAGTAATGCAAGCGGAGATTGAGCGTTATCCGCCACCAGCACACCGTGGTAAGCATATCAAAATCAAGTACATGATTCAATTGCCAACGCCGTCGCCAACTTTTGTTTTCTTCACAAACCACCCTAAATACATCAAAGAATCGTATATCCGATATTTGGAGAATAGAATGCGTGAAAACTTTGATTTTGAGGGAGTTCCGATTACAATATTCTTCCGCGATAAATAGGGTTTAGTCGATAGGCCATGGTCGATAGTAAACAGTCGATGGTATTGCATTTATACCTACAAACTGTGGACTATCGACCGTTGACTATCAACCAGCCATTACTTCACAATTTTTAGCTCTTTTACCAAATCAGAACCGCCTAGTTTCTCTATGCACCAAAGCACGTAGCGGATGTCAACGTTGATACAACGTTTGAATTTTTGGTCAAAGACAATGTCACCCGACATCGCTTCCCAGTTGCCGTCAAAAGCCAAACCAATCAATTCACCCTTGGCATTGAGCACAGGGCTGCCCGAGTTACCACCCGTAATGTCATTGTTAGTAATAAAAGCTACACTGACTTCTCCGTCGCTATCCGTGTATTGACCAAAATCTTTGGCTTTGTACAGGTCAAGAAACTTCTGTGGTAAATCAAATTCGTCGTCTTTGGGCTTGTACTTTTCAATAATACCCGAAATCGTCGTGCGGTATTTGTAGTGAACGCCGTCGCGTGGGTCATAGTCTTGCACATTTCCGTAGCTTACGCGCAAAGTGCTATTGGCATCAGGGTATTGAACCAAAGCTGGATTCATTTCGCCAAGTCCTTTGATGTAAGTACGCGCCAATCGTTTGTCAACTTCCTGAAAATCAGTGTTGTATTTTGCGTATTTTGAGACGTAGTTTCGCTGAAAATCAGAAAAATACTTAAATGCCCAGTCGTTGGTCAATTTTTCATAATCAGGGCTTTCCAAAAACTGCGTAAATCGTCCTTTATCAGTAAAAATGCTTGTAAGATAAAGGTCTTGGGCAAATTTTTTGAACGACTCCTCGGGTGTTCCTGCCGAAAATTTCGATAAAATCTCCGCAACGATGGCAGGATGTTGATCTTTCGGAATATCGTTGTAGAAAGCAAGGAGTGTTTGGGCGACAATTTTCTGGTCAGAAGGCAAATTAAAAGACTTAAAGAAAGCCTCTCCTGCGGTTTTTAAACGCTCAGAAGCAGCTTTGGTCGTGGCAGCTTCTTTAAATCCATTGGCACTCATCACTGCTGGAAGGGCGATGTTGACCAAATGAGCCCCAAAAATTCCCTGAGAAAGATACACCGAGTGAGTCGAGTAAGGTTCGTAGGCCGCGTAGGCTTTTTGCCATTCCTCAAAAATACTTTCGTACTCAGCTTTTCCTTTGGCCCATTCTTTAAATTGGTTTTCGAGGGCTACTTTTTGGTCATACACTTTGAGGTGAACGAGTTGCTCGGTTTGACCAATAAAATATTTCCAATAGTTGGCAATGCTGGCATATTCAGACGCAAGAGCAAGTTTGACTGCCACGTCTTTGTCCATTTCTTCTTTCCATGCTTCCAAACGTACTCCACGATTTTTGACAATGCCTGGGTTCACTTTTTCAATCGCCAATTTGATTCCCATAGAAGTCTCGTAGCGGTTGGTACGTCCTGGAAACCCAAATACCATCGCAAAATCCCCTGGTTTAATGCCTTTCAGGGAAATAGGTAAGAATTTTTTGGGACGGTACGGAACGTTGTCTTTGGAGTAGTCAGCTCCTTTGTTGTCTTTGTTGGCATAAATACGAAATACCGAGAAATCGCCCGTGTGGCGAGGCCAAACCCAGTTATCGGTATCACCCCCGTATTTTCCGATGCTTTGCGGAGGAGTTCCTACCAAACGAATGTCGGAGAATTTTTCAAAAACAAACAAATAATAGGCATTCCCTTTGGCAAACTCGCGTACAGAAGCGTTGTAATTGGTGCCTTCGGTCGCTTTTTGAGAAAGCTCATTGCCCAATTGGTTGACTTTGGCAGCGCGGGCTTTTTCGTTAAGACCTGCCAATTGAGGGAGAACTTTGTCTGTTACATCCTCCATACGTACCAAAATGTCGATGTAAAGGTCTTTGATGGGGCGTTCTTCGTTGGAGGATTTTGCCCAAAAACCGTTGTCGAGAATGTTGTCTTGTGGGGTAGAGTTTGTCGCGATGGCATCGTAGCCGCAATGGTGGTTAGTAAACAAAAGACCTTGGTCAGACACGATTTCGCCCGTACAAAAACCGCCACCCATGCGAACGATGGCATCTTTTAAACTGGCATTGTTGACGTTATAAATCTCTTTTGCGGAGAGTTTAAAGCCTTGTTTTTTCATTTGGGCTTCATTTTTTCCAATCAAAAGCGGAAGCCACATTCCTTCGTCGGAGGGATTCCCAGCCCATGCCAGCGAGCTTGCCAACAATGCACACAGGGTTGTTTTAAGTTTATTCATGGTTTGCTAAAAACAGAAATGTAATAAAAAGAAACTATTGGTTGAACGTAGATTTTTCTGATTGTCGGAAAGGAAAGAGCTGCTTTTAAAGCAGGATTCCCAGCAAAATGCCACCAAAAACAATCATATAAGGGGGCGTTTTGGTGAAGTAAAGTAAACAAATTGTGAGCAGAATACTAAAAATACCCGTAGAAGAAGTAGCAGTCGCCATAAACATCCGAATGACTGCCGCGGTGGTTAGGCCAACACTGGCGGCATTGAGCCCTTCAAGCGAAGCCCTGACGCCTCGGTATTTTTTTAATTCATTCCAAAAACGATACACAAAGAAAATTAAAAACGTGCCTGGGAGAAAAATTCCAAAACTTGCGGCAGCACCGCCAACGAGCTGCCCAAAAACGCCATCGTTACGCATGGAAAGTGCGCCAATGTAAGACGCTATCGAGAAAACAGGGCCAGGGACAATCTGAGCCAAGGCCATACCTGTTAAAAACTCTTGCTCTGAGAGCCATTGTTTAAACTCCACAAACTCAGTGTAAAGCATGGGGTTAAGTACCTGCCCTCCGCCAAATACCAAACTACCATTTCGGTAAAAGTTTTCAAATAAGCGAATCGGGAGCCAGTTGGTGATTTTCCCAAGAAGGGCAGCTGCAATGAGTACGCCAAGCCAAAGAAAAAAGTTGGCCCACTCGATGCGAATAGGCGTTTTGTCCAATTTTTGGAGTCGTTGGTATTGAAAAGATGTAATGACGCCACCTAAAATCACGACAATGGGGGTCATGTAGGGCGAGGGAAAAATGTACGATACGACCGCCGATATTCCCAAAATAATCCAATGAAGCTGATCATGAATGACTTTGGAACCAATTGAATAGCCGCCGTACGCTAGAAAACCAATGGCCATTGGCTCTACAAAACGCATAAACGATAATGAAATGTGATGCTGCTGGAGGTAAGAAATCCCTAAAGCTGCCAACGTCATCACAATTACGGCAGGCAACGACCAAATCAGCACGGTAAGATAAGCAAGGGTAGGGCCTCCGATTTTAAAGCCCAAGGCTGTGATGGTTTGAGTGGAAGTAGGGCCAGGAAGTACTTGACAAAGTGCTTGTAATTCAAGGAGTTCTGCTTCGGTAATGTAGCGTCTTTTTTGAACAAAACGCTCCAAAAACATCACCAAATGCACTTGTGGGCCTCCGAAACACGTCAATGCAAGAATAAGAACATCTTTGAGAAAGATGAGGTAGCGAATTTGCCTAACGTGTGAGTGTAAAACTGATTCCGACAAGTGAGTAGGTGGGCTTAGTCTCCTCACTACCTTCTGAAAAAGCAGTGAGGAGGGGGATGATTATGCTTTTTTCAATCCAAGCTCGATGAGGCGTTCGTTTAGGAATTCACCTGCGGTCATGTCAACGTACAGTTTGGGATGTTCGGCCGTAACGCAACTGCTCAAACAAGTCAAGTTCATCTCGGCACGTGGGTGCATAAAAAACGGAATCGAGTACCGCGACGTATTCATCTTTTCACGTGGAGGATTGACTACGCGGTGAATCGTTGACTTGAGTTTGTGGTTGGTGAGGCGGTCGAGCATATCGCCTACGTTGATGATGATTTGGTCGGGCGAAGGCGTTGCAGCAATCCAAGCTCCATCGCGACGGAGCACTTCTAATCCTTCCGCACTGGCACCCATCAACAACGTAATGAGGTTGATGTCGCCGTGGGCCGCCGCCCGAACGGCTCCCTCGGGTACAGTCTCGGGGTCAAGTGGAAAATAATGCAACGCCCGCAAAATGCTATCTCCGTTACGTACCTTGTCTTCAAAATAATCTTCCTCCAAGTCGAGATACAGGGCAATGGCGCGAAGAAGGGTTTTTCCTGTATTTTCAAATGTATTGAAAACCAAGGTTGTGTATTCTTCAAAGTTAGGTACTTCTTCGGGGAAAACATTGGACGGCATTTCGCCTTCGGGAGTAGGCTGGCCTACGTGATAAAACTCCTTTAAATCAGCTACTTTAAACCCTTTCGCTTTTTCACGCCCTTTGCTGACGTAGCCACGCTGACCGTTGAGTTCAAGAAACTCGTATTTGTATTTGACTTCGTCTGGTTGTTTAAAAAACGCCTGAACAGTTTCATAAAGTTTTACCCGAATGTCTTCCGTCAGGCCGTGGTTAGAAATGGCTACAAAGCCAATATTATTAAAAGCAGAACCTAAATCTTGAACAAATTTGGCTTTGCGCTCAGGATTGCCCGAGGTAAAATCGGATAAGTCTAAAGACGGGATTTCGTCTAAAAGAGCAATTTCTGACATGATAGTTGATGATTTGGAATAAAAGAAACTATCCGCTATTGGTCAAATAGCGGATAGCCCAACAATTTGGGATTCATTTATACAAAGTTTGAAAAAACAATCGGTTTATTCAAACATCAAATAAATTGTAACGGAGTGGGAAGTCAAACGACGGATTCCGTTACTTACGGTATTGAGGTCATTGGCACGGAATAAGTTAACAATGCCGTGCGAAAATCGAATTTCAGGGGAAAATTTTGTGTAGGCCAAGAATTGCTCAAGCCCGAAACCGTAGTCCACCGTCAAATCTGAACCACGGGTATTGAGAAAATCCGAACCTTGGCGAAGACGCTTCCGAACGTTGGTTTCAAAACCAAATGTCATACCCCCAAGCATGTACATGCGGGTGTTCATGCGACGTTGAGATTTGTATTTGAACAAGACAGGGATTTCAATCCACGTAGCCTCACGAAGTTCACTGCGGGTACTTCCCTTGGCAAATTCATACCGAACTTGGCGGTCATACAGCGATACCGAAGGCGTCGTACGAATATCCCAACTATCATTGAGATAGCCATTTACCACAAAGCCCATGCGGAAACCTGCCGTGGCAGGTGCCGTAATGCGATTGAGGGTATCTTGGGTTAAAAACGTATTGCTATGCACGATACCAAAACGGGTGACGGGCAGGGCAAACAAAAAGCCGTAATGTACGGGCTTATCGTCGTAGTGTTCTAAATGTTTGCGGTAATAGCTTGACGTTTGGGCGTTTGCCGAAAACAAGATTGCTTGCCCAAGGAGCAACGCGCCAACAATTACTTTTTGCCAACGTAAATGGAGCAAATTCCGAAAGTGAGTGGTATGCATTTCGTGTTTTTAAAACCTGCCTGTTCGTAAACTTTCAAAAAGGCGTTTCCATCAGGAAACGCCTGTACCGATTCGGGCAAATAGGTGTAGGCCGAGGCATCTTTGGAAACCATTCGTCCGATAACTGGTAAAATGTAACGAAAGTAAAAGTTGTATAATTGTTTGAAAGGGAAAGTTTTCGGTTTTGAAAACTCCAAAACAACGCAAGTTCCGCCTGGTTTGGTCACCCGGCACATTTCGGTGAGGCCCGCTAATAGGTTTTCAAAGTTACGGACTCCAAAAGAGGCAATGACCGCATCGAACGAATTGGTTTCGAGCATGAGATTGGTCGAGTCGCCACTGCGAAGTTCAATCACGTTTTCCTTGCCCATTTTTTTGATTTTCTCACGGCCTACCGCCAACATCCCCTCCGAAATATCGACCCCAACGATTTTGGTGGGATTTAGCTTGAGGGCTTCAATGGCAAAATCACCCGTGCCCGTGGCAATGTCCAAAATCGTTTGAGGTTTTTCGGGTTGAAGAAGTTTGATGGCACGTTTGCGCCAGTAAAAATCAATTCCTGCACTCAGGAAGTGATTTAAAAAATCATATTTTGCCGATACGTTATCAAACATTTCAGCAATTTGCTCACGCTTAGAAGCGTCTTTATCTTTATAAGGAACTACAGTCATGTGAGTATCAATAAATAAGGATACAAAGGTACGAACGACATTGGTGAAACGCTTTGTAAGACTAAAGAGTTTTACGTAAAATTGTTAATCGTATTGAAATACTTACCCAGAATGATAGAAAAAATCGAAGAAATTCGGGATTATTTATACAAATACCTCGAAGCCCGCCTGGATTTATTCAAAACCGAAGCCCAAGAGCAGATTGAAAACATTGTTATTCAAATCATCTATTTGGTGGTTTTGTTGTTGCTGGTTTCTCTGACGGGCATTTTTGTTTTTATAATGTTAGCCGTTTTACTCAACGAATGGCTCGATAGCCGTTATTGGGGCTTTGCTATTGTGTTTGGACTCCTTTTAATAAAAACAATTGTTTGGATTCGGGCAGGAGGTTGGGTCAACAACATTGTCCGTCGGCTTTTATACCACATCTTTAAGAAGAACTAAGCTAAAGCTCGGGGTGTGAGCATCCCTCGGCACACTCAAACGGCTAACAAATAACAGTTAACTTGTAATCAAGCACTTATTTTGATAACCCGAGCAGGATTGCCGCGTACAATGGCGTTGTCAGGAATGTTTTTGGTGATAACACTTCCTGCGGCAATCATACAGTTTTTGCCAATGGTTAAGTTAGGAGCGACGACTGTCCCAGCGCCAATCAACGTCGCTTCTCCTACCCGAACGTTGCCGCACAGCGTGGCTCTGGGTGCAATGTGTACAAAATCTCCAATAATACAGTCGTGGTCGATGGAGGCGGCGGTGTTGACAATCACGTGTTTACCAATATAAGCGTCGGCTTGAATTACCGTGTTGTGAAAAATAACGGTCCCTTCATCCCATACCACCGATTCGTCAATGATAGCCGTAGGATGAGCCACTTTTCCAAAACGATGTTGTATGCTTGAAGCTACTTTTTTTCGTATGGCATTGTAGCCTATAGAAATAATGAGGGGAAGAGACGGCGATTGTTGGGCACGATACTTTCCAACGACAGGAATTCCCCAAAGTTCGTTTTTCGATAAATCATCATCAAAAATGGCGTTGATTTCTACATTTTGGGCCCGCAAACAACTGATGATTACCTTGGCGTGACCACTGGCACCGTATAAGAGCATAGTCGTTGGAGTTAGTTATTTCCCGTAAATTTTTCCATTGTCATTGTCTGCGAAGCATTTATTCCTTCCGATTTAACCACTTTCATGGCCGTTAGCCATAAAATCTTCAAGTCGAGAAAGAAGGAAAGATTTTCTACGTACCAAACATCGTACTCAAATTTTTGCTGCCATGAAATCGCGTTGCGCCCATTGATTTGTGCCCAGCCCGTAATCCCAGGTTTGACCTCATGTCGGCGCTGTTGACGGAGATTGTACAACGGTAAGTATTCCACTAATAACGGACGAGGCCCAACCAGCGACATATCGCCCTTCAATACATTGATAAGCTGAGGCAATTCATCTAGCGAAGTTTTGCGTACCCATTTCCCTACCGCTGTCAGGCGCTCGTGGTCGGGTAATAGTTCTCCCTGTTTATTCTTACGGTCGTTCATGGTTTTAAACTTCCAAATCCTAAAAATCTGCCCATGAAGTCCAGGCCGCAGTTGAAAAAAGAAAGGTTTTCCGTCGTTATAAAAATACAACAATCCACTTACCAACAGCGTAATAGGTAAAGTAAGGAGTAGTAAAATACCAGCGACGGTTTTGTCAATCAGCGGTTTGAAAAATTGTGGGTACATGCGGCAAAGTTACGGATTCGGTAGCGGCTACCAAACGCCGATAAAGCATAAGTTTTGCGTGCCATACGTCTTCTGGAACAAACCATTTGCGGACGCGGAGCTGGGCTGCTTGCCCATGTTGGTGGATGAGCTGCGGGTTTTGGAGGTAGGCAATTATTTTCGCTGCAAGGTCTTGGGCTGAGCGGGGCGCGCAAAATGTGCCTGTTCGGTTATCGTCAACGGCATCCTTCAAGCCCGTGACGTTACTCACCACTGCGGGTTTGCCCATGGCAGCGGCTTCTAGGACAACGTTCCCGAGTCCTTCGCGGTGACTGGGCAATACCAAAAAATCAATCAGTGCATACACGGAAGCAATGTCTGATTGGTGATTGATGTGTACAATCGAAGTATCGTGTTTCAATTGTGAAAGCAACCGATGGGAAATAGGCTGTCGGTCGTCACAGTCACCCACCATCAAAAGTTTAGCGGCAGGAATGACCTGCTTTACCCATTGCCAAGCATCATACAATTCTTGAATACCTTTGTCGGGCGTGAGCCTACCCACAAATCCGACGATGGGCTGAGCAGGATTGAGATTCCACTTTTTTCGTAAATTTTCTACTTTTTCTAAGTCGATAAAAGCAGGGTTAAATTTCTGTTTGGCATCTATGCCGTTGCAACTGCCGTGGTGCATAACCGAAATTTTCTGCGTAGAAATCAAACGTTTTTGGATGGCACTTTGCCGTAGGGAAGGACTGACCGCGATGACGTGGGTAGCCAACGCACATGTCATTTTTTCTATTCCCCAGTAGAATAGTTTCCAAGGCCAGCGGGCCGTTTCGAGTGGAAGCCCGTGCATTTCATACACGCGAACAGGCACACGGGCGAACGTCGCAGCCATCATGCTTAGAAAGGCGGCCTTGGGGGTGTTGCCGTGAACTAGGGTAGGGCGATGCTTACGGAAGTAAGCGTAAAGCACTCTTATATTTGAGAGCGAATTGAGAATGTCTTTGTTGCGGGTAAAAGGAATCGCAAAAGTGGTGAGATGATTCTTTTGACCAAACTCCTTCAAAAGCCCACGGTGTTCTGACGAAAGGACGTGCAGATTATATTGGTTTATATTCCAAAACGACGATTGATTTTCTAAGAAACAAAGCGAAATGGGTACAGTAAATGTGTGTATTACCTTCATAATGAGTCACTTTTTAAAACCTTGGTGACTTTAAAATAGGTAATTAGTGCAAGAGCTTTCGCAAAAAATCTAGAAAAATTTTAACAAAAAATACAGATATACCTAAGAATAGTTTAATAAAATGCCATCTTTTTAGATAGTATTTTACCAAAACGATTAACCAGCTAAAGCGAGTTTGAAAATTTTGGTAGAAATTATTTTTAAAGGTATATTCTAGCAAAGGAGTTGAGAGATTTGAGTATGTGCTCGAAGAAGCTGCTCTCAGGAGAAGTTCTTGGTCTTCATTTCTGGAAAAATCTTGATAAGGCCATTTTTTAAACCATGCAGTACGTCCACACCAAGTGGGATGAGCGATTGAAATGGTTTTGAGCCAAGGTTTAGAAACTATACCCGAATGTGAAGTAGAAAATATACGCTTTCCAATTACTTCGCCAGTGGGGCTAACTAAGTGAATTGCCGTACCTACAAGGTCAACTTGGGGGGTATTTTCCAAAAAAATGATTTGTTGTTCTAATCGTTCGGGCAAGGAAAAATCGTCGGCATCCATTCGTGCAATGTAGGGTGTATCGGCGAGCTTCACCCCTTGATTAAGCCGCTCGACGATGCCTTTGTGAAGCCCATCACTGATGATTGTAATCCGACAATCTTGAAATGAATGTGCAATTTTCAGGGTAGAGTCCGTCGAACCATCGTCGAGGAGGAGGAGTTTCCAGTGTGGGTAGGTCTGTTGCTGAATTGATTTTACTGCCCTTGCGAGCGTAGTTTCACCGTTAAAAACGGGCAAAATGACGGTTACTTGAGCTGGACACATAGCTGATGTCTTTCGTATTTTCAGAGAAGGCGATGTAAATACGCCGAACCAAATCTACGTTTCGACTCAATTCTCCTATTTCAGGATACATTTTTGCGTAGGATTTGGGTGAATGAAATTTATACTTTCTGAAAAAATCATTTCCCATCACCTCAAAATAATACGTAGTTCCGTCTAGCAACATGGTCAATTTTGGAGGTTTATTAGAAATCACTTGTACTTCGCCATCTTGTATTTCAACCCGAGTCGTTTGTTTAAAAGAACGATATACATTGTATAATGAATCTGTAACGATGGATTGGTCGCGGCTTGATAAGACAGCGTTGGCAATCAGTTCATTAAAAAAAGTGGTTTCTTTTAAACTGACTTTGAAATCAACCGTAGAACGTAGAAATCCTTCTTTGGTGTGAAAAAGAGTACGTTTTTCGAGGGATAATTTTTTTCGTTTTTGGGTAATGATGTACAATTCTTCGGCCTCTCCAATAGCTAGTGAAAGGTTAACCCAGAGCCTTACTTGGTAGGAGTTTCGCGGCAATCTAGGCTTATTCAAACGTAATTGCTTGGTAAGCCCTTCGAAATAAGGCGAAAACTCCTGCCCCATCACTTGGTGGGACAGGAGTAGTATGAATAATACAACCAGTCGAGGTAGATTTTTCATAAAGCGTTTAATTACGTCTGAATCACTCCTACATTGAATGGCTTTTGAATAGGCGCATGGTTGGCCGCTTCGATACCTGCCGAAATGGTGCGGCGCGTGTCTAAGGGATGAATGATACCGTCGGTCCACAAGTGTGCAGCCGCATAATACGGTGAAAGCTGTTCGTTGTAACGGTTGGTGATGTCGGATAAAAGCTCTTTTTCAACTTCGGGGTCAATCGTTTGACCTTTGGCTTTAAGCGTAGCCACCTGAATTTGAAGCAGCGTTTTGGCCGCCGAAGCCCCACTCATAACGGCCAATTGAGCCGTTGGCCACGCATAAATCAAACGCGGGTCGTAGGCTTTGCCGCACATGGCATAGTTACCCGCGCCGTAAGAGTTTCCGATGATAAACGTGAACTTGGGCACCACCGAGTTGGCTACGGCATTGACCATCTTAGCGCCGTCTTTAATAATCCCGCCTTGTTCCGAACGACTGCCTACCATGAAACCTGTCACATCGTGCAGAAACACCAGCGGAATTTTCTTTTGGTTACAGTTCATGATAAAACGGGCAGCTTTGTCGGCGGAGTCGGAGTAAATCACGCCGCCCATTTGCATTTCGTTACCGCTTCCACTTCCTTTTTTAGCTTTGACCATTTTTCGCTGATTGGCCACAATTCCTACCGACCAACCGTCAATTCGAGCATAACCGCAGAGCAAAGTCTGACCGTACAATTGTTTATATTCTTCAAACTCGGAGTTATCTACAATTCGCTCAATGATTTCCCGCATATCGTAGGGCTTGTTGCGGTCGGCGGGGAGCAAATCAAAAATTTCGTCGGGATTTTTTTTGGGTGGAGCGGGTACAATGCGGTCAAACCCAGCTTTAGGCGAATGGCCAATTCGGTCAAAAATGCGTTTGATAGCGTCCAAACAGGAAGGGTCGTCGGGGTATTTATTGTCGGTAACACCCGAAATTTCACAGTGGGTGGAGGCACCACCCAAGGTTTCGGCATCTACGTCTTCACCAATGGACGCTTTGACTAAGTAAGGACCTGCCAAAAATATCGAACCCGTCCCTTCCACAATCAGCGCTTCGTCCGACATGATAGGCAAGTAAGCCCCGCCTGCAACGCAGCTTCCCATAATGGCCGCTACTTGCAGTAAGCCCATGGACGACATCACGGCATTGTTACGGAAAATTCTTCCAAAGTGCTCTTTATCAGCAAATACATCGGCTTGAAGGGGTAGGTAAATCCCCGCACTATCGACGAGGTAAATAATGGGAAGTTGGTTCTCAATGGCAATTTCTTGGGCCCGTAAGTTCTTTTTGGCTGTAATCGGAAACCAAGCGCCTGCCTTCACCGTCGCATCATTGGCCACAATCACGCACTGCCGCCCCGATACTTTCCCGATCCCAATCACCACACCGCCCGATGGGCAGCCGCCTTCTTCGGGATACATACCTTCGCCTACAAATGCGCCTACTTCCACAAAATCGTTAGCGTCGTCCACCATATAGTCGATGCGCTCGCGGGCGGTTAGTTTTCCCTTTGCTTTGTGTTTTTCGATGTTTTTAAGTCCACCGCCTAATTTTACTTTTTCGTAACGACGGTTCAATTCGTCTAAAAGCTGTTGATGAAATTCACGATTCGTCATAATTGACCTGATTTAGGGAATGAATGATGTCACAAAATGCACCTTTTTAGGGAAGTTTCCCCAATAAATTTAGTAAAAGGTGCGCTGAATTGTAAGATGCCACCTGTTTAAAATTTTCGATGCTATCGCGCGCTTTGCTGTCGGCTTTATCGCTCATGCTTCTGATAACCAAACAAGGTACTTTTTGTTGCCAGCAAATTTGCGCCACGGCTGCTCCTTCCATTTCGGTGGCGTCCGCCCCAAATTTTCGACGCAGTTCGTTGGCTTTGTTTTCAGAAGTAACGAGCAAATCGCCCGTGACAATCGTTCCTGTCAAAATTTTTGGTGAACGATGAGTCGTACCCAATGGCTGAAAATTGGTATGCTTGGCTACTTCTTGAGCTGTTGTTAATAACATAGAGTCAGCCAAAAAATACAAAGGATTGAGTTGTTTCGTCATCGGGTTGCGAGTACTTCGGGTAAATGTACTGTCGTTGGTCGCTTGGCCATAATCGTATTGGAGGGTTTGTTTACCAATGACAATATCGCCTGCCTCCAAATCGGGATGTAAACCACCCGCAATTCCCGTAAAAATCAGCTGTTTAGGACGAAATTCATTAAGGAGAAAAGCCACTGCCATCGAGGCATTTACTTTTCCAATTCCTGTTTTGAGAATAACGACCTTTTGTTTTCCAATTTTCCCCGTATAAAACGGAATTCCGTGTATGATTTTTGTCTTGGAATGTTGCAATGAACGTTGAAGTAATTCAATTTCTTCGTCCATTGCTCCTACCAGCGCGATGGTAGAGGTAGGAGAATAAACTTGAGAAAAAAGCAAGGGAATATTGCCCCATAGAAAGATAAATAGTAGTTTCCAGCGCAAAAAATACATAAAAAAGATAGTTGAAGATGGGAATAAATGCTTATTTGATGCAAAATTGCAGAAAAACCTATCGCTGATTCCGCTATTTTTGTAATTCCTTGTAATAACCCACTCTAATACACAATGAAAGATACTGCTGAAAGAAAGCGTATTCATGCGCGTGCCGACAACAAAGGCTGGAAAAAATGGGGGCCTTACTTAGCTGAACGCCAATGGGGGACTGTTCGCGAAGATTATAGTTACTGGGGCGATTCGTGGGGGTTCATCTCACACGAACTTTCTCGTTCGTATGCGTATCGTTGGGGTGAAGATGGCATCGGTGGTATTTCGGATAATAAAGGGCACATCTGCCTAGCTTTTGCGTTTTGGAATCACCAAGACCCCATCATCAAAGAACGTTTGTTTGGCCTAACAGGACCCGAAGGAAATCACGGGGAAGATGTGAAGGAATTGTACTATTATCTCGACAGTACACCGACTCACTCTTACATGAAATTGCTGTACAAATACCCGCAGCAAGCATTTCCCTATGCCAAACTATCGGAGGAAAACCGCAAACGAAACCGCCTTCAACCCGAGTATGAAATCTTGGATACGGGCGTTTTTAATGATAATCGCTACTTTGATATATATATAGAGTATGCCAAAGCGGATGAAAACGACTTGTTGGTAAAAATTACGGCACATAACCGCTATACCAAAGAAGCGCCATTGACCATTTTGCCCACACTCTGGTTTCGCAACACGTGGTCGTGGGGATACGAGCAGTTCAATTACAAACCCATTCTGAATGGTATTGCCAATCGTCAAATTGACGTAAACCACCGCTTGCTGGGACGGTATAAGTTTTATTTGGATGGAGCCGATGAGCTAATTTTCTGTGAAAACGAAACCAATACAGAAAAGATATTTGGAAAACCGAATGCCATCCCTTATACCAAAGATGGTATCAATAATTACATTGTTACGGGGAAAAAGCAATTTATCAATCGAAATCAAATTGGTTCGAAAGCGGCGGGGCATTATAAAAAAATAGTACCTGCTGGTGGAAGCGTAGAAATTCGCCTTCGTTTTTCAAATCAAACCCACTTGATGAACGCGTTTGAGGATTTCGACGAAATTTTTGAACAACGCAAAGCCGAAGCCGACGAGTTTTACGATGACTTGCAAAAAAATGTTACTGACCCTGAGCTTCGTACCGTGCAGCGTCAAGCCTTTGCGGGAATGTTGTGGAATAAACAGTTCTTTTATTATAATGTAAACGAATGGCTCAAAGGTGATCCTAAGATGCCGTTCGAGTTCAAAGGAAGAGCCTATCCGCGTAACCTTACGTGGAAGCACATGTACACGGCCAATATTTTGTCGATGCCCGATAAATGGGAGTATCCTTGGTTTGCAGCTTGGGACTTGGCATTTCATACCGTTACTTTGGCTCGACTTGATCCTTATTTTGCCAAACGACAACTGGCAGTAGTGCTTCGGGAGTATTACATGCACCCCAATGGTCAGTTGCCTGCTTACGAATGGAACTTCTCGGACGTAAACCCGCCTGTACACGCGTGGGCAACTTGGAAAGTCTATGAAATTGACCGTGAAATGAACGGACAGGGAGATGTGGCCTTCCTTGAACGTGTTTTCCATAAATTGCTGCTCAACTTTACATGGTGGGTCAACCGTAAAGATGCCGAAGGAAACAACGTTTTCTCAGGTGGTTTCTTAGGGCTTGATAATATTGGGGTATTTGATAGAAGTGCAGAATTACCAACAGGTGGGTATTTGGAACAAGCCGATGGAACGGGTTGGATGGCCATGTACACATTGAACATGCTTCGCATTGCCTGTGAAATTTCGTTGGTACGACCTGCGTACCAAGACATGGCATCGAAATTTTTTGAGCACTTCTTGCACATTGCTGCTGCCATGAAGTCATTGGGGGGAGATAAAATTAGCCTTTGGGACGAAGAAGACCAATTTTACTATGATGTACTCCATACCCCTGACAATAGAAGTATGTTGTTGAAAGTGCGGTCTATGGTCGGTCTGATTCCGCTATTTGCCGTCGAGATTTTGGACGACGATTTGCTCGAAAAGCTCCCTGACTTTAAAAGAAGGGTAGAATGGGTACTCACCAATCGACCCGATTTGGCGTCGTTGGTGTCTCGTTGGCACGAACCAGGCAAAGGAGAATCACACTTATTAGCTTTGCTTCGCGGTCACCGAATGAAGATGTTGCTCAAACGAATGTTTGACGAAACCGAATTTTTGTCGGACTATGGTATCCGTGCTTTGTCAAAATTCCACGAAAAACATCCGTACGAGTTTTACGTAAATGGGGAAGTGCTTCGAGTGAAATATACGCCTGCCGAATCCGAAAGCAGTATCTTCGGTGGAAACTCTAACTGGCGTGGCCCCATTTGGTTCCCGCTTAACTTCCTAATCGTCGATTCACTGTTGAAGTTCTATAACTACTACGGCGACGACTACGAGATTGAATATCCTACCAATTCAGGCAACGTTATGACTGTTCGGGAAGCTGCTATGTGCGTAGCGGAGCGACTGATTAATATTTTCCGTAGAGACGCAAACGGCAATATCCCAGTCTATACTTCATCGAAGTTGTTCCAAGAAGACGAACACTTCAAAGATTTGTACTTATTCTATGAATACTTTAATGGAGATAACGGAGATGGGCTAGGAGCATCCCACCAGATGGGCTGGACGGGGTTAGTCGCTGATTTGATAGAAATTACTTCGGTTCATAAACAGAAAATGAGCGAACTATCAGCTCATTAATCATCCATTAATTCATTGTTGAATCAATGCTTTGGTCAAGGTAGGGAACAAAATAGGCATAACCTCAGTTTTGTTAACCATATCATTGACCAAAGCATTTACTATTTATACGTATGTCACTTGTAGAAGATTTCAATAGCTATCGGACTAAAATGAACGACCGCATTATGTCGTCCGATAATCTTATTATTAAGCGCCTTTTCAATTTAGATACAAATTGTTATTCAGAAGGGCATCTTGATGAAGCAACCAAAGAAATGTTGGGGCTTGCGTGTTCGATGGTTCTTCGGTGTGACGATTGTGTAAAATACCATTTAGGGAAATGCAAAGAATTGGGCGTAACCGAACCACAAATTCAAGAAGTGTTTTCAATCGCCACACTCATCGGCGGTTCAATCGTGATTCCACACCTACGTCGTGCCGTTGAGTATTGGGACGAACTTTCTAAATAGTGCTTATATATATAGGATATGATAGAGGTAAACGAACAACTCGAAAAAAATTGGGAAAAACTGTTGGATACGCTCCAGTCAATGGTGGGTAAAAGACCAGAAGATTTGAACAGCGTCCTATTTCTAATAGGAGTTCAAGAGCTGGGGAAGGGGCCTTTGCACTTTACAAAAGAGCAAAAACAGGATTTAATGCACATTGCTACCTGTAAAGTTCTCAGTTTATCGGGCTTTTATACCCTCGAAGGACTTGATAAAGATGGTTGGCCACACTGGAAATTGAACGAAAAACTGCCTCGTATCTCATTAATTAGCCAAGAAAACGTTTTGCGTGAGCACGTTTTACGATATTTTGGGGAGGAGCTGGGTATTTTTTTGTAGGTGTAATGGTTTGGTTGTTAGGTGATTGTGAAATATTTTCAAAAATAGTTGTTAAAATATTTGGAGTGTGTTGGAAAAAGTGGGACTTTTGCAACCCCAAACAACGAGGGCGGGTGAA